>CAZFHA010000015.1:0-98492 GCA_964518595.1 uncultured Oscillospiraceae bacterium
ACGGTGGTGTGAGAGGTCGGCTAGCCAACTAATGGCTAGCCTCCTACTCGATTGTTATCAAAGCTGTACCAGTAAGTAGATTAACCTATTCAGCGAAGCGGGTTAAGATTCGGCCGCTCCACTCTCTTAGCTTTTTGTCTAGGGCAAAGGTGCGGAAAATCTCTGTGATAATCAGTAAAACCACTGGGCCCAGCACAAAACCTGCCACGCCCCACAGCGCTACACCTACAATCATCGCAAATAAAGTTGCCATAGGATGCATCTTCATGGCACTCCCCAAGATTGGTGGCTCAATGATTCGCCGAACAATACTTATCAGGGTCAGACCAACAATAAGAATAATAACAGCTTTATAATCTCCCTCAATAATCTTAAAGGCGATTAAGGGAATAAAGGTCGCCGAGACGCCCAGAACAGGCAGGAAATCTAAAATTGCAGTTACTAAAGCTAGGAGAAGAGCATATTGTATGCCGGCTATAGCATAAATAAGTAAGGATTCAAAAAAAGTAATCAGAAAAATAGCGGTATAGCCACCCAAAACTCGAAAGAGCATGGTGGAAAGCCGATTCACTAAGTGGATTGACTTATGGCGAAAAGTACGGCTTTTAAGATTTCTGGATAGAAACTCCAGGATCATTTTGGGATCAGTTAGGAAATAAAACCCGGACATAATCATAACTATAATGAAAAAGAAAGCTGTAGGCAAGTTGCCGGCTACCGAGAGGATTACATCCAATACGTCCTTAGCAATATTGGGTAAATTACTCTTTATGGCGGTGGCCAGATCGTTAATGTACTGAGTAATTGATTCTAGCTGATCATGTTTTAAAAATCCGCCATTAGCTTCGGAAAACTTACGTAGCCAATCTGTAATGGTATTTACTACGTCTGCGGGAGAGAAGCTGGTAGAACTAGCTATTTTTTGAATTTGAGAAATTAAGGCTACAACACCCAGAACCAACAAAACTAAAGTAATGCTCAACAAAACCGCAAAAACGATAACCGAAACCTTTGTCTGCATTGAGCTTTTTTTATGAGTTCGGCTGGGAAAAAATACTCTGGCAAGGTGATGACGTTCCTTATCCCTCTCGGATGTCTTTTTGATAACCATGGGAACATAGGGTTGATCCAGAGACTCTGCGGCCTTCCCTCTTTTAGCCAGAAGCTTTTTAAACAAACGGCCTAACTTAAGCAGACCATTGGCGATATGAAGTGAAGCCTTGGCTAAAATAAAGCCGATGAGAAAAGGCATGACAATAATAAGAAGACGAGAAGAGACAAATATAATACCCGCGCTAACACCCAAAATGAGAAGATACTTGATTATAGTGATAACGGTTGCCTTATCCCTTTGATAGCGCAAATTTTCGTCCATAAGGAACCTCCCATTGAAAATCCTGTTTAATTGTAAAGCAAATACCATTATAGCTGAATTGTCCCTAAGTGGAAAGAAAAACTGCTTGTTATCAGGGATTTGTTTTTGTTAGGTTAGGCTGGTTTCAGCCTGTGGCTAATTTTCCAAGATCGAATAATAGCACCCAGTTAGCCAAAAACATAATCAGACCAAAGCTATAAAGCAAAAGACTGAAAACCAAGCTGCCTTTCTCGGAAGTATCCTCTTTGTCAGAGATGTGATTCTCTTTATCCGCAGTTTTAGCAAAAAATCTGGCATCTTCCCGACCAAATTTTTGCAGTTGAAACAGGATTGGAAAGAGTGCGCATAAGCTCATAACCAGAACTACGGTACTGGTGTATAAAGTTGTCCGCTGAGAATTTTGTTCTAAAGTAGTCAGCTGGCTAGTATAAGGAAAGAGCGATGCGAATGTGAAAAAAGTAATGGCCATTGCAACTCTGGTTACCACCGTGCAAAAGAGAAAATTGGTAATATGGCGTATATAACCTAGCAAAAGCCCAAGGAGTAGTAAGGGGAAAAAATCAATCGGATTTTGTAAATAGATAGCAAAGAAGAGGGCACTGACGAGAATTCGCCATCGGCTCCTTGCAGTGGAGGGTAAGGTATAAAAAAGTGCACCACGAAAAAATAACTCCTCAAGAATTAGGGGAAGAAGCACTACAACTAGGATAAACAGCCAAGTCGTTTCAAGAGTTGTGTCCTTGAGGGTAAAAATAAAACTCGGCAGTGGTATTGGTATATCAAGCTTTTGTCTATAAAGGAGCAAAAGATTATGTAGAGCAATACCAATAAGTATAGCTGGTATTCCTGCAAAAAAACTCAATATAAAAGCTCCTGCTCCAGGGTTCTTACCCATAAATCGGGAAATTTTGGCGGGTCGGCGCCAGGCCAGCCAGAGGGTGGGTAGCAGCAGCGTCAGTACTAAACGGAGCAGAGTAATCAAACTATAGCCAATGAGAGAGGTCTTAGAAAATGAGAGCCATTCTTCCGGTAAAAATCTCCAGCCCCAAGTAATTACTAAATTAAATAGAGCGCACAAGGCAAAAATTTGACTACCTATTGATGGAGCAAGGGTTCTTGACTCTGGGACATTTTCTAAACGATTCACAGTATTTCTCCTTTGTCACTGGCACTACCCCAAATTATAACATGAGAGTTCTGGCAATGTAGACTTGAATGGGGGATTCCAATAATAAAAAAAGAACGGTGCTCATGGCTAGAAAAGGTCCGAAAGCAATGTAATTGGGGTCTTGAGAAAAATGTACATCCTCTTCTGGCTTCTCTAACTGGTCTTTGGTCTGGCGTTTCCGCTTTATTAGGATAGGGATGGCCTGAAGCGCTGCTAAGGTAAAGGCAGAAAATAATAAAAATGGAATTCCAAATCCGGTTACCAGGAGACCACAGACCGCTCCCAGCTTAATGTCGCCAAAACCCATTACTTCACCACCGGTAAAAAACTGCCCAACTAGGGCAATTATTAAAAGAATGCCACCTCCGATGATAAAACCAGCAAAACGAGACAGCAGTAAAAAATACCAAGGCGTGCCTGGTGCCAGCCATAAACTTCCATGCTGTAAATCACCCCAGATAGCAAGCAGGCTAGGCAAGAAAAGCATAAGCAGAAGTTGATCGGGAATGACTCGATTCAGTTCATCAGCCACAAAAACCAGTGCCAGTAAGGATGTGGTAAAGAGAAAAGCAAGAAGCTGTCCCCACTGCTGTTGGTTAAAGACCTGTGGATTAATAGGCAAAAATAATCCAAAGCAGACTGCTAATATCGGTGTTAATAAGAAAATATATCTCAAACCCAATCGCTTAGCGGAGATTACACTGCTATCTGTCTCGTAATCTAAAAGCCAAGATTCTGGAAAGCTATTATACAACTTTACCAACAGAGGAGCGATTACGATACCTGCCAGAGCAAGAATTGAAGATAAGATTGCTAGGGTCATCTAAACCTCCAAGAGTAAAAGTATATGCTAAGCATAGCTTTATCAAGCGCTATATGCAAGGCTTTTAACTCTAAAATAACGTCATTTTTCGACAAGAAAAACCCCAATAATCCTTAATAAAATTGTCTTCTATTTAAGAGAATGAAGGTTGGCGTTGTCTTTAATCTTTGACTAAATTTGACGCCTAATAGGGGGGGTGTTACAATCAAAAACGAAATTTATTTATTATAAAGAACTTTTGAATATATAAATTATTGAGAAAAGGAGTAGTATGACTCAGCCGTTATTGTGCTTTGGAGTCAGCTAAAGGAATGATGGGAACAAAAATCGAAGCTCAGGTTATTAGGGAAAAGATCGCCGCCCATATTCGGGCAGATTCTGGGAAATCTGCCGATAGAGGTACCTTATGGGATTACTGGATGGCACTCTCCCGAACGGTTGTAGAACTCATTGCCAATGATTGGGAAACGACGCGAGACGAGTATGATACGGTTAAGCAAAGTCATTATTTTTCGGCTGAATTTTTGGAAGGCCGCTCCTTGTTGAATAATTTAGTTAATTTGGGAATTTACGAGCAAACTAAAGATGCGGTAGCCGATTTCGGCGTGGATCTCACGGAACTTTTAGAGCAAGAGGATGATGCCGCCCTGGGTAACGGTGGTCTGGGGCGTTTGGCAGCCTGTTTTCTTGATTCTTGCGCAACGTTGAATTTGCCGGTTACCGGCTATGGCATACTTTATCGCTATGGGCTATTTTGCCAGAAAATAGACGGCGGCTTTCAAAAAGAAGTTCCTGATAGCTGGATGGAGAAGGGTTACCCCTTCGTGGTGCGGAGAGAAGAAGAACGGGTAAAGATACATTACAACGATTTAGAGGTTTGGGCTGTTCCGTTTGATATGCCAATTACTGGTTTTGGAACAGATAATGTGAACCGTTTGCGGTTGTGGAAGGCAGAACCGGCTCAGGAGTTTGATTTTAATCTTTTTAACTCGCAACGTTTTGACGATGCCGTCATTGAGCGTAACCGAGTAAATGATATTTGGCGGGTTCTCTATCCTAATGATACCTCATATGATGGTAAGGTGCTGCGTTTAAGACAACAATATTTCTTTGTGTCGGCATCTCTTCAAGATATCATCCGCCGCTATAAGAACGTCCATGGCGAGGATATGAGTAAGTTTGCGGCTTTTAATGCAGTTCAACTCAATGATACGCATCCAGTTATTGCCATACCTGAACTTATGCGTATTCTTGTGGATGAGAATGGGGTGGAATGGACAAAGGCATGGTCAATTGTACAAGAAACTTTTGCCTACACTAACCATACCATTATGGCTGAAGCTCTTGAGAAGTGGGACATTGGTATTTTCCAGTATCTCTTTCCAAGAATTTACCAGATCATCGACGGAATTAATTTGCAATTTAGAAATGAGCTATTTGCTTTAGGCCACTATCAGGATTTTGTAGATCGGCTATCACCTTTGGGTGAAGGCAAGGTAAGAATGGCTTGGCTGGCTATTTACGGTTCTCACTCTGTAAACGGAGTGGCGGCTTTACATACAGATATTCTTAAACGGGATACTTTGAAGGAGTGGTATCAGCTTTGGCCAGAAAAGTTTTCGAACAAAACCAACGGTGTAACTCCCAGGCGTTGGCTTAGAATGGCTAATCCTCGGCTTTCGGCACTGCTCACTGAGCTTTTAGGCAGTGAAGAGTGGGTTACCCAGCTGGATAAGCTGGCTACCTTAGCACCACTGGCTCAAAATGATGACATAATGAGACGTTTTTTAGAGATTAAGAGCAGTTGTAAAACCGATCTGGCTGACTATTTGTATAAGAATCAGGGGGTAATTATTGACCCTCAGTCAGTTTTTGATGTTCAGGTAAAGCGTTTACACGAATACAAGCGTCAATTATTGAATGCTCTTTACGTGCTTAATTTATACGACCGCATTAAGGCTGATCCTAGTTTGGAGTTGCCGCCTGTGACCGTAATCTTTGGCGCCAAAGCAGCTCCCGGCTATTTCCGGGCTAAGGCCATCATAAAATTTATTAATGAGATTGCTAAATTGGTTGATTCGGATAAGGACGTTCGTGATCGACTGCAGGTTGTATTTGTTACGAACTATAACGTAACTAAAGGTGAAAAGATTTTCCCAGCGGCCGATGTATCTGAGCAAATATCCACAGCCGGTCTGGAAGCTTCCGGTACAGGCAATATGAAATTTATGATGAATGGAGCGGTGACCTTAGGAACCTATGATGGAGCTAATGTGGAAATTGCTCAAGCTGTATCTTGGTCGGCTGACAATCCGGCCGAATTGGGAGCCGAAAATATCTATATTTTTGGCTGTCGAGTAGAGAATTTAGCTTCCACAAGAAATTTCTATAATCCTCACTGGCAGTATGAAAATGTACCCGGCCTTAAAAAGGCTCTGGATCGTTTAATTGATGGAACTTTTGATGATGGTGGAACGGGAATGTTCAGAGACCTTTTTAATAGTCTGGTTTATGGCTCTAATTGGCAACCTGCCGACCCGTACTATGTATTGGGGGACTTTGTAGACTATCGCGAGACCAGAGACCGGCTCTACCGTGACTATACCCGTCCTTTGGAATGGGCAAGAAAGTGCTGGATTAATATCTGCTTATCCGGCCGCTTCTCCTCTGACCGTACCATCCATGACTATGCGGAAGAGATTTGGCATGTTAAGCCTGTGGCTATCTTAGGTGACTAAGGTGAGGACATTAAATCAATCGTCCGGATCGCAAGATTAATCTGTCATGGGCGAGGATGAGGATAGGTTTTGACTAGGGGAGACGAACAGCGTTCGTCTCCTTTTTTCATACACCTGACTCAGGTGGGAGAATCGTAATTTGGCAGACTTCCGGTAAAGATAAGAAGCGAAAGGGAAAAAGGACACAGCCACAGCCGTGGGAGATATAACCTTGAATCTGATTTTTAGTGAAAACACCCCGGTAGATTCCCTCATTAGGTAGACTTTCACGTCGAAATAATTTGTATTCTAAATGAAAGGGCAGATAGATTTGGCCGCCATGAAAATGCCCAGATAATAAAAAACGGAAGGTTTGGTGATGATAGACACAAAACTCCGGATTATGCACCAGCACAATTCGGTGGCTTAGCGGAACATCTTTAAAGTATTTTTGACTTGGACTGCGCCACCGCATATCTTTTTTTCCGGAATCATTAACCCCCATAATTAAAAAAGGCTTTTTCCCTTTAGGCTGTACTCGTTTATTAGCATTTTCCAAAAGCTCAAAGCCGCTTTGTGTGTATTCTTCTCTGGCGATGCTTTGGTCATGATTACCGCGAACCGCTATACAGGGAATGCCTTTAGCCTCAGCCCCCTTGGCGATCTCTTTGAGGCGCAGCAGGCCAACCTCTTTGTCTTTACTACTATTACAAATATCACCACCAAAAAGCACAATATCCGGCTCTGTCGCCAAGAGACCACGAAGCAGTTTTTCCGTAGGGATTTTACAACCTTTGCCATGAAGGTCAGTAAAAAAGGCGACCTTTAGGCCTTGGTCATCGGGGATTGTCTTTTGGCAAGGGTCGAATAAGCGAATGTGCCGAATTCTTAGCATATAGGGTTCCCAGACTAATCGCAAAAAAACCAATAGTCCTAGAAGTAAGACTCCCAATAAGAAATACATCCCTTGTGATGGAATACCCAGCAAAATAGCACCCCTTTGTTAAAATCTCGTAACTCATTTTCTAATGTGCTATAATCATGAAGCATTCTTGCTACTCTGTCAATCCAGACGGAGCAGGAATAGTCTTACATACCGGTAGAGAATCCGGGATCAAAGGGAGGTCAATATGGCTAAGAGTGAGATTACCGTTGAAATTATTAAGGAAATAGGCGTACTGTCTACCAGTAAGTCTGGCTGGAACAGAGAAGTTAACATGGTCAGCTGGAACGGGGGAACACCTAAACTAGATATTAGAGACTGGGCTCCGGATCATGAGAAAGCTGGAAAAGGTGTGTCTTTGACGGGAGAAGAAGTTGCTGTTTTAAAAGAATTATTGGCGGATCATGACCCTTATGAATCAGAAGCTTAATATATTTATATTTAGGCTAAGTACTTGGAGGGATGACATTTGAAGAGCGGCACGAGAGCCTTACTTATTACGATAGCCTTGTTTTTGCTGTGGGGAACAGTTGTTACCGGCCCATTTCGCTATTTTGCTTACGCCTTTAAAGATTTTTTTCGTTGGCTATTAGGAAATTTGCCGCTACCGGTTCCCGCAGCGACCGTTATCGTTGTACTTTTGCTAGGGCTAGTTACCATCGGTCTATTGCTTTTAAGTGCAGGTAAATTTGGAGAGTACATAGCAGGGCTATGTGCACTACTAAGTTTGCTTTATTACTTATTTACCTGCATTCAACAAAAGAGCTTTGATGCGGTATCCTTTCCGGTAACGGCCGGATTGGCCTTGGCATTGCTTTTTGTTATTTTTCGAGGCAAGAGACCCAGCTATTGGCTAGGAGATGCCTATATCTTTGCTATACCGGTGCTCTTGTTTAGCGAACTGGTTTTGACGCCAATTTCCACCAGCTTTAACTTGGAGTCAAGTTTTTTACAGGCTTGGGTGGCTGAAGGGGATAAAAGCCTGCTTACGGGTATGGGAAATTGGTTTGAGATTCCCCTTTGGGTATGGACAATATTCTTATTTGCCTTGATTCTGATTCCGATTATATTTTTTAGCCGCGGTAGACATAAAGGATAGGTAGCACAATGGAAGCTTGGGAGAGAATCGATGAACTGAGAAAGATGATTGAGCATCATAATCATCTTTATTATGACCAAGAATCTCCGGAAATTTCGGATTTTGAGTATGATGCTTTGCTTAAGGAGCTGACCGAGCTAGAGGCTGCCTACCCCCTTTTTGCCCAAGACAACTCCCCCAGTAAACGTGTAGGTGGAAAAGCTTCGGAGCGTTTTCCAAAACTTCGGCATAAAAATATTATGCTGAGCTTAAACAATGCCTTCTCCCAAGGGGAAGTAGCTGATTTTATGAAGCGGGTGCAAGAGACGCTATCTAAAGCCGGCATTGATGCCCTGCCGGAATATGTGATTGAGCAAAAAATTGACGGCTTGTCTGTCTCTATTGAATATCAAAATGGTCAATATTACCGTGCCTCTACCCGGGGGGATGGCGAAGTCGGAGAGGATATTACCGGCAATATAGCCCAAATTCACAATCTGCCTAAACAGCTAAAAACCAGCCGCCACGTTCCTTATTTAGAAGTGCGAGGCGAAGTTTATATGCCCTATTCTGCCTTTCTTAGAACCAATGAAGAAGCTAGACTTTCCGGCGATAAAGTTTTTTCTAACCCTAGAAATGCTGCTTCGGGCTCACTTAGGCAACTGGATAGTTCTATTACGGCACGGCGTGAGCTGGAGATTTTTATTTTTAATATTCAGGAAATTCAAGGCTTGGACTTTAAAAGTCACAGTGATACCCTTGATTTTTTAAGAGAATGCGGTTTTGCTATTAGCCCTAACTACCTGGTATGTCAAAGGGAAGAAGAGGTCTGGCAAGGGATCTGTGAGATTGGCGAAATTCGTGGTAGCCTGGATTATGGCATTGACGGAGCGGTGGTGAAACTTAATCAGTTAGGGCTACGTGAGCTGCTGGGTCAGACTACCAAAGCCCCTCGTTGGGCCATTGCCTACAAGTATCCCCCAGAACAAAAAACCACGCGTCTTAAAGAAATCAGTCTTCAGGTGGGACGGACAGGGAAACTAACGCCGGTAGCTATTCTTGAGCCGGTGATTTTAGCTGGTAGTACCATTGCACGGGCAACTTTGAATAATGAAGATTTTATTGCCGAAAAGGATATTAGAGTAGGTGATACGGTTTGGATTCAGAAAGCCGGTGATGTTATTCCGGAAGTCCTTTCAGTGGTGATTGAAAAACGCCCCCCTGATAGCACTCCTTTTATCATGCCCAAGGTTTGTCCGGAATGTGGTTCTAAAATCCTTAGAGAAGAGGGAGAAGCCATCAGCCGTTGCTCCGGGATTAACTGCCCGGCTCAGCTCTACCGACACTTGGTGCATTTTGTTTCGAAAGATGCTCTTGATATTAGTGGTGTCGGTCCGGCTCTTATTGAAACTCTGCTGCAAGAAGGATTAATCGCCGGTATGGCTGATCTATTTTCTTTAGAAGCGAAAAAAGAGCGCCTCCTATCCCTTGAGGGTCTGGGAGAGCTGTCTGTTACTAATATCTTAAGGGCAATTGATGAAGCTCGCAGTAGGAGTCTTGATCGCTTAGTAGTAGCGCTGGGAATAAGAAATATTGGGGTAGTAGCTGCAAGAACCTTAGCAGATAACTTTTCTTCACTTTGGGAAATTGCGGCAGCAGACTTAGAAACCTTGGCCAAGCTGCCTGATTTCGGCGAGATATCAGCCCAGTCGGTGGTGAACTTTTTCTCGGAAGAGCATAATCGACGTTTGCTCGAGACTCTTGAAGAAAGAGGGGTGCACTTAGATATTAAGCCCCAGCGTGTACAGGTTGACAGCCGGTTTAGCGGTCAGACTTTTGTCCTAACCGGGACGCTCCCTAGTCTGAGCCGTGAAGAGGCCAGTGCTATTATTTTGCGTTTGGGTGGCAAGGTAACCTCTTCCGTTTCGAAAAAAACCAGTTATGTTATTGCTGGAGAGGCTCCGGGCTCTAAACTTGATAAAGCATTGGCCTTGGGCATACCAGTCTTGGATCAAGAGGCTTTTTTAGCCTTGACAGAGTAGAGGTATATGCCTATGGACAAAAGCGAAATACGTGAAGCCATGCTAAAACGACGCACGGCTATACCTACTGCCCTTACTCAAGAGGCGGGAAGAGCTATTTGCGCGCAAATAATGGCAACACCTTTATGTCGCCATTATTGTTATAACCAGAAAAGGATACCTACTATTGGGCTGTATGCGCCAATTAAAGGTGAAGTAGATTTCTTGGCCTGCCTTCCCAGCTTTTGGGAGAGGGGTTTTCAAACGGCTTTTCCTAAAGTGATTAGTGATGAGGCGATGGCATTTTATCGGGTAACCGCCGCTTCGGAGCTAAGAATTGGTCACTTTGGTATTTTGGAACCGGGAGCAGCCTGTTTGGCGTTGTCAGAGCCCTTAGATTTGGTTCTAGTTCCGGGATTAGCCTTTGACCAAAGCGGAGGCCGAATTGGCTACGGAAAGGGGTATTATGACCGCTTTTTTGCTGAGGCGACCTCTACAGTTCTAATTGGGGTAGGATATGATTTTCAAGTATATACGGATTCATTACCTCAAAATGAGGCTGATCGCAAACTCGATCTGATTATTACTGCAGGAGGCCACGCAACATGCTTTACTTCTATGTAACAACTTTGATTCATGTGGGCATTTCTATCGGAATACTTGGGTTAATTCTGCATTTCTCAAAAATTAATTATCAGCGCAGAAATCGCAAACCTCAATCGTTTTTATTGCCAATTGGGATAACCTGCCTTTTTTTAGTTCAGGTAGTTTTATTTTCTGGTCCTAGAATACTAGATGTGGTTTATGTGCTTAAAGGCAGCTACATGAGTGCGGTAGGTCAAGTGAACTCTGTAAATTTCCTGAATACTTCATTCTATCTGGATCAGGTAAAATATCGGCATAACCCCTTTCTCTATAAGCCTAAAGCCGGAGATAAAATAGAAGTGCGCTATACGCCTTACTCGCATTTGGTTATCGATTTAACACTTGTTTCTAAAGAAGTTCTTTAGTTTTGTATATATCCTATTGATTCAAAATAAAAGAGATGCAACAATAGTCCTACCTGATAAAGGAGGGTCTACTAATGAGCGTGTCTACACCATCAAATCTATCCGCTTCTACTTTTGGATATAGTTTAGATAGCCGCCAAGAACTGGGATTTTATATTATTTGTAATGATAAGCAAATATTGGATAACATTAACACCTTGATGCGTCGCCGGGGATTGGTTGGTGTAAGTGATACCGCTGGGCGCTTGCACTATTTGGTTGATGCTCGTCAAAATATTCAGGCAGCGGCTTACCAAATTACCAAGCAGGCGACCGGTCATAAGAACGCTGAGAAGAACTATAGTAGTTTTCAAATCTTAGAGGCGGTAGAAGCAGTTCTATCTCATTGGAAAATTGATAGAAATCTTTCAGGTGGCCGGTTACTACGTTTTGCCCTGTTACGTTCCATTGGTGAACCTAACCTCTTATCGCCGGTGAGTAAAGGCATCTATCCGTTGGCGGCTAAAGAATTTTCTCTTACAACATCTCAAGTAGAGCGCAATATACGCTATACCCTAAGCCGATCTGAAGTCGCTTGTTCTCTTAAGGGGGCTAAGGCTCTCAGGCTCATGTATGATCAAATTATAGCCGAACTATTACGCGCCCAGACCCCTGATAGTTAAGCATAGCACTGATGGTATAGGTTCTACTATCCAGAGCCGAAGTTTTAGGAATAGCAAAACCCCAGCATATGATTTTGCATATACCGGGGTTATTTGCCTAGTGAATTCATTAATAAAGACAGAAATTACTTGTTAACTTTGTCCTTCATACCTTTACCAGCTTTGAAAACAGGGGCTTTGGAAGCAGGAATGTTAATAACTTCCTTGGTACTTGGATTTCTGCCCTTTCTTGCGGCACGCTTCTTTGTCTCAAAGGTTCCAAAGCCTACTAAAACAACTTTTTCTTCCTTAACAAGGGCGTCTACAATGGCATCAAGAGTGGCATTAATAGCCAATTCCGTTTCTTTCTTGGTCAAATTAGTTGCCTGTGCTACTGCATCAATTAAATCAGTCTTATTCATAATAATTTGCCTCCTTTAGGCGATATTCACTTCGAATATTATGATATGCAAGTATGGTTTGTGTCAAGTCTTTTCACTAAAATTTCAACTTTAAAGAGAAGAAATTCCCTTTAAATAGGCTTTTTGCCTCACTTTAGCCTGCTTTTACGTGAAGTATATGACGGTTTTCTTCCACATATCAACGGAATATTTCATATTAAGTTTTGATTGTTTGTGAATATTTTCGAAAAATCAGCCAGATTACCTGGTTGTAAAGGGGAAGGTCAAGGATTATCATAAAGTGCAGAGTATTACATGCTCCTAGAGAGCAGGAGGTGGCAAGATGAGGGAAGTAACAGTAGCCAAAATCGAAGAGGCCGTTTCTCGCCTGTGTGTGGAGGCGAATATATATTTGGGCTCTGATATTGAGGCTCGCTTAAGAGACATGAGAGACAAAGAGATTCAGAATCAGCCTAAAGCTATTTTAGACGAGCTGCTTGAAAATGCGAAGGTAGCTCGAACCGAAGGTTTGCCGATTTGCCAAGATACAGGCATGGCTGTTATTCATGTAGAGCTTGGGCAGGAGGTACATTTGGTTGGTGGGGATATAACAGCGGCAATTAATCGTGGGGTTTCAAAGGGCTATCAACAGGGGTACTTACGTGCTTCAGTCGTGGAAGATCCTATTTTGCGTAAAAATACTGGGGATAATACTCCTGCAGTGATTATATGGGATATGGTTCCGGGGGATGCTATTAAGATTACTGTTGCTCCTAAAGGCTTTGGCAGTGAGAATATGAGCAGCTTGACTATGCTAAGCCCCTCCCAAGGGGTTCAGGGTATTAAGGATGCGGTGATTCATACAGTAAAAAAAGCCGGACCTAACCCTTGTCCGCCAATTATTTTAGGTATTGGCATAGGTGGAACTATGGATATGGCTGCCAAGTTGGCTAAGCTGGCTTTGCTGCGCCCCCTCGGAGTTAGCAGCACTTTACCTCATATTGCTCAACTGGAAGTTGATTTACTGGAAGAGATTAATCATTTAAATATTGGACCGGGGGGATTAGGTGGAATAACCACAGCCTTGGCTGTAAATATCAATACCTACCCCACTCACATTGCCGGCTTACCTGTGGCTGTAAATATGAGCTGTCATGCCACCCGGCATAAATCTGTGACGCTTTAGAGACGAGTACCCACACCTACTGCTTTAATAGCTGAGAGAATGGAAAGGAACCATCTATGACAAAAGAGTCTTTTTCTCGAAAAAAACTATCCTTACCTTTACCCATTGAGGAAGCCAGGACTCTCCGCGCCGGTGATCTGGTTTTGCTCAGCGGAACCATATACACAGCCAGAGACGCTGCTCACAAAAGAATAACAGAAGCAATAAGGGAAAATGAAGCTTTACCTTTCCCACTAGAAAACTGTGCCATTTATTATGCTGGACCAACACCTGCACCCCCGGGGGCAGTAATCGGTTCTATTGGTCCAACTACAAGTAGCCGTATGGATGCCTATGCGCCCCTTCTGATTGCCCGAGGCCAAAGCATCATGTTGGGAAAAGGTCTGCGAAGCCCGGAGGTGGTTGCCGCTATGAAAACTTATGGTGCTGTCTATCTGGGTGCGACGGGTGGCGCAGGGGCTCTATTGTCTAAACATGTGTCTGAAGCACAATTGATTGCTTATCCGGATCTGGGTGCAGAAGCTGTTCGCCGCCTAACAATTTGTGACTTTCCCGCTATTGTGCTGATTGATAGCTTGGGAAATAATTTATATGAAAATCATCAGTAGGCAGGGTGGAAGTTGGGCTTTGATACTTGCGAATTTAGGCGGAGAATGCTAATGTAAAGAGGAGAAGTTTTTCTCTTAATGAGCTTCAAGGAAGAGGCTTCAGAGACTGATAGATGAAATTGGAGGAGCACTATGAAAGTTTCTAAAGATATGATTATTGCTGACGTTTTGAATATGAATCAGGGAACAATTCCGATCTTTTTACAAAACGGACTGCACTGCCTTGGCTGTGCTATGTCCAGCGGAGAGACCATTGAAGAGGCGTGCATGGTTCATGGCCTGGATTGTGATTCTTTGCTCGCAGAGCTCAATGATTTTCTTGCGTTGCAGGATTTGCCACAGGCCAATATCTGATTTTAAGCAGAGGCTAAGAATTAGAAGACTTTTTAAACACCACTTTGAGTTTCAGAGTGGTGTTTTTTGACGGTTGCTATGGGAGAAACGCCTTACTGATTACAGGAATTCTTAAAATTCGTGTTTTTCGCGTTTGGGGGCTGAAATTTTTTCTGAATTGTTTTCAGTGAAAATTCATGTTACAATTAAAGAACAAATGTTCTGGAGCGATTTTATGCGGAGTATATTACATGTAGATCAAAACTGTTTTTTCGCCTCGGTGGAAATGAAGAACTGTCCTCAGTTACGCTTAGTTCCTATGGCTGTGGCTGGAGACCCCGCGAAAAGGCATGGTATTATTTTGGCTAAAAATGAGCTTGCCAAGGCCAAAGGTGTCAAGACAGCTGAAACAATTTGGCAGGCAAAGCAGAAATGCCCTGACTTAGTTTTAGTGCCGGGTCACTATGAGCAGTATGCGGATTACTCTAAACGTGCATATCAATTGTATTGCCAATATACCGATCAAGTAGAAAGTTTTGGCATGGATGAATGTTGGCTTGATCTTACTCAGAGTTATAGCTTAGCGGAGCTTAAGGCTGTAGCTGATGAAATTCGTGAACGAGTTAAGGCTGAATTAGGCTTAAGTTGTTCCGTGGGAGCAAGCTATAATAAAGTTTTTGCTAAATTAGGCTCAGATTATAAGAAACCTGATGGAACTACCCACATTACTCCGGATAATTATAAAAATATCTTGTGGCCACTACCGGTAAACCAATTATTATATGCCGGAGCCGCTACAGTTAAACGCTTAGAACGGATTAATATTTGCACTATTGGACAGTTAGCTAAAGCGCCTTTAGAATTTTTGCGTTCCTATTTAGGTAAGCAGGGTGATTTACTCTGGCACTATGCCAATGGACTGGATGACTCCTGTGTGAAAAAAATCGATGCAAAGACACCGATGAAATCTATCGGTAACAGCATTACAACCGCACGAGATATTAGGACGGAAAGCGAGGTTTGGCAAACTCTTTTTACTTTGTCTGATAAAGTTTCCGGACGGTTGCGTTTTTATCAACTGAGAGCTTCCACCGTTCATGTATATGTGCGCAATCAGGATTTTACCAGCTATGAAAAGCAGCAAAAATTATTTAGGCATACTGATTCTGCCCAAGAAATCGCAAAGGCGGCCTTGGCTCTTTTTCGGGAGAGCTATTCCTGGGCGGGAAGTGTCAGAAGTTTGGGAGTGAGAGTTAGTGGCTTGAGTGAAGTTGGTTCGCGGGAGCAGCTGTCTGTTTTTGACATCATGAAAGAATCAGCCGGCCATAGAGAATTAGATAGAGTAGTAGATCGGCTCCGTTTGCGTTTTGGCAAAGGCATCATAGGTAGGGGCCTTCAATTAGCCGATGAACAAGGTGAGCTCATGCCTCTGGGGCAACTGTCTTGGAATAGCGGTGGTTTCAATGGCTTACAGATGTCAAAAGAACAGTGAAAAAATTCGGTAAGACATGATTTTTTCCTAAATCTATCCATAACATTCAAGTTGGACTGGGATTTTTTACAGTAAGAGGGTATAATGCAAAAGCAGTGAAAGGAAATGTAGTATTATGCGTCCTTAGCTGTTTTATAATCGGATATATTTGAGGAGGTCTTATGAAGTCATTGGATACAGTTCGTGAGAAACTGCAGCAGGGAGAACTAGATACCACCTTATGTGCTGTTTACGGGTGTCACCCGGAAAATACAAAGCCTTTGGCAGAACGCTATTTGCGACTGCTTGATTTATACCAAGAGTATTACGGAAAAGGGGAGCCAATAGCCTTATTTTCAGCTCCTGGTCGAACTGAAATTGGCGGCAATCACACCGATCACCAATTAGGGCGTGTTTTGGCCGCTAGTGTGGATATGGATGTAATTGCTGTGGCCGTTCCCAATAATAGCAACGTTATTCGAATCAAGTCTGAGGGTCATGAAGAAGATGTTGTTTCTTTAGAAGATATGGCTGTGCAAGAGAGCGAAAACAATCACTCTTCAGCAATTATTCGTGGTGTTGCCAAGGGTTTTATAGACAGAGGTTATCGGGTAGGAGGGTTTAATGCCTACACCACTTCTAGTGTTCTAAAGGGCTCGGGATTATCATCTTCGGCGGCGTTTGAAGTTTTAGTCGGCAATATGATAAACACTTTTTATGCCCAGAGTGAAGTTGATGCTATTACCATCGCACAAATTGGTCAGTATGCGGAGAACGTCTATTACGGAAAACCAAGCGGCTTACTGGATCAAATGGCCTCCTCGGTAGGGTCAGTTATTTCCGTTGACTTTTTCGATCCTAAAGCGCCTTATCTGGAGCGAGTGGAGCTTGATCTGGAAACCTTAGGCTACAGACTCTGCATTATCGACAGCGGTGCAGACCACGGCGATTTAACTGATGATTATGCTCAAATTCCAGCAGAAATGAAACAGGTTGCTCGCTTTTTTGGCGAAGAATATCTGAGTCGGGTGAAGGAAGAAGATTTTTATGATAACCTTCAAGCGTTGCGTGCTACTATTTCAGACCGGGCACTTCTTAGAGCTATGCACTTTTTTGCAGATAATCAACGTGTGCCACTACAAATCGCAGCACTGCAACAAGGCGACTTTCAAAGATTTTTAGCGCTGGTTAAAGAGTCTGGCCGCTCTTCTTACATGTATTTACAGAATATTTTTGTGCCTGCACGGCCAGAGGAGCAAGGCGTTGCGCTGACTTTAGCCCTGTGTGAACATTTACTGCATGACAAGGGTGGTGCATGGCGAGTGCACGGTGGCGGTTTTGCTGGAACCGTTCAAGCCTTTGTTCCGATTAAAGAAGTCGCTACTTTCAAACAAAAAATTGAAGATTTGGTAGGCACGGGGAGATGCCATCTCCTGAATATTAGGCCTCAAGGCGGGGTTTGCGTACTTTCGTAATCTATTTAGATGATTTTAATTAATGAAATTGATTTATTGCACAACTGGTTGGCAGATGGAAATATTTATATTTGTATCTATTGACAGCCGACTTAGTTGTGCTATAATTAAATTAGCTCCAGGGAATACTAGATGATGATTCCTGAAGGGATACCACTTCATCGAAAGGTGAGGGTAGCAGAGTTCTACAGAAGGTGCGAGAGCACGGTTATGTGGAGTCAGGTAAACAGAACTTTGAATTGACAATGAGTTAAGCACAGGTTTCTTAAGCAGTCTGACGATTGAGGTTGAGAACGAAAGTTTTTGATACTTGGACGCAGATGAAGTCTTAGGAAGGTGTAATGATATTTCTTGAAGGTCACAAGACCATTTACGAAAGTAGATGTCAAGTGGTATTGAGGAGATAGAGTAGCATAGCCTTAGCGGAACAGTTGGATGTTTGAATTCTTATATTTGATAATCTGTAATTGGTAGACTGGAAGAATCGGAACTATAGGTTCGCTGGAGTTTTTATATTTGGGTATTTAGAATTCAGGAGCTTAAAGGCATTTAAGGTAAAGTGATAAAGTCAGATTCAAATATTTTTTCTTCATTACTTGAGTTTTTGCCAACGCTATTATTCTAATCATCGAATAGAATAATAGCGTTAACGAGAAAATTTACTGCAGGAGCGATTAAACACAGAATAGTTGACTTCAAGCCGCTGTGAATGCTAACAGAACATGCAGGCAGCAAGTAAGTCCTTAGTGATATGTTGCTTTATTTAGACATCGGCAATATCGTTATACAGCATAAAGTTAATACTGTTGAGAATAGAAATGGCCTTCTTTGTGTTTCTTTCCCGAATAGCAAAGTACAGATCACAATGTAGTGGAATCGTCTCCGTGAAGGGATCGGACAGACCAAGAGGAAAATCCTGAAATTGAGTCATTAAATCGACACTTGTCATGTACAATTGATAGAGGACAACATTATGACAATGCTTGTAAATGAGACGGTGAAATTCTCGGTCTTCATCAGCCTGGCGCACCTCCCGGTAGTACTTGTCCATCATGCTCTGTGTTACTTCTTTAAGCTCATCCAGCTCCTGGTTGGTAGCATTTTTAATTAGTAGCTTGACGGCTTCTATATCTAGTATTTTTCGAACATGGAGTAAGTCTAAAAGCGTTTCTTTCTCTTTTTTTAAGTCGATTTGACTGGTAAAAAATGAATCCTCAATTCTCTGGATATAGACTCCTTTTCCATTTAAAACAGAGACTACTTCTTTAGCTTCCAGAGTCTTAATTGCCTCTCGAATGGAAGCTTTACTGATGCCCATCATGTCGGCCATGGTTCCCTGTGGTGGCAGGCGATCGCCTGCCTTGAGATTGTGAGTTTTAATGTACTCGTAAATAAAGCTAATGATTTGAGATTGTAGTGGTGTTCTTTCAATTAACATATTTCACCTGCAAATGTACTTGTTCAGGGTGGTGCAGTAATTCAACTAATAGAATCAGCGCAATGTTTTGACCATATCCCGTGGGACGTAGTTTTACCTGTTTGTAGTAGTCTAAATTATCTGCAACAATCGTTCCATAAGAAACATTTTGCACCATTCCGTTACTATCAATATTTTCGATAATGGCGGCGGCAGCCCTTTTGGCATTCGAACTATACCGAGCATCAATATGCCCCATTCTGATTCCTTTTAGTATACCATAAGTAATACCGGCCGAGCCCGAAACTTCTACATAAGAGTCAGGATCATCCAGTAGGGTATGCCAAAGTCCGTTTGCGCTTTGAAGTTTGGCACAAGTGTCTACTTGCTGGCGATAAGCATCGAGAATCATATTCACCAGCCAATCATATCCGCTGATAAGTTGAGGGAGCTCGGCAGCGGCTATTGTGAACCAGCAGTTTCCTCTTGCCCAGAAGGCTGAAGCAAAATTATCTCCCCGCAGAAAAGACCAGCCGTGCGCCCACAAGCCGTGCTTGTTATTGCTAAGATACCTAATGTGTAAGAGAAATTGTTTTAGTCCTTCTTGTATATACGCTTCTTTGTGACAAATTGATCCACACTTAATTAGGAATAGAACCGTCATAAATACGGTATCCGCCCACAATTGTTCCTCGTTTAATGAATCAATTGTGTAATGCTGAATGCCTCCCATTTGCGTTTTAGGCATTTCTTTTAAGACCCATTCTGCCCATTCATCGCAAAATTCTTTGTACTTTTCGATAGCTGTTTCTTCATATAGGTGGCAGAGCGTAAGCAGTGGTGCCATGGTATTTACGTTACGAACCTGAGGCAAATCCATTTTGTTATCAAACCAATTTTTCAGGTATTCCAGATATCTTTCTTCCTTTGTGTGTTCATAGTATTTCCAGATTCCATAAAGAGCTACTCCTTGAGACCAGTCCCAAATCTCCATATCAAATAATATATTGTCATCAATTTTATTTTTGTCCATGATTTTTTCTATAATTTTTTCGCAGATACTCTTAATCATTTTGTTCCTCCCTTTGTAGCATGTGACTTATTGTTGCAATTCAGCGTTTTATAATTTGATGGTTTTGTGCAATATGATAAATGGTTGCTAGAATAAATGCAAGTTTATTTTTTTTCTTTTCAGTAAAGAAGAGGATTTCTATCAGAAACACGGCAGCTTATCTGAAAAGTCATAAAATCCATAAAACTTAATGTTTTCAGTGATTTTAAGACGTATTTGTGTGAAGTTGCTATGTGTAAATCTCAAATAAAAAATAAAAATGCACAAATCTGTTGACAAATAGAAAAAATAATCATAGAGTTTATACAAAACATTACAATGCTATCAGGTAGCTGTTAGGTTATGATCCTTTCGTTAGAAGTTTTATTTGTCGCTGGAATTAAAAAGACATGAAAGTAGAGGAGATTCCATGACCAATCAAGAGGACCGAAAGAAGAGGTACAACGAGACATACTTGCCAGTTATACTACAGGAAATTGAAAAAGGTATTTTGCGGCCAAATGATCTCGATCAAGTTGGTGCACGGTCCTGGGTGTGGAATTGTTTGACGCTTTTTGAAACTGGGTATGAACAAGAGGCTAATGATATTATTTTGCAGGTAGAGTTATATGCCTGTGAATTTCTCCCCATGCAGTTTTGCTCAATTCTTAAGCGGTATAGAAGTTTGTTGCGATCTGACTCAGTAGAGCGGATGAAGCAGTATATCTTAGGTAGTTTAGATCATGCGGCTCAAGGCAGAATACATGTATCCATGTATAATGATAATTTCGCGCACATGGCCGCATTTACCCTTTTGGCCGCTGGAGAACTGTTTGATTTACCCCAATATTTTGCCATAGGCCTTGAAAAACTCCGGGATACTACGGATATGTTTAGACGATGTGGACAGATTATGGAATACAGTAGCCCGGTTTATACCGCTGTGGACACACTGGTATTTGCAGAGATGTATAACCTAATTGATGATCCGGTAGTCAGGAAAATGGCCTTAAAGTGCGAGGAGAGAATGTGGATTGAAGTGGCAAGTCTGTTTCATGCTCCCAGTGGTAGGATGGCCGGTCCGATTTCTAGAGCGTACACAGCGGATACTTTAGGGCACCCGAATATCACTACTTCTTTGCTTTGGATGGGCTTTGGAGATGCTGTCTATATTAATCCTCTTGCAGATTACTTTCCGCCCCGAGAGAACCAGTTTATTCATATTTCGGAGAATGCCCTACTCTTACCGAATTGTGGCTGGATATGTAATGTACCCTACCATATTCCAGATTACTTATTGGAGCTTGCGCTTCATAAGCAATTTCCTTTTGAAGCGGCATTTACTACAGAGTGCATTCCGTCTAATGCTCTTGCCTATCTTGAGGCTGATGATGAGTATACCACCTATGGTGGATACCGCGGCTTTAACTACACCTACATGGAAGAAGAGTATGCAATGGGAACTGCGAAAGGCCAATATCACAGTGGCGCAATGAGCGATAGTTTCTACATTACGTACAAAAATATAGCGGCTCCAAAGAACATTACACATTCAAATGTGGTGTTTGCAAAGTATATTTTCAATGATAAAGAAATGGAGAAGGCGAACACCTATCAATATTATGGTGAGGCACACCCATCTGGGTTTCGGGATGAAGGGCGGAAATTTGGCATTCAGCACAAGAATACTTCGCTGGTTGCTTACAAACCGAGTAATCTTGAAAGAGAAAATGTATTCAGTGCCAAATTATCCATTTATTTTCCTTGCCACTTTTTTGATAAATATTTGTTCTATTCAGAGGAAAAGGTCATCACTCAGCTTCCTTATGAATCTGTAGAACCCACATCTATTACCGTTGATATAGGACTATCATTTCTACACTTTAGACCACTCTGCTTAACTGATTTGTCCAGAAAGGCAGCAGTAAAAATTTATCGAGAAAACAAATATATTATTCTTTCTTTTTATAACTATGAAGGGGAGGCGACTTCATTTGATAGTTTGACGCTTCTTTTGGCTCAAAATGGTTTTGTCTGTACTTGCCAAGCCAAGAAAAAGGGGAGTCTCTCTCAATTCCTCGCCTCCGTCTCGGCGGCGCAAGTGCTGGACACCTTGGAAGAATCCGCCAAGGAGATCACAAGACGAGTTCGGTACTCAAACCAAGACACCGAGTTATTTCTCACAGTGCATCCGATTAGTGAGTCTATTGTTGCTGATACTGTCAATAAGCGGCCGCGAGGAGCACACATTCCCCTATTAAAAGTGGATACATTAGATTTATCAAAGGTTCCCTTTACAGAAGAGAATGAAATATAAATTTATATTTCATTCATTCAAGATAAGCGATGAAACATGATGCGAAAAAAACAGAAGTGAGGATATTATAGGAGGATAGAATGAAAGGGAATGGAGTAAATAAGACGGAAAGAAAGCTTAGTTCAAGACGAAAGAAAATTTTCACTAGAAATAACATTATATTGTACTTGATGATACTTCCAGTTTTTTTACAATATCTTATTTTTACCTATATTCCAATGGCCGGAATAGCAATTGCCTTTACAGATTTCACCGCAGGTGGATTTCAAGGCTGGGTTGGGCTGAAGCACTTTAAATATTTGTTTAACTTGCCATTCTTTTGGACATCCCTAAGAAACACGATCTCTTTTATTTCCATTAATTATTTAATTGCCTTTCCCGCACCGATTATTTTAGCGCTCATGCTTAATGAAGTACGCCGGGGGTGGTTTAAAAAATTCGTACAAACCGTCACTATTATGCCTCACTTTATTTCCTGGATTGTTGTGTCCGGTATTTTCCTAGCCTTGCTCTCGCCAAATTCTGGTTATGTCAATGAAATTATCAAGCTATTTGGTGGTACTCCGGTCTATTTTATGGGTGAAAGCGAGTGGTTTCAGTTGATTGTCTCCTTTGTGCGTGTTTGGAAAGGCGTCGGATATAGCACGATTATCTACTTAGCCGCTCTTTCCAGTGTGGATCAGGAGCTATATGAAGCTACCGTTGTGGATGGCGCAAACCGCTGGAAACAGACATGGTATATCACGTTGCCGGCCATTAAGCCTGTGATTCTGGTGGTGTTTGTTCTTTCCTTTGCCGGAGTATTAAATCTTTTTGAACCAGTTTTTGTGTTTTTGAACGATATGGTCAGATCTACCGGTGAAGTTTTGGACACATATGTCTACAAAGTGGGTATCCAGAATGGCAAATATCCCATTGCTACGGCCATGGGTTTATTTAAATCAGTTATTGCTTTTGTTCTCGTTGTGATTACCAATCTTTTGAGTAAGAAGCTGACGGAAGATGGTCGAAGTGTTATTTAACCTATGAGGAGATGTAATGTTTATGAAGAAAAAAATGACCAGAAGCCAAAGGGCTTTTCATGTCACTAACACGACCCTGTTGATCCTTGTATCCATTACGATGATTTTTCCAGTGCTGTACGTAGTGAAAATGTCTATGGATACCGGTGCTGCCGACACAAATGGTTTGTCTCTTATTCCGAGAGAATTTTCAACTATCTTTTATGAGATGATTTTAAATAAGCCGTTCATATTTCGCTCCTTACTGAATACAATACTAATTACCATTGTAGGAACTGCACTGTCTTTAATTATTGAATCCATGGGGGCATATACCCTTTCCCGAAGGGACATACCAGGTCATAGATTTTTTACCTATATGCTGATCATTCCGATGATGTTTTCGGGTGGTATCATTCCTCTTTTCCTGACGCTAAAACAAATTAATTTGATCGACAGCTTTTGGGTTCTGATTCTGCCTAGCTGTGTCAGTGGCTGGAACATGATTCTGATCCGCAACTATTATTGGAGTATCCCTGAGAGTTTGAAAGAAGCGGCTCGAATTGACGGTGCTTCTGAATTTAGAGTTTTTTATCAGATTATTATTCCTCTGGCCAAACCCGTTTTAGCGGCAATTGGTCTCTTTACCTTAGTCGGTTTTTGGAACTCTTTTTATAATGCCTTAATGTTCATTACCAGTACTGAAAAATATACATTTCAGTTAGTTTTACGGGAAATGATTAATAATGCGGAATCTAAGGAGCAAGAACTTTTACAAATGGGACTGTCGGCAGAAAGCTTGAAAAATGTTAGCGCTGAGAATCTTGCGGCAGCAATGATTGTTGTTTCAATTGTGCCAATTATTATCGTATATCCATTTATTCAAAAGCACTTTACCAAAGGTATTATGGTTGGTTCGGTAAAGGGTTGAGCAGGTGCAAAGAGAAGAGAAAATTGGAATGGAGAAAGGAGGTTAGGGCTTTAGATGTTCCTGATTATTTATTACTTGTAGAGAAAGAAGGAGGCGCTGTTTTTCCTATGAACAGCAAAATAAGAAATGAAAAAAATAGTATCTTTATTATTAGTAACGGTCTTATTTCTGTCTGCCTGTGCTCCCGAGGCTAAAACCAGTGATATAAGTAAAGGTGGCAGTGCGGATTCTACCGGAAAGGTGGCCGGTCAGACAAATCCGAGCGGAAATGTTGATGAAAGTGACAAGTATATCGAGATCACAACTTGTTTGATTTTCGGTGATTCAACTGACAATGCGGATCTAAAGGCGTCCATTCAGGAAAAGATTAAGGAAGAGACCGGCTATACAATCAAACTCAATATATATCCCAGAAACGAATATAATGAGAAAATCAGAATGCTGGCTCTTTCCGGAGAATTGAACGGTTTAATTCGAACTTTTGGTATTTCAGATTTGCTTCGAATGAAGCAAGATGGTGTAATTGAGCCTATAACAACTGCTTTGGAAGGCCAGGAATTCTGGGAGAAAATTCCGGAGGACGGAAGGTCGGTCATGTTCTATGATGATGAGTACTGGGGATTCCCAATGGGATACAATCAGACCATGTTTACCAGAAGTTTCCGTAAAGACTGGCTGGACAATTTAGGACTTGAAGTACCTAAAACAATTGATGATTTTGCTAAAGCAATGGAAGCTTTTACAGAGGAGGATCCAGATCAAAATGGCATTAAAGATACTGGGGGATTTGTATCCTCCAAGACTTGGAATCTACAGGATATTTTTCAAGCCTATGATGCCAGACTAGATAATACGGGCGGTGGCTCAATTGTCTATGATCCTAAAGTTGGTGCTTTTACCGATACAATGGTTAAGCCTGAAATGGTTGAAGCTTTAACCTTCCTAAAGGACGCCTATAGCAAAGGCTGGCTTGATTCCGAAACCTTTACCAATAAAGGCTCAGACATGCGGGATAAAATGACCTCTGGTAAATTTGGCAGTACCTACTATTGGAACGGCTGGGCTAAACTGGATGGTATTGATCTCTTCAAATCAACGGAAGCCGACGCGCAAGTGGAAGAGATTATTGCCATGATCGGTAATAGGACAGAAGATGTCAATTTCATATCGGCTCCGGCTGCTCCGCCATATGTTCTTGCCAAGGGCACCAAGAACGGGGAACAAATGGTAAAAAACTTTTTAGACCTTTTAGCTACTGAAAAAGGCTATGAGCTCTGCCGCTTTGGCGTAGAGGGTGAGTCTTTCCGTAAAGAAGGCGACACCTATCTTGTACTCCGAGATGCAGCGGGTGCACCCTTGCCGGGCGTGGGAATTATTGGTGAATATCCGGATACTAATATTGAGAATATGCCTTGGGCCTACGATGGAACGCCTGAAGAAGTCGAAAAGTCCTTAGCCCAGATGAAAGAAAAGTTTAATGTGGTCAAGGAGGCTGTGAAGTCCAAAGAAATCTATATCGTGCAATATGATGTTATTGTCTCCGAAACCTATGAGGCTATTCGTGGCGATGTAGAGATTGCCTTTAACACTTGTATGGCAGAGGCCATTACCGGAAAAGTACCCGTAGAGACTGCTATCCAAACCTACATTGATACACTGAAAGCGATAGGCGCTGATCAGGCAATCAATGAGACAAACGAAGCCTATGGTCTGAAAGCCGAACCGTTTGTGTACTGAGTATAGGAGTCCGGTGCCAATGAGGACGGATGATGAGCAAGAGCCGAATTCGGTTGTAATTCGGGTCTTGCCATCTTTTAGAAAGTACTAGAGGGAATAATATGCAAAACCATTATCAGCAAGTGTTGCAGGCAGAAGAGCAGTATTTGCGGCAGAACTTGAAAAGTCAAATTGAAAAACAGGCTAGCCCGGACTATGGGGGAGTGTTGCTGCCCGCTGTGGGCATTACCCATGGAAAGTCTGCCGCTATGGCGGAAACCATCCTTCTGTATTGCAATCCGGACAGCTGTTATTACCATGATCCAGAGTTGTACCGCCGGGCGAGGCTGATGCTGGATTTTACCGTGAATCAATTACGCCCGGATGGAACCATGGATTTGTTTGATTGCAATATGAACTCTGGCCCGGATACGGCATTTAGCGTTGTTGCTTATGCAAAAGCCTATCTGGCAGTTCGAGACCATTGTGTGACGGCAGAAGAACTAGCGCTGCTAAATGAGGTAAAACAGCTGATTGTTCGATGTTCGGATGGGGTGGTCATTAATGGTTTTCATACCCCGAATCATCGCTGGGTTATTTGTGCGGCTCTGGCTTTGGCTTATGAGATAACGGGAAATTCTACTTATCGGAACCGGATTGATGATTATCTGATTGAGGGGATTGATTGTAATGAGGATGGCGAGTATGCGGAACGCTCATCTGGTATTTATAACGTAGTAAATGATTATTCGTTAATTATAATGGCTGAATATCTGAACATGCCCGATCTGCTGGTGTATGTTGAGCGGAATTTGACCATGATGTTAGCCTATTTTGATCCTGACATGTCTGTCTTTACAGGCAATTCAACCAGACAGGACTCCGGTGCCAGAACCTACGGAGATCCTTACTTCCCCCTTTATTTGTACATGGGTGATAAGACCGGTAAGGCACAGTTTCTCCAAATGGCAGGGCGGTTGATGAATTCCTGGCAAAAAGGGGGACGGTCGGCTCCCTTATGTTTGGAATATTATATGTTATACCCCAGATTAAAAGCATATGACTTGAAAGATCTTGGGCCTAACTATCAGGGTGAGCATTTATATAAGGAATCTGGGATTCTGAGGTTGGTAAAACCGGATAGGAGCTTAACTTTACTCCGCAACCAGATTGATTTTTTGCAGATTCAGACTCGTGATATGAATATTTTTCTGCGAATTTATCTTCATTTTTTTAATGAAAGGCACTTTACTGCTGAAGATATTGTTAAAGTTGGAGTAGGCGAATATGTCATTCAGTATTCCGGAAAGGGCAAGTATTACTTACCTTTTTCTGAATATCCCGGTACCTCAGATTGGTGGCAGATGGATAAAGAAAAGCGGCCGATCACTCAGGAGATGTCACTAAAAATAGATATACGGTTGAAGGAAATTATAGACGGATATCAGATAAGTATTAGCACCGATAGTCTGGACAAGATGCCCTTAAAAATTCAGTGGAATATAAGAGGGGCGGATGCTATCTATACCAAGGCTTGTACCATGCCCTTCCAGCCAGGGACGGATTTGGTTATTCATGAAGGCAGTGTTTGGGCAAAGACAGCAGAGGAGAGCGTACAAATTACGCCTTTTCATTCTCAGCACGCGTACTTGGGTTATCGCTCTCCGGCACTGCCACCTGCTAAGGATTTTATGCATATTTATGATAATTTGATCACGCCTGTTCAGGAGGAGTTTGTGATTCGTTTTGCCTGATTTTAAGAAGAATAGAAAAACTACGACTGAAGAAATAAAACGTACGCATTAAGGTGATCCGTTAGGAGCATTGAACCTCTGCTCACGTGGAAACCGGTAAAAAATGAGGTATTTTATGGAAAAGATACAGAGTCCTCCAAAAGTAAGAATACAGGGACAAGACCGCGAAGTTTACCGGAAACATCCAGATCCGGAAAGAATCCGCCTGTATTATGAGTACTGCGAAGATCATTTTCACAGAGGCCAAGATTACAATCTTATTGTGGAGAAGTTTTCCAGAATTGTATCCTGTGAGCAGACTGAAAAGGGCCTTCGTCTCTCTATGCAGGGCGAGGTGCTTTATAATACACAAATCGATTCGGACGGGGAACTTCGCCCCATAGTCATGAGAGACCGTTTGGGAGAAGTTTTTCAGGGATGGATTACCATTGAGCTCTACGAAGATCATATTTTTAGAATTATGGCTGGAAAAGGAAAGTCGCCGGTTGAGCACAACACGGCGATGACTGAAGGGGTGACTTTCCCCCGAACTTCATCTTTTCAAATCGTGGAAACTCCAGAATCCCTTTGGCTTCTTACCGCTAAGTGTAAACTGGAGATTAAACGAGATCCATACCAGATAAGGTTATTAGATCTGTTTGACCAGCCCATATGTTCGCAGGAGAATCAGGATCAGGTTATGCATTTTACCCATGAGAGTTTTCCTCATGGTTTTGTCAATAATCCGCAGACCGGTGAACGGATTGGCTGTCTTTCGATGAAGTTTGGCCATAAAGAACGATATTTTGGCTTGGGCGAACAATTTTCTACGCCGGACAAAACTGGTCAGGAAGTAGATATTTTTGTGACCGACCCTATTTCCTGCGCTGGGGCAAGGACATATGTGCCGGTGCCATTCTACTGGAGTACTCGAGGTTATGGTATCTACGTTAACACTCATTATCGGACAAAATTCTTTATGGGCAACCGGTCTAATCGTGCGGTTTCCTGCCACATATATGGCGACGAGATTATAGACTATTTCATGTTTTATGGGGAGTCTCCTAAAGATCTCCTAAAGGGGTATACCGATATTACCGGCAAAACGCCCATGGTACCTAAGTGGTCATTTGGCTTGTGGATGAGCCGTTGCCCTTACAAAACGCAAGATGAGGTTGAGCAAGTTGCCCGGGCAATGAATGAGCATGATATTCCCGTGGATGTGATCAATGTAGACACTGATTGGTTTGAGCATCCCTGGGCCTGTGACTGGAAATTCGGAAGTCGTTTTTCCGAGCCTTCTCGAATGGTTGAAACTCTACAGAATGAAGGCATCCAAGTGTGTTTGTGGCAGAAACCCTATATTACCGCTGAGCACTTGCCGGAACTACTTGAATGGATGGATAAGCAAGGCTGGCTGCCCCATAATAAGTTTGGCGAATTGGCTCGGAGCAACCCGGTTTTGGATATGTCCCACCCTGAGGCGAAGGCTTGGTATAAAGAACAGTTAAAGGCATTGTTTGCCCTTGGGATCAAAGCCATAAAGACTGACATGGGTGAAGGGGTACCTCTGGAAGCCGACTATTTTGGCTTTACCGGGCCGGAAATGCGAAATATTTATACTTATTTGTACAATCAAGCCGCCTATGAAGCAACCATGGAAGCACATGGAGAGGGGTTGGTGTGGGCACGCTCCGGCTATGCGGGGAGCCAAAAATACCCGATTCATTGGTCTGGAGATCCCTTTTGCACCTTTGATGGGCTGCGCTTTTCCATACGCAGTGGGCTGTCGCTAGGATTGTCAGGTTTTACCTTCTGGAGTCAAGACATCGGCGGTTTTATTGGCCGACCTTCGCCGGAACTTTATATTCGCTGGGCTCAGGCCGGTCTTTTCGGCTCACACAGCCGCTGCCATGGCGGTGCTAACCCAAGAGAACCCTGGACTTTTGGCGAGGAGGCGGAGGTGATATTTAGAAAATACGATAAACTGCGTTACAGACTTATTCCGTATATATATTCTCAGGCATACATATGTACACAATCCGGACAGCCGATGGCGGCACATCTTGTGCTGTCAAACCCCAAAGATCCTATGACATACGGAATCGATGACCAGTGGATGTTTGGTGATTCTCTGATGGTTGCTCCCGTTGTCGAAGAAGGGACATCAAGGGAAGTCTATCTTCCCCAAGGGGATTGGTATGAGTATCGTTCTAATAATCTTTTTCCTGGTAGACAGACTGTTACGATATCCGCACCTTTGGATACTTTGCCGCTTTTCGTCCCAGCAGGAGGCGTACTACTTTACGGCGAAGAGAGAAATCACATCCAGGGAGAGGGGGAGAAGGAACTAGTGATTTCAATTTACCACAGGGCTTTTGGAAAGAAGACCGTACAGTACTATAACGGACAAATCTTTGCCTTTGAAATAGCTTTTTATGAGAGCGGCGCTACAGTGGTAATTCCGGCGCTACCCTGTCCCTGTACGTTGGAATTGATCACGCCATCTGGCTATGTTCGACAAGCAGGGTATCCAGGCAGACAAAATATAGCCATTACGTCGTTTTTGTAATCAACTTTCAAACAGATGCAGACAATAAATAACTGGAGGAGAGAGTAATGTTATCGGAACTTATTGTGAAGAAGGCTGCGGAAAGCCGCTCGATTAGCCCGGAGAATCCAACCGGCGAACGGGGCGGAGGGGCTAGAAAAATTCCGCCTTTGGAAGGACATGCGGCAAGCGAGTTAGGCGAAGGCTGGAAAGTATCGCCCTATGTACAGATTCAACCGGGTGAGAAGATGGTTCTGGCAGAAATTGAGGGTCCGGCTTCGATTTCACATATCTGGGTCACCAGCTTTCCTGACCATTGGAGAAATCTTATCTTTCGTGTCTTTTGGGATGAGGAAGCGGAGCCTTCCATCGAAACTCCTTTGGGTGATTTTTTCTGTAATGGCTGGGGGGAGCGGTGCAGCATAAGTTCGATACCGATTGCGGTTAATCCTGCCGGGGGATTCAATTCCTACTGGACCATGCCCTTTCGTAAGCGGGCACGGATTGAGATGGAGAACAGGGGGTTTAAAAAAGCGACAGTTTACTATCAGGTAGACTACGAGATTACCCCTGTGGCAGCTGATGCTTTATATTTTCATGCCCAATTCCGCCGTACTAATCCCTTGCCCTATATGGAGGAATATACCATTGTCGATAAAATTAAGGGCGGTGGACATTATGTGGGAACATATATGGCCTGGGGTGTAAATAATAATGGCTGGTGGGGAGAGGGCGAAGTAAAAATGTTTATTGATGGGGATCAGCAGTATCCGACAATCTGTGGAACTGGGACAGAGGATTATTTTGGCGGCGCCTGGAATTTCGAACAGACTCCGGGACAATACGATGTATTTAGCAATCTATATTCCGGTATGCCTCAAGTACTAAAACCAGATGGACTCTACCGGGCTAATACTCGCTTTGGCCTGTATCGATGGCATATTTTAGACCCGATCCGTTTCAACGAAGATTTCAAAGTTCGCATTCAGGCTTTAGGCTGGAGATCACAGGGCCGATTCTTGCCCCTGCAGGATGATCTGTCGTCGGTTGCATTTTGGTATCAAAATGATCCTCATGTGCCTTTTCCTACTCTGCCGGACAGAAATTATTTAGAAGTTATATAATAAAAACTTTTTCATAATATTACGATTAATAAGAAAGATGGTGAAAAAATGAATTTTAGTCAACGCTACATGCAATTAGAAAAGCTTCCCCTTGGCCAGGGTGGGGAACGTATTATGGGTCAATTGGCTTTTGCGGTCAAAATGTATGAAAATAAAATCATTCAGGATGCGAAAGTTTTGGAAGAGGCTTTTGTTGTTCTGGAACAAGCGGCTAATGCTTCCGGCTGTATTACAGCCGCTGCTGGTGATGAAGCGGAACATTGTCTTTTACCACTGGCAAAGCAGGCTAAAGAATACAAGATAATTTGTGCTGCTCATGCCCACATTGATATGGACTGGATGTGGGGAACTTCGGAGACAGTGGCTATTACTTTAGATACTTTTCGAACCATGCTTGATCTGATGAAAGAGTTTCCGGATTTTCATTTTTCCCAATCACAAGCCTCTGTCTATCAGATTGTTGAAGAGTATGATCCTGCTATGCTTGAAGAAATTAAGGCTCGTGTCAAGGAAGGCCGCTGGGAGGTGACAGCCTCAACCTGGGTAGAAGCTGATAAAAATATGCCTTGCGGAGAAAGCCATGCACGCCATATTCTTTATACGAAACAATATATGAAAAAGCTATTTGGCCTCGAAAGTGAAGATTTAAAACTCGATTTTGAGCCGGATACTTTTGGTCACAGTGAGAATGTGCCAGAGATTTTAGCCCATGGAAAGGTTGATTACTATTATCATTGCCGTGCTTTTAAAGGCGATTACCTTTACAATTGGGAAGCACCGTCGGGTAAGCAAGTACTTGTCTACCGGGAACCTCTCTGGTATAACGGAGAAATCGATTATCAATTGGCTCGCTATGTTCCCGATATTTGTACGCCTTACCATTTGAAAACAATCATGAAGGTATATGGGGTGGGAGATCATGGCGGCGGCCCCACCAGAAGTGATTTACGGATGTTACTGCAGATGGCCAAGTGGCCTGTTTATCCCAGAATCGAGCTGGGAACTTTTGCGGCCTTTTTTAAAGAAATCAGTCAGTACCGGGACAGTTTTCCGGTGGTTAAGCAAGAATTGAACTGTATTTTTACCGGTTGCTATACCTCCCAGAGCCGAATAAAAATGGCAAATCGACTGGGCGAAAAACGTCTGTTGGAAGCAGAACGTATCAATGCGGCAGCAACGATGCTGACCGGTGCTCCTTATGTAAAATCCCGCTATTCTAAGGCCTGGGAAAAAGTTCTCTATAATCACTTTCATGATATTCTTCCTGGTTCAGGTGTGATTGAAACAAGAGAAGGAGCTATGGGGCAGTTTCAGCAGGTGATGGCTATTGCGAATACAGGATTAACATCATCTATGCGCAAAATAGCGGCGCAGATTGATACCTCTTTTGTCGAATACGTGGATGATGGATTATCTCGGTCAGAGGGCGCAGGCGTTGGCTATGATGTCTATAACTATGCCGTACCGGCGGTGGAACGTGGTAGTGGTGTAAACCGTGTTTTCCACGTGTTTAACAGCCTGCCAAAGGCACGAAGCGGGTTGGTGGAGATTACGGTGTGGGATTGGTGCGGTGACAAAAACCGAGCCGAAGTGAGTCTGCCTGACAACACTGTTCTGGCTCATCAACTGATTGATGCGGCAGCTGAATTTATGGGCGTCAAGGGTCGCTATTGGGGGCATTCTTATTTTAAAATGATCGTTCAGGTGTCTGTACCTGCGCTGGGCTATCAGACGCTGGTCCTAAAAGAAAAAGAGATTGATTCTATTCCCGTTAAATATTGCCCTGATCCTCGGATTGAGACGCTTCCGGCAGGGATGATGGAAAATGATTATCTGCGAGTTACCTTTGATTCTGGTACAGGTAATTTACTTTCGATTTGGGATAAAGAGAAAAATCAGGAGTTGCTGGATGCGGGTAGACCATCGGGATTTTTCTACATTCAGGAAGAAACCACAAAAGGTATGACTGCGTGGAACGAAGGTCAACCTATCCGTAAAGAGGCGCTCTGCAATTTTGGCAGCAAAATCATTGAACGCTGTATTGATCCAAAGACTGTACGTCAATTTATTCAGGTGGAAACTACTTTTCGCGAGTCAAAAATCAGATATCAGATGTCTCTGGATCAAGGGAAGAAGGCGCTTCAATTTTCTGCATATTGTGATTGGCAGGAACGGCCTTCCATAAAAGAATATGTTCCTCAATTGCGGGTGGCTTTTCCTTTGGCCTATCCTTGTTCTACCTATAAATATGATATTCCGATGGGTGTAATTGCTCGAGAGGGTCGGGAAAAAGATGTCCCAGCGTTGAGCTTTGCCTGCGGGATACCTGAAACAAAAACCCAGCAGGCAGTAATGCTGGTATCGGCTACAAAATACGGATTTAGTTCCTACGACAATATCCTGTCCATGAACCTGTTGCGAAGTAGCTATGAGCCTGATCCTTATCCGGAATTGGGCGAACACCATTTTTCATTTTCTCTGCAATTTCCTCAAGATACTGAAAATGCTACACTGGTTGAAACATCCATGGATTATAACCATAGTTTTACTTTTATGAGTGTAAGTGCGGGGCGAAAAGGTGTACTGCCGGCTGCATTTACTTTTATGGAAATCTTAAGCGGCACGGCTGTTCTATCTTCACTTAAAATTTCCGAAGACAGCGACCAAGGAGCCATCATTCGCTTGTACGAAGCGAACGGTGAAGATACAATCGCAAAAATTCAATTTGCTAAAAAAATTACCCATGCAGAGTTGACGGATATAAACGAATTGCCAATTGCGGGGGATCAACTGGTGTGGCGTGATTCGACGCTTTCGATTCCGGTAAAGAAAAAGAGTATCGTGTCTCTGAAAATCTGGTTGGAGTAATCTTTAAAGGGTCATCCTCTGCCTCTTTGTAACTGAAGAGGCAGAGGAGCTTGCGTGTAGCGGGGCGATTGTCTTTCTTCCCTGGGAATATTATCTTCACTATGGTGATTCAGGTCTAATCAAAAAATACATGGGCAATATGCTGCTGTGGCTTGACTATATGGAGACACGGTGTCAAGACGGATTGGTTGTCCGTGAAGAGACAGGCGGTTGGTGTTTGGGGGAATGGTGTGCGCCTGACCTACAGCTTCCGGCTCCTTTTGTGAATACATATTTTTATTTGAAGGCAATACATATTTTGTTGGAAATTGCCTCTCAATTTGATCTCCAGCTGCCTGTGAAGCAGTTGAAACAACGCTGGGCTGTCTCTTTACAAGCCCTGAATACCCATTATCTTGACCAGGAAACAGGCAGTTATTGTGACGGGGTTAATGGTGCGGATAGTTTTGCGCTGGATTTAGGCTTGGGAAATCCGACGCTCCTGATCAAAAGATATGGTGACAGTGAAGTTTTTGATACCGGGATTTTTGGCACCTATCTGGTGTTAAAGGGACTATTTGACCATCAGGCGCCTGAAGTGGCCTGGCGATTACTTACCAATCGCGGTTCTGCTTCATTTTATAAAATGCAAATGGCCGGGGCGACTACTCTTTGGGAGAACTGGGACGGCAGCGAATCACATAACCATCCGATGTTTGGTAGCATAGTCCGTTTGCTGTTTGAGGAGATATTGGGCATTCGGCAGAAGAGGGGTACAGTTGGCTTTGGAGAGATAGAAATAGCTCCAGCCATTTTGAAGCAACTGGATTGGGCTAAGGGCTACTTAAAAACTGATTCGGGAACAGTATGGGTATCTGTAAAGAAAGACGCCAGTGGGAATCGGATATGTGAACACCGGATCTCTAAGGACTAAATCGGATGATCATAAGGAGGACATAAAGTTGTATTTCTTAAAAGAACGTATTGAGGTAATTATTAAACAATTATATGAATGTATCTATGTTGAGAGAACGAAGCTGCTAAGTCTTAGATTTTTGGAGGGGCGGTTCAATCGTGTCGAAGAGGTAAAAACTAAATCTATGCGTGAGTTTGGGGCGCAAGAATTTTGGGGCGGGCCGGAGTATCATGGTTGGTTTCGCGGAACTGGGGTCTGTAAGAGAAATGATCAGCAAAGAAAAACGGCAGTTCTTATTTCAACAGACACAGAGGGTTGGGATGTGAATAATCCACAATTTCTACTTTTTATCAATGGCCAATTACGCCAGGGTATAGATGTAAATCATCAAGAAGCTTACGTGATGGAAGAACTTGTTGAGGGTGAAAGTTTTCAGATTGATCTTAAAGCTTACAGTGGTTTTTGGGGAAAACGCTGCCCGATTCAAATTGAAGTCGTTGAAGTGGATCAATTGACCCGGAAATTATATCTGGATTTGCTTTTGGCTTATCAAGCGGCAGTGTTGGAAGATGTTGAGAATAAAAAACGAATTGATACATTAAATTTCCTTAATGAGGCGGTAAATCTGTTAGATTTACGAAATCCGCATAATGACTCTTATGGGGCAGGCATAGAAAATGCCTGCCAATATGTTGAGGAAAATCTCTATTGCTTTCAGGCGGAATGCTCTTGCCCAACGGTGTCCTGTATCGGACATACGCATATTGATGTTGCCTGGTTGTGGCGCTTGGATCAAACCAGAGATAAAGTGGTAAGAAGCTTTTCAACTGTGCTGCGCCTGATGGAAGAATATCCGGAGTATCAGTTTATGTCTAGTCAACCCCAGCTTTATTCCTTCTTAAAAGTCGATTACCCTGAGGTCTATCAAGAGGTTTGCCAAAGAGTACGTGAGGGGAGATGGGAGCCGGAGGGCAGTATGTGGGTAGAAGCTGATTGCAATTTACCTAGTGGAGAATCACTGGTTCGACAAATTCTGTTTGGTAAGAAGTTCTTTAAAGAAGAGTTTGGGAAAGACAACCGGATATTATGGCTGCCGGATGTATTTGGTTATTCGGCGGCGCTGCCCCAAATCATGAAAAAATCGGGTATAGATTATTTTATGACGACGAAAATTAGTTGGAATCAGTACAATCAAGTGCCTTATGATACCTTCATGTGGCGAGGCATTGACGGCAGTGAAGTACTTGCTCATTTCATTACCACTCCTCATCTGTCAAGAGATGGATTTACTACCGAGTATAATGGTGATACAAATCCATTTAGTATAAAGGGAGCCTGGACAAGATATCAGCAAAAAAACATCAATGCCGATGTCTTAGTCGGTTATGGATTTGGTGATGGCGGCGGCGGAACAACGCCTTTAATGATCGAGAACATTCGCCGATTACATCAGGGGCTAGTTGATTGTCCTAAGGCAGAACAGTGTTTGGCAGGAGAGTATTTTCAAAAACTTGAGAATACTGTCAAAGGTAACCGCTTTTTACCGCATTGGAATGGCGAACTCTATTTTGAACTTCACCGCGGTAGTTTGACTTCGGTAGGTAAGAATAAAAGGAATAATAGAAAAGGTGAAGTTTTACTTCATGAGCTGGAATTGTTGGGGGGGCTGGCTCTTTGTCAAGGAGGCGACTACCCGAAAAACCAGGTGGATGCCTATTGGCAGACCCTTCTTCTAAACCAGTTTCACGATATTATTCCCGGTACGGCTATTGAAGGAGTATATCAAGATTCTGACGAACAATACAGTAAGCTGTTCTCATCAGGAGAAACCCTCAAAACCTGCCTCCTTGGCAAACTGGCTCAGTCAGTAGGCCTACATAAAGCCGGGGTTTTTGTGTGGAATAGTTTGTCCTTTGTGCGGACAGAGATGGCTTCTTTCCCTGTCAAGGATGATAGTCCCAATCTCTGTGTGCGAAATGAAGTTGGACAGGTGGCTCCATGCCAGATTATGGAGGGTAAAGCCTATTTTATTGCCAAAGATATTCCGTCTATGGGATATGCCACCTATACCTGTGAACCCTCTCTAGAAAAGGACACTGAATCGAGTCTACGGATATCTGAACATGGGTTTGAAAATGCGGTTTTTATTGCTGAGCTAGATCAGGCAGGGGCTTTATCCCGCCTTTATGATAAAAGAGCTCAGCGTGAAGTTCTTCAGTCTGGGGGCAAAGGGAATCGTCTGTTTGCCTATGAAGATAAGCCTATGCGCTGGGATAATTGGGATGTGGATATTTTCCATCTGGAAAAGGGGTGGGAAGTCAACGAGCAGGTTCAGATACGCGTGGCTGAGGTCGGGCCAGTCTTTGCCTGTCTCTGTGTAGACAAAATTTTTAATCAATCTACGATTCACCAGAAAATATGGATATATCAAGATATCCCCAGAATTGATTTTGAAACATGGGTTGATTGGAAAGAGAACCAGATTTTATTAAAGACAGAGTTTGATTTGAATCTGCATTTCAGTAAAGCCAGCTTTGATATTCAATTTGGCAATATCGAACGTTCTTCTCACAACAATACCAGTTGGGATGTGGCTCAGTTTGAAGTCTGTGGACACAAGTGGGCTGACGTTTCGGAGGAAGGCTATGGCGTGAGCCTGTTGAATGATTGTAAATATGGGCACCGGATCAAAGAGGGCCAAATGCAATTATCGCTGATAAAAAGCGGCAACTATCCCAATAAATCGGCTGACCGTGAGAAACACTACTTTACGTATTCTCTTTTCCCCCATTTGGAGACCTGGCGGGCGGCCAATACGGCGGAACAGGCTCACTCACTTAATTACCCCCTATCTGTGGTTAAACTGGAAAACGCCTCTGGCGGTGATCCGGCTTCTGCCTCATTCTTCTCGCTGAACTGTAAAAATGTTATGCTGGATACGGTAAAACCGGCTGAAAATGGAAAAGGTTTGGTGCTACGGTTTTATGAATACCACAATCGGACGACTCGGGTTTGCGTTACTTACCGTCTGGGTAAATGCCAGCTGACCGCTTGTGACTTGCTGGAAAATCAACTGGAAGAACCCAGAGAGGTAGAGGGACATTTTGATTTTGAAATCAAGCCCTATGAGATTAAGACTTTCTATCTTGAGTGTCTGTCAGCGGTTTACTAATTCCATCGCCATTTTTTCCCATTGAAATAGGCGCTCTGGCTGGTAGTGTAGGGTTGAAATATCTTTTAAGATGAATTCCAGATTAACCTGCTGTGCCTTTGCCGCAGTTAGTGTTTGGCTGAAATCGGCTTTGGCGGCGGCAAAATCAAAAGATTCGAAGGCCAGTAAGGACGGGTTTGGTTTGCTTGACATGACAACGGATTTGCCAATTTTTTCGGCAAACACATTCCTATCGCTCCAGGGACTGCAGGATATTTTTCGAATATTAGGAATCTTTAGGATGTACTCTAGCCGATCATCTAATCTCTCGCAGCAGCCATAATAGATTCCGCCAAATAGAGGTGCCACCTTTTTAAAATAATCTAACTCAAACTCTTGGCTGACTTCCGGAGCCACGGAAGAGAATAGCTGCGCCAATCCAAAAGCCCAACAATGGTTGGCGGTTGAACCCTTTCCGGCTCCGGGCTCGGGCAAAAATTCATCTGTATAGATATGACTGCAATGGCAGAGCGAAGACTGGTCATCGTGAAGCTTTAGTTCGTCGGCTTTTTGAATTCCATAAGTCAATGAGGCATACATGCGGTTCACCAAATCATGAATGAATTCAGGGCGGTCGATAATGTCGTAGTAAATATCTTCAAGACCCATATACATACTTAATGAGTCCCAAATGCCCAGATGGAATTGCATTCCGGCTAAGTAAACCGGAAGAATATGCCCGAAAGTTGACTTAGCGATTTCAAGATAGGCCAGTGAAGTCTTTTCATCGTAGGTAATTTCAGGGTTTTTAATTTTCTCGGCATCTTCGGGTTCCTGAAATTGGTTGTGGAAGTGCTGTGAAACAATATTGCTATTTTCATCAAGGTGTAATTTGTCAGAGTTACTGCACAGGCCATATCCGGTACTGTTAATTAATTTAGGAATTCGGATAAAAGGTTCGACTACCATATCCGCCGGCATGTGCTCCCACTTGTAAATGGTTTGGCGAAGGTTTTGTTCCAGCCTACGAAAATATGGCTCCTGAATGGTTAATGTCAGCTCGTCATTGAGGTTCATTTCGTGCCAGGGAATTTGGTCAATAAGTACCATGGGTCGTATCATCTCACCTCGATTAAGTGCCTTCCACAGCTGGATTTTTTCTTTTTGGATGGAAAGGGAGGCAATTTCTCCGTATCGAGTGACCAATCGGCATAAGGTCTCTTTTTCCTGAGGCAATAAATTCATAGTAATCTCCATTCCGCCATTAATACTGTGGCACAAATCCTTAGAAAGGTAAGGCAAGGCGTTAATCTATTCATACCGCTACCTTGGCAATGTAATACTTCTATAGTAATCTGAGAAAAAAAAGAAAAAAGGGCAAATATGCAGATGAAGGGAACAAATATGCATATCATTAATTCAGGGCATACACGGGTTGACCCAAGATGGCAAGTGACAGAAAACGCTGCCGCCGGCTTTTGCCGCCTTTATTCCTGTAACGATGGCAGGGCTTATTATTCGTCCGGTAAGGAAAAAATAGCGGTTGAGGCCGGGAACATTTATCTGTTTCCTACCACAGTTCCTTACGCTTTAAGACGGGATGAAGTAAGTCCCTTAGAGTGTACTTGGGTTCATTTGGATTTTTCGCCCTGGAGAAATGCCCAAACGCTTGTTATTCCGCAAGAAAGCAGTCAATTTCTGGTGTATTGGATTGAGGCCGTGCGCAGTGCTATGGAAGAAAAAGAATCCTCAACAATTGTTGAACAATTGGGTGATACATTTCATTCATATTGTATGGATCATCATCTGCTTAGGGGGATTGTGCCGCGCTTTGAGAATGTCTTACGCTATATAACCGAAAACTACTGCCAGGAAATAAACATTCATGAATTAAGTCATCTCGTCTCCTATAGCCCGCAATATTTTATCCAGACCTTTCGAGAAGATTATGGACAGACTCCTTATCAGTATATTATCTCTTTACGGATGAGAAAAGCAGTTCAGCTTCTCCAGCAAGGTTTAGCCGTTGAGAGCATTGCAGGCCAGGTTGGTTATCCGGATGATCGGTCATTTCGCCGCAGGTTCAGAGGGTATTATGGTGTGAGTCCTTCGAACTATATTAAGAACTATCAGGCAATTCCTTAGATTTGACATTATGACTAAAGTGGATAATGTCATAAAGTCAGAATTAAATAATTTTTCTGAATTATAGTTGACAAATACTGGGGTTGCCTATATAATGAAAACAAGCTCCAAGGAATACTTAAGAAATCGAATTCCCCAAGAGTGTACCGCCACATTGATGAGATGTGGAAGCGAATGTAACTGATGGCTAGTGATAGTACAAGTTGCGGATTATGCGAATGAATCTTGATTTGATGGAAGAGATGAGGTTTAAGAACAGAGTAGGTTCGAACCCCGATAAGAGAGAAAGGTTAGGAGAAATCTTGCCAAGTATGTCGAAAGGAAGGGTAAGAACACAGTTTTTACAGAGTAATCCTTATATGGAAGTTGATGGCTAGAGGTTCTCCTATAGCAAGAAAGTTACCAAAGGAAGAAACAGTAAATGCGAGGTTCGAATCCATAGAACTCCGGAAGAGAAGATTAATAGCAAGATTCACAGTTTTGCAAAAGGGTATACTTAGGAATGAGATCATGACGGTTCGTTGGAGCTTTAAAAATATAAGCCGGGTTTATCCCGGCTTTTTCTTTTTAAGTTTAGAATAGGTAAAAATAAAGAGATAAGTGAGGCAAAGTAAGAATGACAGCAAAGCATGAAACCCATGGGCAAGAGAAAGGCCCTTTGCTATTGGATCCTGAATTCATTACTGCCTTATCATCCTTAATGGAAATACCGACAGTTATTAGCCCAGCAGAATCAGCGATGCCTTTTGGCAAGGCAATTCATACGGGGATGATGCAGTTTTTGCAAATAGCTGAGGCTTGGGGTTTCCGAACCTTTATGGCGCCGGAGGGCTACTACTGCTATTGCGAGGCTGGAGAGGGCGCTTCCTTGTTTGCTGTTTTAGGTCACATTGATGTGGTGCCGGAAGGTGATCTCAGTCAGTGGGAAGTAGCTCCTTATAGGCTTACTCTTAAGGATGGATTTCTTTATGGTCGAGGAATACTTGATGACAAGGGGCCACTACTTGCGGCTCTTTTCTCCTTTTATAAACTCTTACAGGAGGGTTTTAAACCGAATCAGCGTGTTCGTTTTATTCTCGGCGGTGATGAGGAGAACCATTGGCGCTGCGTTTCGGCTTATAAGGCGAAGGAAGAGATTCCACAGATGGGGTTCACTCCGGATGCCTCTTTTCCCGTGATTTATGGAGAAAAGGGCATTCTCGAATATCGATTAGTGGCCAAGCTTCAGCTTGACTATCTCTTTTCCGGCGGAGAGGCCATCAACGCTGTACCTGCTTTTGCAATAACGGGCTTTACCCAAGAATTAGCTGAGGTCTGTTTGGCGGAAGGAATTTCTTTCCGAGAAGAAGAGGGGAAACTAATTATTCTTGGTAAAAGTGTCCATGCTATGAGAGCAGAGGAAGGCGATAATGCTATTCTAAAGCTGGCGGCTCTACTTAAGAATCAGGGGCATGCACACCCTATTATTGATTTTTTGCTGGATTGTTGTGACAGCCCTTACGGAGAAGGCTTAGTAGGAGCTTTAGTGGGCGAAATCGGCGATAAGCCACGGATAAATCCTGGCAAAGTCAGTTTTTCCTCAAATCTGCAATATATGGATCTAGATATACGAATTCCTATTAGCATTGACATAGATGCTGTAGAGGCGAGGCTAAGAAGTTGCTTTGAGGCCTATGGATTAGAGGCTACACTACTGGATAAGTTACCGGCAATTAATCTAAGCTGCCAATCAAGAATTATTCAGGCTCTTACAGCAGCCTACGTGGATGTAACCGGAAATAAAGAGGATGTGCCCCGCACCAGTGGTGGAGCTACTTATGCTAGAGCCTTTCCTAATATGGTTGCTTTTGGGGCGGCTTTTCCCCAGACTGCGTCTACCGAACATCAGCCCAATGAAAGATTTGCGGTAACGGAGCTGGCTATGGCTATAAAGATTTACCGCAGAGCCTATGAACTGCTTTTAACGTAACCGGAATAAGGCGATTTAGGGTAGAAGTTCCAATCATTGTATTTTGTTTTAGCTAAAACAAAAGCTCTCTCCAACTTGTATCGGAGAGAGCTTTCGCTTTGGAATTTATAATGAAATAGGTTAGCTAAATTCGACTGGAGAAGTAGCTAATAAGCAGGCTAGTGGCAATAACAGAAGTAATGGTTACGGTGGAAAAGCCTGCAATAATCATCTTCGGCAGAATCTTGCTTTCAATGACTTTGACTTCCTCTTCCGACTCACCTACACTCTTGGCCGCTTCCTGACTAAGTATCATCGTTCCGGGGAAGCCATACAAGGCAGTTAAGCCAATGGCGATGGACATAGGGATACTGTAACCAAGAATTTTGCCCATAATGCTGGAAAAAATAATATTACCGGAAACACCAAGCACAAATGCAGCCACAAGGGGTTGGAGCAAGTTTAGCAAATCCTCGGTGGTCATGGTGGCCAGAGGGGCGTAGATAATAACCATGATTCCTAACATCATTAGACCATAAGCATCAATTCCGTTAAGAACACCCTTTTTGAATAAACCCAGTGAGCGCAACAGAACACCAGCTAACATACAAACGATAAACATGTTCAATGCCCCGTTGGTGAACTCTTGAATGTAATAGGAAATGATGGCGACTACACCGACCACAAAAAGTGTACCTGGAGTGGTGCTAAAAACACCGGATAGAGGAGGCAACCAGCTTTTCTTTTCCGTTTCTGTCTCTGAAGCATCTAAGCTGATTTCGCCTCTTTGATATTGAACATGTAAGGATTTAGCCTCGCGTTTTAGAATAATGGAAGATAGAGGGAAACCTACCAGACCTTGAAAGGCTGTAACCAAAACAGGAAGTACAAGCACACTATTGGAAAGTCCCAGATCTCTTGCGGCTTCCTGAACAATAACTACACTTACAGTAGCCCCGGTAATAGCACCGATGGAAGCGATCATATAGGCGATGCCATCAAAGAAAAATTGTCCCAAAGTAAGGATAAGTACAATTACACCGACTACGGCAGTTACGCCAACTACAACGGTTTTCCATTGCGTTTTTAGCTCCTTCGGTGTAATAAGAGTACCAATATGAACTAAAACTAAGCCCAATACGGCACGTCCTAAATCAAGAACAGAAGAAGAGTCTAGTAGATCTGAAGGAAAAAGCCCACTTTTAAAACCAATGAGAAAAATAATTGCTGCCATAAACAGTGAAGAAACGATGGACTTCGTTTTTTTGGCAACAAATTCGCTGAATGTCCAAATCAGCATTACCACTGTAAAAGCTACAAAGTTGATCATAACTTTTCACCTCTCTTACTTTTTTGAAAGACAATCAACAAACGATTGATGATGTATAGGAAAGGGTTAACCTTGTGGACTGCCTTTCTCTTATTTACCTTTGATTATACATCTTTTTTTCATATTTTCTACGCTTTTGTCGAGTAAATATCTTATTTTTTTCATATTTTAATAAAGTTAGAATTTTTCTTGCCCTTGTAGATGTGGGGACTTTTTCGATCAGGCAAAAAACAATGGTAGTTTTTGGGCTCTGTGCAATAGAAAACAAAGAGAACTTTGGTAAAAATAGTATGCTTTTACCCGAAGATATAACTATTTAGTGACTGTTATATAAAAATAGTGCTTTTCTACCTCTGCTGTTGTATATTGTGCACATCGAAGAATTTTTGAATATAAGACCATGGAACAAGAAGGAGGAACATATGTTAAAAAAATGCCTAACAATTCTTTTAGCTCTGGTAACCCTTTCGGGAGTGGTGGCTTGCGGAACTGAAAATGGTTCCACAGCCACTACCACTGCAGCATCCGGTAGTGGCAAAGATAACACTCAAACTTCAGTTGGTACATCAGATGGTTCAAAAACGGTCCTAAGGATGGCCTGGTGGGGTTCTCAGACTCGGCATGACATGACTGTTAAGGTGATAGAGATGTATGAGGCGGCTCATCCGGACATTGACATTCAATATGAGTTTTATGATTCAGATGGCTATTTCGCCAAGCTTAATACCTTAGTTGCATCGAATACCGTCTGGGATATTTTTCAAGTGGGAGGGAATTTCCCGACTTATTTAGATAAAATTGTCCCTTTGGATGACTATATTGCGGATAAAACTGTGGATATTTCTGACATTGAAGAATCCTTTCTAGCCACCACTAAGTACCAGGATAAACAATTGGCCTTGTCTAGCGGTGTTAATACCTATGGAATTGCTTATGATCCGGCTTTGTTAAAGGAAGCCGGTGTTCCGGAGCCAAAGGAAAATTGGACTTGGGATGATTTCTCGGATGCTTGTTTGAAGATTCATGATGCCTTAGGAATCTATGGTTTCTCAAACAGTAATAAACTAAATGATTTTATTATGGGCGCCAGTATGGGGATCGCCCAAGAGGACTATAAACTGAACTTTTTTGCTCTCAGTAATGACAAATTGGGCTTTGACGATCCCAGTATGTTAACCGACTATATGACCATGCGCAAAGAGTTAGTAGATGCCGGTGCCTATCCAGATCCGGGAGCTATGGCCGAAATCAAAGACATTGAAGGCGACTATTTAGTAACCGGAGAAGCGGCGATGAGCTGGGTTGCCAGTAATCAGTTAACGGCTATGGCTAAGGCCGCAGGCCGGGAAATAAAAATTGCTCCTGTCCCAAGAAAAACCCAAGACGGCCCATCTGGAGCGGCGGTTCAGTCTTCACAAATGCTCTGCATTTCTAAGGACTCTAAAGCCCCGGAAGAAGCGGCTAAATTTATTAACTATTTTGTTAATGATTTGGAAGCGAATAAAATTCTCAATGGTGAGCGTGGGGTGCCCATCAATACAACTATCAGAGAAAGCTTTTCCAAAGATGCTACCGGAGTTCAAAAGGAGATGTATGATTTTCTGTCTCTAATCGGCAGCTTCAAAACCGGAGAAATCAACCTGATTAGCCCACCGGAAACAGATGAAATCAGGGATCAATACTGTTTGTTATTAGAACAAGTCATTTACGGTGAAAAAACACCGGAAGAAGCATCTAAAGAGATTTATGATTTTGCGGCAGCAAAACTTGCTGGCTGATCCTAGTGAGCCGGTGGGGGCTTTCCCACCGGCCAATTTCTCTTAAGAGGCGTGAAAAAAGAGGAGGCGGCTATGGCTGTATTGTCCACCAAAAAGAAAAGTGGAGCCAAAAGATGGATTCATAATGATAATGTGGCTGGTTATATTTTTTCAGCCCCTTTTGTCATAGGTTTTTTAGGCTTTACCATTATCCCCATGATTGTTTCTTTATACTATTCTTTTACTGATTTTGTTTTAGGTAATCCGGCAACTGTAATTGGTATCGACAATTACCTCAAGTTGGCTAATGACCCTCGTTTTTTAAAATCGCTACGGGTAACGTTAATCTATGTGGCTATATCTGTACCCTTAAAATTAGCCTTTGCCCTATTTGTGGCCTATCTTTTAACCAAGAAAACCAAAGCGGTTTCTTTTTACCGCTCTTTATACTATATACCTTCCTTGATTGGCGGAAGTATTGCTGTGGCACTGGTTTGGAAGGAACTTTTCTCGAAAAATGGCTTAATTAATCAAGTTCTTGAGATGGTGGGTATAGGAAAACAGAATTGGTTCGGCAATCCCAATCTGGCTATGACGCCTTTGATCCTAATGGCCGTTTGGCAATTTGGTTCTTCCATGATTATATTTGCAGCCGGATTGAAAGAGATACCGGCCTCATATTATGAAGCAGCTACCATTGATGGGGCAAATAAGAGACAAAGTTTTATTAAAATTACTTTGCCCTGCTTATCTCCTATTATTCTCTATAATCTGGTTATGCAAATGATTGCTGCCTTTATGATGTTTACTCAAGCCTTTGTTATAACCAAGGGCGGACCAAACGACGCTACTAATTTTTATGCTCTTTATGTCTATAATCAAGCCTTCAAATATCGTGAAATGGGCTATGCCAGTGCCATGTCCTGGGTCATGCTAATTATCATGACCGTACTGACACTACTTATCTTAAAGTCATCGAAAAAATGGGTGTATGCAGAAGCGTAGAAAGGAGGAAATGATGAAAGCAAGATTAAAACTCTCTCGTGTCGGTTATCATTTATTTGTTTTAGTTTTTGGTCTTCTGATGATTTACCCTGTACTGTGGATGGTCAGTGGTTCTTTAAAAGATAATGCAGAGATTCTAAAGGGCTCCTTGGCACTTATTCCTCCCAATTGGCGCTGGTATAATTATGCCAATGGTTGGGCGGGTTTTGGTGGAATTACCTTTGCCACCTTTTTTAAAAATTCCTTTCTGGTTGCAACTGTTGCAACGGCGGCTACGGTCTTTAGCTCAGCTGCCGTGGCTTATGCTTTTTCGAGAATTCATTTTCGGGGAAGAAGGATCTGGTTTGTAGCGATGCTTTGTACCATGATGCTTCCGGGGCAAATTGTTCTCATCCCCCAGTACATTATTTATAGCAAATTAGGCTTTGTTGATAGTTTTATTCCACTTCTGTTGCCACACTTCTTTGGTCAAGCCTTTTTTATCTATTTGATGATGCAATTTGTTCGGGGAGTGCCGCTGGAATTGGATGAAGCGGCTACCATTGATGGCTGCAGCCGCTATTCAATCTTTAGCCGAATTATTCTGCCGCTACTAAAACCAGCTATTGTTACTACCATCATCATTCAGTTTTATTGGAAATGGGATGATTTTATGGGGCCATTGATCTATTTGAGTAAGCCTCAGTCTTATACAGTATCCATTGCCATTAAGCTCTTTGCTGACTCCTCTTCTACGACAGATTTTGGTGCTATGTTTGCTATGTCTACCCTCTCCTTAGTTCCGGTATTTCTAATTTTCTTGTTTTTCAACAAATATTTAGTAGAAGGCATTAGCACCAGCGGGCTAAAAGGGTAGGTAAAGCGAAATGAGAATTGATAGAAAAGCTCTGGTGCAGCGTCATAATCCTTGCTATCAAGAGGTAAAACCAAAGGCGCCCCTATCGGTAGGGAATGGCAATCTCGCCTTTACGGTGGATATAACCGGCCTACAAAGTCTTTATTCCCTTCATCAGGAGGCCGACTGCCCCCTATGTACCATGAGCACGTGGGGGTGGCATCAAGAGCCCCAGAATAAGGCTGAAGAAAGGGATAAACTTAGATTAACTGCCTATAAGTATAAGGATAGAGAGGTCTACTATCCGGTAGAAATCCCTGTGGGGCAGGAGCAGCTTTATCACTGGCTTCGCCAAAATCCTCATCGGCTTAATCTCTGTAGGCTGGCCTTTTTCTGGGATGGTAAAGAACTTTCATCTGACTTACTTTCTGAGGTGCAGCAAGAATTACTCTTGTTTCAGGGACGAATAGAAAGTTATTTTACCATACATGGCTACAGGTGTAAGGTGGAGACTCTTTGCGCCCCGGAGGAGGATGTTCTGGCTTTCCGAATTTCTTCAGAGGCTTTGTCTCAGGGTCGGTTACAAGTACGTCTTTTATTTCCCTATGGCGATAGTGGTATCTCTGCCTCAAATTGGAATAAAGAAGCGGCCCATCAAACGACGCTTCTTTCTTTGTCGCTTCAAGAGTGTAAGCTTAAGCGGCAACTAGATCGTAATAGGTATTTTGCCGCTCTGCACTGGTCTTCGGCGGGGCGCTTTAGTCAGGAGTCTGCTCATACTTTTTCTTTAGGCTGTAGCCGAGATCAACTGGAATTTACGCTGGAGTTATCGCCTGAAGACAGAAATCTTTCGACTGGAGTTAATTCTTTTCAGCAAATCGCTCATCAATCTGAAAACCACTGGCAACAGTTCTGGGAAATGGGTGGGGCTATTGACTTCTCTCTCAGCACGGATTCCAGAAGTCGGGAGCTAGAACGGCGAACCGTTCTTTCTCAATATCTTTTGGCCATTCAGTGCTGCGGCTCAGAACCGCCTCAAGAGACGGGGCTTACCTGTAATAGTTGGTATGGCAAATTTCACTTAGAGATGCATCCTTGGCACAGTGCCTGGCTACCTTTATGGGGGCGGGGACATTTATTAGAAAAAAGTTTGGGCTGGTATGTAAAACACTTGCCGGAAGCAGAAGCAAATGCTGCCGCCAATGGTTTTAAGGGAGCTCGCTGGCCTAAAATGACCGGCCCGGAAGCTCTGGACAGTCCATCCCCTATTGCGCCACTCTTAATCTGGCAACAGCCTCACCTGATTTACTTGTTACATCTTCTCGACGGCAGTGAACCCGATAAACAATACATCATAAAGTATTGGCGGTTGATTGAAAAAACCGCTGACTTTATGGCGGATTTTGCCGCCAAATTACCCGGAGGGAATCAGTATCAGTTGTTACCTCCCCTTATTCCCGTCCAGGAAGAACATCGCCCTGAGATTAGTTTAAATCCAACTTTTGAAGTGGAATACTGGTTTTTTACCCTTGACTTAGCTGCCCGCTGGGGGCAAAAATTGGGTCGGGGAGATTGGCAGAAATGGTTTTTCGTGTCTCAGGCAATGGTTCCTTCCCCTCGGGAGGGAGAACTCTATCTGGCTCACCAAAACTGTCCAGACACCTTTACGGGTTTTAATCGCGATCATCCATCCATGTTAATGACCAAAGGTTTTATTTGCTCACCTAGAATTAGGGATGAGTACTTAGGCCAAACCTTGGATATGGTTTTAGAAGCTTGGGATTTCGATAGTTTATGGGGCTGGGATTTTGCCGTTATGTCAATGACAGCGCTGCGGCTTAATCGTCCCAAACAAGGTCTCGATATTCTTCTTATGGAGAGTGCCAAGAACTTTTACGATACTAATGGGCATAACCGCCAGCGAAAACGTCGAGATTTACCGCAATATCTACCGGGGAATGGCTCGTTACTTCTGGCACTAGCGATGATGACTGCGGGATTTAGGGGACAGAAAAATCCTTTGCCCGGCTTTATGAAAGTAGAGGGTTGGCAGGTGGTCTATGAAGACATTAATCCGCTACCCTTTTAAGATATACATATAGTAGGGGCATACAACAAAGAAAAGAGGTAAGCAATGAAGAAGAAATATGATAACAAAGATTTGCGTATTGCATTTATCGGTGGAGGTTCCAGAGGTTGGGCTTGGGTCTTTATGAGCGATTTGGCTCTGGACAAAGATATTGGCGGAAAAATTCTGCTTTATGATATTGATAAAGAGGCCGCTATTCAAAATGCCCGGATTGGCAATCGGCTTAGCCAGCGGCCGGAAGCGGTAGGAAACTGGGAGTATGTGGCTAAAGATAACTTGGCGGAGACCTTAACCGGAGCTGATTTTGTCGTAATATCCATCCTGCCGGGAACCTTTACTGAAATGCAATCGGATGTACACAGTCCGGAAAGGTACGGAATTTATCAATCCGTAGGCGATACGGTAGGTCCTGGAGGGCTAGTTCGTGGGCTCAGAACGATTCCCATGTTTCAAGAAATTGCTAGTGCGGTTAGGACCTACTGTCCTCAGGCATGGGTAATAAATTATACGAATCCTATGAGTCTTTGTGTGGGGACGCTGTATAAAACCTTTCCGGAAATCAAGGCCTTTGGCTGTTGCCATGAGGTTTTTGGCACCCAAAAGCTTTTGGCCAAGATGTGCCAGGAGCTTTTAGGGAATGAGTCCGTTAAAAGAGAAGATATCTTCGTAAACGTTTTGGGTATTAATCATTTTACTTGGTTCAACTATGCCTCTTACCAAAATTATGATCTATTTCCGCTCTACTCTGATTACGTAAAAAAGCATTATGACATAGGGGTGATAGATGACGAAGAGCATTGGGCAAATTCAAGTTTTGCCTCGGCGCAACGGGTTAAGTTTGATCTTTTCCATACCTATGGCTGGATTGCAGCGGCAGGAGATCGGCATTTAGCGGAGTTTATGCCTGGTAATGTGTATTTAAAAAATCCCCAAGTGGTTAAGGACTGGAAGTTTGGCTTGACCACGGTAGCCTGGCGCCAAGACGATTTAGTTAAGCGCCAACAAAGAGCCCTCAGGTTGGCTGGGGGTGAGGAGGATTTTACTTTAGAACCATCAGGAGAAGAAGGTATTCAGTTGATTAAGGCTTTGTGCGGGCTGGGGCGAATGATTAGTAATGTAAATATTCCCAACACCTGTCGGCAAATTAGTAACTTACCAGCAGAGGCAGTGGTAGAAACTAACGCTCTATTTCAATTAGATATGATTCAGCCTTTAGAAGTGGGGGCTATTACTGAACCGATCTTAAGGTTAATAGAACCACATGTTGAGAATCAGGCACTGATACTGAAGGCTGGTCTTAACCGAGATAGACAGTCTGCTCTAAAAGCTTTCGAGAATGATCCGTTGGTGATGGGACGGATCACCAAGGCTCAAGCAGAAAAACTTTTTGAGGAGATGCTCGAAAAAACAAAAATCTATTTGCCCAAAGATTGGTTCTAAGTAGATATTCCTACCTTAGGCGCCTCTAGGTGGCATGCTCGGCGATTTTTTCCCGGGTCTTTCCAGCGGCTAATTGCTGGCGTTTGCGAAAACGCAAAGGAGAGGTTTCGGTGTGGTTACGAAAGACCCGCTCGAAATACGTGCGGCTCTCATAGCCCAAAGAGTGAGCAATTTGATTAATACTAAGGTTACTTTCGACTAATAGTTTTTGGGCTGTTTTAATTCGCAGCACATTAATATATTCGCTGGTGGTAAAACCGGTAACTTCTTTAAAGATGCGGCTAAGGTAGGATTTATTAATATAGAAGTGAGAAGACAAATCTTCCAGGGACAGAGGCTGCATATAGCGCTCTTCAATAAAACTGGCTACTTCATGAACCTTTTGGTGTTTAGGGGTATCTACAGCCTTGGCTTGGCTGAATTGACGATCTTTTGACCGACAGCGGATGATCATGATTAGCAGCTCACAGAGTCTCATTTTAAAAGAGACTTCATGTAGTGCTTCTGTAGAAGCGGCATCTTCGGTTAAGGCACTGAGAATTGACTCCACCTTCCGTTGTTCGGCTTTGTTTAGTTCTAAGATACCTTGATTTTGGCTGAAGAAATCGGCTAGAGAAATATTACATAGAGCATTGAAGAAGCCGCTAAAGGATTCGTCAATAAACTCGATAAGGTAACGGGTGTGAGCCGGTTGTCCTGTGGAACTGGTTTTGTGCATCTGGTAGCGGTTCACTACAACCAGATTACCCTTTTGGACATGGTAAGTTTGGTTGCCAATAAAATAGTTTCTGGAGCCTTCCAGTAGGTAATAAATTTCGTATTCTGAGTGGACATGTTTATGAGACATGGAAAATTCCTGGTCTCTTCGTACCTGTTCGATAAATATTCCGTCCAGTAACTTTTGTGAAATGATATGCTTCATGAAGCTACTCCCATGTACATTATGATCTATTATATGTTTTAATCAAAAAGTTAGCAAACCAAGCAATTCCTATCCGTAAGCATAGAGCTGGCTGGAGGGAAAGATTGAAAAGAGGTATATAAATGGAGCTAGAAAATATTCAGATTCGTGATCCTTTCATCCTGCTTATAGAGGATAATTACTACTTGTTCGGTTCAACAGACAAAGATATTTGGTCTAAGGGAGCACGGACAGGATTTGATGTTTATAAAAGCGAAGACTTGCAGGAGTGGCAAGGTCCTTTTGCTGCCTTTAGGCCGAAAGATGACTTTTGGGGGAAGGATAACTTTTGGGCTCCGGAAGTCTACCCTTATAATGGTGCCTACTATATGTTTGCTAGTTTTCGGAATCAAGACGGTATGCGGGGAACGGGGGTTTTGCGCGGAAAAACTGTTCTTGGACCATATGAGCCTTGGAGTGAGGGTCCGGTAACGCCCTCCCATTGGATGTCTTTAGACGGTACGCTGTACCTAGATAAGGAAAACAAACCTTGGCTGGTTTTTTGCCATGAATGGGTGCAGATTGGTGATGGAACTGTTTGCGCCCTGCCACTTTCAATGGATTTAAGACAGGCAATCGGTGACCCGATTCAGTTATTCTCTTCTTCGGAAGCCCTTTGGAGCCGGGAAGCAGAATCAAAGTCAAACCGTATAAAGGGGTATGTAACTGACGGTTGTAATCTTTTTCAACATGCAGATAAAAGCCTGCTCTTACTCTGGTCTTGCATGGGAGAAGAAGGCTACTGTATTGGTTATGCTCGTTCACTTACGGGGGATTTGCTTGGCCCCTGGGAACAATGTTCTAGCCCACTCTATAGTAAAGATGGTGGTCATGGCATGATTTTTAAAGATAAAAACGGCCAACTATTTTTGAGTATCCATGCACCTAACCGGACACCGGAGGAGCGTGCTCGATTTATTCCCCTTAAAGAAATTCCCGGAGGACTTGCACTCACCCTATAGAAGAGCAAGTCCTCTGGGAAAATTCTCAGTCTTACATTAGTCTGTCACTAATAGATGCACCGGTCCAAGTAAACCATTTACTTGCTCTTGGGCTTTAAGCACCTTTCGCTCTGGTTCAAAGGTTAACTTGTCTTCACGCAGAAGATTTAGGCGATTGCCAACATAAGGCCAGTTGGAAAGCTGGTTATCTAGCTTCTGGGGCTCAGCAAGAGGGTTCAGAGCCCCATTAATCATCGTGCCAAAAACTTCAAGGTGAATTTGATTCCTTCCCATTTTTAGTTTAGCACTAATATCGAGCCTAAAAGGCGGTAGCCAGAGATCGGCACAAAATTCGCCATTAACATAGACACGTAAGGCAGATTCCACTTGACCCAAATCTAATAGCATTTTTCCCGATATAGTATCTATTTCAATTTCGGTCTCGTAGATGCCACAGCCGCTAAAATAGGGATCTAGCTTTTGCCAGCCCTCTAAGCTACTGAGGGTATAATCCTGTTTTCCAAGCTTTAGCTGCCAATGGGTAAGTTTTTTAATGACGGTATCTGCTTTCTTGGTATTTTCTGAGATGTTGGTACTTTGTTCGCTTTGATTGCCGGCAGCAGAAAAAACCAAAAAAAGCGAACGGTAGGGAGGAAAGGTAAGCCTTATTTTCCCGCCCTTTTCTTGGCACTCTAGGTTGGGCGCGACTATTTCTTGGCCACTTTCGGCACAAAAAATGCGAGGGGTAGTAGTTTGGGATTTAAATAAAATTGTACTGGTTACTTCATGTTCGGAAATGTTAGTAAAGAAATAATAATCATGATTCTTATCTCGTCTGTGTACGTAACCAACTTCCTCAGAATGGGAAATCTTAACATCTGGCTGCCATACCTGATTTAAGGTATTTATCAGCTCTTCATGTCGGTTTGACGTGAGTTTAGCACGTCCCGATTCAAATAAGCTTTTCATAATGGCAGAGACTTTTTCTTGATTTTCTATACGGTCAAGATACCCAGTACTTTGACGGGGAAAATCCTCAGCGGCGATAAGAATACCCCCGGCTTCAATAAACCTAGCTAAGGCTTCGGCACTGGCTACCGGTAGGCGCTTACAGCCAATTAACAGGATAACCTTATAAGGAATTTCTGTCTGAAGCTTTTTATCATTGATATAAGTAAACCAGTAGCCGGCTTTCTGAATTCGATCAACGGCCTCAGTATCAAGGTGCTCTTCTAATTTCATTGCCATATGCAGATCGCTTAAGGGATTGTCAGACCAAATATCGCTTTGGGGCAGGTAAATGCCAACTTCACAATAGAGCTCTCCCCTGCGCAAAAATTCGCTGACGCGCTGGATATACTTACCTAAATGTTTATAGAGCGGCCACCAAGGCTGATTGTGATTCAGATGACAAGAGGCATAGAAAGGTAGTCCCATCGCTCCATCTTCAGGAGCGCTATAGGCATAGCCATGATTGACTATGGCATTAATTCCATCCACAAAAACAGCGTCGACGGCAGCCTTCAAATTAACTAGTTTTTCGGTAAAACGAGGCTTGACCAGCCAGGTAAAGGTCTCATTACTTACAATCGGTCGGTGGTATAAATAGGCCGCCGAAACTGCCAAGCGCCGGTGAATTGTATTTACTTTTAATTTGCGCTGGTCGCCAAAAGTTTCACCTTCAGGAATATCTGCCACACCATAGGCCTCTAAAATATCCCCCCAAGTACCATGGGCTTGGATTCGAGATGAGACTTTTGATTCGTGACATAGCTCGGTAAAGCGGGTAAAGAAGTTTTCCAGTGTTAACTCGCTCATGGTTAGAAAATAGTCGTAACGGATAGCTTTTGTGTCTTCTCCCATATCACCCCAGAGAGCATAGATCCAAGGGGTTAGATCATAACCACGGCGTTTCTTAAATTCATTTAAAAGTAAAGGACTCCAGTTATGCCCCTCAACCTCAATAGAATCGCAAAACAAACTATTGCAGGGAACGAGATCAGTTATGGGTTTAACCATGTCAGCCCAAAAGTTATTGAGTGCCGCCGCGCTACAATGATCGATTACCAAACCCTCGGCATTTCTTGAGGGCTTTCCCACGTGGTTTTGATGGAGTTGCACCACGAAAAATACTAGTTTCCAGGAGCCTTCGGGAATTTCAATGGGCAGTAGTTCTTCCCCCCAAGGCCAACCAAAAAGATATTTAGTAACGACCTTTGAAGTGATATCCAAAACCGTTTCCGGTAGCATCTGGCTTTTTTCAATTTTGCCTAAGGTTGCTGCCACTACCTGACCGGCAAAACGGGTAGTAAAGTCAAACTGAAAATTTGTCGGTCCTTCTATATCAATAGTATAGGGAACCACCTGCTGCATAGCATCTTCTGGTGATACCCCCGGACCACCAAAGGGCCAGCTGGAACCTGGGGTAAAATCAAACCACATCCCTCGCTTCTCACATTCAGCAGCAGTGAATTTTAGCATCTCGAGAAATGCAGGCGATAGATATTCTATATTTTTGACTTCACCATCCGGCTTTACTGGATAGAGGATTTGCAGTTCAACACCGCCAATATTTGCTTCAAGCATAAAGTCCAGCTCGCGAACAATTTCAGTTTTGTCCACCGCGCAACCATACCACCACCAACGGGTAGCACCCTTAGATTTTGTATCTGGATTAAGGATAAGCTGCTGAAAATCTTCCATGAAACAATCTCCTTCTGAGCAATTTAATTGATTTATGTCTGTGAGATAGTATCTTTACCGGAGGCAAAGGCTAAAAACTTTACAGAATCTTTCATGACTTGCATCATATCAGCGGTGACAATCTGAGCCGCCTTCAAATCCCGACTTAGAATCGCTAAATAAATCAGCCGGTGATACTTAAGGGTGGCTGAAAACATGCCCGCCATCTCGGCGGCCCAGAATTTATAGTAGTTTTCGGATATGCTGTCTATGACCTGCATGAAAATAGGATTATGGGTACTTTCATAGATTTTTTTGTGAAAGCGTAAGTCAGCGGCACTGGCTACTGTTGAACGCGTGTCTTGACGATCAGACTCCTCCATCTCCTCTAAGGCTGAACGAATATTCTCTACATCCTCGGTTGTCGCATATTGAATAGCTAAAGTAATTGCCCCAAGCTCAATCATATGTCTAACATCAAGCATTTGTAGAACGGAATCCGCTCCAGTGACTAAAGGCAGGGCAATGGGAGGGGGATTTAGTTGATCAACATAAGTTCCCTTCCCTGCTAAGACCTTTACCAGCCTCATCCCTTCAAGCATTCGGAGCCCTTCTCGCAGGGAAGAACGGCCAACCTCTAATAGTTTTGTCAAGTCTTTCTCCGGTGGCAGCTTATCACCGGAGGCCAGACCATTAATTTGAATATACTGTTGTACTTTTTCCGCTGCGTGATGTGAATGATTTTTTTTCATGATAAACCTATTCTTTAACGGAACCCGAGGTTAAACCGTCGACAATAAATCTTTGTACAAAAACAAACATCAGTGCGGTAGGAATTAGCGCCAAAACACCTCCGGCCATAAGCTTGCCCCAGCTTACTCCCGACTTTCCTACCAAATTTTTAATGGCAACAGGGATCGTTGCCATATCAGGGGTATTTGTAAATACTGAGGCGGCAATTAATTCATTCCAGGCACCAATAAAGGCAAAAACAAAGACGGCTACTATGCCGGGAAACATTACCGGAAAGACAATTTTAACTAAGCCCTGAAATTTTGTACAGCCGTCTACTCGGGCGGCTTCTTCTAGAGCAAGGGGAATGCGCTCGAAAAAACTACGCATTGTAATGAGGGAAAAGGGAATGTTAACCACTGTGTAAAAGATGATGAGTCCCATGTAGGTGTTAATTAAACTTAGGTTAGAAAAAATAACATAAGTCGGTATTAATACCATGATGCCGGGAATCATTTGGGTAACCAAGAGAAATAAGAGAACGGAAAGTTTTCCCCGAAATTGAAAGCGCGCTAATCCATACCCGCCGAAGAGCGAAGCCATCAGCACAATAATAGCACTGCAAAGTGAGACAATAATACTGTTTTGGAGAGCCGTCCCATAGGCTAATTCCTTAAACAAATCAATGTAATTTTGAAAGGTCGGATCTAACGGAAAGTAGGTAAATCTCTGTACATCCGTTATTTCTACATGGGTCTTGAAGGAAGTAATAATCATTAAATAGAGGGGAAAAGTTACAAGTATAAAAAAGAACGCTAAAATGAGTATCCGACCTATGAGCGAAGGAACAGAAGAGCGGCGCATCAAAAATCACCTGCCTTGTTGTAGTTGCTAATTTTAAGGAAGAACACAGAGTAAACCAGTAAGATTACCATGAGAAAGAGTCCTAAAGCCGCAGCTGAACTTAAATCATAAGTAGAGAAAGCTTTGCTATACATATAGGAAGGGAGGGTCTGAGAAGTCGAGGCCGGACCTCCTTGGGTTATAATGACAATTAAATCAAAGGAGTTAAAAATCCAGATGGTACGCAAGAGCAGTGAAATGATAATTGTTGGTTTGATAAAAGGCAGTGTAATGGCAAAAAAACTACGAATGCGCCCGCAGCCATCGGTTTCGGCTGATTCATAGATTTCCTTGGGAATAGACTGAAGAGCCGCCAGATACATAATTGCAAAGAAAGGGATTCCCATCCAAATCATCGCCACAATAACCACTAATAAAGACAGACCCGGGGTGCTAAGCCATGAGATACTTCCATCCACAATACCTCTATCACTAAGGAAACCCATAATGCCGGATTTTATCAGCAAATCATTAACCACTCCATACTCGCCATTAAAGGACCAGCGGAAGATTAAACCGACAACAAAACTAGAAAAAGCCCAGGGTAAAAAGACGATGGACTGGTAGATCCCCCGGCCTTTGAAGGGGCGACGAAGAGCCAAGGCAAGGGTTAACCCTAATAAGAATTGCCCCAAAACGGAAGATACAACATAAATCACGGAGTTTAGTGTGATCATGCCAATATAACTATCTGTAAATATCTTCTGGAAATTTTCAAGACCGACAAATTCTGGGCTATCCATAGTTGTCATATTAACATTCTGAAAAGCCATGATTATGTTTTTGATCAGGGGGTAGCCAAAGGCTAAAAGTAGAACAACAATCGATGGACCAATATAGAGATAGGGCTCACGCATTTTGGCACGAGTCAACTTATTCGTCTTGGGGGTGGTCTTCATAACAAACCTCCATTTCTCTGGTTAAACTATTTCCGGCGCCTTTAGGGCGCCGGAAATAGTAATTACTTCTTTTCAAGAATCTTAGCGTGATCGACTTTAGCATCAGGATGTTCTAGCAAGTAAGCTTTCATTCGCTTTTCAAGTTCAGCGGTAACGGTTTTTAACGCTTCCTCAGCTGAGACTTGACCCAGCAAATATTTTTGCATTTCTTCGTGCATCATTTGCTGATGCATATCGGTAAAATCAAAGGGGCCTACATCTGCCGGCCTGGCAATGTTTGGGTTATTGAGCTGCTTTACAAAAGGAGCATAAGGGCCATCTTCACCATAAGTTGGGTCATTAGCAACATCCTTTTGAACCGGAATGAGCCCGTTCATCTTACAGTATTCAATATTATTTTCAGGCTTAGCCATGAACTCAATAAGCTTCCAAGCGGTATCCGGGTCGGAACAGCTCTTGGAAATAGAGTAGGCATAAGAGGTTCCAAACATATTGTAGATCTTACCATCTTCGCTGGTTGGCATGGGCATGACAGTCCATTGTTCCGGCTTCATTCTTTCCATACAAGTTTTAGCAACCTCAGAGTCATTTATGAGGGTACCGGTCAAACCACCGGTGAAATTATCCACCATTTCCACGAAGCCCCAGTTGAGTGAGTCTTGAGGTGCATAGCCTTTTAAGTAGATATCATTCCATTTCTTATAGCCTTCGATAGACTTTTCATCATCGATTAAAATCGTACCATCGTCACTATAAAGGTCACCACCATGCATAGACTGTAAATAGATTTGCAAAGGATCAAAAGCACCCCGAGCTCCCCGGAAGGACGCGCCGTAACGCTTCTTATCTTTATCGGTTAATTTAGCTACTAAGTCAAAATACTCATCATAGGTCCAGCTGTCTCCTAAGGTAACGCCGGCTTCCTCTGCCCAATCCTTGCGGACGAAGATCCCTTTGACCATAATCCCGTCGGGGACAATGTAATTATGTCCGTAGAGGGATTCATCCTGCTGCATCAGTAGCTGGGCAGCTTCCGTATAGGTATCTTTGGTAGGATCAAGGTATTTGTCCAAAGGAATAATCCAGCCAGCTGGGGCAAACTGTCCTACCCAACCGGGCCAGACATTGATTACATCAGGAAGCTTATTGGAGCCACCCATAACGGTTAAACGATTGGCGGCGTCATCCCAAGGCACACTCTCATAAATAACCTTTACTCCGGATTCTTCTTCAAATTTTTTGAAAAGACCCTCGAAATAGGCTTGCCGAGCCGGGCTTGGGGAAACGTCGAGAAACCGTAACTGACCAGCTTTGGCAACTTCGCCCGAGCCTTGGGTACTGTTTCCTCCCTGATTGCAGGCTGCTAAGGTGGTTACCAGTAGCAGCGAGGCCAGAACAACACTGACTATTCTTTTGAACATAAATCAATCCTCCATCAACAGAATTCTTGTCCCTCAGTTGCTTTGTGCATTTGCTCAAAATAAATTAACTTGTCTGATAGGTTTAAGTTATAGTATACAGAATGTTGGTAAAATGTAAAGATGTTTTTGTTGATATGTTCACAATGTACAAAATCAGAGGTATAATCATTCCTTAAAGTACAAAGGAAAGTGTTAACACATCAGATGAGTTAACGTTGGTGCGAGAGATGAATAACAAATACGATATAAATGAAGACCGAATGATTTTGTCTCACTATGCAGAAACTCCCGAATCAGCCTTCGGGGCGGTGGTTCCGCCTCTATACTTAAATAGTTTGCATGTATTTCAACGAGCGGCTGATTTTGCCAACTATGACAGCTTAGAACCGGACACATACATCTACGGACGGGACGGAAACCCTACTGTTGAATTGGCTGAGAATAAGATTGCTGCTCTGGAGCGCGGAGAAAAAGCCCTGCTCTTTGCATCGGGTATGGCAGCGATCTCGACAGCGATTATGGCTGCCTGTCAGGTAGGAAGCCACATTATCTGTTTGCGTAATATTTATGGTCCGGTGAAGCAGTTTATTGAGGGTTACTGCATTCCCAGGCTAAGAATGACCGTAACCTATGTCAAAGGTTTAGAAACTGCTGAATTTATTGAGGCAGTTAAACCGGAAACTTCGCTAATCATCGTGGAGAGCCCTTCTACCTTTGTTTTTTCTCTGACCAACTTACGTGAATTAGCTGACTTCGCTCGATCCCGTGGTATTAAAACAATGATTGACAACACCTACTGTACACCGATTTTTCAGAAACCTTTAGAGATGGGAATTGATATTGTTATGCACACCGCCTCGAAATATTTGGGCGGCCACAGTGATGTTATTGGTGGCGTGTTGGTTTCTAAAGATCAGGCTTTAATAGATGACATGAAAAAAACTTTACGACAGTGGTTTGGCGGAATTGCCGCACCTTTAGAGGGGTGGCTGATTCTGAGAGGAATGCGGACACTGGAGCTACGTCTCTTACGTCATCAGGAGACCGCTTTAGTTGTGGCTGAATTTTTAGAAAAACATGCCAAAGTTAAAAAGGTTTATTATCCAGGCCTTAAGAGTCATCCGCAGTATGATCTGATGAAAAGCCAGCAGCTAGGAAATAGCGGACTTCTTTCTTTCGAGTTAGATGCACCAGCTTCTCAGGCCCAAAAGCTGATTGATAATCTCAAAATTTTTCAAATTGGTTGCTCTTGGGGAGGGTTTGAAAGTCTTGCTTTGACACCTGTAATTAAAGAGAATCAAGAGGTGCTGGACTTTTTAGACTGTGGAAAAGGACTTATTCGTCTGCACTGTGGTTTAGAAGGTGCAGAGGATTTGCTGGCAGATCTAGAGACAGGATTAGCGACTCTGTAAGTCAGCTTTTATGATAAACTAAGTTAATTACTTTAGGTTAAAAGAGGTGAAAGTATGCCAGAACTTCCAGAGGTAGAGACCATCCGTCGAGGGCTTCAAAGGCTTTTGCCTGATAAGGTTGTAGAGACGGTTAGTTTTGATACAGCTAAAAGTTTTCCCAACACGGAGGAGCTGGTAGACAGAGCTTTATTGGGAAGCCGAATCTTGGCGGTTACCCGTCGGGGAAAGGCTCTGATAATAGCTTTAGAAACTAAAAATAAGGAAGCTTACGCTCTGGTGGTTCATCTTAAGATGACCGGGCAAATGGTTTTTCGTGGTCAAGAAAACTGGGGGGGAGGACATCCCAGTGATAGCCTTTTGGCAAAGCTGCCGGATGCTTCTACCCGAGTGATTTTAACCTTTCAAGATCAGAGTCAGCTATTCTTTAACGATCAGAGAAAATTCGGCTGGATGCTACTTTTGCCTCAGAGTGAAGTGCAGGAACTTGCGTTTTTTAAGAAATTAGGGCCAGAGCCTCTGGACACGGAACTGTCTCAGCTGAAAGAAGAATTTTTGTCACGCATTCGCCGCCGTAAAAATACACCTATCAAGGCAGCGGTGTTGGATCAAGCTGTTGTGGCCGGCATCGGTAACATCTACGCTGATGAAGCACTTTTTGCAGCAGGGATTCACCCTCAAACCCATGTGATTGCCTTGACCGATGAAGAATTGATCTGCCTTCTAGAATCGGCTATTGCCGTAATGCGTTTGTCTATTGAACATGGTGGTTCTACGGATCGAAATTACATTGATGCGGAAGGTAACAGAGGAAGCTATTTAACCTTTGCCAAAGTCTTCCGTCGCCAAAATGAGCCCTGCTTAGCCTGTGGTAGCACTATCCAAAAGATCAGAGTTGCCGGACGAGGGACGCATATTTGTCCCGATTGTCAGGTTTTAAAGACCAAAGGCTAAAGTAGTAGAGATAGCATAGGAGTGCATTATAAATGAAAAAGAGCTAGATGAGCACTCTCGTTAAGGTACTTTTTGGCATTATTAGCGAAAATAACTTCCAATTTATTGTATAAGATTGAGCTAAAGGGTGGGATGTCCTTGTAGAGCAAGTTATACAATATCTTGATAGAGAAGTAGCCTTGATCCAGAGGCTCTTGGCTGATGGTAGCAGTAATTGCACCTTGCTTTAAGTAACTATATATCTCTTCTGATAGGTCATACCCTACCACAGATACCTTATTACAGAGCCCCAAACGCCTTACACTTTCGGCGGTTTGTTCCAAGGCACCAAAGCTAACATATATACCGGTAATACCTAAATCACTTGAAAGCAAACGGTTTACTTCATCTCTTACCCCTTCAGCTAAACGATTAAATCGATGAATGCTAGTAATATTAATATTCTTGTATTTAGCAATTTCACTTCTAAATCCGGTAACACGTTGGTCGATAGCTACAACCTGATCTTTTAGGGTGAGGATAGCAACATTTCCGGAGAATTGCATAGATTTAGCCAGAATCTCTGCAGCCAGTTGGCCGGATTCGGTATAGTCACTGCCCACATAACAAATTCTTTTAGCTGTAGGGATATCAACGTTTATTATCAGTACCGGCCGACCGCTATCTGAGATACGGTCAATTTCTTCAATCATCAGCCAAGGATCATTTGGGGCTACAATAAAAGCATCGTAGTCTTCCTTGGAAAGCTTTTGGAGTAAATCTAATTGCTCCTGAGGATAGAGGATATTGGTGGGATAATAATCAACTACCAGCCCTGTTGCCCGTAGTTCATTGGCAGCAGTATTTATACCATGTTGAACTTGCTCCCAAAAGAAGAAGGGCTCAGAAAAAACAATGAAGGCAATTTTACGTGTTTTTTTCATGACAAGAGCTCTAGCCGCTTCGTTGGGAACATAATTCCACTTCTCCACTGCTTCCAGTACGAGCTTTCTGGTTTTCTCATTCACGTTTGGATTATTATTTAATACTCGGCTAACAGTGCCTCTTGATAATCCTAGCCGCTTGGCAATTTCGCTGGTAGTCACAATTTCACCTGCCTGTTTCCTCTTTGAAAATCACTACATTCACTCATAATTTAGAACAAAAAATTAGCAAAAAATCGGGAGTTAATAGATAACTCGTCTTTTTATTTGATGGCATTATATCATAAAATTTGGTGCTAACAAACTGAGGCTTAGATTTCTTTGTATTCCATTTTGAGACAAAGTTGATTTTGTTATTGTAAAAATAAACAAAAAGAATTTGTATATTTCTTTAGATTTGTTGACAAAGTGATTAATTTAAGATAAATTAACTTTAAAAATGTGACACGTGTACAATAATTTGAGCAAATACAGATTGTAGGAGGCATTAAAATGAAAAAAGGAATTGCATTGTTTTTAGCCCTGATCTTTACCGCATCCGCTTACGGCTGTGCAGGTGGCGGCGGTTCTGGTACTGAGAATGATAGTGCCGAGGTAAAGGGTGAGGCTGTGGGTGAGCAGCGGGTGTTAACTTTTAACACCAATTCCTGGGCTGCACCTCAGAACGTTCCCGGATTGGCAGAGGCCTTCGCTAAATGGGAGAAGGAAAATAATGCCAAGCTAGAAATTACCTTGAGTACCGATGATTATCTTCCTAAGCTTCTTCAGGATATTAATGCTGGAAATGTTGCGGATGTAGCTTTTGTAGATGCTTCAAATGTTGTTGAGGTTAATGCGACCGGTGCTATCATATCTCTGGAGAAATGGTATACTCCTGAACTACGAGCAGAACACTATCCCTATGCCGCGGAGGGGTGCATAGTTGATGGCGTTCCTAAAATTGTTTGGTTTCATGCCGGACTTTGGAATTTGTATTATCGGAAGGACTTGCTGGAAGCAGCCGGTTACAAAGAGCCGCCAAAGGACTGGGATGAACTTTTGGAGATGGGGGCGAAGCTAACCAAAGATGAAGACAGTGACGGTGTTATTGATGTCTACGCTCTGGGTGTTCCCGGCTTTAGAGACGCAGTAACCGTATGTACCTTTCTTCCTTTTTACTGGGGACATGGTAAAGACATTAAATTAACTGATGGTAAGGATAAAGTGCTCTATGGTGAAGGCAAAGATTTTGATGCTATGTATGATACCATGACGTTTATCCAAAAGATGATTGCCGATGGCGTCGTCTCCCCTGATATGGCTTCAACTAAATTTACCGATGTGGAAGCTAATTTTGTCGGCGGGCAGACAGCTATGGCGATTCTCGGGAACTGGCATTATCCTTTAATGCAGGCTTCCGGTGGGGAAGAATTTATGGCAAATGTGGGTATTGCTGATATCCCGGCTGTTCCGGGGCAAGAGTCGGTTACTACTGCCGGTGGTTGGGGAATGTGCATGTTTGCCAAGGATCCGGAGCAACAGGAATTAGCTTGGAGTTTTATGAACTTTTATCGTAGTGCTGAGGTTCAGACCCTATTTACTAAAATTGGACAAATGACAAGTCTGCTTTCTGTCTACGAACAACCGGAATTTAAAGATGATCCGGCTTGGCAAGCTTTTTCCCAGGGTTTATATGGTGGAAGAACCCGAGATGCAGTGCCTTTCTATAGCGCTGTCGATCAACAATTCCAATTTATGATTCAGCAGGCTGCCACCACCGAGGAGGACATGGCGCAGTTTATTAAAGATTCGGCGGCTGAGGCTCAAGCCGTAGCAGATTCAATGAAGTAAGTGAAGACGATTATAAGTGAGAGGTTGACCAGTCAAAGTCAGCCTCTTACTTTTAGCTCTTGAAGGAGGCTTATGATGATTCAAAAATCATTGGCTAGGCATAGCTATGTGTTTTTTATTGCACCGGCTCTGATTTGGATAGCCATATTTACAATTTATCCTTTTTTCAATTCTTTTTATATTAGTCTTACTGATATGAGTATGCTTAAGATGGGAAAACAAAGTTTTGTCGGTTTAGAAAATTTTGTTTCACTGTGGCAGGATAAAAAATTTTGGAATAGCTGTCTTCTCTCACTACAATTTACCTTTGTAGTTGTGGCCGGGCAATTTATTTTTGGTTTTTTGTTAGCGATGCTGTTTAAAAGCAATCGTCCCCTAACTTGGCTGGGTCGCACCAGTATTATGCTGCCGTGGATTATTCCACCGGTGGCTCTGGGCTTGACTTGGCGCTGGATTCTTAGGGGCGGAAAACTAGGGCTTCTTAACGCAATTTTAATGAACTTTCATATTGCTCCTAAGGATTGGTTAGGTGAGGCTTTGGCATTGGAAAGCCTAATGTTTGTGACGATTTGGATTGGGGTTCCTTTTACTTTTCTTTTACAAATGGCTGGCTTACAAAAGATTCCCAAGGGCCTCTATGAGGCAGCCTCCATTGATGGAGCCGGAGGGATGGGGAAGCTTTTTCATGTTACATTGCCTCTGATGAAAAGTACTTTTTTGATTAATCTAATCATGATTACTATTGGAACCATTGGCTATTTCGATGTGATTTACGCATTGACCGGCGGTGGACCCAATAATGCCACCGAAGTTCTACCGCTCTTTATGTATCATTCGGCCTTTAAATATCATCAATTGGGGCGTGGTGCAGCCATGGCAGTCTTCATGCTGGTTCTTAGTCTCATCTTGACCGTTGTATACTTGGGCATATTTAGAAAGGGGGAGCAGGAATGAAAAATACTAAGCTTCTGCAGCTCTTTTTTACCTATGTATTCTATGTTCTGGTAATCGCTGCTTTTATCATCCCAATTTATTGGGTACTACTAACTTCTTTTAAAGATCCGAAGGACATGTTCGTCTATCCGCCTCAGTGGTTTCTGTCAAATCCTACTTTTGAGCATTACCGCTTAGTGCTGTTTCAAACTTTGATGCCTTTAGGTTTTCGTAATTCATTTATTATGAGCATCGCCAGTGTGATTTTGGCTGGTGGGATATCTGCTTTAGCTGCCTATGGGTTTTCCCGTTATCGCTTTAAAGCCAATAAACCCTTAATGATTTTCTTATTAGTGACCAAGATGCTTCCGGCTAGCGTTTTGGTGGTTCCGATTTATGTTATGATGAATGGCTTTAAAATGCTTGATTCTTTTCCGGGAATGATTGCCATCTATACGGCGATTAATATCCCCTTTTCTATCTGGATTTTACGTGCCTTTTATGATTCGTTGCCCTATGAACTGGATGAAGCGGCTACAATAGATGGCTGTAACCGCTTCTCAGTCTTTTGGCGGGTGCTTTTACCCTTAGTTGTACCTGGGCTGATTTCTATTTCAGCTATTACTTTTTTCAGTTGCTGGAATGAGTTTATCTTGGCTATGACTTTGACCAGTACCTCACAGGTGCAGCCTATGTCCATTGGGCTTTATACCTTCATGTCTGAACAAGGGGTTAAGTATGGACCCATTGCTGCCGCGGCCTCACTAGCAATTATCATTCCGGCTACCCTCTTTACTATTTTCCAAAAGCATTTTATTTCAGGCATGACCAGTGGAGCTGTTAAGGGCTAAGGGTTTGTGGTTATAGATGCAGGCAAAACTAAGCGGCACAGAAAACTACTTGGTGCCATTTGCAGAAATAAATTTTGAGCGTTTCTAGCTGATTAGAAAGAAAACCTGTTCTTCCCAACGCTAAAAAGAGGCTGGTATACCAGCCTCTTTTTAGTTCCTCGATTAGGTCAAATTCTGATCCCTACCCTCTACTAACGTATATCATACACCGACATAAGCTTTAGGGTTTGAGGATTTCCTCGGAGAATTTCGACCTCAACATAATCACCGTGAATATCAAAGTAGTTATCACTAAGTAAGAGATCACAGTCTGGGCTGGAAATTTCAACCCCTTGGGCAAAAGCTTTAGCATGAACCCGTATACTTGTGCCAAGGATTTCGTAAGTGAGCTTGGGATTCTGGAAATGAAAATGTTTAGGGGCGGTGAATAATACACTTCCTCTGGAAATGACTTCTTCGCCCATGACAAATTCATAGCTGAAGTAGTTTTGCAGAAAGTTAAGATCAGGGAAGTCAATTCTTTCCAACCAATAGCTGGAGAGGCACGGGACGGTAACACCTTCTTCTCCCTCTATGAGACTGGTTCCATCCGTAGAACGTAGATGCCAACGAACTACCCCAGTGGCTTCTTGGCGGGTCTCATTAGCTAAGCAGAGTTGTGCCGAAGTTTCGATCGGTGAGGGTTCAGAGACGACAGAGGGACGATGGGTGGTTTCGCCCACTTCATCACAAGATAACATGATAGGGGCAAAGCAACGGCGAGCGTAGTAGTGGAGTGCCTTCCAGCGTCCATAATAGTCTATAGATGCCCAAGAGGCTACCGGCCAGATATCATTTAGCTGCCAATACACCGCGCCCATGCAGCGTCCCCGGTTTCTCCGCCAATGCTCTACGCCATTTCGAATGGCTTCGGCTTGAAGTAGTTGTGAGGCATAGAGTAGCGTCTCGAAGCTAGTGGGGTATAGATAGGTTTGAGAAAGATAGCTTAGGATTTTCCCGTTGGCGCCACTATTACGCTGGTGCATTTCCATCACTCGGCTAAAGATATTTCTGTCCTCAGGTAAAGTAAAACTTTCAACAGTTTTTAGGCAGGGGAAGGACTGGAAGCCAAATTCAGAAGCATAGCGGAAAAAATACTTTCGATAGGTAGCGAAAGGTAGCCCTCCATGCCAGACCTCCCAGTAATGGACATCTCCCCGATTAGGATCATTGGGCTCATCAAAGCCGCCACCAGAGGAAGGTGAGGCGGGCCAATAAAAGGTTTCAGGATCATACTGGGCAAGGACCTCCGGGATCATATGTTCAAACATACGAATATAGTCTGAGCGGGTTAAAGCTGTACCCCGATATTCGCCCATTTCTTGAAACATTTCCATTTCGTTGTTGCCGCACCATAATCCCAAGCTGGGGTGATGGCGCAGACGAATCACATTATCAATAAATTCCTGGCGAATATTGGCGGCAAAGTCTGGGGTAAGATGGTAGTTGGCGCAGGCGAACATGAAATCTTGCCATACTACCAGACCTAACTCATCACAAAGGTCATAAAAGTAATCTTCAGGATAGAAACCGCCACCCCAGACTCGGATAACATTAAAATTAGCCGCTACACAATCTTCTAATAGCTGTCGGGTACGTTTCTGGCTCATTCGGCTAAGGATATTGTCTTCCGGAATATAATCAGCTCCCATGGCGAAGAAACAAACACCATTTACCCTTTGGGCAAAGCTCTCGCCCCACTGATCTTTTTCTCTTACCACGGTTAGCTCGCGAAGACCCAGGCTGAGCTGTCTTTCGTCGACGATCTGATCCTGTTCCCAGAGGCTGGCTCTTAGTCTGTATAAGGGTTGGGAACCTAGACCATTGGGCCACCAAAGTTCTGGATTAGGAATCAAAACTTCCTGGAAATTTTGTAGTTCCAGAACTTCACCGCCGGGAGTAGTAAGTTCCAAACGAATCTGGCTTTGACCGCTTTGAAGCAATTGAACTTCAAGGGATACTTGGCCTGACTTGTGCTTTTGGTTTACTTTGATATCCTCGATCTTTGAACTATTTTCTTCCAATAGATAGATTGGTCTCCAGATACCCGCATCAGGCAGTCGGGGACCCCAATCCCAGCCGAACATACAATGAGCTTTACGAAGATGTGGAAAGCCGGTCATAGCTTCAGGTGAGCCTATTAAGGGATCTTTTTGGTATGCCTCTTTAATGAAACTTGTAGGGGAGTGAAAATGGATTTCCAGTTTGTTTTCGCCAGACTGCAGGCTTGGATTTAGTAAAAACTTCCACTGACGGTGCATGTTGTTACTCTTACCCAGCCACTGCCCATTTAAATAGAGATCGGCTAAAGTATCTATACCTTCACAACAGAGATAAATGGGGTTAGAAAGTTTTTCTGGATGATAGGTAAATTTTTTGCTGAAGACATAGTCTTTTTTCATTAGCTCCAGTGCATCAAGTTCATTGTCCCGATAAAAAGGGTCAGGTATGGCTTGATTTTCCAGTAGAATGGAGTAGACAGAACCGGGAATGCTACCAGTAAATTTCTGCTCTTCTCCTGATGCGTGCATTTCCCAGAGTCCAGATAAATCAAATTTTTTCATATTGGAATTCTCCTATGTTATCCGTTCTTTACCGTGGAGAAATCTCCCCGGAGTTCTCTAACAATTTCAATCATATTAAGGTAACCTTCGGCGGGAACATATTTAGGGATGGAATTGCCACTTCCCCAAGCCAGTCCACCGTGGCCTTGGGACTTAGCCAGAACCTCGGTTATGTATTCCCGTAATTCTGCTTTGCTGCCATGACAGAGCATATCTGTATCAATGCCTCCGAAGTTACCAATACGATCGCCGTATTTTTCTACCCAGACGGGGAAGGGGGCGATCTGGTCTTCGTTGGAGTGCTTGGCATCAATGCCGGCAGCGATGAGATCTTCCATCACATCAAAGATGCAGCCGCAGGAATGAAGTAGAAAGGGCTTCTTATATTTGTGTACCTCGGCAATGATAGGGACGTATTGGGGAATGATAAGGGTTTGAATCATTTCTTTTGATAGTAGCGGTGCAGATTTAAAGCCTAAATCATCTCCGAAGCGCAAAACACAGTAATGTTCACCCTGCTCTTTAAGAAAACGCTGCCAAATGGCTAAGCTGACCTCGCCTACTTTTTGAAATAATTCTTCGACCAGCTCCGGATCATCGGCCATAAGGTAGCAAAGGTTTTGGTAGCCTACCAAGTCTTGGACACATTCAAAGGCACCATTGCCTACTCCACCGATGGCTTTCATTCCCTCCGGGAGTTTTTGTCCCAAGGCCGAAAATACTTTGCTGTTGCGGTGGAAGTAGAGATCTGGAATTTCAGCCCAAGGATAGTGTTCAAAATCCTGACGGTCTTTAATCACCGGTTCTAACTGTGGGTTACCCAGAGCCCCGCTTCCCGGCATGGCCTGACCAATGCATAATTCAAAAGGGACGGCATCATAGCCATAGTCACGAAAGAAATTACAGTAATAGTGGAAAAATTCAAGTAAATCTTTATCATCACCTTGGGCTAAGGCTACTAAAGGATGACCGGTAATTTCTTCAATTTTTTCGAAAGAGACATTGTGCTCGTATAGGGGTAAGCGTTTAGCGGTACGATTGAAGGCTGCGTCTTGAATATTTTGATAATCCGGCTGGAAAGTTTTCATCGATGACTCCTATTCTCCACTGGGGATGTAGTTGATTTTTAGATCGGTTATGGCCGCATTATACACCAGAATTTGCTTTTTTTGACCAGGGTAGAGGTCGAAATAATTATCGCTGCATAGAAAGTCGCCTTCCACATAAACACTATGACAGTAGGTCGGACAGAACAGAGTCAAAAGGACATTAGCTTCTTGTTGGTATTGTTCCAAGATTTCCGGCGGCTGGCTTTGGTATAGCCGCTGGTAGGGTTCTACCTTGGAGAGAGCGGCAAAATCATAAAGATCTTTATCGGGAATAAAGAAAATCGTCCCTTCAGAATAGTTTTCCTCCGGTAGGGGGCAGAGAACCAGCGGCGCTCTACTATGGGGTAAAAGTTCAACTTCCAGTGGTTTGGTGTCTTTTCGGCTATTGTCATAACCAATAAACCCTACTTCGCCTGAAATGCGAATGGTTTCTGCGGTATCGTTACAACCCCAGAGGCAGTATTCTTTGGACGCTGTAGTGCGCAAAATGAATTTTACCGGTGAAAAGGCCCGTGCCACTCCGTAATAAGAACTCTTGCGACGACCGTAGTAATCAATAATGCTCCAGCCCACTTCACCCCAACAATCGTTGTACATCCAAAATAGAGCACCATTACAGTTTGCTTGGGAGCGGAAAGTCTCTAAGCTATGCTCTAGCATGAGGCATTGAACCCCTTGGGCATAGAGCACATAGTCTTCAGGGCGTAAGTTTTGGGCGCCCGGCAAGTAATGTTTTTTTATCCCTGCTAGTACGGTTTGCTTTTCAAAGGTGTTGGTATGAAGTGCAGAAATTTTTTCGGCTGTTTTGCCTGTTTTGCCATCCATATATGTCTGGGTGCTGGCCAGGCTGCAGGGGCCGGGATAACCATATTCTGAGACAAATTTAGCTTTTAGCTGATCGAAAGCATGGAAATCAATTCTTTTATCTACCTCTGGATGCATCATCGCTTCTTTCCAAAAATGCACATCACCGATTTGGCTATCGTTGGGCAGGATACCCCCGTAGGGTGAACTGTTCCAGTAGGGAATGTGAGGACAGTTCCGGTGAAGAATTTCCTTGGCCAGGTAATTACTAAGATCAAGACCATAGGCTTTTTCCGCTGAGGGATCTATCTGCCATTGGGGGTTGTCTTGGGGATTAAAAATCCAATGATTTTCATTGTTTCCACAAAAAAGAGCCAGGGAAGCATGGTGGCGGAGTCTTTTAGTTTGATAATCCATTTCTAAAGCGCATTCTCTTTGGAACTCCGGCAGGTGATCTGGGTAACAAGCGCAGGCAAACATAAAATCTTGCCAGACCAGAATGCCCAATTTGTCACAGAGATTATAGAAAATATCTTGTTCATAGAGTCCACCGCCCCAGACCCGTAGCATGGTAAAGTTTGCCTCTTTGGCTTGGGTGAGGAGATAATGATACTTCTCTTGGCTTACCCGAGAATAAAGAGCGTCGGCGGGAATCCAGTTGGCGCCCTTACAAAAAATCGCCTGCCCGTTCACCATAAAACAAAATTGATGCTCATTTGGGCTAATATAATCTAGGTTTAGGCTGAGATGGCGAATGCCCACAAAAAAGTCCGGGTAGGTGGCTTCTAGATTCTCAGATTGGAGGGTGATTTTGACTCGGTAAAGGGGCTGTTCACCGTAGCCGTTGGGCCACCATAACTTAGGATTAGAAAGCTTGAATTCAAGGGGTAAATAGTTGAGTCCTGAGGTAAGTAGTCTGGGTGGAAGTCTAAACTCAGCTACACAGTTCTCCTGGAAAAACAGCTGAGCGACAAGGCTGGCAGACCGGGTGGAGATAGGATTAGTTAGTTCAACCGTTACTTCTCCTTCCAGCGTGGCTTCAGGAGAGAGACTGGTAGTTTTTAGCCAGGCAGATTTTATCTCCATGGGGGCAACGGATTCCAAAACTACAGCTCCCATTAATCCGCAGGTGACAATTCTGGGGGTCCAATCCCAGCCGCTACTATACTGGGGACGGCGAATAAAGGCACGACGCAGATCCCCTCTATCTGGCATCCCGTTGTCCTTTTCGTGACAAACTGCCCAGTTAATATCAGCTAGCATGGCGTCGCTCACTTGTTCTAAGCCGGTGGTGATTCGGATAACAATCTCATTCTTTTCCTGTAGTAGAGAGGTTATAGTTTTACTAAAGGGACGGTGCGCATTTTGGTGGCGGCCGATAAAATGATGGTTTAGCCAAATGTCACCAATACCATCGATGGCCTGAAGGGTAAGGCGGTATTCCTTTTCCTCAGGAGCCCCTATCGGTAAGGAAAAGCTTTTTTTAAACCAGAAGGCTTTCTGCTCTATCCACTGGCTTTCATAACAGTAATCGGCTAAAACAGGATCCTTTAGGTGTCCCTTCGCTATTAAGGGCTCTCTCACATCTGTGGGTAGATTACAGTCAAGCCAGTGAGCTTCAGCAGTGAGTGGCGGGTAGAGACTATCCATAGATAAAGAACAGACTTGCCAGTCAGTAGATAAATTTAACTCTTTCATAGATATTCCTTTCTTAACCTTTAACGGCACCAGTTACCGTACCCTTAATAATCTGTTTAGAGAAGGCGAAATAAAAGACCATAGGAAGCAAGAGCCCGACCAGCATGGAAGTCATCATCATAGGATAGTTGGTAGAAAACTGTCCTTTAAATAGAGTTAAACCAACGGGAATGGTCATAAGGGATTTTTGGCTGATTAAGATTAAGGCAAAAGTAAACTCATTCCAATTGGCAAAAACCGACAGGATACCGGCGGTAACCAATATGGGCGTGCACATGGGAAAAATAATAGTAAAAAGAATCCGGCGAAAACTGCTTCCGTCAATGGATGCGGCTTCTTCTACCTCACGTGGTAAAGTGCGTACAAAACTTTCTACTAAAAAGGTTGATAATGGCAGTCCGAAGGCCGTATAAGGCAAAATCAGAGTATACCACTGATCGGTAAGTCCCCCTCGGGTGAAAAGTACGTAAATCGGTATCATCAAAGCGTGAATGGGGACTAGCATACCAATAAGTAAGTAAGAGTAAAGCACTTTTCTACCTTTGAAGTGAAAACGGGAAAGAAAATAGCCTAAAATAAAGCTGATTAATAGGGTAAGAAAGACGGCTATTACTGTGTTTCGGAAAGTATTAACTAGCCAAAGACCGATTTGGCTTTTGCCAAAAACATCCTTGATATTGGTAAAGTCAATTTGGCTGGGAAGGGCTACTGGATTTCGGGTGAATTCTGATTTGCTCTTGAAGGAAGAGGTTAGAAGCCAGAAGGCCGGATAAATACAACTAAGGGAAAAGACTAGTAAAAAGAGGCTGGCTATGATGGAACCGGGACGCATACGCTTCTTATTCATCTAATCTCCTTTCTTTCCGGAAACCAGTCGGAGTAGTAGCCCACGGCTTCCCGCAACAAAAATTAGACTAAGGATCAGAATGCCAATGGACATAGCACTGCCATAACCCATTTTGTGGCTGAGGAAGGAGGTTTTATAGGCATACAAAGCCATAACATTAGTGGCGTTACCCGGGCCGCCGGAGGTCATAACATAGATGTGATCGAAGGCCTTCATGTTTCCGGCGATGCAAATGGACAGGCAAACAATCAGAATATTTTTAATCAAGGGTAAGGTAATATACCAAGCTTTTTTGACACCGGTAGCGCCATCGATTTCAGCCATTTCAAAAATCTGCGGATCAACGGAGGCAAAGGCCGCTAGAATAATGATTAGGTAATAACCTACAAATTGCCAGATCAAGGGGATTGCGACCAGAAAAAGAGCAATATTTTCATTGTTAAGCCAAGGCTGTGCCCAGGCCTCTTTACCGATACTGCGTAAAAATACATTGATGACACCATATTTGTAATCATAAACCATTGTCCAAACAAAGCCCACCACTACAGCGGACAGGACGGAAGGGAAATACATCAGTGTACGGTGAAGACCTTTCCAAAGGGTATAACGGGATTGAAGAAAGATGGCGAACAAGAAGGCCAGTCCGATTTGGCCGATAATGCAAGCGGCAACTAAATAGAGATTGTTACCAAAGGCGCGCCAAAATATATTGTCGGTTAGAAGCTCTTTATAATTTTCTAAGCCGATAAAATTTTTCTTGGGTCCACCGCTCCAGTCGAAAAAACCATAGTACAGCGCTATTACTATAGGCACAAAAACAATTAAGCTATACAGTAGAACCCCCGGTGCCATATAAAGCCAAAGCTGACGCTTACGGGGCTGAAAGATTGAACTCATAAATTATTCCCAGCCTTTCCTTAAAGCGAGTCGGTGCAGCCCCTTCTTGGGAACTGCACCGGCCTGACAGATTAATTTTTCTTGACTTTGTCTTGTTCTGCTTGGATAGTTGCAGCCAGATCTTCAGGCGTTTGGGTTTTGTTGAGTAGCTCCTGAAGGCCGGAGTTCATGGTTTCGATTACCGCACCTTCCATTAAAATATCGTAGATGGGAGTTAAATTGGTTTTATCCATAAGCGCTAAATAATCCTGAGTCAACTGAGGGAAACCGGAAGCATCAATTTTGCCGGTTTTACAGGGGCCTACCAGACCATAGTTTTCAGCCAGGCGCTTACTATACTCGTAGCCGCTGATAGAGAGCATAGCATCCACGGCTGCTTGTAGTTTTTCACCGCTAAGGTTACTATTAGCGCAAACATACCAGCCGCAGCCACCAGAGGTATCTGCGGGATTCCCCTTTCCATCCGGAACGCCGGGGATCACTGCTATTTTGGTGTTGGCGAGGACTTCATCCGTGCCATTAGCCAAAATATAGGAAAGGGTCCAGCTACCGGACACAATAGTGGCGGCTTCTCCTTGAGCGTAATATTCATCGGCCTGGGTGTTGGTAATAATATTGAAATCTGAGTTAAAGACACCTTTTTCAGCCATAGTTTGGAAATGGGTTAAAGCATCCACAAACAAGGGATCGGTGAACTTGGCTTTACCATCTTGACTGATGATACTATTGGTCCAGTCCGTTCCAGTATAGCGGTCGCCGAGGGGCGACAGCCAACAGGACTCAGCCGGCCACTTGTCTTTGTTACCTAAAGCAATGGTCGAAATGCCTTTCTCATTAAAGGTGGCAGCAGCCGTATAGATATCTTCCCAATTGTCAGGAAAGCTATCATAACCATTTTCTTTCCAAAGGCTTTCATTATAGAAAGCTAAAGAGGTGACAGCAAACTGGATCGGCAACCCGTAAATTTTCCCATCTCGGGTGCTGGCATCAAAGATACCATCCCGAAAACTATCTTTTTGTGGATAGGCGTCAATAAATTCATCTAGGGGTTTTACTAAACCATTGTCGACGAAATTGCTGAACCAGCTACCCTTTACTAGGAAAATATCCGGTAATTCGTTCACTGCAGCCTGAGCCTGAATCTTTGTCTGATAGTCATCATGCATAATGGCTTGCTGTTCAATGGTGATATTGGGGTTAGCGGCATCAAAATCTTCAATTTGTGAGAGTTGAGTGTCGTTTTCGCCATTGTTTTTGCGTTCCTCTTCCACCATAAAATGTGAAAAGGTAAGAGAGATATTTTCACCTCCACTATTGGTAGTGGCGCCAGAAGCACCACTGGCTTGAGATTTTTCCGTGGTAGTCGTACTACTGCTGGGGCCGCAACCTACCAGTAGGGATAGGGACAAGAGTCCGGCTAGGCTTAGGGCAGCAAACCTTTTCTTTTTCATCATGTAAATGCCTCCTTCTTTTCTTAAAACTATGTGTACCTATTTTCTACAAGAACGCAAGAATATAAAACCATTGTTTTTGCTCTGGCTATCTAAGAAAAAAAGCCAGATATTCAAAGTTACTCCCTTGTTAAACTGAAAAGTTGTTTTTGCAAGATAAATTATCTCTTATTCTTGTCTTTTATCCTAAAATATTGATGTGATATACTTGAGGTGTTATAGTTTTTGTACATAAAAATCTTAAGACTTGTTGGCTGCGGGGGAAGAATGAGAAGAAAACTCGTCACCTTCTTTATTTTACTGGTTATGATACCTGTTATAGTCATCTACTTAGTGGCCGTTTTGTTTTTTCGTGAAAATACCACGGCGCATCTGGGTATTTTGTACCAAAATCATGTTGTTAGTTTGGGTAGAATAGCCGAGACTTACTTTTGGGAAGCCAGAAGAGCTTCTCTCTACCCCTTTCTTGACAATAAAATTAAAGATTTTTATGCTAAAAATCCGGAAGAACTAACAGAAGAGGTATATCAATCTGCCAATCAAGCCTTAGGTTCGATTCCCTTTGTTTTTTCGGATAGTATTCGCAGTATTTCTCTCATTCGAATTGACGGAAAATTTCTAAGTCTTGGTTCAAATAGCCCTTCGGCTCATATTCTTAGCGAGGCAGAAATTAAAGCCGCTGATAAGCTAGATGGAGAACCTTTATGGCTCTGGAAGCCGGAACAAAAAGATGCCATTGTTCTGGTACGGCTAATAAAAAATACCAGCAATTTTGCCCAGAAGCTGGGTTATATCAAAATTAATCTTAGCTTAGCGGCCTTGAACAAACAGCTAAGTCGAGAGCTTTCGGGGCTTGAGGCTAATTGTTATCTGGAGAATGAGTCTTATCAAATCATTATGGAAACGAAAGCTTTCACAGAAGCCGAACTGGGAATGATTCATGAGCTACCGGGCCAGACGCCGGTTCTTTGGTCAAAGGATGGACGGAACTTATTAACGGCCTATCCCTTGGAAAGTGCACCATTTCACTTAGGGCTTTTGGCCAGCCCACAAATAACTGGGCAGTTTTTCCCCTCACTTAACATCAGCTTTTCGGTTATAACCTTGGCGGCCTTTCTCTTTTCGATTATTCTGGCTATCGCTTTTTCTCGGATTATTACCAGACCCTTAGAAAAACTAGGCCGGCACATGCGCTCCATATCAAGAGAAGATTTTTCGGTTCGTGCCGAAGTAAAGGGCAAGGATGAAATTACCCAGCTGGCTCATAACTTTAACAGTATGGTTGTTGCCTTGGATCGGCTATATAATGATGTGTACCTTAGTGAGATTAAACTGAAGGAGACTCAGCTTCTTGCCCTGCAGTCCCAAATCAATCCGCACTTTCTTTACAATACCTTAGATACCATATACTGGATTAATCAAATGGGGGATAATAAAACTGCCGCCAAGATGGTTTCCAGTCTTTCCCAGATGATGCGCTTAAGCCTTACCCCGGATAATCGAAATACAATTACTCTGGCGGAGGAGCTTACACATCTGCAGTGCTATATTGATATCCAAAGAACACGCTTTCGTGAGAGTATTAGCTTTGAAATTCGCTGCCCGGAAAATCTAAAATCCACTCCGGTATTAAAAAATTTATTACAACCATTGGTGGAAAATGCCCTTACCCATGGTCTAGGAAAAGCGAAAAAAGGAACAATCATTATTGATATTTTCCGGCAGGAGGAGCGGCTTGTGTATGAAATCAGGAATGATGGAACGCCTTTGGATATGGCCAGAATTGCTGAGCTATTGGCTGGTGACAGACGAACTATGCAAGGCTTTGCCCTCCGTAATATCCAAGACCGCATTCGGTTAAAATATGGCCAGAACTATTCTTTACACTATTATCAAGAAGAAATTTATGCCGTTTTTCGAGTAGAGCAGAGGTGGGAAGAGGATGATTAAGTTATTAATTGCTGATGATGAGGCTTATATCAGACAAGGGATAAGCTGTTGTATTGATTGGGAGCGTAATGGCATAACCGTAGTGGGGGAGGCGGCAGACGGAGAAGATGCCTTTCACAAGGCGGGCACACTACTGCCTGATATTGTCCTAACGGATATTCAAATGCCGATTATGAACGGACTAGAATTGGTAGAAAAGTTTAGAAGCGCTTTTCCCGGGTTAAAGATAGTCGTATTAACAGCCTATGGAAATGAAGACAATTTTATTCGTGCTATTGAAGCTGGCGTAGACGGCTTTGTGCTAAAGAGTGCTGATTCAGAAAGAATTCTTCAGACAGTTCTTGCTGTCAAGGAAAAGCTGCTTCAGGAACGGGTACAGGTAGCGGAGGTGAATCGTATTCGAGCACTTTACTCCGAAAATCAACACCTTTTGCTGGCGACGCTTTTTTCACGGTTCCTAAAAAATAATTTGCCTATGGGAGCTTTTCTTCGTCGCGTCGAAAAATTACAAATAGCCCTAAGGGGGCCGCGTTATGCACTTCTATTAGCCCATACTCCCAAGACTGATGATCCTTTGACTATAGCCGTTTTTAGCCGAAATTTAGCTCCCTACAATCCTTTTGTTTTCTATTGTGAAGATAATCAGCTAGTGGCGGTACTGAATACGGAAGCGGCGGCTTTAACTCAAAAGGTCATGGCGACGATGCTGGGTAGCTTGGACGGCTATGTGGTAGGAAATGCCTTAGCCGTTTTTCCAGAAATTGAGAAGCTGGAGCAACTGCCCTGGGCCTATGCCTATGGCAAACAAAGTCTGGAATATTGTTTTTGGAATCAGGAAGAGCCCTATATTTGGGTAGACCGGCGACAATTTTTCCCCCATCTTAAGGAAGAGGAACTATTCAGAATGGAAGGGCGAGTCTATAAGGCTTTGCATCAGGAAGAAGAAATTCGAGTTTTAGATCAACTGGAAAAGCTCTACCTGTATTGGCAAACGAATCTTCTTCCTCGAGAGGCTCTGATGCAATCCGCTGTCAGGGTTTTGTGGGCTGCTCATTGGAGTAAAGCCAATGAGCCGGAAGGTGAAAATTATATGGCGATGGTGCAACAACTGCAAAATCCAGAAGATGTTTTACTTTTTCTGACGGAAGCTCTGGCCTTAGAAATAAAGGAACCCGTGAAAAACGATTCTTCAGACCGAGTTTTGGCCTACATTCATGCCCATTATAGCCAAGAAATATCTTTGCGAGACATCGCTGCCTCCAGCTATCTTTCTGTTAGCTATGTAAGTCGGATCATAAGAGCCAAAACCGGAGTATCTTTAACCGAATATATTCATCGGCTGAGAATCGAAAAGGCTAAAACATTACTTTGCCAAAGTGAGCGCAAGCATTACGAAATTGCGGAAGAGGTAGGCTATAGTAATTATAAGTATTTTGCTGCCTATTTTAATAAATTTGTCGGTATGAGTGCCTCGGATTATCGAGCCTTTAGGCGAGGACAAGGAGAGAACAGGATGTAGTCGATAATTTTTTCATCTTAGTGGGAGAAACATCCTGATGAGTCGACTTTATGAAAAAAATCTTTTATAATCATTTAAACGGAGGTGACCTATGGCTTTTAATGATAAAAACAGCACCGTTAGCAAAATGATGAAAACGGAAGAAATCTTATGGCACGATCGGAAACGTTATCTGGGGCTGCCCATTTCTTTTACTGTCTATTCTCTGGATGATAATCGTTTCTATATTAAAAAGGGCTTTTTTAATTCGACCGTTGATGAAATTTTGCTCTATCGTATTTTGGATGTGAAGCTGTCTCGCAGCCTCGGCCAGAAGATTTTTGGGGTTGGCACAATTCAGCTTATCACGGCGGATCAGTCGAATCCAAACTTGAATATAAAAAATATTAAACACTCTGAAAAGGTTCGCCAGCTCCTCAGCCATATTGTGGAAAGAGAGCGGGAAGAGAAACGGGTTCGTGGAAAAGAAATGTTTGGAGCATCAGGAATGGGACTCATGGAGGAAGCAGACCTGGGATCGAGTGATGTGACGGAGTAAAGTATTTTTTCCTTCGGTTTCTTAGTAAGCAGTCAGAGATGGCTGCTTTTTTTGTTGTCTTTATCTGCTGAAATTTTTAGCTTTATAGGATGTTTTTATGTCTAATTAACACAAAAAAGATGGGCGTTTGCTTTGGGGTCATAGAGGGAAAGTAAGGATATCTTTTCTTTGAGCAGAAGGTGATAAGCCTTTTGATCTGTGAAAGAAGACCATACGTTCGCTATAAGCAGCAAGAAAGAATTTCTTAGATAAAATGTGTTTGATAGGCGCTATAAATGTCTTGCTGTGGCGAACTATTTGTAGCAATTGTCACAATTTTATGTTACATTGTGCGCGTGAGCGCTTGGGAATGCCCAGAGGTAATTTTTCGAACTTTTGTAGATTATAGAAGAGAAATTCTTGCAATATGCTTTGATGAGTCCCTTGACAAAATTTCGATTACAGCATATAAATGTACTTGTTTTGTGCAGTATGCCAGTGGTTTTTCAACTAAAATCTTCTAAGGACTGCTAATGTGTATAAATAGAAAGGCGTCGATGTAACATGAATATCAATGGATTATGCTGCCGAGGAATTCCCTTTACCGAAGTGAAAATTTCTGATCGCTTTTTTATGCCAAAGTTGAAAAAGTTGCAAAGTGTAACAATTAGGGCTTGTTTAGATAAGTGTTGGGAAACAGGCAGGATTTCCAATTTTCAGAAGGCTGCTGGTTTACTGGAAGGAGAATTTGAAGGTACTTTCTATGATGATTCAGATGTTTATAAATTACTGGAGGGTATCGCCTACTCCTTAATGAATGCTCCAGATCCAGAGTTAGAAAAGGAAGCTGATACAATTATTGGCTATATTGCTGCTGCTCAGGAGGCGGATGGCTATATTCAAACCTACTTTACTTTATCTAAACCAGCAGAAAAATGGCAAGATATGACCATGCATGAAGACTATTGTATTGGGCACTTGCTGGAAGCGGGAATAGCCTACTGGCAAGCCACCGGAAAAGACACCTTGCTCACTGTTGGGAAAAGAGCTGCTGATCTGATGGTAAGCCTCTTTGGTGATAAAAAGCGCCACTGGGTACCGGGGCACCAAGAAATTGAGTTGGCTCTAATAAAACTATACTATATGACAGATAATTCTGAGTATTTAGATTTAGCAGTCTTCTTCTTGGAAGAACGTGGACATAATTTTGGCAAAGGTTATAGCTGGGATAAGGATGAATGGGGAGCACTCTATTGCCAAGATCACCAGCCGGTAGCAGCGATGCGGGATGCCAAAGGACACGCTGTACGTGCACTTTTTATGTATGCTGCGATGACTGATGTGATTAGTTTGCGTAAAATACCAGACTATTGGCCGGCGATTGAAGGCTTATGGGACAGCGTTGTTCAGCGAAATATGTATATTACCGGTGGTGTAGGTTCCTCCAAAGACAATGAAGGTTTTACTGAGGACTATGATTTGCCTAATATAGAGGCTTATTGCGAGACTTGTGCCGCAGTTGCTATGGTATTTTGGAATCATCGACTTTTTGAATTAACAGGCCAGGCTAAATATGCTGATATTGTTGAGCGTGAGCTTTACAATGGCATTCTGTCTGGTTTGTCTTTAGATGGAGCTAAGTTTTTCTATGTGAATCCTTTGGCCTCCACGGGAGAACATCATCGCAGTAGTTGGTATACCTGTTCCTGCTGCCCTACACAACTTTCCCGCTTTTTACCGGCCATTGGTAATTATATTTGGGCTTTAGATGAAAAGGGCCTTATTCTTAATCAGTTTATTAGTTCCAAGGGAAACTTTGCCTTCAAGGGGCAAGAGGCTAGTTTCGAGATTAGTGGACACTATCCTTGGGAGAGTTCTTTTCAGATAAATGTCTCGGCAGTGGGGATTCCTTTTATTTTGCGTCTGCGGGTACCTGATTGGTGCAAAGACTTTTCTCTCTATAAGGATGGAACTTCTATTGGGGTTACAGTTAACTCCTCAGGCTATTTGGAAATCCCTTGTGATGGGGAAGAGCTTAGCTTAGAGTATTGTCTGGAGATGCCTATTAGGGTAACCAAGTCGCATCCTCTAGTCTTAGGTAATAAGGGTAAAGTTGCCTTTGTGAGGGGACCGATTGTATATGCATTTGAAGCTATAGATAATCCAAACTGGGAGACTTTGCACTATCAAAAAGATATGACCGAGGCAATTGAAAAGGATCAAATCTTAGAGGAAGAGGTTCTATCACTTGTTCTAACTCACAATTCATCCAGCTATAGAGGGATACCCTATTATGCTTGGGATAACCGGCAGCCGGGAGCCATGGCAGTTTGGATTGAGGAAAAGACCGAATCATAAATATCACGAAGCTTGGCTTCTAGATAGAGACAACAGGGACTAGACAGAAAAATAGAAAAAGGAGGATTTTATATGTCATCAAAAATCAAGAAAGTATTGGCTGTGATCTTAGCTGCAGGAATGCTCAGTGGTCTATTGGCTGCTTGTTCCGGTAATAACGACACCACAACCACATCCAAAGGTGATACAACTGGAAGTGCGGCTGGTTCATCAGCTAATGCCGGTGGTGAAAGCTTTGAGCTATCCTATCAGTATTGGGATTTAATTCCTAATCAGGAAGAGGTTTTTGCCAAATTCACCGAAGAGTACAAAAAAGAAACCGGCAACACCGTTACTATCAAGGGTCAGTTAATGAGTGAAGATGGTTGGGAAGAAGTTCTCAAATCCCAGATCGCCAATGGGGAGGGTGCCGATGTTTTTCATTTAGATTTAGGCAAAGCTTCCGTTTGGCAAGATACGGTTATCCAACCTTTGAACTCTTACTATGATGCCGAGTTCTGGGATCAATTTATCCCTTCAACCATCGAAGTATGGAAAAAGAACGACCAGTACTATGCTGTACCTAACTCATTCTCAGTAGTAGGAATTTACTACAATAAAGACATGTTTAAGGAAGCCGGTATTGAAGTAACTTCAGACACCCGCTGGACTTTGGCAGAGTTTGAATCCGCCATGGAGAAACTACATAAAACCTTTGCCGGTAAAAAAGTTAAGTACACTGATGGCAATGAGTACGATTATGTAGTGCTGGGTTCTCGTGCCGCTATGTATTGGCTTTGGATGATGTGGAATGAAGGTGGTATTCCTTTAGACCAGACCAATAACATTGCTCAAAAAGCCTATGCAGATGCCATTGTTAAGATGGCCGAATATAAGAGCAAGGGCTACATTGTACCTGAAGGTGAGGTACAACCAGGTAATAAGACAACTGCTTTTGCAGCTGCCGGAAATGTCGGCATGATTATTAGCGGTGACTGGACGGCAACAGCCATTTATCGTACCGATAAGGGTATTGGTGAAGAGGCTGTACCTAAGGTAGTAAATTATGGTTCTTTGACTGTTCCTAAGGGCAGTGATGGAAAAGTTCGTGGCGAAATGTACAACCAAGGGGTTGTAATGAATAAGAATTTAACCGGGGCCAAGGCGAAAGCAGCAGCTGCCTTCATCAAATACATGACCACCGGTGATGCTTGGCTGGATGCCAGAGGTCCTGAGGTTGGTGGCTTAGGCATTCCTGCTAGAACTGAATGGGCAGAACTTTATGCTAACAGCTGGTTTGGCAACAAAGATGAGCGTAGCGCTTTTGTATGGACGGCTGAAAATGGCATTATCTCCTCCTCAGACCACAAAGTCGGCGGAATTGACCTGACAGCTAAAATTGACAATGTTATTCTTACGGTTTTTGAAACTGTAACTGTGGGTAGCTTTGATAAAGCCGCTGTAGAGGCGCTGGTTATTTCTGAACTTGAGAAGGCTCAGGCAGAAATCAATGAGCAACTGGAAGAAAATGATATGACACCAGACAATCCAGAGGCTGTTGTTAAATAATTTATGCGATGGTTTCCCCCTATTTTAATAGGGGGAGACTCTTTTTATGGAGGAATGTGTATGAGAAAAAAACGGAGCCGTTTGGCTCGAAATAATACCATCGCAGCCTATATTTTTATGACTCCAACGATTTTTTATCTGGTGTTTTGGATGATTATTCCCATAGTCGCTGCACTGATTTTATCCTTTACTAATTACAATTTGCTTGAGCACAACTTATTTAACCCGGTGGCAAGTGGACTAAAGTTTATTGGCTTCAATAATTTTGCTATAACGCTAAATAACTCCACTTTCCAGCGTTCTGTAATTCAGACTATGGTCTTTGCCTTTTTTACCGTGGTGTTAACGAATATATTTGGTTTAGCTTTTGCCTTGATTGCTAACAGTTTACGGGGGAAGTCATTTTACCGAACCGCCTATTTTATCCCCAATATAACCTCTGTAGCCGTTCTGGTTATTATTTTCGACGCTTTGTTTCGTAAAGGTAGTTTAGTATTACAGTTTTTAAGTTTATTTGGTATTCCCGAAAAAACCTGGCGGGTTAGCCCTGAATATGTTATGCCCTTGGCTATTATTATGACAGTTTGGGTGGGAGCCGGATATTCAATGCTTATTTTCTTGGCAGGTCTTCAGGAAATCACGCAAGAGGTCTACGAAGCTGCCAGTATTGATGGAGCCAGTCCTAGCCAAAGTTTTTTTCATATAACTTTGCCGCTATTGAATAATAAAACTTTCTTTCTCATGGCCACCGGTTTTATTGGTGCCTTGCAAGTTTTTGATATTATGCAAATCTTATCTCAATCAGGCGAATCGCCTATCGTCGGGGGCCCTGGAGGCAACTTGTGGACGGTGGTTTACTATGTCTATGATGTGGGTTGGACTCAAAATAAAATGGGGCGAGCCTCGGCTGTATCTTTCTTGCTGCTGATAATCATTGTAGTATTTACAGCAGTTCAAAGAAAAATCTTCAAGGATGAAACCTATTAAGGGAGCTTGTTGGCTCAAAATTTTTATTTCTATGAAAGATTGGAGGAGACTATATGCGAAAAGAAAAAAACTTTTCTTTTTTGAAGCTATTTGGTTTTATCCTATCGCTGATATTTGCCGTAATAACTCTATATCCTTATCTTTTTACCATTATGGCATCTCTGCGTAAGGGCTCGGACATTTACTCTATGACCTTTAGCTTAGATAACTTATCTCTGGCGGCCTATGGAACATTGCTCTTTGGGAACCAAACCGATAATGCAGTTAATCTGGTTTCTTGGTTTATGAATACGGTAGTAGTAGCCACTTCAGTAACGGCTCTGACCTTAATTATTGTTTCTGCTGGAGGCTACGCCTTAGCCCGAATGGAGTTTCCGCTGAAAAAAGTATGGTTTACCATGCTCCTGATGGTTATGATGATACCGGTTCAGATTACCTTGGTGCCTAAGTATATTATGATTAGTAAATTCTTAGGCTTAAGTAATAACTTGATGGGCTTAATTTTCCCCTTTATTTTTTCCGCCTATTTTACCTTTATGATGCGCCAGTTCTTTTTGTCCTTTCCCAAGGATCTGGAAGAGGCTGCGGAAATTGATGGCTTAACCCGCGTTGGCGTATTCTTTAGAATTGTTATCCCTCTCTCTAAAGCCCCGTTAATTTCTGCTGGTATTTTAGTCTTTATGGGACAGTGGAATAGCTATATCTGGCCAAAGTTATTAATTCAAAATAATAATAGTTATTTGCTCTCCCAAGGGCTGGCTAGTATGATGGGCAATAAATATGCCAATATGGCATCCACCAGAATGGCGGCTGCCATTATCACAACACTGCCACTACTGATTTTATTTTTTACAATGCAAAAACACTTCATGGCCTCTGTGGTGGGGTCCGGAGTAAAGGGGTAAGTAATGACAGAATGGATAATTCCCACACCAGGAATGGTAATCACCAAGGATACTACCTTTCAACCCGGTGTATATAAGTTTTTTGAACAGGACGGCATTACCATTGCCGCAGATAATATTACTCTTGATGGTAATGGTGCCGTTATTATTGGCGGTAAGGCCAAGGGCACTCAGAACACTGCCAGTGAACACAAAGAGTTTTCTTATGGCTATGGCGGACGACGGAATGAGGCACTGGGATATAACGGAATTGGTTTAACCTGTTCTGGACGATCTGGGGTCACGATTAAGGGTCTGCAGCTAAAGAATTTTGAAATTGGTATTTTATTAGAGGATGCCAAAGACTGTCAGCTACTAGATAACGATTGTTCCTATAATTATCATAATCCAGATCATGGCTGGGATGAACATGACGACCTGGGTGGCTTTATACTTCAAAATAGTCATGGATGTTTACTACAAAATAACCGTGCCAATGAAGTCTGGAGTGCTTTGGTTCTGCGTTATAGCCATAAGAACCGGGTGCTGGATAATAATTTTTCCCATACTTCCAACGTGGGGCTACGGCTCTGGCGTGCCTGTGAGAATCATTTTGAGAACAATGATTTTAGCTGGGGATTACGAATTAATCCCGGAGAAGTTCATGCGCGGGATTCCAGCAGTGTCTTGATTGAAACCGGTTCAAATGACAATCGCTTTATTAATAATGACATGCGTTACGGCGGCGATGGTCTCTTTATTCGATCTCTGAACCACTGGATGTCTACCGGCAATTATTTTGAAGGTAATGACACTTCTTTTGCCAATAACAATGCCATTGAGGCTTGGGATCAGGGGAATACTTACGTAAGAAACATTGTTAGCTACTCTAGCTACGGCTTTTGGCTAGGAAACTCTGATAATACAATTCTTAAGGATAATATTATTGAGTATAATGGTACCTGCTTCAGCAATGCCCCAGAAAACTTTGGTAACGCCGGTATTGCCGTGGCTAATGGCACAGGCAAGAATTTTGTCTTAGAAGGGAACCGGATTTGCCATAACCGGGGACCGGGAATTGCCATTAAGGGTTTAGCTCAGGACTGTGTTCGAAATTGGGTGGTGAAAAATAATCTGATTGCTCACAACCAAAATGATGCCAGAGGGCATTTGGGGCATGGTATATATATGGAAAAAGCCTCCCATGTTTTCCTCTACGAGAATCAAATTACGAATAATCAGGGAGATGAACTTTTTTTGACGGAGCAAACGGATACCATTTGTTTTTGCAAAGGGAGTCAGAAGGAGCAGAGCCTTCAAGTGCTTTTGCCGGAGGCGTTTTTTACCGGTAAAGAGCTTCGATTGGCCGTAAAGAATCCCCGACCAAATTGTTCTTACACTTGGCAAGTGCATAATCAAGATGAAGGAGAAGGGGCTGTTTTTACCTACAGCTTTAAACGTCCGGGACTTACACCAATTACCCTTATAGAAACAGAAGGAGAGAGTGTAAACTTTTTCTGTTGGGAGCAAATTGTAAAGCCCCAAGGTATAGACTTTCAATTAGACTGGGTGTCGGAAGACTTACATAGTTTTGAGCTGGCCGGGAAACCGTTTTTGGTCCAAGATAAAAAAGATCAAACCAGTACTTTTACCTTTCGGCCGGTTATGCCCATTAAGGGGGTGACAGATCTTTTCCTTGCCCTAGACTATGAGAATGAGTTCTTGGAAGAGAAGGATAACCCTAACCCAATTATAACCTTAGTTAGCTCTTCAGGGCTGAGACAGCTAAAGCCGCAAATTAATTTTATTAACCGCTTAAAAGCTAGTTCTAATGCCTTTCGCTATCACCCGCTAACTATTAACATAGCTCTACAAGAGGACAAGGAATTTCAGGTTTCTCTGGAAGAAGGCACTTTTTCCTTGGAGGCACTGGAGAAGATTGAAATTAGTTTTATCAATTCTGGTGGATTAAGAGTGGAGTTGGCTGTTAGGGACGTAATCCTGTATTAAAAGTGGTTCTACTTGTTCTGTTATATGAATAGAAACGCCCCTTGGAAAGAAGTCGTGATTTCCAAGGGGCATATTTTTACTCTAAAGAGCAGAGGATTTTTCAAAACGGGACAGAAAACGGGACAGAACGACACACACCCTCTGAAAAAGATACAAAAAAAATCCCCGAAACCGCTAGGGTTTCGAGGTGTTCTTCTGGAGCCGATTATCAGACTCGAACTGATGACCTGCTGATTACAAATCAGCTGCTCTACCAACTGAGCTAAATCGGCCCGACTCCCTGCATATCAAAGGAATCTCTCTGACGTGCAGGATATATTTTAAGATTTTTGACGTGTTTTGTCAATAGGTTTTGGAAAATAGCTATTTGGAAGCCTGTACAGCCTGAGCTGTAAATTCATTAGATTTGGCCATTGCTTTTTCATGTTTCAGTAGCCACTCCTTCCTTACAATCCCTCCCGCATAGCCACCCAGACTGCCATCACTGCTAATAACTCGGTGACAGGGAATCAATATCGCCAGTTGATTAGCCCCGTTAGCATTGGCAACAGCGCGACAGGCCTTAGGATTTCCTACTCTTTTTGCCAATTCCTTGTAGGAGATGGTTTCACCCAGTGGAATTTTAAGCAGTTCATGCCAAACTTTTTTTTGAAAATCGGAGCCGACTAACTGAAAAGGGATTGAGAACTTCTGCGCTGTTCCGGAAAAGTAGTTCTGCAAAGCCTTTTCTAAATCATGAATCAGAGCTTTTCTGTCAGGCAGAATTCTGGCGTGTAATCTTTGTCTTAAACGCTTAATCTCTAATTCCAGCCCGCGCCGATCCACAAACTCTAACAAAAACAGTCTATCCTCGTCATAAATAGCCAACATAGAGCCTAAGGGGGTTTCAATCCAAGCCGAAGATAAAATTTGGATTTTTTGACTTTGGGAGGGTAGATCACCCATTATTTTGGAAAATGCATCACGAAAACCATTACTTGATTCAAAGCCAGATTCAATTTGGGCTGTAAGGATCGGCTCATTATTGCGAATGTGCTTAAAAGCAATTCCCAGCCTTCTTGCTCGGGAATATTCAATAAAAGTCATCCCAAACTGCTTTTTGAACTGGCGGCGGGCGGTATTGGGATGAATGCTTAGCTCATCAAAATCGCTATCCTTCCAACGTTTCTCTGGGTTATCCTCAATAGCTTGTACGAGTTTTTTTACATCAGGGGAAAGCGCTGAGGGGAGAGTTAATGGTTGGCAGCGTTTACAGGGGCGATAAGAGGCCAGTAGTGCCTCTTGGGCGGAGGCGAAAAACTCGCAATTTTCTTTGTTCGGCTTCTTGGCCGGGCAGGTAGGGCGACAGAATACTCCGGTGGTCTTAACTCCGACAAAAAAAATTCCTTCGTAGTGGCTGCTCCGTTCCAGCAAGAATTGATAATATTTTTCTACGGTATTTCTATCTGTGATTGGCATAAGATGCTCCTTATAAAGTATTCTGCGCTAACGCAATCTCAGAACAAAGCGTTTACTGCTCAAAAGACAGCTACAAACAGTTTGTTCCTGTACACTATTCTTAGTATACAGGAACAAATCAAAAGAAATACCAGAAAACCTAACACCAATTTACAAACCTAATTCTATACAGAAAAAATTGTTCTACTTACTTTTAAAAGGTGAAGGGCGAGCCGCTGTCTAAGCTTAACTGCCAAGGGATACCAAACTTATCGGTGAGCATACAGTAACAATCACTCCAGAAGGTTTTTTGTGGTTCCATATGCACATCAGCCCCGACACGTAATCTTTCAAACCAAGTAAGAATATCGGTCTTATTTAGACTTCCAAGGGTAATGTTAATATTGTTACCGGGATGATAAGGCATCATGGGAGTTGTGTCTGAAAGCATTAAGTTGTGTCCGGCTACCGGTAAACTGCAATACATGATAAGATCTTTCCATTCCAGTGCTGGGGAGGGCATTCCCGGCATTTCAGGCATTTCACCAAAGGTCATAAACCGGGGTGAGGGGCAATCAAAAACTTTGGCATAGAATTCGATGGCTTCACGGCAGTTACCGTTGAAGTTGAGAAAAACATCCATGGACATAGTATTACCTCCTTTTGTCTATCCGAGTACGATTGCAGATAGATTATGCTGGCATTTTGGCGTCTTAACTATCTGGCTTAGGCAGGCAAATCTCTGGAAATTTGCCTGAAATAGGTCTTGAGCATAAGGGATTCTAATTACTTCGCTCCGGCGATTTTAGCCACTACCGCATCACCTACTTCTGAAGTAGTGGCAGTTCCTCCCATATCAGGGGTTAAGGTCTTTGCTTCTACCATCAGTTCTTCCATTATGTCTAAGAGCTTTTTGCCCCAATTTTCGTGACCAAAGAAATCTAGCATTTGACTGGCTGACCAGATAGAAGCTAGGGGATTAGCTTTGCCCTGACCGGCAATGTCAGGAGCGGAACCGTGAATCGGCTCAAACATAGAGGGGAATTTTCTCTCTGGATTAATATTGGCACCTGCGGCTAAGCCCATACCACCGGCAATGGCAGCTCCCAAATCAGTTAAAATATCACCAAATAAATTGGAAGCTACTACTACTTCAAAACGCTCGGGTTGTTTTACCATGAACATGGCGGCGGCATCTACCAGATAGGAATAGGTCTTTACATCAGGATACTCTTGCCCCACTTCTTGGAAAATTTTATCCCAGAATACCATAGAATAGTTGAGTGCATTACCCTTGCTGATACTGGTCAGGCTACGCTTTTGCTTTCTGGCCGTTTCGTAGGCGTAACGAATAATCCGCTCTGTGCCAAAACGAGAAAATACGCTGTTTTGCAGCACCACTTCATGAGGCTTATTGGGATAGAGCCAATCCCCGGCACCGGCATATTCACCCTCGCTGTTCTCTCTGATAAAGAGCATATCAATATCCTGCTTCCGCGCATCTTTCAATGGACAGGGGGCTCCATCTAAGAGGGTTATGGGCCTTATATTGACATACTGGTCAAAATTCTTCCTGATCTTAAGCAGCAGATCCCATAACGAAATATGATCGGGAACGCCAGGGAACCCTACTGCACCTAAATAAATTGCATCAAACTCTTTTAGAATCTCAATACCATCTTCCGGCATCATTTGGCCGGTCTGAAGATAATACTCGCAGCCCCAAGGGAAAATGGTGAAATCAAAAGCAAAACCTTGATCTTGAGCGGCAACTTGATCTAAGACTTTCATGCCTTCTTTTAGAACTTCAGGACCAATTCCATCTCCGGGAATCACAGCAATTTTATATTTTTTCATACACGTTAGCCGAATTATCGGCGCCCTTTCTTATAGGTTTCTTATTTGATTACTAAATTGGCTAAGCGGCCGGGAACAAAAATAAATTTTACAATCTTTCTATCTCCGAGATAATCTTGTAAACGAGGGTCATTTTTAACTTGATCCTCCACCTCTTCTTTTGTCGCGTCATTCTTGACCTGAATCCGAAACTTGACTTGACCATTAATTTGTACAGCTAACTCAATGGTATCCAGTATCAGTGCCTCAGGATCAAACTCTGGCCAAGTTTGGTTGAAAATCGAGTAGGGGTTACCAAGGATTTCCCATTGCTCTTCACAGAAGTGGGGGGCAAAGGGGGCAAATAACTTGAGTAATGTCTCTGTTGCCTGAATATAAATCTCTGGATTATCCTGAGCGGAGAACTTATTCAGGGCATTCAAAAGCTCCATCAAACGGGCGATGGAAGTATTAAACTGGAAGCGCTCAGTATCTTGCGTAACGGCTTTTATGGTGTAATGTAGCGTGTAGAGTAACTCTTTTTCCCTGGCGGCTTCACTACCGGCATTTAACTTGGCGCTCTTGGAAGCCAGTCTGTTCTGCTTTAGGTCTTTTACCTCTTCTACGAGTCTTTCAACTCGGGAAACAAACTTAACAATAGCCTGCAAACCACTGTCACTCCAAGGGCCACCCTCTGTATAGGCAAAACCAAAGGCGAGATAAGTTCTGAAAACGTCCGAACCATATTTGTTAATGTACGCATCCGGAGCTACAGTATTTCCTTTAGATTTTGCCATCCGATTACCATCAGGTCCAAGAATGATACCTTGATGAACTAAAGAAGTGAAGGGTTCGTCAAAGTCTAAAAGCCCCAGATCACGTAAAGCTTTACAAACAAAACGAGAGTAAAGAAGGTGCATGGCCGCATGTTCAGGTCCGCCTACATACTTGTCTACAGGACACATCCGGTCAATAATCTTACGACTAAAGGGCTCACTTTGATTCTTTGGGTCTGGATAGCGAAGTTCATACCAGGATGAATCGACAAAAGTATCCATGGTGTCGGCATCGCGCTTGGCAGCTTTTCCACAAGTGGGGCAAGGTACATTAATGAAGGAGTCACATTTCGCCAAAGGGGATTCTCCGTCAGGGGTAAAGGCCACGTCATAGGGTAGGAGCACCGGCAATTGATCTTCCGGTACGGGAACCACTCCGCAGTCGGGGCAATGAATGACGGGAATGGGGGTTCCCCAATAACGCTGACGGGAGATGAGCCAGTCCCGAAGCCGGAAATTAATCTTGGTTTTTCCTAAACCGGACTCTTGCAGACTGGCAACAATCTTTTCTGCACCTTGGGTAGAGGTAAGGCCATCAAAGCTACCGGAATGGACAAGAATACCCTTTTCACAATAGGGAAGTGGGTCTTCGTCTTTTCCGCCGGAAGTAATTACTCGTTTGATGGGTAAAGCGAATTTTTGGGCAAATTCAAAATCTCTTTCGTCATGAGCTGGAACAGCCATGACTACACCAGTACCATAGCCAGCAATAACATAATCAGCCGCCCAAACCGGAACTTTCTCCTGGGTAATTGGATGCACGGCATAAGCACCGGTAAAAACACCGGTTTTTTCTCGAGTGGTAGACATTCGATCAATCTCAGAGGCCTTCTTAGTAGTTTCTTGGTAAAGAGCCACCGCCTGTGCTTGATCCTTGGTAGTTAATAAGTCACAAAGTTCAGATTCTGGAGCCACCACCACATAGGTAACACCCATTAAGGTGTCTGCCCGTGTTGTGAAGACTTCTAGCGTTAAGGGACTACCATCTTCATTCAACAGTTGGCTGCCGTCCTTTTCGCAGAAAAATGAAATTTCAGCACCTTCAGAACGCCCAATCCAGTTACTCTGAATCTTCTTGGTTTTATCCGGCCAATCCAAGGCAGGCAAGCAGTCTAAGAGCTCTTGAGCATAGCGAGTAATGGCAAAAAACCATTGTGTCATGTTCTTTCTGGTTATCTCAGTATTACAACGTTCACAAGCTCCGTCCACCACTTGCTCATTGGCCAATACGGTATTGCAGTTAGGGCACCAATTCACCGGGGCATTTTTTCTATAGGCTAAATCATTTTCTAAAAATTTGAGGAAAATCCACTGATTCCAACGATAATATTCGGGAAAGCAAGTGGCAATTTCATAATCCCAATCATAAGTAGCTCCCATTTCTCGAAGCTGCTTCTCCATGGTTTTAATATTTTGCAAAGTAGAATCCTGGGGATGGATACCCGTCTTAATGGCGTAGTTTTCCGCCGGTAACCCAAAGGCGTCAAAACCCATAGGGTGAAAGACATTGAACCCCTGCATTCGCTTCATTCTTGTCCAGGAATCGGTCAATGCATAATTATACCAATGCCCTAGGTGTAAATTGGCTCCGGAAGGATAGGAGAACATTTCCATACAATAGAGCTTTTCACCTTCGCCTTCAGGGTTATATTTATAGAGCTTAGTTTCTTCCCATTTCTTCTGCCACTTACCATCGGTTTCTACTGAATATGCCATTATCTCATCTCCCACATGATTTGATATTTTGATACGAAATTAACGAGTAGAGTTTTAGCTATCTGACAACAGCTTCCGCTGCTTCTTTCCTCCAAAGATTATAGCAGATAGACCGGCTAAAATACATGTGCAAAGAAAATCCTAGCTTATTATGTTTTGAAAAAACACCACTTTATCAGTAGTAAAATTACTAGGTGCAGTGGATAAAAAAGATAAAAGCTATATTGAAACGCTGAACTGGGTCTCTTTCTGTTATCCGGTAGTGCGCAGAGAAAAAAAGCTGCGATTGAAGCGCCATAGTAGGACAGTTCCTGAGTGTTAACAAAATGAGTTAATAAAAAGATAGCTGTTATTACGGAATAACCTAATAGAGCCCAAAGCACTTTATCTTTAGGAGCATACACCTGTGCAGCGTAAAAAATAAAAATTGATAGAAGTGTCATTAATCCATATGGTATAGGTAGTAAAAGCGCCAGAAAAACAGATAAGGCTATAAAGCAAATACCTAAAATGCAGCGAAAAGGTGCAGGACAGCTTTGAAAAGAATTAGAGACGGTAGGCATAGAGGAGCTTAGACCATTTCCGATGCGAAGATCAAACCGGGTTGATTTCGTTTGAGGATTAGCAAAAAGTAGCCGCATGGAAGCAATTCGATCTAAGGGAACACTTAAAAGCAATTCCCAACCCAAAAGAAGAGCAAAGCCTAATAACAAAAGAAGTACAGGATTTAGTGCAAAAATAGCTATGGGCGCAGAAAAAAAACTGGAGGAAACCAAAAGTAAGCCATGGGCAATCAATGCTAGACTCAGTAGCCGCAAAAAATATCCCTTCTGGTCGCTGGTCTTGAGGTAGCCCAAAACAAATAGGTATGCAAAAAGCGGAATGGCAAGGCTACTCAAAATACTGAAAAATCCATAGAGTTCCGGGGACATTTGTTCGGGGAAAAGCCGCACAATCTGACCCAATAAAAGAAAGAAACAGGCGAGAGTTTTCTTCACAAGATCATCTCCATACATATATGATTTCAGTATTTGTAATCAAGTTGATATTTATTCTATATAATTCTCTTTTATATAGCAATTGAATCGAAACCTATTTTATTGTATCATTAGTCTCATTGGATTTCCTGCTTTACGGTTAATTTTAAGGAGAATAAAATGGGATTAGGCATGGACATTGGTATCGACTTAGGTACCTGTAGTGTTTTGATATATGTTAGAGGCAAAGGTGTTGTATTGAAAGAGCCCTCAGTAGTGGCTGTTAATACTAAGACGGGTAAGGTTTTGGCTGTAGGTGAAAGCGCTAGCCTTATGTTAGGGCGTACTCCGGGCGTTGTAGAGGCTATTCGGCCATTACAAGACGGAGTTATTTCCGATTTTAAAGTAACCGAAGTTATGTTGAAGGCTTTTATTGGTCGAGTCTGTCGAGGACTTCGAGCCACCTACTTTAAGCCCACCATTGTAGTTTGTGTTCCGTCTGTTATTACCCCTGTTGAGCAAAAGGCGGTAGAAGACGCTTGTCGTCATGCCGGGGCTAAGGATGTTTTCTTGATTAGAGAGCCTATTGCTGCTGCTATTGGTGCAGGAATTGATATTACGAAGGCCTGTGGTTCGATGATTGTAGATATTGGTGGTGGTACCACAGATATCTCTGTTATCTCCCTTTGTGAGCCGGTAGTAGATTATTCTTTAAAAGTAGCTGGAGATCGGTTTGACGAGGCTATCATTAAGCACGTTCGCCGGAAACATAATATTTTAATTGGTGAAAGAACCGCCGAGGAGCTAAAGATTCAGATTGGTTGTGCCTATCCGAGGGAGGAAGAAGCCACCATGGATGTTCGTGGGCGTAATCTCATTACCGGACTACCCGCGACAGTGACTGTTTCATCAACAGAAATGCTGGAAGCACTGGAAGAACCTGTCGCCCAGATTTTTGAAGCGGTTCACTCTGTGCTGGAGCGGACACCGCCAGAACTGATGGCAGATATTAGCCAGCGGGGTATTGTAATGACTGGTGGCGGAGCTTTACTCTATGGGTTAGACAGGATGTTAGCTACGAAGATTGGTATTGATGTTTTTGTTGCGGACGACGCTGTAAGTTGCGTAGCTATTGGAACGGGTAAAGCTTTAAATATGATGGATAAGTTTGCGGCTCTTGGTGATGCTTAGCTTGTTTCATTTTTGGAGCCTTTGTCCCAGTTGATACGATTAGCAATAGGTCGGGAGGCGGTTTCTTTAAATGTGAAGATTGCCCCTCGGTTCTTGCATTTACAGATAGGATTTTGGATTGAGTTAAAGTACTGCTATTACTGGATTTCAGATAGCGGTACTTTTCTTATTATCCCTAAATATGAAAATTTTTTTGACAAATATGAATAAATTTTTCTAAAAAGGATAAATTCATCTTGACGTAATGGGTTCGACATTTTATAATGACAGCATTCTACTCTAAGCACGATCTCTGTATAATCATTACGATCACTCCCCATTTTGGGTTGTTTGAGAAGATTTTTGAAGGGTTTTTTGACACATAAATCCCCCTTTCTATTGATTGATTTTGAAAAAGGAAGAAATAGAATTTCAGGGCTTTAGTGATTCAATATTGTATATTTGTGCGTTGAAAATTTATAAACTGAGGTGAAGAATGGAGTCTGCTGATAATTTCTCCCAGAAGAAAAAAAAGGATCTTGTGGCAATTGCCAGTTTGTTTGGCATATTATCTGTTGAAAAAGCTAATAGAATGACTAAGGATCAACTCATAGATTTGCTGCAAGAACAGGAGCGACAAAGTCAGGAGATTTCGCCATCCAGTGATAAGCAGAAAGCTGCGGATCAAGCTCTGCTGGATTCTACCGATATGTTAATTGAAGCCATCTCCGAGGAGCAGGCAAAAGAAGAGCAAGTAGATGTGGCGGAAAATAAAAGTACTCTTCCCCCTGCCGAAACTGCTATTATGCAAGAAGAATCCTCAAGGTCTACAAAACCAGGGCGAAAAGTTGCCCCTTCCAAGGATAAGAAAAGTACTACAAAAGCTTCACCGGAGAAGGTAAGTCCTGCTAAAACAACCAAAAGCAAAGCTAAAACGGTATCAGGAACAAAGAAGAAATCCCCCAAAGAAGATATACGTGAAGAAATAGCTTCTTCCCAACCGGATCAGTCCGAACTTTTTTTGCCTTCCGATTTACCTGGAGATACAATAGAACAGCTTGATTCCAAAGCAGATGAAGCTCAAAAGTCTATTCCGGAGGTGAATACTTCTGAGGCAGAAGTAGTAGCACCTGCACCTAAGAAACGGGGACGCCCCAGAAAGAAAGCTACAGAAGCCGCCAGTCCGGAACAGATTCCTTTACCGCTTATGACAAGGACTTCGGTCTCCGATTCGCCAGTGCCAGAAGCTGAAGCTAAGAGCCATGCAGAAGATCAACCTGCTTTGGTTATGGCGGAAATGTCCCATTCTAAAGTAGAAAGCAGCGATCCCAATCTGGCTGTCAATTCGGCTTCTGATTCTCAGCCGGATAAGGTGACCAGCAAAGATGTCAATACTCAGCCTCTAAATAAGGGTAAGCGTCAGTCCGTTATCATCAAACCTAAAGACGATGTAGCAGAGATAAAGGTCGAAAGTCATTCAAAGGAGCAGGCTTCTTCTCGGGGAGTGGAAGAGGCTACTGCTTCCCAAGAGATTCAGGTTAAAGCCAGTTCAGAAAGTGAGCAACAGGTCTCGACTGAAGAGCGCACCAAGGAGGGCGAAAACCAAGAGGGTGTCAAGAGTGAAGGCAAGGAAGATGGTACTTTACCAAGAACCTTTCGTCCGAAAGATGTCTCTCAAGAAATTTATTCCGGTATTTTAGAAATTATGCCTGAGGGCTACGGCTTTTTAAGACGGGAGAATTATCTTCAAGGTCAAAACGATCTCTTTGTTCCTAATCAATATATCCGGCGGTTTAACCTCAGAACCGGAGATCATGTGGAAGGGCCGAGCCGACCCAAGAGAGATACGGATCGTTACCATGCTCTCCAATATATTAAGCAAGTTAATGGCTTGCCTCCTGAGCGTATGATTCGTCGTCCGCACTTTGATAGGCTTACCCCTATTTATCCAGAGACAAAGTTTATTCTGGAAACGGATAAGAGTGAGCTTTCTACAAGAATTATTGATTTAGTTGCTCCCATTGGTAAAGGACAGCGTGGCATGATCGTTTCTCCGCCTAAGGCCGGTAAAACAATCTTACTTCAAAAAATTGCTAATTCTATTTCTCAAAATAATCCTCAAGCGAAATTAATTGTGCTTCTAATTGATGAACGACCAGAAGAAGTAACTGATATGCAGCGTTCTATTAACGGTGAGGTGGTTTACTCTACTTTTGATAAAACACCGGAGAATCATGTCCGGATTGTAGAGCTGGTTTTGGAGCGAGCCATGCGGTTAGTTGAATTAGGTCAAGATGTAGTGATTCTTCTGGATTCTATTACTCGATTGGCTCGAGCCTATAACCTAACCATTAACCCTACCGGTCGAACCTTATCCGGAGGTCTTGATCCGGGTGCACTTTATGGCCCTAAGCGCTTTTTTGGTGCTGCCCGTAATATTGAAAATGGTGGAAGCTTAACGATTGTAGCTACCTCCCTTATTGATACCGGTTCACGTATGGATGAAGTTATTTTTGAAGAGTTTAAAGGCACGGGTAACATGGAAGTTTATCTGGATCGTAAACTTTCAGAGAAGCGCATTTTCCCTGCAATTGACATTAATAAATCCGGCACGCGTCGAGAGGAATTGCTCTTGACTCCTACCGAGTTAGACGCTGTTTGGACCATCAGAAAAGCCTTTAGCCAGCTGGATACGGCAGCGGTTACTGAGATGATTATTAGTCTATTAATGAAAACGGTAAGTAATCATCAATTTGTTCAGTCGGTAAACGTTTCTTTTTCTGACAAAGCTGTTTTTGAGGCCATGCGTGGTGTCCGTAATAATGGAAACGGCAATAATGGCAATAACAACAATAATGGAAACAACAATTCTAGGTAGAGAAGATCGGGCAGAACCAAAAAGAATGCGTTCTTTTGGTGTTGACAGGCTTGTCTGTACGTAGTACCATATTTAATGCACATATTTAGTCCGGTTTGGCATACGTATTGCACATCGTTGATACGCGCCGACCTTTTGATGAGAGGTGAAACACATGAGAGAGGGAATCCACCCTAAAACTGAGAAGGTTACTGTTAAGTGCGCTTGCGGTGAGACTTTCGAGACTACTTCCACCAAGAGCAGCCTACACGTTGACATTTGTTCTAAGTGTCACCCCTTTTATACCGGTAAGCAGAAATTTATTGATGCTGGCGGTCGGGTTGATAAGTTCCGTAAGAGAATGGAGAACAAATAATTTTGGCTTGTCATATAGTTGGAGTGAAAGAGGAGTGCCGCTAGGTCTCCTTTTTTGTTGTAGGCTTAAGCCAGTCGAGGCGATAGTCGAGACAAAAAACCACCTGCTATGC
>CAZFHA010000016.1:0-79373 GCA_964518595.1 uncultured Oscillospiraceae bacterium
TGTCAAGTCTGTAGTGGACTTTCACCACCAAGTTATCGACCATGTCGGGCACACCAAAAAAACAGAGAGTTATTACACTCTCTGCTCCAAAATCAAGTTTAAGCTGGTTTTAACTATTTTTAAGTTTTTCCGCCCATCGATCCAGCCCTCGGCGAACCAGCCCATTGATTCTTGGCATATTCTTAAGTCTCTTGGCTAATGGTGGGCTGCAAAAATAATAGATTCTAACCAGCGGCTTTCCCCACCAAGATCTGAGCATAACCCGATCACGGAAACTGCGAAAGAGCAAAACCTCCGGGGCATCATAAGAACCATACACCGCTGTAGCAATGTAGCATGCCCCCTTTTTGCCCTCTTGCTTGATAGATTCTGGATCGACCAGCCGAGGGTCAACCACCAGTTCGTCAATAATATCCTTAGAAGTTTTCAGATCCGCACCGGTTAGTTCCCGAAACTCCTTGATAGCAGCAATCTTCTGACCTGAAGCCACATAAGTATGAATCTTTCTTATATTTTGCCAATCCAGTTTATAACCACCAAGCTTAAACTGAGCCGACTGCACTTTCAACCGGGCTTCCTGATCTTCCGGATCAATATCTAAAATCTTATTATAATATTGGGTAGCCATCTCCTCGTCGCCCTGTTTCGAGAACTCCTCAGCCCGTAAGCGCAAGTTATCTACGCTGGGAACCCCCTCTACGGAGACTTTTCCCGTGACGTTAATGTTTAGGGACAACGTCGGATCCTTAAGACTGACTTTACTACCACAGTACATGCAATAGCCAATTTCCTGGCTATCATCCAAATTAATATCACCATTACAATTCGGACATTTTAAAGAAACTAATGACATATATACTCCCCTCGAAATGAAAAATTATTGCTTATCCTTACGGCTGTCACTAACAGAACTAATAATCTGTTCCAGCTTACCGCTAACAGGATCAATGGTAAAACCATGTACGCGGATATCTTTGGGCATTAAGGGGTGAGTCAGAATAAGTTCGACTGTTTTTTCCACAGAGGTCTCTACCTTGCCAAAGCCCTCCAACCAGCCTTCTAAATCTGTGCCACAGTAGCGCACCAGATGGATCATTTCCGGATCAATCCCCCGCTTAATCATCTTCGCTGTCATCTGCTCTGCCTTTAAATTCTGCATCCCACAATCATGATGACCGATAACTAAGATATCCTCCACTCCCAGCTCGTAAACCGCAATTAAGAGACTGCGCATGGCACTACCAAAGGGATTGGTAATGAGTGCTCCGGCATTCTTAATCATTTTAATATCGCCATTTTTAATATTTAGAGCCGCTGGCAAAAGTTCTGTAAGCCTGGCATCCATGCAAGATACAATAGCCATTTTTTTGTCAGGATACTTGGTAGAGCAGTAGGGTTCATATTGTTTCTCGGCCACAAACCGCTGATTGAAAGCTAACATTTCTTCTAAATAAGACATAGATCACCTACCATTTCTACCTACTATAACTTAGGTATTTTTTATTATATCCTAAAAATACTAGGCTTAGCCCTTTTCTTTATGAAACAAAAGAACTATATTTCCGAGAGGAATTTGAAAGTTTAACAAAGAATTTTTTGCTAATTTGGTTTCTATTTTTAATCAGAAATCAATTTATCATTGACTTTCCTCACCTTCCCTTGTCAGCAGTAGAGCCAAAGAGTAGAATCGTATGCAGAAACATGGGAAAGTTTGGAGGTACTGTCTATGGCAAAGTCGTCCGACCTAAAGGAATCCTACTTTATGGGTATAGATATCGGTACCCAGGGAGTGCGCAGTCTGATTGTTTCCGACAAAGGAGAAAAAATAGCCGGTTGCTCTTATAGCTTCCCCCAGCTCAACACCAGTACTGAGCCTGGCTTTGTCTCTCAGTCCCCACAAATGTGGTGGCAAGTTAGCCAGCAAGTCATTCGAGAGACCTTGCAAAAATTTCATCAAGCTGGTTTTTCTGGGGAACAACTCTCTGCCCTGTGTATTGATGGTACCTCCGGTACAATTCTCGCTGTAGATGGTCAGGGGAATCCCTTAGGCGATGCTATTATGTATAATGATAGCCGCGCCCTGGAAGAGACAACACAGCTACGCGAATATGCTCAGAGTCATGAGGCTAAATATGGTTTTCGGTTTAATAGTTCCTTTGCCCTGCCCAAAATTCTGTGGCTGAAAAATCATGCCCCTCAGACCTACGAAAATTGCCGTTACTTCATTCACCAAAGTGACTATGTTGCCGCTAAACTCAGCGGCGAATGGGGTGTTAGTGATTTTTCCAACGCCTTAAAAACCGGTTATGACCCTTTAGATAACCAATGGCCAGATTTTTTCTCCCCTTTGGGTCTGGATCGGAAGAAATTTCCCCAGATAGTATCACCGGGAACCGCCTACGCCTTTACAGAAAGTCCCGAAGCTCTTGAACTAGGACTTTCGCCCCAGACCAGAATGGTTAGTGGTGCTACCGACGGCTATGCCTCGGCTCTGGCCGCCGGAGCAGTGAAGACAGGACGTTGGGCTAGTATTTTGGGCACAACTTTAGTTCTTAAGGGTGTTTCCTCGCAGATTATTATTGATCCTCAAGGCAGCAGTTATTGCCACCTGTTACCGGATAAAACTTGGTTAACCGGCGGTGCATCTAATGTTGGTGGTCTTTGTCTCCACCAAGACTTTGCCCCCGATCAGTTCAGTTTTTTGGATCAAAGAGCTTTGGCGCTGGCACCGACAGGGGTGATAAGCTATCCGCTAACAGGTATCGGTGAACGTTATCCCTTTGTTTCTCCGAAGGCACAAGGTTTTATAGAAGGGGATATCTCTAATCCTCAAATACATTATACCGCTCTACTAGAAGGAGTTGCCTTTGTCGAAAAACTAGCCTATGAAAAGAGCCAGGCCAGCGGCTGTCAGATTGGTTCCTCCCTTTACAGTGCCGGAGGCGCCAGCCGTTCTCTTCCATGGCTAAAAATACGCGCTTCAATTTTAGATAAGGAACTACAAGTACCGGCGATTGTTGACGCGACTATGGGCAGTGCTTTGTTAGCTGCCACGGGTACGTATTACTCTGATTTAAGTGAGGCTGCCGACCGGATGATTCGTATTGAGCAAAAGATTCAACCTAGAAAAGAATGGGTGCCTCAGTATCAGGAAATCTATGCCCAGTTTAAGCAAGCTTGTGAAAAAAACTTTGCCATTAATTTATAAACTAGATTAGGAGGAAAGCCTGTGAGCATATATAAAGAATGTGACATTCGAGGTATTTATCCCTCGGAATTAAATGAAGAAATCGCCTATAACATCGGCCGTGCCATTGCACGCTTTGCACCTAATAAAAGCTTAGCCCTGGGCGGAGACGTACGCCTCTCTACCCCGGTGCTTAAAAGCCGCATGAGGGAAGGTCTTTTAGATGGAGGGATTACTCTAGTAGACATTGGCATCTTACCAACACCGGTGTTTTACTTTGCGATAAAACATTTACAGTTAGATGGTGGAGTTATGGTAACAGCGTCCCATAACCCACCCCGGTATAATGGTTTCAAACTCATGCTAGGTAAATACCCCGTTACACCCGAGGATATTGGCAAAATTGAAGAGCTTGCCCAAGAAACGAATTTCGAGGCGAAAATTCCCGGGAAGTATTCAGAAATAGATGTCCAGGAGGCCTACAAGCAACATATTGCCCAGCACTTCCCCCGGCTGACTACCCAACAACCATTAAAGATTGTGGTTGATGCCGGTAATGGTGCCACATCTGCTTTAGCCCCGGAAATCTTGACCCAAATGGGGTATCAGGTGATTCCTTTATTTTGTGAATTTGATGGCAGTTTTCCTAACCGTGATCCGAATCCCGCCGTATATAGTCACTTAGAGGCACTCTGCACCGCAGTCAAAGAATCAAAAGCCGATCTGGGTGCTGCCTTTGACGGTGATGGCGACCGGGTAGTTTTTGTAGACGAGCAGGGGCAAGTTGTGCCCAGTGAAAAGAGTTTTGTCCTACTGATTCATAAATTTCTCGCCCAAAAACCTCAGCCTGTAGTATATGACCTGAAATCTTCCCTCATCGTCCCTCAAGCTATTAGCCAATTAGGAGGCACCCCTTTGCCGGAAAAAAGTGGTCACGCCTACATTAAAAAAACCTTCTTAGAAAATAAGGCTGCTCTGGGGGGAGAAATCAGCGGACACTTCTTTTTTGAAGCCTTAGGCTACGACGACGGGCTATACGCCACTCTGGTTTTAGGTAATATACTCACACAGAAAAAGCAGCCCCTCTCTGCTTTAGTCACCCAGATCCCAACTACTTTTCTGTCACCGGATCTACGTTTGGCCTGCCCCTATGATCAAAGGGATCATAAGCTAGCCCAACTTCTCCAAAAAGCCCAAGAGGCTCAGCTCCCAGTTACAAAAGTTGACGGTATCCGGATCGTCTTTCCTCAGGGCTGGCTACTGGTGCGTAAATCTGTTACGGAAGAGGCTATTACCATTCGTTTTGAAGCTGAGACACAAAAAAGTTGGGAAGAAATTTATCTGTTTATCCAGAAAATTTTTCCAGAAATAGCCCTTGAACTCTAAGAATACTAGCCAAAGGCGCCTTGGGGGTATGATATACTATTCATTAGGGATAATCCTCAGCATAACTTTAGGAGGATCAGATAGTGCTTTCAAAAATTAAGGGCAAAATTCAAAATCGTTTAACCCCTTTACAAGAGCGTCTTACTCATCCTCGCTGGCTTCCTATTCTGCAAATTGCTAAGCGTACCGCTAACTTACATATCAATACGCTTTCAGCCGGAATCTCCTTCTATTTTATTACCGCTCTCTTCCCACTGGTTTTATTTTTAGTCAGCTTAACCAGCTTAATTGGGAACTTTATGGGGGTAAGAGATATCCTGTTACAATATCTAAGTACAATGATACCGGAAGGTATTTACCAATCCCTTGAGGCTGTTCTCCAAGATTTTTTGTCTGAGCAACGATCCATCCCTATTTTGTCAGTCAGCTCTATCACGATTTTGTGGGCGGCCTCCAAGGGTTTTAGTGTGCTTTTTCAATCGATACGCTTGGTTTATGAAACCAGTCACAATCAAAAACGCCCCATTTTTATTTTATGGCGCGCCCTGGCATTACTCTTTACCTTTTTACTCAGTCTCTCTCTGCTGTTGGTTCTACTACTGCTCTCCTTCGGTGGAATCATCATAGAGCAAATCGAAACATGGACTTCCACCTCTATATCAGAAGGTTTTAGTTTAGGTGTACGAATGCTGCTGGCGTTTGCCTATTTATTCCTTGTATTTCTATTTATTTATCGTAGCGCCTCACCCTCACCCAGCCCTTTTAGGCAGGGTATTCCCGGAGCAATTTTTTCAGCCGGTGCTTGGATCGCCCTCTCGTCAGGTTTTTCTATTTATGTTAGCAATATTGGCCGCTATTCCATTATCTATGGCAGTTTAGCCGGTTTTGTACTGCTAATGTTTTGGATTTATTTTTGTGTCTACGCCATTCTCTTAGGAGGGATTCTTAACAAAGAATTATTGCTCTGGCGGCAACGAAAACCTCAGCCGTCCGCAGAACCAGAGAGTACCGACTGAGAAAGAACAATCGCTTCCATTTGGCTCATCTTAGCTTCCATGTCTTGCACCAGCTTAAATTGGTTACGCGCCCGATCTAAATTATGACCCGGTCGCTTGGTCTTAAAGTAGATATCGCCTGACAAGTAATCTGTCAAAAACCGCATCCCACATTCCAGGGTCATCAGTTTGGCCGAAAAGGCCAAGTACCGGATTTCTTTAGGACTGAGTACTGTCCCTAAAATTTCAAGATATCCCTTTGTATAGGCTGTAAACAGATCCAGACGCATCTCTACCTGAGTCAAATCAACTTCATCCTCCGCAGCAGAGCTGGCTCCAAAGCGAATCGAATCTCCAAAATCATAATGGCAGAGACCAGGCATTACCGTATCAAGATCAATCACACAGACAGCTTTTCGACTGTTCTCATCAAGCAAAACATTATTTAGTTTCGTATCATTATGAGTTACCCGTAAAGGAAGTTCTCCTCGGGTCAAAAGATCGGTCAAAATCCCACAATCCTGCTCCCGCTGCTGAACAAAAGCAATTTCTTCCGCCACAGCTTCGGCTCTTCCCACAGTGTCTAGGGTAACGGCAGCCTGAAAATCTCGAAATCGCTTCGGTGTATCATGAAAAAAGGGTATGGTCTCCGAAAGTTCCTTGGCAGGATAAGCTGCTAGGTGTTTTTGAAATAAGGCAAAAGCACGCGCCGACTGATAGAAGTCCTCTGGCTGGCTTACTAACTGCAGACAAAGGGTATTTTCGATAAAGGGGTATAGGCGCCAAGCCTCCTTCTGTTCATCTGTAAAATAAGGCTGACCCGTCTTCGTGCGAAGGACATTGAGAGTCTCTCGCCAAGGGTCGCCCCCGGCTGCTTTAATTTGACCATGTAGAAAATCCGTTACACCGGTAATGTTGTTCATGAGCACTTCCACATCCCGAAAGATTCTTTGGTTAATTCGCTGCAGAATATAGCGTTTTGTTTTACCATCTTCCAGTTGATAATACACCGCATAGGTATCATTAATATGCCCGGCACCGTAGGGTGCCACCCCTACCCAAATTCCCGGCAAAGGAAACTGATTACAAATGCCTTTGATTTGTTCATATTCGGCTTGCTGCATCATCTCACCGCCTTCTTTACCAAAGTTTTGAAGGATATAAGCCCTCTTCCGTCATCTTTTTCACCGCTGCACAAACCAGTGGTTTATCCTCCTTGTAAGTAACGCCATACCATTTATCAGCGGAGAGTAATACCTTGACCTGAGCTTTTTTCTCCAGCAGTAATTGATTTACTACGGAAGGCAAAAAGAACTCAGCCTTTAACGGATTTTGAGAAACCGCCTGTGTCAAAAAGCGCTTAAAGTCTTTCTTTAATTCCTGGGTAAAGTCAGCACTAAAGCCCCATAAGTTCATGGAAACAGTGGTATCATTGGCTAAAGGTATCCAGTGTTCACCATCCTCCGTGTAAGCGACCCCTTCCGGCCGACTTTCAATACGGGTACGTTCAGTAATGGATACTAATTTATCACCCTCCAATTCACAAACGCCTCGAGCTACGTGTCCATTTTCAGTCAATGTATTCTGGAGCTGATACCCTACCATTCCAAAGGAGTAGGGAATAGTATTGCTTGTCTCCTGCTGACAGAGGAAAGTAAAGATGCTGGCAAAAGCCTGACGGCCGTAAAAATCATCGGCATTAATGACTACAAAAGGGGCATCAATAGCCGCCTCGGCACAAAGCACCGCATGTCCCGTTCCCCAGGGCTTCTCTCTGCCTTCCGGAACCGTAAAACCCGCGGGCAAAGAATCAACTTCCTGATAAACATAAGTAACCTCAAAAACGGATTGAATCCGGTCTCCAATCACTTGCCGGAAATCAGCTTCACGCTCCCGCCGAATAATAAAAATCACCTTCTCAAAGCCTGCCTTATGAGCATCATACAGAGAGTAATCCATGATAATTTCGCCATTAGCCCCTACTGGATCAATTTGCTTAAGACCTCCGTAGCGACTACCCATCCCTGCCGCCATTACCACTAAAATCGGTTTCTTCATGATAATATTCTCCTTCATATCCCGTTACATAGCACCCTTTGCGTTGTGCTGTACTTTTCATTTTATCAGACCTTGATGATTTTTTTGTCCATAGACAAGGAGTCTACTCTTTGTTCCTTTTAGATTGTCCACTTATTATTGTAAACATTAATGCTTCAGGCAAAATAGCCAAATACCTTCCAGAGTTGCACAATTGTGGACAACGTTCTTACAAAATTAGCTACTGCTTCTTCCGCTGATAAGGCAAGGAAGTTTTGACTTTTATGGAAGAAGCATATTCCCTGGGGCTCATACCAGTTCCTTTTTTAAACTGACGAGAAAAATAATACAGTGACGAAAACCCTAGGCTCTCGGCAATTTCCGTTACCGTTCTCCCCCCCTCACGTAGCAGCCCCTTGGCGGCTTGAATCTTGCATTGATTAAAATAATCCATAGGGCCGCCTCCTGTTTGCTGGCGAAATAATTTTTGCAAACGAGAGCGACCAACATGAAGCACCCGACATAATTCTTCCAAGGTTAAGCAAGTTTGCAAATTCTCTTCCATAAAGCTTTTGGCTTTGGCTACCAGTTCACTGTCTCTTTGCTCACAAAAAATAGTCACTGCGGGCAAAGGGACTATCGCAGTATCTTCCGACCGCTTTACATCTAGCAGTAGTAGTTCCAGAAACAGCTTTATCCGCTGCTCAGCACCCGCTCGTAAAGGAATCGACCTACGGTGAAGCACTTTAAGGGTAGGATCATCTAGAGGTGAAGAAAAAGCAGCCAGCGATTCTTCCATCAGCTCAGCCAACCACGCCCGCTGATAAGGTTTTAAAAAGCCACGGTACTGCCTTAAGGCCTTCATAGCCTCCGAATCTGTCCCAAAGCCGATGACAATTAGATTAGGCGCAACTATGCCATTAGCCCGCAAGCTGTGAAACTCCAAAGGTGGGTGAAAAAGAATCTCCCCTTTTCGTAGCATCGTCACTTTATCATCGGCAGAAACAAGAATTTCTCCCTTATCTACATAGACCAGCTCCCAAAAGTCATGGCTCTCTCCTGGAAATGCAAAATCGCTGCAATATTCAAAATAGTGCACGGAATATAGCTTACGAACAGTAATATCCTCTCGGAGCACAATACTTTTATAGTTAGTCGGAAAGCTTGCATCTGTCATAATATCTTTTGGTAACAGACCACATCCAGCCAACGGTCAAACTTGATTCCCACTTCTTTAAAATGAGCACAAGAATTATATCCACACTTTTGAAACAACAAAACACTGGCGACATTATCAGCACAGATAACTGAAATTAAGGTGTGAATCCCTTGTTCTTTTGCAAAAGATTCCATAAAAGCTACGGCTTGGCGCCCCAAACCTGCTCCTACATACTCAGGAGCTAAGTAAACGCTAATTTCAGCCGTCTTGGCATAACCACAGCGTTCCTTGTAAGGTGCAGTTAAAACATAGCCACAAATTTTCCCTGCTGTAGCGGGGTCTTGGCTCTTGATTATAAAAGTTTGGTGGCAAGCTTGGGAGAAAAAAACATTTTGCTTCATTTCCTCTCTACTAAGAGGAGTCAGTGCAAAAGTAGCAGTGGAATTTTCTACATAATAGTTGTATATGTTTCTAATGGCCTCTAAATCCTTCTTCAACAAGGCTTCAAAAACAATGTCCATGGTTTGGCCTCCTTGTATAACCATTTTTTCCATTATATCAGCTTTTTATCCTAAGTCGCTGAAAGTCAGGGAAAAGTATGTTGGCCTAAAAGAAAAGCAGCCTCTCTTTCGAGAAAACTGCTTTTGGGTAAAACATTGTTAATCTAATCAAAAAACTTAGACTTTAGGATCTTCACCGTATTCGTTAGAACCAGCAACACCCTCTGTAGCCATTAAAATGATAAACCAAATCCAGCCAATGAAGGGAATAAAGACTACTAAGAACCAAACACCGGATTTGCCAATATCATGTAAGCGCCGAATGCTGACAGCTATGTACGGTATAATAATAGCTAAACCGTAGATCCCGTAAATAATATTGAAAAAACCGAGCTTAGTAATAGTTGTCAACATAGTGAAAACTACTCCAACAAGAAAATTAAATAACACAAACATCCAAAATTCTTTGCGTCTGGCTCTCCCCGTAAAATCAGCATACTTCTTTAAAACACCCAAATACCATTCCATAAAATTATACGCTCCTTACAAAAACTTACTTTAGCAGTATTTTACCATTTCACTTAAGCCGATACAACGAATATCAACTTCTAACCCAACCAAAAATTATGAAAGAAGCTACTGGAATAATGTATAATAGCACTACAGTTAAGTTTATAAATTGTTTTTACATAATGATTATTAGATGCACTTATAATCTCTCTAAAATTTTTGCACAAGAATTTTCAATCACGAGGGGAGTATCGTTTACCTAAAATATACTCCCTCAAGTTAAAACCTATGCGATTCGCTGTTCCTGTCTCCTCTGAGCCGTTCTCAAAGCAACCTGGTCTTGAGCAGATCGGCAGATTTTCCGAAAAGCCGCTTCTTCAGTCTTGGATGCAAAAGCGTGTTTGGGAATAATTTGAACCACTTGCGCTGTATTATAAATAGCAAAAAAGCCCCGCTTTTCAATCACTTGATGCAATTCAGCCCAATAAAGAGATATATGCTCAAAATGATCTGCTGCATAATAATAGTCGGGGTAAAAGCGATACACTACCTCTTGATCAATGGAGTGACGAGACGCAAAGGCTTTACCCGCCTGAACCACATAGGCCAAAGGCGGAAAGACAGCCAAGGTGATTCCCAAACCGGCTGAAATTATAAGAATCGTTTTAACAATGCCCAGATCAGAACTGCTATTTAGTGTCCAAAGAATAATACTAGCAAAAAAGACTACCAGCAAGGCACCGGCTATACCTCTAAGTCCCCCGTAGTAGGTTTGGAAAGAGTAGCGCAGACAATCTTTGCCCTTCAAGGAAAAACGTAATTCCAACAGAGGATTATCATCATAATTCGGTGGTGAAGGCTCTATTGTATCCTCCATGGGCAATACATTAATGCCCTTTTCCCAAGGCTTTATATGGTAACGCATAATCTGTCTTCTTGCCGGTTCTAATTCTTTAACTACCCAGCCTATAAAAATGGCAATTTCTTGTTCTGAAGAAAAGCAGCGCCGAGGCAAAATCATGTACCGATCAATACCAAAGGAAACAATAAAACACGGTTTAAATTCTTCAACCATAATAATATCATCCCACGAGCACTGACAAGTTCCGCCGTCAAAGAGAAAGCCTATACCCTGACTATTAATTTTGTAGTGAAACGTTCTGGCTAAAAGCGGACTTTGACGAAAATTCTGCATGTGTGCGACGTACTCTAAGAGCAGAGGAATCGGTGCAAAAAACAACAGAAAAATTCCTGTCACAAGAGAAATGGAGAAAAAGGGTGTTACAGAGGGTATCGGACCAAAATAGAAATACAGGATTCCAGCAATAAACAAACCACAGATGATCGAAATAAGAAAAAAGAGTATGGCAAAGAACAATATCCAATTCTTAGTCTTCGAACGGTATTTAGCAAAAATAAAATCCCGAATATCCTGCTGCTGTAGGCGAACCTTAAGCGCTAAAGGTTTCATGGCAACAACTCCTCAGCTGGGTGATGTAAATCTCTCGGTTACTAAATTTTCAAAATGGAAGCTCTGCTATATCCTCTGCTCATTCATCAAAGTATTACTCTAATCTTTATCAAAGCAGTCAGGATTTATTCTTCAATGCAAAATTAATTGTATACGCTTTTACGATAAAATGCAACTGACAGTCCTAAAAAGCCTGGCTTTTCCTAAAATCAGGCCAAGCCAGGCTTTTTATACCTGATCCAGATTAGACCTCAAGATAGACTCTACCCTCGTAAGGTTCCAGCCAATTGGCCTGAGAATGATCCGGATAATTATCCAGAAGCAACTCTCCTCTACCTGCCATAGTCTGTACATAAGCAGGTAAATCGGCTTTATCCTTAGAGAAATTACAAAGAACCCACAGGCATTTCCCCTGCCACTTTCGGGTATATATAAATAGCTGTGGATGGTTTTCAGAGCGATCTTCATAAGAGCCATAAACAATGATTTTGTATTCATGACGAAGGGCGATCAATTTTTGATAAAAATAAAAAATAGAATCGGGATTCTTCAGCTGAGCTTCGGCATTGAGCCAGGTATAGTTCGGATTCACTGTCATCCAGGGCTTGCCTTCCGAAAAACCTGCGGAATTGTCATTGTTCCACTGCATAGGCGTTCTAGCATTGTCTCGGCTCTTATAACGTAAATAATTTAAAGCCTGATCCTCAGGTACAGCTCTGTCCTCCACTAATTCTTTCCAAGCATTTCTACTTTCCAAATCTAAAAAAGCTTCTGGCCCATCAAATTGCGTATTGGTCATACCCAGCTCTTCACCTTGATAAATATAAGGAGTCCCTTGCAGCATATGCAAACAAAGACCCAAAAGCTTGGCTGATTTCTCCCAGAAAAGCGGCGTTGAGTCATCGCCAAAGCGAGAGACTGCCCGAGGCTGGTCATGATTATTCCAGTAAAGGCTATTCCAACCCTTACCATCTAATCCTACCTGCCATTTACTGATACACTGACGCAAAGAAGCTAAGGAAACTTTCTCCTGATTCCACTTGCCATAAACGCCCTGATCTAGATCCATCATCTCAAATTGAAAAACCATGTTTAGCTCATTTTCCTCAAAACCCGTATAGCGAATAGCTTCAGCTACAGATACATCAGGTGTCTCCCCCACCGTCATAACATCTCGATGCGATAAAGTTCTTTGGTGCATTTCTTTTAAATATTCATGAATTCGAGGCCCATTAGCCACATGAGGGAAAAAATTACCATAAAGCTGGTCTTTCTCCCTAAGTCCATCCGGCAAAGTCGGCTCTTTGGAAATCAGATTAATTACATCCATGCGGAAGCCATCTATGCCCATATCCAGCCAGTAATTCATCATTTGATAAATTTCCTCACGCAAGTCAGGATTCTCCCAATTCAGATCCGGTTGTTTTTTTGAAAACAAATGAAGGTAGTACATCTCTGTACTTTCATCGTACTCCCAAGCCGAGCCACCAAAGACACCACCCCAATTGTTAGGCGGAACTTTTTGCCCATCAATTACTTTTCCTGAACGCCAAATATAGTAGTCTCTATAAGAGCTCTTTATATCATGACGGCTACTGCTAAACCAAAAATGCTCATCAGAGGTATGGTTTACCACTAGATCCATAATAACTTTTAGCCCCCGCTGGTGGGCCTGCTCTAAAAACCCTTGAAAGTCATCTAATGTGCCAAAATCAGCCATAATTGTTCTGTAATCACTAATGTCATAACCATTATCATCGTTGGGAGACTGATAAATTGGACAAAGCCAAATTACATCTACCCCCAGTTCTTTTATGTAATCAAGACGAGACATAATTCCCCGCAAATCACCAATACCGTCCCCATTACTATCTTGAAAACTTCGGGGATAAATTTGATATACAACGGCCTCTTGCCACCAAGACTTATGCATATGAGTCTCCTTTCTAATTCGCCACAATAGTAGCCTAAAACCTAGGCCTTTACTTAAATAGGTATAACTATATCTTAGCCTATCTTTTCGAAAACACAAGATTGAAAGATGTCATATTCGCAATCATTTTCGAAAATATAGTTGTGATTTTACGGGCACTCTAGACTACGTTTTCCAACTAACAAAATAAATGAACAAAATCTAGCTAATTGCAGCCTTCCACCCTAGGCAAAACGGAAAAAACATCGGGCTTTCTCTACTTTATTATGGTAGAATAGAACAAAAAAATGTCAGGTATAGCCATATGAATGCAACTCTACTCAAAGCTCTAGCTGAAATTACAGAAGAGGAACGGGCTCTTTTAGAAGGTAAGCCTGTGGATTTAAGTGCTTATGGTGCCGAAGGCATCGCCGTCATTGATAGTGAAAAAATGCTTGCCAAAGGAAACCTAATAACCATTCGGCCTCACACGCGCTTCGCAAGCTTTCCCTGCCATAGTCATAACTATATTGAAATCATGTATATGTGCCAAGGACAAACCAAGCATCTAATTCATGGCCAGATCCCTGTACTGTTAGAAGCTGGAGACCTGCTTTTTCTAAATCCTCACGCCACCCACCAAATTGACCGAGCCGACCATATGGATATTGCTATTAATTTTTTAGTTTTACCGGAATTTTTCGATACAGCCTTTAACATGATTGGTCAAAACAATGTTATCAGCCGATTTTTGACCAGTAGTTTACGAAAAGATGGTGGCGACACCAGTTATTTGCACTTTCAAGTGGCTGATATTCTACCGATTCAGAATTTAATCGAAAATTTGGCTTTCAGCCTAATCCAGGAGCACCCGCGTCACTCCTTAATCAATCAAACCACCATGGGGCTCTTGCTTTTACAACTGTTAAATCATACCGACTGCTTAAAAGAGAGTCCCTCTTCCCCCCCCTTCGATGGATTAACCGATGCACTACTAAGGGAAATTAATGAAAATTATCGCACCATCAGCCTAAACCACTTTGCTCAAAAGCATCGGGTTTCGCCAGCTTATGTAAGCCGTCGCATTCACGAAACTACCGGATGCACCTACACCGAATTACTTAAGCGCAAACGCTTAAAGCGAAGCGTTCAACTACTACTGATGTCCGACTTGCCCGTTCAGGATATTATTGAGGCGGTAGGTTATGATAACAGTAGTTACTTTTATCGGATTTTCAAAAGACAGTTTCAACTCAGCCCCAGAGCCTATCGCAAAAATATGGCTGAGGCGACAGACTGTCCAGAAACAAAATCCCCCTAAAGAGTTAAATAAGGACGGTTTATTTCTGCAAAATATGTCCTTATTTTATTGCCTCTCACTCCATATAATAGTGTTTGAGGCTGACAGAAAGGAGTTATATCTATGAAGTATTACTTAGCTATTGACATTGGAGCTTCCAGCGGCCGACATATCCTTGGATCTAAAGAAGATGGTAAGATTGTCTTGGAAGAGGTTTATCGTTTTGATAACAATTTAGAGACGAAAAACAACCACTTGTGCTGGAATGTAGACGAACTTTTTCACCATATTGTAGCGGGGATAAAGGCCTGTAAAGAAATAGGCAAGATTCCTGATACTATTGGCATTGACACTTGGGGAGTAGATTTTATTCTGCTGGACGAGCAGGATCAGATTTTAGGTGACACCATAGCCTATCGAGACTCCCGTACTAAAGGAATGGATACTGTACTGAATGCTATAGTACCAGAAACAGAGCTCTATAGCTTAACCGGTATCCAAAAACAGCTTTACAACAGTATTTATCAACTTCTTGCCATCAAGAAAAGAACACCTGAACTTCTTGACGAAGCCAGAGCACTACTTTTTATGCCGGAGTACTTTAACTTCCGCCTGACGGGATGTAAAAAAAATGAATACACCAATGCTACCACCTCAGGGCTGGTAAATGCCGAGAGCAAAAACTGGGATACCAGCTTGATAGAACGTTTAGGCCTGCCAAAAGTACTGTTTAACGCTGGTCTTAACCCTCCGGGAACGGTTGTAGGCTCTCTCAGTCCGGAAATTCAAGCCCAAGTAGGTTTTCAAAGCACGGTAATTTTACCCGCTACCCACGATACCGGTTCAGCCTTTCTGGCAGTTCCAGCCCGAGATGATAATGCGGTCTATATCAGTTCCGGAACTTGGAGTTTGTTAGGAGTCGAGAATAATCATCCTATTACCAGCGAAGAGAGTCGCCTTCGTAATTTTACCAATGAAGGTGGGTATAATTACCGCTACCGTTTCCTAAAAAATATTATGGGACTTTGGATGATCCAATCTATCCGGCGTAATCTGGATAAAAAATATAGCTTCGCCCAGCTAGAGGAAATGGCTCGTGAAGCTAAAAGCTTTACGTCAGTAGTTGATCCTGACGATCTGTCCTTTTTCGCCCCTGAAAGCATGATTGAAGCGGTCAAAACCTTTTGTCAAAAAAGTGGTCAACCTGTTCCTCAGACCATTGGGGAAACTGTCCAATGTGTCTATAACAGTCTTTGCAAAAGCTATACTAAGTCCATTAAAGAGTTGGAAAAAATTTCCGGTAAAACCTTCACTAGCATTAATATTGTAGGCGGAGGCAGTAAAGATGTCTATCTCAACGCCTTAACTGCCAGATCCACAGGCTTACCGGTTTTTGCCGGACCTACAGAAGGAACCGCGCTGGGCAACATCATGGCACAAATGATTGCCGGTGGAGATTTCCATGATTTAGCAGCGGCAAGAGCCGCAATAAGCAAGAGTTTCACCATAAAAATTTTCGAACCTCAGGAAGCTGTTTAAAGCAATTTTTTAGCACACCCATAAGGAGAAACTATGAGTCAACGATTTACAGAAGCCAAAGCACGTTACCAAGAGTTGGGCGTTGATGTGGATGCCGCCCTAGCGGCCATTGCTTCGACCCCCATTAGCATCCATTGCTGGCAGGGAGATGATGTAACCGGTTTTGAAAAAAGCACCGATAGTTTAAGCGGCGGTATCCAAGCCACCGGTAATTATCCCGGCAAGGCTCGTACCCCGGAAGAATTAATGGCGGACTTTAGCAAAGCCATCAGCCTAATTCCCGGTCCTAAAAGAATTAACCTCCATGCCTGTTATGGTATTTTTAACCAGCAGAAAATAGACCGTGACCAGATCACCTTTGAGCAATTTATTCCTTGGGTTGACTTTGCCCAAAAGCATAATCTGGGTATTGATTTTAATCCTACATTCTTTAGCCACCCTCTAGCTGCCGATGGGCTTACCCTCTCACATCCTAAGGAAGAGATTCGCTCCTTCTGGATTCGTCACGGCATTGCCTGCCGTCAGATTTCAGCTCAGATAGCTGCTGCGCTAGGCAGCCCCGTACTTTGTAATGTATGGATTCCAGACGGATATAAGGATGTTCCCGCCGATAGGCTTTCCCCGCGCCTACGGCTGATTGATAGCTTGGATCAAATTTTTTCAGAGAAACTTCCGGGGGTTATTGATTGTGTAGAAAGTAAAGTCTTTGGCATCGGGGTGGAATCTTATACCGTAGGCAGTAACGAGTTTTACCTCAGCTATGCGGCTTCCCGACCGGGAGTCTATAATCTCTTAGACAATGGTCACTATCACCCTACAGAAATGGTTAGTGATAAGATTCCTAGTCTTTTGGCCTTTTTTGATAAAATTCCCTTGCATGTAACCCGTCCCGTTCGCTGGGATTCTGATCATGTGGTACGTTTGGAGGATGAGCTTAAAGAAATCGCCCGAGAAATCGTCCGGTGTCAGGCCTTAGACAAAGTTTTAATTGGTCTGGACTTCTTTGATGCTTCCATTAACCGGATTGCCGCCTGGGTAATGGGTACCCGCAATATGCAAAAAGCTCTTCTGGCAGCGTTATTAGAGCCTCACCAAAAGCTAAAAGCCTTGCAGGATGCCGGGAAATTCACCGAGCTTATGATGCTACAGGAAGAACTCAAACTCTATCCCTTGGGTGATATTTGGGAGCATTACTGTGAAAGTCAAAAAGTTCCAGCTAGCCTAGGTTGGTTCTCCCAAGTAGAAGACTACGAGAAAGATGTTCTTTCGAAACGCATCTAAAAATTTGCCTGCAATGGCATTTACTAGCCAGGTTTAATCTAGATAAAATTTCAGGGAGGTTGCCTCAGAGGGAACCTCCCTTTTCTATTGCAAGGGTAATACAAACTTTATCTAAAAAAAGCAATCGTAAATTACGAAGTCAACAAATGAAATCGTGACAACTTCAGAGCCTGATCAGGAATCCTTTCTGAAAGGGAAATCTTAATATAAATTGTTTGACCACTAAATTCCGGTGGGATCTCTAAGTTAACCCCTCCTTCGCTGAGGTCCGCCGAAGTAAGGCGGAATAGCTCTTGGTAAGCTAAATTATCTTTAGAGATAGTCAAGAGAACTGGTCCAGAAAAAGCCAAAAAGAGCTGACTCTTTCCTTGGGGAAGCGAAACACAAAAAACTTGCTCTTGAGCTTCAGTAATTTCACGATAGGAATATGCCTTATCCTCAAAAACTCTACAGGCATCTAAGCTAAGCAAGTACTGCTGAGCCAGACGATTATCCGCCAAGCTGATGTCTAATTCTTTCTGTGGAGATGGAAGTCCTGAAAGAACCATTTTCTTAAGAAAACCTTGGGTTCGAATCCGCAGGTAAATAATAGAAGCAGGTAAATCAATCTGCGAAAAAGCCGTCTCGCCATGCCAGGAAATCTCTAAGGGGGTGTAGCTATTGCTATGTAGATCCGTAGTCATCTCGACGCCAATATCCTTAGACCCTAAAAAGGCTAAGTTAGCTCGAGATACTCCTGGAGAGACATGCAGCCGATAGATAAACTCCCCCTGCCGCCCATCACTGGTAAGAGTGCCCGTTGCTTCTTCCTGAAGGTAAAGCTTGTCACGACCGGCTTCAACTTGGATCTGAGTAGCGGCTCTCTGATCCGTCAGCAAATCCAAGCTTGAAAGACTTACCCCTGACTTATCCCCCTGCCCGGATAAACGCAAATAACAAATATTATCCTCCGTGCCGGAAACTTGAGCATTAATCTCAATTCCATGATAACTATCTTTATAATCAGAAACCATCTCCTGCCAAGTCGTGCCATCTTGGGAAAACTCAATCTTATACCCTCCTTTTACATTGAGAAAAAAACCAACTTGAGTGACAAGAGGGTCAAGATCGAATCGATAGGCAAATTGCGACCCTACTCCGGCACGGCGCTGCTCAGCCGTCATACTGACATCACTATAGGTAGAGGCACTGTCCAAGAATCCCATTTCCTCTGGACTCTGACCAGCTAAGAAATGAGCTTCGGTAATATCATTAAAATCCAACTCATGAGCCTGGCGAAAAAGGTCTGCCAACTGCGTGGGAGAGACTTCTTGATAAATTTCAGCAATCTTTTGAGCCTGCTCCGACCAATCCGCTCCCTCTTCCAAATATACGGCAACAAACTGGGGCATACCTGTAGTCTCTTCCATAAGGTCCGTCAATTCCTGACTAGAATAGGCTCGAATAAAAGGAATTCCTTTAAATAGAAAATGGGAGCGAGCCAGATCAATGTCCTTCAACCCCTGTTCAGGATCATAACTAAAGACAGCAGCTGGCCCAATTTGACTTATGACATCTAACTTTTGTGTTAGAATTTTTTCCGAGACCACCAAAGGCCAGGATTTCCCTGAGGAATTCACAATCCGCTGTAAAAAGTTATCCGGAAATCGAGTAATTGCGGATAAGAGCGGCACACTAATCTCCGTATTCTGCTGCCACTGCCGATAGACCTGCGGAAAAAGAGAGACCTCCGCAACATCAACGGTCTGTCCCTTGGGATAAAGCACTGCATCTCTCTGCGCCCCCAATACCTTCGATGCATTGGCACTCTCAGAGTCCCCCTGAATAAAAGTGATATATTTCTGTTCGGTTTGGTAGCTGATAGATGACTCTTGCCTCTCCCATTGAGCTGGGGGGAAACGGCTGCTCCAACTTAAATTGGAGAGGTTACCAATCCAAATCTTTATGGGTTGCGCCTCTGCCAACCAGGGCTGGTTAGCGGTAAAGGCAACCGGCTTAGCTCGATTATCTAAAATAAAAGTCTGATTCTTAACTAAATCAATAATTTTCTTTTCAATGGTCTCCACGTTTAGATTATCTTTATACGTATCTGATAATGGATTAAACAGAAAGTAATCCCCGGCAACCAGATAATCAAGGGCTGAGAGGTGGCTACCATCATGGTAGGCTAAACCGCCCTTCAGAATCAAATCTTCAAAATGAAGCAGTGCGTAGTTGTAAACCTGCTCCCAGAGTCGTAGTTCCAGCGGAATAGCTTCGCCCTGCGCACTGTCACTGGCTGGAATCATAGTATTGGCAGCAAAACTAGTAGTATCTCCTAAAACAGGCAACTCCAAATCATAGTCAATTTGCAATGTTTCGTACTGAGCAGCAGTCACAGCTACAGCATCATAGTAACTACACATCATAAAGGTAAGATTTAGTAAAGCTTGATCTCCTTGGTTCTCCAGACCAGTGGCGGCATCCTTAGGTAAAATCCGTGAAGGATAGAGAATTACGCCCTTAACTTGGTCTTGATTCCCTTGCAACACTTGATAAACATCCCTAGATTCACTGGAAAAGCCTTCTGGAAATCCAGTATCCACATCCGACGGCGAAAAAACTTCCGCAGCTCCTGCAGCAGTCTCTTGTTCCAGCGTAAGAAAAAGCGTAGGCTTTACATGGTTAAGATTACCCTGTAAGGTTATAGCCAATATGTTCTCCGACATATCATCTCCGGCTAAAATTAAATGAGTATTCGGACTGGAAACAGGCTCCTCCCCAGGCACAGCTTGGAAGCCGGATGAGAGAGTAGGCGCAACAAAATCTGCCACCCCCTGAACATGAGTTCCAGCCATAAAAAGAATAATCTGTATAGTTAGGAGGAGGGCTATCACTCTGATAACCTGCCGTCGATGTATCGAAAATACGTTCATGGAATTCACCGCACAAGAGAAAAATAGGTTAATACTAAACCCATTGTATCAAACTCTACTAAAAATACCTACAGCAACTGTAGAATATATCTGTCAAATTTATTCGGTGATCTTTATGAATATTGCCTTAAATTATGAAAGTCTATTGAAAAGCAGCAATACTTTTCAGCTTCCTCGGTGTGATTTATAATTTCCAAAAGAACTGAATTATTTTTGAAACAAAAATCCCTACCTGTCTACTAAACAGATAGGGAAATTACAGCTAGAGAAGTAGAGCCAAAATTTAACAAGTAGCTAAGGCTCCCAGAGAGATACTCCGGGAAGTAGTCTCAGCGGTTCCAATGCAGTTACCGGAAAACCCCACGGTCAAATCACGAAAGATGCGCCCCTTTTTAACAAAAATCCCATCGCCTTCATTCTCAGCTTGATTTTCTTCAAACAGAGAATAATCTTTTAAATAGGCGTCAGCAGCCATATAAAGTCCGCCACCAGACTCAAAGGCACGATTCTTTCTTAGAACCGTTCCTTCCATCAGAAAAAGTGGGCTATAACTTAAAATACCGCCCCCAAAACGGGCTTCATTATTATAAATCTTTGTACGGCTACAAATCTTAGCTTCTGAACAAGTAAAGTAACTGTAGATACCGCCGCCACCATAAGTCGCCCGATTGCCGATAATTGACGAACTTGTTACGGTTAAGGGTGCAGCAGCATAAATCCCTCCGGCAAACTCAGCATGATTGTATAGAAAAGACGAACCAATAATCTGAGCTACACCACAACAATATATCGCGCCACCGCTACCACCGGCTTCCCCCTTCTTAAAGGAAGAGTTATGAATTTGAAGGGAACCTTGGCTATATACACTGCCACCATCGCCTTCAGCCTTATTCTTATGTAAATTACAAGCGTACAAAAACAAATGGCTACCGCCAAAGATGGCTCCACCTAAATCTAAAGCTCGGTTGTCGTGGAAATGAGTCTTAAGCAAGAGTAGCCCACCCTTTGACTCAATTGCACCGCCCCTTACACCTCGGCAAGAAACAAATTCACCACCGAAACAAACCAAGCTACCAGCACTACTGACGGAGATCCCACCACCACGACCTAATCCATCTAGGACAACTCCCGGCATAAAAACCATCCGGATAGCGCTCTTGATCTGAAAATGACGCCGCTCTGCCCCAAGGGGCGCATACAAGCGGCCTTTACCGGAAAAAGTAATTTGCAAGGATTTCTTGATTGAAATTGGGGCTGAAAACGCGATATCCTCTGCGAGATAAATATATAATGACTCCCCCGAAGTCCCTTGAAGCAATAAATTATTAAGCTCTTTAAAATTGCTGACTCTAGTCCATACAATTTTATGGCTCTGATCTCTCTTTATTTTCGGCATTTCCTTCTTGAAAGAAATACTCGTTAATAAAGAATGGTTACAAGGCTTTAAAACCACTAGGTTCACCCCTTCTCCAAAGCAAAAACTGCCATGGCCGCAGCCACAAGTCTAACGCCTCTGGTAGCGGGTACAGCATCTGCCGAATTTTTATACTTTACGCAATGAGTTCAGTATAAGGCCACTAAAGGCATTCGTCAAGATTAGAGAAAGGATATATTGACCCTTTGAGTAAGAATTATTATTTAAAACAGACATTTTACAAATATTTCGCCTAAAAAATACCTAAAAAGAGAGAAAGAGCAAAGGTTTTACCCTTCACTCCCCCAGGACAGACGGCCACTGCCGCTTTCATGACGCCTCCCCAACTGGGGGACAAAAGTTCGGTCAATACGCTGTACCACCGACATTAGACTTGCGAATACCCCACACCATAACTACCAGAGGATACGCTAAAAAAAGAAACTGGCTTTTTCGCCTTCTATTCATATGTCGTATCAGCCTGTCAAAATATTTCGCTGTTTTTAAAAAAATTTTAAAAATTTTTTTAAAAAATCGAAATTTCGACGAAAAAGACTGAAAACAGGGGCTTTATCATCTGAAGATTCTCTGGCTCTTTAACGAAGATCGTTAAAGATTCGCAGACACAACTGATCCCAAATGTCCGTACACAAGAAATCCGTACATATGGTCTTAGCATCTTCTCGTAACAACACAGTCATAACCGGAGTCTCGCCCGGAGGGCAAGTTTCTTGTACAAAATGGCGAAGTGCCACTTCCCGCTCAGCCCGAACCAGGCGACTGCAAACCCAAAGTAAGGGTATCTGCTGGCAGTCAGCAATCTCGGTTAAGGTTAGACCACTAAAGTAATAAAAGAGAAGAGTCATTCTCAGTTCATCAGATAATTGATTAAACCGCTCAAGTAGGAAGCGTCTTTCCTCTGGAGAGTTGAGTAGAAAGGAAGGCAAAAATTCCCTACCTTCTCCTAAACCCATTTGGGTAAGCCCGCGACAATCACCACCCACTCGCCTGGAGCCTAAGGATCCAGATGAAAAGATAGGCGCTTTTCCAACTCCTGAGGAGTCAGCACTAGCATCGGGGGTTATATCACTATTCCCAAAGGACATTTTTCCTCCTAAAAAAGCACTTTAATTAAGTACCCTATTAGTATGTCGTAAAAGCATGGCAATTCATTTCGCTCTTTTAGAATAAAATTTTGCTAAATTATAAAAATTTTCTCACGCCGCAAACACAACTCTACTGCCGCTTACAAAGATTATGTTATTACCCATCAAAAAATAAGACTGCAATCCACTCAGCTATAAGACAAAATACTTGCAAAGCTATCTCAGAAAAGCATAATATAAGCAACAACTTTTTTCCTTAGGAAGCGAGGTCTGTATGATTACTTGTGTTTGCTTAAATCCAGCACTGGATAGAACCTTAACCGTTCCCAACCTACAACTAGGCCAGGTGAATTCCGTTACAACTACCTTTGAACAGTTAGGTGGAAAGGGATTCAATGTCTGCCGCGACCTGACTCAACTAGGTGTACCAGCTCAGCTAACCGGTTTTGTTGGTAAAGATGATTTTGCCTACTGGGAAAGCAGTCTAAAAAAATTGGGACTCGCTAATACACTTTTCACTACCGCCGGTTCAACCCGACTTAATATAAAGCTTATTGACCCTCTGACGAATCAGACTACAGATATTAATCAGCCCGGTTTTTGCGTCTCTCCTGAGCTAGTTCAGCAGTTTTTTTCCTTTTTTAGTACTTTTATATCGCACTCCCGTTTTGTGGTTTGTAGCGGCAGTTTGCCCCTTGGCGCTCCGACAGACATGTACAGACAGCTTTTATCAGAGCTCCCAACCGGTTGTAAAGGCGTACTGGATAGCTCCAAAGAGGCCTTTGCCCAGGGCTTAAAAGCTTCCCCCTTTCTAATAAAGCCCAACTTAGCCGAGTTGGAAGAGTATGCTGGCCAAAATTTAACTCAGGAAGCTGCCATCAACGTAGCCCGTTCTATTCTGGAAGAATTTCAAATACAGTATGTTTTGTTATCGCTGGGGGAAAAAGGCTGTTTACTGGTGTCTCCCCAAGCTACTTATTACGCTCAAGCCCTCTCCGTCCCGGTTCATAGTACCGTAGGAGCTGGTGACGCTTTGCTTGCCGCCTTTCTTCAGGATCTCCATGCAGAAAAATCTCCCACCGCGGCTCTGGCCTCCGCGGTGGCTTGGTCGGCGGTAGCCGTGCAAAAAATTGCTGATATTCAAGAGGCCAAAGGAGAATTTGCTCGGCTTCTTCCCCAAGTAAAAATACTTCGCCAGCAAAACTAATAGGAATAAGACTACTGCTTTCCCACAGGGATAGACCTACCTATTTATGGTAAAATAAGCGAGAAAATATCTAATTTATACCTTTGGGCTCGATACAAATTGAGGAGGTTCTATGATTCAAAATCAGTGGTATGGCATTTTACCCTCAAAAGAAGTGAAGTCAGGTAAGTTGGTAGGTGTGATTCGCTTGGATAAGAAACTCTGTCTCTTTCGGGATAAACAGAATCACATTCAGTGTATCGCCGATAAGTGTTCCCACCGGGGAGCCTCACTTTCTGCCGGATGCCATCAAGGTGACCACCTGGCTTGTCCTTTTCATGGTCTGGAGTTTGATGGTCAGGGACAATGTATCTGTATTCCGGCTAACGGACGGGAGGCCAAAGTAGAAAACCGTTACCATGTAAAATCCTATTTGGTAAGAGAAGCTCATGGCATGATCTATCTTTGGAATGGTGATCCAGCCTTAGCCACGGAAGAACTACCTTTTTTTGAGAAGTATATTGACGATACCTATTCCTATAGTGAGTTAGCCGACCTTTGGAAAACCCACTACTCTCGCTGTATTGAAAATCAATTAGATGTAGTACATGTCCCCTTTGTCCATTACAATACCATCGGTCGTGGGCACAAGACCGTCGTTAATGGGCCGCCGATTAGCTTCACCGACAAAAGAATCACCCTAAGTGCCAATAACGCCTTAGATCAAGGTCAGCCGCCCTTGCCTGCGGCAGAATGTCAAATTAATCCCGAGCAATTTTTAGAATTTTGCTTTCCTAATGTCTGGATGAATTACATTGCACCACACATTAAAGTGGTAATATTTTTTGCGCCCATCGATGAAGAGCAGACTATGCTGTATATTCGTTTTTATACTAATATGAGTCGATTTTCTTTCATCAATCGTCTCGTAGCCTACTTTGGTAAATTTGCCAACAAGAAAATCGAGCGTCAGGATAAGCGGGTGGTAGAGACCCAAATTCCCAAGGCTTCCGGCCTCTCCATCGGTGAAAACTTACTCAAAGGAGACAGCCCAGTCATCCAATACCGCAAAATGCGCGCCGCTTTTCAGAAGTCCGTACCAACTTCTGAAACCTTAGAGAATACTGAAAAAGGTTAATTGCAGTATATTTCTCCTTTAGGATAAAATAGTAAGAGAAGCACTATGCCTGCTCCTACTATTAATAGTAGGAGCAGGCGAGCCGCCCTCTCTTTTAGTATAATAAAATCAGGTTACTTTTTACCTAAAATCTGATCTACCGTAGCCTGATCTAGAACCTTAATTAAGGCGAGGGTCAAATCAATCATTGCCTTGACATCTTTAGGGCTACAGAAACCGTGATGAGTATGTACATAGCGTACCGGTACCCCCAAGGTAAGGGTTGGAATCGCCTTATCCGCCAGACTAATCTGCCGAGCATTAGTGCCTCCGCCCTGACGTACAGCTTCCTGAAAAGCAATACCCTGGGCTTTGGCCGTCTCACAAGCCAACTGATTAAAAATTGGGTTGGCGATGTAGCCAGCATCCCGATAGCGGATCTGTACGCCCTTGTGCAAAGCCCCCTGGGCCATATCCGCAGCTAAAAAACTGTCATCAGCTGGGGTACCTTCCAGCACAATGGCCAGATCCGGCTTGATTTTCCGTGCCGACACCATGGCTCCCCGGGTGCCCACTTCTTCCTGAGCACTGACCACCCCGGCAACATCCACGCCCAACTCGCCCAGTGGTGCAAGAGACTTCATAACCTCTACTAATGCGTCGCAACCCACCCGGTTATCAAAAGCCTTGCCCAGACAAACATCGCTCTCTGGAATATACGAGAATTTTACTTCCGGCACAGCCGGATCTCCCAAAGAAATAGCAAAAGCTTCAGTAACTTCTTGGCGGCTACTGGCTCCCACATCTACCTGCAGCATATCACCATCCGTACCGCTTTTTTCTGAGCCGGATAAAAAGTGCACTGGTTTTGACACCACTATACCACGGTGCAACTTCCCCTGTTTGTTTCGAATCAGTAGGCTATGAGCGGAAAAACTTCCTGGGGCAATTCCTCCCAAAGGCACTAGGTTTATTTGACCATTAGCCAAGATAGACTGCACCATAAATCCAACTTCATCACTATGAGCATCTAAAAGCAAAAGTGGTTTTTTCTTATCTTGGGAACGCTTTTCAATGTACAAGTTATGCATGGCGTCGGTAGAGTAACTATGTCCGGCTAAGTTCTCTGCCAGAAGAGAGACCACGGCCTCCTCAAAACCACTGGGTCCAAAGGCCTCTGACAGAACCTGTAACAGCTGTATATTTTCCATGACAAACCCTCCCTAATTAATTATATTATCAGTAACCCTCAGTATAGACAAAAGCCTGTGGAGCGTAAAGACTTCACCGCCAACAAAATACATCCTTTTCTTAGCCCTCTATTATGTAAGAATATTATTGCGCCAATGTCATAAAGGAGCAAGTTTATCTGCCTCAAACCTAAAGTCAAGGGAAATATTTGCCATTCCCTCTCTAAACAGCGATAATAAAAACACTAAGAAAGGCAGGATACCATGAATAAACAGTTTTTACCGGTAAATCAAGCAGAAATGAAAGAGTTAGGTTTCTCACAGGCGGACTTTGTGCTGATCAGTGGTGATGCCTACGTGGATCACCCCAGCTTTGGTGCAGCATTAATCGGCCGTTATCTGGAATCCTTTGGTTACCGCATTGCCCTCCTGCCTCAACCCGACTGGAAAAATCCTGACTCCCTCCGCCTTTGTGGCCGCCCCTTATTAGGCTTTCTTGTTACTGGCGGCAATATGGACTCCATGGTAAATCATTACACCGTAGCCAAAAAACGTCGTAACCAAGATGCCTTTACCCCAGGAGGCAAGATTGGCAAACGCCCGGATGATGCGGTGATCGTTTACAGTCAATTGATTCGCCAAGTTTATGGAGATATTCCCATCATTATCGGTGGGGTAGAGGCTAGTCTGCGCCGCTTGGCATATTATGATTATTGGAAAAACCGTCTCCGACCTTCTATTCTCTGGGAGAGTCAGGCCGATATACTGGTCTATGGCATGGGCGAACGTGCTATCTTAGAAGTAGCTGAATACCTTAAAAGCGGTATCCCCGTGAGTCAAATTAAATTTGTTAAAGGTACAGCCTTCTTAACTTCGGATCTTAGCCCCTTTACGCCCTATCAGAAGCTCCTGTCTTATGAAAATGCCCTGAAAGATAAGCGTGGCTGGGCGCAGAGCTTTTATCTGCAATACCAAAATAGTGAAGCTCCCTCGGCTAAAACTCTTGCAGAGCCCATCGAAGATCAATATGTAGTCCAAAATCTGCCCCAGCCGGTACTGACCCAAGCAGAGTTGGATCATCTCTATGACCTGCCCTTTACTTATGAAAGTTACGACGAAAAGCATGCTCTGGGCAAAGTCTCAGCCTTAGACGAGGTCAAATTCAGTATTGCTGTGAACCGTGGTTGCAATGGGGGTTGTCATTTTTGCGCCATTACCTTTCATCAAGGTAAACAAGTCTCCATGCGCTCCCAAGCTTCCGTCTTAACAGAGGCGCAAAAAATGACGGAATTGTCTGGCTTCAAGGGCTATATTCACGACGTAGGAGGCCCCACCGCTAATTTTAATGACCAGATGTGCAAAAAATTAAACGAAAAGGGCAGTTGCCATCATCGGGAATGCTTTACCCCTGAGCTCTGTCCCAACCTTAAGGTAGATCACAGCAAGTATTTTGAAATCCTTCGAGCCTTAAGAAAGCTGCCTCGGGTTAAGAAGGTCTTTATCCGCTCCGGTATTCGTTACGACTATCTGCTCCGGGATAAAAATCCTCAATTTTTAGAGGAACTGGTAAAATACCATGTTTCCGGCACCCTACGTCTGGCTCCGGAACATTCGGTTTCTTCCGTTCTAAAGACTATGAACAAGCCTGATATTAGTTGTTATCAGGCCTTTAGCCAGAAATTTTATGCGGCTGCTAAAAAAGCAGACATGACCGAATACATCGCCCCTTACTTTATCTCCTCCCATCCAGGTAGCAGCTTGAAAGAGGCTTTAGAACTGGCGCTGTTTCTTAAAAAGATTAATTTTCGACCTACGGATGTGCAGGATTTCTATCCCACTCCCGGCACCATGTCAACGGCTATGTTTTATTCTGGTTTTCATCCTAAAACTGGGGAGCGGGTGTTTGTAGAGCGGAGTGATCACCGTAAGGCCATGCAGCGCGCCCTCCTGCAGGTTCACCTTCCCCAAAATTACGATCTGGTCTATAGTGCTTTGAAAGAGCTGAATCGATTAGATTTAATTGATCACGGCAGCCAAGCCCTGATACATCCGCGTAAAAAGTCCACAGAGGGTAAGGCTAAGACCATTACCTCCGGCAAAAAAGTCTCCCCACTACAGAAATCCTTCAACAATACTAGGAAGACCGGAAAGAATAAGAAGCGTTAGAAGCGTGAAGGCTACCGACTTGAAATTTAGTCGGTAGCTAGTCTCCCATTAGGTTTCCATATCTCAATAATTATCTCCACCCAGCCTAGCCTTGAACCGAAAAGGCTCCGGGAAGGTGCTTTTCAGCTGCCCCTAGTAGTGGTGACAAGGCCGAAATCCCTACCCCCGAGATGAAAACCAGACTGGTCTTATCCTCAGACAGTTGTACTAGCTGCTGTTTCAGCTGCAAATCGCCTTGAACCGTATCTAGTATATAGAGTTGATCTTGCCAGCGGAAGCACCCTTTCATACGAATAAAATAGTCCATCATTTCTTCTACTAAGCCTTTTACTGCTTCAGGCGAAACAGGTTTATTCAGTTCTAATACCGCCACATAGGGACGATTATCTTCCCGATTCGTGGAGGCCGTACTTTCTGGTGAAGCCGCCTCCAAGAGTAGCTGATTTAGATCTACTTTTCCCTGAACACAGGGATACACTTTGACCCCCGGATGCAAGTCTTCAATGGCGGTCAAGATATCCTGCTGTTTTTCTTCTGGGATCAAGTCCGTTTTATTTAGTAACACTACTTGGCTATAGCAAATCTGCCGATCTACACTAACCATCTTGCTGCGGGCAGCTTCAAAATAAAGACCATCTACCAGACAAATTGAGCCACGGTATTGGAAAGGTGTCGTAATTTGCCGACGAATTAACTCCACAATAGCACCCATGGCTGAGGGGTCAGCCAAACCCGAACTTTCGATTAAGATCAGCGGCCGTTCCTGCTGAATTAAGCTTTCTAGGGCACTGATAAAATTGTCCTTTAGGCAGCTGCAGAAAATCGATCCATTATTTAATTCAACCACCTCTCGACCTTGCTCAGAGAGGCGCTGTCCATCAATACTGACTTTGCCGAATTCATTCACCAGCACCCCCGTACCTGGGGGTGCTGTCTCCAGAACATGCTGCAGAAAGGAGGTTTTTCCGGCACCTAAAAAACCGGTTATAAGAAAGACTTCTGTTACTGCCGTCATATTACGCCTCTTCTTCAAACATCATTTTTTCAATGTACAAGTCATTAAAGCGAGGATCTGTAGATAATTCAACATACTCACAGCGCTCTTTAATCTTGGCTAAAGTAGCCTCAGGCTCAGCCTCCAAAAGACAACGAACTGCTCCGCTTAGAGAGCTATTCCCCACCACTTGAGTCTTATCTTTAATTCCTTTAGGTAGTAGCCCTAGACGGATAGCATGATTAATATCCAAGTAATGCCCAAAGCCTCCGGCCAAAAAGACTCGATCCAGCGCCTCTACCTTACAGTCACATTCCAGAAGTAGTACTTCAATTCCTGCAGCAATCGCTGCCTTAGCCAACTGCAATTCCCGAATGTCCTTTTGGGTCAAGGTTAATTGCCCCTGATCATCGGCAAAAACAATCAATTCCTCTTCATCGGTAATCAGTCCGGTGTCCTCAATGAGTTCCTGTTCCAAAGCCACTGCAGCCAAGTCAATCAAGCCGGACCCACAAATTCCTTCTGGACGTCCACCGCCAATCACCGTTAAGTCGAAGGTATTCTCCCCCCATTTACCACGGCTAACAGCTCCCTTTAGGCTGCCCATACCGCAGGAAATATTAGCACCCTCAAAAGCTGGCCCGGCAGCAGTAGCTACAAAGACCATCCGATCCTTAGCCTTTAATGCCAGTTCACCATTAGTACCAATGTCAATAAACAGTGTGTTCCCCGGCAGGGTGGGGATATCCGTACCAAAGATACCTGCCACAATATCCGCACCGATATACGCCGATAGACCAGGTAAAATCACTACCGGACAATCCGGTTGTTCCCCTGCACCGAAATACTCCTGAGCTCCGATGCCAAACAGCTCGCTAAAACTAAGGCTAAAGGCCTCCAGGCTGGTGGTAAGAAAGGGGCTGATAGCTAGAGATTTAGGAGGAATATCTAGCAGCAAATACTGCATCGTAGTATTCCCGGCAATAGTTATTTCCGCCAAAGCATTGCCCTTGCCCTTCACTTGACCTAAAAGTTTTTGGGAGAGGCTAAGTAGCGTTTTTTTGATCAAATCCTGTAATGAATGATTGGGATGGTCATTGACATATTGTATTCGGCTAATTACATCTGCGCCATAGGCTTTTTGTGGATTTAAAGCCTTTTCTACCCCCAGAACTTCACCTTCAGGCAGACTACAGAGCACTGCCGCAACGGTAGTTGTACCAATATCAATCGCAATACCATAGTAGGGCTCCTGACTTTGAGCGGCAGCCACTACCACCTTATTATCCTTTACCAAAAGCCAGAATGGACTTTCAAGATCTAACCCTGCCAATTGGCGGACGGCCTTTCGTTTGTACTGATAATCCGCCAGGAGGCTCTGGTTAATCAGTTGAATAGCACTGTCATTGCTGTGAGGTGCCTTATGAATTGGCTGTCCTTCTACCCACTGGTATTTCGGTGTTACGATAGGAGGAAAATCAAAATCCGACAAAATTTCCGTGGATTTACTGCTAGGTAGCACCGGCACAACAGTCATGTCGACATCAACTTGATGGAAGCAGGCTAAGATGATGCCTTGCTCCTGCTCTTCTTGAGAAAGAAGCTTTTTCTCCTTATCAGTATATTCAATAGCGGGGGGATAGATTTGGCGCACTTTGCACTTACCACAGGAATGATTCCCGGCACAATCGGCCTGCACATAAACTTGGTGTTCTTGCAAAGCCGATAGAAGGTTACTTCCTACCGGTACCCGTACGAATAAATCATCTTTGCCTTTCTGCTGAACTGTCAGGTAGGCCTTGCGGTGGGGACAGTTCTCCGCCGAGCAGGAGGAACAGTCATGGTCAATTAAGGTAAAAGGCAATGTTTTACCAGCACCATAATAATAAGCTAAAGATTTCTTAGGGTTCAACATGTAACCGGAAGTCAGTTCTACTGCTACCTGCGCTTGGCTCTTAACCGCATCCAAAATCCATTGGCCGGCCATCACTGAACTACTATTGCCCGGTTCCTGCCGAGGAGATAGGGTAAGTCCCTGATCTTGGGCTTGAGCAGCAATGGAAGCATAGAGCTGCTGGCTGCCTTGGAATAGTATCACATCTGCCATAGCATTGAGTAGAACACCCCCCATATAGTCACCCTCAGCAAAATACTCATCCATCGCAGCGACAATCTCTGACCCGAGGGTTACTAAGCAGCAAAAGAGCTTTTCATAACGGGAATCAATCTGTCTCATAGTATCAGCCAATTCCGAATTATCCTCTACCTTCAAGATTTCCTTGGGCTCAAAAATAGAACGCTCTACCCACCATCCCTTAGGCTGTAAAATGGCCTGATGCTTTTCCCAGAGCTGGTCAAATAACTCACTATACTCTTCATAATGAAGGGCATCTTCATAACATTGAATTGTGTCCAGAGTAACTTTTTTGGAACACTCTGGTGTAATTTTTATTTCCATAATTATAACCGTCCTTTACTCATATTGCGGTCTATTTATAAAAATACCTGGGCATCGGCAGAACCCGAAAAAGCGTGTATTCTTATCAGTAGTAACCTATCCCTTTTGGAAAAAGCAAAGGGATGGTTTATACCAAAGTAAAACCATCCCCGTAAAAGCTCTTGGGGAAGAAGGAATTGTAGCTGCTACATTCCTTCTGTTTCACCAAAAACCATTATACTGCATCCTAAGCCTTAGGATTAGAGCACTGACTCAATTACTTGTACAAATTCTTCTTTGGAGGGAATCAGCGAAGACCACTTTAGCTCTCCATTCACATAGATACAAGGCAAGTTAGTTACACCCATCTTTTTGCAGCGGGCAATGTTCTCTTTTTCGGTATATTTATACTCAACAGTATCAATTTTATCACCAAAATGACTCTTGATTTCATTTACGGCTCCCATCATATAGGTACAAGCAGCACAAGTGGCTGAATCTAAGGTAAATACTTCTACAAAGGGGCGATCGAGAGCTTGATAGTCTGGTAGCTCTACCACAATATCTTCCGTCTTGGCTTCGTAATTTTCCAGCATTTTTCTCACGCTATCTGTCTCCGCAATCGCCTGCTGAATACCAATGGTATTTTCAAAAGGCACAGCGTAAGGCATATCACAACCAGGTGCAATGATTAGATTATTGTGGCTAATCTGATCCAAAAGATTGACCACATAGAGCATATTATCTTGTTGCGTGCCATGGAGCATCAAGGTAGTTAGAGGAATATTACCGCCAATGGTAACAGAAAAACTATCAGTAATCTTCTTGGCCTCGATAATGTTAACATTTTCGTCGATAGAGATTGAATCTGGGCCAGTTTTACACATAACTTCAATCTGACGAGTAGCATTTCCACAGACAAAGAAAGAAGATTTCTTACCCTTACTGCGAATGTAGTCAAATAGAGTCTTGAAAGAGTCGTGGCACAAAGCGGTAAAATGTTCTGGTGAAATCTGAGATACCAGAGGATCAACTACGGCAATAACATCCATACCTGCCTCTATGTACATATCAATCATGCTGATAGAGACTTCGGTGGTGAAGGCCATCAGTTCTTTAACATAATCTTCTTCCAGAATCATATCCATGAAGAGTTCATTGCCACGCAGGTGAGATGCCAAGGTAAAAGGTCCACAAATCAAGCCATAAAGAGCTGTGCTATCGCCTACAGCAGCTTTCATCTTGGTCATAACTTCTAGTATCATGGGCAAACGCCCGTCTGTCTTTTTGGGAATAAGGCAGCGACAAGGCACCTCGGCTTCTTCCGCACAGGGGTGAGTTTTCACCGATGGAGGAGCTTCTTTAGCCCAGACCAACTCACAACCAAGGATTTCTGCCTCTACCTGCAGATCAAAAACCACCGGCATCCCATCTGGTTGATAAAGTTTATGCACTTCCATTAGAGCACTGAATAATTTGTCTTTATCCTTGAGAACTTCTTCCGCACTGTAGCCCTTTAAAGCACCGGCATGAACACCGGCAAAGGGTACCCAAGGCAATCTATCCGTTGGCTTATGCTCCATAGCCGCCAAGATTCTTTCTTTTCCTGTCATATTAAAATCCTCCTCGTATGTGACTATAAATTAATTTTCTGTACTTCTGTATTTCAATCCACGACTCCCGTGAGGAATTCGACGCTCTGCCTGTAGGTTATACAAGCTAACATGTTTTTATCCTCTAAACCATTGGATAAATCTTGCACAAATCAAATTACTATTACTGTTAACTTACTCAAAAAGGGTACAGAAGACTATGGAGGATCTAAGAGATCCTCCATACCTTATATCATCACTAAAATAAAACCTTTGAAAAAACAGAAATTAACGGGCAGCCAAGGCCGCTACCGCAGCCTCTGCAGCGGTTGCCGCATCAGGAGTATAGATATCAGCACCAACAGATTGGGCAAAAGCATCATTCACTGGAGCACCACCAACCATGATAATAACTTTATCACGAATGCCGGATTCAACAGCACGATCAATAACAGGTTTAATCTCACCCATAGTTGTAGTTAAGAGAGCGGAGCAGCAGATAACATCAGCTTGTTGCTCAATAGCGGCTTCTACAAAGGTTTCAGCCGAAACATCTACACCTAAATCAACAACTTCCAAACCTTTGCCTTCCATCATCATGGCAACTAAGTTTTTGCCAATGTCATGAAGATCGCCTTTAACAGTACCAATGAGAACTTTTCCTCCTGATTTTGCCCCTTCAGAAGCCAAATAAGGCTTCAAAATTTGCGTTCCAGCTTTCATAGCCCGGGCGGCAATCAATACTTCTGGTACATAGACTTCGTTATTTTTAAACTTAACACCAATAACGCCCATACCAGCCAATAAGCCGTCATTTAAAATTTGTTGTGCGGAGATGCCTTCTTCCAGAGCCTGAGTCACCAGCGCAGCTACATCTTTAGCCTTGCCCTTTTGTAACAGTTCAGAAATTTGATTTAAGATTTCCATGTCGGTTCTTCCTCCTACAGGTTTAACTTATATCTGATTTTGCCCACATTGTATCGAACAACGCTTTGAACTTCTTGCATAATATCATTATTTTTTGCACTATTTTGCTCTTTTCCATAGGATTTTACGAATTTTTTCTGTTCCTATCGCCCAAAAAGGCTAAAACAATCATTTATTCTTTTATGCTATTTTACCTATAAGTTTAGTAGGAATTAGAAGTTAGGGGCAAACGCAATAAGAAATTTTATTTAACAATAGCCTATCTGCGAATATTACTGGTACTTCTGAGATTATTCACATAACATTTTCATAATCAATTAAGCCAAATTCCATATTTCCTATGTTATAATTGGCAGTGCCTTCTAACCTTTTAACAAATGAAAAATAGAAATATATTTTGTCATTAGTGCTACTAGGAATTAGATGTAGAGTTATTTATATTATGTGCGGTGAAAAAATGAAAGAATATACAATAAAAAATTCCGTATACAAAATACGTTATCATGATTTCGAGGGGAAAGGTATTCCCATTCTTTTTATCCACGGCTTAGGTTGTTCAGGCTCCTATGACTATCCCAATGTAGCAGTTCAAACTGAACTTTTACACAACAGACGTATTATGATTGATTTATTGGGTGCCGGATATAGTGACAAACCAATCCATTTCAATTACACCATTTCTGAGCATGCAAAATATCTGTGCGACTTCATTGAAGACTTAGAAATTGAGCAATTCATTTTGTTTGGTCATAGCATCGGAGGCGCCGTAGCATTAGCCTTGGCAAACTTATGCGAAGAAAAGGTTGTTAATATTATTCTAAGTGAAGCAAATTTGGATAGCGGCGGCGGATTAACTAGCAGCGCAATTGCAGCCTTTGGAATAAATGAATTTGTTAAGACTGGTTTTGATAAAATAATTGAAGAAAACAAGAAATTCCATAACGAAAGATGGGTGGCCAGCTTTTCCTTATGGTTACCCCAAGCGGCTTATCTACTCTCACGCTCAGCCGTGGATGGACAAGAGCCTACTTGGAGAGAAATATTATATTCTTTGAAGTGCCCCAAAACATTTATTTATGGCGAGAAAAGCTTGCCTGACCCAGACATGCAGATTTTGATCGAAAATAATATACATATAGAAATAATTCAAAATGCCGGTCACTCCATGGCCTGGGAAAATCCTCGGGGTTTGGCAGTCGCAATTAAAAATGCCATTGTGTAGAATTAAGCGAATCACTAGTCTATAATATGAATAAAAGCCAAGTCTGAAATAGCTCCTGTAAAGGAGCTCCTTGAGTCATAAAGGAGGCCTATTATGAATGGATACCTGATAACAGCTCTATGGACTCTGGTTAATCTTAGCGTAGTTGCCGGAATGGTTTATCTAATCTTTCGTCTACTCCGTTGGCTCAAGTCTGAGAACAAGCTTTCTTCCAACTAATAACTAGACCCTGATCCAATTATTTTTGCTTGCCCAGTGCACCCTTCGCCGTCTCCGCTACTAAGAGATTACGCCCACGGGATTCACGATATTTTCCCGGGGATACACCGGTTTGCTGTTTAAACACCCGAGTGAAGTAGCTTTGGCTTTCAAAGCCCATCAAGCTGGCGATATCGGCCGTTTTGATGTTATCCTGGAGCAGCAGTTTTTTACTCCCAGCAATCCGCAGGCGGTTGAGATATGTCGAAAAATTGCAACCCATTTCCTCTTTAAATAATTTGCTAAAGTACGTCGGTGAAAGGTAGACCTGAGCTGCCACTGCCTCCAAAGTCAGTTTTTGCGTATAGTTTTGGCGAATATAACTAAGAGCTTTATGGAAAACATCCACATGCTTAATGGCAGCAAAACGAAACATAGAGTCCATAAATCCAGTAATAATATCTGTCAGCCAAAAACACAAGGCATCCACAGAATTGATAGTATTAATTTGCACCATATAGTGGTGGTTTAGGGTCAAAGTAGCTCCCGGCTCTGATCCCATCTCAATGGCGGCTCGTGATATAAGAACCAGCAGTTCAAAGACCCGAGCCTTCATTTGCTGTAAGTCACCCCCTAAGGAGAAGAAAATATAGCCCAGTAGTTCATTGAGCTGCTTTTGGGCTTTGGCCTTATCCGAATCAATAATACTCTGAATGAGCTCCCGCTCCATTTGGAAAGGGTAATCATCTAGTGATTTAGAAGTTTCGCCCTTTAGCTGCGAAATATAATCGTTAATTTGTCCCTGCATATTGTCGGAAGCTTGCTTATCTACCAACTCTCGGGCGGTAGCCGCATTGTTTAGAAAACCCACTGCCATGAATAGGAGAGTAGAGTAATGACTCACAGTCCCAGGGTCAACATAGGGGATCTTTTGCAGTACCCGATGCACCTGCTCCCAGGCCTCAGCCGACAATGAACGACTCATTTCTAAATCAATACCAATAAAATCCTCTGGCTCTACCATCAGAAAAGGCCCAGCTGTAATGGCGGCTACCACGCCTTGCTCTCCGATTACCGGCGAGGCAAAGCAAGTTAATCCTGAGGGACAGAAATAAACATACTTACCACCGAATCGCTCTGACTGAGCCAATCCATAGCGATGCACATGCTGACACAAGGTTCTACTTTGGTCATCCATCTGCAATAATCCGCAAAAATTGCAACTGCCGCAAGCCGCCTCGGTTTCGTAAATTACTTCGCCGGAAACGGAAAAAATCGTGCAACCCAAGCCGGTAGAAACCGAAAAAGCATCTGCACAATTTCTAGCCAGCTGAATATCAAACGCAGGGGTTCCCCCCCTAATCTTCTGCTCATCAAACCCTACTACATTCTTGAAGCGATTCTCTATCACCATTTCTGAAGCTCCCCACCAGGGCGAAACCCTAAATTGTCAAATCTCTAGGCTAAAACTACTATGATCTTTTCTCTATACTACCGTAATCTTTTCTTTCTGAGTAGTGGGTAAAAAATAACCTCTGCCTGGGAGCAAAGGTTAAAGAAACCGCTTATAGAATATTGAAAAACAGGCGAATCGAAATTACTATCCATATCTCTCCTCAGCGAGCCTTGATTTTCCGACCCGGAAAATGTCTTGTTATTTAGCCAAAGAGTCCTCTCGTAGATAGGACTTGCCAGAACCTATCCCTTTACTCCTCCCACCGCTAAGCCGCTGGTTAAACGTTTTTGTACCACCGCATAAACTAACATCGTTGGTAGCATGACCAGAACCATTCCCGCAAACATGGCTCCCCAGTCAGTGGCATAGCGCTGAATTTCCATTAGGTTACTAAGACCCACCGGCAAGGTACGTTTGTCAGGGGTAGAAATCAAAGTCAAGGCCAGCATATACTCATTCCAGAAGGCCATAAATCCGAACATAGCAACAGTAACTAGGCCTGATCTAGTCATGGGCACAATAACCCGCATCATTGTCGCCCAATGGCCACACCCGTCAATCACAGCCGCCTCCTCATAATCCTTGGGAACAGAACGCAGATAATTAGACAGGAGGAATACATAGAAAGGTAATGCCGTGCCTACATATACGATACAGAGAACTAAACGATTGTCCAAGAAACCATTTTTTAGTTGTAAAAAAATTGGCACCACTAAGTAGTTAGCATTAATAAAGAGTCCCGCCATAATTAGTAGCGTGATCAATTTATTTAATTTAAAGGAAAATCGGCTTAAGGCATAGCTACCCATAATCGTTACCATCAATAGTCCACCCAGGGAAAGAAGGGTAACCCATACTGAGGTAACAAAATACGCCCCCATGTTTGCTTTTACTATGGCATTGTAGAAATTATTCCAATGAAGCCCCGAAGGGAGACCCCAAGGACTAGATAGGAATTCTTCACTGGTCTTAAAGGCCGAAGAAAAGGTCCAAAAGATTGGCACTACCACAGCAGCAGTAAAAATAATCATCACCATGCGAAGAAGCCAGCGACTTAACTTCTGGGTATCTCTATCTTTCATAGGCTAACCCTCCCCATCCGCTGTTCGGGTCAAACGACGGCTAATTAAAGATAGTAGAAAAGCAAAGACAAAAACCGCCACTGCCACCGCCATGCCGTAACCGAAATTGGCATTAGTAAAACCCTGACGATACATGTAGGAAAGTAACACCTCTGATCCTCCTGCCGGTTCTCCGCGAGTCATTGTCTGCACAAACAAGAAACTCATATTAATATTAGAAACCACAAAGAAGACCAAGGTTACTCGGATTGTACTCCAAATTAAAGGCAAAGTTAGAGTAAAGAACTGCTTAACCCGTCCACAGCCGTCAATATCCGCCGCCTCATATATCGACTCGTCAATGCTATCCATACTGGCAATATACATAACCATATAGTAACCAATGGCTTGCCAAATCATGGCTACGGCAATAGCCGGAAGTACCGTATCTTTTTCGCCTAACCAGCCCCGAGTTAAACTCTCTAAACCTATAAAACGAAGAGTAGCATTAAGAATTCCACTGTTCACTGAATAAATATTCTGAAAAAGTGTTCCTATTACCACCACAGACAAGACATTGGGGAAAAAATAAATAGTCCGATAAAAATTTCTTTCCCGTAAAAAGCCGCGGGACAGAGAGGCCGCCAAGAAAAGTGCCAAGGTCATAGTCACTGTCGTAACCACAGCCATTAAAAACATAGTATTACGAAAAGACTGCCAGAAGCGGTCATCTCGTAGTAAGGTCTGATAGTTTTCTAATCCAATAAAGGTTTTCGTTGGCGAAAGTCCACTCCACTTATAGAGGGAGGTGGAAAACATGGATAAGGCCGGACGAATCATAAAATTGCCGTAGAGAAGTAAAAGCGGCAAGAGACAAACAAGTAAAAAACCTGTCCGGCGCCCTTTTAAGCGCATATATCTTTTAATTTCCTTTGTCTTCCCCATTTTACCTTCCTCATTTGAATTCTTACAAAGCCTCTACTTATATAACTAGGAATGAGACACGCAAGCGGAAAAATAGACAGTGGCAGGATCTACCCTGCCACTGCACCTTGAAAAGCTTCTATTTAACAATATGATCTCTCACCTGTGCCGAAACTTCTTCCATGTGCTCCGCCCACTGGGTACCGGTCATATTACCACTAAGCACTTCACCAACCTGAGCAAAGAAATCATCACGAGGAATAATCTCTGTTCCCTCTACAGGGGCGAAATTTCCGATATAGGGTTTATAACCATCTTCAAAAATCTTCATAGCTTCATAGGTAGCATCAGACACGTATGGTTTCAGCTTGTCTACCGCACCTTTGATCGGTGGAACCCCTTTGGATAACTCAGCATTCAGGGCAATAGCTTCATCGCTATACTGGAAGGCCAAAAATTCTTTAGCCAGATCAATATTAGCGGCAGCCGCCGGAATATACATTTCTTCACAAGAAGTAAACAGATATTTATCTTTAGCCGTCTTATCTACCGGTGGAGCTGTAAAGCCCCAGACAAATCCTTCTTCCTTAGGAGAATCAGCCATTTCACCTTCAAACCAAGTACCATTGGGTATCAGGGCGGCTTTACCCAAGACGAACTGTGCCTGAGCTTCTGAGAATTGCATTGCCTGGGTACCCGGTAGCAGAAGTCCGTCCGTACCGATCTTAGCAATGTTGTCCAGAGTCTCAATCACCTTGGGATTTTTCCAAGCACCTTCAACATAGTTCAAGCAATCATCCATCACTTGACTACCAGCAGCAGAAGCAATGGAAGGAATAATTAAACATTCTAAATACGAAGGATGAGAACCTTGGTAGGTAAAAACTGAGCGATCGGTAATTTTGTCCTTTAACCCAAAGAAATCTTCCCAGGTAACCGGTGGTTTCAAACTGGATTTTTCAAAGAAATTCTGGTTATACCAAAGCCCGGTGGGAGAATAGTATAATGGCGCCAAGTAGATCTTACCATCGCCGTATGGCTGCAGTAATTTAGAATCTAAGAAGCCGTCTAATACTTTCCCTTTCAATTCCGTGGTAAAGACGTCAGATAAATCTGCCAGTCCCTTATCTTTGATTAAGGCCTGAGCTACACCGGAGTTATTGGTGGAAGGAAGATAAATAAAATCCGGTGGGTTGCCTGATAAAATTTGCGGGCGGATAACATCACCAATTTGGGGATTGATGGTAAGCTCTACCTTAACCCCAGGGTGAGACTTTTCAAAGAGTGCCGCTACTTTTTCCCAGTAATCTGCCCCATAGCCACCCTGAAAAGCCGCTACTTTTAAGGTAGTTGATTCTCCCGAAGCCGTAGTCTCTTTACTGCTGTCAGCCGCGGCTGTGGTTTCGCCACCTTTAGTGGTAGCTCCTGCTGTAGTTGCACCGCCAGAACCGCCGCCGCAACCACTAATCAGCCCTATGGTCATTGTTGCCAGCAAGGCAAAAGCCAAAATTTTCTTCATCGTAGTCCTCCTTTTCCTTCGGTCAAGTAATGAGGGCATTAGCCTATGTCCCATCCTGGTAAAATCAAAGTCAAAATAAGAGCATAATCTCTCCAACATCGCCCCAAAGAAAAATCCATTCTTTTTGCAAACCTTCAAAACAGATCTTAGATTTGGTCAATTTGCGAGAGCAGCATGGAACTGATATCTAATACACCTAGTTTGTTTGTATGTGCAGTTTAGCATGGGTTCTTAAAGTAAGAGAATGGACAATCTGACTTAATGAAATGGATTATTTAAGATCGTTAAAACCCTGGCTGGTGATTTTTACGCATAAAGGCCTCATAAGAAGGCTGATAGAGCTGCAGAACTTCCTCACCGCTAATCTGCTTGACGGGAGCCTCTAAATAGAGAAGCCAAAGGCTGGTCTCAAAGGAAACTTTAGCAATACCAAAAACACTGTTGAACTCGGGAATAAATGCCCCCTTCTGTAAGTAGTTTTTATCGATTTCTTTCAAATAGCCAGGAATTACGCCTCCATCCACACCAATAAAAGCCGGAAATCCCGGACGGTCGACAAAATAAAGATTCCCATATTCCGGTGTAGACCAAAGTTCAAATATTCGTTTAACCGTCTCTACTTCTTTCCCATACTTGTAGGCTACAAAGCCTGTGGAGGAGGGATTCACTGTAACGAGTCCTTCTGAATAGGCATTAGGCATGTCTAAGGAAAACATACCCAGATCTGCTTGGGGGCATTTTTCCAGCACAGAGGCCGCAAAAAAATCACCATTAAAATGCATCGCCGCCTTCCCGGTTCCCAAGGCATCAATGGCCATGTCATAGCTACAGGACAAATAATTCTGATTCACGTAATCTTGCTGAAACAGGGATAAATAGTAGTCAATAACCGCTGAAAGTGCCTTATTGCCCGACCACTTTTGGCGATTATGCAGTAAGTCCTGAGAAAGGCTTAAAAGTCGCTCTTGACCCAAAGCCTTGCTCATACCATCTGACATCCAAATTTGTGCTACCCAGGGTTCTTTTACCATGTATAAGGGCGTAATCTGTGGGTCTTTCAAATGAATTTCTTCCAGAAGACGAATAAATTCTTCCCAACTTTTTGGTTCCTCCAACCCCAGACGCTCAAAAACGGATCGGTTATAAATCACCCCATGCACACCTTGGAGTGACTGAAGGGGGAAACCATAAATTTTCCCCGCTCTCTTAATTGCTTCGGGTTCTTTCAACTGCTTTACCCAGCTTTCAGAAGAAAGATCAACACAGAATTTTTCTGGCACTAAACGATCATAAATATCGGGAATATTATAGTCAATGATATCGGCACTCTCCCCGGAATTTAATTTCATTGTCATAATTTCCAGATACTGATCGTCCGGAATAATCTGACATTGCACAATAATATTTTCTTCTTGGGCAAGTTTAGCAATCATAGCCTTCAGTCCGGAATAATAGCGAGACTGCTGAATCATAGCTGTAATCACAACCGGGCTCCCTTGTATCTTGGAGCTGCTAGCCGCCGAAAAGCTTTGGCAGCCCACTAAAGATAATAGTGACAGCTTTAAAATGAAAAGTAAAATTCTTCGATATCTCCTTGATATACCCATAAAAAGCCCTCAAATTGACCCTTTAGCCAACACCATAACAGGGACATTATAACCCGTTTCCTGTCGCTTTACAAAAACACTGCCCAGCATGGATTATTTGATACTCCCCACATAGAAACTGTGATTTTGTCTAAAACAGAACGATTTCCAGCCTATATATTTGCTATACTATCTACAAACAATCTCGTTGTGGGGAGGGATCAAGCTGGTTCAATGGTTTTCTCGTCTTTCCTTTTCTGTCAGAGTATTTTTATTTAATACGCTGTTTATTGTGCTGCTTAGTGCTATTGTCCTGTCGTATTTCTATTTTTTTGTTCTGGGCGCCGAGACAGATAAGGCGCAGCGAAACCTAGATACGTTGACAGGTAAAACCGGCCAACAATTAGAAACGCTCATATCTGAAATGGATCGAACCGCCTTACAACTGGCCGCCAATCCCTATGTCATGGATGTCTTTAACAATCTACCTACCCATAATAATGCCATGCGCAATTATTTTATTAACGAAAAACTCTATTCCAAAGAGATTGTTCGCTACCTCAACACCTTTAATATAAAAAGAGATATGATGGCCAGAATTTTACTCTACAACGACCAAGGCGATTTTATTTCCAGTGGCTATTTGCCCACCACGAATACGGCTGTGCTACATTTTTTTGATGCCCAAAATCCGCTAGGAATTAATCAGATACATCAGTATTTTTCGGAAGATACCCCCGCTTTTATGGCCTACGTACCACCGCGAAAGGATCCTTTTTCTGAAGATTCTCCGGAATCGCTTTTTTCTGTGGTACGCAAGATTCAAAACTATTCCATCGGTGACAGCGAAACCGACCGAGGCTATGTAGAAGTACAAGAGCCTATCAGGCGCTTTTCCGATGTCTTTCGTGGTCTAGATCAGGATATAAGTATTTTACTCTTAGGGGAAGACGGCTCACGTTTATATGCCGGTGGTCCGGCACTGTCTTCGGAGTTAGTAAACACCCTTGCCAATACAAAAAACATTCACAGCTACGAAGAAAGTTCTGCTGGCTGGATTCTGTCCGAGTCTCAGGTTTCCGAAATGAATGGCCGGGTAATATTTCTTTTACCCCAAAGTTCAATTTTCGGGCATATTCAGTCTATTTGGTTACTAATCTTATTTGCTATGGCAGTGATGCTCATGATTCTTTTAGGCACGGAGTACTTGGTTCTGCGTCGCCTAACCCGTCCACTTCAAAAATTACACCATTCTATTTCTGCCATCAGCATTCATCACCTGGAATGGGAAATTCAGCCCGGTGGCGACGGTGACGAATTCAGCCGCTTAAATCAAGCCTTTGAACAACTTTTCTCTCAACTCCAGACCTCCGTAGACGACCTGGTTTTTGCCCGGACGGAGGAAGTCAAAAGTCATGTTAAAGCCTTGCAAGCCCAGATGGATCCTCATTTTATTCACAATATTCTAACCATAATCAATGGACTGGCAGCAGAGGAAGAATATCAAAAAATCATTGAAACCACTGATAAATTAGCCGAAATGCTCCGCTACAACGCTTCTTATATTGCCACAGAAGTCACCATCAGCGAAGAAATTGACCATATGCTTAATTACCTGGATCTAATGAAGATACGTTATGAAGATCACTTCAGGTATCAGCTCAACAATTACGCTCAAGACTGTGACTTCCTCGTTCCCAAACTCCTTTTACAGCCCTTAGTCGAAAATTGTTTTAAACACGGTTTTTCTTCTCAAAGTCCACCCTGGGAAATCACTGTAACCCTCTACTGTCAACCGGCCCAGTGGAAAATCATCATTGAAGATAATGGAAAAGGGTGGAAAGACACCGAAATAGAAGCCTTTTGGGCAGCTGTATCCGCCTTTCAGCAGACAAAAAACCGCCAAAGTCCAGCCTCCTTAAAAATCGGTCATCTAGGTCTGCTAAACATCTACATCCGTCTCTACTTAATTTGGGGCAAAGCTATAATTTTTGAGTTAGGCAAAAGCGACCTGGGCGGCGCCAAAATTACTCTGGGAGGGCATAAATTATGATTCGTGTACTCATTGTGGAAGACGAACCACCCATCATGCGTGATCTGACCCGACGACTAGAAAAGCTAGATTCAACTTTCACCGTAGTTGCCCAAGCCTACGACGGGGTAATGGCCTTGGAGTTATTAGCTAAGCAACCGGTAGATCTGATTATTACCGATATTACCATGCCCAGACTAAGCGGTCTTGATTTACTGGAAAAGGTCGCTCAAAACCAACCTCACATTTTAAGGGTAATCCTTAGCGGTTATCAGGAATTCTCTTATGCCCAAAAAGCCTTACGCTTAGGGGCAGAAGATTATTTATCAAAACCAATTAAAGATAAAGAATTAGCTAAACTGCTGGAAAAAATAAAAGCTACCTTTCAAACACAGCACTTAGAGCGCCTAGAGCAATATCTACACCACGTATTTCAAGAGGAATATCTGCTAACTAAAATGGAAAATCCTTTTATTCCCGTCGCAGACAGCCTCTTTGTAAGCCTGATTTGCCTTGGAAATCTTCCCCTTACCCTTAGTAGCAAAGCCCCTCCCGGTGCTCGTGCCTGGGCTGACATCATTTTTTCTCAAGAGCGTAATAGCAGTTCTATTGAGGGTCCTTCCATCCATCTGTTTGCAGGAAAAACACGTAGTGAAAAGCTCTCTATCCTGCCCCAGTCCCCAGACAACCTAAGCCACATCCGAGACATCTATCAGCAACTACAAAAGGCTACCTCACTGCCTGTCAGCCTAATCTATACCCACTGTAGTCCGGAAGAATTAGTATCCATGATCCCAAAGCTACGCAAACAATTGTTAGAGAAAATTCGCTTTGCCCGTGGATTGGCGCCTTTCCCCTGGGAAAATAGTTCTACAGTGGCAGGGGAGATTCAGGATTATCAGCTTCCCAGCGGCTATTATCAACAGGCCTGCTTAGCCGTCGAGCAACAGCAGGGTGCTCACTTTAAAAGGCTACTCCAAAAGGTTATCCTTGACCTAGAGCACCTTCAGGCGCGCCAACTTGATGTAGAAAGTGCCCTGCAAAGACTGTTTGACCCCTTGCTACAGGCGGCACCTTATGACACAACAGCTTCCGGCGAAGGTATCTACTCACTTGCGGAACAAATCCTTTTAGCGCCAAGCTATGCGGAGCTGGAAAAATCCTTATCAGAATTAGCTTCTCATATTTTTCAAACTCTACTGGAAGCCTCCCACACAGATCAGCTGGTGGAGGACTTAGAGCAATACCTTCTGCTTCACTTAGGCGATCCCATCAGCAATCAACATTTGACCACCCGTTTCGGCTATTCAATTTCTTATATAAGCCGCCTCTTTAAGAATCAAACTGGCTACACCCCGGGAGAGTATTTACTGAATCAGCGCATAACCAAGGCAAAAGAATTACTAGTACAAGAACCGAAGTTGAAAAGCAAGGAAATTGCCCGGATTGTAGGCTATAGCGATCCACTATATTTTTCCCGGGTGTTTAAAAAGGCTACCGGTTATTATCCTTCCGAATATCGAGAAAATGCTCATCTGGATGAAAAGGAGTGCTAAGCATGGAATCATGGACAGTCTTCGATGAAAATCAAAAACTTCTGGGTGAATTTCTTCCCCAGACTGCCGGCTTTCGTATCCTAACCCCCAATCTGCCCTCTGCTTGGGAATACATCTATCAAAACTCTGATCTGCTCCTAAAAATGGATCAGTATGGTCCGGTGTATGCTCAACACAGCCCTCCCGGCGGCATTCAGCTTTTCCGGCGTGAAAACGGCCAACGCTTTTCTCCATGGAACATCTGGTTAAAGGCAGAACAAATCAATCAAGGTCAGCCCTTTAGTGCCTTTTTTCGTCCTGCTCTGGGAAATGATCCCACAGCTCTGCCACAGAATTACGAAGTAATTTTCCGGCCGGAAAGTGCTCTATACAGAATTCAGCTTGATGATCTAACAGTAGAAACAGAGTTTCTGATTCCACCGTCAGGCTGTGAAATTGTGATGAAGTGCCGAGTTCAAAATACCGGTTCAATAGCCGTTAACTTATGCCTGTTTCCCTGCCTTGTTCCCTACATCAATCCGGCGATGTTGGCACCTTGGGACAAATATGAATGGTATTTAAAATCTGCGGTGGTATTGGAGAAGCAAGCTCTGTTCTGGAGTCAACTTTTGAACAGCGAATCGGATGCCCAAAAGCGACAAACAGCGATTCTATGGACAGATAAAGAGGCACTAACCGGAGTTGAAATCAGCCTAGAAAAATTTATCGGCGCCAGCAGTCTGGATTTTCCTGAAAGCATATTTCAAGGGAGATTGAGGCTAAAGCCCTGTAGTGCGTCCTATGGCAATTATCCACCCGATCATACCATCTATGGTTATCCACCAATCTATGCCCAGCAATATAGTTGGCTTCTCACCCCCGGGCAAGAGCAAGTTTTGACTCAGGTACTCGCTCTTCCAGCCAAAAAGCAATCCTCTTGGCTTGCCCCCTTTGAGGAGGTAAAAAAGAGTCTTTTCTACTTTTCTGCCCATAATTTTTCGGAAACCAAAAGCACCATGCAACGAATGTATCAGCAGATTTTCACGCAAAATCAGCTTACCACTGGGCAAGAATTTTTTGACTACTATGTAAATTACTGGTTACCTCTACAGATGAAATGGGTCTGCGCCCTAGACCGAGGCTGGCCTACTGGTATGCGTGGAACCCGAGATAGTGCCCAGGATTTTCTGGCACTCTTATTTACTGGTGACTATCCCACTTGCCGCCAAGTTCTTTTACAACTGCTATCCTGTCAACGCCGGGATGGCTGGTTTCCCCGCCAATATTCTGCGGAAGGCCGACAAGGCAAACACGACCTACGGAGCTACATTGATGGCGGTGCTTTTGTGATTGAATTCGCTTGGAATTATCTGGCACATAGTGGCGATTTCCTATTACTGGAGGAGACGCTGCCTTGGCTTGACCAAGATCAGGAAGACCAGGTTATCACCCATTTACTTACTGCCCTAGACTATTATCTGCTACCGGAAAATATCGGAGAACATGGACTTTGTAAGCTCCGGGAGGGAGATTGGCTGGACAGTTTAAACCGCGCTGGAACTAAAGGGCGAGGAGAATCGGTAATGGTAAGTGCCCAAGTAATCATGAGCCTATATTACATGACTGATCTACTCAAGAAAATTTCTCTTTGCTCGACACCTGACCAAACTACCCTGCACTCCTACCCTGACTTAGAGGATAGACTGGCTGCCTTTTCTACTGCTTCCGCTGCCCTAAAAAAAGCCCTTCTCAGCGCCAGCCTGAATCCGGCCGGATTCTTTAACGGTGCTTTTACCGATAAGGGAGACTGGATTTTTTCAGGGCAAGATCCTGATGGCCATTGTCGCCCCTATGGACCAACCAACTGGTACGCCATTATAGCAGGCCTATTGCCACAAGTTCAAGGAAAAGAACTGCTTCATACTCTGCTGCCTATGCTAAAAGGACCTTTTGGGTATCGGCTCTATCATCCACCCATGGGAGAAACGCCAATTCCTTGTACCGGCCGTAGTGGCAGCGGTGATACTCCACCCTATCAAGGGGAAAATGGCAATGTCTACAACCATGGCTCCCAAGGCTTTCTCGCCCGTGCTCTGGGAGTACTACAAGAAGGGGATGAGCTATTTGAGGTATTGAACTGGCTTTTCCCCTTTGATCAGGAAAAACACCCAACGCATCAAGCCCTTAGCGCACCTTATGCCATCACCAATTGCTGGCAAGAATCCAGTCCCTTCCCCGGTCGTTCCCTAATGACATTTTTAACCGGCAGCGTAGCTATGGGAATGCGTGGGGTTTATGAATGGATGTTGGGCATAATACCAGAGCTAGATGGGCTTCTATTTTCCCCCGTTCTTCCCAGTCTCATTCCACAGGTTCAAGTGAACAGCTCTTTTCGTGGCCGAAGGATTCAGTTGCAAATATGGAATCACGCCGGAAAAGTGACCGCCCAAAGCCGTCTGGTATTTCATGGTGTAGAGTATCCACCTTCCCTTCATCCTTTCTATCCAGAACGGCTAGTTTTTGCGTTACGGGAAGAGGACATTAAGGATAATAGTGTGTTTGAGATTTTTTTGTGAGCTAAAGGGGTAGGCCTCCACGCTGCGGGATTCTTGCCCAAGTTTGAAATAAACAGTTTATTTTAGACAACTGCTATATAATAAAAGAAAATTTAGCAACAGGGAGAGTATTAAAATGGTAAAACAAAGCATTCCCTTCACATCATTTCTGGAGGCCGCCGGAACGGAGCATATTGAATTCATTAATCAATCTAACCAGCTAATGTTGGACAATAACTGTAAGGTAGAAATCAAAGAGGCCAAAAGCGGCTACCTGGTATCCTATGTTCATACTCCCACCGCCCGCACAGTAGCCAATTATGTTTTCCGCAAAAAAGGTCTTATGATTCGCATCTACGCAGACCACGTTCCCGAATACATGAGCCTCCTAGACAACTGGCCGGAGTCTATGAAAAATACCATCCGTAAAGCTACGCCCTGCAAACGCCTACTTGACCCTAATGCCTGTAATCCGCGCTGCGTTATGGGGTTTGATTTTATTTTGGACGGTAATCGAGAGCAGAAGTGTCGGAATAGTAGTTTCATGTTTTTTCTTGATCCTGAAACAAAGCCCCACCTCAAAGATATGTTAGAGCGGGAAATGCAAGCACGAAAAGCGGGGTAAGAATGGTTTCACGCCATTTTTGACAAACAAATAGAAAATTATATAATGTAAAGATTATCTTAAATCAAGTTTCCCCTAAATGACAACTCGGGATCAGACAGGTGCTGAAAACAAATCGTGCTTTTACTATTATTTCGGTTTATCTTTAAATCTTGAGGAGGATGTTATGGATGAGGAAAAATTTACCAGAATGGGTGGATGGCTATTATTTTATGTGATTGTGTCTGTGATAGGGTTAGTTTATCTTTTTACTACTCTACTAATAAACTTTGATATTTTTATTGACCTCAGACGTTGGGATGTAGTAGACAACAATAAGGTTAATAAAATGTTGGCTGCTTTAGTGATTTTTTCTATTGCAAGCATATTATTACAACTTGTAATTCTAACATTGATTCTTATCAAAAGCCTTTTTCGGCAGCTTCCTATAGTTGTTTTACTACAAGGATGGATAGTTATTGTAGGATGGTATTTTGCAAAAACCGGTTATTCTAACGCTTTTTCAAGTGTCAAATTTACGTGGGCTGAGAATGCCTTAATTCGTATGCTCCCAATTGTTATTCAGGCAGCAATTTCAATTTTAATCTGGTTTAACTACTTTAAAAACTCCAGGCGAGTTGAGGTTTATATGAATGGACTGGATGAGCCCGATAATGCTTAACTAGTTGCAGAATAGGGGGATGGCTAGCTGTATTTATAGTTTTTATGTTATTTTCAATTATTGTTTCTCTACAGGATGTGTTTGGATCAATGACAGTCTGGGGAAGAATTAGTTCTTCAGAAGAAAACATCCCAATTCAATTAAATATCGAATTTATTTTAAATATTGTCATACAGTTATTGCAGATAGGGCTTATAGGAATTATTTTATTCGCCATAGGCAAAAAAACTAATTACAAACGTTTGCCTAACTACTTCATTTGGCAAGGGGGCATCGGAATATCAGGGGCTTTAATCAGTATAATCAATAGAGCAACTCTTTTGGTCAGTCAATCTGAGTCTGTAGTTAATTTGCTAGGTGAATTTATTCTTATTACAGCCTTAAATGTTGGCGTTTCTGCTATCTTCTATAACTATTTTAAAAAATCTCAGCGAGTCTACATCTATATGCATGGATTAAGTGAATTTGATAATGTCTCAACTACTCTGGAAAACTAAATTTCTTGTTACATGTACAATTAAGAGCTAGGGATTTTTCTTTAGTTAATCTTTGAAAAAATCATTGATAGTTAAGACAGTTATATCTGCCTCAAGCCTATCATCAGAGAGCTTCTCTTGGGTAAATAAATAAAGATAAACTTTATAGTTATCAAACAGAGCTGCCCGGTTTCTTAATATCTGAAGAGTTTTATTACCTTTGACTGAAGTTGTCCATTTACATTCGCCAACAAGCAAATTCTTTCCCGTAATGGATTCAGCCACTACATCTAGCGCTTCCACCTCGCCTTGCCTATTCTTTCCCCACCAAGTACCAAAGGAGCTGGCAACAAAGCCAGCTCCCGGTTTCTATACATTCTACGGAAATATTGCCGAGTAATCTCTTCAAAAATTGAACCAATGAATTTGGGTAAAAAACCGTACTACTTCCGCTTCCTTAGTATCAAGATTATGGCTGTAATACCTCCTGCAGCAGCCACCGCGATAAGCCCAATCAGCCAAGGAGAGAGGCCGCCGCTATCAACTTCTTGAATGGGCTCAATACCTTGGGTAGTAGCTGCCTCTTCCGTCATATTGGCATCTAAAACCCCATCTTCTTTGCTCTTGTCTGTTGGCACCGTAGTCTCCGGCGTCACCTTCGGTTTAAGGTCGGTAGTAGGCGCAGGTAAGGTTGGGATAGTTTCTTCAGATTCCTGTGCCGGTACCGGTGGTGTCCGAGTGGGCCTAGGTTTAGAGGTAGGTACCGGAGCTTGGGTTGGAGCTGTAGTGGGCGCTGAAGTAGGATCAGTCGGTGCCACCGTCGGTGTAGTTGGCTCAGTAGGCTCTGGAGTAGGTACTACCGTGGGCGTAGGAGTCTGGGTTGGGGTAGGTGTAGGCGCCCGAGTGGGAGTAGGCGTAGGTACATTCGTTGGAGTAGGTGTAGGGACGTCTGTAGGCGTTGGAGTAGGAACATCCGTAGGAGTAGGCGTGGGCACATCTGTCGGAGTAGGGGTAGGAACGTCCGTAGGCGTTGGGGTAGGAACATCCGTGGGGGTAGGCGTTGGTACCTCTGTCGGGGTGGGTGTGGGAACGTCTGTAGGCGTTGGAGTAGGAGTCTCTTCTAAAGCCGCAATGGCTTCTTCCAAAGCTGCCAACGCCTCATCAATATCACTCTGACTGGCAGAAGTATCGTCCAATATTGCTTCTGCTGCTATCAGAGCCTCTTGAAAATTCTCCCAAGAAGGTGCTGTAAAGTTGCCTTGGGTTAAATCTTTCACCTCATCATATTTTGCCTGTAGTTCAGTTTTATCAGGGTTCAGTTCACCAGTGATACGAATCTCAGCAGCAGAAGAGTACTTATTAGGCGTATCACCCAAGGTTGACGTAGACTGTAGCCGAACATGGGTCACCCCTGAAACCGGCTCAAAAGTCGCTCTTTGCCAACTAGACTCAGCGGTAAAGCTACCACTGGCCACTTCTAAGAAATTCTGACCGTTGTCGGTACTGACCAAAACTTTATAGCCAATAATTTTACCATTAGTACCAGACTGGCGAGGTAAATAACGAATGCCATCCACCGTACCCGGCCGGTTCAAAGCAAAAGTAATATTTTGACTATCAATAGCAGCACCAGACCAAGAAGTATGCCAAATCGTATCTAGATCATTATCCATAGCATAGAAGGCAGAGCCACTACCGGGCTGTTCCGAACCGGCACTGACTGTCAAAGCCGAAAGGGCAATATCACGGCTGTCATCTTGCTCCGGCCCAGGAGCATTTTCTAAGGTGATCTTGGCAGCTGCCAAAGTCTTGTAAGTCTGGGTAATTAAACTTTGTTCCGCACTCTGGTCAGCCCAGACTGTCTCGGCATTTTCAAGGACAGTGATAAACTGATCCCAAGCGACTTGGGTATAATCTCTAGGATTCAAAGCACGACTCTCAGCAATCAGTGCTGCTAACTCATCTTTACTGTAGTCTCTTACCACCTTGACCACCCGCAAGTTATCCAGAATAAAATCCTGTTGACCCAACTTGCCACTGGCACTGGTAGTGGTACCAAAAATACCAATCCAGGTTTGGCCGGAAGCACCACCAATAATGGTGGTTTGAAAAGTAGTGGGGGTAGTAGCTGCCGAGCTAAAGACTTGGATACTGTTACTGTCATAGCCCATACCATCGCCTCTGACAAAACCATATCCCCCGGCCAGACCGGTTTCGTAGTCAAAACTAATCTCGTAGGTTTCACCGGGTTCAAAACGTAAATTCTGTGGAATCGTTTGGTAAATAACCCCTGAATAGCTACTATCATGATTTTTCAGCGACCATTCTCCACCGATGACATCATCAATTACCCGACCTCTGGTACCCTTAGCCGTATAAGGATCATGCCTTTGGGAAAGGTGAGTTCTGGGATCATTGACCCCTTGGGCACTGCCTAAAACAAAGGGGTAGAAACTAGATACCACAGATTCAAAGTCCTGAACAAAGGTATTTTCATCAACTTGATTTTGGATATCTTTTTTGACAATACGCAGATCGTCAAAGTAGGTATAGCCATTTCCAGCCTGTCGTTTCAAGTACAAGGTAGCTGTATCACCTTGCGCTGTAAAAGCCACTTGCATGGTTTGCATTCGGCTGTCACGCCCGGCAGTATTATGGGAATCTACCCGGGCATAGTTTCGGGCAATAGACTCTAGGGTGTAAGCAGACAATACCTCACTTCCTGTATCCACTTCTAGGGTAGCGGCTACTTGACTGCGATTGTCCACATAAACCTGCGCCACATAACGCTCTCCCGGAATTAACCCGGTTACGTTCTGGCCGAGGCTCATATCCTCAGCCGGATTGGTAATTTTAAGATAATCGTTGCCTAAAGTAGTAATAATAGAAGCCGAAGCCTGGTCTCCGTCAACGGTCCAAGCACTGAGGCTACCACTGTTAAAGCCGGGATCTATAATATGAGCACCTTCCCCCCATTGCACCGCTGGCGAGACCTGCTCACCTCGACAAACCACATAGGCCGTTTTGGCCGCAGTATTGAGGGTAATTTTCCCATCCACTACGGGGACGGTACCGGGTTCTCCTCGGCCTTGAGAAGTTAATTCATACACCACCACAGAAGCAAGATCTTTCCAGGTGGGCAAAAGCTCCCAGGTGGTAGTTCCACCATCATAATCCCAGTTGTAAAGTTTTTCTTCACCTTCAGTAGTCCAAGGTAACAGATATTTCACATCGGAAAGCACGGTCACTCCATTTAGGGTAATGGTACGCTCCACAAAAGAGTCACTACGCTGAGCCGAATTTCGGCTAACTACCACTTCATCACCCTGATCGTTTTTCAAAGTGATTTTCTTTTCCGTATTTCCGGTAGGAGAAGTCTCACCGGCACTATAGTTTTCCCAATTGGTCACCTGATAATGTTGCAAAAATTTCGAAGGAACATTGACCGTAAAGGTAGTCTCCAGATAGGCATTCAAATCTACACCGCTCCAGCCTTCAAAATTGGTCAGTTGCAGACCGCCCAAAAGGGGATTGTCCGCCGTGCCACCATAAGAGGGCCAATTGAGCACAAAGGAGTCCCGCTGGTGATTACGGATAAAGCGCATCACTTCACTATTAAAGCCTTTAGAAGAAGCACCACCATACTGGCCTTCCGTCGCCCAATGTTGCCACGTGGAATTATATTCTCCCGTGGTACCGAACTCGGTACTAAAGCGCCATCCCAAATTGTTGATCTGCTCTGCTACTCTCCGGGTTTCCCAACTATCCCCATACCAAACATCCAGATAGATAAAGTCAAGTCCTGGCAAAGTCGACCCTAAAGCGTCCAGCCTTGTCTGACGGGCGCCGCTACCTAAGTCATAATTACGGTTAATCGTATAGGCGGGATCCAGCCAATCCCATCCGTCAGGATTATTAGGAGAATTAAGCAGTTCATCAGAAAAAGCCTGCGCCTCCGGATAAGCTTCCTGAGCATTAATATGAATCCCAATTTCCGCATCATAAGCGTGGGCAATATCAATCATCTGGTTCATTTCGGCAGCGCCGCCAATTTTATCACCCACATCCGCATAATCTGGGTGTCCCGAGTCATGGCCTTCACTACCATAACCCTTAAGCATAACCGCTTGAGGCAAACCATCCGTAGCCAGATAGACCTTTTTGATATTATCGGCCACTTTTAGGAAGGGTTGAGCCGCTTGGCTGGCAAAATTATAGGCGATCCGATAATTAACCAGATCAGGAATCTCCTCTGCACCTTGAGGGTTATTCATAATATCCCGATAGGCAATAGCTCCATCCTGCCAATTGGCCTTACCGTCCTCATTAATGTCGGAGGTAATGCAAACTTTAGCTTTAGGCAGTTCACTGACAGGGGTTTGACCATAGGAGGCTGCTGCGGCAATATCACCATAATCATGATACCAAGGAGCACTGGACAAAGAGATGCTATCCCCACTACTACTGTAGAGCACACGGCGGTCACTTTTCGCCTCGGAATTACTCCAGAGTCCGGCACTTAAACCATCCGCAGACACAAATCCATAGGCATAACCGGCTTTAGTATTAGCCACAAAGCCATTATCAAAATAAATAGTCTTATCTCCGGATACTCTAGTATCCCCGGAATTATTAGCCCCTTTAAACTCGGTATCTTCTTGCTGATTATTAATAGTCAAAAGATTAAGCTCAGGAACAGCAATGGTATTAAGTTTGCCGCTACCACTATTTTCTAAAGAGATAAATTCATAAATCACATCATTATCAACGACCTGAATTTTAATCTGAGCGGATATAATCAAGTTGGAGGCAGGAAGATCGGCTGTAAGAGCATAAACCACCCCATCAGCAGAAGTTTCAAGTAGCTCCACCGTTGGTACTACCACCGTTCCATTCAGTTCAAGCTTATTAATTGTCTTAGTTTGCCCCCAAAAGCGCTTACCGCTTTCCAGATCTTCATAATAGATAATTCGCGGGAAGTTTCGATCCACTTCCACAGCCAAAGCCTCAGAGGCAATTCTCTGGCTATCCACCGTCTCTGGATATTCCAAACGGTAGTTAATATTCCGCAAAAAAACATCGCTCGTTAGGCCGCTATAGGTTCCGGCCTTAAAGGCAATTTGCCCAGCCGTCAGATTTTCTAATCCAGCCACAGCTCCGGAAAAAATACTCGTGTCGTCCAGCCAAATATTGAGGTTCCCCTCTTGAAACTGTGCCTTTAGGCGAACTTCCGTACCGGCTACCGGAGCCGCCGCCAGACTATTGCTCCAGCTACCCACACCATTAATTTTGTACTCATAATACCAACCACCGCTATTATAGCCCACGGCTGCCCAAGTATCAGAATTCTGGTATCTAAAGTAGAGAGCAAAGCGTTCTTCATCTGCCTCTTTCGTTGGTTTAACCACCACTTCAACGGTTCCATTCTTAACATCTGCCATGGTTATGTCCTGAACCACCGCCGGGTTATTGCCATTATTATTACCGGCTTCCGACCAGAGGTGCAACCAGTCTATACCACCAATCTGTACAGTTTCAAAAATCTGACCGGTTTTATTCGCTAAAAATTGCCAATTCCCCGGCTCTGTCATTCCCGTATAACTTACATTGCGAAAATTTAGATTCGTATATTGACTGCCATAGGTACCGGCGCGAAAACCCACCTTACCAGTTCCGGCAGCACCAATAGCGCCAAAAACCGCTGCATTTACAGTCTGACTCTGACTCTCATTAACGGTAACCTTTATCGTACTGCCAGATAGTTCTGCCTTAATGTGAAATGAAGCGTTATCGCCTGGCAACGCTAATGAATTTAGTTGTCCCCAGTTCCCCACTCCCGCAGACATGTATTGATAGAACCAGCCTGCCGCATTATAACCAACATAGAGCCAGTTATTGGTATCAACATATTTGAGATAAAAATTAAGCCTAGTGGCAGAGGTTGTGCCTACCTGCATAATATCGGCTTCAAAAACACTGTTGTCCGTCACTTGAGACAGATCATTCAGTAAAATTGCCGGAGCGTTGGAAGCCCCGGCTTCGGCATTGCCATTACCACTGCCGGATTTCATGTGAAACCAACTCTCCGTGTCGGTTTTTTCTTTAGCAAACTGACCGGGAGTACTTATCATCTGCCATTGGTTATGGATTTCCGCTTGTGTCACCGTCTCTGTCCGGATAATTTCTGCAGCTTCCACAATAGCTCCGGACAGTGGCGGTAGTAGCCCCAGAACCAGGGTCACTACCAGACTTGTTATAACTAACAAACTCACACCAGCTAAACTTTTCCGTGACTGTTTTCTCATACCTAGACCTCCTTAACGTTTATGACCTTACAGCATCTATTTTTGTTCCAACTATCTCAAACCATTTGATCTCATTAGGCAGTAAATCCAGTTCGAAGGATTGACCCTTATCTTGATAAACTCTGGTACTCTGGGCTTCATAGGTACTATTAACCACACAAAATCTGCCATTTTCCGGATAAGCATGAACATCAACAAAATAATTATCACTAAACCAAGTCTTTAGCTTCTCCTCACCACCAGCAGACCACAGAATTGCCCGGTAAAGTAAGCGGCTATTTGCAAAACTATAAGGGAGGCCGCTTATGTAAACACTGCGACCGGCACCAAAGGAGTTAACTGCCAGTTGCACCCCTTGCCGCCGCTGGCACAGAATCTCTGTATTTTCAAAAGCATAAATATTCGGCTGACCCTCGCCAAAATCAATCCGCTCTTGGCAATCAGCCGTAATAAAGTGACTTTGTTCTTCCCAATTGTACTTATCATAATTTAAGGTAAAGCCATTCTCTTTCTCTACGCCTAAAAGACCGGCCAATTGAAAAATCCTCCCTTGATAAAGGGTAGCAGAGGGCTCTCCAATTCCAATAAAACCTCCACCGCCGTGTACGAATGCCCGAATTAAACTCACTAACTGAGGGTTCTGCCAAAGAGTACCTCCGGAGTGAGCCGTATCCCCGTCCCCCACTGTAATTAGAACATCTACCTGATTTATAAGTTCCGGCCTAGACAACAAATCATCGAAGGAAATGAACTCCACCGCCAGTGCCGCTCCAGACAAAACTTCCAAGACACCGGCATAGCTATAATTCTGGCGCTGATACAGAGCATGAGCCACCATGTGATTCCCCCAAGAGCGCATTTTTCCCCAGCAGTTCAACACAGCCACCCGCTGGGCACAATAGGGTACAGTTCCCTTAATGTTCTCATAAAGCTCTCGAAACTCCTGACAAACCGCTTCCACATAATCCACGAAATCAGGAAATTCACAGGCCAATTTTAAGTAACCGCCATAACCAATTCGATCAATAGGCTTACGCAGAATGGCTCGCCGAGCCGTCACCCAATTCTCCTTGGCTTCCTTCACCGGATCGCCACCTTCATGGAATGTATCAGGAAAAAAGTAAGGCAAAAAACGCCCCTCTCGATAGCGTACTCCCGTAATATCTGAAATTAGGCGTAGGGTACTACCATTACCTACACTACCGACCACCGCATCAAGACCAATGGTACTGAACTCTTCCATAAAGGGCTCTGTTCCAATCCAATGATCGCCTAAAAACATCATGGCTTCCTTACCGTACTGGTGGGTAATATCCACTAGTTCCTTAGCTAAGGCTGCCACCTCCCGCCGCTGGAAAGCCATAAAATCTAAATATTCTCGTGAAGGAATTCGGTACTGATTGTTATAATAGCCCTGATCAATAATGTATTCTGCTCGAAAAGGGTAGCCCACTTCCCGTTCAAAACGTTCTAAAATATAGGGACTCACCGACGCTGAGTACCCATACCAATCCACAAATTTTTCTCTGGCCAATTCATCAAAAATCAGCGTAAACTGGTGAAAAAAAGTCGTAAACCGCACCACATCCACATGGGGATTCTGCTCTAAAAAATCGCGTAAACGCTGAATACTATGCTCCCGGCTCTTAGGCTGCCGCACATCAAAAGTAATTTGATGCTCAACCCCTTCCCAATTATTCACCACTGCATTGTACATATGTACCGGATCCCAAATCAGGTAAGCCAAAAAACTAACACTATATTCATGAAAGAGCTTCACCCCGGTAATAACAACCGTTCCTGTCTCCGGCTCATAATGCCACTGAGAAACCGGTACCACCTCCCCGGTAGTACGGTCAATAACTTCCCACCAGCGCGCTCGGTCATCCCTCTCATTAACTTGAAGCAACTGTCGATTAATACCGGTCATTAAAATAACTTCCAGAACCGGCTTAGTTGCAGTGTAAAAAGGCGTCACAAGGTAGCACTGTTGCACTTCCTCAGGATGAGCCTTAGCCCAGGGATTATCCTTACGTGTGGTGTAATAGGTTGCATAGACCTTTGCTCCCGTCTCCCTTAGCGCCACAGGAAAATCCGTACCGTCACAATCACGAATAGCGTCGGCACCCCATCGCTTCATCAAGTTCAAAGTCTCCTCTACCACATCCACATCTGTGGGAATGGTCACCCGGCCAACCCTAGAATCCTTATTCATACAGGCAAGCTCCTTTATAGCTAATTTCACTTATAGGGTCAGTGTAAACTTGCAAACTGTATTAATCTATGCTATTGTTGCCACAAAAAGAAGATATATTGCTTTTTTATGTTAAAACCACAAAATGGCAGAAAAACCAAACAGATATTTATCATTTTTGTCAAGGAGTTTTTGTAAATCTCGAGTAAAAACGGTAAAACACTGGCTAATCAAACTATAACAGTAGAATAGGGAGGCTAAAATGAGCAGCAATCGGTATCTCTTCGAAACCAATCAAATGGATCAAATCAAGGCCAGTCTGCTCTATGTTAGCACCTCCTGCTTTGGTCAAGATTGGAATAGTGTCCCTCACAGCCACAACTTTACAGAAATAATCTATGTGATCTCGGGCAAAGGTCTCTTCCTTTGCGAAAACCATCAACAAGTCCTGGAAAAAGACGATCTCTTAATTATTCCTCCCCATACCCAGCACACGGAATCTAGCAGTCCCCAGTTTCCTATAGAGTATATCGTCCTGGGAGTAAAAGAGCTGGAATTTGTACTGGAAAGCGACGAACAAAAAGTTGCGCCGGAAGAGAAACGCTTTCGGCACTATAACTTTACAACACACGCGGAGGAAATGCACTATCTCTGCTCCAGTCTCCTACTGGAGGCAGAGCAGAAAAAAGAAAACTACCTTGCCCTCTGCCAAGCCCTTCTGGATATCTTGCTGATCAAAATTATGCGCCGAGGAAATCTGGCCGTTTCCATCAGTGACAACAAGAAATCCAGCCGGGAATGTGCCTATATTAAGCGTTATATTGATAATCACTACGCCGAAGCTATAACGTTAGACAGCCTAGCAGCTTTGGCTCACATGAATAAATACTATCTGGTTCATGCCTTCAAAAGGGAAAACGGCCTTTCGCCCATCACATACCTTATTAAGCGCCGCATTTTGGAAAGTAAAAGCTTACTCCAAAGCACGGATCATTCCCTCTCCCATATCGCCCACACCTTGGGCTTTTCTTCCCAAAGCTATTTCTCCCAGAGTTTTCGACGCATGGAAGGTATTAGCCCTAACCAATACCGGCGTCAAGTCACCTGAAAGCGCTCTTTAGTGTCGGCTATTCCGATAAATTTTAACCGAGGAAACAATGGCATAGACAAGCATAGTAATTGTCAGAATCAGAGTAATCCCAAAAAGATCTGACCAATGCAATGCAATCTGCAGAGCCACAGTCAAGAAGGTAAAGCCCACCAGAATAAAAACCACCTTGGACTGCTTATAGTAAGGAGTCTTGTTCATCCGCCGCCGCTCTTCTTTGGAGGCGTAGAGATAGGCATTATTGAACAGAAAGCCCCGCTGCTTATGTTGAAAATAAGCAATCACCCAAGAAGTTAGGGCTAATATGCTTAAAATGACTATCATAACAATCTCACCTGTTTTCATACGTCACTCCTTGTTCGGAAGAGTCGGTGCTTTAGCCAAGAGCGCCCGCTTTTCTGTCCGCCATTTTCTAAAATAATATACGCCTAAAATAACAATGGCAATGGCATTGAATTCAATTAAAAATAAAATCGCCACAAGTACCGCAATCATCTAAACTTTGTCTCAGCTCTGCAGCCAAAGCACCTGCTGCGGCAATAGCAGCTTCTGGATTTTGAGCCCGAGCTACAGTCTCTACCAAATAACTCCCTACGATAATACCATCACAATGTGGTGCTAGAAAACGCACTTGATCTGCCTCCGAAATACCAAAACCTACACAAATCGGAACGGAAGCAGTTTTTTGGCTGGCTTTTAGAAAGCGTTGTATTCCCTTGGCAAATTCTTGTCGAATTCCAGTAACACCCAGTGAGGAAACACAATACAGAAAGCCCTTGGCAGAAGCTGCAATTTTGGACAACCGTTCGGAAGAAGTCGGAGCAGCCAAGGCAATTTGATAAACTGCATATCTTTCACAATAGGGTCTAATTTCCTCCGCCTCATCATAGGGTAAATCCGGGATGATTATACCATCTACACCAACACTTTGGCATTGGGCAAAGAAAGCCTCCTGCCCATAATGTAGTAAGCTGTTATAGTACATGAGAAAAACTAAGGGAATTTGGGTCTTTTGGCGGAGGGTTTGAACGAGGGTGAAAATCTGATTCAAGGTTGCTCCTGCCTCCAGAGCCCGTTGGTTCGCTTTTTGAATAGTGGGGCCTTCTGCCATTGGATCAGTAAAAGGAATACCTAGCTCAATAATATCTGCACCCTTTTGTTCCAACTCCAGCACTAATCTTTCGGTGGTAGCTAGATCAGGGTCACCGGCTGTAAGAAAAAGAATGAGTGCTTTTCTTTTAGCTAAAGCTAAACGGGTAAAACACCTGTCAATCCGATTAGGTTTTTTCGTAGATTCATTCGTATTCGATATCTGGATTTTGTTCATGTTATTTCACCTCCAAGTATTGCGAGATCGCATCTACATCTTTATCACCACGGCCTGACAGGCAAAGTACAAGGATTTGTTCTTTTTTCATTACCCGGGCTTTCTGCACCGCCAAAGCTAAGCCATGAGCACTTTCAATTGCCGGAATAATGCCTTCCGTCTGGCTCAAAAGCACAAAAGCTTCCACTGCCTCACTATCAGTCACAGGCAGATAGGAGGCTCGACCCTGGGCTCTAAGATTAGCATGTTCAGGGCCGACTCCGGGGTAATCAAGCCCCGCAGAAATGGAGTACACGGGCAAAATACCACCATTTTCATCTTGGAGAAAAATCGACTTCATGCCGTGGAAAACCCCCACTTCACCCTTACTAAAGGTAGCCGCATGATCAGGGGTATCAATGCCGCGCCCCCCTGCCTCCGCCCCAAGCAGTTCTACCTCCGGCTCCTCAATAAAGGCACTAAACGTTCCGATGGCATTACTGCCACCACCAACACAGGCCACCACACAATCCGGTAGCCTTCCCCTGCTCTCCTGAAGCTGCTGCTTTATCTCTCGGCCAATTACACTTTGAAACTGCCGTACCATCTCCGGATAAGGATGAGGTCCCACCGCCGAGCCTAAAAGATAGAAAGTATCATTAATCCGAGCTGTCCAGGTACGCAAGGCTTCATTGGTAGCATCTTTCAAAGTAGCTGTTCCGCTCTCCACTGCAGTGACTTTAGCCCCCATCAGCTCCATCCGAAAAACGTTCAAACGCTGGCGCTCCATATCTTCTGCGCCCATAAAAACTTCGCATTCCATGCCGAAAAGTGCTGCTACCGTTGCTGAGGCTACCCCATGTTGCCCGGCTCCCGTTTCAGCAATAATTTTATTTTTCCCCATCTTTTTAGCTAACAAAGCTTGGCCGAGAACATTGTTGATCTTGTGAGAACCCGTGTGATTAAGATCTTCCCGTTTTAGGTATATCTGCGCGCCACCAATTCTTTCACTTAAGCGGCGAGCGTAATAGAGTCGAGAGGGACGACCGGCATAATTCTGAAAATAATCATCTAGGGTACGACAAAACTGCGGATCAGCCATCGCCTCTCTATAGGCTTTTTCTAAATCAATTAGTCCCTGCATTAAAGTCTCCGGGGCATAAGCTCCACCAAACTCTCCATATCGTCCTGCTCTTTTCATTGCTATCTCCTTTGGCCTTTTCGCCTCTTTCAATTATGTATAAGCTTTACACAGGTTCTCTTTCCTACGTAAGGAAAAATACTCTGCTTAAACCTTCTGCTTTTTCTGATACTGACGAGTCCGACAAACAAAATCCAGCACCTTTTCTGGATCTTTAAAACCATCTGTCTCTAAGGAACTGCTCACGTCTATTCCCCAAGGTCTATGATTTTCCAGTAGCTCATTCACTGAATCAGCCCCTAACCCACCTGCTAAAATCAGCGGCTTGGATGAATTGGAGGGGATTTTGTCCCACGCAAAGCGTTTTCCACTGCCACCGTAAAAACCGGGCTGGCAGCTATCTAAAAGTAGCCGGTCGGCTTGACCCCACACCTTCATGTCAGGGAGTTTATCCCCCACCCGCAAGGCCTTCCATACCTCCCAAGTTCCCGGCTTTAATATTTTGCCCAGCCGCCTCTGGAGCTCAGAAACCAAAGCCGGACTTTCATCCCCGTGGAGCTGCAAAGCCCAAATACGCCTTGCAGACATCAGCTCAACCAAAAAATCCACCTCTTCATTCACAACCACGGCCACGCTTTTGATTCCGCCATCTAATTTTTCAGTTAAACTTTTGAGGTCTTCTAAAGTAACTTGCCGAGGCGAAGGTGCCAGAACAAAACCAGCATAGTCAACCTTCACCTGATTCACCAGCTCTACATCCTCCAGACGGCGCAACCCACAAATTTTAATTTTAACCATGAGTTCTACCCCTCCTTTCCTATACATACTGAATCACGTCTCGGTGGAATTCCTCAAGAGTAACTGCGCCTTTCGGAGAAAATTTCCCAAGGCTTCTCCAGGGCTGTCCTGAGTCACAAAGGCTTCACCAATTAAAGCTCCATGAACACCCGAGTCATAGACAAAGGCTAAATCTTGGCCACTCCTAATGGCACTTTCTGCTACAAGAGTTTTTTCAGGCGCAAGAGCCGCCAACCGCTGGGTAGTGGTTATATCTTCTTTAAAAGTCGTTAAATCCCGGTTGTTAATGCCTATCAAGCTGAAATCAAGGCTCAGCACCCGAGCTAGTTCGTCTTCATTATGAACTTCCACTAACACTTCCAGCCCCATAGTAGCAGCCAGCTTCCCTAGTTCTGACAATTGTTGATCTGACAGCATAGCCGCAATTAGTAAAATTCCATCCGCCCCTAAATAACGGCTCTCATATATTTGGTAAGCGCTGAAAATAAAGTCTTTTCGGAGAATGGGGATACGGCAATTTGGACGAATTCGCCGAATATATTCTGGTGCCCCTAAGAAAAAATCTTCCTCCGTCAAAATTGACAGCGCTGCTGCACCGGCCTCTTGGTATTCACGAGCGATTTCTTCAGGATAAAAGTCGGCTCGCAAAAGCCCCTTAGAGGGCGAAGCTTTTTTTATTTCAGCAATAACGGCCGGATAATTCCCCTCTAAAGCCGCTTTTAAAGAATATAGCGGTGGGGGAGAATCCCACGCTAAATGTTCCATTTTCTGTAGTGGAATCACTTTTTCCGCTTGCACCAACCGCAATCGTTTCTGTCGCACTATTTTATCCAAGATCATCACTACTACCTCCATTTGTAAATGCAATTAGCTGATCTAATTTTTTATAGGCTGCCCCGGAAGTAATAAGCGCTTGTGCCAAATGAACGCCCTCAGCCATAGAACGGGCTTTTCCACCCATATAAATGCCGGCACCGGCATTTAATAAAACCGTTTCCAAGGGCGCACCTTTTAGTTGTCCGGACAAAATAGATCTGGTTATTTGGGCATTTTCCTCCGCTGTACCACCAGCAATCTCTGCTAATGTACTACGAGAAAAGCCAAAATCCTCTGGAGCCACAACATAATCAACAATCTTTTGGTCATAAATTTCTGAAACCGTAGTGACGCCCAGAGTGGTAAACTCATCAATCCCCCCACAGGAAAAAACCATCCCCCGTTTTTGCCCCATTCCATGCATCGCTTCAGCCAAAGGTCGGGTCAATTTCGGATCAAAAACACCGATAACCTGAGCCTTAGCATCAGCTGGATTTGAAATCGGCCCAAGAATATTAAAGATTGTCCGAAAGCCTAATTCTGCCCGAACAGCAGCTACATTTTTCATAAAAGGATTAAAGTAACGGGCGCTCATGAAGCCTAGTCCCAAGTAGTTCACCGATTCTTCAATTCTAACTTCCGGTAAATCCAGATTAATACCCAAAGCTTCCAAAACATCAACACTGCCGCACTTCCCCGTTACAGCTCGGTTACCATGCTTAGCAATCGCCACGCCAGCCGCTGCAGTAACAAAAACCGCTGTGGTTGTAATATTAAAGGTATTGGCTCCATCACCACCAGTACCCACAAAATCAATATACTGATCTAAATTAGGTTTAATATGCCGGGCTTTACGTTGAAGCGCTCGGGTAGCACCAATAATCTCCTCCACAGTTTCTCCTTTTTGCCGAAGCAGTGACAGGAAAGCCGCAATTTGAGCCGTGGTAGCACCTTCATCTAATACCTGATCTAAAGCTTCGTACATCTCTTGTCCCGTTAAATTTTCCCCAGACGCCAGTTTTTTTAGATATTTTTTCATGCCTGTATCCTCCCATATGATTTCTGTATCTTAGCCCCATTAAAATGAACAAAATTTTGCATAATTTTGCATCCTTCGGGAGTTAAAATTGACTCCGGGTGAAATTGCACCCCAAAAATCGGTCTTTCCCTGTGGCGCAGACCCATAATATGACCTTCCCGATTGCGAGCCGTAATTTGCAAACAAGCCGGTAAAGTCTTCTGCTCTACCACCAAAGAATGATACCGCCCCACAAGCATAGAAGAACCTAGTCCTTGAAAAAGAGGATGCTGAGGAGCAATCATAATTCGGTCTTGTTTCCCATGAACCGGCTCTTCCATTTGAAGTATTCTGCCTCCAAAGGCATGGGCAATAGCCTGGTGTCCTAAGCAGACACCCAGTATGGGTATCCTGCCCATCTTTTGGAGTAATTCCACTACGATGCCGGTTTGTTCGGGACGTCCCGGACCGGGCGATACAATAATGTGAGAGAACCCACCATTGATAATTTCTGCCACGGTGGTCTTATCATTACGTACTACCTCCACTTGGGTGGTGATTTGTCCCACATATTGGTATAAGTTGTAAGTAAAAGAATCATAATTATCAATTATCAAAATCATTTTCAGCCTCCGCTTCTCTTATTGCTCTCAATATAGCTCCGGCCTTCGCCCTTGTTTCGAGAAATTCATTTTGCGGTTGGGAATCTTGAACAATCCCGGCACCCGCACCGACATAGGCAACACCAGCTTTGCAGACGGCTGTACGTATAATAATGCAGCTATCTACGTTGCCGTCATACCCCAAATAGGTTACAGCTCCGCCATATAACCCCCGGGAAACCGGTTCTAAACTATCAATAATTTCCATCGCGCGAATTTTAGGTGCACCGGAAAGAGTCCCAGCCGGAAGTACAGCCATCAAGGCATCTAAGGCCGATAATTCTGTTCTTAGTTCCCCTTCCACATCAGAAGTCATATGTATAACGTGGGAAAAATACTGCAGATACGCCAACCGGCTCACCTTAACCGTGCCGAAGTTACAAAGTTTACCTAAGTCATTTCTTCCCAAATCCACAAGCATCATATGTTCGGCCATTTCTTTGCTATCGGCCAGAAGCTCTTCCCCCAATAGCTGGTCTTGCTCTCGGTCTTTGCCACGGGGTCTCGTTCCGGCAATAGGGCAAGTTAATACCCGGTTTCCAGACACTTTTACCAAGGTTTCCGGTGAGGCACCTACGACCTGAAAATCGTCAAATTGCAAATAGTACATATAGGGCGAGGGATTTAACAGTCGTAACCGACGATAAATGGCAAAAGCTTCTGGTATCTTTGTAACCTTTAATTGGCGCGCCAGTACAACTTGAAAAATATCACCTTGCCGAATATAGTTCTGAGCTTCTTTCACCTTATCTACATATTCTAATTCTGAGAGACCTTCTTCCACAGACATTTTTACGTCTAAGGATGGGCAAACCCTTGTGTCCCTCTCCGCCGATTCGATTTTTTCCGGTAGTGGTTTATCCGTCGAAAGTTTTTCCGCCCTCAGAATAGGCGATCTTTTAGCCTTCTGTAAAACGGTCTGGCGCTGAAGTAAATGCTTTCTCGCTCGCTGATAATTGTCTTCCAGACCCTTTTCATCTTGGCTGCAAAAAAAATGTGTTATTAAGGTTATCTTTTGTTTGTCATGGTCAAAAACTAACAGATCATCCACAAACATCAGACAAATTCTATCTGGATCCGTATCTTTATCTGGCCGCTCTAAAAGTGGTTCACTGTAGCGTGCCGCTTCATATCCGAAATATCCCACCGCCCCACCGGAAAAATCCGGCATTCCCGGCAAAGGCAGGTAATAAAAACTATTCATCACCTGCTCTATTATCTTGGGAGGGTGACCTTCTATGAGTAATGAACATTGATAGCCTTGAGGCGTAATCATGCCTTGCGTTCGGGAAAGCTCAGACTGCCCCCTTTGCTCTTGCTCCATAACCGTTTCAGAATAACTCGAGCCATTGGACTTTTGTACTGCACCGAAGCTATCTTGTAAGGTTTTTATGGTTTGCTGTATTTTATTAAAAAGTTGATTCATCTGTTGCTCAAAACCCTTGGGTACAAATAAGCCTACCCAATTGCCCCTAGCTTTAAGAATTAAGTAGGGATTAAAGCCCATAAAGGAATAGCGACCATTTCCTTGATAGGTCAGGCTACTTTCTAAGAGAAAACAATATTCTCCGGTTCTGAGCCGTTGAAACAGGTCTATCGGTGTAGTGGTATCCTCCGTCCAGCAAAGGGAAAGGGGAATCCGTTCCCTTTTTTTAGCCAAGGAAGGAAGGTCTTCTAAAACAGGATAAAACATAAAATCACCTCTTTCTGGGCAAATAAAAACAGCCTGCCCTCTATCTCGAAAAACGAAATAAAGGACAGACTGTAAAATACATGCCTGCGGTGCCACCTTACTTGACGTACAGAAAATACGCCCACTCAACCAAATGCTATCACATCTGTCTTCCTCTAACGTTGAAGCTACGTCGGGGTCTACTTGTGTAAACGTTCGTCCCGCCCTCATCAGGCCAACGGTCAATGTATGCTATCATATCGGACTCTCAGCGCCGCCGACTCTCTGTAATGCTTTGCAGTACAACCAATCTGAATCAAAGGTTTGTGCTATAAAATTATTTTGATCATAGCACAAGGTATCTCTAAAGGCAAGAGTTACCTAAGAGAAACTATCTTACCAAAAAGTGCGTACTATACTTTTTCTCCATCTTGATGTAATGTGGAATCATGCCTAATTGTGAAAAGAGTTTGGCAGAAAAATGTATAGGAGGGCAAAATGCAAACAAATAAATATCTTACCCTTTTAAGAGAAATAAAGTCTGTATCTTTTGCTACGGTTAGTGAAGCCGGACTTCCGGAAGTACGCATTGCAGATGTTATGATCGTTCTTGATAATAAAATCTACTTCGTGACAGCTCGGGGCAAGGATTTTGGACAACAATTGGAAAAGCAGCCCTATGTTGCCGTTTCCGGTATGACCAAGGATTATCAGATGATTAAATTAAAGGGACCGGTAAAAAGACTCGGTCGTGAATGGGTCGATCGGATTATCGCCGAGAATCCCATGGTCGGCGATATTTATCCCGGTAAGACCAGAGAAATTTTAGAAGCCTACTGCCTCTACGAAGGCAAAGGCAGCTTTTTTGACCTTAGTACCCACCCGGTACACACCATCCCCTTTGGGGTGGGGGAGTCACCAGCTTCCTTTATCCGTCCCCAAATCGACAATTCCTGTATCCAGTGTGGACTCTGTCAAGAGTACTGTCCCACCAGTTGTATTCAGCCTGGCACCCCTTATCATATCGACGTATCTACTTGTATGAATTGTGGTGCCTGCTTGGAAAAATGCCCTGTCCAGGCTATAAAAAAACAGGAAATAATCTATGATTAATGAAATAATTACTCTTTTAAGAGAAAAATCAGACTTTTTCATTGCGCTTTTGTGGGAGCATCTTTGGATCTGTGCTATTACTATTTTGATTGCAGGAATACTGGGTTTATTTCTAGGCATTCTGATTAGCGAAAAACGCAAGCTCTCAGGCCCAATTCTAGGTACTACTAACATTCTTTATACCATTCCCTCGATTTCGCTTCTTGGTCTACTAATTCCCCTTACCGGCATCGGTAATGTAACGGCAATTATTGCCCTAACTGTCTACGCCCTACTACCTATGGTGCGGAACACCTATGCGGGATTGACTGGAGTTGATCCTGATATTCTGGAGGCTGCTAAGGGCATGGGCAGTACCCGGGGGCAGGTACTACGCAAAATTAAGTTACCTCTTGCGCTCCCCATCATCATGGCCGGACTAAAAAATATGGCCGTTATGACCATTGCTTTAGCCGGTATCGCTTCCTTTATCGGTGCCGGTGGGCTGGGTGTGGCTATCTACCGTGGTATTACCACTAACAACATGGCCATGACCGTAATCGGCAGTTTGCTTATCGCCATCTTGGCCTTTGGAGCCGATCTATTATTTACCTTGCTGGAAAAACTATCCCGGCGACGGTTAGCCATAATGGTAACGCTTCTAGCTGTGGCTGTAGCCATATCTAGTCTTTATGGCCTTAGTTTTCAAAAAGATAAAACCATAAAAATTGCCACAAAGCCCATGACTGAACAATTCATCTTAGGTGAAATGCTAAAGTTGGTGATTGAAGAGAATACCGACGTAAAAGTCGAACTCACCAAGGGCATTGGCGGTGGTACTGCCAATATTCATCCCGCTCTGATTAAGGGCGATTTTGACCTCTATCCTGAGTATACCGGCACAGCTTGGAGCTATGTGCTAAAAAAAGATCCTTTAGCCGATGAAGAGGAACTCTTCAAGCAACTAGTCGAAGAATACTCTTCCCAATTTCAATTAGATTGGGTGGGACTCTACGGCTTCAATAACACCTATGGTCTGGTAGTCCGGCAAGAAATCGCCGAAGAACATCAGCTAAAAACCTATTCCGACTTAGCCGCCGTTTCCAGCCAGCTACGTTTCGGTGCTGAATATGATTTTTTTGAAAGAGAAGACGGTTTTGACGCTCTGGCACGCACCTACGGGTTTAATTTCCTGAAGAAGGTAGACATGGATATTGGCTTAAAATATAACGCAATTACCAACGACCAAATCGACGTTATGAACGTCTTTACCACTGATGGGCAATTGTCGGTGGCTCCCGTCACCCTTTTAGAAGATGATAAGCAATTCTATCCCAACTACTACTGCGGCACGATTGTCCGTCAAGATACACTGGAAAAGTATCCGGAGCTCAAAGCTGCGCTTCTGAAAATGGATCAACTGATTACTAATGAGGAAATGGCTAAAATGAACTATCAGGTCGAAAGTGAAAAGCGTAACGAGCAAGAGGTTGCCCGGGAATTTTTGCAAAGCAAGGGGGTGATTCCATGAGTGCTACTGTGATGATTGAATTTCAACAAGTCAGCAAGAGCTACGGCACGGTAGAAGTCTTGAAAGACTTTAATCTAAAGATTTTTTCCGGTGAATTTATTACCGTTATCGGCAGCTCCGGCTGCGGTAAAACTACCGCCTTAAAACTAATCAACGGACTAATTCCACCGGATGAAGGCAAGATTTTCGTAAACCAAAAAGATATCAATCAGATAGATCAAAATCAACTGCGCCGTCATATTGGCTACGTAATTCAAAACATTGGTCTGTTTCCTCACATGACCATCGGCGAAAACATCGCCTATGTCCCCAAACTCTTAAAAACAGACAACCAGGCCATTTTAGCTCGTACCCGAGAACTGCTGGATATTATGGGGCTGGAACAGGCCATGGCCAAACGTTATCCTGCTGAATTAAGCGGCGGCCAAAAACAACGGGTAGGAATTGCCCGCGCTCTGGCTGCCAAGCCTGAAATTCTGCTTATGGATGAACCCTTTGGCGCAGTAGATGAAATTACCCGCAAAAGCTTGCAAGAAGAAATTTCCACCATCCAAAAAAATGCCGACCTGACTGTATTCTTCATCACTCACGCCATTGATGAAGCCTTAAAACTAGGTTCGCGGGTGGTAGTAATGGATAAAGGACATATCCAACAGATTGATAGCCCTGAGCAGATCCAAGCCACCCCTGCTAATGAATTTGTAAAAAAACTCTTAGGGTAAAGCTCACCTATTTGTACCCTTGTAAATAGTGAGAAAAAGTCCGAAGTTGAAAGAAAAACTTTCAATTTCGGACTTTTATTAGCTAGTCAGACCATAGAAACGATCACTTGGCCTATTCCTGAGAATTATCTTTATCAAGGGGCTCACAGTCAGGTATTTTGTTTTGTTTAAAGTCTTCCCTAGAATCAGACTGCGCCGTTATCTCTGGCTCCGACAAGGAGGAATCTTCCCCGGAATCTGCACAGGCCTCTTCCACCGTGACAGACTCTACCTCTGCTGCCTTTACCAAAATACTGGCTTCGCTCATAGCTTCCTGCCGCTGCTCTTCCAGCTGATCCCCACACCAACGGGAAAAGGATTTCCGCGATTTGATGATAAAGACAAGAGCTATCACACCCCAGAACATAACCCAGAGCTCAACAATCCAAATGGATAGCACCTTTTTTTGTCCCAAGACCGCCCCAAAATCAATTACGGCATGGATAAAAATCGCTAAAGCCAGCCAAAGCTTCTTGCCGCTACGAACAGCCATTAATACCAGCAGCGATAAGGCAATCTGAATACAGATCGTCCAAATACGCTCGATACCGCCTGCAAAGAACAGTGCCGGATCGGTGTTAATCAGGGCCTGCTGTGCCTGTTGCAAAACCGTACCCTGACTACCGGCAGCTGCAATTAACGTATCGAAAGAACCGGAATTGATCATTAGCGAGTAAATAATATTGTTAATAAAAACAACGCCGACTATCAAAACTGCTTCAATTCCACCATGCCCAATGCCATAGGCAACACCATGTTGCCACAAACGTTTCTTTTTCAGGAAAAAGCTAAAGGCAATAAAACGTCCGACCTCTTCAAAAATACCAGCCATCAAGCCACCATAAAGCATATACAGCCAAATATTGTCAGAAAGCGACGGCCAAAGAGCCCGAACTATCTGGTGTACCAGGGCTTCCAATATCAAGACAAAAAGAATAAAAAACCCTGCCCCCACCAGAAAAGGTACTGCACCGGTTTTATTTCTTCGACCAAAAACAATCGCCAAAACCACAGGTAAAATTAAACTCACAATCAAGGTAAAAAACATCCCTGCCAAGCTCAATCCGCTAACCATCGCTTCGCCCTCCATCATCGAATCAAAAATAGCCTCAAAAGTTATAAATCCAGTATATATCAATCTTAGGGAACATCAAGAGGCAGAATTTGCCATCTGATCTTTCCAAACCCAGAGAAAATATCCGTGCGGTAATTGGCTAGATAAAACAGATACAAGAATAAGCATCATATGAGACACATATGGTACAATCAAAAGAACAATTTGCTTTCGGAGGACAGTATTCATGCCAGTATGGGAAGAAGAGATTAGAGCAGTTTGTTTAGAAACACTAACGAATCAGTGGCAGCAAACCCCGGACAGTTTCCCAGATTTTTTGCCGACGTATACGGCGGAAGAGCGGCAACATTGTCAGGAATACGTTAAAAAGCTCACAGTCTCTCTGGAACAGAGCGTTAAAACGGTACCTTTTCGCAATTCAGCCCGGAAAATTTGGGCTGAACAGTTCCATAAAACTATGGCAGCTACGTTGCAGCAAGAGCCTATTTTTGCTGTTGCTAGTGCCATTCCTACCGCAAGATTAGAGGCTCTTCAAGCAGAAATCAAGAAATTCCTCCAGACCGCTCGCCGGGATGTTCCGGAGCTAGGGCTACCGGGCTTAGGCCAAGCCCTACGCAACTACTTGGTTTATACCATGTTTAATGAAATCCATCAGGGCTCGATAGCGTTCAATCCAGCGGCCTACAGCTATAGTATGTTATATCCTTTTACCGATAACTATTTGGATGATCCAGCTCACAGCGTGGAAGATAAACAAAACTACAATCAACTGATACGTCAGAAAATCCAAGGGTTTTCGGTTACACCTCAAACTGATTATGAGCGCAAGACCTGCCTATTCTTAGATACCATCGAAAAAAAATACCCTGCCGCTACTGCCCCGCAGGTCAGAAACACTTTACTACTTATGCAAAAAGCCCAAGAAGACAGCCTAAAACAGCAAAAAAGCTCCGTGCCTCTTTCTGAAGAAAAACGCTTAGAAATCTCCTTATTCAAGGGCGGTTTATCCGTACTCATGGATCGGCTTTTTGTAGAAAGCCCTCTAGCCACCTCTGAATTAATTTTTTATCTGAGTTTTGGTTTTCTTCTGCAGTTAGCCGATGACCTACAGGACATCAGTGAAGATAGTCACCAAGGCAGTCAAACCCTCTGCACACTGCCTCAAAATCAGGCCGATCGTCAAAAGCTGGTAAATAAAATTTTTCACTTTACCCAATATTTAGACAAGAACTTTCCTACCCCAAACAAAGACTTTCAGAGCTTTTTACTTCGAAATTGCCGCCAGCTCCTTCATTCCTGCCTGGTAAAAAGCCAAGATTATTTTGATCAGGAGTATCTCACTGCTTTAGAAAAGCACTCTCTTCTGCCCTATCCCCTACTGGCAGACAGTGGCATGGACAAAATAGAGCAAGCCGACCAAACCTTAGCTAAACGTTATACCAAGATGATTGATATCCTCTGTGCCACCGAGTAAAAAGAAGGAAGAAACCGCATGATTCCCTATAAACTCATTCGCTCTCAGCGCAAGACTTTATCCCTTCGCATCACCGCCGAGGCGGAGGTGGAGGTACGGGCACCCCTACGAATGCCCTTAGAGAAGATTGAAGACTTTATCACCGAAAAAGAAAACTGGCTCCAAAAACACCTGACACACCTCACTAAAGCCAAAGAAAATCGTCACCAGTTTCAAGTTAGCTATGGGATGTCCCTTCAGCTTCTAGGTAAACCTTATAAACTATCCCCCCGGCCAGGTAAGGAGATCGGGTTTGACGGTCAAACGTTCTATGCTCCACCGGGTCTAAGTTCCGAAGAACTGCGCAGTCACTTTATCCGAATCTATAAGACTTTGGCTCAAGAATATCTCTTTGCTAGAGCCAGCTACTTCACCCAACTTATGAAAGTAAAGCCCACTGGAATAGGCCTGTCTTCAGCCAAAACCTCCTGGGGATCCTGCTCCGGTCAGAATCGAATTCGTTTTTCTTGGCGTCTGATAATGGCCGAAAAATCTATCATCGATTACGTAGTGGTACATGAGCTGGCTCATATTTTGGAGCATAACCACTCCCCCCGTTTCTGGGCTATTGTAGCTGCCATATTACCCGACTATCCTCAGCATCGCCAAGGATTGCGAGCTTTGCAAAAACGTTTAGAAGGAGAGAATTGGGAATAATAGACCCCATGATAAGGGTGCTCCTCATCCTTTTGGGGATCATAATTGATTACATTATCCCCTCTTTATTGGAGGTTTAGAGTCATAGGCATTGCCAAATTAGTATCTGCTTTATCCCTTAGGTTGGTATATATACTTTGGTTGCTGTTAATCAGGGTAAACACACGCTAACTACTCGCCCGATTTGTAACCGGTAAGCAGGACTGCTTTTGATGTGTAACAGCTTTTTGGTAGGTAGGTGTAGCCCATACCACTCTTTTTAGCTAAAGTCCCTGCCTGTTTAAGTAGCTCCGCACGGTATGCCTCTGAATAAGGCTTACCATAGTCGTAATCGTCTGCCCGTAAATTGTTTATCTCTGCCACTCTTTTAATCGACTCAAATAAATTGCGACTGAGGTCATTAAAGAAATCATCCATTTAGCTAATTAGGAATTTTTCTAAAATTTTTTGAACTTCTTCATCTGATAAGTCATACTTATTTAGCAATAAGATGTTTAATAATGCAATTGTTATTAGCCCAAATAAAGCCTTGCTTGAACCTACCTCGCAATGTGCTGCAACCCTAATAACTAAAGTTCCCGATGGAATATAAATATTCTGTTCGCAGAATTCTTGAATTTTTTGATACACTGTTTCCAGGTATTCCTCTGGCAATGTTGACAAGACTGTTTTTTTACTATAAGACAATGCATCTCTATAACATTCGCCTTCATTTGCATAATAAATTATGATATTGAGAGTTCTCGGTTTTAATGCTGGCAACACTTCTATCCCTAGTAATCCATAGTTGCTCACATGTCTTTGTGAATAGAATTCAATTGCTGCACTCTTTATCTTCCAGTTCTCAACGGAATTTGTATTTACTTTATACTTAATAAATTGACAACTATCAAAAGAAGATTTTGGCAATTCATCAACCCAAAGCCTAACTTTCATACCGAAATTGTATTCAAATTGCTTTACCATATTATTTTCAACCTTTCTTATTTTTTATTTACTAATGCCTCAAAAATTAAACCACTTATCATTAAACCATTCGGAATTGGCTTGAATAACCTCTGGATGATAGACACTGTATGGAGATACTTGATAAAATTCTAAAGCAACTTGATGGGCGGCATCATAACCTAACCCACCCTGCATTAGCGAAGCTTCTTTCAATTCATGTAGATAAAAACTAGCATCTGCACCTGTTATGCTTTGCCCATTTTGCAAAGCATTTTCCAGCCTATTTAGCATTGCAGTATTCTCTGCAGAAGCCATACCATTAGAAGTAAGATGGCTATTGATAGTATTAATTTCTGATTGTGTGACATTATACGTATTTCCTGAGATTTTGCCTAACCCTTCTTTAACAAGACCATTATCCTCACGACAGCTTGTAACCCATTCTGCATTTTATATAATCCGTGATATAAAAGTGCTAAATATGCCAATTGATTTGAAACATTTGCCCAAACTGACACAGAAAAATAGTTTTCTTCCGACCAGTGTACAGCTGCATCTATCGCCCCCTCAACACCACTGCGATTCTGAGTTAGTGCAATCTGCCTTTGATCTATTATATTATGAAGAGCTCCTCCTCTCCCATTTTTTATCCTATTATAGCCATTAGTTAAATTACTAGTCCAATGTCCCCCCTGCAATTTAAGCGTACTATCATAACAATTTCCCCATTTTCATTTAGAGGAACAAGCATCCTTGAAGTATAATCCACTTATAATTTCTAGTGTAAATATAAGTTGTTAATTTCTTTCGAGTAAAAACATTCTATAGATAAAATAAAACAATCATTTGTATAAAAAATTACATTATCCTGTTTAAATTTCATGGTTGCTATTCCAGAATTATCAAAAACAAGAATAAATCTACTTTCATCAATATATGCCTTTGTAGATGTATCAGAGTACTCATAAGCCAATAAAGGAACGCCATGACAAACTGACACATCTTTTAAATTGTATATTGGAGGACTCGTGATTGCTTCTGGAAATATACACTCAATCTCACCCAATATGCCATCACCCAGTAACCATATCATACAGTTTTTATTTATACGATGTGGTACAAAATCATCACTCATTTTGCTCGTAATAATATTAAACGTATTTATATCTTTTATAAAACTAGAATAACAGTTAACATAATTTAATGTTTTATTTTTATATCTAAACATCATTAATCTCCTATTTTGCAAATCCGTTAGGCCAGATTCCCACAATTTCGTTTGTTATAGGGTTTACAAACACTGACGTACCAGAAATTGGAGTGACAGATGAGGCCTAGCGATGGATTTCGCCTTTTATAAGCTTTGGCTAGTACTTCCATGACTAGCGCCTTTTCATTATTACCTTTGCCGGATAAGCGTGTATAACTCTTGTAGACGGATTCCGTTTTGAAAACGGATTTCGGTCTTCTGTTATGTTAAAAATTTTTAATTTAAATCAGAATTGATAAATATTTGGTAGAACAATTGCGCATTCTTCAATTCGGGATAATGAATCACTATTTCGTCAAAAGTCATCTTTTTCATATTTTCCAAATACCATTTAACAGACTTATGGTAAAAATTAGTATCACCATTAGCAACTATTGCTTGAGGTTTAAGGTTTTGTGTAATTTCTTTCGCCAATGTATTTTTGTGGTTGTAATCATTAAAATGAGATTTATCAGCTCTAACTTCAATATCAAACTCATAATAATGAAGTTCATATAAGCTGCCATCTTTAATAATTAAGTATGGTGTTATTAGAATGCCTTGTCGAGCATCTATAGATGCCAATTTTGCTGCAAAGTAATCCATGTTCTGGGTAGAAATATATATTCCATTCCCTCTCTCAAGGTTTCCTTGCCGTTTCATAACATAATTAATCAAATCTACAAGAATCATTTTAAAATTCCTTTCTTTTAAGTTAAGGTAAATACGGATTTATAATAGAATCATCCGGCTTCCAGTTAACATCAAATTTATCGCTAACTTGAACAATTTCGTTAGTTATGTCATCTACTATGACATGTGATCCGTCTTTATTGTAGTATACTGTAGCTGAATTTCCAGTTGCACGATTTGCAGCTTTTCTTGTTGTGAAAGCATCATCAACTGTGTCGGTAACTGAATCCTTAGTCCAACCACGATTATTCATCTGCCGATTAAGTTTATCTGCTGATTTGGCATCGCTACCAAATTTAACCTTACTCCCTGCACCCTCAGCAATCTCATCTGCTTTTCCAGCCCCTTGTGCAGCGTCTGCCGCTTCATCTGCTTTCCCAGCGCCCTTTCCTACATCTGCAACCTCATCTAGCTTTCCTGCACCTTGCGCAGCCTCAGCAACTTCATCCATTTATTTGCTGCCTTAAGCGAGTCTGCAATCTTGTCACTATATTTTAAATACTTTAACTCTCCTGCCAATGGAAGAAATCCAAATACGGTGCTAAAAAATCAAAACCGAGCCGTGTTAGATACTGTAGTCAAATAGAAATAGTTGATAAATACGATTGAATAGGGGTTTGTCGGCTGTTCAAATACAGTTTTATAAATAGTTCTATGTTAAAATGCTTGATTTTACTCTTGTTTATTTCAAAATACTATTCTAAGAATAAGCAAACCAAGAAAAATATTACATAAATAATCTACCTATTTCATCAATTAAAGATTCTAACCTGATTCCGTATTCATTAGGTTCCCAGTTTTGGTTAAATCCACAGGATGTCAACTCATCTCCAACTGCTTCTCTCAACTGACTATATAGCTTCGTTGAATAGATAGTTGTGTCGTTATTTACGATAGCTAATAGGTTAGGAGCATGTTTTTCTAAACATATTTTTAGTAACGAAATTGAAGTTGCCGGCAAATTTATCATCGTGTTCCCCCATTTCCATTGGCCCAAGTTGTAACGACTTCTCCATTTTTATTTAGATCAACCGTAGCATCTTTTCCGATGTACCTTGTAGTACCTCCGTAATTATCAGGAATAAATTTAGTTTCAAGAGGGTTTTCCACAGCATCTAAGATAGCTTTATTGGATACATCAGCCCCTCCATATCTACCAGTGAAATTTCTGAAGGAGAATCTTCAGACTTTTCCTTTATCTAAATAAATTCAAAAATTCAATTTATTTTTCATTAGCGAGAGTAGCTCTTGTGAATTAATAAAAAATCTTGATTGAAATGCCTGTACCCCATGTTCTTCAGCAACTTCGTCAATAATTAACACATCTGTTCTATTATTTTCTCTAATAATTAAGTATTGATTACCCTCATACTGCATACTCCTTATGTTTTCGCTTGATAGTAAATAAACAAGATGCCCATAATTACGCTTAGTTATTTCACACTCAAGAAAATCAATTAACTTACTATATGCAAATTCTCCGTTGCTTGCAATAAACTTATCTTTATTAAAATCCAAAGTCACTTCACCTCCAAATTATTCGGGAAATACTGTCCACACATTCTTCAGATCATCAACTATAATCCTCAAAAGGGTTTCTCCATTTGTACCAATTGTCTCTCCTGCATCAATAATGATCTTGTAAGATTGTTGCCCAGCAGTTCCAAATCCATTATCTATAATAGAAACTATCTTACCATTTTTTACAACTTGTTTGACCAATGCTGTCGCATCTGCTTCCGTGGCAACATTAAATTTGTTCCAACCACCACCAGAAGTATTCAAATGCTTATTTTTAATAATAAAACTATCAATATTGGCTGACGATAATGCGTTTTCGCCCTGCTTAAACAGACTCCCCGCACCCTCAGCAATCTCATCTGCTTTTCCAGCCCCTTGTGCAGCGTCTGCCGCTTCATCCGCTTTCCCAGCTCCCTTTCCTACATCTGCAACCTCATCTAGCTTTCCTGCCCCCTGAACAGCTTCTGCTACTTCATCCATTTTACTCAAAGCTTTTACAGAATCAGCAATCTCATCTGCCTTACCTATGTATTTTAAATATTTTAGTTCACCAATCACTGGAATAAAGCCAAATGTGGTTAGACCAAAGTTTGACCAATGTTCTGGCGTATTTTCCCAATGAGTTAAAACATAGTTCATATCTCTAATGTCAGCACCTGTCCCCACAAAAGGAATAAATCCTATTAAGACATTCACCATAATCCCTTGGGGAGTTGTGGTTTCAGAGTATTCACCCTTAACCCCCTCTATAATACTTTGTTGAATTAATTTATCAGTGGTTATGCTTGTTCCAATAACTCCTGCTGGAGAGCGCATGGGTGTCACGGGCGAATTTCCGCCGCCTTGGCCGCCGTACATTTCAACAAAGTTTTCCCACCATGATTTCGGTGTTGGCGGCTCACTACTCGCCCGATTCGTAACCGGTAAACAAGCCTTTTTTCTATATACCGAAGCTCTCTGGTAGGCAGGTGTTGCCATACCAATCTTTTTAGCTAAATAGTTGGCCTGTCCAAGCATTTCCGTCCGTTTTGCCTCTGAATAAGGCTTGCCATAGTCATAAGCTTCTGCCCGTAATCGGGTTACTTCAGCACTTTTAATCGGCTCAAATAAATTGCGACTAGGATCATTAAAGAAATCATCCA
>CAZFHA010000017.1:0-77954 GCA_964518595.1 uncultured Oscillospiraceae bacterium
GCATAGCAGGTGGTTTTTTGTCTCGACTATCGCCTCGACTGGCTTAAGCCTACAATAAAGGGTCTGTGGCAAATGTCACAGACCCTTCATTCATAGGACAGATATTTACCTATCTTTAGAAACCCAATGCAGGATCGGCATTACTCTTGTCGTAAACAGTATCTTCATTGGTAATCTTAGCTGGAACTTCTGTCTTGGCCTCTAATTTAGAGATTGTCTCAAAAGCAATTGGTCCAAATCTAGGATTACAAGAAACTGTGCACAGCATTTCTCCGGCTAAAATAGCTTCCATAGCGGCGGCTGCTCCATCAATACCTACAACCAAAATATCCTCTCCAGGCTTGTATCCGGCAGCCTTAATGGCAGCTAATGCACCTAAAGCCATATCATCGTTGTGGCAGTAAACTACATCAATTTCGTCGCCTTTAGCTTGCAAGATGTTCTCCATTACCGATTGTGCCTCTGCCATCAAGAAGCCGGCAGGCTGATCAGCAATAACCTTTAAATCTGTTCCTTCAATAGCTTTCATAAAGCCGGATTGGCGATCTGTAGTAGCCGTTGCCCCTGGAGAACCTTGCAAAATAACTACATTACCTTTACCGTCGGTGGTTTCAATAATTTTCTTAGCCGCTTGCTCCGCTTCCCAGACAAAGTCAGACATAATGGCGGTGGAAAAATGCACACCGGCATCGCCTTTGACAGATCGGTCGATCAGAACTACGCCAATGCCTTGATCCATGGCCTCTTTAAGGGCATTTTGCAAACCGTCTTCTTCTTGGGGAGCAATAATGATATAGTCTACTCCTTGAGCAATCATATCTTCAACGTCAGAAGCTTGCTTAGCAATATCACCTTTAGCGTCGGTAGTAATCAGGGTTACATTGTTCTCAGCAGCACTTTTTTCAATGCTTTCAGTTTCTGCAATTCTAAAAGAACTGGCTGTATCACATTGGGCAAAACCTACTTTCAGTCCGGATAAATTTGACATATCAATTTTATCTCCGGCAACCGTTCCGGCTGAGCCGTCAGTCTTGGCCGTTGTAGCTGCACCCTCGCTCTTAGTTGTCGTTGCGCTACTGGTTGAATTGTTTCCTCCACATGCGGTCATAGTTAACAAGAACCCTGCCGCCAGGAAAAATGCCAGAAATTTCTTCATTTCTTTTGTCCTCCTTGTCTATTCGTAGCCTCAATAAATCTTTACTCTAGTTATACGAAAAATAGTCCTAGAGTAAAATTCAAAATCTTATATTTTTCTTTAAAATTTCGATTATTTGACTATTTCCTTACATTTTCTTCAGCGCTAAATTGACAATACAGGCAATTTTCAAGAGGAAGACTGCTCTAGTTTAGCCTTTAGCTGAGAAGGTGAGCACTGATAATAGCTTTTAAAAACCGTACTAAAATAAGACGGGTTAGCATAGCCACACAAAAAAGCAATTTCATAGCTTTTTAATTCTGTACTCGTCAGTAGTGCTTGTGCCTTCTTCATTCGTACTTCGGTTAAAACTTCGGTAAAGGTTTTGCCTAATTCTTTTTTGAGAGTTAGACTCAAATAAGAAGCACTGATAAAAACCGCTCGAGCCACATCGTTAAGCATCAGATCAGGTTGAGCATAATTCTTTTCAATAAATTGAAGGGCTTGAGCCAATATATTCTGCTGCCGCCCTCCGCCATAAAGCTGAAACTGCTGAGCGATCTGCTGGCAAACATGAAGGAAAGCCTTTAAGATTTCCGAACGCTTCCGCATAGACAGCAGCCTGGTCAAGCAGTCATTAGGGGAACCGATTCCTTCACTGCAATCCCGACCAATTTCTAGCGGCAGAGAAATAACATCATTGAACAGATTACAAAAAACCATCAACCACTGTAGATACGATTCAATCTTCTGCTCTAACAAATCTTTCTCAAAGACTTGTAATCCATGTTCAATACCTTCTATATCTCCAACACGAATGGCCTGCAAAATAGCACTGCTATCATAACGAAGCATGCCATTAAAGGGTTGTCTTTCATTATGGCCGGCAAAAGGTTGAATTGACCAATACTCTGTCAGACGCTCCTTCCATTGGGAATGAGCCATTTGATAACTTTGCCACAGAGCCGTTGAGCCCTTAACAATCTGGCGACCAAGAATTTCATAGGTTTCAGAAGTGGTCAGTTCCTCCATCTGCCGACAAAATGCTTTACTCTTTTCGCCTAACAGCTCTCGATTTTCATTTCTGATCATCACTAAACGTTCACCTAAATTTTCCTTGAAAATCAACTCTTCCTCGCCAAGAAAATCCTCCAATACCCGCTGTAGCTTTTGATCGGCAGCTAACAATTCCATATAATCATATTCACCGGCCTTGCGCCAAAAAGCCGTATCACAAATCATAAAAAAAGCATAGTAATATTTCCCCATCCAGTCCTTAGCTTCAGGATGCTGCTCTTCAAAAAGTGCCTGATTAAATTCCGGGCTGAGTATTTGACGGAGCATAGCGGCTTCTCTTTGGCGCCGAGTTTGCTCTTCTAAACTAGTTAAGCGTAAAAGCTCGTCAGCCATCCCCGAACGCCGGTTTAATTCTTCTGAAACTCGTTCAATAGTCTTATACAGTTCTTGGAGATTCAGTGGTTTAAGCAGGTATTCTCGCACCCCGCTGCGAATGGCCTGACGAGCAAATTCAAAATCGTCATACCCGCTAATAATAATAACCTCCACATGTGCATATTGCTCCTTTAGCCACTTTACCAGCTCAAGTCCAGACATTACCGGCATTTTTATATCGGTAATAACAACATCCACCGCATTTTCACGAATAAAGTTCTGTGCTTCTAAACCATTAGACGCTTCACCAATCAGTTCAAAACCATATTTATGCCAATCAATATAGCTGGCTAAGCCCGTTCTTAGAATTAATTCATCCTCAACTATCAATAATTTATACATTGTTTTCCCCCCTTTGCTTAGGGATAGCCAAATCTACCGTAGTTCCTTCACCGGGAGTACTAGAGTAACTTAGCCCGAAGTCTTGCCCAAAATACACCTGTAAACGCCGCTGTACATTGATAACCCCATAGGATTTGCTGCTGGTATCGGCTCCTAACGCTAATAACTCACGAATCTCCTTGAGCCTCTCTGGTGAAAAGCCGATTCCTGTGTCAGTAATTGAAAATATTAGTTTTTCCTCCTCTTCTCTGGCAGTAATCCGTATGCTACCCTTTTGATTTAAGTCACGTAGTCCATGATAAAGAGCATTCTCAACTAAAGGTTGTAAAACAATTTTGACAATTTGATACTCATAAAACTCTTTTGGCACCTCAACCTGAAAATCAATTCTATCGCCATAGCGGTGCTTCTGAATCTTCATATATTCCGTCACATGGGTGAGTTCATCACGTAGAGGAATCATAATAGCTCCCCGGCTCAAGCTAACCCGAAAAATTCTGGTTAAAGCTTCCACCATTTCCGACACTGCATCCAGCTGGTTAAGGCGAGCCATCCAATTAATAGAATCCAAGGTATTGTAAAGAAAATGCGGATTAATCTGTGACTGTAAAGCCTTAAGTTCTGCGATTTCCAAGAGTTTTTGCTGGCGACTTTTTTCTTGAATCAGGTCTTCAATTTGGGTAAGCATATGATTAAAACTGCGAGTCAATTCTCCCAATTCATCCTGACTATCAATAGCCAAAACCCCCTCAAAATCGCCTTTTTCTACTCGTTTCATGGAATCTTTCATTTTTTGAATTGGGCGGGTCATCCTTCTGGCCGATAACCACCCCCAGAGTAGCGCGGCTAAAGAAACTACTCCAAAGACCAAAAGAATGCTAAAACGCACTTCATAAAGAGTGGAGAACACCACGGCCTCAGGAATATGAGCTACAATAGACCACTCTGGTATAGCTAAAGATGCTTTGGTAGTAAAGTCATTTCCTGATTGGCTACGGGAACTTTCTAAATAAGAAGCCAAAGCCAACTGGTTATTATCATAAGTAATATTGCCTTCACCATTCTGGATAAAAACACCGCCTTCCTTGAGGAAGGTCTCTGTAAAATAGCTATCCAGCTCAGTAGACAAAATTTCTACCACCACTACACCTAAAACATTAAAAGAGATCTTATCTCGAATGGGAAAGATATAACTTAAGGTGGGGCGATCAAGGTTCTTAATCAGCAAAGAAGGCTGGTTAGGATCAACCCATAGTGCGGTTTTTGCGTCCACAACTTTTCGATACCAGTCCGTCTCTACATAGCTTTGGGATTGCAGGGTCTTAATGCTGGAACGAAAAATAGCACCGTTTTCACCTAGAACATATACACTGTCGATTTGAGACATATACTTTTGTAGATTGTAAATTTTTTGGTTAAAAGTGAGCCGTTGACGGTACATATCGGTTTCATTTTCCGGCAAAGGGTTTCTTAGGGCATTTTGAATCTCTGTCTCATTGCCAATTAAATCTGCCACTTTCTCCACATTCTCTATCATCCCGTCTAGCTGTAGCCGGTCTTTTTCAATACTAGCCTCCATGAGCTGGACAGTAATATTCCGAATATTAGAAAGTGAAATTTCATAAACGACTAAAAAGGACAGCAAAAGTAACAAGTACAAGATCAAGCTGGTTGCCAGTACTTTTGCTCTAAGTGTCCTAAGTCGTTTCATCCCCATCTTTGTCCTCAAAAGATTACCCACAATAATCTTTGTTTTACCTTAACCTCTACTTAGAGATTATTGATCTTTTTTCGATCGTTGATTGCTCTGATTTTTTCCGGAGAAAATTTAAACTGATGGTTGGTGGTAAGCAGCCCATTAGTTTCTTGTTCTATGTCTGTAGCCTGGGTATAGCAAAATCCACATAGCTTATCCGATTGATAGATAGCCTCCATAAGTGTTTCATAAGCCGCTAAGAAATCCTCTTCTGTTTCTGAAACTGTATACCCCCAGTTCTCTGAATTAGCAGAGCTCATAGAAATACCACCGCACTCGGTAAGCATAAAAGGCTGACCCTGATACTCATAGCCCTTAGCCAAGGGCAAGCGTTCAACAAGCTGATGTACTTTATCCAAGTCCTGTAAGCCCTCGGCAAATAGAATCTGCTGCGCTTTATCACCCTTCTGACCGTGTTTATAACTATGCAAGGCGAAAATATCGGTCTGAGTCTGTTCCCACCCGTCATTAGCAATGACCAAACGGCTCTGATCTAAGCTATAGGCCAAATAGTAAAGCATTTGGGAAAAATCCTGCTGCTGCTTATCATCATAAATTCGCGGAACGCCCCAACTCTCATTCAGCATCCCCCAAACCACAATGGAAGGATGATTATAATCCCGCTTTATGATATCTTGCCACTCTCTGGCAAAATTTGTTGCACCCTCTTTCGTATAGCTCCAAAAACTGGCCATACCTTCCCAGACTAGAAAGCCCAAATGATCTGCCCAGTAAAGAAAACGTGGGTCTTCGACTTTTTCATGCTTGCGGCAGCCATTGAAACCCATGGCTTTAAATTTTTTAATGTCTTCTATAAACTCTTCATCACAAGGAGCCGTAATCAAGCTTTCTTCCCAATAACCTTGGTCAAGAATCAGCTTATTATAGTAGGGCAAGTTATTTAAATAAAAACGGCCATTCTCAACATGAACTTTACGCATACCAAAATACGTTTCCACTTGGTCTAAACTTTTCTCCCCTCTGGAGAGGCTGGCCTTTACCCTGTACAAAAGCGGATTTTCCGGTGTCCAATAACGGCCTGTAAAGTGAAATCCCCCCTCCAAAGCGCGGTTGCCAAAAACGTCTATAGTTATTTTCTGTGAGCGCTGATGACAAACCAAACTTACTTCGGCTACCACCTCTTCAGAAAAAGATACAGCAAAAGTAGCGGTACAGGGAAGCACAGCCTTTTCTGACAAAGTAAAATCAACATCAACCATACCCCGATCCAAGTCCGGGGTAAAGTGAATCAGCTCAAAGTGGCTCTGGTCTAAAGACTCCAGCCAGACACTTTGCCAAATTCCGCTACTAGGTGTATACCAAATAAATTCATTCTTGCTCTTCCAGAATTGCTTTCCTCGGGGAATCGTTTCATCCTCAAGAGGGTCATAGACTTCAACCCGTAATTTCTGCTCTCCCGGAACTAAGAAAGACTCAATGTCACAGTAAAAGCTACTATTTCCGCCAATATGATGCGTAACCGCACTGTCATTAACAAAAACCGTACAAGCATAGTCCACAGCGCCAAAATGTAAACGAACAACCTTTTCTTGCCAATCGGTCGGCAGTGAAAAAGTCCTTTCATAAACCATATAGTCCGTTTTAATTCTACGCCCTATGCCACTTTTTTGACTCTGGCAAACAAAAGGAACCGTAATGGCAAGCTTTTCATCCTCCAGAAAAAAATCCCAAGTGCCGTTCAAACTTAGCCACTGCTGCCTTACAAAATCTGGTCTCGGATATTCCCCTCTCACTCTCAACACCTCCAAATCATAAAGTTCAATCCGCGACTTTCTTGAAAAGCCGACAGATAAAGTCTTACATCGAAGCCCGAAGCAAACTGACCTCTTCCTCATAGTTTTAAAAAAATTGAGGATAAGACTTTTAGACTACCTCACCTTCAAAAGTATTCTGCTCTTGATAGGTGATGTCTTTATATGAAATTGGTTTTGAGAATAGCAAAGCAGACTAAACTTGACAATTAAAAAAAACCTATTTCTCTTTCATTATTTTATCATAAACCAGAAGTCTTTATATAAACAAACTTTTAATACTTTGATTTTTTCCAATCAAATAAAAATTTTTCTTAAAAAGGCCAAAATCCCAAATGTTCTAATAAAATTTTCAGGCCAATCAAAATCAAAGCAATACCACCAGCCAACTCGGCTTTTTTCTTGAAACGCGATCCGAAACGAAAGCCGATGTATACGCCAATTAGTGCCAGCCAAAAAGTAACCAAGGTAATTAACCCCGCCGCTGGCAAAACCGAAACTTGTAGAAAGGCAAAAGTTACACCCACCGCCAAAGCATCTACCGACGTAGCCAAAGCCATAAGAAGTACCTGCTTGAATTGAAAAGCTGTGTCACAGCTCTCACATTCATCCTTACCCTTTAGAGCTTCAAAGAGCATTTTTCCTCCAATAAAGGCTAAAAGCAAAAAAGCAATCCAGTGATCAAACTGCTCAATCTGTCCGGCAAAAGTCTGACCAATGAGCCATCCAGCCAAGGGCATTATCCCCTGAGCAAGACCAAAAAGTCCAGCAATTAACAAGGCCTGTGCCTTATTAAAAGACTTCATGCAAAGGCCCTTACAGAGTGCCACGGCAAAGGCATCCATTGATAAACTTACCGCCAACAAAAGCAATTCCCAAAAAGCCATACAATACTCATACCTTTCCAGGCTACCAAATCTAGCCTATAGAAAAAAATACGGCTACGCAGCCGTATTGATTTCAATCCACAATTCCCTCATGGTTTGCCTATTTTCTCATATGAGCGCAAAAATGTCCAGATGACCCTCTTACAGGATCATTTCCAGCGTGAAAACAGCTTGTAATCTCAAGAATCTGAGAATATCTTTATCCAGATAAAGCCCTCAGCCCTTAGGCTATTCGGCTAAAAAGCTTTCTCCCATCAGATAAGCATCGCAAGCACGGGCGGCCTTCCTGCCTTCCTGGATAGCCCATACTACTAAACTTTGCCCTCGACGCATGTCTCCGGCTACAAATAATCCCGGCTGAGAGGTCATATAGCTTGCATCAGCCATCACATTACTTCTGACATCGGTAGGCACGGAAAATGCCTCCGGCAAAGTCCTTTCCGGCCCTAAAAATCCCATAGCTAACAGCACCATATCCGCAGGCAAGCGTTCTCTAGTTTCCGGCAATTCTACAGGAAATTTACGACCATCTATGCCCTCTTCCCAGCGTACCTGTACTGTATGTACAGCTACCACTTCACCGGCACTATTTCCTTCAAAACTCTTAACTGTAGTCAAATAACGCCTGGGATCTGCACCAAAGCGAGAAATGGCCTCCTGCTGTCCATAATCGGTTCGCAGTATAAAGGGCCATTGGGGCCAAGGATTACCGGGCTGGCGTTCCGCTGCCGGACAAGGCATAATTTCCAGCTGACAAATGGATTCAGCCCCATGACGTAAAGAAGTACCTACACAGTCTGTCCCTGTGTCGCCACCGCCAATAACTATAATATTTTTTCCTTGGGCAGAAAGAGAGTTTGCCGTAGCGGCACCGGCCCAGTTCCCCCTCGTTGACCCGGTGTCTGAAACATCCGGAATCCGACCTTCATCCTGCAAGGTCTTGGTGTTCTCCCGCAAAAAATCCACAGCAAAATGAATGCCGCTAAGTTCTCTACCCGGAACAGTAAGATCACGAGGCTGGGTCGCCCCAGCGCAGAGAATAATGCTGTCAAAAGAATCCTTTAGCTTCTGCGTGTCTAAATCCTTGCCGACTTCCACACCGGTGATAAAAGTAATTCCAGCCTCTTTTAACAATTGAATGCGCCGACTGACAATACCTTTATCTAATTTCATATTCGGAATGCCATACTGCAAAAGACCTCCGGGTCGATCGGCTCGTTCATACACGGTCACCCAGTGTCCGGCACGGTTTAGCTGATCGGCGGCGGCAAGTCCAGCAGGGCCAGAGCCGATCACTGCCACTTTCTTACCGGTTCTTTGGGTCGGTGGATTAGCTCTCACCCACCCTTCAGCAAAGGCTCTGGTAGTTATAGTCCACTCATTATTCTTAATCGTTACAGCCGGATCATGGATACTCTCTGTACATGATCCTTCACAAGGAGCGGGACAAACTCGACCGGTAAATTCAGGAAAATTATTGGTCTTGGCTAAACGCTCCCATGCTTCTTTCCATTGTCCCTGATAAATCAGCTCATTAAATTCAGGAATTAGATTATGAATCGGACAGCCGGAAGCCGCACCGTTAATAATAAGTCCAGTATGACAAAAGGGCGTACCACAATCCATGCAACGTGCTCCCTGAATACGCTGCGCCTCTTCCGGCAAGTCACCGTGAAACTCATTCCAGTCTAAAAGCCGCACTTGCGGAGAGCGCTCTGGGGGGAGCTGCCGCTCATATTCCAAAAAACCTGTTATCTTTCCCATAAACCTGTCTCCTCTTACTTATTAGCCGGAATCTGTCCCGGTTTTACAGCCATTTGAAGATTTACCCTTTCAAAAGCGGCTAAAAGTGCTTCTTCTCCGCTGATGCCTTGAGATTCTACTGCCGATATTGCCTCTTGCATTTTGCGAAAATCCTTAGGGTAAACCTTCCGGAAATGTTTCTGATGCTGTTCCCAATTGGATAAAATCTCTTGCGCTCTTGGGCTTTGGGTATACTCATAGTGCTTTTGAATCATTTTCCGGACTGCTTCCACATCCTCAGGATCATCCAGCGGTAAAATATCAACCATCTCTTGATTACAGTGGTGAGCCAAAATATCCGTTTCATCCCAAACATAGGCCAGGCCACCGGACATACCGGCGGCAAAGTTTCTACCCACCTGGCCTAATATCACTACCCTACCACCGGTCATATACTCCAAACCATGATCGCCTACCCCCTCCACTACGGCAGCAAGGCCACTATTACGTACTCCGAAGCGCTCTCCGGCTCGTCCGTGAATATAAGCCTCTCCGCTGGTGGCACCATAGAAGGCAACATTACCAATAATTATGTTCTCGGCAGCAACCAAATCTGCATCCTGATCAGGGAAAATGATAATTTTCCCACCGGAAAGACCCTTACCAACGTAATCGTTGGCATCGCCTTCCAAGCGCAAAGTGATCCCTGCCGGAATAAATGCGCCAAGACTCTGCCCAGCCGACCCTCTAAAATGAATCAGAATTGTATCTTCTTTTAAGCCTTGAGCCCCATACTTTCTGGTAACCTCACTGCCTAACTGCGTTGCCGCTGCCCGATTGATATTCTTAATCGGCAGAGACAGTCGCACTGGTTTTCCAGCCTCCAAAGCCGGAGCACATAGGGGTAACAACACCCTAAAATCCATGGTTTCTTCCAGTTTATGATCTTGCTTCTGGGTGCAATGCCGGGAAAGAGTCGAGTCCAGTACCGGCATATGCAAAAGAGCCGATAAATCAATCCCTTGGGCTTTGCCATGCTTAACGGCTCGGTCCATCCTGAGCATATCAGCCCGCCCTACCATCTCATCAATCGTAGCAAAACCTAGCTCGGCCATTATCTCTCTTAATTCTTCCGCAATGAAGCGCATAAAATTCACGACAAATTCTGGCTTACCAGGAAAGCGTTCTCGTAATTTAGGGTTCTGGGTTGCAATCCCAACGGGGCAAGTATCCTTGTCACAAATCCTCATCATAACGCAGCCCAAGGCCACCAAAGGACCGGTGGCAAAACCGAACTCTTCTGCACCTAAAAGTGCGGCTACTGCCACATCCCGTCCGGTCAAGAGCTTACCGTCTGTCTCAACTACAATACGGCTGCGCAAATCATTCAAAAGCAAGGTCTGATGGGTCTCTGCCAGCCCCAGCTCCCAAGGTAAACCACCGTGTCGGATGCTGGTCTTAGGTGAAGCGCCGGTGCCACCGTCATATCCGCTTACCAAAACTACATCTGCTCGGCCTTTAGCTACACCGGCTGCTATCGTTCCCACACCCACTTCAGACACCAGTTTCACATTAATACGGGCATATTTATTGGCATTCTTCAGGTCATGAATCAGCTCTGCCAAATCTTCAATAGAATAAATATCATGATGAGGCGGCGGAGAAATCAGACCTACTCCAGGGGTAGAGAAGCGGGTTTTGGCTACCCAAGGGTAAACTTTCTTGCCTGGCAATTGCCCACCTTCTCCCGGCTTGGCACCCTGAGCCATTTTAATCTGAATTTCCTTGGCGTGAATTAAATAATCACTAGTTACGCCGAACCGTCCCGAAGCAACTTGTTTGATTGCACTATTCTTAGAATCACCTGTGGGCAAAGCGTTATAACGAGCGGAGTCTTCACCACCTTCACCGGTATTACTCTTCCCGCCAATCCGATTCATGGCAATAGCTAGAGCTTCATGGGCTTCTTTACTGATAGAGCCATAGGACATAGCTCCGGTCTTAAAACGCCGCAGGATGGATTCTACCGGTTCAACTTCGTAAATAGATATAGGCTTAGCGGAGGGAACAAACTCAAGCAGCCCTCTGATGGTACAAAGACGCTGGGTTTCTTGATTCAAATGGTAACTATATTTTTTAAAGGTTTGGTAATCACCATTTCTAACGGCTTCTTGCAATAAATGAATCGTTAAAGGATTAAAAAGGTGGTATTCTCCGTCTTTACGCCACTGATATAGACCTCCGGGAGGTAGACCTTTATCCGGTTGATTAGGTGCAAAGGCTAACTTATGACGTGCCTCGGCTTCTTCGACTATTTCTGCCAGCCCAATACCACCAATTCGACTGGGGGTATTCTTAAAGTAGGTCTCAATGACAGAAGTAGAGATTCCTACCGCTTCGAAAATCTGGGCTCCACGATAACTTTGAATCGTAGAAATGCCCATCTTGGATAGAACTTTAACCAGCCCCTTCACAGCGGCCTTCGTGTAATGCATCTCTGCCTCTGAGGAAGAACTTTCTGGCAAGCAGCCGCTTTGAAATAAATCCTCTACAGTTGCATAAGCTAAGTAAGGATTAACCGCTGAAGCGCCATAGCCAATCAAAAGAGCAAAATGATGAACTTCTCTGGGCTCAGCCGACTCCAGAATTAAGCTAACTTTCTTTCTCTGCCGCTGCTCTGTAAGATACTGATGAAGTCCTGAGACTGACAGCAACGCTGGAATAGGCGCCCAAGACGCATTCATTCCTCTATCCGACAATATTAATAAGGTTACACCCTCTTCAATAGCCTGGCTGGCTTGTCTAAACAAGTCCTCCAGAGCTTGCTTCATAGCCGATTCACCTCCAGCCGCTGCATACAATACCGATAATGTGGCACTCTTAAGACCAGGCTGATCTAAAGCCGCTAAAGACAGGAGCTGAGCATTAGTTAGAATGGGATGCGGAATCTTAATCCGCCGACATACATCCGGTCCGGTCTGTAAAAGCTTTCCTTCTGTTCCCAAATACATTTCCGTCATGGTAACAATATCTTCCCGTAGGGCATCAATAGGCGGATTGGTTACTTGAGCAAAGAGCTGCTTAAAATAGTTGTAAAGTAATTGTGGCTTATCCGATAGTACGGCTAAGGGACTGTCTGTCCCCATTGCACCGGTAGGTTCCTGCCCATCTTTGGCCATAGGCAGGATAATTGCACGAACATCTTCGTAGGTATATCCAAAGGCCTTCTGCCACTGCTCTAGTTCACCCTCAAGGGCTGGAAGTGCTGCCTTAGCAGAGAGAGAGTCCAGTTCCAACATATTATCTGCAATCCATTGACCATAAGGTTCTTTAGAAGCGACTTTAGCTTTAGTCTCTTCATCCGAGATAATACGACCTGCCTCGGTATCAACCACCAAGAGCCGACCGGGAGACAAACGTTCTTTGAGAAGAATAGCTTCGGGAGGAATATCTAAAACTCCGGCCTCAGATGACAATACGATCAAGTCATCCTTGGTCACATAGTAGCGAGAGGGACGAAGACCATTACGGTCTAAAAGAGCACAAATCTTTCTTCCATCGGTGAAAGCCATTGCAGCTGGCCCATCCCAAGGCTCCATTATCATGGCATGGTACTCATAGAAATCTTTCTTAACCTGATCCATCGTCGGATTCTTAGCCCAAGGTTCTGGAACCATCATCATGGCAGCATGCTCCAAGCTACGCCCGGATAAAACCAAGAATTCTAAAGAATTATCAAACATGGCCGAGTCACTGCCATCAGGATTAATCAGAGGAAATATACGTGAAATATCCTCACCAAAAAGTTCACTCTTGATTTCGGATTGGCGGGCGTGCATAGCATTGATATTGCCTCGAAGGGTATTAATCTCCCCATTATGAATTAAATAGCGGTAGGGATGTGCCCTTTCCCAGCTAGGAAATGTATTGGTGCTATAGCGTGAATGTACTAAGGCAAGACAAGATTCAAACTCCAGGCTGGCTAAATCAAGATAAAAGGCATCCATTTGTCCAGCGGTTAACATTCCCTTATACACAATTGTCCGGCAAGACAAGCTGGCAAAATAAAAATAATCGCCTGAATCTTGGTTCGCACCTAAAGTCAACTGCTCTGAACGCTTACGAATAACATATAATCGACGTTCAAAACTGATTTCTGAGGTGATATCTTCAGATTTACCGATAAAAACCTGAGCAAAATGTGGGCACGCGGCCTGAGCGGCACGACCTAAAATACTCTCATTCACAGGTAAACTGCGCCAACCCAGTACCTTTTGCCCCTCAGCTTCAATCAAGCGGTTGATCTTATCCTGACAACGAGCTCTGGCATCACTCTGTCTAGGTAAGAAGACCATCCCAACTCCATACTCTCCAGCGGCCGGTAATTCAATATCGATGAGTGGACATACATTTCTAAAAAAGCGATCCGGAATCTGTAGCAGAATACCGGCTCCATCGCCTGTATTCTCTTCACTTCCGGCACCACCGCGGTGGGCTAAGTTAGCCAATATTGTAAGCCCCTGTCGAATAATAGTATGAGATTTACGCCCCTTAATATCGGCAACAAAGCCAATGCCACAGGCATCATGCTCATATTGGGGACTATATAAACCAATAGCATCGGGAATTCGGCTGTGGATCTTCTGCATATTTGTGCCTCCGTGATCTGCATAATATTTTTCCATTATAGCATTATGCAATTTCACTTGCAACAAACTTTCATAAATCGAATAAATAATTCTAAATATTCGTATTTAATAGCTTTTTTTGAAATTTTAAAAGCCTAATATTTCATTTGGTTCTTTTCAGATTGCAACCACTAATTTAATTCTTGCAAGATAATTCAATTATATTCTATCTATGTATGAAAATTGCCCCCAGAATGAAAAAACCGATCCCCTCACTTTCAAAGCAAAGGAATCGGTAAATTTTGAGTTATAGTCTTTTGACAGCGTTATATAAATTCCTGTCTTCTTTCTAGGTATTCATCATAGGTCATCCTGCGATCAATCATGCCCTCTGGGCGAATCTCAATAATACGATTAGCGATGGTCTGTACGAATTCATGGTCATGGGAGGTAAACAGAAGAGAGCCTTTAAAATCCTTAACGCCTTCATTAACCGCTGTAATGGATTCCAAATCAAGATGATTGGTAGGATCATCCAGAAGCAGAACATTAGAGCCAGATAGCATCATCCGCGAAAGCATACAGCGCACTTTCTCACCACCGGACAAAACACTGGCTTTTTTTAGCGCCTCTTCTCCTGAAAAGAGCATTCTACCCAAAAAACCTCGAATATACGTTTCGTTTTGATCCTTAGAGTATTGTCTCAGCCAGTCTACTAAAGGTAGATCACAGCCGTCAAAGTAAGCACTGTTATCTTTGGGCAAATAAGATCTCGAAGTAGTAATTCCCCATTTAAACTCACCCTCATCCGGCTCTATTTCGCCCATGAGAATCTGAAATAAGACAGTGCTGGCAACTTCATCTTCACCCACAAAAGCGATGGCATCACCCTTTTCCATGGTAAAACTGATGTTATCCAGTACTTTTCTTTCATTAACAGTTTTAGAAATTCCTCTAACAAACAAAACATCATTACCAATTTCCCGATCTTGACTAAAAGAAATGAAAGGATAACGTCGGGAAGAGGAAACAACCTCCGGCAACTCCAAATTCTCAAGCAATTTCTTACGCGAAGTTGCCTGACGAGACTTAGAGGCATTGGCTGAAAACCGGGCAATAAAGTCTTGTAATTCTTTACGACGAGCTTCAACCTTCTTGGTCTGATCCTTGGCTTGCCGCAGTGATAACTGGGTATATTCATACCAAAAATCATAGTTGCCTTGAAATAATGTCACCTTAGAAAAGTCAATGTCCACGATATGGGTACATACTTTATTTAAAAAGTGACGGTCATGGGATACAACTAAAACCGTATTCTCAAAGTTAAGCAAGTATTCTTCCAACCAGCGACAGGAATCCAGGTCTAGATGGTTGGTAGGCTCATCAAGAAGGAGTACATCTGGGTTGCCAAACAGTGCCTGAGCCAAAAGAACCTTAACCTTTTGTGCACCGGTTAAATCTGACATCTTACTGTCATATAGCTCTTGAGGCACACCAAGTCCTTGAAGAAGCATTTCTGCATTACTTTCGGCCGACCAACCATCTAAATCAGCAAATTCGCCTTCTAATTCTCCTAAAGCAATACCATCTTCATCCGAAAAATCCGCCTTAGCATAGAGGGTCTCTTTTAGGCCGATAATTTCGTAAAGGCGTTTATGTCCCATGATTACTGTTTCACGTAGAGTAAAATCATCATATTTAAAATGATCCTGCTCCAAAACGGCCATTCTTTCCCCAGGGGTAAGAGTTACCCCACCTTTACTGGGCTCAATTGCCCCAGAAAGAATCTTTAAAAACGTCGATTTACCAGCACCATTAGCACCAATAATACCGTAGCAATTACCTTTCGAAAAGCTAATATTAACATCTTCAAACAAGGTTCTTCCGCCAAAACGCAAGGTTACAGCAGATACATCCAACATATTTCTTCCCCACTCTCTTTCCTAAAAGATCTCATACCTATGGGATCTTACTTTTTATCCGTTCCTTATGATACCTGTAAATAGCTTTTTTGGCAAAATTTTCTGCCGGAAATAAAGCCTGCAAGCAGAATCCACCTTGAAAGTGACTAATTATTCACTCTTTATAAACAAAACTTCGATAGAATAGAACACAGTAGGTCAATTCCAAAATGGAGCAGAGGCTTTTACATCAAGATAATACGAGGAGAACATCATGACTGCACCAAAGAAAAAATCCTTCCATAAACCACTACCCCATCACAGTAATCAAATAAAGGGCCGAAGTAAATCCGGTACTTTTCGAAAACCCAAATCTTCGCTACCACTCATCAGCGCCTTAGTTCTGGCTATTATTTCAGGCATAATCATTTTCTTACTGTATAACTTTAGTCAGCCCTCGGAAAAAGCCTCCGCGAATAATCTGCCTCTAACAGCTACGCCGATAAATCTATCTGAACCCTTCACAGAAGATGGGGTTGTTGCTTATACCCAAAAATTAATTTTTTCTTCCGATACAACCCTGCCCTTAGCCGGAAAAGTAATCATTTTAGATCCGGGTCATGGTGGTCAGGATACCGGTGCCGTATATCCCGCCGAAAATCCGGTCTATGAGGAAGCCGTTTATAATTTAAAAATTGCTCAGGCGACCCAAAAAGAATTAGAAAAACAAGGCGCAACGGTAGTCTTACTTCGAAAAGATAATAGCTGGTTAAGCCTTTACAACCGCTTAGCACTAACCCATCTCTATGCCTTGCAGTATGCCAACCAAACAGGACAAAATCCTTTTTCAGAGGAAAAAACAGCTGAATTGGTAAAAGAGCTTATGGTCTCGATTAAAATTAACACTGATACACAGGAGTCTGGCGGCATGGGCATTATGGCTGGAACTGGTGTAGGCGAGCAATTAGAAGAACTTTTTTCCTTAGAAAAAGAGCTCAAGGATATGATCTTTTTGTCAATTCATATAAACGCTAATGACGATTCCCAATATCATGGCAGCCAAATGTACTATGTAACGGATGATTCGATCATTTCTAGTGAAGCCTCTTTAGTTCAAAATGATCCGCAGTATCAGGATTCTCCTTATTTCCCTCTACGATCGCCCTACTATGGCAGAGATAATGAAGCCAATCAGAAATTGGCGCAGTGCCTGATTGATGCAGCCACTGCAGTTAATCCCGACCTAATTACCAATATGCCCCGCTCTATTCAAGCTGATAATTACGCGGTTTTGCGGGAGCAGAATCTTGTTTCAGTATTGGTTGAGACGGCTTTTCTTAGTAATAGCCAGGACCGAAACTACTTAACCCAGGATGCCGCGCCAGAGGAGTTGGCACAAGGAATAACCCAAGGCTGTATTGAATATTTTTCCTAGGAACTATCAAAAAATTGTAATCTCTTAGTCATGTTTTTGCCGGAATTTTGACCTTTTTTCTGTGTTCCTTTGTGCTAGGATAAAGATAAAGACTAGGATTGGCTGCAAAGCCATTCACAATCGTTTATTCACAGAAAGGATGGTGACTATGAATATTGCAATCATCACGGGTGCATCCTCCGGCATAGGTGCCGAGTTTGTCCGCCAAATCGTTAGAGAAAGAGGCGTCTATGGAAGCGTCCCCTTTCAAGAAATCTGGATTATCGCCCGGCGCCAAGATCGGCTGGAAGAACTTAAAAATAGCTTGGAGGATGAGCGGATACGTATTTTCCCCTTAGACATTACCAAGCAGGAAGACTTGCAAGTAATTAAGAATCAGCTAGTAGCGCCACATCTTCAGATTGGTTTACTGGTCAACTGCGCCGGCTCCGGCTCTATGAGCCAGTTTTCCGCCGCCCCCTCAGAAGAAATTCGCACAATGTTATCCTTAAACTGCACGGCTCTGGCAGAACTCACTTCAATCTGCCTTCCTTATATGATTCCGAACGGCAGTCACTCTACCTATGCCAGCGGCCCAAGAATTATTCAGGTAGCTTCCAGTGCCGGTTTTGCACCCCAACCGGGTTTTGCCGCATATGCAGCTTCTAAGTCTTTTGTAATCTCCTTCTCAAGGGCGCTTCAGGCCGAGTTGAAAGTCAGCAACATCGCTTCTACCGCCGTCTGCCCCGGACCGGTTGCAACGGAATTTTTTACCGTAGCCAGCCATAATGCTACTGACAAGCCCACGGGCTTCAAGGCACTGTTTACTACCACCGTCGCCCCACTGGTAAAGAAATCCTTAGCAGCTTCTCGCAAAGGTAAAGCCATGTATGTCCACGGTTTCTCACAAAAAGCTTACCACGTATTGGCTAAAATATTGCCCCATCGTTTTTTAATCTTTATTATGCAAAAGCTTAATTCACAAGATTCTGCCCCAGAAGAGACGACAACTTTAGCCCCCTCGCTACATCAAGGAGCTGAGAATGAAGTCCACAGTGAAAGTCCTGCCGTAGAAACCGCTCCTGCTCCCGCTGGAATTCCCGAAGCCGTAGCCCCAGCGAATGAACATATCAGTACAGAAAAGGCACATATTTTTACTTTACCCCACCTTTTCAAAGACAGTCCCAAGGAAGAGATTTCAGATAGAAATACTTCCGCAGAGACCAATACAACTGACCGCCTAGAGGCTAAAAGAGCCGAAGTAAATACCTCTGATGAAGCGGCTCAAATTCTGGCACGCTATCGAAAGACCCCTTAATTATCCGAGATGTGAAAGAACTGATAACGCAAATTTAATAGCGCCCTAACCCTTTTAGCTCAAGCTCGGCAGCCGAAAATACGGATAGCCGGAATGATAAAAAGAGTTAGGGCGCTTTATTTTTTAGCCCAGAAATAGCTTTGCCCTTAATAAAAAATCTGCTTCTCTCTGCCTCGCGTCAAAAGGCTTCTAATAAAACCCAACAGTAAATACAAAAGGCAACCTAACCAAAACCCTACTACATTCATCCAAAAATCATCAATATCACTTTTACCGGTATTAAAAATGTACTGGGTTATTTCAATAGTACCTGCCAGCAGAACAGGAAAAATAAGGATACCAAACCAGCGGAGTTTTTTGCCATAGATGCAGAGATAAAAGCCCAAAGGGGTAAAAATAAGCAAATTGCCGAAAAATTGAGTAAAAATATCTTCATCAAAATTTCCGGAACGAATATGAGGCCAATAGATGGCAAAAGCACCTTGAAAAGGGCGGAGATTTATACTCCGGCTACCATCAATATCCGCTTGACGTTGACCAATAAAAAGTAGGATAAGCAGTCCCAGATAAACGCTTAATAAAACTACACTGGAAAAATGAAACGCCTGTCTAAAGCTCTGGCGCTTCTCTTGGGTATCGCCTTTCCCAATCGTAAATAAGCGGGCTAAAATCAGCGTAATGAAACCAATACTCCACACTAGAGTAATCTGAAAGGCTCGTCCATAGTTAAAGATGCCAATGAGGCTATAGCCCATAGTTAGTCCCTGCACTAAAAAAAAGACTATCGCCAGTACGATGCCAAGAACTTGAGCCATAGCAGCGTTCTTATAACCTTTACCTAAGAGAACAAGGGTAAGGGTTATAAAGGCCGAAGCTAAGATCAGAGTAATCTCCCTTGTAGGCGAAGCTAGTGATTCAGCAAAATATACAAGGGCAAACAAACAAAGTGCCACCGGAAGATAAAGAAAAATATTCAATTCGCGCCGGGGCGGGCTCTGTCTCACCCCAGTTTCGTCAAACACATTCTGGTCTTTTTTCAAAAAAGTTCCTCGCTATCCTTTTTGTCTCTTAAGTAGAATAGGAGAAATCTTTTGGTAAAGCAAGACCGTTATGATTGATATTATTATTCCTTTAATCAGATTAAATGGTACAAAAGCAAAAACAATAAGGGTTTTTAAATCTGTCACCAAGGGGTTAACTGCTGTAGTCATCGCCACAATTTCATCCACTGTTGTTCCAAATAAGCGGGCATAAAAATCAATCATGAAAAAGTAGTTAAACAGGCTGGTAAAAATAGTCATAGAAATAGTACCAATGGTAAGCCCCCAAATGACACCTTTCGTCGTCTTACTGCGCTTGTAGATCAACCCGGCAGTTCCGGCAAACAAAGCTCCGGCAATAAAGTTAGCCAATTCGCCTACATAAGCTGATGACGAAGTCGGTAAATGGGCGATATTTTTAATTAGTTGAACAATGATCCCACTAACCGGCCCTAAGGCAAAGGAAGCAATTAGGGCAGGAATATCACTAAAATCAAGTTTCAAAAATGGGGGCATAAAGGGAATACCGGCAATTTCAAAAAACATGAGTACAATTGCAATGGCTGAAAGAATAGCTGTTTGAGCGATTTTCAACGTTCTGATTCGATTGGCACCAACCATTTTAACCTCCTGCTTATGGTCTGTTTTTTTGTCATTCAATGGTTCCATACTGTTCTCCTCTCTTTCCTTTCGAGGGCATAAAAAAAGCTCTCCCGATCTTCGGAAAAGCAAAATAACAGAAAATTAGGCCATATCGGCTTCACTTCTCCTATCCGGACTATACCGTCGGTACTGGAATCACACCAGTTCAGCTTGCGCTCGCGGACTTATCAGTTAACCTGAATCACCGCCGGTGGGGAATCACACCCCGCCCCGAAGTTTCTTGGATCATTATAGGAATACCAAGCTGATTTTGTCAAGGGTATAAAGTTAAATCTTTAGACAAAAGACAATTCACCGGAGCACTAGCGCTTGCGTAGTTCATTCTCTGATACTACCAAGTCTCTCCCCCGCATTTTAGCATAATACAGGCCGTCATCAGCTCGCTTTAATAAAGAATCGTAATTGTCCTCAGCTTTATAGGTCGAAACACCTGCACTCAAGGTAATTTTAAGCCGGTCACCTTCAGGCGTAGAACTGACCAAGTGACGAATTTCCTCGGCCAAAGCAACAGCCTCAGATAAATTGTATCCATAGAGTGTTACTAAAAATTCTTCCCCTCCCCAGCGAGCCACGACCCCATTGTCCTTCACTTCTTCCCGGAGATGCTTTGCTACGGCTTGTAAGATAATATCACCCTGCTGATGTCCATAACTATCGTTCACAGTCTTAAAGTGGTCAATATCTAAAAGCAAAATGCTCCAGAAGACTTTATCTTTCTCTGCTTTAGCTTTCTTGAATTGCGCCTCTATAAATTCTTCAATATAGAGACGATTTCGTAGTCCGGTCAAACGATCTGTTGTAGCTAAGAATTCTAATTTCTGCTGTTTCTCATCCAAGGCTTTCTCCGCTGCTTCATGACCATTCTCATAATAAAAGACAATAATTATTAGCATAGACAGTGCCAAAATCAGGTTGGCTAAACTGTAAACAGAAATTCGCTGAAACGCTTGCAAAAAGAATAGAATCGCCACCGGAACATACACTACCAGACTGAAAAGCAATCCCTTCTTTGTACCCAAAATAGGAAAGGCCATAAGGGATGCACCAAAAAGCCAGACATAGGAGTAAGTCTCTGCCTTACCTCGAAATACGAAGAGAATAATCATAAAGGTAAACCATAAAAGCATTATCCATCCGGCTTGATTTAACCTGCGCTCTGTAGAGAGATTGTGCCCGACATACCACAATAGCAGCATTGAGCCCGCCTCAAGAGCCACCATCCTCCAATCACCGCCGATAATGTTATAAATTACATAGCCAAACATCAGGAGCATTAGTGGCCAAGTAGCACTGCGGATAAAACGAGCCCGGCGGTATTCCCGACTCTCCTTCGGAAAAGAATCCAGCGGCAATGGCAAAAAACGATTAAAACCACTTCGCTCCTTGGTTACTTCTTTCACTACTGGGGGGTCTTTAGTTTCTGCAGACATGCCACTGTCTCCTCCATAATTTTTTCACCAGTATATCATGTATATAAAAGTATATCAGTAGTAATGGTTAAAGATGCTATCAGATGTCGCCATTAAAATGTTCTCGACCAGCTTTTAGATAGAAGAAATGCGATCCTCCAATACCGGATCATAGTCAGGCTACTAAAAAATGTCATTATCGTTTATAGTGGAAAATATATTTTCCACTATAAACGAGCCAAGAGAGAGGGTAATAACAATGAATACCCATGGTGCAATCTTTGATTTAGATGGAACACTTCTTCATTCACTTCATGTTTGGGAAAAAATTGATTGTTTGTTTCTGCAGAAACGAAATCTTACAATCCCAAAGGATTATACTAAAATTGTAGCTAACTTAGGTTTTCGTGAGGCAGCCCGTTACACCGTAGAGCGCTTTTCACTCCAAGATTCACCTGAAGCGGTAATAACGGAATGGAACAATATGGCCAGAAAAGCTTATGCGGAAGAAATCAAACTCAAACCAGGAGTAAAAGAATATCTCTTGTTTTTGAAACAAAGGAAAGTACGTTTAGCTGTTGCTACCGCCCTTAATCCTGATAGCATGGAACTTTGTTTAAAGAATAACGGAATCTATCATCTCTTTGATAGCTTTACTACCCTCCAAGAAGTAGAGCGCAGCAAAAACTTTCCCGATATTTATCTACTGGCTGCCGAAAAGATAGCTTGTCAGCCACAGCAGTGTGAAGTATTTGAAGATATTTTGGTGGCAGTTTTAAGCGCTAAAGCTGGTGGATTCAAAGTTTGTGGAGTCTATGACAGTTACTCAGAGCACGAATGGACAGCAATTCAAGCCAATGCCCATCGCTCAATTCAAAGCTTTGAAGACCTTCTTCCCTGACTGCATACAAGCTCCCCACTTATAAGTGGCATCACTAATGTCCTAATCTCACCCTTCACGGTGTAAGGCTACGATCACGATTCTTCTTTTTGCGTTTACTAACAGTCTGATAGTCGTTTGATAGAATGCTTATATTTCCATCTACTTCCAGCACAGCTAAATCTACCTCCGTCAGTGAAGCTACACCATGCTCTCTAGCCGCCTCCTCGATCTCATTAACAGAAATGCGTGCTTTAACCAAGTTACTGTCCAGTACTTTACCTTGATAAATCAGCATGATCGCACTTCCCTGAACAATTCCAGAGAGGGAGGGAAAGCGATACATCAGACGCTTAAGCAAGAAATTTAGCATAAATAGCGTTGCCGCTGCACAAAGCCCTCCCAATAGCGTTGTGTTCGCTCCAACCATAGCATTTTGAACCGCATTGCTAATCAATAAAATAAATACCAAGTCGATGATCGAAAGCTGCGCCAGTTCTTTTTTACCAAAGAGGCGAATAGCCACAATGATAAACAAATAGACCATAGCAGAACTAAAAGCAATTATCAGATACTCCATCTTTTTAGCCCTCAGTAATTGCCTCGCACAAAGCCTTAATTTCAGCCTCTTCCGTGGCCCAAGAAGTACAAAAGCGCACTACACTATACTCCTGATCCCAAGGCATCCAATAAGAGTAGGCAAATTTTAATTTAAGTTTTTCTAGCAAAGAATTCGGCAAGATAGGAAATTGTTGATTAGTTCTAGATTCAACCATAAAGGCGTATCCCTGTTCCCTACAAACTTGGGCAAGGGTCGCAGCCTGAGTATTGGCTTTCTTGGCGATCTGCAGATAGAGGTCATCAGACCAAAGTGCCAAGAACTGTTGTCCCAGTAAACGTCCTTTTGCTAAAAGACCGCCCTTCTGCTTAATGATATAACGGAAATCAACTTTGAGCCCAGAATTAGCAATCCAAAGCGCCTCACCAAACAAAGCCCCGGCCTTAGTTCCACCGAAATAGAAGGCATCGCAAAGTTCAGCTAAATCCTTTAACTCCAGATCATTACCTTCTGCACCTAAGGCATAGGGCAATCTGGCACCATCCACAAACAAGATCAGTCCATATTGATCGCAAACCTGTCGCATCTGCTGCAATTCTTTTAAAGAATAGAGAGTTCCTAGCTCTGTTGGCTGGGAAATATACACCATTTTAGGTTGCACTGTATGCTCTCTAGCTTCATCAGCAAGATGCGCTGACAACATTGCAGCCACTTGGTCAGAAGAGATTTTACCCTCTGCTCCAGGAAGGGATAATACTTTATGACCGGTAGCCTCAATGGCACCACTTTCATGGGTAGCAATATGACCGCTATCCGCACAAATTACGCCTTGATGAGGACGCAGGGCTGCTGAGATAACTGTTAAGTTTACCTGTGTGCCGCCCACAAGAAAATGAACATCACCTTTTTCGCTTTGACAAAGGGTCTTGAAAAGCGCTGCCGCCTCCAGACAGTATTTGTCTTCACCATAACCAGCTGTTTTGACTAGATTCTCTGAGATAATTTTTTCTAAAATACTCGGGTGCGCCCCTACGTTGTAATCACATTCAAAACGAATCATAAACTACCTCTTTATATCTTTATTAATAGTAGAATTACTTGATCAGAGCTTCATTCTAAGATAGAAATGCTCAAAAGGCCTATAGAGGCAAGCACTTGATCAAAAATATTATACTCTACGTAAGAATACAATCATACCTCCCCTGTAGAAAAGAATGCTTCTCATCCTTTCAAGCGAGAGCAGACTTTGAACATAATCTTTCTCCGGCAAGTATTATTTACAAATTAGTCATAAAAATTTAAAGTTCTTAACAGAAAAATCCGATACTAAACTCGCCAGATATGGTATTATTTTATCTGTAAGTGCAATTCCCCTGGTTAATCTATTTTCCAGGTAAATATAAAGTCCTCCAAAACAAGTAAAGTCAAAATCTTCAAGCCAAATCACTAAGGAGCAATTCATGAAAAAAATCAACAAGCAAAAAGGGCTATTAGCTCTTGCCCTGTGCACGCTATTCCTCATGGGCACATTTTCCTATGGGGTAGGCTTTCTTCAGGCAGCCAGTTTACCCAGCGACGAATCAGTCGCTGATGTTACCACCCAACAAGAAGCAGATGCTGAATCCCCGGAGGCTACTAATAATTCTGCTCCGGACGAAGAAGATACTACACCAGCTCTGGCCGAGGATAGCTCACAAGAAGCTGACAACTCCACAGAAGCTGACATCCCATCCTCTTCCCAGCCGGTAGATGCCTCTCAGGCAGAGAGCCAAACTGATTTAGCCACAGTGGAAAGTACCGAATCAGAAGCTGAGGGCAATGCCGTAGTGCCTATGGCGCCCATGGCAGCTATGGCTCCGGCTGCTGCCACAATAACCGATGAAATTCTTATTGACGGTACCTACCTAACTTCGTCTACTAATGGCAGGCAAGAGCTTGATCTGAAAAAACTAAAGGATCAAGGCATCTTAACAGGTACTCTAGTATTTTCCGGTACATATGCCAACAAAGCCTTTATTAGAATTGTAGATAGTAGTCTAACTGAAACCGGTATATACAATATCTCTCTCGGTGATTATGCCGGAGTTGAAATTCCCACTGAAACAGGTACACTAAATACCTTTGATACCATCAGTAATCAACAAGGTATTAGTAATCTCATGCCCATCTTTGTTAATACTAGCGTTAATGCTATTATCATTGACAATAATGGTAGCAAAATCAATCTGCTTCCCCAATCCTATAACATTTCTACCACTACAAGAAATCTTGCCGTGGTTATAAATGGTAGTGAAACAAAAGTTAATACACTATCTCTTAAAGATATTGCCGTTACAAACTATAATCAAAGTTATTCCGGCAGCTACGTATACCCAGTCTTTATGGGTGTTCAAGGAAGTGCAACCGTTGATAGCTTTGTTGTTGGAAACGTTGATATTTCTTACGGAAATGCCCAGTTGGGAGGCTTAATTGGTGCTGTCGGTGGGCAGATAAATCATTTCGATATCGTCGGAAATCTTAATCTAACCGGAACTATCCTAAGCGGTGGTCTCCCCAGTGCCAGCTATACTCCTGGAGTTATACTTGGAGTAAGCAATAACACTTCGATTATTAATACTATGACCATTAAAGCTGGTGCTAAGGTTAATTTAAAAGATATTAGTAGCAGCTCTTCCACAAGTGTAGTAATTGGATTCAGCAGTTATAACGCTGCTCAAAGTGAGGGTAAGCTGATTGCCGAACCTGGTAGTGAAATCAACTTTACCAATTTTAGAAGTACCGATACCTTAACAATACCACTGGGTGGTGAAGCCAAATATATGGATTTTGGTGGTAACATTTCCATGCGAATTATGAGCAGTAGTACTAACGTAATTATCGGAAAAGGCTACAATACAAGCATTACTAACGATATGTTGTTGATCCGCAAAACCGCTAATATTCAACTCTCGAATTCAAACTACGTATCTGTAGCCATTGGCTATGGAGCAAATATCTCAGCAAGCCCTATGAATAACTTTGTAATTGAGCAAGGTGCTAATCTTGATTTGTCCATTGATAAAACTTACTCCATTAGAGACTACTACACAGTGGACAGTGCTTTAGGTGGTAACAACTATTCATCACCTAATAAGGTTTTGATCGGTGCTACCTATAATGACGCTACCGGTGGTTACGAAATTATTCCTACTTCTGACCCTGCCCAACAAACGCAAATCCACCTAACCAATTATAGAAAACTAGTCGGCGCAGTTGGTTCGAGCAACAGTGCAGATCTCTATAGAAAACCTGTTCTGTCTGCCAATGTCTATGCTGAATATAGTTTAAGTAAACATGAGTTCTTTGGTGCTAATGGATACGTCATCCTCCAGGGCGGAAATTACTTAGCAAAAGAATTGGAAAGTGGCGAAGTTAACTATATCTCTTTCACTGAATCCCGTACCGGCTCTTACAACTCCTTAAAAAGCGTAGCTCTTAACCAATTTTATGAACCACTACAACAAAAGCTCTATCAAGATGATACCTTGGCTAGCAGTTTTTCAGCCAATATCCCAGCCGCCAACTTTGATGGTAGTAAGCCTGAGTATGATTATCTGATGACCAGCAGCTTTAACAGTAGCATTTCACCTGCACTCAAGGCCTACTATTATCCTAACCGAGCTTTGTATCTGCGTTTAACAGAACCAGCTCCCAATGGAAACATCCATGTTAATGGCACTTTGGCTATTGAATTTGACCATCAGATTTTTGCCGAAGACCATATCAACCAGGGTAAAGTTATTACAGTTACCCAAAACGGGCAGCAATTTCCGATTCTCTTAGACGATGCTCACCAAGATCTATACACCTTTGGTAGTAGCTTAGGAGAAGAGCAAGCTAATTTTCTTTACATTCATCTGGACAAACTCACAAATAGTCTTGGAGAGCCCTTAACCCCTAATACCCTTACCACCCTTACCTTACCAAGCACCTTTCACCGCTTCTTTGAGGTAGAAAACCCTCAGCTCTTAACAGAGAGAACAGCCGCACCTTATAGTACAAATTTCACCGTAACAGAGGCCATTTATAATGTAGCTTTTGATCAAGGTGAAAGCCCAGCAGCTCGTATTTCTGACCAAGCTATACTGCGCGGAGAATCTATTGTTAAACCAGCCGATCCGGTCTGGGAAGAGCATGTTTTTGAAGGCTGGTACGTAATGGTAGATGGTAGCCCAGTTCTTTGGAACTTTTCTGATCCGGTACTAGCAGATACGACTCTTGTGGCAAGTTGGAAGCTCAAAACTTATACCGTAAGCTATGTGGTCGATGATAGTTCCACCCAGGTCACACCAGCCAATGCTATAGCTTATGCCAAGGGTGAAACTGTAGTAGTAGATAGCCAGAAACCTACTAAAGCCGGTTACAACTTTATTAGTTGGTTAGCTGATTTTGACGGTAATACCTACGAAGCGGGAAGCACTTTTATCAATCCCGGCCAAAACGTTACCCTAACTGCAACCTGGGCAAAGATTCCGGCTTATCAAGTAACATATGATTTTGGTGATGGCCGCCCTTCACAGTCTGCCTCTGTCTTACCAGGAGAACTCTTGTCTGAGATAGCCGCACCAACCCGGTCAGGCTATACGTTCTTGGGTTGGTATCAGGACAGCTTACTCTGGAATTTTGGCATCATGACCATGCCTAATCAGGATATTACACTGACAGCGCATTGGGAAACTGAAAAAACAGAACCAACTCCATCGGTTACGCCTACTCCTACTACTGTTACAGAATCCACAGTTACTCCCACCCCCAGCCAAGGCGCCGTCTTAGGAACTAACCGCGATAGCCTTACTAAAACCGGAGAAAATGATAGTAATCTCTTACTAGCTGCTCTCGCACTAGCTGTTGTTGGTCTGAGTGCCTTAGGTGGACGTTACGTCTTTCGGAAAAAGACTTCAAAAGAACAATAAATAATCCCTACTACCTTAAATTAGAAAATCCGCCCTGTAGAGCCTGGCTCTATGAGGCGGATTTTTTAGATTACTACAAGACTAATTAGGTGAATGTAGTTTTAGGTCTCAGATGACAGTAGAATTCTGTCATCATCCAGATCTCTTTGACTAACTTGCTTAAACAAAGCTAAGAGCTTCGGTACGGTCATTGAACTACGTTGCTCTCCAGAAACGTCCAAGGATATTTCCCCTGCATCCATCATTAGGGTACGGTTACCTAAGGCCAAAGCGCTGGAAATATTATGGGTAATCATCAATGTGGTAATCTGGTGCTCCGCCACAATCTGCGAGGTTAATGCAAGAACCTTATCGGCGGTCGCTGGATCTAATGCCGCGGTGTGCTCGTCCAAAAGTAATAATTCCGGTGGTGACAAGGTAGCCATCAAGAGTGTGACTGCCTGACGCTGTCCCCCCGATAGCAAGCCAATTTTCGTTTCCATTCTCTCTTCAAGACCTAAATTCAGTTCCCTAAGCCGCTGACGAAAATAATCTAACTCTTGCCGCCGAGTCTTAAAACGCCTTCTTTGATGGCTTCGAGAGTGAGCCAGCAGAAGGTTTTCGGCTACCGTCATGCTAGGAGCGGTACCGGCTTTAGGATCTTGTAATATCCGCCCTATTTTTCGCGCTCGACGATATTCTGGAGCAAAGGTCACATCCATCTCACCCAAAAAAATCCGCCCGGTATCAGGAATATAATTTCCGGCAATCACCCCGAAGAGGGTTGACTTCCCTGCCCCATTGCTCCCGATTACCGTAACAAAATCACCCGGCTGCAAAAGTAAATTAATCCTTTTAAGTGCCTTCTTTTCGTTAATAGTGCCTTTTTCAAAGGTCAAACTTAGATTCTCAACTCTCAACATCTGATTTCGCCTCCCTCTGATTTTGACGCTTCCGCTGAAACAGTGAAATGCGCTTTTTAAGCAGTGGAATAGAAATGGCTACCGCCACAATTGCAGCCGATATCAACTTGATATCCGAGGGATTAAAGCTGAAGGATAAAATTACAGCCAAAAGTAAACGATACAAGACAGCACCAATAACTACAGCAATAATATTTCTTGTGACACTTTTCCGACCCAGGATGAGTTCGCCAATGATAAGGGAAGCTAAAGCTACCACCACCATACCAACCCCAAGGCTTATATCAGCAAAACCCTGATACTGGGAAAGCAAGGCACCTGATAAACCCACAACGCCATTAGATAATGTAAGTCCTACAATTTTTGTCATATCGGAGTTAATGGATGAGGTACGAACCATGGTCTCATTATCTCCTGTCGCCCGGATACTTAAGCCTAAACGAGTTTTGAAAAAAATCGCCAAGGCAACACTAACTATAACTACAATCAAGAGAAGTACCACTGCAACTGCCTTTTGTCCGGGAAAGGTAGTTTTCAAAAACGAAAACAGATGATTAATTCCCAACAGGGAAATATTTGCCTTCCCGCCCATAATGTGCAAATTAATTGAATACAGCGCTGTCATGGTGAGAATTCCGGCTAAAATAGGCTGAATCCGCAATTTGGTTTGTAGCAAAGCACTACAGGCTCCGGCTAGGCCACTAGCCAATACAGCTAGTAAAATCCCCCAATGCGGCTGCCCACGAAGGGTAAAAACAGCGCAAACGGCAGCCCCCGTAGTAAAACTTCCTTCCACAGTCAAATCCGCGATGCCCAGGATTCGATAGGAAATCATAATACCTAGTGCCAACAGAGAGTATATTAGTCCTAATTCTAACGCACCAAATACGGCTAATTCGCTCAAATAACCACCTCCACCACAATAGACACTTTTTTGTCTCAGGAGTAACGCAAAGCGCAAAACTTATCCAACAATTTCAGCATCCTTAAGGCCAGAGATGTCTATGCCCAGAGCCTTTGCTGTACTTTGATTAACAATAACGCGGAAATCTTCCATGGTAATTACAGGTAGTTCGCTTACAGGTGTGCCTTCTAAAATTTTCACCGTCATTTCCGCAGTCTGTTTTCCTAATAAGGTATAGTCAATACCACTGGTAGCCAAGCCACCATCTACAACCATGGAGTCAGCACCAGTATAAATAGGCAATTTAGCTTCTAAGGCCACTTGTGAAAAGGTTGGCATAGCTGAAGCAACTGTATTATCAATAGGAGTAAAATAAGCGTCAACTTTTCCAATTAAGGATTGTGCCGCTTGTTGAACTTCCGAAGAGTTAGTGACTGTAGCTTCTACATAAGAAAGTCCATTAGCGTCGCAATAGGCTTTGGCCTTTTCAATCACAGAGACAGAATTTACTTCACCCAAATTATAAACAAAGCCGAAAGTCTTAGCCTCAGGGGTGAGCTCCTTAGCCACGGCAAAAATCTTCTCTACCGGAATTGCATCGGATACACCGGTAACATTACCCTCCGGCTTAGCTGGATCTGTCAAAAGTTTTGCAGCAACCGGATCAGTAGCAGCAGAGAAGATTATGGGAATCTCTTTCGTCGCTGAGGCAGCAGCAATGGCAGAGGGGGTAGCAATGGCAACGATTGCATTTACCTTATCGCCGACAAATTTTTGCGCAATGGTATTAAGGGTGGACATATCTCCTTGGGCATTCTGGTAATCAATTTTCACATAACCATAACCCAATCGCTGCATTTCTTCCGTAAAGGATTCCCGGATGGTGTTAAGGGAAGGATGTTCAACAATTTGCATGAGGCCAACGGTTACAGTAGCTTCGGCACTGCTACCGGAGGTAGACATTCCACTTGTGTTTTCACTACTGGAAGCAGAGCTTGTGGCAGTGTTGTTCGCACAGCCCAGAAGACCGGTAGCTAAAAACATGGTAGCCATGCTAAGTCCGGCTAAACGTAAGACTAATTTGTGAGGTTTCTTAAAAGCGATTAAATTTTTCATCTTGATAATACTCCTTCGTTTGCGTAATCCTTTGGATAAATCAATTGGTTCTTTTAGATTCTGCTGCGCCATCGTTTCCCTGGTTGTATACGTTTCATACTGCCTCCTAAGAACATAAAAAAACACCTATCCCCTTACAAGGACAAGTGTAAAACCTGCGGTACCACCTTGTTTGCCAAAACCCCATATTGGGAATAAGGCCACTCAAAAAGATGCAAACACATCTTCTGCTCGATAACGGGAGCAACGTCTCAGCTACTAAAACCAATGTCTGTTCACCTTGCCCTCAGAGGTCCACTTGCCCGTCCGCCTCTCTATCAGGGTTCCAGCCATGCCCCGACTCTCTGTAAGTGCGCTACGAGTTTAATCTCCTCGTCGACAGTTTAGCCCATTGAACCATATTTTGCTTATCCTTGTCAAGACTAACCTGTCCCCTCCGAAGAAATCATGATATGATAGTAATAGTATTGGTAAATTCTACTGCTAATAGGAGAGGATAAGACATGTGTGACACCTTTGTCTCTCTGGGTAATAATACCCTTAATGGAAAGACTATTTTCGCTAAAAATAGTGATCGGGAGCCCAGCGAAGCTCAGGTACTGGTACACTACCCGCGTAAAGTCTATCAACTAGATCATACCCCGACTCTGCGATGCACTTATATTGCTATTCCACAGGTAGCGCTGACTTACGAGGTTTTTCTTAGTCAGCCATATTGGATGTGGGGCGCAGAAATGGGCAGTAACGAGTTTGGCTTAACCATTGGAAACGAAGCTGTTTTTACCAAAGAGGAGCCTGGTGCTTCGGCGCTTACAGGCATGGATCTCCTACGGCTAGCACTGGAACGATGTCAGACTGCCGCTGAGGCGTTGGACTGTATCATTGAACTATTAGAAAAATATGGCCAAGGCGGTAATTGTGGTTACCAAAAGAAGCTAAATTATGATAACTCCTTTCTGCTGGTTGATCCGAAGGAGGCCTATGTATTAGAAACTGCCGGTAAATTCTGGGTTTCGAAAAAAGTTAAGGATTTTTACGCCATCTCAAATGGGTTAACCATAGGCAGTAACTTTGATCGCAGTCATCCTGATCTTATTTCCCATGCTCTTGCCAAAGGCTATTGCAAGAAAGCGGAAGACTTTCATTTTGCCCATTGTTATGGACGTTCCTTACATCGCAAAGCCACCCGTTGTCAAAAGCGGCGCACACTGGTGGAGAATCTTCTGGCAGAGAATTCCACTAGGTTGACTCCGCTAACCATGCGCCGAATCCTCAGCGCCCATCAGTCTGACCAGAAAGTGACAGTTTTTAGACAAGGGTCTATGTCAGATGTTTGTATGCATGCCGGTGGGGTTATCTCCAGCCAGACAACCCAAAGCATGATAGCCCAATTATCCTTAGCTCCGGAAGAGAACCTTTATTGGATAACAGGTTCATCTCTGCCCTGTATTTCTTTATTTAAACCTTACCGTTTAGGTGAACTTACCCAAAAGGCTAAATTACTGCCCAGTGCTACTTTCTGGCATCGACGCGAAGAATTACGGCGACGACTGCTGGGTAGAGATGCTTCAACCATCGAAACACTCTATGCCTTAACAGCCAAATATCAAGAAGACATTGATTGTTTATTTCCCCTAGAAAAGCAGAGTGGGACGCAGCTAACTACTGAAATAATTCAGAAAGCTTTCGCATTAGATGAGGCCTTTACTAAAGAAATGGAAAATTTTTTACCTCTTCCCCAACTCACGCCCAAAAGGGGAAACCTATACTTTCGACATTATTGGAAAAAAGAAAACCGAATCTTAAAGGCAAGTAAAAAGGAGCGCACATGAAACCATACCAAAATATCCTACTCATTACCGATTTAGATGGTACTCTTATCAATAGTAATCACCAAGTAGATACTGGGAATATTGCTGCCTTAGAGCAATTCACTGCCGGCGGCGGTTCCTTTGCCATTGCCACAGGCAGAACCTTTGACAGCGCCTATCCCTATATTAAGGATCTCCCCATTAACTTCCCCTGCGTTTTTTATAATGGCAGCCTAACCTTTGATATTCATACCAGAAAAGTGATCGCCATGGAGCAGCTCAAACATCAGCCGCTTTTGCCATTTTTGGAGCAACTACGGGTAAACTCTCCTCAAACCATGATACAAGTATTTACTCCCGAACAGCTTTATTTTCTTCATGAGCCCGGCCCGATGGATCCTAGTGTCATTCGTGAGTCTCATGATTATATTCATGTTACTCTGGAAGAGGTAATGGACAAACATTGGCTTAAACTGCTCTTATATGACGATCCTAAGCCTCTGGCTTTGCTTGGTAAGGATATCATTGGCGGCAGTCTATCCACGGAAATGGATATTCTCTTTTCAGCCCCTTTCTATTTAGAGTTCCTACCAAAAGATAAGTCTAAAGGCTCTGCCATCGAAGGCTTGCGCCAGTCAGATTTAGGCCGAAACAAGTTTATCGTCTCTGTGGGTGATTTTGAAAATGATATTCGCATGCTAAAGATGTCAGATTTGGGCATCGCTGTAGAGAATGCCTGCCCATCCTTAAAGGCAGCAGCTGACCTAATTACTGTAAGTAATGACCAGTCTGCCTTGCGTGAAATTATTCAGAATATCCTCCCCGCTTATTTACCTGTCTCCCAGCAGAAAACCACTTCCGCACTCCACTCCTAAGAAATGAGTACCTAAGATGCTACTGTTTATCTTTGCTTTACGAGCCGAGGCCGAGCCCTTTATCACAGCTTGGAAATTGAAAAAAAATATGTCTGTCCACGGCTATCCCGTTTATGAAAGTGCCGACCGAGCCTTGGTAATTTCCGGTGTGGGCAAATTAAACGCAGCGGCTGCTACGACCTTGTTACTTGCTCTTTATCAGCTGAAAAACAATCAGCAGCTAGATGATACTCTGATTATTAATATTGGTTGTTGTGCCGCAATTTCGAGTCTTCCTATTGGCGAACTGTTGGTTGTCGCTAAGATTGTTGATGCTGAAACCGGATACAGTTATTATCCGGATACTGCGCCTACTATCAAGCTAGTCCGTGGCAGACTCGAAACCAGAAGTCGTCCTGTGACCCCAGAAAACTGTCAAAACAAGGTAGATTTCCCACAAATATATGATATGGAAGCCGCCGGTATTGCGGCAGGAGCTAAGCACTTCTTAGGGCCACATCAACTCCTGCTGCTAAAGCTGGTAACAGATCATGGGGTTACTTCTGCCTTCGACCCTCAGCAGATAAGGGAGCAATTACAGATTAACTTACCGCTGATAGAAGCCAATATTGCCCATCATACTACTTGGCTTACAGCCGGTGCTTTTCCCTTTAAACAGGAACGAGAAGTAGCGCTTGCCTTAGCTCAAAGTCTATCCTTTAGCCAAGAAATGACCCGCCAATTTCTGCAGTTAGTCTATCAGGCCAGAAGTGCCAAGCTTGATATTTCTTCGATTCTGTCGCCCTATCAGAATCTGTCAGTTCAAAGCAAAGCGCAAAGTAAACAAATCCTTAAGGAGCTCCAAGATGTCCTTACTACCTGAGGCTTTTACCCCACATTCGGCGAATTTTTTTCGGGAAATCTATATCGAAACCGCTGCCGTAAGTTATCCCTTTGCTCAAAAGATTTTGGCGCAGTTTAAGAATAGAGCGCCCATTGAGATTTCTTCTTATAAAGAAATCTTTAATCGCCCACGCCAGAATGTGCGTCTTCAAAAGCAAAATCCAGCCCTTATACTGGCTGTAAAAGAACCGCCCTTTCTCTATCCCGGACCAGAAGTGTGCCAGAATTTTGGCTATACGCAATTCTATTACACATCACTACTGCTAAATTGCTTTTATGACTGCGAGTACTGCTATTTACAAGGCATGTATACGTCTGCCGATATTGTGGCTTTCGTAAACCTGGAGGACTTTCAGGCGGCAATCCAAGCAATTGCTTCCCTTGAAGCTCCGCCGCTACTTGCTCTATCTTATGACACCGATCTCTTAGCCTTACACTCCATCTTGCCCTTTCTCGAGGACTTTTACCCCTTTATGGCACAGCAGCCTGGGGTAGATTTTGAGATTCGCAGCAAATCCGCCTCACAAGCTTTTCTGAAAAAACATTTGCCCCTTCCCAATCTATTCTTAGCCTATACCTTAACTCCACAACCAATTATTGAACAACTGGAACATAAAACGCCATCGCTTAAAGCCCGTTTAGTCGCAATTAAAACAGCATTGGAGCAGGGTTACACCCTAAGGCTGTGCTTTGATCCCATTATTATTGACCAACAGTTTGTTTCCGGCTACGAAGACTTTTTTACTGAAGTTTTTCAAGCCATTGGCAAGGACGCTGTCGACAGCCAGCAACTTGTAGACATCAGCTATGGTTTTTTTCGAATGAATCGCGATTTTTTTCAGCGTATCCGCAAAAACCGGCCGGATTCGCAGATTTTTCGGCAAAGCTTTGCTCCCTCGGAAGTGATTTCCTATTCCTCCGAAGACTGGGGACCCATTCAAGAAAAGCACCTATCCATTCTCGAAGAGTACATAAGCCGAGAAAGAATTTTTGTTCTTTAACCAAAGTAAAATTCCCTTTTCCGAGCGTTTCCAATCCGTCTAATGAAGGAGAAATCGAATGAAAACTGCAATCGTAACAGGAACTTCCAGTGGAATAGGACTATCCATAGCTGAGCTTCTCCTCAAAAATGGCTATGGGGTTTATGGCATTGCCCGAAGTCCATCCCATCCCCTAACCCCTTTCTGGAAGGAATATCATCCCGTTGTGTTGGATTTGCTAGACAGCTCCGCTCTACTTGCTTGGTGTGAGACCTTTAAAAAGGCAGAGAAAAATCTAAACCTTTTAGTAAATAATGCTGGGATAGGAAACTTTGGTCCCCACGAGACACTGCGTCCGGAGAAAATTCAAAAAATGCTTCGACTTAACCTCGAAGTCCCTCTGATATTATGTCAGCAGTTCTTACGGAGCTTAAAAGAGAGTCAAGGGCATATTATTAATATTGCCTCAGTAACAGCGCGGAAAAGCAGCCCTCAAGGTTGTGCTTACGCCGCCAGCAAAGCCGGTCTGACCCAGTTCAGTCATAGTCTCTTTGAGGAAAACCGAAAAAGCGGCTTAAAGGTTACCAGCATCCTGCCGGACATGACCCAGACAGATTTTTTTCATGAACAAAACTTTACCACTGCCGAAGACCCTAATTGTTATTTGCGTCCTGAACAAATTGCTCAGACGGTGCTATGGGTTTTAGAGCAAGAAGACAACCTTACTATAGAAGAAATTCTTTTAAGGCCACAGAAGAATCAAATTAAGAGAAAGTAGTAAGAGCTTTAGCCGTCTTCACTTCCTCGTATTCCAGAGAGTCAAAATTGTAGCGTAAGATGCGCTCTTTAAGAATATCCCGCTGTAAAAGTTCCTGCATCAGCATTTTCAATATAGTAGATTTTCCACAGCGACGCACACCTGTTAGGATTTTTACAAAGGCAGTATCCATATAAGCCATAATTTTTGCCGTATAAAGTGGTCTATCAATCATAACTACTACCTCCAGGCTATATGCAATACCGTAAAACCGGCAAAATTTAAATAGTTTTTATGGTTATAACCCGAAAACTATTTGAAAGCTATTTGAATAGGAACTTAGAGTCAATCCAAAAAACTACCCCCAAACCGGCAATAGCCAGTCCAAGGGTAGCTTCTTACTCTCAGTTATCAGAATCTGATAACCTAAATACGTTTAGACTTAGTCTTGATTTGTCTCTTTCTTACGCCGTTGCTGACGTGTTAGGAGTACAACGGTTACTGCGCTTCCCACCACCAGAAGCACAACACTCAAATACCAAAGGGTTGTCTGGCTTTCACCCGTCTTGGCCTGGCGGCTGGTACCTAGTACAGCCTTAGTAGGTGTAGCTGTTGGTTTACTGGTAGGCTTTCCGGTCGGATCAACAATAGGCGCCACGGTTGGTGCAACTGTTGGAGTACCGGTAGGGGTTCCTGTTGGTGCAACGGTTGGCGTGCCCGTCGGAGTCCCTGTAGGTGCTACAGTCGGAGTAATCGTAGGTGTGACTGTAGGAGTAACAGTGGGTGTAGGAGTAATCTCAGAACTGGGGCTAATAATGCTCATCACTTCGATTTCTTTAATAATTACCGTTTCCCCCGGAGCTGAGGTAACCACAAAGGTTAGGGCATCAGCTTCCACCGCCTCTAGGTCAATGGAATTGAAGCCAGCTGCCAAAGTCTCTACAGAAGCAAAGGCAATGGCAGATTCCGCTGCTGGTTGAGGGGCTGCCAATTCAAAGATTACCTGACCATCAGCCAGAATTTTTAAGGACTGAGCTACATGACCTTCTTCAAAGAAGATATTCACGTTACGAATGGTTTTTCTGCTGTCAAAGGTCATGGTGATACTATTTTCTGTTTCTGTTTGGGTCTCCCAGCCGGGCTTCTTTGTGCTACCATCAATGACATCTTGCACGCTGTCAGCCGGCATATCAAAGGTTTGATAGCGACTGTTTTCGCCTTGATGCCCAACACCAAAGCCTCCGGTAGGGTTACCGCTCCAAGAGAAGTCAATGGTTGCCTGAGAATCTCTGTCCTTATCCGTATGGACTTTCAGCCAAGCCGCATTGGTGAACTCTTGGGCAAAGGAAGTAACATCATCCAGATCGTTATTTGTCACTTTACCATAGAATTGTCCACGAACACCATTAAGTGCGCTTATGGGCCAACGATAATGAACATTTCTCGTCTCAGGATTATCATAGGTCATCGGGTTTTGGGTAAGCAGTACTACATAGCGCTGACCCGGCTCCAGAATAGCTTCGCCTCCTCCAATAGCCCCCATGGTAATAGTATAAGGAATACCAAAGGTGGTTATGGATGTCTTTTGTAGAACACCCTTGGCCAAAGGTGCACCACTGGGTCCCTTACCGTCAGCACTGGCTTGATAGACATAGGCTTCAAGGTCACCATAATAAGAAGGCCACAAAGAAGCATCATTGATAAGCACTGGCACTTCAATACTCTGAAGGGTAGCACTCTGGATAATACTGGAGCTCACTTGAGTGAGGGGTTCTCTGCTCTCGGAGCGCTGGGCGGCAAAGTTTTGGGTATTATAGACTTGGAAGCTGTAGAGAGCCGTAGCTTTTCCCGCCGCATTCGTAAAGATCAGTCTTAGACCTTCGGTCTTAACCGGTTCAAAAGTAACTTGGTTTTGGCCTGGGCGCACGGAGGACTTCTGAATGGTAGTAACCTCAGCCCAAGTACCATCAGTCTTCATATATTCCACTTTGAAGTCTTCTGGTAAGGCTACAATATCCAAATTATCATCACCGGTTGGCAGATAGCGGTAATAGAAATCAATTCTGTCCACCACACGCAGCTCGTCAAAGTCCGCTTGATACCAGCTTTCAGCTCCCGGCTCTGACTGCCAGAAAAGATTCTGGTTCGGTGTTTCGCTGAGAGGATTAGCTGCATCGGTGTTGGTTACGGTGCTGGAAGCTGTAGCCGTGGCGTCTACTGCCATATTGGCATAGTATTCCGCTTCAAGAATAGAAACGGTCTTCATGCCATCAAGCCACATCTGTAAGTGTCCACCACCGGTCAAAGCGGTAATTTCGATATAGTTAATGTTGGCAAAGTCTACTTCACCTTGCCTGGTGATCTGCCAATCCCCATTACCACTAAAGGGAATCATCACCGGCGTCCACTCGGTTCTATACTGGTTACAGCCATAGGTGGCAGCATTGATAGTAGACAACCAAGATTTGGTAGGGGTAAATGTAATTGAATTGTTGGCATCTGTTGCTAGTTTTACCAGAGGTGCTTTGTAGGAGCTAAAATCATTACCTTCATTCAGAATACGCATGCTAAAGCTTAAGGCATCGGCGGTACTGAAATCGTAGGCAGCATTTTGGCTGGCGGGATAGGTTAACTTACTGTTGGCGGCATAGGAATCAAGCTTTAGCGACTGATTGCCGTCAATAACAAAGTAGGTCAAGAAATCCACCATATCCGACAATGGTGATGTAGCAGGCTGAGCAAGGGACGCCGTGGTCTTACCACTATTACTGGGAATCAGCCATTCGCTGACCGGGCTCTCTGTGCCAATTTCTGCTCCAGCAGCGACTACATTACAATTTAACCATGCCAGATCTCCCAGTGCACCATTACTTACGGTAACAGCGACATCATAATAACCGGTTTTCTGGAAAGCATAGGTTACGGTACTACCGGCTAGGATTGTACCATCGCCCATATCCCAACGATAGGAAAGAGGCTTTCCATTAGGATCGGTACTGGTCTGAGCAGAGAAGGTAATTTCTTCTCCCTGTACATAGCGATCTGCAGAAGCTGTTATCTTGGCGATAGGTTTTTGAGCCTCATATTCAGCTTCCGAAGCATAATAGGGGCTGGTTCGTTCAAAGACATTTGTTACTGTACTGCTCTTATAAACTGTATTGGAACTATTATCTTCTATCAGATTTCCACTGATATCGAACCAATCGCCATTGTTCAGGTAGATAGCATAGCCTACATGATTTGCATTGTAGGGCGAAGTTTTATTACCGGTAATCCGGTTGTTTTGGATGATGTAATGATGGGTTGGGTAATCGGCATTGTAGCGCAAGGCAATACCCGGTCCATAGTTATCATGAATATTGTTATTTTCAATTTTGATGTGCTCACCACTGCCATTAACAATAGCAATACCAGCATTACCAAAGGCTTCAGGGGCATTATGTGGAGAAATACCATTATAAGCGGCTTCATTACCATAAACTACTGATTCATCCGAACCGCCCAGCCAGAAACCATAGCTAGAGTAATTGGCCTTGTTGCCGATATAGTAGTTGCGTCCTGCCCAGCTTTCTACTGCATTATTGTTAGCGAAGGAGGTATCATTTTCAACAAAGAAGTTACCTTCACAAGACCAGCCATTGAGAACACGAATAAAAATTCCATCACCACCGTGGGTGAAATCATTTCTTTGGAAAAGATTATAATTTGAACCCGACTCCATAAGTTGGCTTGTGGAATCCCGTGCATGGACTTCTTCGTAGGCATCAATTCTGACACCCCAACTAAAGTCATTATCAATAAAACTGTTGAAGCTTGAATCTTCTAGCTGCAAGCTAACATCTGAATTCACGGAAAAATTATTGCCGCTAAAACTATTGCCATTACTGTATAAGAGTACTAATCCATCGGCATTGTTCTGGGCTATGTTTCCGGTGAAAGTACTATCTTGAACATGATTAAGAATTAAGGCACCACCATTTTGGTTGCCCCATCCGCCTAATGGGTCAGTATAGTTATTACTCAGAAGATTGTTTTTAACTGTAAGGTTGCTGCTATTGGCTAGGCTCATAGCTTGATAAAAACCAGCAAGAGTCAAATTCTCAATCGTAACTCCATTTAAACCCGTGGCGGTAAGACCTACGCCCTTAAAGCGGCTGCGGTCGATGGAATAGGCTGTTCGATCAAAGGGTTTACCTCTCATAGAATCAGCTACTCGTACCCCATCCCCATAAGAAATATCCCACCAATAGAAGGGTTTTGACTCGAAAAGCTCACTAAATGTTCTGACGCCATTTTCAAAAACTTCTACTGTATCAATTTTTAGTGTCATTCCCTCAGGAATGGCTCCGGCATTTTGGTAGAAAAATCTTAGATAGACCGATTGACCACTATAAGCGGAAAGATCTACCTCAAAGTGTCCCCACTCCTCCGCAACTGCCGTTGTATGAAGGGTGTTCCAATCTGTTCCATTGGTGGAAGCTTGTACCAGTAGATCTCCGGTGAACCCAGCACCGCGAGCATCAAAGGCTAACTTGATAGAAGCGGCCGAACCAAAGTGGAATTGTCGACTTATACTATAGCCACTCTGTCCAGCTGCGGGGGTAAGCTCCAGAGCATAGGCACCGGAAGTAACGTCTGCAACGGTTTCCTCCAAAGGACTGTTGCGAATAATTGCGCCATTACCGTCGATGGTAATATTATTTCCAGTAACAATCAAACCCTTGTCAGCTCCGGCAAAATCATATTCGCCAGGTTTCAACGTAATAGATTGATCAATTACCATACCGGGCACAGGAACAATGGTTCCATCTGCTTCAGCAACTGCAACCGTTACTTTCGTGTTAATGCTTCCAGAAGCAACAGTAATAGTAGCAGCACCACCGCTGAGGGCAGTAATCAGACCTGTGTCGGATACTGTAGCAATAGATTCCTCAGAAGAAGTATAGGTAATAGTCGCGGAGGGCATAATTTCGGCAAACTGATCCTTCACCACAACGGACAATTGAGAAGTTTCGTTTACTTCTAAGATAGTCTTCTCAGCTGTAGCTGAAATTGTCGTTGCTACAGGAGTAACAGGACCTGGAGTAGAACCTACAAAGTTCACCTTCATCCAACCAGCACCAAGAAAAGATTCATCAACCCAGTTAAAATTCTCTTCACTGTAATTTTGATCTTGGGTAGTGTTGCTCTTTCCAAAAAATTGCCCGGTAGCATTAGGATTCTGGCTGGTAGTCCAGCCGTAGCAATCATAACCTCCATGAGCGGAAAAGGGTCTCGCCATGGTCATAGCAATGGCGTAGGTCTCACCACCGGTTAATTGTTGCGGTAAGTCAACAGTAAAGGACTCCTTACTAATAATGGAATCCGCCGGTACTATTTTTCGGAGCAGAAGTTCATCCGGCCGATTATTCGATACTGTTCTCAGTTCCACAATCAAATCATTAATCTGGTCGATCTGGCTCTCCGCATTATGAGCAAACTTGGTTACCTTTAATTCTACAGAACCGAGATTACAATCCTCAGCTGCAGTAAAGGTCTGCCAACGATACTCATTTCCTGTGGCTCCAAAGCCATACCCATTTCCTGTACCAGCAAAGGTATAGTCAATAGGATCAGGTATATTCTCTGGTTCTGTCTGGTAAAAGACCTTTAGCCAGGCTGTTCCTAGAAAGGACTCATCTATCCAACTGGCTCCACTGCTCTTGCCAAAATACTCGACACCGCTGAGACCAATATTAGAAGTGAACCAATCATAACACTGATCTTGATCCCCCCGTTCTCCAACTACAGCTGATTCGAGGACTATGGCATATTTTTGCCCATTCACCAGATTATAGCTAAGAGGAAAACGTGAAATCATATCTGAATTCACTGCAGTACCTGGAGTTGCACTTTTTAATTGGGCTCCCGGCACCGTTACCTGAGCTAAAATACTGGTAGGCAGGTTGTTTTCAACGCTATATAAATAAGCAGTAATATCTGGAGTCGCAACGGTTTGAGCGTTCTTCTTAAGAAGAACTACTTCAATAGCCTCCATCGCACCGCTTTTAGTCGCTGTAAAAGTCTGCCAGCGTGTTTCATTATTTACAACACCAAAGGTAAAACCATATCCGGCCAAATTGGGAAAGGAATAATCGATAATATTTTCATCCCCTTGGGCCGGCCGTATTGGCGCAGGCTCAGTAGTTTCCGTCGGAGCAACTGTCGGTACCTGTGGCTCTGCTTCCGTCGTAGCTTCTGTGGCAGGTGATGTTTCATCTGCCGTTGTCTCAGCAGAAGTATTGTAGAGGGTCATACCTGAAACTGCACTCATAACCATTGTTGTGGTAACAAATACAGCCAATAACTTTTTGACTCGTTTTAACATCCTCAATCCTCCTTGATTGGATGGAATCTTATATTCCGTAAATCAGTAAATGGAATGGATAATTAAATTTTGTCTTTTCTATCAGAAAATACCGATAGAATCCAAGTTGTCAACAATCTGAGAGTCTCGCTAAATCCCTAAAGCCAACCTCAAACAAGCTCCTTACTCCCTCCTTCCCAGGCTAAGCTCATCAAAATACCTCTCCACTCAAAATTCTCAAGCAGAAGACAATTCGTGCAATCGCACACGTGTACAACAATATGAGGAAAGATTACATCATAACTAGCTATTAAGTCAACACCATTTTCAAAAAGAAGCAAAATAAATATGCAACTTGCACTAGAGACAGAAACACACGGCAAGCAAGCACTTTATTTTTTGTTACACCTGTTCAAAGAGGATAAAGCTCCTGAGCGGCTAAAGAAAAAAAACTATTCAGATAAGCCTTTCATCCTGTATACTGTACCTTGAAATAAAGAGTTTCAGTTTTTATCTACATGTAAGGAGACCTCTATGAAAAATCGAACCATTATCCAAGTTCAAGACAAAGTCCCTCTAAGACTACTACTGCCTCTTAGCCTTCAGCATATGTTTGCTATGTTTGGTGCCTCAGTTCTGGTACCCTTTCTCTTCGGACTGAATCCTGCAATCGTACTGTTTATGAACGGTATCGGTACCTTGCTGTTTATTCTGATTACCAAAGGTAAAGCTCCGGCATATCTAGGTTCAAGTTTTGCATTTTTGGCTGCTGGTGGGGCTGTAATCAGCAAATATGGCTACTCCTACGCCTTGGGCGGATTTATTGCCGTAGGTATTGCAGGTTGTTTGCTCTCTCTTCTGATCTATCTTTTTGGTTCTAACTGGATTAACTGGGTGTTGCCTCCGGCAGCTATGGGACCTGTCGTTGCACTGATCGGCTTGGAATTAGCGGCTACAGCCGCCCAGACTGCTCAGATTCTACCGGACGAAAACAATAATCTTAATCCACAGAATTTTCTTGTCTTCGGTGTTACCCTAGGAGTAGCTGTTTTCGGTAGTGTCCTGTTCCGACGCTTCTTTGCAGTAATACCGATTTTGATTGCCATCATCGCCGGTTATATTGCTGCCGTAGCTGTAGGTATTGTTAATTTCGAAGCCATTTCTAAAGCTAACTGGTTCTCCTTACCTAATTTCAGCTCCCCTTCCTTTGATCCGGGAGTTATGCTCACAATGCTACCGGTTCTCTTGGTAATCGCCTCCGAACATATCGGCCACCAGGTAGTTACCAGTAAGATTGTCGGTAAAGATTTACTAAAAGATCCCGGTCTACACAGAACGTTATTTGCCGATAGTTTTTCTTCAACCCTATCCGGTTTTGTCGGCTCTGTACCCACAACTACCTATGGTGAGAATATAGGCGTTATGGCCATCACTAAGGTTTACAGTGTAAGAGTTATTGGCGGAGCGGCAGTAATTTCTATCATCTGCGCGTTCATCGGAAAACTAACCGAAATTATACGAACAATCCCCGGACCCGTAATTGGCGGTATTTCCTTCTTGCTATATGGTATGATTGGCACTGCCGGAATTAGAATTTTAGTTGATTCCAAAGTTGATTATGCCAAATCTAAAAATCTTGTACTTACCTCGGTAATTCTTGTTACCGGTCTTTCCGGTGTAACCTTCCGGGCAGGAACTTTAGAGCTGAAAGGCATGGTATTAGCAGCTGTAGTAGGAATTGTTTTGGGTAGCTTGTTTGCCCTCTTTGATAAATTGCGACTCATGAATGATCAGGAGGAACCTGATCCCATTGAAGAACCACCAATGGACAAGTAAGTGATCTGTTAAGGATTCTTTAGATGAAGGGGCTGTCTACGACAGCCCCTTCATTTGTTCTTAAACGTTTTAACCGGCGAAAGCCTTACGCATCTGTTCACAATAGTATTGTACATTTTCAAAGCGTGCGTCCGGTGCAATTCGGTGATCCGGACAAGGGATATACCCCCCTAGATCAAGTAAAGGCCGTAACCGCTCTATCTCTTTATCAATAGCTTTGTAATCTTGGGAAAAAACCGTCTTATTCATGCCTCCAACTCCGCGAAGCTGTTGTCCATACTGTTCCCGCCAAGGGGCGATGCTGGCATGCCAAGTTCCTACTTCAATGGGAAACATTGTGTTCACTCCGGCTTCAAGCCAGATAGGAACTAGCTTATCAATTAAGCCGTCACAGTCAACGGAGACAATATCTATACCATAGTCTGCCAAAAGCTTTGTGGTTCTCTGATAATGCTTACCCATGCAACTTTCAAAAACTTCAGGAGAAAGCAGCGGACCATTTTTAAAGCAGATATCTTCCCAGTAGTGTGCATAGTCAAAGGTAGCACCGCTCTTTAAGACTGCCTCAACGGAGCGAAAAGAAAGCTCTGCCAACTGATCGGCAATTTCTCGAAACAAGTCTTCATCATCATAGTAGAGATAACTAAAGGCTTCAACCCCTAATAAGTTTCTCAGTGTTCCCACCAAAGAACCACAGTGAAGCCCCAAAGGAATCTCACGATTAGTGGAAAAGACCAGCGGTTGCTCCTTTACATTTGAAATTCGTTCTTCGGTCCACTGAAGTTTAGGCAGATATAATTCTTCCCAAGCCTGTCGTCCGGTTAAGGATGTTCCAATCTCAGCGGGAATAGACACAATGTCAGCTTTTTTCTTAACTAAAAGTCCTAAGGAGTCTCTTACAATCCTACTCCCATCAGACTCTTCTTCCAAAACTCGTTCTTCGAAAGCCGGGAACAGATCGACTTTAGGTTGATAAACAGAGTTCCAATTAAAGTCAAACCCCAGCTTTCTCATCACAGAACGATCCGCTTCAGAATTATCTCCCTGGGCTCGATAACCCTCCACTTCATCACTGGTCACATGTCCTTCATCTCTCCACCTCTCCAGCGTCTCTTCCCAATAACCAAAGGATACCACCGGCATGGTTTTATACGGCTGATAGTGTAAAATTGCCATGATATTTTCTCGTAAAGTCATATGCTTGCCCTCCTGGAAAACAGCTCGATTTTGCTCTGATAAAGCCGATTATAGAGCTTTAAATCCCTTGAAAATAGTAGTTCCTTTGCATATAATGTAGAAAAATTGCTCTTTTAGAAATTCAGCAGGAGAGTTACACATGGCACGAGAAGATATCCTTGGCGTAATTCAGGCAGATGTTTTTCCCTATCAATGCCCCTCTCCCTTGGCTAGAAAACTTTATTTCTATGTTCTCTCGGCCAGTGAATTTTTTTGTCGGCCGCCTTATTACACCAGAAGAGATCACTATAATAGTTTTTTACTTTTAGAAGTTCTGGAGGGTGAGTTTTCTTATTTTGCCCAAGGACAGGTTTATTCAGCCTATCAAGGCGACTTTGTCTTTATAAACTGTTACCAACCTCATGAATATTTTACCAAGAGCCAAACGCGCTTTAGGTATATCCATTTTGACGGCAGTAACAGCGAGCAATTCTGGGAAATTATCACCCAAAATCACGGACAAACGATAAAAGGGGAAGGCGGTCGAGAGCCCACCCTTATTATGCAAGAGCTCATGACCTTACTCATAGATAATCCCCCTCAGAGAGAAAGTGCTATTTCCTGTCTTTTGCAACGGCTTTTATGTGCACTTCTACATTGTCAGAAAGCTTTGAATCCGGGGCTGCTCAGTCCCTCTATCTTGCAAGCCCTGGACTTTATGGCAAAAAATTTTAGCCATCCTCTTCCCCTGGTTGAAATAGCTGCTGAGGCAAATCTGAGTCTTTATCATTTTTGTCGTCGTTTTAAGAAGGAAGTTCAGAGCACCCCTCACGAATATCTCTTGCGACTGCGCTTGACAAAAGCCAAAGAGCTATTAAAAACCGACCAAACACCTATTAATGAAATAGGCTACCTAGTCGGTTTTCAAAGTGAGTCTTATTTTATTAGTTGCTTTAAAAAATCTTTGGGTATGACCCCCGGTCAGTTTCGGAGATTCTTATTCTAACTTATGTATCTCCACCGGTTATGGCATAAGCAATATTAGTTGAATGATCGGCAACACGCTCCAAATTGTTTATCATGTGGAGAAAAATCATGCCGGTTTCGGGGGTACAACTCTTGCGGGTCAAGCGATCAATGTGGTTTCTTTCTAGCTTATCCGACATCATATCAATATGATCTTCAGAATCAGCAATCACCTTAATCTCTTCTGTATCTGCTCGTTGGGCTTTAAGAACATCAATAGCCTTATCGTATAGACTCATAGACATAATAAACAATTCCCGCAATTCTGACATGGCAGATTCCGACATACGGCTCTTCGTATCATGACTGCGCTGGGCATCCTCGGCAATATTTTCAGCATGATCCCCAATTCTCTCTACATCACTAATAATGTGAAAAAGTGCTCCGACTGTCTGGGCATCCTTTTCCAACAGTTCAATTCCACTTAATTTGACTAAGAAAGCTGCAATGGAGTGATTCAAGAAATTAATTAATTTTTCCCGCTCAGCCACTTCCCGCATCTTAGCATCGCTAAAGTCTGTAAAACATTCCATAGCCACATGCATATTGGTCTTAGCTAAAAGCGCCATTCTTTCAACTTCTTGGATTGTCTGTGCCACAGCAATGGACGGAGTGGCTAAAATTCGATCGTCAATATACTCTAGCTTAAGCTCACCCACCCGTTTGTCTTCACCGCGGACAATCTTTTTGGATAGTCGCACCAACATAGGAGCCAAGGGAAATAAAAGTGCTGTTGTAACAACATTAAAAATAATATGCGCCACAGAGATTTGGACAGGCACTTGATCGGAAGCCGCCTTCACGATACTGATGAAGGTGGGAATTGGAGTCACTTCACCAATGAAAACCAAGGCAAGGAAGATAACCGTCCCTAACACATTGAACAACAAATGAATCATAGCTGCCCGCTTAGCGGTCTTCGTAGTACCAATAGAGGACAAGAGGGCGGTAACACAAGTTCCGATATTCTGACCAAACAAAATAAATACAGCAGCATCAATACTAATAAGTCCCTGCATAGCTAAGGCTTGTAATATGGCAACTGAAGCAGAGGAACTTTGAATAACCGCCGTGATTAGCATTCCCGCCAAAACTCCTAATAGGGGGTTGTGGCTAAATTCAACCATCATATCTAGGAAGGGTTGAAATTCCCGCAGAGGCGACATAGCCGAGGACATAGTATTCAGCCCCATAAATAAAATACCAATACCAGCCAGAATCTGACCAATATCGGCAATGGTTTTTTTCTTAACAAAAACCAGCATCACCACACCGATAAAAATAGCAACCGGTGCAATCTGTTTAGGGTTAAGGGCAACAATGACCGAGGTAACTGTGGTGCCGATATTCGCACCCATAATCACACCCACAGCCTGGGAGAGGGACATAAGCCCAGCGTTAACAAAACCGACAATCATTACCGTAGTGGCTGAGGAGCTCTGAATAACTGCTGTAATGACGAAACCGACAATAACCGCTAAGAAGCGATTTGAGGTCAGTACTTTGAGCAGCCGCTCCAACCGGGAACCTGCCACCAGCTCTAAGCCATCGCTTAAAAGCTTCATTCCAAACAGAAACAATCCCAAACCACCAAGCAAAGTCAGAACATCAGAAATACCCATGCTGTCCCCCAAATGTATGATCTAATCTTTTAAAGGAATATTTACAACTTTTGTAGATTACATTATCTTTACAAAAAATGCAAGATCACTCTTCTAATTGGCGTTTCCAACGCTTACCAGTCTCCGTTGCCGCCAACCCTCCTAAAGAGGTTTCTTTCAATGCTGCTGGCATCATTCTGCCCGTCTGTCCCATAGCTAAAATTACTTCATCACAAGGAACTTTACTTTCGATTCCGGCCAAGGCCAATTCTGCTGCCAAGAAAGCATTAGCAGCACCAGCGGCATTGCGTTTAATACAGGGAACTTCTACCAAGCCTCCTAAAGGATCACAGGTAAGCCCCAGCATATTTTTGAGTGCTAATGCCGCAGCTTCCGCCACTTGCTGAGGTGTACCCCCTGACATTTCGGTCAAGGCAGCCGCCGCCATGGCGCTGGCTGACCCAATCTCGGCTTGGCAGCCTCCAGAAGCACCGGAAATTGTTGCCTGATTGCCGATAACCAACCCAAAGGCTCCCGCCGTAAATAAGTATGGCATAGTTTCACTATCTGAAAGTCCCAAGCGCTCTTGAGCAGCAAACAAAACACCGGGAACCACGCCGGAAGACCCGGCAGTGGGAGTCGCGCAAATCAGCCCCATGCTACTATTCACCTCATTGGTGGCAATGGCATAACAGGCTGCCTTTAGTAAAGTAGGATCAGTCAGGTACTGCCCTTTTTCTATATACGTAAATAATCGCAAGGCATCTTGACCCGTAAGTCCGGAGTGGGAGGTTACACCTTTAATACCAAGAGCAACCGCCTCTTTCATAACCGTAAAACGATGATTCATATCGGCTATAACATCAGATTCTGAGCGCCCCGTCTCTTTTACCTCCCAATCAATCATAATTTGATAGATGGGGCGTTTTTCCTTTTGTGCCTGAGCAATCAGTTCTGAAATTCGTTCAAACATCGCCTATTCTCCTCTTGCTCTTCATCAAATTACAATGCTAGGCCGATGACTCGGCTGATATTTTCCTGACTGCGTAATTCCTCAAGGATTTTGTCGTCCAAGGGCTGGTCTGTCTCAATAATCATAAGAGCCATTTCCCCTTTATGTAACCGTGAGACTTCCATATGACTGATGTTAACATGATGCTGCGCCAAAATTCTGGTGGTAGAGGCCACCGCCCCAAAAGCATCCCTATGAAAAACCAAAATAGCTGGAGCTTCACCAGATAAACTTAAGGCAAAACCATCCAGCTCTGTGATTTTAATCACGCCACCGCCCACAGAAATACCGGTAATAGATAATTTTGCGTCAGGGCTTCTCAGAATAAGCTTCACGGTATTAGGATGAACCGGAATTTCTTCCTCTTTAAAGAAAGTGATTTTGACTCCGGCTTCCTCGGCCAGAAGCAAGGCATTTTGAATACGGCTATCATCAGTGCCATAATCTAATATCCCACCTACCACTGCCACATCGGTGGCATGTCCGCGATAGGTTTTAGCAAAAGAACCGTAAAAGTGTATCTCTACCGATGCCGGCTGGCGGCCAAAGATGCGTCTGGCAATTCGGCCAATTTGCACGGCTCCCGCCGTATGGGAGCTAGATGGTCCAATCATTACCGGTCCAATCATATCAAAGACACTGCGGTACTTCATCGTGTCAGCCTCCTCTTTCTCCCTAAGCTATTTTTAGCCAAAGTCTTTCAGAAGCAGGTAGAGCGTCTCCAGCCCTGCCCCAGTTGCGCCCTTAGTCTGGTAGCCATAGATTGGCTCCTTCACACTGCCACTACCGGCAATATCCAGATGTAGCCAAGGTTTATTCTCCGTGAAAGCCTCTAAAAACAAGCCTGCGGTTATGGCTCCACAAATTTTTCCACCAATATTTTTAATATCGGCGACCTCGCTCTCCAGCATCTTTCGATGCTCAGCCGTGGTAGGAAAACGCCAAAACGTTTCACCACTTTTCTGCGCTGCCCCCTCCAGACTTTTCCAAAACTCATCATTATTACCTACAACGCCGGTGACACTATGCCCCAAAGCTGCAACCACCGCTCCTGTAAGCGTCGCCACATCAATAACATGAGTGGCAGGACTATTCTTAACCCCGTAGCCGATGGCATCACACATAATGAGACGGCCTTCAGCATCCGTGTTCAGCACCTCAATAGTTTTACCGCTGTAAGAGGTTATGACATCACTGGGCGAGAGGCTATCCGGCCCAATTCGATTTTCGCAAATGGGTATAAATGCGCTAAGGTTCACCGGCACCTGATTTTTAGCCAAGGCATACACAGCCCCCACAACGGTTGCAGCACCGCCCATATCTCCATTCATATCAATCATCAGGTCGGAGGGTTTTAAACTATACCCACCAGAATCATAGGTTACCCCTTTTCCTATCAGAGCAACATGCTTTTCACTAACACCCTTGTTATAGAGATCTGCTCCCTGATATCTTAAGCAGACCATAAGTGGTGGATAGTTACTACCAATACCTACACCCAGAAGTGCTCCCATTTTTAGTTTTTGAAGTTCCGGCAAGGTCAGAATTTCTATCTGAACAGGAGTATCTGACAGCAAAGCTTGTATCTTTTCCGCCAGATCTTGAGGGCGTAACCAGTTCCCGGGAAGGTTCGTGATGTCACGGGCAAAAACGATACCTAAAGCCACCTGAGTTCCTTCTTCTACTATCCCCGATAAATCTTCATCTGCCGCAACCGAAAAAGTTACCTCAGACTTTCCTAGCGCCTCAAGGGTCGCCTCGGTCTCTGCTTTGGCACTAAATTGGTATAGTCCAAGATAACTGCCCAGAACACTCTGGTAAATAGCCTCCTTACCATAACGTTGGTAGAATGGCGTAAGCTCCAAAGCAAAAGCATAGCATTTCTTATCAGCCATCCCTTTAGCCCCTTGAGCAACCACTTCCTTTATTTTGTGGAGAGAAAGTTCATCACTCTTACCTAAACCAACATAAAGAACTACTTGCCCCTCTTCAAGGCAAAAATAGCGTTCTAAAAAATCACCGGAAAAAAGCATATCTCCCTGAGGCAGCTTTTTAGCCGATTCTGTATCAACAAATTTAATAATAGGTTCTTTAACCACTGGCTGACCCAGCTTAATAATCTGATAATTTTTCCAATAATCAAATAACATATACTCATCCTTTCATGGCCTGACGGTCTAGCGCTTATCAGGTCTCTACTATAATACTATTAACTATTCTTCTTGGCACATTTTTACTAATAAAAAGCTTACAAATAAAAAGACAAGCAGTTGATAAAAAAACATTAAGAGTCTTAATATTTATAGTATAATATATATAACAACATTTTGCCCTGATTGAGATATGACATCTAAGATCAGACACTAATAGAAAGGGCAGGTGATCTTTATGAAGAGCAACCTATATTTTCCTTTCCCCTCCGGTTCTCCGGGACTTGGTTTCCAACTGTCTGAGAGACTTTCTTCTTCCCATCAAGAGGACTATCTGGTTCTTCTCGGCTTATTTTTGATTGGCCTGGGGCTATTTTTAGCCTATTTAACCCTACGCCGTCGTCAAAAACTACAAAAAGTAAGAATCCGCGACCATAAAGATAGACCTCCCAAAGCTTAGTGGAAAGAATCTATCAATTGGTCTTCACGGTTAAAGAAGGTTCTAAAGCCTAGTTGAAGAAGCAGAATAGAAGACAGCGAGGCCGCACCAAGAATGCCTAACATAATAGCAATTTGGTAAGCAATAGCGATGGTGGGAGATGTACCGGACAATATCTGTCCGGTCATCATTCCCGGCAAAAATACCAGCCCCATTCCGGCGGTAGATTGTATTGTAGGCATGATTGCACCATCAAAGGCTGTATCTATCATTGGTTTGACAGCTTGCTCTGGTTTAGCCCCTAATAGCAAGGCCTCCTCTACCAGAGCCCTTTTACTGGACATGCTTTCTAATAAGGTCTTAATGCCTAGAGAAACTCCCGTCATAGAATTGCCTATAAGCATTCCGGCTATGGGAATGAAGTACTGTGGATCATACCAAGGGGATATTCGCACCACCACTAAGAGATAAAATAAGAGACACACTACGGTACCGGAAAAGACGGAAAAGATAATCACCCGCTTAAAATGCGTCGACAATTTCCCCTTAAACTTGCGCAAAATAGTTAAGATAGCAAAGGTCTCCATCAAAAGCAGCACCCCTACAGTCAGCCAAGGGCTGGGGTTAGCCAGAATATAGACTAAGGCATACCCCGCCAACATCAGCTGAAGGGTCATACGAATGGAAGAAATTAAGATTTCTTTTTCTCGGGGAATTTTTCGAAAGCGGCAAATCACCCAGACAAACAAGACGAAAATATATGCAAGAGCCACTTGAAACACGGATAACTGTACTACGTCACTCATAGTTTTAACTCCTCAGCTGGATGTGATTTTTTAAGTAGCCAAGCTTTGTTGGCAAATTGATGCACCATTTCCGGAGAATGGGTAACCATAATAATACTGCTGTCCGATTCTTTGGCACAGCGAATCACAAGCTCAACAATCAGCTTCTCCGTCGCCCGGTCTAAAGCCGAGGATGGTTCATCCAGCAAATAAACAGAAGGCTTTAGCAGTAACAGCCTCCCCAGAGCCACCCGCTGTCTTTCCCCACCGGAAAGTTTATCAGCCGAGTCAGTTAGTTTCTTCTCCAAGTGAAGTTCACCTAATAATGACATTAAACGAGCTTCATCAGGCTCTGATTTTCCTTGAAAACGAAGTCCAGCCAAGAGATTGTCTGCCACAGTACCGCCAAACATCGGCGCATTTTGCGAAAGCAGTACCACTTCCCTGCGATGCTCTACACTATTTAAAGCCGCTAGAGAATCACCACGGAAAAGAATCTCCCCGGAATCAGGAGAAATTAGTTTATTCAAGAGTTTAAGAAAAGTTGTTTTACCACCGCCACTGGGGCCAGTTAGAGCCGTAACTTTCCCGGCTTCTATTTCCAGAGCCGGAATAGCCAAAATATCACCATAGGTAATCTCTCGACAGGAAAATAGGTTCATTTTTTAGTCCTTTCTTCCTCTTCTTACAATGAAAAGTAATAAGAGTCCAACAGATAATCTTGTTTATACGTCAGAGCCAGCTTATATAGATAGTTTTTCAAGCTCTCCAAAGACCGAGTGCCTTGGGAATAGCCTTGCAGCAGGCGCTGATACTGGTCTTTTTCTTTAGTAGTTGCCTTACCACGATAGTAACCCCAGACATGTTCAGCCGCATTAACGGCGGCTCCTGCCTTAGGCACTTGAAAACGTCCCTGATCTATCAAATCATAAAATTTTATTGGTTCAAGAGGCATGCTGTGCCTTATTCGGCTATAACTTTCCGGCGCACGCTCCATAAGCAAATACTTATAACGTGCCCACTCTTCTTCCAAGAGCTTAGGGGTTTTATCCCCCTGAAGGCAGGCAATCAGTTTAACCGCCGAAATATTTTTATCTTTTACTTCCAACATAATATCCGGCGTTTTAATCGAATTCTCCGTAGCCACTCTCTCCCCAAGAGCTTGATAAAAAGTTAGAAATTCCGGCGCAGCAATCGTCTGGGTATGCGCTCCCAAGCGTTGACCCAAAGCTTGCTGAGAGTAGTGTATTTTAGGCTGACCATCCATATCCTTCCAAGTGCCAAGGGCTCGGCATATCCAGTCCAGATCTGTACCGGAATCAAGGGGCGGGTTGATTCGATGATGCAGATTATCAAATACCACCGGCAGCCCGGTCTTGGCCGAAATCTCAAGCACATCAGCAATATGAAAGCAGCGCTCATCATTTTCAATTACCAGCCGGTCTTTTATCCGCTTATCTAAATCCTTTGCCCGCTCAACAAACCTAGCTTTGGCCCTATCCTTATCACCATATACACCCCCCACATGTAAAATAAGCTTACAATCACTGCCCATACCTAAAGCAGTCAGAAAATCAGCATGATAACAGAGCTCTGCTACCGCTTGCTCATGTACCTTGGAGTCTGGGGAGTTGAGTACAGTGTACTGTCCCGGGTGCATGGAGAGACGAATATGGTTGTTTCTGGCAAACTGTCCCAGGGTACTAAGTTCCTGCTTGAAATGCTTCTGCCAAGGAATATTCACCTTGTCGGAGGAAGCAAAAGGAATCATATCCGAACTGATTCGAAATAATCTGATATTGCGTTTACTTGAATAGATCAATAATCGCTCCAGAGCCTGAAGATTATCTTTACTTATCTCCAAAAGCCTCTCATGGTTCGCATTAGCCAAACGGCAGGTGCGAATGGTAGTATCAGGAACTGCTAGGGCCAAACAAGCATAACCTATATTCATGTCCCTCTTCCCCTTTCAAAAACTTTTGCCGGAGTTATCAAAAATCTACCAGGCCAAACCAAAGCATAATAAACTTAGCCACTAAAAGGCGTAAATTTTCCCGGGTTTCCCCAAGCAAAGTCGCCCTGAGCTCCCAGAGCAAAATGCAGTTTAGCAATACCTAAGTCTACCAGCTGGAAGCCCTCTTCTTCCTTGACCTCAGCCCAAGCTTCACCATCTTTATAGGTAAAGAATACTGGCTGCCGGTTTATCGCAGAAGGCGCTTTCTGGGCAGCCTTCACTCCGCGGATGAACCATTCTGGAGGCGTAACATCTGCCTTAAACAGCTCCTCAAGGGCTTTGGTTTTCCGATGGGTTAAGCTGTAAATAAAACTCTCCCGCCGGGTTTTATTGGGCGGACAAAGACCCATAGTGATTACCAAAAGCGGCGTAGCACCTTGAGGACTTATTAAATTTGAACTTTTTTTATCAAAAGTACCACCCACCCAACAACTTCCTAAGCCTAGTTGGGTTCCTTCCAAGACAAGCTTTTCGCCAAAATAGCCTAACTTTTCTCGAAGATGAACATCTACCGGGTCTCCTGCTAATCCAATCAGACTACGAACACCCTTAAACATGCCATAACTCTTGCGTAGACCCGAAAAGGCCTCGGTACCATCAGCTATCCAAAAAATATCCAGACCAGCCTGGGCATTATATTCCATGATACTCTGAATAAGCTGGTTCTCTGTAGCTTCCGGTATCGGGTCGGTTAAATAGTTTCGTCTAGAAATACGATTTTGAATGGCTTCCTCTACGGTTAACATAGTAGTCCTCTCACGGCCAGCCACCTGCGGTTCACAGTTCTTTTACGACAGTAATTTGTGCCAGCCTGTTATTTTTCTTTATTTTAACATGAAAAAATAAGGAAAGAATAAGGAACATTTAGGAAATATCTTTTGAATCGAGCTCCGTATTCTTTTGTGTCCTTAAATCCCCTTGCAGAAACAGTTTTCCCATGGTTAAATTAAGCTATTCTTAAATCTTAGTAGTAGTTCTCAATAAGATTTCTCGTTATTTTGAGAGAGGTAAAATTTATGGAATCTCAGACGTCACAACGCCCCCAACCCACAGAAGAGCAGCTCAAGGTTACCATTTGTGAAATTGGCGCACTGCTATTTTCTCGAGGCATGGTGGCTTCCAATGATGGAAATATTTCTTGCCGTCTACCGGACGGCAACTTTTTAGTTACCCCCACGGGAGTAAGTAAAGGCGCATTGAAGCCAGAAATGCTTTTAAAGGTAGATAGTGAAGGTAAGGTCTTGGAAGGTACCTGGAAGACCACCTCCGAGATGCCCATGCATTTGCGTGCCTATCAGGAGCGCCCAGATATTCAGGCCGTTGTTCATGCTCACCCACCCACAGCCACAGCCTTTGCTTGTGCCGGTGAACCCATGGATGATTATGTGGCAACGGAAGCGGTTTACAGTCTGGGTTGTGTGCCTGTCGCGCCATATGGAACACCCTCCACCCCGGAAGTACCCAACTCCATAGCACCTCTGCTGGCAGATTACGACGCTCTACTCTTAGAATTCCACGGGGTTCTCACCGTTGGTGCCGATCTTTACTCGGCCTACTACCTCATGGAATCTGTGGAGCAATATGCCAAGATCTGCTTCATGGTTCGCCAATTAGCTCCCGGACGTCAAATCCCCAAGGAAAAGATTGACCAGTTTTTAGAGATCCGCCGTCAGGCTAATCCCCCCGGGCGTCATCCTGGCTATCGTCAGCTACCGCGCTATCCCGCCGGTTTCTGGTATTTGGATTCTTAATTTGGTACGATTTTGAGATACTATATGAAATTTGAGAGGGAGATCTGCTCTGCTGCGGCTCTCCCCTTTCTTATACAAGCGAAGCAGCTCTCTTCTTATGAAGAGCATTTAAAATAGGAATCATTACGGCTGCAACCAGACCGGCAGAAAAACCGGTATTATATAAGTTCATCCCCCCATGGAGAAAACCGGCATAAAGTACCAAAGAAGAATTAAGAAAACCAGCTACAACACCCCAAACCCAGCCATAATGTCCGGCTATAGGAGCCAAAGCCGTTCCAAAGAGTGCCGCCAGTAGAATCGCTGGATCATTAATGTTCCAAGTTTTTAAGGTGCTGCCAATAAAAACGCCGAAAATAACCGGTAAAATATTTTTGAAATGCTTACCATAGCCACTAAAACCCACTATAGTTAAAATTCCACCAATAGTTGGACCATTTAGTTCGCCTTGCACCACAAGGACATACACCACAGCCAACACACCATTCAGTCCCATATTCATAAGGGTTGCTTCCAACCCTGCCTCCTGGATAAAATCGCTCCCCAGCCGTCCGGAATGGGAATAGATTTCTTTGAGCCCCCGAAGAGAACCGTAACTTTTTATAAAGCCATAAAGAAAAAAGCAGGCAAAAAGCCCCAGAAGAGCCGTAGCCATCAAAGTATTATTACCTGTACTCCAGAGCAGTCTAGGCTCAGCCTTATAGCCAAAGGATTTGAACAGTGAGGCATAAATCCCTCCAATCAGACCGGCGGCCAAGCCCACATTATATAGAGCAAAGCCTTGATGAATTTTGACGCTGTGCCCAGCCACTGGGGGTAATAAAAATCCGATGCTAACACCAATAAGAAGGCCTAAGGGCCAAGCAATCCAAGGCTTGAAACCAATAATAAAAATTACTTCTGTCACAAAGGGCGCCAAGCAGCTCCCTAAGAAAGCCACATGAATGTATTTTTTGAAGGGCTCTTTTTGCACTCGGGCATAAAGGGCTACACCAAAAATAATCGGCCAAACATTAAATAAATTTTTCCCAAACAAGCCAAAACTTCCCATCAAGAAAATTGCCGCCATATAGAGGCCGCTAAAGGGAACTTTCAGTTTGAGCAAGATAGCGATGGACAGTAACATTAATAATCCGGCATTCACCAAAGCCGCACCTAATCCACCCACAACAAAATAATCAGTTATAAGCACATCAGAAGCAATGATAATGTTATATAAACCGCGAATAATCTCCTGGATTGGATCAAGAAATAAGCCAAATACCACCATAGCAATGGCCACCAGCCCCACAATACTATAACCTTCACTAATTGAAACACCCTTTGTTTTTGTCATTATTTTTGTCTTTCCTTAGTATAAAACTTTTCTATTTGCTTGATAAACTTGGTTTGATAACCCAAAGTGCTTGTAGGGCAGATATCAACACAGTGACCACAGCCCAGACATTGGCTAGATTTAACAGGTATTTTATTCACTGCCGCCGCTTTTACATCAATGGACATAGGACAGACTTTACTACACTGTCCGCAGGCAATACATTCACTTTGATTGGTGTTAATTTGTTGACCAGCAGCCTTACTCAGAAGACCTAAACAGGTGCCTAGAGGGCAATAATAGCAATATCCCCGGCCTAGAAAGACGATCCAGAAAAACATAGCCGCCAAAAGCTCGCCCAACATATACTTATAGGTTTCCAAATTTCCCACAAGGCTGAGGCTACCCGGTACTTGAACGCCCAGAATAAAAAGTAGCCACCATGAGAAAAATATAATCCCCAGTAGTAAAAATACCACTCTTGCCCAGACTAAAACCCGCTTTTTTCTGGGAGTAATAACTTTCTTTTTACCAGTCAAAGGAATAACTGGCGCAAAAATCTCGGCAGCAAACCCATTAAACATACAGATTTTAGAACACTGAAAGCGCCTACCCCAAAGAAGTGTGCCAATAAACACCACTAAACTAACAATAAGGTAGAAAAGTAAAACCGTCGTAATTCCGGCAGCCCCCCAGATCGGGAACCGGCTTTGGTAAAAAGTCGATTCCGGAACAAGTAGCTGCAGTGGGAGGCTCGTCCAAGGAAAAGGCATCACGAAAAAATATAATTCCTGATTACCTAAGAGTATAGGTCCGAGGATATGTATCAGCAGGGCAGCAACAATGAAACCCAGTAGGTTCTGTTGTCGCAGCCGCTGCTTTTTATTCTTATTCCTCCTGAGGATACGCCAAGTCAAGAAAGAAGCAATAATAATATAAAAAGTCTTAATCCAATTTTCATAGATATGCCAGATCCAGCTAATCACTTTGGCCGCTTCTGGAGTAGCCTTGGGAGCATAGCCAAAGTTTAATCCCGCGATAATGAGACAAAAAATAATGTAGCTCCACAGAATTATTTTTAGCCATTTCCGTTCTTTATCCATCGCATATCCCTTTCTTAAAGACTACCTGTTACCGACTCATACTAAACTGTCTTTTAGCTATCAGAATTCACCTTCTTCTTACCTGACAAAAAGATAGTAGCAAAAATAGCTATCAGGATGAACACCAAGGCCAAACTAACCGTACCGATAATAATAGGATAGCTCTGATCCAAGTTTGTTTGGCTAAGATGACGCTGCAAGATTCCGCCATAGGCCCACAGAAAAACGATCCCAAAAGCTGGACTTTTTCGCGTCCAGACTGTTAGTACGGCTATAACGCAGCCAATCAGTAAAATCAAAATTGTCCAGATTTCCGGTGCAATGCCCCAGCCCTTCCAGCCGATATCCACCAGCCAAACAGTGACGTTAGCAATCAAGGCTACACAAGACCAGCCAAAGTAGACTTCTGTGGGGAGACGTAAAAAATACCGCTCTCTATTACTTAATCCGTCACCTAGAAAGGCCTTAGTCAAAAATCTGGAAGCCTGCCATAAGGTCGCTGCTAATAGAAAGGTCAAAACTAAGGATAAGGGAATAAGCAGAAAATGCCAAGCTACAATCCAAACCCCGTTGAGAAGGGTGCTTAAACTAAAATAGAGACAAACTTTTTTAAGATCCGAAACAGATAATTTTGCATCTTTAGCCTTAATAACCCTTACTAAGTAAAGAACTTGGGTAAGGAGCAGCAGGTAAATAATTCCCCAAATAGAAAATGTATAACCGGCTGGAGTAAAAAGGTTATTATAGCGATCAGAGATTTCCCCGGTATTTAAACCGTTCAATGGCAAGGCATTAGCCACCACATTCATAGTGATCATTAACCCATAAAGTAGGAGAAGGATAAGGGATAGAATCGGAGCGGGAAATTTTCTTGTTTCGTGCGCATTCATATTCATTTATCTTACCTCCATTCATAGATTAATAATACCACAGCCTTCCAGAACAACCAAAGTCAGGACTAAGTTAAAGACTACTCCCCAACCGTTACTCCTCTACTGCCAAAGCAGTATATCCGCCCCTATAGAAAAGTTTACACGCTATACAAACTACGAAGCAAAGCAATTTCTTCCTGATATCCCTCAATTTCATTGGGCGTTTCCAGATAGAAGGGAATCTCCCGGAGCAGCGGATGATTAATAATTCTGGTAATGGCTTCAATCCCCAGTTCTCCCTGCCCAATCTTTTCGTGACGGTCTTTATGGCTACCGGGAGGGTTCTTACTATCATTAAGGTGGATCGCCTTAAGCCGACCAATCCCCAGAACCTTATCAAATTCTTCCAGTACCCCATCTAAGTTATTGATAATATCGTAGCCCCCATCAGAGACATGACAAGTGTCCAGACAGATGCCCAGCTTATCGCCTAAAGGAACTCGTTTTATTATCTCATTAAGCTCTTCAAAACTACGGCCTACCTCACTGCCCTTGCCGGCCATAGTCTCTAAAAGAATTGTGGTTGTCTGATCCTCAGTCATTACTGACGCCAACATCTGACTAATAAATTCTATTGCAACCTCTGTGCCCTGTTTGACATGACTGCCGGGATGAAAATTATATAGGGTACCGGGAATGTATTCCAAGCGTCGAATATCTTCACGCATCATATCCTGGGCAAATTCCCGTAAACCCGGATCAGCGGCACTGGCATTCATGGTATAAGGTGCATGTGCCAAAATAGGGAATAGAGGCAACTCCTGAGCGAACTGATTATACGCGGCAATGTCCTCCAGATCCAATGGCTTAACCGCTCCTCCACGTGGGTTACGAGTAAAAAACTGAAACGTATTGCCTTTTATTGCGGCCGCTTGCTGGCCCATAGCCAGATAACCTTTTGATGAGGATAAGTGACATCCGATTTTAAACATATTTTCACCTGCCTATATTAATTCTGTATAAAAACCATATGATTATGGCTGGAAAGATTTGGGTCAAAACAAAATCCCTCCCAGCTAAAATTCTGGAGCTCCTCTGCTCGTTGCAGTCGATGTTCTAAAATATAAGCCGCCATTACACCTCTGGCCATCTTAGCAATGGTTGCCAAAGTAACCAGGCGGCCTTTAGAGCGGCTTAAGAAATCAATATTGATAAATGTATCGGTGGGTCTGAGGTAGCGGCTAATAGTCTTGGCATATTCTTGCGAAGCCAAGTTAATCACCAAAGTTTTGGATTCCTGATAGAGCTCCCGATACAGGCTATCCCCCCAAAAATGATACAAATTTCCTGCCCCCATATCCAAAGGCGTTTGCATTTCCAACCGATAAGGCACGATTCCATCCAGAGGCTTAAGTAGCCCATAGAGGCCGCTTAAAATACGTAAATGTTTTTGGGCATATCTTAGCGTCGGCTTTGAAAAGGTTTCGGGCTTCATATACTGATAAACTAAGCCTTTATAGGTAAGCAGTGCCACCGTTCCCGGAAGACTGCCATCACCAAAGCCGATATAATCGTTATAAGCTTTCAGTGCCAAAGGCGGGTTTACCTTCAGAAGCCCCTCCAGTTCCCAAGGCTGATACTGTCTGAGCTTTTCTATGATGAGCTGGCTTCTGTCAATGAATTGCGGTATCACACCTGCCTTGGGCGCATCCCTACGCATATTCTTAGCTGGAGACAAAATTACAATCACGCTTTATCTCCACCCAGCAAATAATCTAAAATTTCTTGGGCATTGGTATCTGGTTTTGCCTTGGGTATAACCTTTTCAATGTTGCCCTTTTCGTCAATAACGTAGGTACTTCTAACGATCCCCATGCTTACTTTGCCATACATCTTTTTCTCCTGCCAAACATCATAAGCCTTTATGGCCTTTAACTCAGGATCGGCTAATAAAATAAAAGGCAATTGATATTTTTCAGCAAATTTCTGGTGAGAAGCCACTGTATCTTTACTAATGCCAATCACAACAATATCATTTTGGCGAAAACGCTCATAATTGTCTGCAAAAGCACAAGCCTGACGAGTACATCCTGGGGTATTATCTTTAGGGTAAAAATACAGAACTACTTTTTTCCCTTTAAAATCTGACAGACAAACAGTATTCTGATCTTTATCTTGCAAGCAAAAATCCGGGGCAAGTATTCCTTTTTCTAGCATATCCTAATCTCCTTTACGACGATTCATTTCTTTATTACATTCTATTTTATATCATTATCTAGGCCTTAATAATCTTTAGGTTTCCCAGCAAGCAACATCTCTTTATTGAATAGTAAAAAGAGTGCCAAGAGGCCAAGAAGAACCCCCGTCCCCCAAAGCAACCATTCAATGGGAAAGCGATCGGCCAAAGGCCCAAAAATCAGCATGGCCAAAGGCATAACTGAACTACTTATCATAGCCAAAACGCCGAATACTCTGCCTAAAAACTCTGGTTCAACCTTCTCCTGAATAAGCACCGTTGAAGGCGTATTAAACATAGGTAAGGTAAACCCGGCTGTCAACATAATAGCTAAGTATAGCCAGAAAATAGGACTAAACCCCAATAATAATGTGCTGATACCAATTACAATCCCTGCCGCACCCATGGTGTGCATCCGATTGCGAAAGCCTCCCCAAGAAGCTAAAAGCAGTCCCCCTAAGACCATCCCCAGGGCAAAAGCGATTTCTACTGCTGCCAGTTGCCATTTCTCACCACCGAAATTACGCGTAACTTGCAAAGGGGTTAAAAATGCTACCGGAGCAACTAAAAACATAAAAACCGCCATGAAGCCAAAGAATTTCTTCAAGTAAGAATGACTGCCGATATAGGCCAGACCCAGTTTAAAGTCAGTCAGATAGGACTCTTTCCGACGACTGGCCGCTTCCTTATGAGTCGGAATCTTAACGAAAAACAGTAGAATAGAAATTCCGATAGCAGCAGTAACCACATCTACCAAGAAAATAATTCCCAGAGGAAAAATAGCCATTAAAGCAGCGCTGACAATGGGAGATAAAATACTGATAGAGGACTGAATGCTGGCGTTAAGCCCGTTAACACGAGTTAACTCTTTTTCCGGCACAATTTGTGGGAAAATCGCCCCAACTGTGGGAGTCTGAACCGCTGCTCCAACAGCGCGTATTGCAGCAATTAAGAAGAGCATCCATAAGTCTTGATAGCCTGCCAAAAAGAACACCGCTAATACTAGGGTTGATAAGGCAATGCCACCATCGGCCAGCATAATCAAGCTTTTCCGATTAAAGCGGTCGGCCCACACGCCTCCCAGAGGTGATAGTAAAAGGGTTGGCAAAAAAGCACTCAAAATCATCAGGGTCATCATTGAGCCTGACTGGGTTGATAGGGTTACATGCCACATAATGGCATACTGCACCATAGACGAACCAAATAGTGTAATTGTTTGGCTGGTCAGAAAAAGTGTCGTTTTACGTTTCCAGTGATAAAAAGCAAGGTCATTTCCAGTTGTCATACTTCCACTCTCTTTACATCATACCAAGCGGCTGTCAATTCTTCCGTTTTCTATCTATACTTGTACTTGTCACAAGCATAGAACCAGTATAGGAGATTTACCCTTCTAGGGCAAGCTAATTCCAGACAGGCTGCCATCAAGACGCTGGCAAAGCAGAAGATAATAAGACCTTGAGGGCTCCCCCCTAGAGGGCACTTCCAAGCTTTTTCGAAAATAGGCAAAACGATATTGACGCAAAAAATCACGGTACTTCTTCGTTGGAATATCAGAATTTTCCAAAAGTTTTTCTATTTCTTCTCGCAAAAAAGCTGGGCTCTCTAAGTCACCGGAAAGTGCCGGTAGATCTTGCAAAAAGTGATCATAGCGCAAACACTCTTTCAGGTGCTCTTTATCCGGAAGCACTATCAAGTCCGTAGCAACGCTGTCCTCCGCAAAAGCAGAGGATACAAATTGAAAAACCCTAGAAAACCAGTCCCGATTACTCACCGGAGCTGCTCTGGGAACAATCATTTTGCCCAAGAAAGTGTATAGTCCGTAAGCATCAACAAAGCAAGTTTCCAAATAAGCCAGGGTGTGCCGTAAGAGTCCCGAATTGTAAAAAGTATCAACCAGAAAGTCTATCTTTTTCAAAGCCAGAATCTCTTTCGGGCTGAGCCATGTTGTTTTAATTACTTCATAAGGGGGATACTGCCGAAAATCCCCATCCTGATATTCAGGCATCTGGGTACCGGGAAGTTTTTTTAAAAAGCCCACCTGCAGTTGATCGCCTTTAAGCTGATAAACATCATTAAAGGATTGCCGGAAGTCACTTAGAGTCTCATAAGGAAGGCCAACAATTAAATCCAAATGGGTATGTACAGCGGTTTTCTGGGTTAAATAATTAATATTGGTCTGAATACGAGTAAAATCTGCCGGACGCTTTACTGCCTTCAGGGCCGGTTTAAAAGTCGATTGAATACCGCATTCTACCTGAATTTGATTCGAGCTAAACTGCTTTAGGGTAGACAATAGCTCTGCTGTAAGAAGGTCTGGGGCAATCTCAAAATGAAAGGTAGTTTCTGAAGAGGATTGACGAAGAAACTCCCAAATCTGTCCTGCCCGCTGTGGCAGTCGGTTAAAGGTGCGGTCGACAAATTTGACTAAGGGCACCTGCTGATTCATCAATTTCTGTAGCCGAAAAAAGAGCTCCGGAAGCGCTAAATAACGAACAGGCCCAGTGTCTAAACTGGAAAGACAGTAGGTACAGCGAAAATCGCACCCCCGTGAACTCTCAAAGTAAATAATACGATGCTTAGCTGCCGCCAGCATCTCTTCCGTATAAGGATCAGCCAGTTGGTCTAAATCTTCTTGGAAACTATAGGTAAAAATGATTTCCCGCTCCCGTCTATAATATAGATTGGGAACTGTCTCTATAGCTCTTTCACCCTCCAAATACTCTACCAGATTGGCGAAGGCTGTCTCCCCCTCTCCTGCGATGATAAAATTGACCGCCAAATTATCCGTCATAATTTTATCTGTACCAAAGGAGACTTCCGGCCCACCCCATAGGATAGTTACCTCCGGTCTGGCAGAGCATAGGTCTGTAGATAGTTTCTTTACCAATTCAATATTCCAGATATAACAGGAAAAGGCTACCAAATTATAATCTTCTGCCATAATATCAGCATAAATTTCATGTAGCGGCGTATTAATGTGGTAATCACGAACAGTAATCTCTGCTGTGGGGCAATTGGCTTTCAGTGACCAAGCCGCTAACCCTTGATGGGAAAATCTAGCATTAATAGCCGCAATCAGTATTTTCATCGTTAGTAGAAACCTTTCTGTGTCTTTGGTTGATTATATCATGATTCCAAATGCCTTCTGAAAATATTGTATAAGCAACTTGATAGATTAATTCTTATAGGTTATCATTACTAAAAGTCAAACTAATGTTGGTGAATATATGACGATTGAATACGCATTAACTTTTTTATTTGCTGATGCTATACAGACCTATATTCTCTACCGGCTCTTGTCGGGGGTTTTCTTTGTTGAGCGTAAAGTCAGTAAAAAATTTGAATTCATCGCCTATGTTCTAGCCTTTGCAATTAATAATTTTTCTTATATTGTAATTGCTAATTCAATCGTTAACTTTATATTTAGTACATTAATAATTATTTTACTGACGTTTTGCTATAAATCTAAGCTGGCCTATCGTTTTCTGGTAGGTATTTCAACTTTAGCATTGTTTGCTTTCATTGAATTACTTGTAGTTTATTTTGTAGACAATTTTCTATTTCAGCCTATTAAAGTTGATCTTATAAAAGCTGAATACAGTACACTTATAAATCTCGTCTTTGTAATCTTTTTAAAGTTTTTTATTGTGTACATTTTAGTCAAACGAAAACGCTACAGGGGTTTTTCTATGATTCCCCATCGGTATATCTGGCTGCTTCCATTAACAATATCATCAAGTCTTACTTTTCTGCTGTTATTTCAATTAGGCTCACTAAATAGTAAACAGCTGGCCACAACAGTAATATTTCTCTTTTTAGTAAATATATTTTGCTTTGAAATTTTTGATCGTTTTAGAAAGAAAATTTCCAATGAAGCCAAGGGTGAACTGTTACACTACAACAATAGCCATAACAGATTGCATCATGAAAATTTAAGAGAACAAATGCTGGCTGAGAAACTCCACCGCCATGATTTGAAAGACCATCTTCTGCTACTTAAAGCCTCTTCGAAGGAAAAGAAAGTTACGACCCTAATTGACCGTTTACTAGAGGAGAATCAGAAAAAGTACCATCCAATTAAAACAGAAAATAAGGCAATTGATGACATCTTAAGCTTGAAAATCAACTTGGCATTAGTCTATCAAATCAGGTATCAGATAGTTGTCCAAATACCAAAGTTATTGGACTTAGATGAAAGCACTTTGGTCACGCTTATCGGAATTATATGGGATATTTCCCTTGAACAGGCTAAATATAGTAGGGAGAACTATATTTATTTTGAACTCAGTTTACAGCAGAATGTGCTACTGATAAAAACACGTTCGAGTATGAACCGTTCTGAAGGAGAAAAGAACTTAAAGGGAAAGATACTTTGCGCTGAATCACTTCTTTCTCAGTATAATGGCAACCTGACGACTACAATTTTGGACAATAATCTACTGCTCATTGTGTCGATTCCCTACTGCTTTTCAAATGAAGTAACTCGTCTTGAAATTATATCATTTTGATAAAATTAATTTTTCAAGCACAAATTTCTGCTTTCTGTCTTCGTTAACCGCTGTAGTACGGGCAGTTTAACGAACCTAGAATTGTACTGTAAAGTTGATGATATGCTGTGAGGGTGCTGTTATTACAGTACTGTTTTTTCCAATAAGTAGAGCTAAACTATCCTAAGGACAATATTCATTTTTTCTGTTAATATGATTATATGATTATTTTCGAGGAGGAACACTTATGTATTATGATGTTTTTGCAGAAATTATGTCTGACCATCCTCAGGTTGCCGTAACCATTACCATGGATCTCAATGCCGGGCTTCAAGGTAAGAGCAATCATGATAAAATTGTACTGAAAAATCTGATTCGAGAAGCCGTAACTCGCTTAGAAACCCATACCTCTAAAGCTGCGGCCTTAGAAGCAAGTAAGAAACTTGAGAGTTTGCTGGAAGATCCGCCCAGTAGCTTTGATGCTTCGGGACTGGTTATCTTTGCTTCCGAGAACGTATTAGAACCCGTCTTTTTGCAATTCCGCCCTGGCAACAAAGTTAAGATTAAAGATCACTTCGCAATTCGCACCTTAATTCGCTCCATGCAGCGTACCGAACACTACTATATTCTTGCCATTGCCAAGGATAATGCCCGTTTGTTTGAAGCTGTAAATCTCTACCATATTAATGAAATCAAGAACGATATCTTCCCGCTGGTGAACGATAGTTTTTTACCTGCTGATAATCTGGAAAAGTCCTTTACTAATGAGAATTACACACGAGAATACTTTAACTTTGTCAATCGTAATCTTGAGAGTATCTATAAAGAAGCTCCCCTTCCTATTGTCATTGCCGGAACTACGGAGAATTTGCCGATTTTGTCCGGTGTGCTCAAGAATCGCAATGTAATTGCCTCCGTACGTGGTGCTTTTAATAAGTCAGAGGGTGAGTATATTCAAGAGCTTCACCAACTGGCTGCCCAAGCCGTTAATCAGTACACCGAAAAGCAATTGGTTCACTCTTTGGAGCAGATTGAAAATGGCCGGGAAAGTGGTTTGGTAGAAAGCGGACTCACGGCGCTGTATCGTTTCTCCCTTAATGCCCAAGTTCAAAAACTTTATCTGAACGAGGAATATCACTGCCCCGCTAATGTAGAAGACGGACGGGTCATACCCTTGGAGGGTGACGCCGCAGCCGAGGCACAGTATGATGACATCGTATCAGAAATTATTTTTAATGTGCTGGCCTTTGGTGGCGAAGTCATATTCTTGCCATCTTTTACCCTTCCCTACTATGAGCCCATGGTAGCCTTGCTACGTTGGATATAGCTTACGTCTAGCCAGATACATCGGAAAGGGCTGACTATTGTCAAGGTGAATTCACACCTTGTCTTTGGTCAGCCCAATGCATCTTACGGAATTAGTACATGTAAAGAAGCGATGCAGTATATGAAAAAAGTATTAGTATATATCTCTATTCTCGCTCTGCCACAGGCTTTTCATTCTTCTTTCCTAGACAGTCCTAGATGATATACTTGTAAAACTTGCACACCTCAATGACAACCGCCCTGTTTCCTGCTGGGACAAGATTCCGCCGAACAGCCAGAACACCCAGAGCATCCGCCTTTCTTGCGATTTTTCACCATTTTTACAATCGCTAATCCCATAAGCAGGGCAAGAATAAGGCAGACTAGAATGGTCGCTGCGTTATCTATAAAAAATTCCATATTACATCACCTCCCCGGGTCGGGTTACCAGTCTGTTAGTTTTTCTGACCGGTCTAATGGCTAAGAAGATAACTATAGCTATAATGACTAGTGCAACCAGAGGTTCTATCCCCAGAATACTAGCTCCGGCAGCCACACTGCCTAACTGATAAATCAAAAAAGCTACAGTATATGCCAAAGCCGTTTGATACCCCAAGGCAATAAGTGTCCACTTAAGACTCTGCATCTCGCGGTGCATGGCCGCAATGGCAGCCAAACAAGGAGCACAAAGCATATTGAAGGCTACAAAGGCGTAAGCGCCGGACAAAGATACTAACTGAATCAAGCCTTGTCCCGCTAAAGCCTCCGCCTCTTCTGCTCCGCCTAAAAGTACGGCCAAAGTGCTGACCACACTCTCCTTAGCTACTAATCCGGTTAAGGTAGCCACCGCCATCTGCCAGTTGCCAAAACCTAGCGGTGCAAGAATCGGAGCCATCGCTTTTCCCAGTGCTGCTAACATACTGTCTTGGGCTTCAACCATAGTAAAGCGAAAATCAAAGTTGCTCAAGAACCAAATCACTGCACTAGATACAAAGATTACCGTTCCAGCCTTGATGATGAAAGAGCGAGCCTTTTCCCAGACTTGTCTAAAAAGTCCGCGCCAAGCCGGTATGTGGTAAGGGGGAAGTTCCATAACAAAAGGAGCTGTTTCACCGGCAAAGAGACGAGTCTTTTTCAAAATCAGTCCTGACAAGACAATCATTGCCAAGCCTAAAAAATATACACTGGGAGCTACCCAAGCGGCTCCGCCAAAAAACACCCCCGCAATTAGGGCAATAACAGGAAGCTTGGCACTGCAAGGAATAAAAGTCGTTACCATGATTGTCATTCTACGATCTTTTTCACTCTCGATGGTTCGACTGGCCATAATCCCCGGAACACCGCATCCTGAACTAATCAACATGGGAATAAAAGATTTACCGGATAAACCAATTTTGCGGAAAAGCCGATCCATGATGAAAGCGATCCTCGCCATATAGCCACAATTCTCTAAAATTCCTAAGAGAAAAAATAAAATAATCATCTGGGGAACGAATCCCAGCACAGCACCGACTCCGCCAATAATACCATCGACAACCAGACTCTGCAGCCAATCAGCTGTGCCTATTCCTATCAGAAAATCACTTACACCTTGGGAAATATATGTCCCGAAGAGAACATCATTCGTCCAATCGGTCACAATTTTTCCCAATGAAGATACGGAAATGAAATAGAGCAACCACATTACCAGTGCAAAGATTGGCAGAGCTAAGAATCGGTTTGTGACAATCCGGTCAATTTTTTCGGAGAGGGTTATCTTTGATTTCTTTACCTTGACCCCTTCTGCTAAGAGCTCAACCACATAATCATAACGCTGAGAAATAATTATGCTCTCTGAATCCTCCTGATAGGCCTCTTCACAGCTCTTGATTATTGCTTCAATGGTGGATAAGTTTTCTGCTGAAAAATCTAATTCTGTCTTTGCCAGGGGATCTCTTTCGAAAAGCTTGACAGCCCAATAACGCTTCTGAACAGTAGGCGTATTGTTTGGTAAAAGCTTCTCAATGGCTTTCAATGCCTGCTCAACCTCAGCGGTATAGAATTGTAAAGCCTTGGTAATCCCATAGTCTATATCCAAGCTATCTTGGATTTGAGCTATCAAAGCCGAGAGTCCACTTTTTTTCAACGCAGAAATCTCAATTACCGGGCAACCTAAAGCCTCAGACAGCGCCTGAACTTCAATGATTTGACCGGTTTTTTCCAGTATATCCATCATATTCAGTGCAAGTAGAGTGGGCACACCGGTTTCCAAAATTTGCGTTGTCAAATAAAGGTTACGCTCAATATTAGTAGCATCAACCACATTAATAACCAAGTCCGGTTTCTCCTTAACCAAATAATCACGACTTATAATTTCTTCTGGAGAGTAAGGTGCCAAGGAGTAAACCCCCGGTAAATCTACCAATGAAATCTGTTTGTGATTCTTTAGTTTTCCCTCTTTTTTCTCAACAGTTACACCGGGCCAATTACCCACTGACTGCGAAGCCCCGGTTAAGGCATTAAATAAAGTTGTTTTACCACTATTAGGATTTCCAATTAAGGCAATCTTTCGTTCCATCAGACATCTCCTCGCACACTTGTTAGTCTAATCTAACTTAAAAGCAAAAAAATTATAGTTCCACTGAGATCATTGCTGCATCAGCCTTGCGTAGGGATAGCTGATATCCGCGGACAGAAATCTCCAAAGGATCCCCCAGAGGAGCCAACTTCTCCACTGTGACTGATACGCCTCGAGTAATACCCATATCCATAATCCGCCGCTTCAAAGCACCTTGCCCAGCCAGACCTGAAACTCTCGCAGTCTGTCCCGGCTTAATATCCCTAAGGGTTAACATGTTGCACCTCCTTGTTTGTGGGGAAACAATAAAATCAAAAATGTTAGTTTAATCTAACTGCATGTAGATACTTTAGCACTCGGGAAACAAAATGTCAAACACTATATCAGCTGTATAGGTATTCACCGAACCCTAGCGTCGTTGACAAGTAAATGATTTTTCTCCATTATAGTAAAGTTACTACATCAACAAATCAGATTCACCCTACAAATACTTTGATAAAGCTACTATCTTAATGTGTGGAGGCATTGAGCCGGTTATGAATGCAGAAATTGCCCTTTTATATACCTTCTTTTATACTTTAGTTTTTGATTTTCTGGTAGCTCCCATCGGTTATTGGGGTATTTGTTGGCTAACTGGAATTAAATTTGAATTTCGCAAAATGCTATTGGTGATGGCTCCTCTTGCTGTACTCTTTGCCGCTCTCACCAGCTATACCAGCCTCTTTTTAACGGGCTATACATTTGATCTAGCTATGATAGCTCTTAGTTATTTCAGCACCTTAGCCCACATGTTTGGAATATATTTGCTTTACAGAAGCAAGTTGTCCACCCTTTTTATAGCTACCAGTATTATTACCTTTATAGCTGAATTTATTACCACCGCTTTCGACCCTATTGTTCGCTATGTTATGAGTCTCAACCTGACTCCTATATTTCAACTTATTAGCTCTCTGGTCTTTAATTTTTTGGGTGTTCCTCTACTTTTTTTTCTGGTCATTTTTCTTTTGAAAAAAATTCATTTTGATAAACTGCTGAGAAGCTACTTGAATGGTGTAAACACCAAAAAAATCCTGATTGTCCTCTGTATTATTTTCCCTGCACTAAAAAATAAAACCAATTTGGTCAACCAATTTTGGCCAATAAATTTTCTCAATAGCTCAGCTTTATGGGCTATTATATTATTGGTGGTTCAGCTTGGGGTCATTTATTACCTAAGTGCCAAAAACCGAAACGAACAAAAGATTAAGGGACTACAAGCAACGGTACTGCAACAAGAGCTATACGTGCAAGAGCTGGAAAATATACAGCAGAATATGCGTATCTTCCGTCACAACTACAAAAACATGTTGGCTGGTATCTATTTGCAAGCCCAAGAAGGGCAGCTAGAAGCGGTGAGTAATTTCGTTCATGAGGCTGTCTTAGACTTTGACTTGAGAATTGACCGTAATCTTCGTCAAAAAGAGCAGCTAAGTAACATAAAGATCTTAGAACTCAAAAGCCTTTTCTTTACCAAGTTGGCACTTATTGAGCAAAAAGGTATTCTCCTTTCCTTTGAAGTGCTCCATCCACTGGAGAAAGTAGCTATGGGCATCACCGATCTACTAACTTGTCTTGGTATTCTCATTGATAATAGTATTGAAGCCGCAGAAAAAACTGACCGACCTGCACTCTCTATTTTGGTAAGCAGTCAGCCGAGCTGTGTTAGTTTTATCATTCGCAATTCAATCAGTGAAAAGGTTGATTGCAAAAAAATCTATGAGGTTGGATACTCTACTAAAGGCGACCAAAGAGGTTTAGGTCTTTTCAGCTATCAACAGCTCTTAAAAGAATACCCGCAAGTACTAACCGCTACCCGCTGCAGTGATGAAGAATTTGTTCAAGAATTTAAAATAATGGATGTGTAAAATGCTACCAATATATGTATGTGATGATGATCCCAAAATTCTAAAGGCCTTTGAACAGCAAATTACAAATCATCTCTTAATTAATGAGTATGATTTGAAGGTAAGGATGAGCACAACAAAACCGGAAGATCTATTAGCCGCTGTCAAGAAGGATAGCTGCCGAGGAATATATTTTCTGGATGTTAATTTAGGTCAGGAAGAAATGGATGGTTTCCAACTGGGAATGGAGCTGCGAAAGCTTGATGCCAGAGGGTTTATTGTCTATACCACCGCCTATGAAAATTTTGCCTTCAAGACCTTTCAATATCATATTGAGGCCTTAGACTACATTGTTAAAAATACCGTTGAAAACACAAGTGCTCATCTGCGACGTTGTTTAGACACAATTGTTAACCGACTTTCTATTGAGGCAACAGAACAAGAAAAGGAAATTTTTACTATCAAACTGATTGATACAATCAAGTATATTGACATATCTGATATTTATTACTTTGAAACTTCAGCAGGAACGCATCGGATAACTCTATATACCAAGGAAGAAAAAATTGAATTTTTAGGAAGTCTACAGGAAATTGAAAAAAATCTGGGGACAGGGTTCCTTCGGAGTCACCGCTCCTATCTAGTTAATACCGCTAAGATCAGCAAACTCGATACGAAAAAAAACCAAATCAGCTTACACAATGGTCATACCTGCCTCTTATCCAGAGCTATGCGTAAGCGGTTACTAGAACTTTTAAAGCAAGGAGAAACATAATTTACCATTTGGGCAGTTATTTTGACCATTTAGGCATCCCTCAAAAAAGAAGCCACATTTTTGTTAGACTGCAATTATGGATTACAGCTTTCCATGATTTAATTTAATGAGGTGGTGGTTATGATGGAAGAAAAAAACAAAAACAATCTAAGGGAAGAAAAAGGTCAAAAGAAAGATCAAAAAGAAGTTAAGACGTATATGCTTGAGGGCATGATTGCAGGCATGATTGTCGGATCATTAGTTGCTTTTCTAATTGATTCAACAGGAAGATATATACCATATGGTGTTTCTCTAGGAATGATTTTTGGATTAGCCATTGGATTAGCAATCAGGAAAAAATAAATGTTAAATCTACTATTGAAAACACAAGTGCTCATCTGCGGCGTTGTTTAGCCACAACTGTTAACCGACTTTCTGGGGACAGGGTTTCTTCGGAGTCACCGCTACAGCCCTAGAAATTATCAACACACTACTATTCCTAATTCTATTCTTTACGCAACTAATCGGTGCGCTGCCTAAAGTAGATAATACTTCAGTTACCTTGGTCAAGCCAGCAATAACAATTGCTCTCACAGGATCTATTATTTCCAGACTGAACACTGCCGATAAGCCACCTTATAAAGCCGTGGACAAGGTAAGTTTAGCAGCTGGTTTTCTTATGATGTTAACAGCACTAGCCACTTTTTCATTATATATTCTGCGGGCATTTTTTTGACCTTTAAGCTTCGGACATAAATCTACAATAAGAACTTTACAACTAAACCCTTAACTCACGTGGTTTACCAATCGCTTGATAATTAAGAAGGAGGCCTAGACCTATGACATTGGAATTATATTTCTCATCTTTGTATTATTATATGATTGCACCAGCTATCTACCTCTTATTCTGGCTGCTGTTTACCCTTATAAAGCCACTCGGTCTTTGTCGCTGGTTTTTACGAACTGCCACTGCAAGATCAAAACAAGATGTTAAAGGGGTTACCAAACAACAACTACGCCCTCTGTATCGTTTTTGCAGTCTATTTCTTTTTATAGCTTTTTTGCTTTCTTTAGGCTTTGGGCTCATTTTTGCGTCCAGCGGTCCACCCAAAGACACCAAAGAATTTTTAAGCAGCATAATTTATTTGCTCACGTTTGGCTATGCCTGTTTGCTTTCAATCTGGTCTAAAGCTGCTCAGCTAGGTCAGTCTGTTTTACCTGATGCCAAGGAAAAAAACGGGTCAAATTATTTACTTGAGTACACAGTTGTTGGCTTTACATTTGGTATTGTTTTTGGACAAGTCGTAGTTGGAGATATTGCACTAGGTTTTTGTATTGGTCTATTTCTGGGCTCTTTGATTGGAATCAGTATCCCTAAGCCGGCTAAGGGAAGCAAAGCATCTTAAAAATTAAAAATCAATTGCTAAATATATCTAACACCCTTTTGCTATAATGGTGTTGGATATATTTTTATTTTGAGAGGAGCTATTCTGCTATGTCACATAGAGTCGATTTTCACAATATCTCTACGGCAGGCCTCGAATCATCTCCGGTTGCGGCTGGACTTGCAGGGCTACGAGCCAATGAAGCCCGCTATCTCATGAATAAATACAATCACCCTCTAGTCTTTTCTCCTATTTATGAGAGCCCAGAAATTTTGCAGTATGTGAATCATATTCTACTTCAAGAGCGTAAAATCCTTCTTTCTGCTCAACCTCTAGAGGTTGCACAATTCACTGTATCGAATATAAAAATGACTTATATCGTATACCAAGATGGCCTTATACTGAATGTTATGTACAGTTTAGATGATCCCAAAAAACGTGCAGTAGGCTTTAAACTGACAGAGGGAATGGAAATTCCTACTGAGTTAGCAGAAAAATTTAAGTTTGCCCGGCAAAAATCTAAACTAGCCGGTACTATTCGTGGGAGTTTTTTTATCATCAGGGAAGAATATGAATAGCCAAAACCTACGTAACAAACAGTTACGCTTATAGCATAGCGGGCAACTCTCATTTTAGTCTCGCCTCCAGAAAACTTTACTTTTAGGGAATTGTGTTGCAAACTATCATTCTAGTACCAGCATTACTTAGTCTCTTTTCCCTTCCGTAATGCTAGATTTGTAAGGAGACTCTAAAAGCGATGACTAACGAATTGTATTTTTCTTCCTTGTACTACTTTATGATTGCTCCGGCTATGTACTTTTTGCTTTGGCTACTTTTTGTACTCATTAAACCCTTGGGAATCTGTCGTTGGTTTTTGCAGATTGCAGCAGCTTGGACTTTTCGAGATTCGACAGCAAAACTAAAACAAGAGCTAAAAGCTATTACTAAGCAACAACTATACCCTCTTTATCGCCTTATTAGCCTTGCACTCTTCCTTAGTTTTCTACTTTCTTTGGGCTTAGGCTTACTCCTTGCCCGCAGTGGCTCGCCAAAAAACATTTTTGCCTTTCTATCTGACACGCTAATGTTGATTCTATTGGGATCGGCCTGCCTGTACCCTGTCTGGATCAAGGCCAATAAGTTAGGCAGGAGCATTTTGCTTGTCACGTCAGAAAAGAAAAACCCTCATTACCTAATGAATCATGTGATAATGGTGATACTGTATGGCTTTGCTTTGCTGATGCTTTTACTTAATTAGCCATTGAATATTTTTTGTAAGCTATTTACTTGGGAATAAAAATTCTTATTTAACTGATATAAGCCAATTTTGGGGCGGTCTAAAAAATTAGATCGCTTTTTTGATTTCGACTTGAAATAGTTAATTAAATAAACTATAATATAGTTAATCAAATTAACTATATTGCGAAAGGATTATTGGATGGAAGATTTTAGTAGAGCCTCAGAAGCAGTTGCCTTATTTTGTCGAATCAATATGAATACCAAGCGGGATTTACCTATAAGAGCCAGTGAGATGGGCGTTCTTATTTATATTGTTAAAGCTCAAGTAGCACCTGCCCCTATTCAAATTGCTAATTTTTTTCAAGTAACCAAGCCTATGGTTACAACCATGATTCAGAACCTGATACAAGGTGGTTATATTGTCAAAGACAAATCCCCCTTGGACAAGCGCAGCTTTACATTACTGCCTACCCGTAAAGGTAACCAGTTAGTAGAAGAGACCTATGCCGAATATGTAAAAAGCTTAACAACCTTGCAGTCTGGTCTTGGCATGAAAAAATTTAGCCAGCTCATTGAGCTTTTGGAACAAGCCAATATAATTTTAACGGAGAAAAAGTAAAATGCAGAAAATTTTAGTAACCGGAGCCTCTGGAAATGTAGGCAAATACGTCATCGAGTCCTTGCTAAATCTAAAGGATCAGGTAGTCGCCGCCGGGTCTGACCCAGATAGCCTTAGAGATATTTTTAACCAAAGAGTAGAAGCTGTTCGATTTGATTTTACAGACCCCTCAACCTTTGCGGCGGCACTCCAAGATGTTGACCGGGTATTTCTGATGCGCCCACCTCATTTAGGGAAGCCGGAGGATTTATACCCTTTCATAGACAAGATGAAAGCTGTCGGAATAAAACTTGTCTCCTTTCTATCACTTATGGGAGTGGAGAATAATCCCATGCCCCCCCACCATAAAATTGAGAAATACATTGAAAAATCTGGACTGCCCTATGCACACGTGAGACCAGGGTTCTTCATGCAAAATTTAACTGGAATTCACGCCTTTGAAATCAGCCACTATGACAAAATTTTTGTCCCAGCTGGTAGGAGTAAGACGAGTTTCATTGATGCTGCTGACATAGGGCTTGCCACGGCCACACTATTACACCATCCTGATAAATATAAGAACACCGCTCATACCTTGACCGGACCCGAAGCACTAGATTATTATCAAGTAGCTGACATATTAAGTCAGGTCACCGGTAGAAAGATCACTTATGCCAAACCGAGCTTTCTGCGGTATCGAAAAAACTACATTAAGGAACGAAAGTTAGACAAAAAATATGTAAATGTAACCGTAGCCCTCTATTTCATGACTCGCCTAGGAACAGCCAAAGCTGTGACTGAAGAATTCTACCGGCTGACGGGAAAGCACCCCCGGGAGCTTCATGATTTTGCTTATGAACATCGAGAAATCTTTTCTCCACTTTCACTATAGGATATCATATAAATTAGTTGCGAAAGTTTTACCAAAAATTTGTAACAGATCTAGTATAGTAAGCCCTTTAGTATTTTGACAGAGGTGAGGTGAGTCTTTGGAGGATAAATCCATATATGTTCTTTTTGTTTTTGCAATTCTAATCCACAATATAGAAGAAGCTCTTTGGCTGCCTGGTTGGTCTAGCCAGGTGCGCCCCAAAGACAAAGTAATAGATAAAAGTGAATTTTACTTTGCAGTACTAATAATCACAGTATTAGCAGTATTGGTGACATCAGCTTTTATCATATTCCCCTTTGTCAACCTCATTAAATATAGCTATTTCGGCTTTTTGGCAGCTATGATTATAAATGTATTTGCTCCACACCTAATAACCACTATTTCTTTCCGAAAATATACTCCCGGTCTAATAACGGGAGTATTACTAATTTGCCCCATAAACGGCTATATTATTTTTCGGGCATTACTAGTAGGAATACTGTCATGGGAAGAGCTCATTTTCTCCACCCTCGTTGTAGGTGGAATGTTACTACTCTCTCTGCCATTGCTATTTAAGATGAGTAAAATTATTAAAAAGTACTGAGAGTATTAGGCCGAAAATGTAAGCTTCTCCAGCGCCTCTTGTTCTGTGGCAACAAAAAATACACTTCTCCCCTTATTACTCTCATAAATAAAATCCTTCAAAGCTTTACTTGTGTAGTTTGAAAAATCACCAATAACGGCAAATTTCAACTGGTAGTTAACGACTTTTTGAAGAACCTCTCCTGCGAGACCAGAACGTAGGTCAAAAAAACTTTCACTGATTGCAGCCTTATTTATAGCAAGTCTCTCACAGCCTGTTTCATATTTCACTGTCATGAAAAGATCTAAAGCAGTTTGAGTATCAGATAGTACTTCTTCCTCGCTATCGACAATGGCACATAAAACATTATTTAACTCTTTCGTAGTAATTTTCATCTTTATTCCTCTCTTCCATACAAATAAGCTATGTTCTAGGATTATTTCACTCCAGCTCATTATTTGCGAGGACTTTAAATTAGTACCTTTCCTGTACCAATAAAAAAATCATAACCACCCGTCAAACGGGTGGTTTGCTCTGAGCCTATAAGGCTCT
>CAZFHA010000018.1:0-71069 GCA_964518595.1 uncultured Oscillospiraceae bacterium
CAGGAACAAGAGGTAGAAGACGCCTCCAAAAACAAGAGGACTAATCTCACATTTTAGTAGGACTTTCAGATTTGTATTAGAAGACAATAAAAAACAAGCAATTTTAGTTCTGAGATAGTTGAGATGGTATGCAAGGTATTATGACGATTTATGATGATATTTATGGGCTCGGATTGATCCTTGCATATTGAATCTTCTTATGATAAAATTAATCGAATTTTATAGAAGCGAATGGGCTTAGCATTTGGAGGCTTATTTATGGAGACAGTTGCTATTGTATTGGCCGTATTTGATATTATCGTTTGTATCACCCTAGTTTTACTGGTTGTTTTTCAAGAAGGAAACTCTCAGGGTATGGGTATTATTGGCGGTGGTGCCGATACTTTCTTTGGTAAAGAGAAAGGGAGAAGCATTGATAGCAAATTAAAGAAGTTTACGACTTTTCTTGCTGCATTGTTTGCCATTGTCACCATTAGCTTGTACTTGGTATTGACTCACGGCTTCTAATAGGCCGACATTATTGTAATGATACTTATGTAGACGGCCTGAGTATATCGGGCCGTTTTTGTTATTAGGCATTGTAAAGAGGTAAACATTTTGAAAAAACGTAAAAGTACCCGCCATAGTAAAAATGGTAAGAAGTACTCTCCTAATGGGCGAACGGCGCCAGCTAATAAGGCTTCCGGTCGTGGAAAGAAAGATACCCGAACTCCTGAGCTTCCACCTGTGAGCCAGAATGTACCGCGAGGGCCTCTGGCTTTGGCCGATCAATGTGTGGGCATATTAAGAGCTCAAGGCAGTGGGGGATATGTGGAACCTGATCCAGGCTACAATACCAGTCAATATGGGCGTATTCTGATCCATGAGAAGGATTTGAACGGGGCACCCTTTGATATGAAGGTAGTCTGCCGGATTAAGAACCCTTCTGCCGCTACTGGAACTTATGAAGGTACGATTGTAGAAGTTTTGGGTAATCCAGAACGAAGAGACGTGGCTATTACTTCTATTTTGCGGCAGTACGGCTTGGCTAATGACTTTCCTGAAGCCGTAGAGGCAGAAGCTGAAAATTTTCCTTTGGAACCTAGCGAAGAGGATATTGAAAGAGCATTGTCCGGCGGTCGGCGGGATTTGAGAAGCTTAACTACCATAACAATCGATGGAGAAGATGCTAAAGATTTAGATGACGCTATTTCTTTACAGAAACTGCCGCGGAAAGGGTTTCGCCTTTTTGTTCATATTGCAGACGTTTCTCATTATGTCCAAAATGGATCAGCCCTTGATGCGGAGGCTTCTAATCGTGGCACTAGCGTCTATCTGGTTGATCGGGTAATTCCAATGTTGCCACCACGTTTGTCTAATGGTCTTTGTAGCCTAAATCCCTCATCCCCCAGATTCACTATGACTGCAGCTATGACCGTTGACTATAATGGGCAAGTAACCGAGGGTGAGATTTTTGAAAGTATTATTCAGAGTGATGCCAGAACCTCTTACAAAGAAGTAAGTGACGCTTTGGATAATGATGTCTTTCAAAGAGGTAGAAAAAAGTTTAAACCAATGTTTTTAGCTTTGCAGGAATTGGCCAATATTTTACGAAAAAAGAGGAAAATTCGCGGTGCCTTAGACTTTTCCTTTCCAGAGACTCATGTAGATCTCGATGCGGAAGGGGTGCCCCAGGCGGTTTATGCTTATCCGATCTATGAAAGTAACCACATTATTGAAGAGCTCATGATTCTCTGTAATGAGTTTGTTGCCGAAGCTTTTCAAAGGCTAAAGCAGCCTTTTATCTATCGAATCCATGACGAGCCAGATAAGTTAAAGATCAAGGATTTCATGCATATAGCTAAACTTTTGGGAGCTTCTGTTAATACGAAGAGTCAGATCAACACCAAGATGCTAGATCAGCTTCTCAGTTCTTTTCAAGGAGAACCTTTTGCCCCTGCTTTGGAGCAGTTATTATTACGCTCACTGGCAAAGGCCAAATATAGTCCAGACAATGTAGGGCATTTTGGCTTATCCTCAGAGGCGTACTGCCATTTTACCTCGCCTATCCGCCGCTATCCTGATTTATATATTCATCGTATCATTAAGAGCTACTTGCATAAGCAGAAGAAAGAGCGGTACTTTTTAGGTCAGGTCTCAGGAATTGCAGAGCACAGTTCGCAAATGGAACGCAATGCAATGGAGGCCGAACGGGCTACCGTGGATCAGAAAACCGCTGAATTTATGGCGGAGCGTATTGGTGAAAACTACAGCGGTATTATATCGGGGATCTTTCATGCCGGTATTTTTGTACAACTGGAAAACACCATTGAGGGGATGATTCCTTTCCGGCAGATGGATGATTATTTTGCCTTTGATGAGCAGCGTCTAGAAGCTAAAGGTAAAACCTCTGGTAAAACTTTCAGAATTGGCGAGTCCGTAAGGGTAACAGTAAGTTCTGTGGATGTCCTTTTGCGTAGAATCGACTTCTCCCTGACTGATGCTGTGGGCGGAAAGCGAAAAGCCACCCCCTATAAAGCTAAAGATAGCCTTAGTCAAGGAAAGACTAAGGCAGGAAAGAAGAACGGTACCTATTCCCAAGCTAAAGGTCAAGGAAGAAGAGATATGAAAAAGCGAAAAAAAGGCTAAGCTCAATGCTTAGCCAGCTACTTCACTTCATATTTGTAGGGGGTCAGGGCGCTTACCAGATCATCACACTGGTCGGAGTGGATTTCAATCGTGATGGGGCGCTGGAGCTCTAAGCTAAAAATTCCCATGATAGATTTGGCGTCTACTACGTAGCGACCGGAAGACAGATCCACATCGTAGGGATAGAGATTAACGGTATGAACAAAATCCTTAACATCTGTAATTGATTTAAACTGTACCGTAAAGCGCACCATATGCGTACCCCCAAAATATTAATTAGAATTAAAACTCATAGCAATGAGATGATAGTTACTTTAGAATATTAGTTTATCACAGGGACATAACATGTCAATCTTAGAAAGGTTAATTTCAGAGGAGATTTTTAGGACAGTATGTTGAGAGAGAAAATTGAAAACGGACAATATAAGGTTTTTTTTCAAACCTTAGGCTGCAAAGTAAATCGTTATGAAACGGATGCTATCCGACAAGCATTTCTGACCAGAGGGTTTCATATTGTTACAGATAGTGAAGAGGCAGATATTATTGTTATTAACACATGTACGGTTACGGCCGAAGCCGATCGGAAATCTCGCCAAATGATACGGCGGGCTAAAAATAAACAACCAGGTGTGATTGTGGTTGCTATGGGATGTCAGGTCCAGATGCAAAAGTCTGCTTCAGAGGCAGATATTGCAGTGGGAACAACAGATCGTTTGCAACTACTTGAGCAGCTAACCCATTGGCTTCAACAAAACTCCATCGGCGTCAAACCGGCTGAGAGAAAGGCATTAGAAGGTGAACATGCTGAATTTTCGGAAGCTAATTTTCTTGCCAACTTGGGTCATAGTGAAAATTCGCCTTCTGATTTAGATGGCGAAGCGGTAATCCCTACTTCACCTCTAGTATACCCGGAATTAGGAACTGCTACGATCCAAGAAGAAACCCGTGCCTACATTAAAATTGAAGATGGTTGTAACAGTTTTTGCAGCTACTGTATCATCCCTTTTGCTAGAGGCCGGGTGGTAAGTCGCCCCTTGGACGCAATCATTCATGAAGCAGAATTGCTTGCTGCTCAAGGGTTTAAGGAGATTGTCTTGACCGGAATTCACCTTTGCTCTTATGGGCAGGACTGGGGCGAAGATATTATGGCCTTAGGAAAGTTGATACAGCATTTAGCTGAAATCCCTACACTTAAACGAATTCGTCTTGGTTCTCTAGAACCAAATTCGCTTACAGAAGCTTTTATTGAACTCCTTTCCAAGATTCCCCAACTCTGTCCACAATTTCATCTTTCTTTGCAGAGCGGTAGTGACAGTGTTTTAAAGAGGATGAATCGAAAATATACAAGAGAGCGGTACCTGAGTGTAGTGGAACAACTACGGCGCTATTTTCCTCACTGTGCTATAACTACAGATATTATTGCTGGATTTCCCCAGGAAAGTTTGGCTGAACATCTGGAAACTATGGACTTTTGTAAGACCGTTGGCTTTTCTCGCCTTCATGTTTTTCCTTACTCTGATCGCGAAGGAACTCAGGCTTATGAAATGACTCCCAAGGTGCCTAAGGCAGAACGTGAGAGACGTAGCCGTGAAATTATGGCTTTAGGCAATGAGCTCGCCTCGGCCTACGCGGCTTCTTTTCTTCATAAACAAGTTTCGGTGTTATTGGAAAAGGAGGAAGTGGAGGGCGTTTATAGTGGATATACGGAAGAGTATGTCAGAATAACCCTTCGGCAGGTTAAGGGTTACTCTTCTGGCGATATTGTTCTTTGCGAAGCTGATGAGGTCGAAGGTCAAGAACTTTGCGGAAACCTTGCCACAATTGCCTGAGAAATACCCTGTCTTTTTCCCTTAATCATGTTACAATAAGTAAAATACACTCGTTTAATGAGGAGGTGTTCTGATGGTAGATTCAGGAACCGCACGTTTTTCTTTTAATACCGATAATTCTGAGGACGTTCGGGAGCTCATGTCTTATGTTTTAGCCGCTTTAGAAGAGAAGGGCTATAATCCAATCAACCAGTTAGTTGGCTATTTTATGTCAGGTGATCCTACATATATCACCAATCATCGAGGTGCTCGCGGTATTATTCGCCGGATGGAGCGGGATGAGCTACTGGAAGTTATTATCAGAGATTACTGTAATCGTTTGCGATAATTGATTAAGGGGTATTCATGGCAAGAGTAATGGCGATCGACTTTGGACAACGTAGGGTAGGCGTGGCTGTTAGTGATCCCTTGGGGCTCACGGCCACCGGCTTAGAGACAATTTCTTGGAATGGTGAAGATAGTCATTACCTTATGGATCGATTGGTTTTTCTTATCAAGGATAAGTCTGTTTCTACACTGGTAATTGGACTGCCCAGAAGAACCGATGGTGGCCAAAGTACACTACAAGAGCAAGCAGAAGTTTTTGGTAAGAGTCTGGGTGAACGGTGCGGTATTGAACCGGTTTTTCAGGATGAGCGATACACTACAGTGATTGCTTCCCGTTACTTACGTGAGAGCGGTGTAAAGGGAAAGAAGCAGCGACAGGTGGTTGACCAAGTGGCAGCCGAAGTCATCTTGCGGGAGTATCTAGAAAGTCATCGCTTGGATAAATAATTCATGTTATAATAGAATAAATTTTAGTTGCGCAGGCGCTAGAGAGCTTGTGCAGGCGGGAGGATATTATGCTTTTTCTTGATTGTGGATGTGACTGTGATGGTTGCGATGGTAATGACGAGAATGAAGCCAGACAGGATTTTGCCCCAGAGGCAGAACAGTCTGTTATTACTATGGTAGATGCTGAGACGGGAGAAGAGTATCAGTTTGCCATGGTGGACGATTTTGAGTTTAAAGATCAAGCTTACTGTGTATTGGTTACTCTGGATGATGAAGAGCCGGAACTGGTTATTACCAAGGTGGTTGAGCTAGATGGTGGCGAAGAAGGCTTAATGAGTCTGGATGAGGACGAAGCCGACGAAGTTTATGCTGAGTATGACCGGCTTTGTGAGGAAGCAGAATTCGAAGATGAAGACGAGACGGAAGAATAAGTGGTCGCGGCGCTTTCAAGGCGCCGCTTCTATAGAACGGGCTGACGATACTCTGGCTGTTGTGCGTGATGCAGTTAATGGTAAGGAATATTATCTGTCCGTAATTGACTCTTTTGCTTTACAGGGTAGAGACTATGTGGTGATGTATAATTACGAACCGGATGACGGCAATCATGCTGATCCGGAATTGGTGATTATGCGAACAGAGTTTAGTCGCTCCGGTGAGCAATATTTTTATTCGATTAAAGAGAAGGTAGAGCTGGATCACGCCTTTGATGTGTTTATGCGCCGCTTTTCTTCCTCATCGGTTAAATAAGTAAGAGGTTAGAACGGTAGTAGATAGAATAGAGGTACTCAAGCTTTATGGCCAAATTACAAAAAGTCCGCCTCAGGACATTTATCCTGCCTTTGGCAGGGGTACTACTCTATTTTTTTTCGCAGATTGTTGGAGCCATAGCTACAACTTTTATTTTTCGCGTGGAAGATCCCGAAAGATTAACCACTAATTATATGGGTAGTATACTCTTTATTGGAGCTTTACTCAGCCTATTCATTTTATTTGTCTGGTTCCTTATAGACCGGAAGGTGCTAAAGGCACAGCTCATGTATGATGTACCATCACCCCAGCAGGCGGTTTTTGTTATACCGGTTGCTTTAGCACTACTCTATATTACTGGGCTATACATGTTACTTGTCCAGTTTTTAGCTAAATCCAATGATCTAATTAACTCGCTTAATCAAGATTATTTGGAGCAGATGAATATTTATAGTCCTGATTCAAAGCTTCAGAAAATAGTCCTGATCTTGGCTGTAGGTATCTTGGTACCTATTGTTGAAGAACTGATATTTCGGGGACTTATACTAAGTGAATTTCGATCGACAATGAAAGATTCCACAGCAATATTCTTGTCCGCACTGATTTTTGCCTTGATGCATGGTCAGCCGATTCAAATTGGTTATGCCTTGGTAGGTGGACTTATTCTAGGTGTGTTTTATGTCTACACCCGTAGTATATGGTTTACTATTGGTATGCACATTGTTTTTAATTTTGCAGGTGGGATTATACCGATGTTTTTACCGGAAGAAGAAGCGCTCCTAAGTTCTATCAGTATTCTGAGCTTCCTTTCGATCTTCTTTGCCGCTTATTTCTTTAGTCAATTGCGCAAAGATTACCGTTTAAGAGCTAAGGGTTGAGGTGGTATCATGTTGCGTTTGCCTCAAAGAATACATAAGCGTCCCTTTGTTGTTGCCAGTATTGTTTTTTTAGCTTTAGTGATCTTTGCCGGTCTATTTATTTTCATCTTGAGCTTATCTGCTTGGCAGGGGGAGATAAGCCGCATTACTTTAGAGCAGCCGGAGTCTTTAGAACGGGGTAGCAGTTCTGCTGGACTAGGTTTCTCTCTTCCTATTTTACCTTCGCCTAATCTTCTGCAAGGTTCATCTTTTGAAAAAGAACAATTTGATGAGGCCTATACGGTTTTGGGTGGGGAAGGCAGTCTAATTTATTTACAAAGAGAGAATAAGAATGCTAGTCTCTTTACCGATGGTTTTTTCAACGGTGGACAGAGCCGGGTGATGGCCTTAGATCAGAATGGCACACTTCTCCAGAAAACAGATAGCTCCATTCATTCTTTTCAACCGAATCAGCTAGGCATGTTTGCGCCAATTACGCCACTGGATTCTACAGCCAGTGACTATTTTGATTTTGCCTCTGGCACAGATAGTACTTTAGCCGTAGGGGCGAAAGGCTTATTGATAACTGGGTTTGCTTCTGCTTTACCTCAGCGCTATGACTTAGCTGTTGAGGACGATTTTATAGCGGCGGCGGCTTTTGAAAATCGTTTTGCGGCTTTGACAGCCAGGGGTGGTTTAGCTGCTTCCTTTGATAGCCAAGAGTGGCAGCTTTATGATCCGCCCTCAGAGCCGATAGATACTATGACAGATCTGGCTTTTCTTAACCGTACTGTCTTAGGTGTAGGAGATAAAGGGCAAATTTTGTTATGGTCCCGCGACAACTTGCAGATGAACAGGCTTCAGGTTGATATTGACTTAAAGACAGTTTCTAGTGATGGGACAAGAGCCCTTGTAGGGGGCAGTCAGGGAAAGCTCTTCTCTACCGCTAATGGTCTATTCTTTCAGGATATTACGGCAGAAGCTTTAAAGAATTTTGATACAGGGAATTTTACTTGGTGTTCTTCCACCTATGGGAATAACCAATTTGTTTTTGGCGCTGATAATGGTCTGATTTTACTTGCAAAATATAATGTTCAGACCGGTACGTTTAGCTTTACCCAATCTAAAGCTTTGGATCGAGATAATAAACCTCTACCGATTAAACAAATCCTTATACCTCACGATGGTGAGCTGCTGATTCTAACGCAGGGAGGGGCGCTGTACTTTTCCGGTGATTCGGCCAAGAGCTGGAGTCCTCTGAAACAAAATGTTCTGCCGCAGACGAACCTGATGGGGGCGGCAACGGGCAACAGAATATTGTTTTCTCAGGACAACCAAGCTTATCTGGCTCAACTTTGCACTGTAGTTCAAATTGATGATACTCAAACTGATACAGTTTTTCAAAGCGGTGATCTTTGCATTTTAGAAGTAAGCCAATCCCCTCTGGAAGGTGAAAATTTTCGGACAGAGGGTAACTGGAAGAAAATGAATGATAAAGCCCAATGGCTACTATCGCCGGAAGCTCCGGCAGGGAGTGGTGAGGTGGCTTTGGTTCTGAAGGCACCGGCTGAGGTTGGTAGTTCGGAAAGTAGTTTCATAACCCAAGCTCTGACCAAAGAGGATGGGACGGTCTTTCAATCCGGCGTATTTTATCGTATTGATGTCTGGCTCCGTCAAGATGGAATTCAAAATGGCGAGGTAATGGCCTGGCTTTCAGGGAATTTCCCTTCACAAGGAACACGCTTTAGTGATGTGGGGAATGGGTGGCGCCAGTACTCCTTTACATTTGTTCCACCCAGGGAAAACTCAGGAGAGCAGGCGAATGCTAATATTTACTTCAACCTTGGTTTTCAGGGTGCCGGCACACTCTACATTGACAGAGTCTATCTGGGTCTTGAGTCCGAGGCTGACCTGTCTGTGTCGGACTCCCTTAGTACTTTGATGAAGGACTCAAAACCCGCCTACCTTCGTTTTGAAAATGTTGGCTTGGGCGCACTGGGCTTTCCTAACCAGGCTTGGCGTCAGGCTTTTGGTAATAGTGTGGCTACAACTCAAAATAACAAGACCGTTTATGGTGGTAACACAGACTTGGAGTCGGCTTTATCTCTGGCACAAAAAAGTGAAGCGAATCCGTGGCTGATTATTGGTGCCAATATGCATCCCACAACGATTAATCAACTGATGGGCTATTTATGCGGCGGAATTTCCGATCCTTACGGGCGGCTTCGCGTTGAAAATGGTACGGCTATTCCTTGGAGTCAACAGTTTGAACGGATTGTCTTTGAGATTAGTGATCGCCAAGGTATTTTTGTGACAGACATGCAGCGGGGAGCCTATGTGGACTATGTTATCAACCTATTTAAAGCTTCTGATTACTACTTGGACATAAAAGATCAATTGGTTTTTCTGGATAGCATGAATTATAGTGGCGGAACCATGTTGTCAGCAGCGGATTATCACACCGGAGCGCTTCAGGTTAGTAATCTGGCAGAGAATGACGAAGGCTCTTACTTGTTGTCTTGGGGAGAAGCTGTGGCTAAAGGTTACCGAAGCTATTTTGATTCTATTCCCCGTCGTCCCCTTCGGCCTCAAAGTCTAGGTGACGAGTGGATTTATTCTGCAGTTATGAATAAATACCTGATTGATACTTCTAAAGAGGCTGATTCAAAGGGCTTTCAGCCGGTTTCTGTATCCATGGCAGAGGCCGCAGAAGTACTTCTTCACGATCTGGGTCAATCTACCTATACTCTATTATCGGAATTATTTTTAGGTAATAGTAGCGAGGCGGTGACTGTGAGAGGGGCGGAAAGCAGGCTGCCTTGGGAAGAGGAGATAGAGCAAAGACAAATCTTATTGGCAGCGCAGAGGGCTCTAGCTAAAGCCGCTCAAGGTGAGGCAATGAAGGTTAGCTTCTCCTCGCCGGAGGATGGCTCAAAGCTTGAGGAGAGCGGCTTATCAGCCTATGCTTTCAAACAAGAGAAAAGCCTACAAGTGGTAATCATTAACTCCGGTGATAAAATGCTCCAATTCATGATTGATGGGGAGTGGTCGCTACACGGTGCTTTGCTGCTACGCTACTCTGAAACTGGACAGTTAATTGAGCGAACACCCTTAAAAAATCATGAGCGGTTGGAGATTTTGCCGGGACAGCTACTGGTAATTGAAGCGGATAGCTAGTCTAGGGTGTGTGTTATTGGGCTGAGCCGCTTTTTGACATGCAAGGGGTCGATGGTTTGAGTCCATTACTGACCATCTGCTAAAGAGATTAGTTATTTAGCTCCTCGATTCTTTTCCACTAGTTCGGCGTGTCGTAGGCAGGCCGTTACCTCTAACCGGCGGTTTATAAAGGTCTAATCGTTGCATTAATCCATTTTGTAAAACTTCAGAGAAATTAATGTTTTCCTTCTCCGCAGCTGCATTTAGCCAGGAGGGGATGGTACAGTTTTTTCTGATGGTTCGCTGATCTAAAGAGGCTCGATAGGCATTAAAATCCACATCGACATAGGTTACAATATCGACTGCCTCTGTTGAAAAAGCTTTGCTTGAAGGGTTAGGAAGGCTTTGCCCTATATCTTGAAGCGTTATACCAGTTAAACCAATAGCATCCCTCGCCATATAAATGGCTTCTGCAATGTCTTTCCCTTGGGTATCAATATCAAAGTCAGGACTTGATACAATAAAACCATTTTCAAAGGGATGTAAAATAATTGGATAAGCAGTAAGCATATCATTTCCTCCTCGGTTGTATTACCATGCGGTGAATCTACTCGAGATTTCGCCGCTTTATAATTTTTTGCATATAGTAGACCTACAAAAGACGGTTTGCTATCGGTCATTTGTGCTCCCGGAATTTGCAAAGATGTTTTGTAAGAGGGGGGATTGATTACTAGATTTGAGATGGATGGTTTTTTAAGGGCATATCAACAGGAATTTCGGCCAAACTACTGGACAGAAGCCCTTTCATCCATTATAATGGTCTAGCGTTTGGGTGGTTAGCTCAGCTGGTTAGAGTACTTGCTTGACATGCAAGGGGTCGATGGTTCGAGTCCATTACTACCCACCAGATGAAGAACTTAGAGCTTTAGGGCTTTAGGTTCTTTTTTTGTCCGGTATTCTTAATTGTTTAGAGTAACCTTTTTATTTCCTTTTGCAATTGTATGAGGAGTTGAGCTCTAGCTTAGACTTCTTGGTCTTTAGAAATTTTTTCCTCTAGCTCTTGCAAATAAATCCAGCGCTCCGTTGCCGCTTCTAGCTCTTGCTCTAGGTTAAGTTTTTGCGCCATTAGCTCTTGCAGCTTCACATAGTCTGTAGCCTGTTGCTGGATCAAACAATCTATATCCTTAATATTGTCCTCAATCACCTGAATGCGCTCATCAATAGTTTCATAGTCCCGCTGTTCCTGAAAAGTAAATGCAAGTTTTTTCTGGCGCTTTCGACTTGGCTTTGGTAGAGCATTAACTGTCTGATTAATCTTGGCTGGCTGATTATCAATTTTCTCTAAATAATCTTTGTAATTTCCCGTATACTGAAGAATGGTACCATTCTCATCAAATTCCCAAATCTCTTCGACGACTTTGTCTAGAAAATATCGATCATGAGAGACAGTGAGAATGGGACCCACAAAATGCTCCAGATAGTCCTCTAGAATAGTTAAAGTCTCGATATCTAGATCGTTGGTAGGTTCGTCTAGTATAAGTACATTAGGGGCGGCCATAAGGATGCTTAACAAATAGAGACGCCGCCTTTCACCGCCGGATAAACGACTAATTGTATTCCACTGTAAGGCTGGTGGGAACAAAAATCTCTCCAGCATTTTACTAGCAGTAAATGTACCTTCTGGTGTCTCAATAACATCACTAATATTACGAATATAATCAATTACCTTAAGCGAAATATCCATATCTCTAGACTCTTGAGTGAAATAGCCGATCTTAACAGTCTCTCCTCGCACTACTTCTCCTGTATCTGGAGCGATATTGCCACATATAAGATTTAACAAGGTAGATTTGCCCCGGCCATTATCCCCAATAATTCCGATTCTTGAATCTCTTCTAATAAAGTAACTAAAGTCCTTTACTAAAATTAGATTACCATAGCTTTTACAGACATGTTCAATTTCTATAATTTTTTTGCCCAGCCTGGACGCAATGGAGGATACTTCCAATTTATCTTGACTGGAAATCTGGCTCTTTTCTTTTAATTCTTCAAAGCGCAACATACGATCCTTGCTCTTGGTGCCCCGGGCTTTAGGACCTTGCTGCATCCATTCTAGTTCACGTCTTAGAAGACTCTTAGCCTTACGATTTGAGGCCAGTTCCATTTCTTGCCGTTGACTTTTAAGCTTAAGAAATTCGCTGTAGTTTCCTTGGTAATTATATAGGTTGCCTTGATCTAATTCGACAATTCTTTGGGTAACCCTGTCTAGAAAATACCGGTCATGGGTCACCATAATAATGGCCCCTGAAAACTTGATTAAGTAATTCTCCAGCCATAAAATCATCTGATTATCTAAGTGATTAGTGGGTTCATCTAATAGTAAGACTTCACTGGGATGAACCAAGGCTTCCGCTAAAGCTAAGCGTTTCTTCTGGCCGCCGGAAAGTTCACCGATCCGTTTATTATAATCTGAAAGCCCTAGCTTATTAAGAATAGCTTTGGCTTCAAATTCTTTTGTATCCTTAAGTGCAGCATTCGCTCCTTCAAAGACCTGTTCCAAAATCGTTAATGTATTATCCCATTCAGGATTTTGGGCTAAGTATTCCATTCTCACGCCACTATTTACAGTGACCTTACCCTGATCGGGACTTTCCTTTTGGGATAGAATCTTAAGCAGGGTAGATTTCCCCGTTCCGTTAACACCTATGATTCCTACTTTATCGCCCTCTTGCAAGTAAAAGGAAATACTATTCAAGAGCACTTTGTCGGCATATTTTTTGCTAATCTCGTCCGCTGCTAATAACATGAACTATCTACCTCTTACTTTTTGCACGTTGATTTTATAGTACATTATAGCTGTAAAAGATGTAGTTGGCCAATTAAGCCTATTTTTGGGCGAACTCGTGAAGCAGATCTCAAGGTTCCCAAATTACGAAAAATACATCCTCCTCAAATTTTTCTCCAAAATTTATTTTCCCTAATATATTAACCGCCCCTTGAACAGTTTTCTCAAAAATTTAATGGGAGAATTTTTCTGCCAATGAACAAGATGATAACAACATGGTTCCCATTAACATACTTGTTAGAATATATCTGTTTCTTTTCATTCTACAAGTCTCTTTAATCACAGAATTTGCTTAGAAATGTAACAAGAGTATCTGGTGTAGGCATATAGCCGCATAATACTGTCAATACATTTTTGTTATGAATAGAATTAACTGCTCTGGAAACTGTCCTATTTGATAATATCTCATGCGCTGATAATGCAATTGACTTTACAAATTCTACAAAAAAAGCTTGTATGTATTTTCCACGTATGAATCTGTCCGGACTTCCATAACTCTTCAGTTTTTTTATTTGTAGAGTTATATCGTTACAGGAAAAATCCACTCCACATATTTCATGAATTTTTATGAAGAGTGATTGGTTATTATATTCCTGATTAAGCTTTAGAATTCCCTGCCTAATCACATACAATTTTTTATCGTTTAAATTATTTAGGCTTGGATTAAGTCCATTCTCCAACCAATATAGAATCCATGCCATAATTTGCAGGAAAATTTTTTCGTGCTCAATTCGAGCTTCATAATATAATTTTGAAATATAGTTTTTTTCATCTTGACTTAATTCGCGAATACCCTCAAAAAGTTCTAATGCTATAAATAATGTATGTTCATTAAATAGGTAATTCTCAATTGAATAACTATCAGTTACATAAACATTAATTGCAGTTGGAACTGGTTCTTGTAGTATGTCTGAAAGATCTCGATCTACAAAAAATAATATGTGGTTCTCAGAATATTCTTTCCAATCAAGATTTGAGTGAGTTCTTAAAACATTTTTTTTACCGCTTGCAACAAGAATCTCGTAATTGTTTTTAGGGTATCGTGCCATGACACACTTATAGTAAGCATAGTCGTCATTTCCTTCGACAATCAGATAGAGTTTGTTTTCATTTTTCTTGTATTGATGCATAAGCTTAAGCAAGACAACATTTGTTCTCTCCCTAGCTGATACTAAGTGATCTTTTGTAATCAAAGTAATTACCCCCTTGTACAAAATTCGTTAATACCGTGAACATGCTCCTCAAGTTCATTGTCAAAGATAAATGGCGAATGGGTAGTTGCAAAAAGTCCTTTGCAACAGGCACTACTCAAAATGTCTACCAAAAATGTTCTTTGCCAGTCAACGGACAAGGATAGCTCTGGTTCATCAATAAAAACAAAAACAGACTTTTCTTGAGTTAAATTGAGATAGCTAAATAATGAAACTATTTGCTTTTCGCCAGAAGATAAGTCTTGGAAATGAATTTCCGAGCCAATGTCGTTGCCATGCTTATTATATGCTTTGCAAGAGAAGGTCTTGTTATCATATGACAGAATATTATTAACTAAGTAAGAATTACATTTTTTAATAAATGTTAAAATTGTAGTTTCCCTTTTATTGATTTCTGTATTGAAGTCAATAAGATTAAGAAAATAATGACAAATTATTTTATCTTGGACATTATTTGGTGGTTTGTTGGTTTCTTTAACCACATTAAGAATTTCTACAATTTTCCACTTTTGGCTATCTGGAAGAATACTAGAATCTATTCGATTAAGAATATCGGCTATTTCGATAGTAGATAAACGTTTAATTTCTTTCAAATCAACCTCTTCGTACTTCTTACTAATTATCTCACTAAGATACCCTAAAGTTAATTTGTTTTGATGAGCTCGTGAGAAATCATTTAGATCATTCTGGTACTCTTTAACCGCACGTTCTACATCCTCCATACCAAATTCTACTAGTTCAGTTGCCCGAAGCTTTCTAGGTTTTTTTCTTCTTTTATTCCAGTCATCACTATTCATGTTCGGAAATATATTCTTTAGCTGTTCTTCGATTCTTCGATATGTTGGCAAGTATAATATTTGAACATCAAACGCTTCATTAATTTGCTGTGTAATTCTGCTAAGTTCCCTTATTGCTAAATTGTCTGTATTATTTCTATTGGAAATTGCTGAATTAAGTAATAAGCCATCGTAAGCCTCAGATTTATTGTTGTAGTCTTTCGACTGAGGGCTTACAAAATTATTAATTTTACGATTAATAGTATTCACTGCAATGTTTTGTTGCAGTCCTCTCGGAAAGGCTGCATCTCGAATAATGTAGTTCGAAGGATATACATCGTGCAATAATTTTTTTTCAATTAGGATTGCATCATTACCTGAAAAATGAATAGAAATACTATCAAATGCAAAGTTAAGTAAAGAATACCAGTCACACGATAGTGCATAATATATAATCTTAAATATCGTGGTTTTTCCTGACCCATTTTCACCAACAATAATTAGTTTGTTATCTTTAAATGAAATACTGTAGTCCCTAACATTGTGCAGTCCAAATATATCAATTTTTTCGAGATGATTTGCCATTTTAGTCCTCCATCGTGCTGATAATTTATTCCTTAAGCAGTATCCCTACTTTTAATCTATCTTAAAATACAATGCGAGTGGATGTAATATCATCGCCACCTTGCTAGCATCCAGTATTTCAGAATTGCTAATATCCGAACCTGACCCCCAAAACTGCTGATATAATAAAGTTCTTAACTGATTTTGAGCTTCTGTCAATACATTTGATTTATCATCTTGAGATGCCAACTGGTTTACAACTAATCCAAGACAAGTCATCTTTCTTCTATACTTAAAACTAACTAATTCCGGATTTTCTCTAAAAAAATCTTTAACAAGTGGTACTAGAAGCCTATTCTTAGAAACAAGAAAGAGAGACGAGGGAAGGTTTTCCAGAAGAGCGTTAATATTTTCATGAATAATATCATATTCGCGATTAGATTTATTAATTATGCTTAATTTCTCGTTTTTATTTAATGTAGGTTTTCCTGCTTCCAAGCGTTCATTCTCTTCTTTCTGAACGTCAATCTGATTTAACCATGCTCGTGTGGCTGTTTTCGAAGAAAACATTTTTTTAAAACTATCCAAATTAACTAATTCAAAATCATCTTCAATCTCTATATATTGACCAATTTCAATTAAAGAAGATGATTTTAAAGGCTTTAGTGCAGAATATGCTAGATCAAAAATATCATCATGTTGAATCCTTATTTTAACTTCTTTAGTAAGTTCAGTATCTGTTGAACTCTTTTCAGTCTCCAGCCTTCCACTGAACGTGGCTTTTATATTAGCAATAATACCAGCACTAACCTTAGCCTCGGCAGATGATTCTACAGCAGCTACTGATTTGGAAGAATTATTTTCTCCAGTTTGATTCTCTTCTACAATTTCTTTAATTATACCCTTATAATGTTGAGCCACTATTGATGTTATAGTACTTGAGTCAAAATAGATAAAGTGTTTCATAATTCCTCCTATAGACAAAAAACTTTTAAAGAAGATATAACAAGTAATTTGAGATTTAATTATAACCTTATTTATTCACCTATGTATTATAGACTATGGTAGAAAACTTAGCATCAATAGATTTGATATACTATAACATGTATATTAAACATTGAAAATACAGCTTGAATTATAATATGATCTAGAGAATTAAATCATATTAAAAATTGGGAAGCGGTGGACTATTTTTCAGAAGAAATTTTTTGACATAGATAATGTTGCTTCTTCTTTCAAGGGTTTTGCAATTTCTTGAATGGATTAAGGTATATTTTTGATAATATAAAGAATTTCGCAGTAGAGTGCGAAGAATACTAGTAGTGGTTATGATATATGGTAAATTTTCTTATAGCAATTTAAAGAAAAAATTAGCAAAAAATTAACTTGTAATGTATATTTATTTCATGACAGAAATATCTTGATACGATAACTTTTTACTTTCCGGGCAGATGCTGACCTTTCCATCTTCGTACTTAAAGCACTTTTGACAGATGCCCTGAGTATTATGAAGAGTTACTGCCGAAAGGTGTCTTCCCAGTCAGTACGGCCACTTACTATGTGTATCCTGTTCATGTTTCTAATGCCCCCCACACAAAAAGCCCCAACTCAAAACTTCCGGTGGGTTCGGTGTTTTAAGCTGGGGCATCAGGAGTGACTGGTTCATTAACGACAATGCATCTTCTTAGAGAGCGGTGGCATCCTCTAGTAGTACGGGAGAGGAGAAGCGGCTCTGCATAAAGTAATGCTTGTCCTCTTCGGCGGCAATGTGAAATCCGTGCATGGCTTCCAGAACGTGGAGGGTGAGGTCGCCATTAGCGCAGAAGTTTTTGCTGCCTTGTCGGAGGGCACGTGCCATGTCGGCAACCCCTAGGCCACGGCTATTTTCGGAGAAAGGCCGTGTGAGAGGAATCTCTTCAAAGCCTTCTTTGCCTGCCAGATGTAGTTTTACCGGGCCACCGAAGGTGTTGGGGTCGGGTACGGAGAGGGTTCCCAGACTTCCGTAGATTTCGATTCGGGGGAGGTTTGATTCCCACATATCGAAGCTGGTTAAGATGGTAGCCATGGCTTGGCTTTCAAAGTCAATGATTCCGGCTACATGGGTAGGTACTTCTACGGTAACTTTTTGGCCATGCTTTTTTTCGCTGGTGATGGTGCGCTCCGGGAAGGAGATTCGTGTGCTGCCGGTTACTCGGCGAGCCGGGCCCAGCATGGCGAAAAGGGCGGTTAGGTAGTAGGGTCCCATGTCGAACATCGGGCCGCCGCCTACTTGATAATAGAACTCAGGATCTGGATGCCAGCTTTCGTGTCCGTGACAGGCCATGAAGGCTGTTGCGCCGACGATTTGACCTAGTTTGCCGGAATGAATCAGTTCGATGCAGGTTTGGAGACCGGCACCAAGGAAGGTATCTGGTGCACCGCCCAATAGCAGCCCTTTTTCGGCGGCTAGTTTTTGGAGGGCTCGTCCGTCCTCAAGCTTGATGGAGAGGGGTTTTTCCACGTAGACGGATTTACCAGCAAGCAGTGCCTTTTGGCAAACTTCGAAATGGTAGGGGGGCGTGGTCAAGTTGAGTATGATGTCAATCTCGGGATGAGCTAGAATTTCTTCGGTGCTGAGCACAAATGGAATGTGATATTTTTCGGCTTGGATCTGTGCCCGCTCACTGATCACATCGGCTACCGCTAGGACTTCGACCTCTTTGAACAGAGTGGTTAAATTTTCCAGATAGATGCTGCTAATATTACCGCAGCCGACTACACCAACTTTTGTCTTATTCATGAGGAACCTCCTCTACATCAATAAACTGATCGATAGTTGCACCTTGGGCTAAGGCTTCGGCTTTGCCTGCTGCAGCCCAGAGGAAACCACGGCGCATTAATTCTAAAGGTTCGTAGGCATCAAAAACATCTGCGTGATGCCCTAGAGAATTATAAAAGACTCGGCCATGTCCCCAGCGCTTAGTCCAGACTACAGGAACCTGAACCAGTGGATTCGTCATGTGAAAACCTCGGGCAGCCGGATTGGGGAAGAGGGTTGTAGCCAGCACCTCAATGGCAGGATCGACATGTACATAGTACTGCTCGGAAGAAACCTGAAAGTCTTTTAACCCTTGGATAATGGGGCTGGAGTTGCCGGAAATGTTTACTTCATAGGGGGTATTGTCACCGCCGGGATGGGCTACCCATTGACCGCCGGTCATGAACTGCCAGTCTACATCCTCACGGAAGGCGTCGCACATGCCGCCGTGGCAACCAGCCAGACCAACACCGCTAGCAATGGCATTGCGGATATTTTTTGATTGCTCAGGGGTGATTTTGGACATAGTCCATTCTGGAATAATCAAATCCATGGACAATAAATGTTCGTAATCTAAAAAACTGTCTAGGGTATCGGAGATTTCTACAGAGAAGCCTTCTTCGGTTAACACGCGGGCAAATATTTCTGCTACCTGAACCGGTTCATGACCATCCCAGCCTCCTTGGACAATTAGTGCTTTTTTCATAGTGGGTTACTCCTATTCATATTTCAAAAAATGTCTTAACTAATGTCATAATAGAAAGAATGGGCTTTATAGTATGGTCATTTTGTGCTAATTTGTAGACAGATTATTTCAAGTTGGAGGCGATGCGATGAAGGCCTTTCATGAACAGCGAAAATACCAAGATGGATTTGCTTTTTCTATAGAACCAGTTGCGGCTATGGATTTTTTGCCCCACTGGCATCAAGACTATGAGATTCTTTATATTTTCTCTGGGCAACAGCAAATTGCCGTGGGGGACAGGCTAGTTGAACTGTCTGCCGGTCAGGGGCTACTTATTGCTCCTTGGCAAGTGCACTACTACAAGAAGATCGCAGAGGCGCAGGGGATTTTGGTGATTTTTCGGCCGGAGCTTTTGCCATATATGGAAATAGATACTTCGGCTCATTGGCAGGTAGACCGGCAGGAGGAGCTAAAGGCATGGGTGGAGAATCTTTTAAGAGATATAGCTGAAGAGCGAAGGCGCAAGGAGCCTTATTTCACGTGGGTTTGTCAAAGTAAAATACAACTTCTGTTAGCTACACTGGCCAGAAGGGAAGAACTGGGAGAGTGGGAATGGCTGCCAAAGAACCGCCAAGGGGAGCTGGATCTGATTCAGGAGATTCTGAGTTATTTAGAGGTGGCCTATGCCGAAGGACTTTCCAGAGACCGGTTAGCGCAGAAGTTTGGGCTGAGCACTTCGCACTTTTCACGCCTATTTAAGCGGCTTACCGGGCTCAGTCTTCCGGAATATGTGGGGCGCCTGCGGGTGGAGGAGGCAGCTAAATTACTATTAGCCAGTGACAATACCATTACCCAGATTGCCTATGAGGTGGGTTTTGATAGTGTGAGGAGTTTTAACCGGAGCTTTCAGGGGGTCTACCAGATAACGCCTTCACTTTTTCGTCAGGAAAAGAATACTTTGCGCTCTGCTCCAGCGGTTTTGGGTATGGATAGGACTGGAGGGAAGGGAAAAGCAGAAAACAGTAAGAAATTATAGGGTTCGTGTGATTGTGGCTTTGGGGGATTATGAGTATGCTTTTGGTATAAGGTGAAGTCGCGCTTATGGAGCTATAAATCATAAGGCAGATTATAGAAAGGCGGAGCGATGAATAAGCAGATCAACGGACAGATAAGGGTAGACATTCTGGATACCACTTTAAGGGATGGGGCACAGGCCGAGGGTATTTCCTTTTCTGTTAATGACAAATTAGCTGTTTTTGAGGCGCTTTCCCAGATTGAAATCGCTTATGTTGAGGCTGGTAATCCCGGCAGTAATCCTAAGGATCGGGAGTTTTTTGCGGCTTTCAATCAGCGTGAAGAAGACAAGACTCATTTATGTGCTTTTGGTAGTACGAAGCGTAAAGACAAGAGCTGTGAAGAGGATTCTCAGATTCAGTCTCTTCTGGAAGCAAATACGGATACGGTTGTTTTTTTCGGTAAGGTATGGGATTTTGAAGTGAAAGAGATTTTGCGTGCCACTCCGGAAGAGAATCTGGAGATGATTGCTGAAACTACGGCCTATTTTGTAGCGCATGGCAAAAAAGTTATTTTCGACGCAGAACATTATTTTGAAGCGGCGGCGGATAATAGTGCCTATGCTCACGCCTGTCTTCGAGCGGCCCAGGAGGCAGGGGCTATTTGTGTCTGTTTATGTGATACCAATGGGGGCTTTATGCCGGAGGAGATTTCTTCTTTAGTGGCGGAAGCTGTGGGACTTATGGCCAATACTGCTTGCAAAGTGGGGATTCACAGCCATAATGATTCCGGTGTCGCAGTTGCTAACTCTATTGCGGCTGTTTTAGCTGGTGCGCGTCATGTACAGGGTACTTTTAATGGCATTGGCGAACGCTGTGGTAACGCTAATTTATCGACGATTATTCCTAATTTACAGTTGAAATATGGTTATCAATGTATTCCAGCTGATAAGATGCCTCTCCTGACTACGATTGCCAGAAAGTTGGCTGATTTAGAGAATGTAAGTTTACCGGGTAATGCACCTTATGTGGGTGTTTCAGCTTTTTCCCATAAAGCCGGTATGCACGTGGATGCAATCAAGAAGAATTCGCGCACCTATGAGCACGTTAGTCCGGAGGTGGTGGGGAATTCTCGTCGCTTGTTGGTTTCAGAAATAGCTGGAAAAGCGGCTGTTTTGGCACTGATTCAGAAGATCAGACCAGACATGGATAAAGCTGCGCCGGAGGTGGTGCAGGTATTAGCCAAGGTGAAGGAGCTTGAGCATAGTGGTTACAGTTTTGAAGGCGCCGAAGCCTCTCAAGAGCTACTGGTTTGCAGAGAGCTGGGGCTATATAAACCCTATTTTGACCTCAAGCGTTTGACGGTTAACTCGGAATTTCCACATGTGGGGGAATGGTCGGCAACGTCCTTTATTAAGATAACCGTTGAGGGAAAGAACGAAGTGACCGCCGCTGAGGGGGATGGCCCGGTTAACGCAATGGATAGTGCGTTACGTAAGGCCATGGAAGTTTTTTATCCCGAACTTAAGAAGAACCATCTTTCCGACTATAAAGTTAGGGTTCTCAGCAGTGAGTCCACTGCCTCGGTGGTAAGGGTTCTGATCGAATCCACCGACGGACAGAGTACTTGGCGGACAGTGGGGGTTTCCACTGACATTATTACCGCCTCTTATCAGGCGTTGGTAGATTCTTTAGAATATCCCCTGATGCGGAGGCGATTACAATCGCAGTTGGTTTAAGGACGGTTCAGCAGATAATTTGCTATGAAATTGGAGGATACACTTATGGGAATGACAATGACACAGAAGATTCTAGCCAGCCATGCGGGACTGGACAAAGTGGAAGCCGGTCAATTGATTGAGGCCAATCTGGACTTGGTACTGGGTAATGATGTAACCACACCACCGGCCATTGATGTTTTTGCCCAGACCGGTGTGGGCGGCGTTTTTGATAAACATAAAGTAGCTTTAGTTCCCGACCATTTTACCCCAAACAAAGATATTAAGTCAGCCGAACACTGTAAGAAAATTCGTGATTTTGCCCACGCTCAGGAGCTCAGCCATTACTATGAGATTGGTGATCCGGAAATGGGCGTTGAGCATGTTATTTTACCGGAAAATGGCTTAGTTGCTCCCGGCAGCGCTATTATTGGCGCCGATTCTCATACTTGTACCTATGGAGCGTTAGGGGCTTTTGCTACAGGGGTAGGTTCTACGGACTTAGCCTGTGCCATGGCTACCGGCAAAACTTGGTTTCGGGTTCCGGAGGCAATTTCTTTTCACTTAACAGGGGAACTGCCGGAAAATATTACCAGTAAAGATTTGATTCTATACATTATCGGCATGATTGGTGTAGATGGTGCACTCTATAAGTCTATGGAATTTTCCGGTCCGGGAGTGGCTTCCTTAACCATGGCTGATCGCCTAACCATCTGCAACATGGCCATTGAAGCCGGTGGTAAAAACGGAATTTTTCCTGTGGATCACCAGACGATAGACTATCTTAAGGTATTTGCATCGGATACTTTTGCCGCCGGTGATTATCAGGTTTTCACTGCTGACAGTGATGCGGACTATGAACGGGTTATCGAGATTGATTTGGCTCAAGTGCCGATGACGGTAGCTTTCCCCCATTTACCTGAAAATGCTAAAACCGTAGGAACTTTTCCGGAAGTTAAGATTGATCAGGTGGTTATCGGTTCTTGTACCAACGGACGTTTAGAAGATCTGCGGGTAGCGGCTACGGTGTTAAAGGGTCAAAAGGTCAAAAAGGGTCTGCGCTGTATTATTCTGCCCGGTTCCCAGAGGGTTTGGAAGGCGGCTCTCAAGGAGGGACTGCTTGAAATTTTTGCCGAGGCTAATTGTGTGGTATCTGCTTCCACCTGTGGTCCTTGTTTAGGTGGACATATGGGAATTCTGGCTAAAGGTGAGCGCTGTGTCGCCACTACCAATCGGAATTTTGTGGGTCGGATGGGTCATCCTGAATCCGAAGTTTATTTGGCCAGTGTACCTGTGGCAGCTGCTTCGGCCATATTGGGTCGAATTGCCAGCCCTACGGAGGTCTAAATCTTACCTTGTTCATGGTTTATAGTTTTTTTAGTTGAAGAAGAAGGAGAATACGTATGAAAGCAAAGGGAAAAGTTTTTAAATACGGTGCCAATGTAGATACCGATGTTATTATTCCGGCTCGTTACCTAAATACTGCTGATCCTATAGAGTTGGCGAAACACTGCATGGAGGATATTGACCAGACCTTTGTTCAGCAAGTAGAGGCTGGTGATATTATTGTTGCCGGACCTAATTTTGGTTGTGGTTCTTCCCGGGAACATGCCCCCATTGCCATCAAGGCCAGCGGCATTTCCTGCGTTATCGCTCCATCTTTTGCCAGAATTTTCTACCGCAATGCTATTAACATGGGACTGGCAATTCTGGAATCTAAAGAAGCCTCGGAGGGGATTTCCCATGGTGATGTGGTAGAGATTGATTTCTCCAGCGGTATCATCAATAATCTTACTTCCGGCATATCCTATACTGCGAAACCTTTTCCCGAATTTATCAGCAAAATTATTGCAGCTGATGGTTTGGTAGGTTATATTTCTAAACAATAAATGCTACTTGGAGGATGAAGAAATGGGTACATACAAAATTGCCGTAATTCCCGGAGATGGAATCGGACCGGAAGTAACCAGCGGAAGTTGTGAAGTCTTAAAGGTTATTGGTGAGAAATTCCACCACCAATTTGTTTTTGAGGAACTGTTGGCCGGGGGCAGTGCCATTGATGCTACGGGAGAAGCGCTTCCAGCGGCGACTTTAGCCGCCTGTAAAAAAAGTGATGCTGTTTTGCTGGGTGCAGTTGGCGGCCCTAAATGGGATACATTGCCCGGAGGCGAGCGACCTGAGAAGGCTTTGTTAGGGTTGAGAGCCGGTCTGGGGCTCTTCGCTAATCTGCGTCCGGCCATCTTATATCCTGAGTTAGCCTCGGCTTCGCCCCTTAAAGAAGAATTAATTAGTAGTGGTATTGATATAATGATTGTGCGGGAATTAACCGGCGGCATTTATTTTGGTGAGCGTGGACGTAAGGCAAATGAAGAAGGTGGTGTAACGGCTTGGGACACGGAAGCTTATAGTACTAGTGAAATTGAGCGCATTGTGGAGGTAGCCTTTACCTTGGCCAGAGGCAGACAAAAGAAGCTTTTATGTGTAGATAAGGCTAATATCTTGGAAAGTTCCCGGCTCTGGCGAGAAGTTGTAACAAATGTTTCAAAAGAGTATCCTGATGTTAGTGTAGAATTCATGTACGTGGATAACGCTTCCATGCAGTTGGTAAGACGTCCCAGTTCCTTTGATGTGATGGTTACTTCCAATATGTTTGGCGACATTTTGTCAGATGAAGCCGGTATGATTACCGGATCCATTGGAATGCTTCCCTCGGCGTCTTTGGGTAAACCTAATACTCCTGGAATGTATGAACCGGTTCATGGTTCTGCCCCGGATATTGCCGGTGAGAATAAGGCCAATCCCCTGGCCACAATTCTGTCTGTAGCAATGATGCTAAGATGGTCTTTTCAACTGGTAGCCGAAGCCGAGGCCGTTGAAGCGGCTGTAGCTCAAGTCCTTAAGGCAGGATACCGTACCGGGGATATTGCCTATGATGATAAGTTTACTGTTCTAGGGACGAGAGAAATGACGGCAAAAGTGATAGAATTATTAAAATAAATTGACTTCCTAACCGAAGTAAGATGTAAGTGGGTGACAAGATGAAAAATGAACGCAGTAGTCAAATGACACAAGAGTCCAGCCGAGCTCCCCATCGGTCCTTGTTTTATGCTCTGGGATTAACTCCCGAGGAGCTAAAGCGCCCTTTGATCGGAGTAGTGAATTCCTTTTCCGAGCTCATTCCCGGACACATGCACTTGAGAGACTTAACCCAAGCTGTTAAGGATGGTATTCGGATGGCTGGAGGTGTACCCCTAGAATTTCCGGCCATCGGAGTCTGTGACGGTACGGCCATGAACCATGTGGGTATGAAATACTCTCTGGTTAGCAGAGATGTTATTGCCGATTCCTGTGAATTGGTTTTGATGGCACAGCCCTTAGACGCCGTGGTCTTTATTCCCAGCTGCGACAAAGTGGTTCCGGGTATGCTCATGGCTGCCGCTCGCCTAGATATTCCGGCTATTTTCCTTTCCGGCGGACCGATGCTTCCAGGTAATTATCATGGTAAGCGAATTGGCTTGTCTGACATGTTCGAAGCTTCCGGCAGTTATGCCGCCGGTAAAATTTCCGGGGAAGAACTGGCGGAGATGGAGATGGCTTGCTGTCCCACCTGTGGTAGCTGTTCAGGTATGTATACAGCGAATACTATGAACTGTATTACCGAAGCTTTGGGTATGGCTTTACCGGGGAATGGTACGATTCCGGCTGTTTTCTCGGCTCGGAGACGTCTGGCCAAAGACACTGGTATGCAGATCATGAAGCTGTTGGAAAAGGGCGTCAACGCCCGTCAAATCCTCAATCAAGCCTCTATTATCAACGCCTTACGAGTGGATATGGCTCTAGGTGGCTCTACCAATAGTGTTCTTCACCTTTTGGCGATTGCACGGGAAGCCGGTTATGAGCTTTCCATGGAGGATATTGCCTCGGTGACTGACTCCACACCGCAGCTTAGTAAACTTAATCCGGCCAGCTCTGTATTTATTACTGATCTGAATGAAGTGGGTGGCATTACGGCTGTTATGGCTGAATTAGCCAAAACCGGCATATTGAATTTGCAGGTTACCACGGTAGATGACAATCTGGAAGCTCGCCTCAAAGGGAAGAAAGGTGCGGATCTTTCTGTGGTAGCTCAGTATAGCTCTCCTGTTGCCGCTGATGGCGGATTGGCAGTGCTACGGGGTAATCTGGCTCCGGAGGGGGCGATCGTCAAGAAGGGGGCAGTGTTACCGGAAATGCTGGTTCATCAAGGCCCGGCTAGAGTCTTTGAGTCTGAAGAAGAAGCTACGGCAGCTATTTTTGCTGGAGAGATTAAACCCGGAGATGTTATTATCATTCGCTTTGAGGGTCCTCGTGGTGGTCCCGGTATGCGCGAGATGTTAACCCCTACTTCTGCTGTAGCCGGCATGGGGTTGGATAAGAGTGTTGCTTTGATCACGGATGGTAGATTCTCCGGTGCAACCCGTGGTGCTTCAATTGGACATGTTTGCCCGGAAGCGGCTGTAGGTGGTCCTTTGGCTTTGGTTCAGGAGGGTGATCTGATCTCCATTGATATTCCGGCTCGCCGGATTGACTTATTGGTTGAGGATTCAGTACTTAAGGCCCGCAAACCGGCGGCAGTCCCGGCTCGCAAACTGACAGGGATTTTGGCTCGTTATGAGCAGCTGGCTGACTCTGCGGCGCATGGCGCTAGTATGAATCGACCTTTCCCTTCTGTTTAATAGTTAGTTCTTCACAAAAATTGACAGGAGAATGCAGATGAACGGTGCACAGATAATTGTTTCGTTTTTAGAGAGCAAGGGTGTAAATCCGGCTTTTGGCTACCCGGGTGGGCCGATATTAGTTCTTTATGATGCTTTGTATCAGGCTAACTTTCCACACATTTTAACCCGCCACGAGCAGGGCGCTGTACATGCGGCAGAGGGATATGCCAAGGTTACTGGAAAGCCCGGTGTAGTTATTGCTACATCTGGTCCCGGTGCTACAAACCTGGTGACCGGCATTGCCGATGCCTTTTTAGATTCGGTTCCGCTACTGGCCATAACTGGTGCGGTTGCCAGAAGTTGTACAGGTAAAGACGCTTTTCAGGAAGCTGATATTACCGGCATAACGCAGCCTATTACCAAGTATAACTATTTAGTTATGCGGCCGGAAGATTTACTTCCTACTCTGGAAGAAGCTTGGAACTTGACTACCGAAGGTCGCCCAGGTCCTGTCTTGGTTAATGTGCCTAAGGATATTATGACTATGGAGATTGCCACCACTAATATTGAAGGACGTGGTTTTATTCGTAATCGTCCGCCCAGGCAAACTACGGATACGCAGTTGCCTCAGGTTTTGGCGGCTCTGAATACGTCACAAAAGCCTCTTTTACTCATTGGTGGTGGTGTGGTTATTTCCGAGGGTGCCGATAAGTTAATGCAGACTTTTGTTGAGAAATCTGGTATTCCGGTGGCCTCTACCATGATGGCTAAGGGGGCAATTTCTGACTGCCATCCTCAATATTTGGGGATGGTGGGGATGCATGGCACACCTCAGGCCAATTCTGCCATCGGCAACTGTGATTTACTTTTAGCCGTGGGCTGTCGTTTTTCCGACCGATTGATTGGTGACCCAGATAAATATAACAGTCGTCAGGATCGTGTGGTTATTCATGTAGATATAGATCCGGCTGAAATTGGGAAAAATATCCGTCCTACCATTGAAATCGAAGATGATGCTAAGGATTTCTTTGCGGCGATCTTAGCCGCAATGCCAAAGTCCGGCCTACAAACCGACTGGCAGGAGTGGATTACCCGTCTGAGCCATAAATCTTCTCGTTATCAAGAGCTTAACCGTCAAATGTATGTCTTGAACGATAAGCTCCTACCTCAAGCCGTGGTCTATGAAATAGCCCAAGCCTACAAGGATATGAACCCTATTGTGGTTACGGATGTGGGGCAGCATCAAATGTTTGCCACCCAACATTTTGATCTACATACTTCCAGAGCCTTTCTGACTTCTGGTGGTTTGGGAACCATGGGATTTGGTCTTCCGGCGGCTATGGGTGCTGCCATTGCGGCACCTAACAGACCGGTTATTCTCTTTGTGGGAGATGGTGGCATTCAAATGACCATGCAGGAGTATTCGCCCATTCAGGAATTAGGCTTAAACCTCAAGATTGTTATCATGGATAATCAACAATTAGGGATGGTGAGACAGTGGCAAGAACTCTTTTATGAGCGCCGCTATAGTCATTCTCTCCTTCAAGGCAATCCAAACTTTATTCAGATCGCTGATGCTTACGGCATTAAGGGGCGTAGAGCTACCAATGCAGAAGAGTTCCGCTTAGGTATAGAGGAGATGCTGGCTAAGGATGAACCCTATGTCTTTCATGTCCTTTTAGATGTGGAAGAGTTAGTTTATCCCATGATCCCACCGGGGAAAAATCCAGAAGACATGATTATGCCTGGTATGTAAAAGAAAGAACGTAAAGAGTCTGGATTGCCTTAGGGCTTTTCCAGACTCTTTTTAAGAGTACGCCCATATAGAGGCGCAGTCAATAATAGGGAAGGCGTGGTCATTAATCTTTGCCTAGGCGGGGGACAGGTGTAGGCCTGCCCAGTCGGTCTAGGGCTACAAAGGTTAATTTAGCTGTGTTAATAGCGATGCGGTTGCCGCTTAATTCCTCGACAAAACTCTTAACCATTACCTTCATGGAAGTTCGCCCTACCTGATATATTTCGGCAGTTAAGAGTAGAGTCGAATTCAGTGCTGCCGGGGCTACAAATTCTAAGCTTTCGATGGCGGCGGTGGTTACCTCGCAGCCGGAATGACGGCGAGCACAAATAGCCCCCACCATATCAATCATTTCCAGTAAAGCTCCGCCGAAAAGGCGTCCTGAGCCGTTGGTTAAACGATAGATTACGATGGCTGTATGTTCGGTAAAGGAGTCAGCTGCTGTTTTAATCAAAGCATAACGGCTTTGTTCTTCTTGGGAGATGGTGGCTACCAAGTCATTTACCCGGTCTTCCAGTTCCGCTTGTGCTTTTTGAATGGAATCGGTAGATAACTGATCCTTGTCTTGATTTATTGACATATCTAGTCTCCTCATTCTGATGATTCTTTACGAGATTGTGACTATTATTATATCAGACTGGGACTTGTTTGAATGATAGGAGAGAGTATAATATAACTATAAAAAATATTCTTGTTAGCAAGGAGAGCAGGCAGTCATGGCAAAGAGGAGCAGAATAGCGATAATAAATATCGGCTCTATTTCCGTGCGGTTAAAAATTTATGAAGTGGTTACCAAGGAAGCGCCTAAAGAGCTGGAATCGGTGCGGCGGTTTCTGGCTTTAGGGGCTTATTCTTACCGTTTCGGTAGCCTTTCACCAGAGTTGACTGGCGAGCTTTGCCAAATATTGCAAGATTTCTCTCAAAAATTAAAAGAGTATAAGCTGGACAGTGCCACTTGTATTGCTACCAGCGCTCTGCGCGAAGCCCAGAACAAGGACTTTATTCTGGAGCAGATTCGCCTGCGTACCGGCTTTGTAGTTACCATTATTGACAACGCCTTAGAGCGATACTATCATAATATCGCTGTAAAGGAGCTGATGGAGGATTTTGACCAGATCCAGCAAGCCGGAACATTACTTCTGGATATTGGTGCAGGTAGTATTCAATCTACAGTCTATGATAAGGGCAGCTTTGTTTTTAGCCAGAATATGCTTTTAGGCTCCTTGCGCATACGGGAACTTTTAACTGATTTTGAACGCCAGACTACAGATTATGCCAAGGTTTTGGATGAATTTATCAGTCATGATTTAGAGGACTATTATGCTTTAGAGCCCAAGGGCTTAACTTATCAGAACTTTATTGCCTTTGGCAGTGATATGGGCTTTATTAAGAGCATAGCCGGTTTTTCGCCGCGGGAATATTGTTTTATCTCCCGAGAAAAGTTTATGCAGACCTTCGCATATCTAAAGAAGACATCGCCTTCCGAGCTAATCTTGAACCATAACATTCCTTCTGCCTCTGCTGGGCTACTACTGCCCATTGCCTTGATTATTAAAACCTCACTGGATTATAGTGGAGTTAAGGGAATTCATCTTCCGGCTATTTCTTTATGTGAGGGGTTTATTTACAATTGGGCGCATAAGAATACCGGTTATGGCCTGAAATTTGACCCCACTGTTGACACCTTATCAGCAGCTCGTCATGTGGGAAAAAGATACCGTTACGATAAAAAACATGGGGATTATGTCGAGGGCGCGGCCTTGGCTATCTTCGATGCGGCTAAGAAATATCATGGGATGAATAAACGCCAGCGTTTGCTTTTGCAGTTGGCGGCTATACTTCACGAAGTAGGGAAGTATATTAACGTTAGCCATCACAATATTCGCTCCTATAATATTATACATACCACCGAAATTATTGGTCTGGAGCGGGAAGAGCAAGAGATCATTGCCTACGTAGCCCGTTTTTATAATACGGATGATCTCTATAAAGACCGTTATTATCAGTACTTGGATCGGGAGCAGCGTAAAGTGATTGCGAAGCTTACGGCTATTCTACAGTTAGCAGACAGCCTTGATGCCTCCCATCGACAGAAGGGGCAGCGCCTTGTGGTCACGTGCCTCGCGGACAGTATAACTCTGAGCGTTTTTTCTCAGGAAAACATGGCCTTTGAAGAGTGGGCCTTTGCTAAACGATGTGATTTTTATCAGCAGGTGTTCGGTTCTTTGCCCGTGCTAAAAATTAGAAGAGGTGCTCAATGACAACCAAGAAATCAAAAGGTAAAAAGAATAGCAAAATTCCTCGTCAAGATATTATGCATATGATAACGGATAATGCGGATATTAAAGCTGATGCCAAGCGTTTTATAAACCGGGAACTGAGTTGGCTGGAATTTAACGACCGGGTACTGTTTGAGGCTCGGGATACAAAGAATCCCCTCTTGGAAAGAGCTAAGTTTCTGGCAATTACCGCTTCAAATTTGGATGAATTTTATGTTGTTAGAGTGGCTTCTCTGAAGGACATGGTGAATGCTCAATACACCGTGCGTGATTTTTCTGGCTATACGGCAGAAGAGCAGTTGGCAAAAATTTCTGCCAAAATTCGTCAAAGTGTGGGGCTGCAATACTCGACCTATACTCGGTCTTTGATTCCCAGCTTAAAAAATCATGGCATTTTTATGCTAGATTACAGTGAGTTAGACGCGCAAGCACGTCAAGGGGCAGATGATTATTTCTATTCTACTCTCTATCCGATTCTTACCCCTTTGGCTGTGGATGCTTCACGTCCTTTTCCCTTGATTTATAGCCGTAGTGTTAATCTTGCCGTGTTGGTTTCAGCTCAGGATAATCCGGAGCAGACGGGTAAAAAGCGCAAAGAAAAGAAGACTGAAGAGGAGAACTATCGTTTTGCTACCATCCAAATTCCGGCAGTTGTGCCGCGACTCTTTTCAGTTCCTTTATTTGAGGGGATTGGACTAGTACCCATAGAACAAATTGTTTTGGCTAACTTAGATGCTCTATTTACTGGTTCTAAGGTAATCGCCGCCGGTAGCTATCGCATCATGCGTAACGCTGACTTGGATATTGATGAAGATGAAGCAGAGGATTTGCTCAAAGAAATTGAAGAGCAGGTTCGGATGCGGCAATGGGGCGAAATTATCCGCTTGGAAATTGATGAACATATTGATAATCGTCTAAAAAAATGGTTGATAGAGTCTTTGGAGATTGACGAACAGGATACCTTTTCGATTAATGGCCCACTGGATTTAACTTTTTTAATGAAGCTTTACCAGATGACAGCCCCGGATTTTAATAATTTATGCTATGAAGCTTATAAGCCGGAGCGTCCTATCATGTTTACCGAAGGGAATAATATCTTTGACGAGATAAAGAAAGGCGATTTGCTGGTTCATCATCCTTATGAAGCGTTCGAACCGGTAGTTGACTTTATCCGTACAGCAGCCTCTGATCCTAATGTCTTGGCCATTAAACAGACCCTTTACCGGGTTAGCAGCCGTTCACCAATCATTCGGTACTTGGCGGAAGCTGCCCAAAACGGCAAGCAGGTTATGGTACTGGTAGAGCTCAAGGCACGCTTTGACGAAGAAAATAATATCAATTGGGCAAAAAAATTAGAAAAGGCCGGCTGTCACGTGATCTACGGTCTTTTTGGGCTTAAAACTCATAGTAAAATTACCTTGGTGGTGCGCAGTGAAGAAGAAGGCATTCGCCGCTATCTTCATCTGGGAACGGGAAATTATAACGATATTACTGCCCGTATTTATACGGATTTAGGCTTATTTACTTGTTCGGAAGCTTTTGGGGTAGATGGTTCGGAATTTTTTAATATGCTTTCAGGCTATGCGGAACCCCCGGAATGGAAGAAGCTCATACCGGCTCCCCTTTGGCTACGGGATTTTTTCGAGCTGAAAATACGCCGGGAGATAATTAACGCTAAAGAGGGCAAGAAGGCTTACATTGTTGCCAAGATGAATTCTTTAGTAGATGGGGCAATCATTGAGCTGCTTTATGAAGCTTCTCAGGCCGGAGTAGTCGTCGACTTAATTGTTAGGGGAATTTGCTGTTTAAGGCCTAAAGTGAAGGGGCTATCGGATAACATTACTGTACGCTCAATCACCGGTCGTTTTTTGGAACATGCACGTATCTATTATTTTTATAATGAAGGAGCTGAGGATATCTTTTTAGCTTCGGCAGATTGGATGCCCCGAAATCTTGATCGACGGATTGAACTGCTTTTTCCGGTGGAGGATAATGCTTGCCGGCAAAGGGTGCTGGAGATTTTAGAGGTTGAACTTAGCGATACCATCCGCAGTCATATCATGAATCAGGATGGCACTTACCACAAGATGGACTTGCGGGGTAAGACAAAGCTAGATAGTCAAATCGAGTTGAGTCGTTTGACCACTGCTGCCAATGCAAGAAAACGGATGGAGGAAGATCTACGAACCTTTATTCCGGTGCAATCGCAGAATAGCGATAATAATGGGGAAGCCGAGCTATAGCTTCGACTTCCCCATAAAAAATAGTATAGTTTAGCCATTTGGCTTATTTTTTATCGTAGAGCTCATAATACTGGAGTTGAGCATATTGCTCTAGCCAGGTCTTTATTTCCTCCGGCATAGACTCATCCTGCGCCAGATATACTTCGCCCTCCTTGCTGATAATGTAGCGAGAAGAGAGTGCCGTTACCGGACTTTTATCAGAGGATTGGAATTGCTGGAAAGGGGTTTGTTGGTAGCCAATAATGTCGGCTAAATAAGCTCCGGTTAGACTAAGGCCAAGATCGGAACTATCCAAGTCCGCTAACTGGGATTGGGAGATATCATAGTTGGCCCAGACTAGCAGCGGTGTTTGGTAGCGCTTCAGCATATTTTCAGGATTTTTCTTATCCAAATCCCTTTGCAGATACTCCATGAATCCATCATTAAGAGCCGGTAAATGATCGCCATAGAAAACGATAACTGTTGGTCTTTCCACCTGACTGAAATAGGCGACTAATTTCTTAAGGGCATCGTCAGACAGGCGCAATAAAGATAAATACTGGTTGGCTTGAGGATAATTCTTATCTGCTTCAGGGGTAATCTTGTAGGGAAGCTTAGCGGAGGACGCATAGCCACCGTGATTCTGAATCGTAATCAAGTACTGTAAAAGAGGCGTATCCGGGGCAGAAGCCTTTGACTCCTCATACTGGTTAATAATGTAGTCGTAGGCAGCCTCATCACTAACATAACCGCGGAACTCTTCGGCTTGACTGTACTCTTCTTCGCCGGTAAAGCTATCAAAACCTAGTAGAGGAAAGACTTTATTTCGATTCCAGCCCGTGGTATCAAAGGGGTGAGTGGCTAAGGTCTTATAACCCTTATCCTTCAAAATCGAAGCCAGGCTAGTAGTAGGCTTACGAAGATACTGCTTAAAGGGATAGGTTCCTGATTCGAAAAACTGCATGCTCTTTCCGGTTAAGAATTCAAATTCAGAATTAGCAGTATTGCCACCATATTCCGATACTAGAAGTGTCTTCTTAATAATATTCTCACCTTCAAGGGAATCCCAATACGGCATTAATGGCTCACTGCTGGAAAAGTTACTGATATTCTGTAAATCAGCAAAAGCTTCGCTCATAATTACGATTACATCAGGTGCGGCCTCGTCCGGTACCAAAGAGGGAGTTTTCTCGTGATAGCTTGCTAACAATTCCTCCGCCTTCTCCATGGAATAACCTTCCGGTGGTGTGCGGAAGAGAAACTGAAAATGATAAAAAAAGTTTAGCAGTACACCGTTATCATAATTATAATTGACGATTGTATAGTAGAAACGAACATTCTTACTAACTTGAGCCGGCTTATTCATTACAAAACCTGTCATATAGGCATAGCCGCATAATAAGATTAGTAAAGCCGCTGGAATCCGAATCCAGAACTTAATGCGGAAATCTTTGCCCACAAAGGCGAGGCCAACCATGGCGATGAACATCAAGATGGCCCATAATATTTCTAAAGTAAAGTCAAAATTGTAGGTGCTTGCTACCTTGGAGGCGATTCCAAGATTAGCAAAATCCCAGGGAAAGATAATCGTGTTTCGAAAAAGAATAACAAAATGCTCCCCCAAACCGAAGAGAAAAACAATACTACTTAAAACAATTGAAGTGATCTTAAAATAGGGCAGGACGTAAAGCAGACCATACAATATTAGCAAGATTAAGTAGTTCCACCAAAAACGATTTCCCAGTGCGGAGTACCAGTCCTTGGCCAGAAAGACGCTATTATCAAAATTTTGTTGATAACTGGATAGACATTGAAGCAAAAAAACGCCTAATGCCGGAAGCAGCAGTAGCCGAAGAACTGACAAAATATAGGGGACTGCCGGTTTGACACGGCTGAGGGAAAACTTGGACATGAAAGGGGAACCTCCTTAAAATCAGACAGAAAGAACCGAATACCTTTAGGTATTCGGCTTATAACTGTCTTTAAGTGACACAGAGCGATTAAAGACCGGATGATCCGGTGTAGAGTCTTTGCTATCCACACAGAAATAGCCAAGACGCAGGAATTGATAGCCGGTACCAGGAAGAGCTTCAGCCAGCCCAGCTTCCAACTTGGCGTTGGGGAGAATATCCAATGAATCAGGGTTGAGATGGGCTAAATAATCACAATCAGCCAAATCCGGTTCAGCCACAGTAAACAGCGAATCATAAAGACGTATCTCGCCGTTTACAGCGGTTCTAGCATCTACCCAATGGATTGTACCCTTGATCTTACGTCCATCAGCGGTGTTCCCACCACGACTATCAGGATCATAAGTAGCGTAGACTTCAATCACATTACCCTGATCATCTTTCTTACAGCCAGTGCAACGAACTACATAAGCAGATTTTAAGCGAACTTCATTTCCAGGAAAGAGTCGAAAGTATTTCTTGGCAGGTTCTTCCATGAAATCCTCTTCTTCGATCCATAGCTCTCTAGAAAAAGTAACCTTTCGCTTACCGGCCTGAGGATCTTCCGGATTGTTCTCAACTTCAAAAATTTCTTCTTGATCTGAAGGATAGTTCTCGATGATTAATTTTAGGGGATGCAAAACGGCCATGGCACGGGTGGCATTCTGGTTGAGATCCTCACGCAGGCAATGCTCTAAAAAGGCATAATCAACAGTGCTGTTAACCTTGGATACGCCATTACGTTCGTGAAAATTACGGATGGATAGGGGAGTATAGCCACGGCGGCGCAAACCACATAAAGTCGGTAAGCGAGGGTCATCCCAACCGGATACAATATTATTCTCTACTAGATTGCGCAGCTTACGCTTGGATAAGACAGTATGATTAATACCCAGACGGGCAAATTCGATCTGCCGGGGCTTAGCTTCAACGGAGCAGTTGGCAATAACCCAATCATAAAGTGGGCGATGATCCTCAAACTCCAGTGAACAGAGAGAGTGGGTAATGCCTTCCAAAGCATCTTCCAGAGGATGGGCGTAGTCGTACATGGGGTAAATACACCATTCTTCTCCGGTTCGATGATGAACCGCTCGGCTAATTCGGTATAAAACCGGATCACGCATATTAAAGTTCCCAGAAGTCAGGTCAATTTTAGCTCGCAGGGTCATTTCCCCATCAGCAAACTCACCGGCCTTCATCCGCCGAAATAAATCCAAACTTTCCTCACTGGGACGATCTCGATAAGGGCTAACAGCCGGATGGGTTAAATCACCACGATTCTCACGCATTTCCTCGGCAGAGAGTTGACAGACATAGGCCAAACCTTTTTCAATCAGTTCTTCGGCAAACTTATACATTTTTGGGAAAAAATCCGACGCAAAATAAAAACGTTCCCCCCAATCAAAACCCAGCCAGTGAATATCTTCCTTGATAGCTTCTACATATTCCACATCTTCCTTGCTGGGATTGGTATCGTCCATCCGTAAATTGCAAAGCCCCTGAAACACTTCCGCTGTACGAAAATTCACATAGAGAGCCTTAGCGTGACCAATATGCAGGTAACCATTAGGCTCAGGGGGGAACCGGGTATGAACCTTCATCTCGGCAAAACGGCCTCCCGGAGCAATATCTTCTCGTATAAAATCCCAAATAAAATTACTATTTATTTCACTCATATGCTTTCTCCTCAATTATCTAGTATCTAGCTAAAGTCGGGGGGATAAACTAGCGGCTTAATCGTTGAATGGCCTGATCAAGGCGAAGTAGAGACTGTTCTTGACCTAGCAGCATAAGCATTTCTACTGCTCCGCCCGGGGTAACGGCTGTACCGGAGACCGCAATGCGCACCGGCCACATCACTTGAGAATTCTTCATCTCCAACTCTTGAGCCAGTTGGGTCAAGGCATCGGCTACACTGTCCTTGTCCCAGTTCTTAAGAGCCTTTAGCTTAGCTAAAGCCGGTACCATTACCAATAGACTGCTCTCTAAACTAGATTTACTCTTCTTGTGAATAAAAAGCTCTATATCATAGCCATTTTGGTCAAAGTCCCTAAGAAAAGCCAATTTCTCTCCAATTTGGGAGAACCGGGTAATCCGAGGTTGCAAAATCTCAGTCAGTAAGGGATAGATCTCCGGCTGATGAGGGAAGACATCTTGATAGTAGCTCTTAGCCCGCTGGGTAAACTCTTCGGCAGAAAAGCTCCGTAAATACTCGCCATTAAACCATTCCAGCTTCTCATAGTCAAAAATCGCTGGGGATTTACTAATACCCTCAATAGAAAAAACTTCCGTAAGCTCCGTTAGAGAAAAAATTTCTCGGAGGCTATCCTTCGGGCACCAGCCTAACAAGGCAATGTAATTAATGATGGCTTCCGGTAAAAATCCAGCTGCTACTAAATCATCAAAACTGGTAGCGCCATGACGCTTGGACAGCTTGGAGACCGTACCATCTTCGCCACGTCCTTGGATTAAGGGAAGGTGTACGTAAACGGGAATTTCCCAGCCAAAGGCTTCATAAAGCAGATTGTACTTCGGTGCAGAAGACAGATACTCGCTTCCGCGTACTACATGGGTAATCTCCATTAAATGATCGTCAATAATATTGGCAAAATTATAGGTAGGGAAGCCATCGGCTTTAATCAAGACCTGATCCTCTAGCTCCTTGTTAGGAACGGTGATCTCGCCAAAGACACAGTCGGTAAAGGTCGTTGTTCCCTCTAAAGGCATCTTCTGACGAATAACGTGGGGCAGACCCTGCTGGAGATTATTCGCAACTACTTCAGCAGACAAATCGCGGCAATGGCGGTCATAGCCAATTAGGCCGCTATTTCGCTGCTCTTCTAAACGCTCTTTGCTGCAAAAACAATAATAGGCCTTGCCGGCTTCTACCAGTTCTTGGGCATAAGGTTTATAGAAGTGCATACGTTCACTCTGAATATATGGGCCATAAGGACCACCGATATCAGGTCCTTCATCATGGCTCAGTCCGGCAGTCTTCAGCGTTGAATAAATGATATCAAGAGCCTCAGGAACGTAGCGTTCCTGATCGGTGTCCTCGATGCGCAAAACAAACTTACCCTTTTGAGATTTAGCAATCAAGTATTCATAAAGCGCAGTACGCAAATTACCTACATGCATATATCCTGTGGGGCTGGGGGCAAACCGAGTTCGAATCCCCTTCTGGTTCTGTATGGTGTTACACATCTAACAAACATCCTCCTGTTAGTAAGTTGGAAAATCATTTCATGTCTTTGCAATCATAATATAATACCATAAATGGCAAAAAAAATCCTTGTTTCTTTAGTGCGGCTCTAGCAAAAACAGAGGGGAGAGCTTTAGTAGCCGCTTCTTATTTTACGCCAAATCAAGCGGAAAATAAGTCCTAAAAACAGAAGACCAAACAGCGCGACAGAGAGCTGCAACAAAAAAGCCAAATTAGGATTATCTTCCAAGCGTTGGAAAGTTTCGGAAAGTAAATCCGAGCTAGCCCACAAGGTTTCCTTGGCGGTAACATCTGTAGAGATAACTGTCCCATCCTTAAGGGTAAAAGTCACCTGACCCAGGACAGTGCCCTTCATAACTGGTAGTGTAATGTCGTCAGCGGCTGTAAAAGTAACTGCGGGCATAAGAAAATCCTCTCCTACCGGATGTACATAGGGCACGGTAGTCTTAAAGACCGCTTCAAGTGCGTTAGGGATTCCCGGGAGTTGAATTTCTCGATATAGGCTGCCTTCTGTCACCAGATCCGTTACTTCGTAATGGGTGTATAAGGTTTGAACCAAGTTATAGATATCTGTATAGAGTGCTTCAACTGTACTCCCGGAAAACAAAACAATAACTTCGAAATCCTTCGTTGAGGCTAGTGAAATAGTACAGAAACTTTCTCCGCCGTCATTATTGGCAAAGCGAAGGGCACCTTGCATTTGCGGTGTCAAACTATAAGCAGGAGTCATTAAATTTTTTAGCGAATGTACTGTACCATCAGGAAAAAAGAGTCGGGCATGATTCTGGGTGATAATACTACGAAAAACACTTAAAGTTAGCGCATAACGCAGTAGTAGTGATAAATCCTGAAGGGTACTGTATTGGTAAGGAAAGCTGGTTCGAGTAGTTGCTTGTGCTTCGTTTTCAGCCTTGGCTGCCGTACTTTCCTGACCGGTCGCATTAATAAAATGCGTGTTCTTCATATTAAGGGCTTTGGCGGTGCTGTTCATTTTTTGGACGAAACTCTCTTCCGTGCCCGACATATATTCTGCCAGTGCCAAAGCCGCTGCAGAAGAGTCGCGATATAATACTGCCGTTACCAGATATTCTACAGAGTACTTTTCACCAGCATGTAAGGCCAGAGCAGATTCCTGTTGACTGTCAAGTTCTGCCACATTACTAGAAATCGTAACCTGAATATCGGTGGTAAGGTTCTCCAAAGCTAAAACCACAGTAAGAATTTTGGCAACAGCCGGAACGGAAATACTTTCAGAGGCATCTTGGTTGTAGAGGGTCATTCCCCGTCCCGTACCTGTAGCCAAGGCTTGCAAAGAGGAGATACTTTCGGCTATCTGTGGCTGATAACTTGTATCAGTAGTGGCAGTAGTTTCTTGGGGTAATTCCGGGGCTGAAGTTGAGGTAAGGGATAAATTTCGGGCTTGACTTCGAGGGTCAGGACTGTAAGCCATGGTAGTGACTCCGAAAACAGAGACAAACAGGCTAACCGTCAATATGAGAATTACTAGTCGCAACAATGACCTTCGCATAGATGAAAAAACAATGAACATTACCTAACTCCCAGCTGTTTGTATACCTATGTATTATATCATGAACCAATCTCTATCCTTAAGGTTATCTTGCAGAATTTTTCCGAAAATGTTAAATTATATATAATCATATAGGAAAAGAGGGAATAAGGTGAAAATATCAACTCGTGGAACTTATGCACTGGAAGCTGTACTAGCTTTGGCTTTATTTCCTAAAGAGAAGCGGGTATCTATTCGTGAAATTAGTGATATAACAGGCATTTCTGACAATTATTTAGAGCAAATTTTTACCCTTTTGCGTAAACAGGGTATTATTGTCAGTTCTCGGGGAGCCAAAGGTGGCTACCACTTGGGTCGAGAGCCTGAGGCCATCTCAATTGGTGATTTACTTCGAGCAACGGAGAAATCAATTGCTCCGGTATTGTGTATCGAAGATAATGACTACTGCCCGAACAACAATCTTTGCATGACCAGGCAGGCTTGGGCACAGCTAAACGACGCTGTAGTATCCTATGTTGATCATGTGACAATTCTAGATCTGGTGAAGAATTTCAAAAAATACGAAAATCAGGTTGGATTTGATTATTCTATATAGCACTAGACTATTTTCGCAGCCGCAATAGACAAGAAGGGGAGTTGAAGGATGAAATTATCGACAAAATGTCGTTATGGAGTGAGAGCCTTGGTTGACCTAGCTATTTATTCCCGCTTGGGGCACGTCGCCCTTCATGAAATTGCTAAACGGCAAAATATTTCTCTCAAATATCTGGAACAAGACTTTTCGGTTTTAAGAAGAGCCGGAATTGTTAAAAGCGTTAAAGGTGCCCAAGGCGGCTATTATTTGGCCGTACCGCCGGAGACGATTCTTTTAGGTACTATTGTTCTTATACTGGAAGGGGATTTGCAAATGGCTGAAATAGAAGATAGAGAGGCAACCCCCATACGCGGATTTCTAGCCGCTCAAGTCTGGGACAGACTTAATCAAAAGGTTCAGGATACTCTCATGCACATCTCTTTGGCCGACGTGATTTCTGGATACGAACAGGCACAATATGGTGAAAACATGTATTTTATTTAAGGTATCTTTGCGCATTTTTCGTCCAAGCTAGACACAAGATGCTATAATATTACCATTCCGACTTATTCTGTGGAGGATACATGAAACCAAAGACAATTTTTTCTGAGACAACATATCCGATTTATTGTGGCGAGCATTATGCTCAACTTTCCTTGGCGGAGCTTTTAGCTGAGGAGCTGGTAGGAGCTCAAGTTGCCATTATTACGGACAGGGAGGTTTCCGGCTATTATATTTCAGAATTCGTAAGACAGTTCGAGTGTATTGGCATCAAACCCATGGTGATTATTATTGACGGTAGTCAGGCGGCCAAGTCCTTTGATTCCGTTAAAGCGGCTTTTGAAAGATTAACAGATATTGAGTTTTCGCAGAAAGACTTATTGATTGCTTTAGGCGGCGGTGGTGTGCTAGATGTAGCAGGATTCGTGGCGGCTACCTATCGCAAAGGTATACGCATGATTAGTGTACCCACCTCTTTGCTTGCCATGTTGGAATCATCTATTGCTCCGTCGGTTTATTTAAACTTTCAGAGTTATAAGAATCAGATCGGCACGGACTTCGCACCGGAGAAAGTGATTATTGACACAGCGTATTTAGCTACTTTGCCGGTTCGTTTTCAGGCAAATGGATTTGCTCAAATTATTCAATACGGCTTGATTAAAGCCCCTGACCTTCTGGAGGTTTTGGCAACACCGCACCTGGATATGCCTAACTTGGTTGAGCGTTGTCTGGCACTGCGGCAGCAGATCGCTGCGGAGAATCCTTTGTACCTTACCCTAGGGCAGGAACTGGGAGAGGCTATTGAGAGCCATTTCCGTTTCTTGAAATATACCCATGGGGAGGCCAGAGCACTAGGCATGTTGGCCTTTTGGCCGGAGGCAGATCTGGAGCGTTTGTATCTGCGTTTTGGCCTTCCAACTGAAGTGACAGGGGTTACGCCAGACACTCTGCGCAGGCGAGTCTTGCGTAATTACGATAACTATAATGGGGCAGTTTCTATTGTGAAACTGCGCTCTTTGGGGCACCCCTACTTACAAGAGATTTCTACCGAGGATTTGCCTGCTCTTTATGAGCAATTATTAGCCCAGATTTGCTCATAACAATAAGAAAGGATTTTTTAATGCTTGCTATATTTCAGACAATGTTTTCCCATAGAAGAGGTATTGTTCTACGATCTATCGTTGCAATTTCCTTAGCCATTGCCCTTTTTCTATCTGGTTGCAGCTTTTCCGAGAAAAAAGACCTGCCTGTGGCAGCCTATGGTAATTACGGTCAAGATTTAGCAATTGCTTTCGCTGAGGGGCATCCTTATCGAAAAGCCTATTCCGAACAAGAAAAAGCTGCCGGTCAGTTTATCAAAACCGAATTTGAAAAACTGGGCTATAGTGTTGAAGAGCAAGTATTTACCGGAAGTGGTGGGAACTCAACTAATTATATTGTCAGAATACCCGGTGAAGGCTTTGTCTCCACCGATGCGGCAACGAAACAAAATACACCCCTTCGAAGAACCGCTATTGTTGGTGCTCATTATGACACTCGCTTGGGTATAGAGAACCAGCCAGATAACCCAGACTATAATGGCATTCAAGAAAATGCCAGCGGCATAGCTGTGTTGTTTACCGTAGCTAAAGAGATGAAAGACCTTAAAATGGGCTATGATGTGATTTTAGTGGCCTTTGGCGCCGGTAATGATAATTTTGCCGGAGCGACGGCTTTTAGAGATAGCTTGTCTCAGGAAGAACTGTCTAAAGTAGATGTTATGTATAATATTGAAAGCATTTATGCTGGAGACACACTTTACGCCAATTCAGGTTTAAACTCATTAGTTCCCGGTCAGAAATATGAGATGAGACGTAAACTCTATGAGGCTTATGATGTGGTTTATGAGAATGAATTATCCTCCAAAAATGGTGTAGATTTGCTTTATAACGAGTGTGGCACCATTGGTGACTACAATGGTGATGGTGTCGAGGATGTCTATCGGGAGTTCACCATAACGAAGTCTGACTATGTGCCTTTTGATGAGGCCGGAATTCCAATTGTATTTTTTGAATCCTATAATTATAATTACCCAACAGTCGAAGAAATGAAAGAGACCAAGAACCTGAGATTACAGGCTAATGGTGGATTAATTCGTAATACAAATAATGATTCCACCCGTATCTTAGGGGAAGTTTTTGATGCAGATCTACTCTCAAAACGCATCAACAACATTGCCTTTATTATAATTGGCGCCATTAAAAAGGGCGCTCACGATTTGGTAAGTAAGTCAGATTTTGAGGCCGGACTTACGTTAACCCCTCAAGCAACAGTTTCAGTGAGTGAGACGAAAACCTCTGAAATCACGGCCGGAACTTAATTACAGCTATTCCTTTATCGCTGTCTCAGGATTGAAATAAAAATAAAATTTCAAAGTATCCGCTGATTGCCAGCGGAAATTAATCGACTGGAATTCACCGGGTTTAAGGGGGGAGTATTTGCTGCCGTCTTGGCAAGTAGAACTTATTAAGGGCTCGGGATTCGGTGGAATATTGGGGCTAAAGTAGCCTAATAGTTCCTGATCTTGGAGCGCTACTCGAGCGTTGGTGCAGTCCTCGGGGATTAAAACATCCAGCCGGAAGCGCATTGGTTCTTCTAAAAGAAAAAGAAAACCAACACAAATACGGTCGGGAGCGGTTTGCTGGTATTTCTGTATAACCTTTCCCCATTTCCCCGCCAAGGTGAATTCATATTCTTTATCTTGATAATCTGAAACAACAATTCCGGAAAATTGATCGCCCACAATAAATGGGTTTTGAGATGGTTGAGCTTGGTTATCATTATTCATCTTTATCTGCTCAGCCCCTAAGACTGATACTCCTAATTTTTTGCTTTAGACTAATTATACATGAAATGTTTAGGGAAGCTAGTGGCAGAGCTGCGCAGGCTCTTCTATCTCTAATCAAATTCTTTAAATAAATCTTCAATTTGACAGCCATACAGAGCAGCCAGAAAGGGAAGGCGGTGGGAGCGGGGGAGTTTACGGTCATTTTCCCATTTAGAAATCGTTGACTGTTCGACACCTAGAATTTCCGCAACTTCTTTTTGGGTTAATTGACCTTTTTGCCGAAAATAAGTAAAGCCATTCATAAAAACCTCCTTTAGGAATTTTTATCCTATTATAATGCAAAAGAACTTGAAATTATACAATTTTTAAACTAAAATAAGACTTAAATTACTATGAGGGTGGTTTTTTATAAAAACGGCTATCTCAAAAACTGCTGGCGATACTTCGCAGAGGCACTTTTGAGATAGCCTGATTTTTTTGTGTACATGAGGTGACTGGAAAAGATAAAATAAGCTTCTTTCTAATGGCTCTTGTTAGGGGAACGGAAAAGGCCAAAAGAAAAAGATGGAATAAAAAAGACTGCTTTCAAGGCAGTCCTGAAATGCTATGATAAATGAAATCTTACACTTTAACTGTCCAACCAAAGGAATCTTCGATTACTCCCCTTTGAATGCCTGTGATAGTATCGTAGAACTTCTGCGATATGGGACCGGTCTGGTTATTATTGATGATGACAGACTTTTCACCGTAGCGCAGTTCTCCTACAGGCGATATAACTGCGGCGGTGCCGCAGCCAAATATTTCTGAAACCTGATTTTCTTGTGCTAGGGTCATAATTTCATCAATGGAAATTTTGCGTTCTTCAACTTCCATGCCAAGAGCTAGGCCTAGTTCCAGACAAGATTTCCTGGTAATTCCCGGTAAGATACTACCATTTAGCTGCGGTGTGACAAGCTTGTTGCCTAGTACAAAGAATATATTCATTGAGCCAACTTCTTCAATGTACTTCTGTTCAATTCCGTCTAGCCAAAGGACTTGGACATAGCCCTTCTTATGAGCCTTATCCTGAGCAATCAGGCTGGAGGCGTAATTGCCGGCACATTTGGTGGAGCCTGTCCCGCCCCTTACAGCTCTAACATATGAATTCTCTACATAGATCTTTACTGGGTCAATTCCCTGAGGATAATAGGCTCCGGAAGGAGAGAGTATAATCATGAACCGATAAGTGTGAGATGGGCGCACTCCCAGATAAGGATCGGTAGCGATAACAAAGGGACGAATATAAAGGGATTCACCTTCTCCAGAAGGTATCCAATCTTGATCTAACTCCACTAGCTTACGAGTGGCGTAGACCATAAATTCTGTATCCATTTCTGGTATAACCAAACGATCGTCCGAAGCATTCATTCGTTCATAATTCAGCTTGGGGCGGAATAGATTAACAGACTTATCAGGGCAACGATATGCCTTAAGACCCTCAAAAACAGCCTGACCATAATGAAAAACCATGGCAGAAGGCTCAATCATAAAGGGGCCATAGGGCGTGATTCGTGGTTCAATCCATCCCTGTCCTTCTATATAGTCCATGATAAACATATGATCGGTAAATATCTGACCAAAGGGCAAGGGTGCTCCTAGTTCTGGTTTCTTTTTAGGATGTTTCGTCTTCTCGATTGAAATTGTGGGAAACATTCTTTAGCCTCCTTAAACGTAGCTTTCTCTTAAAAGGTATTATATGACATTTTTATCATTCTGGATATCTGCTATTTTGGAAATCCTCAGCAGGGAATGGCTAGTGTGCATAGCTTATAGCTGATAGTTTTAGCGAATTGAACAATTGTTCTTTTACTGTCTTATGGTTATAATGGATGTGCAATGATGATTTTGGAAAAGAGACGATTTTGTGGAGAAGAATGTGAGGGGAAGCAGTATGGATCAATTAGCTGAAGACAAACCCTTTGTAATTAAGAGCCCGATGCGACCAACCGGAGATCAACCTAAGGCCATTGATGCCTTAGTAAGAGGTTTAGAGGAAGGCTTACCGGGGCAGACACTTCTGGGCGTTACAGGTTCGGGAAAGACCTTTACCATGGCTAATATTATTGAACGGGTTCAACGCCCCGCTCTGGTTATTGCCCACAATAAGACTTTGGCAGCGCAGCTTTGTTCTGAATTTAAGGCTTTTTTTCCGGACAATGCGGTAGAGTTTTTTGTTTCTTACTATGATTACTATCAACCTGAGGCTTACATTGCCTCTACAGACACTTATATTGAGAAGGATTCAGATATTAATGATGATATTGACCGGATGCGTCATTCGGCGACTTCCGCTTTGCTAGAAAGAAGAGATGTTATCGTAGTGGCATCTGTTTCCTGTATTTATGGCTTAGGTGACCCAGAGGACTATAAGAGCTTAATGGTCAACTTGCGTCCGGGCATGAATAAAGATCGAGATCAAGTCATTCGAGAACTGATAAAGATTCAGTATAGCCGGAATGATTTTGAGCTCAAGCGCGGTACGTTTCGTGTTCGGGGGGATACTTTGGATATCTATCCGGCTTCGGCGGAAGATATTTTGACCCGAGTTAGTTTTTTTGGAGATACTATTGAGAAGATTACTGAAGTTGATGCTATTACCGGTAAGGTTAAGTGGGCGAGAAATTATACGGCTATTTTCCCAGCCTCTCACTATGCCACTTCTTCTGAGAAGATGAAACGAGCTTTAGTTACTATTGAGGAGGAATTGGATCAGAGGCTTAAGGAGCTTCGAGATCAGGGGAAACTAGTAGAAGCTTATCGTCTCGAACAACGTACCCGCTATGATTTGGAATTGCTCAGAGAGACCGGTTTTTGTAAGGGGATTGAGAATTATTCTCGTCATTTATCGGGTCGTTCTTCCGGTATGGCACCCTATACCCTGCTGGACTTCTTCCCCAAAGACTATCTGCTGATGGTGGATGAATCCCATGTTACGATTCCTCAAGTCGGTGCTATGTATAATGGTGACCGAGCTCGAAAGACCAATTTAATTGAATATGGCTTCCGTCTTCCCTCGGCTTTGGATAACCGGCCACTGCAGTTTTCGGAATTTGAAGAGCGGATGGGGCAGGCCTTATTTGTCTCTGCAACTCCGGCGGCTTATGAAGAGACTCATAGTGGTCAGACTGTGGAACAGATTATTCGACCTACCGGCTTAGTGGACCCGGAGATCTATATTCGACCGGTGGAAGGCCAGATAGAAGATATTTTAGCGGAAATTCGTGAGAACACGAAGAAGGGAGAACGTTCCCTGGTTTTGACGCTTACCAAGAAGATGGCGGAGGATTTAACAGACTTTTTGCGTAATGAGGGCATTAAAGTTAAGTATCTTCATTCTGATATTGACACTGTTGAACGAATGAAGATACTAAGAGGGCTGCGCCAGGGCGCTTTTGATGTTTTGGTAGGTATTAACTTGTTAAGAGAGGGTCTTGACTTGCCGGAAGTTTCACTTCTGATGATTTTGGACGCTGACAAAGAAGGCTTCTTGCGTTCAACTCGTTCGCTGATTCAGATTATTGGCCGTGCTGCCCGAAACGTTAACGGCAGAGTTATCCTCTATGCGGATAAGATTACGGATTCTATGTTTGCCGCAGTTTCAGAGACGAATCGCCGCCGGGATATCCAGTTGGCTTATAACCAAGAGCATAATATTACTCCAGTGTCCGTTAAGAAAGAGGTTCGTGACGTTCTGGAGACTATTGAGGCTGTGGGGAGTGAAGAGGGAATTAAGCCGGAAGCTATTACCGGCATGCTGGATCATAAGAAGTCTAAGCTTTCTCAGAATGAACTTCAGAAGTTGAGTCAACGCTTGGAGAAAGAAATGAAATCCGCTGCTAAGAATCTGGATTTTGAAGAGGCGGCTCGATTACGTGACCTTCTAATAACTGTGAGAGGAGAGCTAAAGAAGTAAAGCTTTTTTGAGAGCCTTGCCGAGTTGTGACGGTTCTCTTACGGTGCTTTCTGGAGCGGGAAGAATATGGGCTTTGTACACTTACACCTACATACGGAATATAGTTTGCTGGATGGTGCTATTCGCCTTAAGGATTTACCTAAACAGGTAAAGGAGCTGGGGATGCATGCCTGCGCCATTACGGATCATGGTGTAATGTATGGAGCGGTAGAATTTTATCGGCGAATGAAAGCGGAAGGTATTCATCCTATTATTGGTTGCGAATGTTATGTAGCTCCTCGCAGTCGCTTTGACAAGGATGTCACTCTTGACCGTGAACCTTACCACCTTATTCTTTTGGCCGAGAATGAAATTGGCCTGAAGAATCTTAATCGCTTAGTTTCAGCCGGTTATACTGAGGGCTATTACTATCGTCCCCGAATAGACCGGGAACTTTTAGAAGCTCATCATCAGGGTCTTATTGCTTTGTCAGCCTGTCTGGGCGGTCATGTTGCTCGTTATTTGTTACGTAATCAATATAATGAGGCTAAGGAGACGGCTCTTTGGTATGATCAGGTATTCGGTAGAGATAACTATTATCTGGAGATTCAAAGCAATCAGGTACCGGCTCAGGCTGAGGTGAATCAACTGCTTATTCGCCTATCTCACGAGACAGGTATTCCCCTAGTTGCCACTAATGACAGCCACTACCTCTATAAGAAAGATTTTCAGGCTCATGACGTACTGCTTTGTATGCAGACGGGGAAACATGTTTCCGATCAAGAACGAATGCGTATGCCCAGTAATGATTTTTATTTAAAATCAGAAGCCGAGATGCGCGAGTTTTTCCCTTTGGTGCCTAGTGCCATTGACAATACCGTTAAAATTGCCAATCGTTGTCAGGCCGGATATGTCTTTGGTCAAACGCACTTGCCTTCTTTTGAGATTCCGGCAGCGTTTTCCAGTAATGAGGTCTATCTTTTGTCTTTAGCGGAGGAGGGGCTGAAGAGCCGTCTGGAGATTCAGGGCAAGACTTCTGAATTTCTTACTTATCAGAGCCGTTTGGTAGAAGAACTGGATATTATTTCTCAAATGGGGTTTACCGATTATTTTTTGATCGTTTGGGATTTTATTAAGTATGCCCGGGATCACCAGATTATGGTTGGCCCCGGAAGAGGTTCTGGTGCTGGTTCGCTGGTCGCTTATGCTCTGGGCATTACTAATGTAGATCCTATCGCTTATGGTCTGATTTTTGAACGCTTCCTTAATAGCGAACGGGTCAGTATGCCGGATTTTGATATTGATTTTTGTTACGAACGAAGAAGTGAAGTAATCGACTATGTAACGGCGAAATATGGGCAGGATCGTGTTGCCCAAGTTATTAGTTTCGGTACCCTGGCGGCGCGTGCCTGCGTGCGTGATGTGGCTCGGGCTCTGGAACTTCCTTACGCAGAGACAGATCGTCTAGCCAAGTTAATTCCCTTTGCTATCGGTATGACCATTTCTAAGGCTCTTACTTTAGCTCCTGAACTAAAGAAAGCCTACGACCAGAATCCTTCCGCTAAAGAAGTTTTGGATACCGCGATGCTTTTTGAAGGGATGCCCCGACATGCCTCCACTCATGCGGCAGGGGTAGTTATTTCCAGTGGCCCCCTCACAGATTTAGTTCCTTTATCTAAGAATGATGAGTCGATTGTGGTTCAATTCGATAAGAATAATGTTGAATCAATAGGGCTGTTAAAATTTGATTTTCTTGGGCTGCGTACCTTAACAGTTATGAGAGATACAGCTGATATGGTATGGCAGAATCACCAGATTAAGATTGACTTTGACCAGATTCCGCTGGATGATCAGAAGGTTTATCAAATGATTGGGCGCGGCGAGACAGAAGGTGTTTTTCAGCTAGAAAGTCCTGGAATGACTACCTTTATGACGGAACTAAAACCAGAAAGCCTCGAAGATATTATTGCCGGCATCTCTCTCTACCGTCCTGGACCCATGGATCAGATTCCCCGCTATATTAAGGCGCGCCATGATCCTTCAACGATTCATTATGATACTGAGCTGCTAAAGCCAATTCTGCAAGTCACTTATGGCTGTATGGTTTACCAAGAACAGGTCATGCAGATTGTGCGAGACCTGGCGGGTTTTTCCATGGGTCAGTCCGATAATATTCGGCGTGCCATGTCGAAGAAGAATGCTAAGCTTATGGAGACATACAGAAACCTCTTTGTTCATGGCGGCGTGGATGAATTGGGGCGACCAGTAGATGGGGCTCGAGTAAGAGGAATTGATGAGAAGACTGCAGAGAAGATTTTTGATGACGTGTCTCATTTCGCTGGGTATGCTTTTAACAAATCTCATGCAGCTGCCTATGCTTTAGTAGGCTATTACACGGCTTATCTGAAGTATTACTACCCGACGGAATTTATGGCTGCGATCCTGAACAGTTACCGTGGTAATCTTTCCCAAGCGGCTTGGTATGTGGGCTGCTGTAAAGGTATGGGCATAAAGATTTTGCCTCCAGATATAAATTACAGCGTCACTCGTTTTGCCACAGAAGGTGATTCTTGTATTCGGATTGGCTTAGCCGTGGTTAAGAATGTGGGGGAAGGTGCTATTGAGGCTCTTGTCTCAGAACGGCGTAAGGTTGGTCATTTTAAGAGTTATGGTGATTTCTTGCGCCGGATGTTCGCTAGAGATGTGGGGAAGAAAGTCATTGAAAGTCTTATTTTAGCTTCGGCTCTAGATGGTTTTGCCTTGCCGCGTGCCGGGATGATAGGTGCTCTTGATAGTTTCTATGCCCAATTAGCAGCGGCCAGACGTCACCTTATGGAGGGACAGTTATCTTTGTTTGGCGGAGAGGAACAAGGGGATGAGGGTCAGGCAGAGCCTTTATTACCGGAACTGGAAGAGTTTACTTTGGCTGAGCGTTTAGCCAAAGAGAAGGAATATTTAGGTCTTTATGTTACCGGCCACCCTTTAGACGAGTATAAGGCTGTTATCAGTGCCTATTCAGATACAGATAGTTCCGCATTGCAACCGCCGGAAGGGGAAGAAAGTGGCATTGGCGAAAAGCTGCTTATGGATCAGGATCAGGTAACCATGGCAGGGCTTTTGCGTCGGCGAACTACCAAGACTACAAAGAAGAACGAAATGATGGCTTTTTTAGAAATGGAAGATTTGCTAGGTAGCTATGAGGTGATTGTTTTTCCCAAGGTACTACAGCAGTATTCGCAACTATTGCAAGAAAATAGAGTCTTACTTATTAGGGGTCGAGTTAGTATCCGTGAGGATGAACCTACCAAAGTGATTGCCGAAGCCTTTGGAGAGCTGGAGGTAGAGGGGGATAATCCCTTGCCCCCCAGACCGAAAAAGTGGAATGATCAAAGGGGAGGATCTTTTGAAAAAAAACGCAATAATTCTTCTTTAGGATCTAACAAAGAGACGATTGTTCCACCTAATTCTCTAAACCAACGCCCAGAGCCCGAGGCTAAAGTTGCCCGGCTGGGTATACGTTTTTCTGGACAAGTCGGCGATGATAGTTATAAGCGGCTGTTAGCGACCTTTGCCTATTTTCATGGGCCTATGCCGGTGGTACTTTTTTTGACTGGGGAAAAAAGAATTCATTCTTTGGAACAGGCCTATGCCATTGAACCGGACAATAGAATTTTAAAGGCTATTGCCCAAGTGGTTGGTTCCGAAAACATGGCGATTTTTTAAAAATAGTTGTATAATAAATTGTCTTTTTCTATGAAATACCTGTCTTAGTGCAAGCGATAAAAGGAGTAAGATTATGAGTATGGAATATAGTAGCGATAATTTGCCGGATCTAAAGAATCTAGTTGCACCCAATTTTGAGAAGGTGCCTGTAGCTGAGCGTCCCAAGGTTGGAGGCATAGGCATCCTCACCAGTGGTGGCGACGCTCCCGGAATGAATGCTGCAATTCGATCTGTAGTCCGTGCTGGTCTCAACTCCGGACATAAGGTATTTGGAATTACTAGAGGCTTTCATGGGCTTTGGAAAGGTGAAGTGGAGGAGCTTAATAGCCGGGATGTATCCGAGAAGCTTCAACGGGGGGGAACTTTTTTAATGACTGCTCGTTCTAAGACCTTTGAAACCCCCGAAGGCGTTCTTAAGGGTGCTAAGATGTGCAATGTCTTTGGCATTGATGTTTTAGTGGTTATTGGTGGTGACGGTTCTTTTCGCGGTGCAAGAGATTTGGCCCGAATTGGTGTTCCCGTTATGTGTATTCCCGGAACTATTGATAACGATATTGCCTCTACAGACTATACCATTGGTTATGACACGGCTATGAATACAGCCATGGATGCCATTGACAAACTTCGTGATACAGCTTCTTCTCATGAGCGTTGCAGTGTAATTGAGGTTATGGGTAGAAGAGCAGGTTATATTGCTTTGAATGTGGGTATTGCTACCGGCGCGGAAGTAGTTCTCATTCCTGAGCAGCAATATGACTTTGATAAGGATGTTGTCAGACTTATTCTTGCTGGCAGAAATAAAGGCAAGCGTCACTATGTAGTTATTGTTGCAGAAGGTGCAGGTAAGGCTGTAGAGGTAGCGGCACAGATTGAAGAAGCTACTGGAATTGAAGCCAGACCCACTATTTTAGGTCATTTGCAGCGGGGGGGCAGTCCGACCCTCAGAGATCGAACTATGGCCAGCCTGATGGGTGTTCATGCAGTGGAGTGTATTAATCAGGGGCTCTTGAATCGAGTCATTATTCACCGAGCCGGTGAGATTGAGAGTCTAGATATTGAAGCTGCACTTAAGATGACTAAGACTATATCACAAGAGGAATTAGCTAAGGCGAGAGTTTTATCCTAATGAAGGCCAAGAAGTTTCCTTGGAAAAGGGCAGTGAGGGTAGTATTTTGACGGAGCAAAGTAGCAAAAGTAAAATATGGACCATACCAAATGTTCTAACCACCATTCGATTAATGGCTATACCTTTCATGGCCTTCTTTATCTACCAGAGTGGTCAACCGGGGGCGGAAGGCCAGCGCTATGGGATGCTATCCTTTATTTTTTTTGTAACCATCTGGGTTACAGACATGGCAGATGGTTTTATCGCCAGACGATTTAATCAGGTTTCTGATTTTGGTAAGATTTACGATCCTTTAGTAGATAAACTTTTTCAGTTTACCACAGCCTTTATGATGCTTATGATTAATCGGATTCCTCTTTGGGTGGTACTTTTTATTTTAGTTAAAGAGCTTACCATGCTTATAGTTGGTGCCTATCTCTGGCGTTCTAAGCGGGTTGTGGTTCATGCCAAGTGGTATGGGAAGGCTGCAACCGTTCTGTTTGTGCTTGCTCTGGCAGTGGTATTTTTCATCCCCTATGAGCAGCGCTATCTAACCAATTATATTTTTATTTTGCCGGTAGCGATGTCCAGCTTTGCTGCGCTGGCCTATGGCTATACCCTTCTGAAGCATGGTTTTTCTGCCAAGGAGTCTTCGGAGAACGAGTCGGAAAGAAACGAAAATAATTAGGAGTCAATCATGTACATAACTTTTGAAGAGGCGGCCAAGAGACAGCTAATTTCGGGTCGGGTTTTGGCTGTGCTTGAATATGATAAAATTCGTGATTTGCTTACTGCCCAAGCACGAACTGTGTATGGCCGGGAACTTTGTGAGGCCTTACTTCCAACTTCAGACTTTGAGTTGGTTGAGCTTTGGCAAGGTCAAACCGCAGATGCAAAGAGCTTCATTTTTAAGGAAGGACGCCTGCCTTTGGGTGCCTTAGCTGATATCCGCCCGGCCATAGCTCTTTCTCAAGCGGAAGGTATGCTAACCCAAAAGAGCCTATTAGGTATTGCTACTTTTTTGCGAGCTCTTATAGGTCTCAAAGCAGTCCTTCCCCTTACTAGGGAAGAAATCGAGGGTAATTTACTTTTGACGCAAATTGCCGAACTGATGCCTTTGCCACAACTGGAGAAAGAAATTAGTTTCTGTATTTTATCCGAAGAAGAGATTAATGATCGAGCTAGTCAAGAGCTATACCAGCTTCGGCGTAAAATTAGGGACAGCCAAAATCAAATCAGAGAGATTTTAGACCGAATTATTCAAAAACACGGCGCTGCGCTTCAGGAGCAGCTCATTACCCTGCGGGGAGATCGCTATGTGGTTCCGGTTAAAGCTGAGCGTAAAGGCGAAATTCCTGGTATTGTTCACGATACTTCGGCTTCCGGTCAGACAGTTTTTATCGAGCCCATTGCTGTTGTTGAAACCAATAACCGAATTAGAGAATATATAACCCAGGAGAAAGTCGAAATAGAAAAAATTCTTCTCCGGCTTACTGCTATGGTTTTTCAAGAAACGGAAGCTTTGGGTACCAATGTCAAATTAATTGCTGAAATTGATTTTTACGCAGCTAAAGGAACTTTGGCGCTGGGTATGGATGCTTGCCGCCCTGAAGTTAATCAAGAAGGGCATATCCATCTTCTAAAGGCTCGCCATCCTTTAATTGACAAAAAGAAAGTTGTTCCTATTGATTTTCGGTTGGGCGATGAATATCGTACACTAGTTATTACCGGCCCTAACACAGGGGGAAAGACTGTATCACTTAAGACCTGTGGGCTTTTCTGTCTTATGGGAATGGCAGGGCTGCATTTGCCTTGTGATAATCATTCTTCGATTTCAGTTTTCACTACTATTCTGGCAGATATTGGTGATGAGCAGAGTATAGAGCAGAGTTTATCAACCTTTTCCTCACATATGAAGAATTTAGTCTCAATATTAGAAACGGCCGGTCCCGCCAGTCTTGTGTTGGTGGATGAACTAGGTTCAGGAACAGATCCCTCTGAGGGCGCGGCTTTGGCTATTGCTATTTTAGACCACCTGCGTCGCCAAGGTGCTCTTACCGTGGCCACTACCCACTACAAGGAGCTTAAGGCTTACGCTATCGAGACGGATGGAGTAGAAAACGCCTGCTGCGAGTTCGACACGGAAACCTTATCTCCGACCTATCGTTTGCTTATTGGTCTGCCTGGGGTAAGTAATGCTTTTTCTATTTCGAAAAAGTTGGGTCTTTCTGCCCATATTATTGAAGCAGCCCAAGCGCTTTTGACCGAAGAAGGACTGCGTTTTGAAGAGCTTTTATCTTCTGCTGAGCAAAATAACCGGGAGAGTGAAAAGCTTAAACAAGAAATGGCTAGGCTAAAGCAGCAAGTGGAGTCTGAGCGAGCCGCTTTGCTAGAGCAACAAGCGCAATTGGAGCAGAGCAGACAAAAGGTCTTACTTAAGGCTCAGGAAGAGAAAAGTGAGCTTTTGGAGGAAGCTTTTGAAGAAGTAGAACAAATGATTCAAGCCGTAAGAAAGGCCTCTAAAGAAAAAGATGCTCATGTGGCGGAAGCCAAGATGCACCAGATTCGCCAGAATTTACGGGCAGGCTTAACAGATTTAAATAGCTCCCTAGAGAAGAATCGGAAGAGTATGCCGGTGGCAGGGGAGATTCCCAAGGAAATCAAGATCGGCGGACTTTATTTTTCCCCAAGTCTGGGGGTTACCGGCACGATTATTCAAGGACCGGATAGTCGGGGACGCTGTATTCTGCAAGCCGGAGCCTTACGCCTTACCGTTACTAGGGATTCTTTACGCTATCCTGAGAAAGTTGTAGCTTCTAATCAGACTGCTAGTACAGGTAAAGGTAAAAATAACAAATATCAAGCAGAACGCAGTAGAGCAAGCCAACTGCGTTCCCAGAAAGCGGCTCAGGTTATGCCAGAAATTCAACTCTTGGGCATGACTGTTGATGAAGCCATTACCACCCTTGACCGCTATTTAGATGATTGTATTTTGTCTAATATTGGTACAGTGAGGATTGTCCACGGCAAAGGAACAGGGGCTCTCAGGGCAGCTGTAGCCGGTCATCTCAAGCATGATTCTCGAGTAAAGAAATTCCGCTTAGGTACCTTTGGTGAAGGTGAGGATGGGGTTACAATTGCGGAACTGTAGTGGTTAGCGGATAAATCTAATAGGAAGACGTTCTAAGCTGGCGATGGCGTAATTATTTTTGTCTTGCTACCTTGTTTTGTTATATAATATTACTCATAATAGTAGTTGGAGGAATGAGACAATGGTTAGACGCATTCTATTTATTCTCCTGTATGTATTGGCTCCTTTGCCAGCTATAATTCTGATTTACACTTCAAATCCGACATATTATGGTGGGAATGCTTTGGTTCCAATGCTTTTGGGGACAATAGCTTTTACTTGGTTAAATTTTCAGTTTATATTAAGTGCTCGCTGTCGATTCATAGAAAGGCTTTTTCCCTTGGGAAAGCTGTATATTTTTCATGGTCTAATGGCTATTGTTAGTATAACCTTAGCACTTACCCATAAACTATTAAAAGAAAGAGTTTTTTCTGAAAGTCTCAAAACTCAGATTGGAACGACTTCGTTAATTATTTTTATTTCTGTTAGTTTTTTAGCGCTTTTCTTTATGGTGGGGATCTGGGCTCAGTTCTCACCTCAGATTGCTCAACTCAGGCGAAAACTCCAAACTGGCATTGGAAACTATCAATTACAGAAGTGGTTGCATAATTTTTCCATGGTGGCTACCGTGCTTTTACTTATCCATGTCCTTCTGGGATCAGCCGCCCGTTCGCCTTGGGTTATGGTAGCTTATATTGGCTATTTTGCACTAGCTCTTGGATTTTATCTCTACCATAAAGTTATTCGGCCCTATTTCCTAGCCCCGGCTTTTCGCGTGGAAAAAGTGATTCCAGAGAATCGAAAGGTTACTACTTTAGTTTTGCTTCCAGAGAATAAAGACTATAGGCTGGATTTTCTGCCGGGGCAGCTGGGATTTATCCGCTTAAAGAGCTCTGCCGTTAGTTCAGAAAGACATCCATTTAGTTTTTCGTCAGCTCCTGAAGGGGATAATTTATCTCTTACGATTAAGGCCTTGGGGGATTGGACTTCAAGTATAAGAGCTGTTAAACCTCAGGATAGGGCTTGGATAGAGGGTCCTTATGGTGATTTTTCTCCTTGGCTACTTCCTAAGGCATCCCTTTGGGTTTTACTTGCTGGTGGCGTGGGAATTACACCGATGCTGAGTATTTTGAGGCATTTAGCCGCTATGAAGAGTGATCAGCCCGTCATTTTATTTTGGACGGTTCGAAATTTGGCGGACTTTTTTGCCTTGGAGGAGATCATTAATTGGAAAACTACCTGCCCCAATTTCGACTTTATTCCCATTGCTCAAGAGACCGATGACGAGGCGCTATCGGACTTTCTTCCGTCGATCGTTTTTGATCACCTTTCCATTGACTTGATTGAAAGTCACTTAGACAAAAAGGGGCATCAAATTCTTGGCGCACATTATTATATTTGTGGACCAGGTGGTATGCGCATAAAATTATTAAAAAACTTAAAGAAAAGGGGTGTTCCCTTTAGGAATCTTCATTCGGAAAATTTTTCGGTATAGTGGATGCTTTTAACCGTTAGCTTCAAGTTGTAGATTGGCTCTAATTCTAATTTTTTAGCTGTTATTCTTCCGCTTTACTTTATTCTTATTCTTGTTTAAGCAAGGTGATTTGAAAGGAGCTATATGAAAAACGTAGAATTTAGAAGAGTTTTTGATGATGATCTTGAAATTTTAAATTTATGGCTTAATAAAGACTATGTCAAAAAATGGTATAACGAACCCGAAGACTGGTTAGCGGAAATCAATGGACGAAACAAAGAGTTTAGCTGGATTAATCATTTTATCGTTATGAGTAATGGAAACCCAATCGGATTCTGTCAGTACTATGACTGCTTTGATGGTCAAAAATTTGAAGATTGGTATAGTATTGATAGTGCTGGAAAAATGTACAGTATTGATTATTTGATTGGCGATGAAAATTATTTAGGTAAAGGTTATGGAAGCCTTATTGTTAAAGTTTTAACGGAATTAATTGCCACGAAAGAGCAAGCAGCGATAATTGTTGTGCAGCCAGATGAAGAAAATTCCGCTTCAAATCGTGTTTTACTTTCAAATAACTATACTTTCGACCCTGCTAAACATTATTATTGTAAACTTCTAAAATAATCAGATTTTTGTTGTATTTTAAAATGATGAGTTATAATGGTTGATATAATAAATAATAGTGAGGTTAAGATAATGAAAAAATCTGTATTTACTCTAGTTGTAGCCGTAATTTTAGGAGCCTTTATTCTTGGTGGATGTAGTAATACCACTACGACCTCTACGGTGACAACCAATTCTCCCAGCACTACTACTCAGCCAGAAACTATGTCCACCTCCTCATCCTCCGAAAAAGCGAGTCAAAGCAGTGTTTTATCCAAGGTTTCAGCGAGTGAAAAGACCTTTACTCTAACTGAGTTAGCTACCTATGACGGTCAAAACGGTAATCCGGCCTACATTGCTGTAGATGGCATTGTTTATGATGTTACAGACATCCCGGAATGGAAAGGTGGGCAACACAATCAGCAAACCGCAGGGCAAGATTTGACAGAAGCAATTGCTTCTTCCCCCACGGCAAAGATATGCTGAAAGGTGTTCCTGTTGTAGGTACGCTTACGTAATAAATTCTTGAAAAAGTGCAGGTCCGGTAGGGAAGTAGATTCCCGTAGACTTAGCATCTTCTTCACTATATCGAAGGAGAGTAGCACCGGTTAAGCCGGTGCTATTTTCTGTTGCCTTCTGGCTCTCATATAGAAAGAAAGGTACCGGATCGGCGCTATGAGTTCTGGTAGCAATCGGTGTGGGATGATCTGGTAGCACCAGAATCTTATAGTCTTCACCAGTCAGAAGACGCTGATTCTCTAAATAATCATATACCGGTTTCAGTAAAAGATGATCAATTTTCTCGATGGAAGAGACTTTCCCAGAAACATCTCCTTGGTGTCCGCACTCGTCAGGAGCCTCCACATGGACATAGACATAGTCAATGCCGGATTGAAAGGCCTCGATAGCTCCTCTCCCTTTGGCAGCAAAATCGGTATGCAAGTTGCCTGTAGCACCCGGTATCTTAATGACTTTTAGTCCGGCACAAAGTGCTAATCCATAGATTAGGTCTACGGCTGAGATTACCGCACCAGATTTGTGATAGGTATCTGCAAAATTTGCTAGGGCAGGTTTGGTTCCTTGCCCCCATAGCCAAATGGAATTAGCAGGGCGCAGTCCTCTGGCTCGGCGGCTCTGGTTGACTGGATGTTCATTCAATATCTTATAGGACTTTTCCATCATTTCACATAAAAATTTACTATCCTCGCCAGTGGGGAGATAGGGAGCAATGGGACGGTCGGCAATATCATGAGGAGGAACCAAGATTTGATTTCCCGTGCCCTTTTGCCAGATTAAACAATGGCGATAGCTAGTACCGGGATAAAAATGCAGCACATCACTACCTAGTTCATTCTCGATAGCAGAAATTAGTTGAGCTGCTTCTTCACTGCTAATTTCACCGGCAGAGTAGTCCTCCATAATCATGTGATTGTATCGTCCGTCTCCGCTATCTTTCAGCGTGACCAAATTACATCTGAAAACCATATCATCTAAAGCCATAGAGAGCCCTAGGCTAACAGCCTCCAAAGGAGAGCGACCGGTATAATAGACTTCAGGATCATAGCCCATTACTGACATATTTGCTGGCCCGCTACCGGGTTCCATCCCATCCGGAATAGTTTTAACCAGACCATTTCGAGAGCTTTGTGCCAGCATATCCATTGTGGGTTTTTGGGCGTAAGCTAAGGGGGTAAGATGATTGAGTTCTGCAATAGGTAAATCGGCCATTCCATCTCCGAGGAGTAAAAAATATTTCATGTTATCCTTGCAAGCTTGATAGTAAAAACTTGCGACTCCTTATCAAATTATTTCTTAATCGACCAAGACGTACTTTAGTTGCAAGTTAGTCTATGGCAAAAAGCATAAATATAGAAGCTAAAAAAGTAAAAGTGCTGGACTGCTGTACGCAGCGGCACTTATTTGATATGCTTTTAATTATACCATGATAAGAGAAGGAGGCACAGCTAAAGCTATGTTTACAAATAAATTTACCGACTTTGTAAAAGACAATACGGCTAAAATATGGGTTTTTGTGGGTGCCTATGGCAGTGGGAAATCTGAAGTAGCGGTGAACTTCGGAAAACAGCTTCGTACTGCTAGGCCAGAACAACAGCTTGTTTTGGTGGACATAGATATTGTTAATCCCTTTTACCGTTCGGCAGATGCAGGCAGCTTTCTTACGAAACAGCGAATTCGCCTGATTAAGCCACCTTTTGCTAACACGAACTCTGATGTACCGGCTCTTTCGCCGGAGGTATATACGGTTTTTGATGATCCAGATAATCTTAGTATCATGGATGTGGGCGGGGATGATTTAGGTGCCAAGGTCTTGGGAAGTATGGCTAAGCGGTTTTTGGAAATTGAATATCAGCTAATCATGGTGGTAAATACCTGCCGCCCCTTTACCCAAACCCCAGAGGCCATAATGGCCATGGCCAGACAGATTGAAACAGCTTCGAAAATGTCAATTACAGGGCTTTTAAATAATACGAATATTCTAGAGGCTACTAGCTTTGACTTAGTTATAGATTCTATACCTACTGTACAGGCTGCGGCTCAGCAGTTGGGCGTTCCGCTTTGTTTTACGGCGGTGATGGAAAGCCTTATTCCTGATAATTGGTTGACTGCAGAAAGTGGCCAGAGGGTTCTTCTGCCAATGGAACGTTGGATATGCTATTAATAAATGGATAATAGTCCACCGCTGAGCTTCCTTCGGCGCAAGCAAAGGAAGCTTAGCAGTGGACTCTGTGCTGTAAAATAAATAGGTTTTAGAACTCGTAATGCGTCCATAAACTAATAACTTTTACGATCTTTTTGTCCTCTATGACCTCATACACTAAGCGATGCTTGATGTTAATTCTGCGCGAATACGCACCCTCTAAATCTAGCTTAAGTTTCTCATAAGGCGGAGGCGTTTGATAAGGATTCTCTCGTATAATTTCAATCAATGCTTTGGTTTTATTTTCTAGTTTAGCTGCTTTTAACTTGGGAATATCAGTTGTTGCCTTTTTTGTGTAAACAATAGAAAACACTACCATTGCACCTCGCTTTCAGGAAGACAGTCTTCAACGGCTGTGCTCATCCCTTCGATAATCTTCTCACTCATTCCTTTAGTTGAGCAGAGAAAGAGCGTTTCTATCAGCCCATTATAATCTTCCTCGCTAAGAATTACTGCATTCCCATCTTTCGTGCTAATGTTTATGGGTTCATTGTATTTAATTGTTTGTTCAAGCATGTTAAATAGATGTTTTCTAAAATTAGTAGCATTTGTATTAATCATCTCATCTCACCTCCTTGTATGTACATTATAGTGTACGCATGAGGAGGCTGTCAACGTCTTTTTATTGACAATAGAAGTCCCACGCCACAGGCAACGCCGGCACCTATGATAAGGGGCCAATTTATCTCGGTATCTTTAACCCAACCGATTATAACGAGGGCAGCACAGCTTAGTAAGCCTATAGTGCAGAAAACTCTTGCTACTATGGTACCTGTTATGACAATGGTTTTTTTCTCTTTTTCTGGCATAGTTTTCTCTCCTTTGAAGTTGTTTTTCTAAAGCTAAAGCTGTAAGCCGTATTAGGGAATAATATCACTTGACAAAGTAAAAGGAAACAACAATTACGGCTAAACATACCAGGATATAAATTAACGTGCCGGGATTTAATAGGGCGGTTCTTAGCTTAGCTTTAGGTTCCGAAGATTTTTCACTGCTCAGAGAGAACATTTTGCTCTTAAACAAGATAATTCCACATACTAGACCAATAGCTATTATAGCGTAAGAAAATATTTCATATATGGTACCAAGGATTTGGATTGGGCTTCTGAGCATAATGCCACCCAAACCAATCCCGGCAGTTAAATTGATTAGTACGTGCACAATGATGACATTTTTGGGATTTTTATACTTGATCATGGCAATGGCTAAAAATACACCTAAGCCGATGGCATAGAGGGACTGACCAAAATTGAGATGGAAGAGTCCAAAGCAGATGGCGGTCCAAAAAATATAGGGGGCTGCTCCAAAACGGGCGGCTTTTTTGTAAGGAATATAACGAAAAATGAACTCTTCCATAATTGGTGCAATAATTACACCGCAGATGAAGGTTATCCAAACCCAATTATTTTCTCCGTTAATAGAATCAATGGTAACGGAAGCATTTTTTCCAATTACATAGGTTTGAATTAACGTGGCGGCGATATTAAGCACACTCATGATGGCAAAGCCGAAAGGGTATAAGAGTAGTATCAACTTTAGGTTTATTTTTTTTCTCTCTACAGGTTCGGCTTTTTGATTGGGGAATTTTTTGAGTAGGAGGAGCCCAAGGGGAAGGGCAATTAGATACATGCTAATATAGGAGGCTAACATATTTATCCCTTGCTGATCTAGATTTGGGAATTTTTCCAGTATCGGGGCAAGGACTGCAGGTGGTATGATTTGGGCTGCGGTTAAAAGTAAAAGTAAAAATCCTAAGCGGCTATAGACTTGAAAGGCTTGCTTTTTATTTGTTTGTTTTAGCTCTTGGGGGGGATTCTCCTTAATAGTATGATTGTTTTCCATTTTAAACCCTCTTTAATTGTTATTTTTTTTGCTTTTAATAGCTTGTTTTTTGGCTTCTCTGACTCTTAAAAATATGCTTATTATCGATCCCAATATGATGAAAAGCATAGGTATAGTAAAATTTCGGCTCAGCGCCTCCTGCACAGAGGCATCTTTATTGATTATTCTTCCCACAGAGTTTCCTAAGAGATACATGACAAGGGCCAGGGTAACTACAACTTGGGAAACGATGTCTTTGGTCACGATTGTCTTTTTCATTTTAAACTCCTCACATCATACAATTTATCTTTTTTCTTTATGTGCACCGGTTACTCTGGCGTACATAATTAGTGTTACAGTTGAAAGAATAATAATCATAAAGTTTGTTGCATTAAATGGTTGTTCGTTGAATACAATGTCGCGTAATGAAATGGTAAGTGAAATTACTACTACAATAATGACAATACACCAGCCGATTATTATCTTTGACATATGCCCCCCTCCTTTGGAATCAAGCTTTTGCTGATAATTTTCTTATTTCATAACCACGTTTTAACTCCTCTCCTTTCTTACCTCTTTGTTAGCTTTTTCTAGTCATATTCAGACAGGGAGAGTATAGTCAATCCTTTGATTTAGGAGTGAAAAATTGTAAAAACTACAGCGTTTGCGGTAATAATTAAGAAAATATTCTTTGTTTTTTTATGAAATAGATTTCTTACCTTATTGCCTTTCCAGGGTAAAATTTGTACCATGGTTGCACAGATAAAAAATAATTTAACCAATGGGAGGGAAAATCGCTATGGTTAAAATTGCCATCTGCGACGATGAAGTACGGGTGGGGGCAGAGCTGGAAGCTGCCTTGACTGCTATTTTTGCGAAGCTAAATATTGTTCCGGAAATTAGAGTTTTTACAACCGGGGAGGCACTGTGTAAGGAAATTAATGCAGGGATATCCTTTTCCCTAATTTTTCTGGATATTGAATTTGCCCAAAACCAAATTAACGGTGTAGAGGTTGGCAGACGTATTCGGGAGAATTATCAGAACCAAACTACAGCTATTGTTTTTATTTCTTGGGAAAAGAAATATGCCATGGAACTTTTCGATATTCGTCCTATAAATTTTCTGATTAAACCCTTGGAATATGAAAAACTAGAACAAGTGATACACACATATTTTAAGCTTATCCGGATGGGTATGAAGGAGTTTATTTACAAAAAAAATACCAGTACCTACAGAGTGCCACTACAGCAACTGGTATATTTGGAGAATGATAAAAGAAAAGTTATTCTACACTTTTCCGACGGGAAAACCGATGCGTTTTATGGCTCTCTGAAAGAAATCTATGACGAACAGTTAAAAGACGCAGATTTTCTTTTTATTCATGCCTCCTACCTGGTGAACTATGATTATGTCGCTGTTTTGGAATACAATCAGGTCTCTTTGATAGGTAGAAAATTACCCTTGCCAATTAGTCCAAATCGAAGAAATGATGTCAGGAAAGATTACTTGACCATCATTCAAAAAAGGAGGACTTGAGCTTGGACATCTATACCATAACTATCCTGGTAACTAATTTTGCAGGTTTGTTTGTATTAGAGCGACTTATGAAGGTATTCTTTAATAAAAGAAGAACGAGTCTCCCGGTTATGTTTTTTATTTATTCCCTATATTTTGTTGCCGTAGGGACACAGCACTTTTTGCTTCGGAATATGAATGATTCTATACGGTTCTCCATTCAGTTGTTGATCTATTTACTTGGTTACTTTGCCATAACTTTAATCTATGAATCAACAACCCGGAAAAGAATTGGTGTAACTATTGTTTCATATACGGTAACGACGATAATGGGAATACTCACGGCTACCATCGTTGAGATAATTTGGCCAACTCTGGTCACAGGAAGCGCTGAATATAGCATTGTAGTTAACACTGCATATATACCAATTTCTTATCTGACTGTTCTACTATTACTGCGTTTTAAAAGCATTCGCAAAAGCTCAGCTTTTTTTCCTTCGGTAATAATTGGTCCGATGCTACTGATTCTTCTACTTATTGTATTTATGATATTTGATTCTGAGTTAATGAGTTCGTTGTCAATGATTACTGTAATTCTTGTTTTGCTTGTTTCTAGTCTATCAGGGCTTTTCTATTACAATAAACTCTCAAAACTCTATGAGGAGAAGTTAAACTTAGCACTGCAAGCTCAAGAGCGGGAATATTACCTGGCTCAGTGCCAACTGATGCAGAACTCTGTAGAGCAGGTAAGGGCAATCCGTCATGATATGAAATCGCATTTGGCTACGGTTAGAGGCTTATCTAAGGATAAAAAGGCCGAGGAAGTTACCACTTATGTCGATTCTCTGCTAGGAGATATTCGTACCAGTGAAGTCTATAGCGATACGGGGAATATTGTTTTTGATAGTATTCTTAATTTTAAGCTACAGAATGCTCAAGAGGATAATGTCAGAATTGACTTGCATTTGTTTATACCCAATAGCCTGACTATGGAGATAACCGATATAGCTACTATTCTAGGTAATCTGATTGACAATTCCCTGACAGCTATTAGCAAGGTTTCGGAGAAATGGATCAAAATAGACATGGAATACAGCCGGAAATGCCTCTTTATTCAAGTGCAAAATTCTTTTGACGGTAATGTTATCTATTCAAATGAAGAGACTAAAGAGATTCAGTCTTCAAAAACAGCTGAAAACTCTGCATCTGAGGAACATGGCTTTGGACTGAAGAATATTAAGAAAGCCGTCGAGAAGTATAATGGGCAAATGGACATTACCCATGCAGATAAGGTTTTTTCAGTCACTATTCTGCTTTATGGTGTTTAACATTGGTTATCCTGTCGGTGGAAAATCGTGTTATTTGTTATTCCTGTTAAAGATCCTAAGGATTCTAAATATTTTAGAAGTGTGGCTAAAAAGCTTCCGCCAGCCAGTTCCTTTTTCGGATTGATTGCAATTTTAATTTAAAGTGAGTACAATGACAAAATATACTTGTTGAACCGACTTAACAGAGAAGATTGTACAACAATAGGTTGGAGGAGATAAACATGGGGTTAATTAGAGTTGCCATGTCTGCACTTGGATCGACGATTTCTGATCAGTGGCTTGAGGTTTTTACCTGCGAAACACTGGGTACAGAGGTACTTGTAAAGAAAGGGGCGGCTAAGACTAGCGGTGGTAAAAATCGTGGCGATGTAGATGTTATCAGCAGTGGTTCTAAGATTAATGTGCCCGAAGGAACGGCGCTGCTGTTGGTGGATCAAGGTAAAGTAGTAGATTTTACTACCGAAGCGGGTGTTTATACCTGGGATTCCTCTTCAGCACCTAGCATGTTGGGAGGGGGGAAATTTGGTGACAAGTTTACGGCTTCCCTTGAAGAGATTGGGCGACGCTTTACTACGGCAGGAGTGGTTAGCCGTGTTCAGCAAGTTTACTTTGTTAATATGCTGGAAATTTTGGACAATAAGTTTGGCACGCCGTCACCCATGCCTTATGATGATCCGACTTACCGGGGAATTTATATCCGTCTTAATGGGATTTTTTCTTTCCGCATCGTCAATCCGGTCGCTTTTTTTCAGAGTATTTCCGGTAATGTTTCTTCCGTTTATGAGCGTTCTACCTTAATGACACAGATCAAGACGGAATTCGTTTCCAAATTCACGGAAGTACTTAATCGTTGCGCTACGGTAGATAAGATACAGTATAACCGGATTCCTTCCGAGCAGTCCCGTTTAACCCAGTATATGAATGATGCCCTTGATGACAGCTGGCTACAGCTCAGGGGTCTTGAAGTGGTATCGGTCGGAATTGGTGGTATTACCCCTGATGACGCTTCTCGAAAGCGAATGGAAGATTTTGATCGAGATATTCTCCTTTCTGCTAATCCGGATATGTTGGCGGCCAGAATGGGAGCTTCCACAGCTGAGGCGATGGTAGCGGCAGGTAGTAATGAAGCGGGTGCGGCTACAGGCCTTCTAGGTCTGGGAATGTTGGGCGGTGTTAGCCAGGCCGCCGGTGGTGCTCAGTCGCTGAATTATTTTGAAAAAGCCAAAGCGAATCAGGTGTCAGCCGAGGCAGCTGGTGGTGCTGGTGTGGACACTCTTTGGACTTGCTCTTGTGGATATGCCCAAAACAAAGGTAAATTCTGTGCGGAGTGTGGTAAGGCTAAACCGGAGCCGGTGGTGGGCTGGACTTGTTCCTGCGGCCAGACTGGGAATCTGGGTAAGTTTTGCACGGAATGTGGGCGCCCGGCAGAGGCACAGCCTAAGGGCTGTCAGCATTGTGGCTGGAAAGCCGCGGTAGGCGATAAGGAAGCTAAGTTCTGTCCCCAATGTGGTAAGCCAATAGAGTAAATAAATCAGTCGGCCTGTAAGGGTCGACTTTTTTGCCATTTTGGTTTACAATTAAACGAAAAGTTTACATTTGGGAGGGGTCATGGAGAGTTTTGATAAGGCCAGAACCTTGCAGGAAAAGAGGAAAGAGGCTATTAGACAACTGACTCTTATCCCAATTTTTACCGTTCTAATGATAATCTCCGGGAAACTTATGATTCCTTTACCCTTCCTTCCTATCACCTTTCAAGTCACTACCGCTATTTTATGCGGACTTCTTTTAGGTGCCAGAAAAGCACTGCTTGCTCAGCTATTGTATATCGGAATGGGGCTGCTGGGACTTCCGGTCTTTACTGCCGGTGGTGGATTAGCCTATATCTTTGCTCCCAGTTTTGGTTATCTTTTAGGTTTCGCTTTAGCAGCATTTTTGGCTGGTCGTCTGGCACAAAGTCGTAGTAGAGCCCATGACAAAGGACGGCTGCCTTATAAAGAATTAGTACTCATTTCGCTTTTCGCAGTACTAGTCATATATGGTATGGGGGTTGGCTATCTTTTTTTATTATCTAACGTCTATAGTGATTTTGGTGGCACCAAGAATCTTATGTTAGCCACAATTCTTTACGGTATTTGGCCCTATTTGTTGAAGGACATTCTATTGGCTCTTTTGGGAGCGGAGTTAGCAAGACGTTTATGGCCTTGGCGCTTATTCTCTCTTTAGTATTATAGGCTTTTCTATTCAAGTTCTCTCAGAGATTAAAAGTAAGAAGACAGACTTTTCGGGTCTGTTTTTTCTATGAATAGTTGGTAAGGATTCTTTTTCGTAAAAGTAACAGTTTGTTTTTTTATGGCTTATTCGGACATGCTAGAATAAATAAAGATAAAATTTTACTTAATTTAAATAATAATCACAGGGGAAATAGGTCTTTGGCTGTCTCAAAAATTACTCTATATAAAAAAATTTTGAATTAGCGACACGAAAGTGACATTTTTTGCGTCTAGATATTATGAAGGCTGTTAGCCGGAAAGGATTCATCGAATCAAATATGAAAAACACAGAAATTGCATCTTTAGTAAAACGTTACAAAGATGGTGAGGAGGAGGCTTTTGAAGAGCTGTACAGCCGACTGTGGAGTAACTGCTACTATCTTGCGCTTAAAAACATCGATGATCCAGAGGAAGCAAAGGATATTGTTCAGGAAGCTTTTTTGAAGGCAAAGACTTCTTTGTCTCAACTTAAGGAGAACGTAGCATTTTCAGCCTGGCTTAGCAGAATTGTAATCAATTTATGTATGGATAGTCGCAGAAAAATACAAAAAAATCCTCAGGTTTCTCTTGAAGCGTTTGGTTCAGAGATTACGGAAGAAAGACGAGAGTTTTTGCCGGACAGCCTTTTAGCTGATAGTGAAGTATGCTATACCATTGCTCAATTCGTACAGGAATTACCCTTGGAACAAAGAACGGCTACGCTGCTTTACTACTATAACCAGATGACTAACGAAGAGATTGCTGAAATTATGGACATTTCTGTTAATGCTGTTAAACTCAAGCTTTCCCGAGCTCGATCAGCCATTAAGCGCCAAGTGCTTTCTGAAAAGAATCGTGGTACCTTCCCACTTTTCGGTATGGCTATAACTGGGACACCAGTTTTGACTCATATCCTGTTAGAAGATGCGACCCGAATCTGCCGACCGGAAATCAAAGTCGAGATATGGGAGCGTTTGGCACCTATATTAGCGGAGTTGACAGCCGGTGGTGCAGCTGTTGGGGTTACGGTGAGCGCTGGACTTTCAGCTACTGGATCTGGAGTAGGATCGGGGATAACGGCCTCTACGGCGGCCATTGCTGCTAAAGTTAGTGCCTTGGTGATTACTACTGCTATTGTGATTGGTGCCGGTGTTAGTATCGCCGGGAGAAGTAACTATTCTTTTGAAGTTGCATTGCCTGTAAGCATAGAATCTGAAAGTATAAAAAAGTTAGCAATCAACACAGAGATATCCATGGAGACTTCTTTAGCACCGAAAAAGTCTATCAAGGTTTTAGAAGATATTTTGCCTGAAAATGCTGCTGTTTTGGTTAGAGAATGGTCTGTTCTTTCAGGCAACAATCGTCATAAGGAGTTACTAAATCTAGTGGAAACCTACGGATTTTCTTATGGTCTTATGTATATTAGCTTTGATGAACCGGGAGGCATGTATGTTTTGTATAGTTTAGAGAAGGAAGATAAGCGCCTACTTCTTTGCGAATATTACAGTGTGGGTAAAGAAGAGTGGATGGCTGTTTGGCAGTTGGATGCAATTGAAAATCCTTTGCCTGAATCGGAGGCTTTAGAGGAGTGGTTTTGGCAGATACAATAAATACTTTAATGAATAAGTATTGTTATTGGGTGATTTTTGGTGCTGAAAATTGAGAGTCACTTTGCATGATATAAGTAATAATTTTAAGAGTAAAGATAGAGGAGAATTACATGAACAAGAAATGGAAATGGTTAAGTTTTGTCTTGTGCTTAAGTCTTATACTGGGTTTTATTTTACCCAGTATAACAGTCTCAGCTTCAGAGACAACGGATACAAGCATAACTACAGGAGAAACTAGTAGTAGCCAAGGCGAGGAGAGCCAAAGCTCTTCAGAAGCTGCACAAACAGAACAAGAAGTAACCGTTACAACCGCTCCTGAAGAAAATACGGTAGTTCCTTCTCAGGAGGAAGTAGCCCCCAACATGGCTATGGCACCGGTAGCGGCATTAGCGGCTTCTTCTGCCACTTATAGTGGTGTAGATTTAAGTGGCACAGCCGATAGTGTTAGCTATGATGTGGTACTTGCTAATACCACGGCACAGACCTTGGATATTAATGCAATTTTCAGTACTGAATCAAATGTTACCGACCGTAAGGTAACTATTCAGCTTCAGGACGGATTAGCCCTTTCCTCTGCACCCGGAATGAAGCAAGTATCCGGTAACTGGGTTTTTGACGCTGCTACCTTGCCCTCTCAGCTGGCTGGAGTAATCGTGGGAGCTTCCTTTGCAAAGAATCCAACTATCTACGGCTATCAGCCTGGTAGCGGTGTCTTGACTTACACTTTGGTAAATGGGGCAGAAAGCGCTAGCTTTTCCTTGGCTGTCATCTTTGACAGTGCCTTTGGTGCTAATGGTACAGGGGGAAGAACCTTTAATGATTTATTATCTGTCACTATCGGGCAAAGTGTTGATGGTGTGTCGGAAACTCTTTATCAACAGAGCTTAGAAAGCTATACAGTACAATATGGCTATAGCCTGTTTATCCATGGCAGCAGTCAGATCACCACGGCAACCGCCGGTGTGGGCACAAATGTGCAGTTTTTGGCGCAATACCAAACTACCTCAAACTCGCCGGCTGGTAGTGGCTATGGGATTCGTAACAGCTTGATTGAGGCTTCTACCATTGTTTTCAAAATTCCTAAAGAAATGGGTTTTGTAGACATCACTTTTCATCCCAGCAGTAATATCAAGAGTGGTCAACTAACCTATACGGTAGATCGTAGTAATAGCACCTATGACCTACTTACTATTAATACGAATGGATTTGTAAACACTTCCAGTTCTTTGTTTTACATGAACTTTCTGATCCCGGATTCAGCAGTTCCCGGAACAGCCTATAACATGACTACAGAGACAGCAAGTTCTAACTTTACAGGCTATGGCTCTACTGTTAAGCCTTGGGGTGTGCCGGTAACCTTTAAAATTACTGTGGCTCAAGAGTTTGTTAACCGCTTAGTACCTCTCGGAGTTACTTCTGGAAGCGTAGGCTATAAGAGTCTTTTACCCGGTGAACAGATGTATATGGGTGGTGCTCGGGTTAGTAATCCTTATGGTGAGGCTGTTACCAATCAACGGATTCGAATTCAAATTACCGATCCGGCCGCCGCTATCACCACCATGCGTTTGGCGGTGGGATCTTCCGGTGGGGCCAGTAATATTGTTATTAAAACCAATAAAGGCAATACCTATAATATCGCCTCTGCCGGTGGCAGTGCCAATCCTACTGCTCAGACCTACGTTGCAGCGGTGACCTTAAAAGGATTGACCAGTGACCCGGAAGAATGGATAACTGAACTTAGTTATACCGCTACGAACTTTGCCCCCGGTTATGCGGATAGCGGGTATACTCAGAGCTTACCTTATGGCAGTAGTCTAGCTATCGCTTTTTTCGGCCGCTATTTAGAAAGTCCGGCGGATAACCGTATTAACTATAATCTATCTATTGTGGATGCAGCTGATGGGGATCTGGATGGTGCTAATGCCGCCCAGTTAAACGGTACAATTTTAGTGACCCCTTCATCATCAATCTTTATATTGCCTACCAGTAATCTTTCTGGAACGAAGCTGGCAGGAAATAGTTATAGTATGGTGGTAACGGCTGGCGCTCAAGCAAGCTACGATGGTGTAGCAGCCATGCCTACGGCACTTTACAACCGGGGATTCGCCATTTACCTACGGGAAACAGAATACTTAACCATTAATAAGGACACGATTAAAGTAACCCAAATGGGAGGGGATGGCACCGTCTACAGTGTGGCAGATGGCTCCTTGATTCCGCTGGAGAGCCTAGATAATACTGGTAATAAGGTCTATACCCTTCAAGTGCCGAACTTAAAAAATGGCTGGACCTCTGATGGGATAGTTAGTTTGTATTTCACTGTTGGTTATGACTATAAGATTAACAATAGTGCTCCGACTACTTCGCTAACTTCAGATAAGCTGGTACAGATACTACCCTTGGATAGTGCTACACAGATAACGAATAAAGGCTATACTGCGTCTTACTGGAGTAAGAACCTTTACAATGTGGACGGAAGTGGTAACCTTAACAAAATGTTGTCAACTCTATCTTCCACGGTATCGCTGAATATTACCGCTCAGAAAGACTTTACTGTCACCACCGCTGCCAACTTAAATGGAGGAGCTTGGACTACTTATGACTATACAACCCAATCTACTGTAATTAACTTAAATCCAGTGGGTGAGGCGAAATATCGTTT
>CAZFHA010000019.1:0-70393 GCA_964518595.1 uncultured Oscillospiraceae bacterium
AAAATATTCTGCTTGATGATGTTAAACATCGGGTATTTATTGATGGGCAAGAAATTGAAGTCACCCATCGAGAGTATGAACTGTTAAAATTTTTGATGCTTCATAGGGGAATTGCCTATACGAGGGATGATTTGCTTAATCATGTTTGGGGTTACGATTATTCCGGTGAAACTCGCACTGTAGATGTGCATATCCGTCAGTTGCGTCGTAAAATTGAAAAAGATGATAAAAATCCAATCATCATTGAAACGGTAAGAGGGCGTGGTTATCGCTTCTGCGAATAGAAAAATCAATCTAGAGTTTAACTGTAAGGAGTGAGCCTTTGGAGAAGATAATGTTTAAAAAAATATCAATGATACTCTACTGGCTTTATGGAATGGCAATTCTTACTTCCGGTGTTGGCCTTTGGTTATCTATTCGCTTATTTTCACTTCTAGGTGTAAAAGCTAGTGGAGAAGAGTACGGTATATTTTGGTTATGGCTACTGCTATCATTGTTTTGCCTGCTACTGGCGCGACTTTTGAGTCGGCGCTACAGACAGATTTTAAGAGATATGAGAGCCTTAAAAGAAAGTATGGAACAGATTCCGCCAACCCTTAATAAAGAAGATATTCCGGCTTGGGAAAGTTCCGATAGTTCACCGTTATTTGATAGTTTTGCCCAGATGCAGGAGCGCTTAGAGCAGGAGTTGGAAGCAGTAGAACTGCAGCGTCTTCGCCAAGATGAAATTCAACAAATGCGCTCAGAATTTGTTGATAATGTAAGCCATGAGCTAAAGACTCCCCTTACTTCAATTCGTGGATTTGTGGAGACTTTGCGCAGTGGTACTGTTAAAGATCCTAAAACTCAAGCACGCTTTTTAGAAATTATTGATATTGAGGCCGAACGTCTTCATCAATTGATTAGTGATATTCTGGAACTTTCAGAGATTGAAGGGATGGAAAATAATATCGAAGAAGATCATTTTGATCTTACTTCTCTTTTAGAGGACTGCTGTATGCTATTAGCTGATAAGGCTGCCTCTAAAGAAGTTTTACTGCTGGTAGACAGCCATGAAATCCTTCCCGTAACCGCCAGCCGCTATCGGGTAAAGCAAATTCTGATTAATCTGTTGGATAACAGTATAAAGTATAACCATAGAGGGGGAACGGTCTGGCTTAGTGCCAGGCGTGAACCGGATCAGTTTATTTCTATTCGCATTAAAGACAATGGCCCGGGTATTGACGAAGAACATATCCCAAGGATTTTTGAACGTTTCTACCGGGTAGATAAGAGCCACTCCAGAGAAATGGGCGGAACGGGACTTGGTCTGTCCATTGTTAAGCACATTGCCCAGCTTTATCAGGGTTCTGCTACCGTAGAAAGCACTCCGGGGATGGGCAGTACTTTTATTATTCGTTTGCGAATTGCCGATGACTTAAAGTAAGTTTATAATACCAGAGGGCGATTGCCCCAAGAACCTTCGATTAGAAAGTGAAGTAGGTGATTCTGTTGTCCTATAGTTGGCCTGATTTTATTACTGAATGCCAAAATTGTAGCGAATGCAATTTGGCTAAAACCAGAAAGAATGTTGTTATTTACCGAGGTGCTATTGAAGCGCCTTTAATGTTTGTGGGTGAGGGGCCGGGAGCAAATGAAGACGCTCAGGGTCTTCCTTTTGTCGGGCAAGCCGGGCGGCTGCTTAATCTTTTATTAGAGGCCTATGGCTTCACGGAAAATGACTATCATATTTGTAATATTGTTAAATGCAGACCCCCAGAAAATAGAGTACCTACCAGAGAAGAGGCTAAGTGTTGTATGCCGCTTCTGGCAAAACAGATCCGTTTTGCCAAACCGAAAGTAATTGTTCTTTTGGGGGCTACGGCCTATAAGTATTTTCTTGACCCGGTAGAATCAATTAGCAAGGCTCGCGGTATATGGATTGAAAAGAGTAAATACCTGATTATGCCAACCTACCATCCGGCCTATATTTTGCGTAATAACCGGGAACGAATTACCTTGTGGCAAGATATTGGATTAGCTCGGGAAAAACTCGAAGAGTTGGGTTTAATTGCCAAACTGAATCAGAGGCCAGATATGCCTTCGGGGAGAGGTTAGGAAAAGGGTGATTCAATCTGCCCCAGAGGGTTTTTAGCGGCGGCCTCCTGCAGACTCTTATCATCCACATGGGTATATATTTGGGTCGTGGCAACACTGGCATGCCCCAAAATAAGCTGCAGGCTGCGAATATCCACTTGCCCGTACTGATACATGAGAGTAGCGGCGGTATGACGTAATTTGTGAACCGAGTATTTTCTCGGATCAAGGCCGGATTCGGCCAGTAAGCGCTTAGTGGCATGTTGAATCATTTGATTACTTAAACGTCGTCCCAGTCGACTGATAAAAAGAGCCTTAGGCTCTTTGGGACTATTGGGGCGAAGGTTCAGCCAATTTTGCAAGGCCTCTTTGGAGGCATCGTTCAAGTAAATCGTACGTTCTTTGTTACCCTTTCCCACCACAGTCAAGGTAGTATCCCGTAAGTTGGAAAGATCCAGACTGCTTAATTCAGATAATCGTAGTCCGCAGTTGAGAAACAGTGTCAAGATGCAGTAATCGCGAACACGATTTTGCTGATCTTCGGAAGCGGCGGTGCTCAGTAAGGTCAGGCTTTCGTCCAAAGACAAGTATTTTGGCAGACGTTTGCCTCGTTTAGGGGTGTCCAGCTCGTAGGCAGGATCTTCTTTGAGCAGCTTGCGTTTTTGACATAAATACTTAAAAAAAGATTTAAGGGTTGCCGCTTTACGTGCTCTGGTAGGAGCGGAAGCTTGCCTTTCGCGAGATAAATAAATCAGAAAAGCAAACAAATCATCTGTACTGATAGTTTGAATAAAGTTTATATCAATATCTGCTAAAGAAATTTCCGAGAAAGGAGTAGCCTGGGAGGTTAATCCCCGGTCGCGCTTCAAAAAACGAAAAAACATTATAAGGTCGTAGCGATACTCCTTCATGGTAAGTGGAGACCGTTCCTTAACGGCTTGCATATAGTTTAGGTATTGCTCCAAAAGTGGAAAACCAGCCTGATCTGTATTCGTTTTAGCCGACATATTTTTATACACTTTCCTTATTTTCTGTTATTATTGTAACATAAAATAGATGGTGGATTTTGCTTCTATATCGTATAAAACTCTTGCGGGCAGTAGGTTGTTGTGCTAGTATACTTTTAGAAAGAACATATGTCCGCCTGTGGCGTACAGTTGGGAGGATGAAATAGAATGAGTAAAAAACTTCGTGTGGGTGTAATTGGTGGTACAGGTTATGTAGGGCAACGGTTTATTAGCCTTTTGGATAATCATCCTCTGTTTACCTGTGTTGCCGTAGTGGCCTCTCCTCGCTCAGCAGGTAAAACCTATGCTGAAGCCGTTGAGGGACGTTGGAAGATTGATAATCCTATGCCTGCTTATGTTAAGGATATGATTGTTTACGGTATGGATGAGCTGGCTAAGCTCCAAAGTGAAGTTGATTTTGTTTTTTGTGCTGTGGATATGAAGAAAGATGAAATCAAGAAACTGGAAGAAGACATTGCCAAGATGGAAATTCCCGTGGTTTCCAATAATTCAGCCCATCGTTGGACAGCAGATGTGCCGGTAATTATTCCGGAAATTAATAGTCATCACAGTGCTATTATTGCAAGCCAAAGAAAGCGATTAGGAACCAGTCGTGGCTTTATTACTGCTAAGCCGAATTGCTCCATTCAAAGCTATGTTCCGGCGCTGGCACCGCTATTTGATTTAGGTATTGAGAAAATTAGTGTCTGTACCTATCAGGCTATTTCCGGAGCCGGAAAGACTTTTGCGGACTGGCCGGAGATGGTAGGAAATCTTATTCCCTATATTGGTGGTGAAGAAGAGAAGAGTGAAAAAGAGCCGCTAAAGATTTGGGGTGAAATTGTAGGCGACCAAATTGTAACGGCTCCAAGCCCGATTATATCAGCGCAGTGCTATCGGGTAAGTGTGCAAGAAGGGCATACGGCAGCGGTATCCGTCTCCTTTAAGAATAAGATAGCTAAAGAGGAGATCATCGCCCGTTGGAGAAGTTATGTTGGTGAGGCACAGCGTTTAGCCCTTCCTAGTGCGCCTAAAACCTTCCTTCAGTATTTGGAAGAGGATAATCGTCCACAGCCCTTGTTGGATGCTGGTTTCGAGAAGGGAATGGGTATTTCTATTGGGCGTCTGCGGGAGGATAATATTTTTGATTACCGCTTTGCCTGTCTATCTCATAATACCCTGCGAGGGGCGGCCGGTGGTGCGGTTCTTACTGCTGAGCTTCTCACTAAGCAAGGTTATCTTTAAGCTAAATGGAGCGGTTTAGGCAAGGGGCTTGAACCGCTCCATTTTAAGATAAAAAATTTTAGTGTTCTCTTTCTTTTCGGCAAAATATTGCTGTAGATATAAAAATCTTGGTGGGATTCACGTGAAAAATTTAAGGCTGAAATTTTTGAAAAATTTTTTTGATTTTTTCAAAAAAGGGACTTGACGTACAGTTGATATCCGTATACAATACTACTTGCGCTTGAAACAACTAGCGCACTGCTGATCAACAGCCAGTTGTGATGTGCATGGGCCTTTAGCTCAGTTGGTTAGAGCAACCGGCTCATAACCGGTCGGTCCCGGGTTCAAGTCCCTGAAGGCCCACCACTTGCACCTTATTAATTTCATATATGGGAGGGTTCCCGAGTGGCCAAAGGGAACAGACTGTAAATCTGTCGTCAGTGACTTCGGTGGTTCGAATCCACCTCCTCCCACCAATTAGAAATCCGAATTGCAAATGCAGTTCGGATTTTTGCGTTGTTACGTTTTTGAAAAATACAAAATATGATACATTATAAAGAACAGTATGCTGTAAGCTGATAGAAGGAGGCTAAGAAGACATATGGTTGAAATTCTTTTGGCAACATCGGATAGAGACTATCAAGTAATAGCGGGATTAGCCGAGGAGATTTGGACTGAGCACTTTACGCCAATTATTGGCCCGGGACAGGTACGATATATGCTGGATACTTTTCAAAGTGCTACTGCCATTGCCCATATGTGTGAGTCTGGGTTTGTATACTATCTGGCATGGGTTGATTCTGTACCTGTTGGTTATTGTGCTGCCAGAAGAGAAGAGGACGGGAAGATCTTTTTAAGTAAACTCTATGTGCTTCAGAGGGCAAGGGGAATGGGGATTGCCCAGACACTTTTAGAAAAATTACAGGCGCATTTTCCGGCATCTGCGGCTATCTGGCTGACGGTGAATCGGAATAATAAAACTAGCATCGATTTTTATTTGAAGCGTGGTTTTTCCATTACAAATGAGGTTAAAACGCCTATCGGCAAGGGCTTTTATATGGACGACTACATAATGCAAATGGATTTCGGTGGCTGATTTGTACTTTGTATGAGCTAAATTAAATTTTCTCCTAGTTTGATACGATATGGACTATGATTTTTAGTCGTATCTGTGCGCTAGATGATAATGAATGTTTGTAGGATAAGAGCAATGAAATATGAAGAACTTGACCCCAGAGAAGCGCAAAAGATTGCTGATGGGATTATGGAGATACTACCTTATAATATCAATATTATGAATCGCAAGGGCTATATTATCGCCAGTGGAGATAAAGCGCGTCTAAATACGCTGCATACTGGTGCTGTGATGGCTTTGAATACCTCAGAAGCTTATATTGTCTATAAGGACACAAATACAGAGCGCCGAGGGGTTAATTTACCCATTCTTTACGAGGGTAGTAATGTAGGGGTAATTGGTATCAGTGGTGACTGTGATGAAGTGATGCCCATTGCTAAGATCGTGGTTTTGACAGCTCAACTTATGCTTGAAAATCAGCGTTACCGAAAACTTGCGCTGTTAAAGGAAGAACGTAAGCGGGATTTTTTATTTGAATGGGCCAGTTATGATAAGGACAATTATTCGGCAACTTTTATTGAGCGGGGAAAGGCTCATAAGATTGATGTGACAATCCCCAGTGTTGCTGTGCTTTTAATTAAAGATAAAGCTTCTCATGCGCCCCAGTCTCCAGAAGGCTATTCGGCTTTGCGCTCCCGAATTCATCTAAAGCATAATGAGTATATTATCCGAGAATGGCTGATGGATACACTGGTGGTTTTAGAAGCTAATAGCAAGCTTGAGACTCGAATTGCGGCTTTGTTAGAGGATGCCACCGGTATCAAAGCCGCATATGTGGGGGCTCTTGGTGTATCTTTGTATCAGTCTATCCAAACGGCGCAAAAGGTTAAGCAATATGCTTCTTCCTTAAATCGAAAAGAATGTCTACTCTATTACCGGGATTTAAGCTTAGACTTGATGATGCTCAGTACAGAAAGGACTGCGGAGGAGGAACGCTTATGTTCTCTTCTCAAAGAGGCGGATGTGTCAGGCGAACTATCTGAGACCATTTATGTGTATATGAACAATACCCCTAACATCAGCGAAATTTGTCAACAGCTACATATTCATCGAAATACGTTAAACTATCGATTACATCGTATTCAAGAAGTTACAAATAAGAATCCACGCACCGCTAAAGATCTTATGGTACTTTATTTAAGTGTGCTCCGAAATCAGATGGCATAGATTTTTGTACGGCTTGCATAATTTTTCTATAACTGAATTGTGTAGGTTGTATAGTCGAACAAAGGGAAAACAGGGCGTTTGGTCATTTGAACAAGTGCTTCTTCTTATATCTGGTCATATGGACATTGTGGAAAGTGCCTTAAATTCGCTACAGTACTCCTTAAAGAAACTAAGTTCAAAAGGAAAAACTTGTTAATTTTAAGGAGGACACAATGAAACTTAAAAAAGTGATGGCTACTCTCTTGGCATCCGGATTTCTGCTTTCGGCTGCTGCATGTAGTGGCGGTACAACACCTACCACATCCGGCACCACATCCGCCAGCAAAGGTGGAGAGTCTTCGGCTGCTTCAACTGCGGCCAGTTCCAGTAGTAAGGAAATCACCAGCACCGAGCTGAAGATTACTTATAGCGGAACTCCAGAGGCTCATGAAAAGGAATATATCATTGATGAGTTTGTAAAGAATTTTGAAGAAGAGCACGGCGTTAAGGTAACTGTTGATTTCGTTACTCAAGACGATGCTGTTAAGAAGATTCAGACTGAGCAAGAAACTGGCAACATTGTAAGTGATGTTATCTATGCTGATACTGCTAATATGGCTCCCTACATTCAAGGTGAATGGACAGAGGATATTAGTGATATGATTCATGCCGGATCAACTATCACAGATATGTTTGATAGCTCAACCAATAAAGATGACCAAAGACTATTCGTTCCTATGAGCTTTGACGTTTATATCACTGCCGCTAATGTAAAAGCTATTAAGTATCTTCCTAAGGGCTTAACCGAAGAGGATGTAGTTAGCGGAATCACATGGGAACAGTACGCTGAGTGGGCAAATAATATTGCTGCCGGAGAGGGCGTTGGAAAGACCATGATGCCTGCAAATATGACCGGTTCTCAGCTCTTATATCCTATGGCCGGTATGAGCTTAGCTTTTGGTGGCGGTTTCCCAGAGTTTACCTCTACCGGATTCAGCGATGCTATGGGCGTTATTGCTAAGATGGCTGAAGGTAATGCCTTCTACCCAGAACAAGACCAATATACCGCTCCAACTGATCCAATGAAGAGTGGCGACGTTTGGTTGACCTTTGCTCACATGGCTCCTGTTGGTACTGCTGTAAACGCTGCTCCTAATGAGTGGTTGGTTGGTGCTGCTCCGAAGGGCAGTAAGGGTGCCGGTTCTACTTCTGGTGCTTGGTGCTACGGTATTCAAAAGGGTGCACCTCACGCTGATCTGGCTGCTGCTTGGATTGACTATGTAACTACTCCGGAAGTGAACTACGATTTCTGCTACAACATGGGTGGAGCTCTAAGTCCAATTGCCGAAGTTGGTGATTTACTGGAAGAAACCGATGTAGTAATGCGTGCAGGTATCGAAATGCTTGACTCTACTATTGTTTCCGGTGTTCCCGCAACTAAGTATACGGACTGGAATGCAGTTAAGCTTCTGTATGGTGATATTTTCAACAATATTCTTACCAATAAAGCTGTTCCGGCCGCTTCTTTCTTAGAAGAGCAACAGGCTAAACTAGACGCTTTAAAGATTGCTGAATAATTTACTTTCCAAAGCGATATTTTTAGGGGAAAGGCCTTAGGTCTTTCCCCTCCTTTTGAAAGGGAGGGAAGTTTGTTGAAGAGTAAGGATACTGCCCTCGGTCTTGAGGGGAAGCAAGGCCGCAAATCACTGATTAGTAAAAAGGCTACGCCATATTTACTACTGGCTCCTGCTTTCTTGTTCTATGGTATTTTCTGGCTTATTCCAGTGGTTGACGGTATTAGAGAAGTATTTACTGGTCTGGATGGGAATTTTACCCTAACCAGTAACTTTGTCTTGATGTGGAAATCTGATTTGTTTTTGCAAGCGGTCGTTAATACAGCCTTGTTTGCGGCAATTTCAGTGGTTTTACAATATGTAATCGCTTTAGTTTTAGCTGTGTTCTTGAATATTAAATTTAGATTTTCGAATATTCTCATGTTTATTGCGATGATTCCTATGGCAATTACTCCCACCGCCGTAGCGATTCTTTGGAAGACCGGTCTGATTAAGGACGGTTGGATTAATTCATTGCTTATGAGTATCGGTCTGATTCATGAACCGATTGTATATATGAATGCTGAGGGATTTTCAGCACTATTATTAATTATCCTTATTGATACTTGGACAGTAACACCGGCGGTAATGATTATTTTGTCGGCAGGTTTACAGGGTGTACAAAGAGAGTTGCAAGAGGCGGCCTATACCTTTGGTGCCGGAAAATGGCGCATATTCAAAGATATTACCTTGCCCATTTTGAAGCCATCAATCGTGACTTCAGTTATCTTACGCTTAATTGCCGCCATTCAGGTTTGGGCGATTGCTGTTATGGTGCTGGGTTACGGGAAGGTGCCCTTTTTGGTGGAACGGATTGCTTTCTACAAAGAAGTTATTCCCGGCGTCCCCACCAGTGAAAAACTGGCATTTACCTTGTCTTTTACCACAACCATTGTTGTGTTTATTGTTACTATGATTTATTACAAAGTGACAAAGAAAGGCACATATTTGGAGGAGAGCCGATGAACAGAATGAGTATTTTACAAAAGGCAATCGTAACCATTGTATTAGCCGGTATGGTCTTTCTGGTTATTGTTCCGCTTTTGTTTTTTGTGACTGTAGCTTTTTCCAGTTCAGCTGAAATGAGCCAGTTCCCGAAACGTCTTCTTCCCACTATGTCGGTTACTGTCCTAGTTAAGCCGACGGAGAAGGGATCTTTCGAAGTTTTTCATGATAGCGGTGATGGCTACACTTCCATTATCACTACCAAGAGTGCTTCAAAATTAGAGACCCATTTTAAACGTCAATACAATGTTACTATTTCAGGTGAGCAGCTTTTGGAGGATTTTAGCCAGACCCTTGAAAAAGGTCCGATGGAATTTACCTATCGAAAAGAAGCGCTCTATAACTTTAACCAGTTTTTCAAGATTGTAAATAATGCAGCTCCTGCACTCAAAAACAGTATTATTGTTGCCTTCTTAACCATACTAATTTCTTTAGGCATCGGTAGTATGGCAGGCTTTGCTATGGCCAGACATAAATTTAAATTTAAAGAACAAATCAATGTAGGTATTCTAATTGTGCGTATGTTTCCGGCTGTAGGTATTACTATTCCTATGGCAGCACTGCTGATTAAGATTGGTTTGTTTGATACTCTTTTAGGATTAGCAATTCTCTATTCTATTCCCAACATTGCTCTGACGGCGTGGATTACCTCCAGTATTTTTATGGGTATTAGCCGTGAGTTGGAAGAGGCCAGTATGATTTTTGGGGCTAATTCTTTCAAGACCTTTATAAAGATTACTTTACCTCTGGCTTTTCCCGCTCTGGCAGCTAGTTCAATGTACGCTTTTACCACAGCTTGGAATGATACTATTTCGGCCTTGATTTTGACAAACAACAATCAAACTCTTGCCTTGGTAGTTTATAAGGCTATTGGTACTACTTCCAGTGGTATTCAGTACGCCGCTGCGGGAAGCATCATTCTTATTTTACCGGCACTAGTTTTTACCTTTATCGTACGCCGCTACATCAATCAGATGTGGGGCGGTGCCAAGATATAATAATCCTTAAGGAGGACGACTATGAGTTATTTGGTATTGAAGGATTTAGAAAAGCGTTATACCAAGGATGGTCCGCTAATTGTTAATAAAATGAATTTATCCATTGAAAAAGAAGAGTTTATCGTTTTTCTGGGTCCTTCCGGTTGCGGAAAAACTACAACCATTCGAATGATTTCTGGTTTGGAGGATGTATCCGGCGGTGATATCTTAATCGATGGTCAAAGTATTTTGGGCAAAAAACCGAAAGACCGTGGTGTATCAATGATTTTCCAGAGCTATGCCATTTGGCCGCATATGACGGTTTTTGATAATATTGCTTATCCTCTAAAATTGCAAAAAGTACCTAAGGCAGAGATCAAGGAGCGGGTAGAGATTGCAGCAAAAGCCACCAGTATCGAAGGCCTGCTAAAGCGTTACCCCTCACAAATGTCTGGTGGACAACGTCAACGTGTGGCTGTTTCCAGAGCGATTGTGGTTAAGCCAAAACTCTTTTTAATGGATGAGCCATTATCCAATCTGGATGCCAAGCTTCGGGTTACTATGCGTACAGAACTAAAAAATATTCATATGAAAGAGCATTCAACTAGTATTTTTGTTACCCATGACCAGGCAGAGGCTATGAGCTTGGCTGACAGAATTGTGGTTATGTACAAGGGTAATATTGAGCAAATTGGTACGCCTATGCAAGTTTATCGAGATAGCGCTACTAAATTTGTTGCTTCCTTCATTGGGACTCCGCCAACTAACTTTTTTGAAGTTGCTATTGAGAAGAGTGATGATGGTCTTGTAGCGGCTAATGGGGATGTCCGTTACACCATTCCTCAAGCTTTGACAAAGTCTTTGGAAGCTTATATTGGTAAGCCGGTGGATTTCGGTGTGAGACCGGAATTTATTGCTGTTGACCCAAGCCTTACAAAGGGTCAAGGCTATTTGTGTGATACCACCATTAATTTTGTCGAGCCGCAGGGGAGCTATTCTATTCTTATCAGCCAGCTTTCCTCCAGTGAAGTAAAAATTGTTACTTCTGATTATATGGAAATGGCTCTGGGAACAAAGGTTTCGCTTCATGTCAAAGACGACCAAGTGATGTTTTTTGACAAGGATACCGGCAAGCGAATTCGTTAAACCTGGGAGCAGACAGAAGGAGGCGACAGCAGTGGAGAAAGTAATTGTAGTGGCATCAACCCACTGGGATCGAGAATGGTATCGGACTTTTAGCGAGTTTCAAATTCGCCTCTGGGAGCTGTTTGATCAGGTACTTGTTCTTCTGGAAGAAAATAAAATTCCCTCTTACACTTTTGACGGGCAAGTGGTGGTGCTGGAAGATTATCTGGAAGTGAGACCTGAGAATCGCCCCCGTATCCAAAAACTTGTAGCTGAAAAGCGGCTTTTCTTTGGGCCTTTGTACAATCTACCGGATGAATTTTTGTCCGGTGGTGAAGCTTTGATTCGGAATTTTCTGATTGGAGATCAGCTCTGTAAGGACATTGGCGGAAAAGTAAGTGCTGGTTATGTGCCTGATAATTTCGGGCATATTTCCCAACTTCCTCAGATTCTTCAGGGTGTCGGGATTGATACTGCCATGTTTTTCCGAGGCATGGATTTGGAGCGTGTGGGTAGCAAGGAATTTTGGTGGCAAGCGCCTGATGGCAGTCGTGTACTTGGAGAGTATATGCTTTTGGGCTATTGGAGCCTAAAAAGTTGGGGACGAATGGAAGAATCCGTTGTTGAGCATTTCCGGCGGGCACACAATACTTTAGCTCAGAGTAGCCGTCTACAATGTACCCTGCTGATTAATGGATCGGATCATCTTTTACAGGATCCGGAGTTTGCCAACAATTTAGAACAGGTTTCCAAAGCTTTTCCAGATTTAGAAATTAGGGACGGTAGTTTTGAGGATTATGGGCGCCTACTGTGGCAGCAGTGGGAAGAGCAAAAAACTTCCTTACCGGTGGTCTACGGTGAATTGAGGGACTTTCGTTATGGTCCTGATCCTACGGCAGTTACTTCTTGCCGGAGTTATCTGAAGCGCAAGCTTTTTCAGGCCATAAGGGAAATCAGCCGATATGCAGAGCCCTTTTATGCTTTGTTGTCAGAGGCTGAGGTTACCTATCCTCAGGGCATTTTTACCAAAGCTTGGAAGGATTTACTCAAGGCCTTGGGGCACGATGGGGTTACCGGCTGTTCTTCTGATGCAGTAGAAAAAGATATTGAGAGTTATATTGATCACAGCTTTCAAGCCGCCAGTCGATTGGTGGAGTTAGCTTTTGAAAAAATTGATCTTTCCTTAGAGGGTAAGGAAGGTCAGCTCTTGATATTTAATCCCGGTTTGTTTGCTTATAGTGGAATTATTGAGACTGTGGTGGCCATTGAGGATGAGAAGGCTAAAGATTTTTGCCTTTATGATCCCAGTGGAGAATTAGTTGAGTGGGAATATGTGAGACAGTGGAGTGATGTTATTACCCGGGAATTTCCCTATAATAGCAAAGAACGTATCCGGCGTCAGTGTTTTTTGATTCGTTTCAAGGTTAAGGATTTATCGCCTTTAGGCATAAGTTGTTTTCGCTTTTGTCATAGCCCTCTACGGGAGATGCGCCAGAAGGAATGGGTAACCCGGCTTATGCCCAGCCAAAATTTTATTGAAAACGAATACTATCGGATTGATGTTCTGGCAGATGCTTCTTTGCGGGTATTTGTTAAAAGAACCGGTAAGACCTATGAAGGGCTTAACCGGTTAATCAGCAGAGGGGAGGCAGGGGATGAGTATCAGCATGTTTCGCCCTTGGCAGATGAACACACCTTCCCCGTTTTACGCGGTTATTCATTAGAACAAAATTCTGTCTTGTCTAGTACTTTACGGATTCGCGGAGAATTGGGGCTCCCCGTAAAGGCAAAGAGTGACTATCTTGAGCGAGATAGCCGACGTTCTATCTGTGATTTCGAAACCGTTGTTACCCTTTATCAGGACTGTCCAAGAATCGAGTTTAAGACTAGTTTCAATAACCAAGCTGTAGATCATATTTTATCAGCTACTTTTCCCACCGATTTTCGGGAGGCTAAGGTTTTTTCTCAGATGGCTTTTGATCATGTGGAGAGGGATGGACAGCTATTTTCTTTCCGGGAAGAGCTTAAATCGACCCAGTCCCTGCTACAGCCCTTGGAGCAGTACGCCGGACTTAGCCAGGATGAGTCGGTTTTAGCCCTGACAACCCGTGGCATTTATGAATTTCAAACTAAAGAGCATCTTCAGGGTACTTGTCTCTATTTAACGCTACTCCGAAGTACCAGTTGGCTGTTTCATGGTCTTCCTTTGAATTATCAGGATGGACAACATAGCACTACACCTCTGGTAGAAACCATGGACAGCCGTGAACTGGGTCAGGCTACCTTCGAGTATGCTCTTCTCTTGGATTACTCCGATCTGAAGACGGAGGCGGAGGCTTATCGCTATCCACCCAGAGCGTTTACCCGTCAGGCTTCCGGGGGGAGTGCTCCACTGACAAACCTACCTAAAATACATGTTTCAGATCCTCGATTGGCCATTAGCTGCTTTAAGAAGGCTGAGCAGGATGGGGATTTGTTGCTTCGTTTATATAACACCTCAGATGAGGCTTTTTCTTTCGAGATACGTTGCGAAGGGAACTTTAACCAGGTATCTTCCTGCAATTTACTGGAGGAAGAGATTGCAAGCTTTCCTATTTGTGACGGAATTTTTCACGGACAAACTGAGGCGAGAAAAATAATTACCTATAAGATTGGCAGGAGATAATATGAGTACAATGAAAGACTATTTAGAGATCCTTTATCCGGAGACCTGGTCATCGGTGCTCTCTCAAGTAGAGAACTTGATTAAAAAGTGGCAGGGCGATGTTTTCCCTAGTTATCCTTGGGTTGATAATAAAGATATTTTGATGATTGCCTATGGAGATGCTTTTCAGGCTCAGGGGGAAGCGCCCTTGGCAACACTGAAAGCATTTATGGATACAGAATTTCGTGAAGAGATTAATTTGATCCATTTGTTACCGATGTTTCCTTATTCTTCTGATGATGGTTTTTCTGTAATTGATTTCCGTGAGATTAATCCTGATTATGGTAATTGGGAAGATATTGATAATTTAAAGAAGAACTACCAGCTAATGTTCGATGCGGTAATCAACCATGTTTCGGCTCAAAGTCATTACTTTAAAAATTACCTGAACAAAGTCGTTCCTTATGATGGCTACTTTATTGAGGCTGATCCCTCTGCAGATTACTCTCAGGTTACTCGTCCCCGGGCTTTACCTTTGCTAACGGCGGTTACTACTGCTCAAGGAGAAAAGCATGTTTGGACGACTTTCAGCGAAGACCAAATTGACTTAAATTATGAGAATCCGGCGGTACTCCTGGAAATGCTGGACATTCTTTTGCTTTATGCGGCTAAAGGTGCTAGATTCATCCGCTTTGATGCTATTGGCTTTGCTTGGAAAAAAGCCAACACTACTTGTATGCATTTACCCGAGGTTCATGCTTTAGTTAAACTTATGCGCAGTGTTCTGCAGACTTGTGCTCCGGGTTGCACCATCATTACTGAAACTAACGTTCCTCATGTAGATAATATCAGTTATTTTGGAAACGGACATGATGAAGCTGGCATGGTATATCAATTTCCTTTACCTCCGCTGGTTCTTTTTTCTTTCCTTTCGCAAAAAGCGACAGCACTAACGAATTGGGCTCGAAGCTTGGAGCCTACTTCCCCTGAAACCACCTACTTTAATTTTCTGGCCTCTCATGATGGGATTGGTATGCGTCCAGTGGAAGATATCTTAACCGAAGCAGAGCGTCAATTAATGGTTGATGAGGTATTAGCCAGAGGGGGAGAAGTTGGTTTCAGAACCTTGCCCGATGGCGGACAAGCTCCTTATGAATTGAATATTAATTATCTTGATGCTGTAGCCGCCGATGCAGAAACCCCAGAGGAAATGGCGCAGAAGTTTTTAGCTTCCCAGTCTATTCTACTTTCCATGATGGGAATGCCAGCCATTTACTATCATAGCTTAGTGGGAAGTCGCGGTTTTCGCCAGGGCTATCTTGAATCCGGTATTAAACGCCGAATTAACCGGGAAAAGCTTCTGGCCCGTCAGGTTTCTGCAGAAATACATCAAGAGGGAACGCTGCGTCATTATGTTACTACAGGTTATAAGAAGTTGTTACGGATTCGTAAGGCTGAGAAAGCTTTTATTCCTAATAGTCCTCAGGAAGTTTTAAACCTAAAGCCGGAAGTTTTTGCCTTAGTTAGAGGTGAGGGCGCTGAAAAGATCCTTCTTTTAGTTAATGTGTCAGCTCAATCTGTGGCTGTGGATTTACCCTTTGCCGGGATTAATTTGCTTACCGATGAGGCTGTAGCTCAGACTATCTCACTTAAGCCTTGGGAATACTCCTGGATTAAGGCTCAATAAATTTATCGTTATATCATGCTAATTTCGTAAAAAGAAGGGTAATAGAATGAAGTTTTTACTTGCTCCCGACTCCTTTAAAGAATGTGCCAGCGCTCTTACTGTTGCTGAAGCCATTCAAAAAGGAATTTTGCGGGTTGATAGTGGTGCGGAGTGTGATTTAGCCCCTATGGCTGATGGTGGTGACGGTACGGTGGAAGTACTTAAGCACTATTATAATTGCGAACCACTGGAATTTATTGTACAGGACCCCTTAGGGCGTCCGGTGCAGGCGCAAATACTGTTCATTTCAGAATTGAATTTAGTTTGGATTGAGGTGGCGCAGGCCTGCGGCATTATGCACTTGAAAGAGGACGAAAAGAATCCTTTTCTGGCCAGCAGCTTTGGAGTTGGTCAATTGCTGGAAAAGGCCTTAGCCTTGCCCTGTCAGGAAATTGTTTTATCTTTGGGCGGTACCGGCACTAGTGATGGTGGCATGGGAATGCTTAGAGCTATGGGGGGGGAGTTCTATATAGAGAGCCCTGAGATAGCCAAAAGCAATCCCTCAGAATTATTGTCAATTAATAAAGTTAATCTGGATGTGGTGCGGGAGAAACTTGCAGGCAAAAAAATCCAAGTTTTATGTGATGTAACTAATCCTTTATTAGGTCCGGAAGGGGCTACCTATGTTTTCGCCAAACAAAAGGGGGCTAAAGAGGAGGAACTTCCGCTACTAGAGGAAGGCATGAAACATTTTGCTGATTGCGTCGAAAACGCTACCGGCAAAAACGTTCGTCAGGCTCCGGGAGCCGGAGCCGCTGGTGGATTAGGCTTTGCCTTCTATAGTATTTGTGATGCCTGTTTTACCCCGGGGGCAGATTATATGATTGGACTTTTGGGTATTGAGGATAAGATTAAAGCTTGTGACTGGGTTATCACCGGTGAGGGACGCTTTGACCAGCAGAGTTTGAAGGGCAAGTTGCCGATTGCTTTGGCTAGAGTTGCCAAAAAATATCAGAAACCGGTTGTTATTATGGCGGGCTCTGTAGGCGATAATGTTGAAGAGGCCTATAAACAAGGGGTTACTGCTGCTTTTTCTATTCAACAAAGTGCTAATTCTCTGGTGGAGGCTTTGGCCAAGACCGAAAGCAATCTGGCGGCAACGGCAGCCAATATCGTTCGATTGATTGATTAATTAAGGAATAATTGTTTTTTGCGATCAGGAGGTTTACGTATGTTTTTAGCAACTCAGGACAAACCCTTTTTCTCCACCGACTTTAACGAAAAATTTCAACAAATCAAGGAATTAGGCTTTGACGCCTTTGAAATTGATGGAGCGGTTTTACGTGAGAACTGGAAAGCGCTGGAAAAAGCCAGTAGCCAAAATCAGCTGCCGATTAAGATGGTCTGTGGTGGCTATAACGGTTGGATAGGAGATTTTTCTCCAGAGCGCCGCGAGCAGGGGCTTAAGGATATTGCCGAGATTTTAAAAATCTCCGGTGAGATGGGCATTAAAGGTATTGTTGTACCGGCTGCTTGGGGGATGTTTAGTCTACGGCTACCACCTATGGTTCCACCAAGAAGTGCAGAAGAAGACAAAAAAGTGCTGTTAGATTCTTTGGCTCAGCTGAACAAAGTGGCGGAAAATACGCAGACGGAGATTTTTTTGGAACCACTGAATCGTTATGAGAACCATATGCTGATTCAGGTAGAGGATGCGGTTTCTTTGATACAAGAGGGTCAATTTTCAAAGGTAAAAGTTACCGCCGATTATTTCCATATGAATATTGAAGAGGCTCGGATTGAGGGCAGTTTAGAGAAATATTTCTCTTATATTGGTCATATCCATTTAGCTTCCAGCCAGAGGCTGGAACCAGGTGCCGGGCATTTAGACTACGTGCCTGGGATGAAGGTTTTGCATGATAAAGGCTATCAAGGCGGTTATACCATTGAGTGCCGTGTTTTGGCGGAAGACCCTATGAAAGCTTATAAGGACAGTGTGATATTCTTACGTGCTTCCTTGGCAAAGGCAGGCTACTAATATGGATAAGGAAAAATTGAAGGTTGCCATTGTCGGTGCCGGTAATATAGCCCGGACTGTTCATATTCCGGCTTATAATAAGGCTGGGCTTCGGGTAGCAGCTTTGACGGATATTAATCTGGAAGGTGCGGAGAAATTGGCTCAAGAAGCTGGTATAGCCTATTACAATACAGACTTTACCGAAATGCTTCAGGTTGTTAAACCAGATATTGTCAGTGTTTGCGTACCGAATAAATTTCATTATCCCATGGTGATGGAAGCATTAGCTGCCGGATGTCATGTTTTTTGTGAAAAACCTCCAGCTCTAGATTATGAGCAGGCGGCTGAGATGGCGGCCTTAGCGGAGAAGTCTAATCTGGTGTTGGCCTATAACTTTTGCCATCGCTTTAGAAGTGAAGCCGAAGTTATGCGTCAAATGGTTGCCGAGCAGGAATTGGGAACAGTTTATCATGGAAAGATTGAAGCTATTCGACGCAGAGCGATTCCGGGATGGGGTGTTTTTACCAATAAGGACCTTCAGGGTGGTGGCGCCTTGATTGATTTGGGCATTCATATGCTGGATTTAGCCTTATGGACAATGAATTTTCCTACTCCTGCCTATGTGGCGGCCAGTATGTCCGACCGGATAGGACGTAAGGGCGGACAGGGTGTTTTTGGCTCATGGGAAGGAGAAAAGTTTTCCGTAGAGGACGGCCTATTTGGTCACATTCAGTTTACCGATGGCTCCAGTCTTTCTCTGACTACCACCTTTGCTTTGCATTTGGGACAGAAGGAAACCACCCGAATGAATCTAGAACTTTATGGTGATAAGGCCGGAATAGGTCTGGCACCCTTTCAGCTCTTTACCAGTGAAGACGGGACATCTCTTGATAAAGGCATACATGTTCCGGCAAAAGACTTTTCTTTAGCAGGGGTTTTAGATTTTATTGGTGCTGTTTTGGATGGACACAAACCTATAGCCGGATCAGAATCCGTGCTTTTGACCCAAAAAATTATTGATGCCCTTTACAAATCTGCTAGTACCAACAGCCCGGTAGTTTTTACCTAAAGCCAGACTCTTCTTTCCGTTGTTTTAAAATAAAAATCTAAATAAAAATAAGAATACAAGGAGTACCCTATGAAAAAGTATAATTTAGTTTTGGACTTACCAGAAGCCTTTTATGAAGATCCCCGTTTTGCTAAGTATTTTGCGTATTTTGATGAGAAAGCCAATGTTAGGCGCACTGCTCACCCCACTGCGGAGGCTTTTCGTGAAGATCTAGCTTGGGCTGATGCTGTGATTATGTGGACCTTTCCTGAATTTTCAGAAGAAGACCTACGTAAAGCTAAAAATCTCAAGTATATTGGCAAGCTGAATTCGACCCGAGCCACTGTTGAGGCTGCTCATTTGGCCGGTATTGAATTATCAGATATGCGTAACTGCTATTCTGAATCCGTAGCGGAATTGGCTTTGGCACATATCTTAAACGTTTATCGTATGGTTGGCCGTCATGTAGAGTCAATGAAAAAAGGCACTGAGAAGTGGGTGATGAAGGCTCCCATTGATTTTGATAGTAAAGAGCGCGTACTTAAGAATGCTCAGGTGGGCATTATTGGCTTCGGTGGTATTGGGCAAAATTTAGCCTCTTTTCTTAAACCCTTTACTAGCAATATTTCCATCAGCGACCCATATGTGCGTCAAGAGATTGTCGAAAAATATCAAGTGCAGAGAAAAGATATCAAAGCTATTTTTGCAGAAAGTGATATTGTGGTCTTATGTGCCGCCAATAACACCGGAACAGAGAAGTTGGCCAATAAAGAGTTAATCGACTCATTAAAGCCCGGTGCATTATTTATCAATTGTGGCAGAGCGATTTTAGTTGATAATGAAGCCTTATTAGAGCGGATCCGTAAGGGCGATATTGATGTATGTTTGGATGTATTTGAAGTTGAGCCTCTGCCGGAGGCGGATGAACTGCGTAAGTATGACAATGTATACCTGACGCCTCACCGCGGCGGATTGTTGGCTTCTTTTTTACAAATCTTCGATCAATTTGTTTTAGATCTAGAAGCCGTCGTTGAACGGGGCGAAAAGGCTGGCTGGCCGGTTCCTCTGGAGCAAATTAACTCTCTACGGGATTATAAATAAACCTATTTACTGGTAATAAAGATCTTTACTGGAGGATATATGCTTAGATACAACTATAAGTCACCGAATCCGGATAAGGAAGGCTGGATTCTATATGAAGACCGGCTGGATAAAAAGCGTTGGTTGAACCAAGAAGCTCTCTTGTGCCAAGGGAATGGCTATTTAGGGCTGCGCAGTACCTTTGAGGAGAATTATGCTTTTCAGATGCGTGGTGTCTTTTTAGCCGGGCTTTATAATCAGGCTTTACCGGAGGAAGTAACAGAGCTGCCTAATTGTGCAGATGTTCTAGGCATGAATCTTACCTTGGATGGTTGCGATTTTACTATGCAGGAAGGTAAAATTGAGCATTTTGAGCGCATGCTGGATATGGAGACGGGAGAGCATCGGCGTACTTTACTTTGGCACTCGCCTAAAGGACGAAGATATCAGATTGCTTTCTCCCGTTTCGTATCCCTCCACAATCTGCACCTTGTTGCTCAGAAATTAGTTGTAACAGCTTTAGATGAAGATGGCAGCTGCGTTTTGGAGACCGGCATTGACGGAAGAATTACCAATAGCGGAAGTCAGCATTTTGCAGAAGGTGAAAAGCGGGTTTTCCAAAAAAGCATTATGGCGGTTGGCTACAAAACCACCACCCAAGGTGAATCCTTGCAGGTCTGCTGTGGCGTGAAAAAGAACAACCAACTTTTGGCAGCTGATTTTGTCAACAAAAGACGAAGCCTTTTTGGAATTTATGCTTTGCCGCTCAAAAAGAATCAGCCTCTCAGTCTAGAAAAAATATCATTTTTTCATACCTCAAGAGATCCTTCCTCCCGACTTTCTTTAGGCTCAGCTTTAGCCGAAACGCTTTTTGCGGAAATTGAAGATCTTGACTATGAGGCTCTTTTGGCTGAGAGTAAAGCTTGCTGGCAAAGTTATTGGCAGCAGGCGGATATTGAGGTAAAGGCAGAAGATCCTACTTGGCAAGTAAAACTACGGGCGGCTCTATATCATATGCGTATTATGACGCCCTTTCAGGATAAGCGCTGCAGTATTGCAGCAAAGGGCCTTAGCGGAGAGGGGTATAAGGGTCATATTTTCTGGGACACAGAAATTTTTATGTTGCCCTTTTTTCTCTATACTTTTCCCGAAGAAGCTAAGAATCTGTTGCTTTACCGTTATGAGCGTTTGGCGAAAGCCAGAGACAATGCTAAGCAAAAAGGCTTTAACGGTGCTCTTTTTCCTTGGGAGTCTGCCGAAAGTGGTGCCGAAGAGACGCCGGAATTCGCCGCCATTAATATTCGTACCGGTAAACCTACACCAATACTAAGCGGCAAAAAAGAAATTCACATTACAGCGGATATTGCCTTTTCGGTAATGGCCTATTATCAGGTGACTTTAGACCAAGCTTTTATGCTTGATTATGGCTGTGAGTTAGTTATTTCTTGTGCCCAATTCTGGGCTTCCCGAATGCAGAGAACACAGCGGGGCTATGAGATTTTTGATGTAATTGGTCCAGATGAATATACCGAAAGTATTAATAATAATTACTATACCAACACTATGGCCAAAAAGACGCTCCTGGCGGCAGTTTTTTGTGGAGAATTATTGAAACAGTTTCCAGAAAAAGAACAAAGAGTTCAGCAGACCAGTCATTATCAAGAAGACATAAAGAACTTTACTGCACTGGCGCAGCAACTCTATTTTCCGGCTGTAAGAGAGGGTATTATTCCTCAAGACGATAGTTTTCTGGATAAGCCGGATTTGGATATTACCCCTTATCGGGCTCAGGCCGGAAGCCAAGGTATCTTGTTCGATTATACGAGAGAGCAAGTGATCGAGATGCAAGTGCTTAAACAAGCTGATGTAGCCATGCTGTTCTATTTGTTTCCTGACGAATATAGTCTCTCGTGCAAAGTAAAGAATATAGATTACTATGAAAAACGGACGATTCATGACTCCTCTTTAAGTAAGTGCATTTATGCTATAACTGCCATGGATACGGGAGATCAGGACTTGGCGACGCCTTTTTTTGCAGATTCTTTATCTATTGATTTTGGTCATAAGGCTAAAAGCACAGATGGTATTCACGCCGCTGCCCTTTTTGGCATTTGGAATATGGTAGTTCAAGGTGGATTAGGGGTGAGCCTTAGTGCTGACGGACATCTAAAGCTCAAAAATAATCTGCCAAAAGGTTTTCAGCAGGTAGCCTTGAATTTATCTTTTCAAGGACGTCAACTGAGAATTGTTGCCGAACAGTCAGGGATTGAAGTGACATTATTATCTGGAGATGAGCTTGAAGTTGCTTTGTGGCGAGACAAAGGGTTTTGTTTGAAAAAAGTAAAGTAGGTGATAGACATGGGGGAAAAAGATCGGTCAGATTGCTCTCGCGGGCAGTTTTTTCAGACACCGGAAGCTGCTAATCAGCAGTTATATTCCTATCAAGAGGTCAAAGATATGCTTCCGCAGCCAATTATTCACGGTCAGAAAACCTGGCTTGATACTTACTGGTATGCTTGGGAAGTTGCCTTTCGCCACGCTCATGTGCCAAGTCCCAGTAGCGGCCTAGTTTCTAATTTTGTAGATGCTGCTTTTAATGAGGACCTTTTTTTATGGGATACGGCCTTTATTACTATGTTTGCCGATTTTGCCAGACCCTATTTGCCGGGTATTCAATCCCTGGATAATTTTTATGCCAAACAGCTCCCGGATGGTTCGATTCCTAGAGAATTTCTGCGTGAAACCGGGGAAGATATGCCCTTTTGGGTGAACGAGCAAAAACTGCCCCTACATTCGTATTTTCATAATCATTATGGCTTTCGTCGTCTCAAAACTATGACTCCGCCCAAAGTAGAAGACATGTACTTTCCAGATTTAGGCCGCCCTCAGACAGAAATTTCCCATTATACCTTAGATAATTTAAACCATCCGATTTTGGCTTGGGCAGAGTGGGTCAGCTTTCAGCAAACCGGGAATCTTGCTAGGTTAACGGCGGTTTTTATGCCACTATATTATCAATTTTTATCCCTGAAAAAATACCTGCAGCATCAAAATGGACTCTATGTTACGGATTGGGCCAGCATGGACAACTCACCGCGAAATCGCTATTTGGGTTGTGGTTTAGACATTAGCTCAGAAATGGCCCTTCTGGCTAAAAGTCTGCTGTCCATTGCTCAAGTACTGGGTGAAGGGGATATGATTACCATTGATCCAGATATTATTTCCCTATTGGAGAAAGAATATAGCCATTTAAAAATTTTGATTAATGATCTGCTTTGGGATGAAGAAGTTGGTTTTTATTTTGATCTAGCGAAGGATGGTAAAAGGGCTCCGGTGAAGACAGCGGCGGCCTTCTGGACTTTGGCGGCGGAAATTGCACCGCCAGAGCGGGCGGCTACATTAGCGGCCTGGCTTCAGGACAAAAACACCTTTTGTCGAGCCCATCGAGTACCGGTATGTGCCGCTGATGAAGAGGGGTACGATCCAGAAGGCGGATATTGGCGAGGGTCAGTCTGGGCCCCGATGAATGCCATGGTGGTTTATGGGCTGAAACAGTATGGCTATGATAGCCTTGCCAAGGAAATTGCTTTGAATCATCTGGATTGTGTGGCTCAAGTTTTTGCCTCTACAGGAACAATTTGGGAAAACTATGCGGCAGATAGTGTTAGTTCTGGAAATGCAGATAATAAGGATTTTGTCGGTTGGTCCGGGATTGGACCCATTGCTTTTCTCTTGGAATACGCCATTGGCCTAAAGAGCCAGGCAGGGTCAAAAACACTCCATTGGCAGCTGGATTCCTCTCGTCTCCCAAAAGGTCCACTAGGCTGTAAAAGATACCCTTTTGCCAAGAGCCGCCTCGATCTTTTAGCTAAGCTGGAAGGGGAGAAGCTAATTCTGGAAATTTCGACTACAGAAGCCTTTACATTAGCAGTTTACTGGCAGGGCGAAAAATATCAATACAAAATTGAAAAACAGAAGCGGATTGAATTACCTTACCAAGAGGAAAACTTATGATTCAGGACAAGACGGAACAGACACTGGTTATTTATGGGGACAGTATTTCTACTACCAGTCATGGTCAAGGGGGCTATGAAACTTTGCTCCTAAAAGCCTTAGAAGTAGATAAAATATTCAATAAAGCTATTTCCGGTAGTGGCTTATCTTTAGATACGCCTAATAGTCTGGCCGCACTGCTGACTAATTTTCCCGAACAAAACCTCTATCCTCAGGCTGATCGTATTATTCTTTGGCATGGTACTAACGATTGGTATTGGGGAGCCGAAATTGGTAGTCTTGCCAGTCGCAATTGTCGAAGTTATTTGGGGGCGCTGCATTTTTCACTTTCTCTTATTAAGCAAGCCTCACCTGAAGCGAGGATACTCTGTCCGACTCCGATTTGGCGTTATCAGCGAGCCTTTTCAGCTTCCACAGAGGGCGAGGCTTGGCAAACTAAAAATCGGCGGGGGCTTCGATTAGAAGACTACGTTAAAGCTTTGGAAGAGGCAGCATTAGTTTGGGATTTTAGCGTGTTTGATATTCGTCGCCTTTGCGGTTTCGATCAACCCGGTTGTGAAAAGTTTTTGGAAGATCGCATTCACCCAAATCAATCAGGCTACAAAATTTTAGCACCGGCCCTAGCTCAAGCGGTTACCCAGCTGTAAGAAGGAGAGTAATTCTATGAATCAAACTGTCTACCTGAAAAATTTTCTCCGTTCAGAAATTAGTTTTAGCCAGTCTTTGCATCAAGCCTTGGCCCAGTGTCGTAGTCAAAGAGCCAGAGTTCTGGAATTTCCGGCTGGAGAGTATGATTTAACCGATTGGGTTCAGCATCAAACCGCTTCTATTGCTCATGATGATGGTTGTGGCTCTATTGATCGAAAAGCCTGTCATATTCTCTTACAAAATTTTGACCAACTAACTTTACGGGGAGCCTTAGATCAGGCAGGAAAACCGGCAACCCTTCTCTGCGGATGGAATGATCAACAAAACCAAAGTCTTTTACCCAGTATTCTTTGGGTCGAAGGGTGCCAAAACTTGACCTTGGAAAATCTGGCTTTTACTCGTAAGCCTATAACTGTTCACACAGGAGAGGTCGTATCTTTACATGAGGGGAGAGGGATTGAAACCAGATTGCTGCAACCGGAATTTGCCTATGATGGCATGGCCTCCTATTGTATGAATCGTATTGAAAAGGACGGTCGGTTAGCCTATCCCAGCCTGACCTTTGGCTTTGGTTATGACCAGCAATGGAAAAAAATCAACGATAGTCATTATTTTCTTGCAGATGCCAATATGGCAAAGACCGTTCAAGTCGGTCACTTCCTTTCTTGGCACCAAAGTGGCAAAACCGATTTTTTACTTTTTTTTGAGGGCTGTAAAGAGCTGAAACTCAAAAATATCCGTATCTATAATAGTAATAGTTTTGCTCTCTTAACCCAGCGGTGCCATAACATTTATGCCGATAAAGTGGTTATAAAACCTAAGTACCCGAACTATTTTGTGGCTTCCCGGGATGGGTGGAAGGTTTACCGCTGTAGTGGCGATATCAGACTTTATAACTGTCACATTGAAGGGGTTCGAATGGATGGACAAAATGTCCACAGCAATTACTTAACTTTGCACCGACCACCCCAGGGCAATACGCTATATTGCTTGGGCAAGTATGCACCAATTCCTTTGGAAAGTCATAGTTCTATAAGCTTTTATTCCTTAAAAGGTGAGGAACTTGTTACGCGGCTTATTTTGGACTGGGAAGTTTGTGATACGCTCTGGGAATCAGGGCACTCCGCTAATGACCCAACCGCTGCCCAAGTAGTGGGAGGGGTGAAAAATCCCTTGCCCCTTTATAGAATTACCTTAGATAAACCGGTATCGGAGACTTTACCCCTAAATAGTTTAGGGGTAGCTGAGTGCTGGCAGCCCAGTACTTACCTTTGCCAAAAGAGCTGTTTTAGGAATATTGCTGGGGCCGGTCAGCTCTTGCGTGTCAGCCATATTGCCATCGAGGACTGTGAATATGAGAATATAATGAATGCCGGTGTGCTCATGGGCGCCGAGCTTTCCACCCATGGGGAAGCCGATCATGTATCTTCGGTACGGATTCAGGGTTGCCAATTCAAGAATTGTGGTTTTAAACCCAGATACGGTCAATATGGCAGCGGCGGAATAGCGATAAAAAGCCAGGGATTCCAAGCTCCGGTAAATCATAGTATCACTATAACTGACAATTATTTTAGCGATTCGGCTACGGGGATTGAACTTCAAGATGCCAGACAGGTAAATCTCATCGGGAACAAATTTTTTCATGTAGACCAACCGCTAAAAATCGAAGCTGCTACTACGTTGGAGATAAAGAACGAAGACTAAGGGTACAACAACTCTAAGCTAATTTATTAATTAACGGACAGATAATTAAACTAGGTAACAATTGTTTTACCCAGTATTATTGGTTGAGGGCAATCTGCACCGGATGAATACAATACTTTTCCTCTTGAAATCAATTCTGTGTTTGTATAGTATAGAAATTATAGTCATTATTTGCTGTTTTGGATATGTTATTTTATAGGAATTGATGATCGTTGGAATGAGGAAATAGTATGCAGAAAAATCTAACATGTATTAGATGGAAAAAGTTTGTGGCTTTAGCTATTGTAGTAGCTCTACTAAGTTCACTTACTTCTTTGGTTTATACTCAGGTTTCCGCTGAGTCTTCCGTCTCTGAAGCTTCCACTAGCCTATCAGAGAATACCCCTTCGGAATTACCTTCCGAAATGACTGCCAATAGTACTTTACCTGAAAGTACAGAAGCTATAGCTCCCGCTGCAGATGCTCCAGTGAGTCCAGCTACGATAAGTCCCTGGGACGTAAATGTTACCACAGATCCTGCCACAGGACCTTACAAATCTGGGGATGTGATTGCATATACAGTTACATTCAGCCGTGATATGCAATTACAAACATCTGTTGATCCCAGTGAAAGCTTTACTTTTCAACTTTATAAAGACTTTGCCGCTGTGGCTAGTCCCTTTATTTTTGAGAAATTTCAAAATACTGGCAAGAGCATTTTTATTGCTGATAACGGCGTTGATAATGGAGATTATAAGAAATATACCTTAACCTTTAATCCAACACTGACAGCAGATGAGTTGGATACTCTTACCAGTGTGGGTATTAAATTTTACATTACGATTAACAGTTCAGTTACCACTGAAACCACGTATGTTCCGGTTATCATTGAGAAAGAGACTGAAACTGTATTCAATGAGAGTATCGTAGTAGAACCAACAGCGCCCACTTCCTTTCAGGTGAATAAGAAAATAACGTCAGTTTGGACGGATGCTAGCCAGAGCCAACAAATATTACCATTGCCTAATCTTTTAGAGCAGGGAAACCTAGTACAGTTCACTATTACCGCTACCAATCCCAGTACAACCGCGTTGACGCTGGATCGCATTGTTGAAGCATTGCCGGAGGGCTATGAAGCAGTCTCTTCGTTGAATCCCGCGTGGGTAGCCAGTGGTAGTGAATGGGTACAAACCTTTTCACCTCAATTAGTTGTGCCAGCCTCTAGCTCAGTTGCCTATGTTTTTTATGCCAAGGTAAAGGATTATAGCAATAATGTTCCTTGGGCAGATGCTCAACTTTGGAATAAGGCAACGGCTTACGATAGTAGTAACAATGGCGCTTCCGGCTATATCGGTGGGACAGTAAATGCCATTGATGATATTGCTTTGTATACTGGTTTTACTTCCTTGACCCGGGCTGGTGTTACGAAAACCTTTCCTGTTAGCGGCGGAGTTCCAGATGCTCAAATTAAGGCTATTACCGGAGATAGTTTAGTGGCACAGATTGCCCTGCGCAATCAGGGAACCACAAATCTTTGTGATATCGAAGTAGTTGCTTACGTACCTAGAGGGTATGCTGTTGATGATCCTAACTGGGAATTTGTAGAGGCTATTCCTGACCAAGGGCATGATTGGTCTGGGCTTAGCTTATATCGCTATAAAGGTGATATAGGAAAACTTCCCCCTAGTGAGACGAAAATGGTGGATTTGAAATTGACCGTTTTAGATCATGTAGCTTTAGGGCTAACTGATTTGGATTATTATTATGGGGCTGAAGTGTCTGCCTTTAATCGTTGCCTTGCTTCCGGGAGCATTCCTGGTAATGATGTGGACTCGACACCAGACAGTGATCCCTACAATGATCTTACGGGTCAGGATGGGGTCTACTATGAAGTTAACTCAGGGAGTAAAGAGAAGGACAATGTTTTAACTCAAAACGCTAAGGGTAATGTGCCTAATTTAGCAGATGAAGATGATTTTGACTTTGGACGTGTCAACGTATCAGATATTAGTTTCGATGATAATCATGTTGCACTCTTTCAGAAATATAGAGTTGGAACTGCCAGTAATGAGGACGCTATTTGGCCTCTGGCAAATTATATTAACAATAATAGTCCTCAGGATTGGTTTAATGCTATGTCTCCTACGGATGTGGTAAGGTCTCAATATGCACCTGTTGGCAGTGATGGCACTATTAGCGTTGGAAGCAAGCAGCCTTATATCATGTATCGTTTTAGTATTAATCAGTCCGGTACCCAAGATATCAATGGTGTAACCATTACAGACACTTTACCCGATGGGCTTACCTTCCTTAAGGTTTTTGGTAATCCAGTTGATAACAACAGTGGCAGTTCTAACCGTTATGGATATTTCGTCTCGAGCTTTCTAGCGAACCCATTAATTCCTACTACTAATTATCCTCAAGGTCAGATCTCGAGTGATGCCAGTTTTTGGATACGTAACGAAGACCGGGTAAGAGGAACCAGCTATGATGGACTCCATCCAGACCCTTGGTATGCCGCTTATAACAGTTGCAATAAGAGTAATAGCGATGGTACTTCGTCTATAAAAAATTTGCGGTTAAATTTTTCTGCTGATGGTAAAACTGTCACTATCACAGCAGATCGGATTTTGCACGCAGAAGTCAATATTATCCTGGCTGTAGGTGTTGATCCTAACGCTACTATTGACTATAGTGATGTTGTTAAGAACCAAGCCACTCTTACCTGTGATAAAGCAACCGTTGTCAGTACCGAATCAGATGAACTGCACTGGGACATCTTTAGCAGCAGTAGTTATGCTCTGAAAATGGTTAAAGACAGTAGCAGTGGGGAGTATGTTGACTACAGAAAACTAAATATTCTGGACAGTATTACCAATCCTACTTTAGAGTACCGCATTCGTGTGCTGAGTAAGGGCAGTGTCGCGCAAAACACAATTCATATTATTGACCAGATCAAGAAAGCAGGACTGACAGTCACTTCTGTATCTGATCCCATGGTAACGGCCTATAGTGGTAGTGGTATTAGCAGTACAGAATTTGCGCTCCTGAATCCTCAACCCCAAGGCTTACAGGGTGAAATAACTGCCAGCTATGATGATGCCACCGGTCGATTGACCATTGATAATCCCTTAGCTCTTAGCCAGTATTATTGTTATGACATTGATTTTAGTGTTAGCTATGATCAAGTAAAACCAGGTCAATACATAGAGAACATAGCCTTAACAAAAGCTAGGTCTATCAGACCTTTGGTGATAATCCTTGAGAAGACTAGTCTTTCCGGTACAGCTTTGGAGGGGGCTGAATTTACTGCCTATTACACGGATGGTACAGGAAAGGCAGATTTGTCTCGTCCCCTGCTAGATGTAGTGGGAAATCCAGTAAAGGTATACCCTGAAACGAACCAGAATCAATTTAGTTTTGTGCCGGAGAACTATTTGTCGGGAACATCCGCATGGGAAATTGCTTTAGTAGAAACCCAGACTCCTTCAGGATATGAAACAAATCTAAATAATGAATATGTGATGACAGTGAACCGGCAAAGTGATGGCAGTTTAGTGGTTGGGCTAAAGTCCTCTAACCTTCCTCTAAAGGAGCAGGCCACTATTGTTACTTCTGATACAGGAAGCGTAATTAGGATTCCCAATGGAAATGGCCCGGCACCGGTGACTGCTCGTTTAGTAAAAGAAAATTCTCAAGGGGTATTGCTGTCTGGAGCTGTTTTTGAAATTTGCATGTTGGATAGTAGTGGAACAAGAGTCGAGAGTACTAGTAGAGAAGTTACTACTAATATTCAGGGAGAGATAACTTTTGATTTATCAGAGGCGGGAACCTATACGTTAGTGGAAACTGGTTTTCCTCTTGGTTATGAAACTTCTACTGTGGCAAAGGCGGAGTTTATTGTTCAATATAATAGTATAACCAGCATTTATGAGCTTTCTTTAGTAATGGATGGTAGCAAGACTGTTAATATAGCTCTCAATCAGGTTGCCGGAGAATTTGTCTTTACTGCACTAAATGATATTGTTGTTACACCAACACCAACAGAGAGTACAACCACTCCTACTGAAATTACTACAACGCCTACAGAAAGTACGACGACTCCCACAGAGAGCAGAATTATTCCTACAGAGAGTACAATGATACCTACGGAAAGTACAACAGCTCCCACAGAGAATACTGTTACTCCTACGGAAAGTACAACAGTGCCTACTACCGGCCTAACTGGAACTACTACTGAGGATGGGAATGTTTTAGGGGCGAACCGTCAGCTAACTAAGACGGGTGAAGCTGAAAACAGCTATGTAATTTTCTTGGGTATGGCTGCACTACTTTTGGGAGTAGCTGCTACTCTAGGATTTTATTGGCGGAAAAAAATGAAGGATATCTGAGGAGGGTTAAGACTTTCCTGCAAGGCTGTGCTGAATTTTTTCGAATACGGTACAGAAAAATATGTATTTTGTATAGGGTAAAGGGGCTAGGAGTATTAATTATTCCTAGCCCCTTCTTGTGAAATTATTTTCTTAGTGACAAAAGGGTATATTAGCATTAAGCGGTTCTTATCCAACTTGGATTATTGTTTTTGCGCAAATTTGCGCAATGTTTATCATTTGTTTGTGCCTTAAGCATATAAAATGATAAGTTTTTCTTTTTTTAATAGACTTATTGACAAAATTGTTTTTGTTAGTTAGGATGTATTTGAGCAAGCGGTTGCGCTGCTGGGTTAGACTAAAATTACTTTGAGGTAGATCATGAACAAAATAGATAAGTCAAAAATACATGAAACTATTGTTTTAGAAGATATTTCGCAAGCACTTCAGTTGTCTAAATCAACAGTTTCTCGGGCGATTTCTGGAAAGGGCAGAATTAGCTTGGCTACAAGACAGAGAGTTTTGGCGTACATTGAAGAACATAACTATCGCCCCAATAGTATTGCGCGTAGCCTCGCAGAGTCCAAAAGCTATAACATTGGAGTCATTCTGCCAGAAGATGAGAATATAGACGAAAAGCCTTTCTTCTTAGCTTTTCTGATTGGCTTCTGCAAAGCTGTTTCTCTACAAGGCTATGATACTTTAGTCACTGTAGTCAATGAAAAAGACTTATTACCTTTGCAGCGCTTAATTCATGATAAGAAAGTTGATGGAGTAGTACTTACCCGTATGATTGATGACGATGGTGCGGTGAATTTTCTAAAGGAAAAATCCATTCCTTTTATAGTTATAGGTTCTTCGCCAGACGAGGTGATTTTTCAAGTGGATTCCGATCATGAAATGGGATGCTTTGAATTAACTTCATACCTTTTGGCCTTAGGATACCCTAAAATTGGCCTGCTCATAGGTGATGTACATCACAAGGTCAATCGTAGCCGTTATCAAGGTTATAAGCGTGCTTGGGAGAATCGCGAATTATTTTTTCCAGCTGAATATGTCTGTGAAAATATCACAGAGAAGCTACAAATTGCTAAAGGTCTAGAGCTTCTTTTAAAAGAAAATGTTACCTGTATTCTGTGTGGTGACGATATGATTTGCGCTGAGGTTTTACTACTCTTACAAGAGCAAGGAAAGGTTGTTCCTCAAGATGTTAAAGTTGCCTCCTTTCATGACAGTAGCTTTTTGGCTGATTATAATCCACCTATTACAGCTTTACATATTGATACCCAGAAACTCGGGGTGGTAGCAGGACAAACAATTCTGGATATTATTGGACAAAAGACTGTTCCTGCTAAACAACTACTGGATTATGAAATTATTTTGCGTAAATCTACCCAAGTGGATTTTGTGTATGAGTGATGATCTTTTGGGTATGGGAGGTGATGGTTAGTTTTCTGGCGCTATTTTGATAAAAATTTCTATTGGTGTGAACGAACTTTTACAGGCTAATTTGCCTGTAGCGATGTGAAAGGAAGGTTTATATGAAGAAGAAAATCTGGCCGACATTGTTGGTGTTGGCTATCTTAGGTTCAATGGTAGCTGGTTGTGATAATAATTCTGGAACGACTCAGACTACGACCCCACAGACTACTGCTGCCTCAGAGGGAAGTGGAGCGGCAGCAAGCGAGACAATTTCTGGTGAACCGGTGGAACTGACAGTGTGGGAATCAATGGATGGACCAGATAAGTGGATTGAAGATGCTGGTGTAGCTTTTAACCAAAAGTATCCCAATATTACAATTAAGTTTGTGAATGTAGAGTTAGGTGATAGTGCCAGTCAGTTGGCCTTGGATGGACCAGCTGGCGTTGGGCCAGATCTCTTTGCTGCTCCTCATGATAAATTGGGGCAGTTGGTTACCGGTGGCTTGGTCATGGAAACTGTTGAGGCACAGGCCGTAGAGAAAGAGGTTTTGCCAGCTGCCGCCCAAGCCCTTACCTATGAAGGTAAGATGTATGGATATCCTACTTCAGCTGAGACCTATGCACTTTATTACAATAAAGATTTAATTGCTGAAGATCAGGTTCCCAAGACTTGGAGTGATTTAGCAACTTGGTGTAAAACCTTTAATGAAGCCAATAGTGGCAAGTATGGCTTTGTTATGGATGTAGGAAATATATACTATACCATTCTTTTTACCACTAAAGATGGTAATCGGCTTTTCGGTTCTGAAGGTACAGACACAAAAGATTCTTATTTGACCACGGAAGCGGCTATTAGTGGGATGACAGAATTCCAAAAACTTCGCGAAGTTTTACCTCTGGCTGCTGCAGACATTAAAACCGATGTAGCCGATGGTGCTTTTGCTTCCGGTACAGCAGCAATGCATATTTCTGGACCTTGGAATATCAGTAATTTTGAAGAGGCAGGAATAAACTTTGGCGTTACCACTCTTCCAGCTTTAGATGGACAAAAAGATCCGGCTGCTTCTTTTTCCGGCACTCGAGGCATGTTTGTCTCTTCTTTTTCAGAACATCCGGCAGAGGCCGCTTTATTTGCCCGCTTTTTATTAACGGACGAGATGCAGCAGCTGCGTTATGAGATTACCGGAGCGCTTCCCAGCATTGATTTGGCTGTTGATAGCGTTTATGCTCAAGGCTTTATTAAACAACTTAATTATGCTTTCCCAATGCCTTCTGTACCGCAGATGAGCGCTTTCTGGGATGCGGGAAACGCAGCCAGTGCTAATATCTGGAATGGGGCAGAGGTGAAAAGTGAAATGACTGCCTTTGACCAAACGGTGATGAATACAGTAACGAATTAAAGCAAAAGGGGTGGAGAGTAATTGCTTTCTGCCCTTTTTCTCCGAATTAATTTGTGAGCAGGTGTGGTCTTGGGAGGAGATGTGTTATGGAGCTTATATTAAAGAGGGATGGTTCAGCTCAGAGAAGAGTAAGAGGGACGGCTTTATTATTTATGGGTCTGGCTCATATTATTATATTAAAGCAATACGTAAAGGGTGCTTTTTTTGCCTTGATCGAAATCGTCTTTATTCTTTTTCTTCCATCTATCATAAGAGCAATTGTGGGGATGATTACTCTGGGGGAAGCAAGACCTGATTTACCGATCAAACTTCGAGATCATTCTATGTTTTTGTTGATTGAGGGTATTATTGTTTTAGCAGTAGTTTTTATTTTTATTTTACTCTACTGGGTATCGGTGAGAAGTGCTTTGTCAGCCTATAGGGAATACTGTGTTTTTGGCTATTTGCCTACCAACCGTAATAGCCTTTTGTCCATGGGAAATCGAGCTTTCCCTATAGCCGCCTTGGCTCCTTTAATTTTGCTGGTTCTGTTCTTTGTGGTAGTTCCACTGGTTTTTTCTGCCTGCGTGGCTTTTACTAATTATTCTACTCCAGACCATATACCACCTAACAATACTGTAGATTGGGTTGGATTTAGCAATTTTTCCACTATGTTTGGTGGTGATGCCGCTTGGTCATCCGCCTTGGGTCGAGTCGCTACTTGGACACTGGTTTGGGCTTTTTTTGCTACGGTTACTTGTTATGCCGGAGGTTTACTCATGGCAGTGGTGTTGCATGAGAGTAAGTTTAAGATTAAATCGGTATTTCGAGCGATTTTTATTTTACCCTATGCAGTTCCGGCCGTTGTTAGTATGTTGGTATGGCAGAATCTTCTGAACGGTAGCTTTGGTACGGTTAACCGTACCTTGATTGCCTTGGGTATTATAAGTAAGGATGCAATCATTCCTTGGCTCAGTGATCCGAATTTAGCAAAATTCACTTGTGTTTTAATTAACTTATGGGCTGGATTTCCTTACTTCATGTTGTTGTCTTTAGGAACTATGACTTCTATTCCCAGAGATATGTATGAAGCTGCTAAGATTGATGGTGCTAGTAGCTTTCAGACATTTCGGGCTATTACCTTGCCCAGGGTGCTTTATCAGACCATGCCTTTAATTATCATGTCCTTTACGCACAATATTAATAATTTTGGTGCGATTTATTTTTTAACCGGTGGATATCCCATTGTGGCAGATACAACTACCACCAGTGCTAAAGGCACAGATATTATGGTGACTTGGATTTACCAATTGACGATTAATTTACAAAAATACAGTTTTGCTTCAGTTTTGGCTGTTTGCATTTTTGTTGTATTGGCACCTTTTGCCATTTTTAATTTCCGTCGGACGAAATCTTATCGGGAGGGTGAAGTGTAATGTTTAAACCAGATGAAAGTCGTTCTTTAGATTTGTATAGTCGTCGTCAAAAAACGAAAAATCGTATTTCACTTTTCTTTATCCTGATATTTCTTTGCTTGGTATGTTTATTGACACTTTACCCATTAGTTTATGCGGTGAGTGCTGCTTTTTCTCCCGGGCGGTCAATTTCTTCTTTGGATATTGTTCCTTTTGGAAATGGTTTTACCCTAGAACATTACCAGAAACTATTCCGAGAAACGAATTATATTTTGTGGTTTAGAAATACTCTTATTATTGCCGCTGCAACTTCTATCAGTACAGTTTTGGTTTGTTCACTGTCTGCTTATGTTTTTTCCCGCTTTCGTTTTGTTTTCAAGAAGGGCATGATGCTCTCTTTGCTAATTTTACAAATCTTTCCTTCTTTTCTGGGGATGGTAGCTATTTATGTAATTTTATTACGAATGGGTGGGCTTGATACCCTTTGGGGGATGGTACTTATTTATCTGGCAGGAAATATTCCCTACAACACCTGGTTGGTCAAGAGCTATGTAGATACAATCCCCCGGGCATTGGATGAGGCTGCTCGGATTGATGGTGCCAGCAGTGCGGTTACTTTTAGGCGGATTATACTTCCTCAGGCCAAACCAATTTTGATTTTTTTAGCTGTAACCAGTTTTACCGGCCCCTGGATGGAATTTATTTTTGCCAAGCTGATTTTACGTTCAAATGAAAACCAGACTTTGGCTTTGGGTTTGTTTAGTTTTGTCACGGAAAAGAAAAATGAGTTCACGCTCTTTTGTGCGGGAGGGCTTCTGGTTGCCATTCCTTTTATTATTTTCTTTCTTATTACCCAAAAAATGTTAGTGACTTCTTTGGGTGGAGCTGGTGTAAAGGAATAAACTGACGTTGATGTTACAGCTGAAATTAGTAGGTCAGCCGATTTGAATTATTTTTATATGGAGAGATAGTATGACAGAATTTAGTTATAACCAAGAGTATCTTACAAAAAATGGTCGACCTTGGTTCCCCATTATGGGTGAAATTCACTATTCCCGTTACCCTAGGGAGTATTGGAAAGAAGAGATTCAAAAAATGAAAGCCGGTGGGGTAGATGTTATCTCTTCTTATGTAATTTGGATTCATCATGAGGAGCAGGAGGGGGAGTTTGACTTTGGTGGTCAGAGGAACTTGAGAGCCTTTGTAAACTGCTGTGCTAGAACTAATGTGTACCTCTTTTTACGAATTGGTCCTTGGTGTCATGGTGAAGTCAGAAATGGCGGTTTTCCCGATTGGCTTTTACAAAAGCCATACGAGGTACGGTCTAATGATCCTGGTTATCTTGCACAGGTGGAGCAGTTTTATCAACAAATTTTTAAGCAGGTAAAGGGGCTTCTTTGGAAAGATGGTGGACCAATAGTTGGTGTTCAAATCGAAAATGAATATGGTCATTGTGGGGGGCTTACGGGTGAGCCTGGAGAACAGCACATGAGGACTTTAAAGGAGATGGCGAAAAGCGTTGGTTTTGACGTGCCGCTCTATACCGCAACCGGTTGGGGTGGTGCAGTTACCGGAGGTATGTTACCGGTAATGGGAGGCTACTGCGAAGCCCCTTGGGATCAAAGAATAACGGAAATTGAGCCTAGTGGTAACTACTTATTTTCCTATGAGCGCAATGATCACAATATTGGTTCTGATTATGGTTTAGGATATGGTTTAACCTTTGATCCAGAAAAGTTTCCTTTTTTAACTGCTGAATTAGGCGGTGGTTTACAAGTTACCCATCATCGACGTCCGGTTGCCACAGGTCAAGATATTGGGGCTATGTCCTTGGTTAAGTTAGGTAGTGGAGTAAATCTTTTGGGATACTATATGTATCACGGCGGAACAAATCCGAAGGGAAAACTATCCAGCTTACAAGAATCCAGGGAAACAGGTTACTTAAACGATCTTCCTGAGCTTTCTTATGACTTCCGAGCCCCTCTTCGAGAATATGGTCAACTTAGTGCCAGCTACGGAGAAATTAAATTATTAGGAACATTTGTTAAAGATTTTGGAGAGGCACTTTGCCAAATGCCCGCATATATTCCAGACACGAACTCTGAGTCGGCGGATAATTATTCTGATCTGCGTTGGTCAATCCGCCGTAAGGGAGAAAGCGGCTATGTTTTTGTGAACAACTATCAACGCAGGCATAAAATGAAAGCTCATAATCAAGTTAGCCTGCAGGTTCAGCTTCCGGAAGAAACACTTATGTATCCTCTGGTGGATATTAAGGATAAAATGTACTTTTTCTGGCCTTTTAATCTTGATTTAGCAGTTTCTTCAATCAGTACGGTAAGACTAAAGTTCTGTTGTGCTACGCCCTTTTGTCGCTTAAATCAAAAATCCTATGTTTTTTATACGGATTTTGATCCGGCATATTGCTTTGAAAATGAGTCGGAACGTCTTATGGTAGACATTGTTACCTTAACTAGAGCAGAGGCATTAATGGCCTACAAAATAAAGCTGGATCAGGAATATATTCTAATTAACCAAGGCGCAGTAGTGGCACAAGACTCTCCTCATAGCTATAAAATTTATTATCGGCAGACCGCTGATTTTTCTGTATTTCCCCCATTACCCTACTTGCCGGAAGGCTTTGAAATAGTTTCTCAGAGTGGAAGTGACAGCCTTATACGATACCAGGAAAAAACAACCACAGAGCAATCAAAGTTAACTCCCACTGTTCGGCTACAAGAAGAGACCGAAGAATATTGTCTTTATGAACTACAAATTACCGGCTATTTAGAATCTGCCGAAGACTGGTTTTTACAGCTCTTTTATGAAGGTGACCGGGCGGAGCTCTTTCTGGATGGACAGAAAATTGCTGATGATTTCTATTGTGGCCAGCCTTGGGAAATAAGCTTGGGTCGTTTTGCTTGTCCTGAAACTTTGATGCTGAAAATTTTTGCTCTTTCCCAAGAGGCTTCGGTTTATTTGGAAACATGGCCTCTGATGGGTGAGACAGGAAAAGCCTGTAGATTAACAACTGTAACTATTGAACCGGAATATTCATGGAACTTGCATGTGGATTAATTACATCAGATAAGAAAATACCTTAGGTTAAAAGGAGGCGTGCCAATGAAGTCAGCTAAAAGAAAACAATTTATCCCATCAATTGCCGCTGGAGTTATTCTCTTTTCAGTTAGTGTATCTTGTCTGTTTTCACCTGTTCAGCAGATCTGGGGGACTGAGAATCCTCCCGCCGCAGTGACTGAAGTAGCGGTGGAGAAAGTAGACTCATTGTCAGAGGATTTTATCATGGGGGTCGATATTTCCAGCCTCATTGCCCAAGAAGAAAGTGGTGTAACCTACTATAATACCCAAGGTCAGCCACAAGATATATTTGCTTTGCTCTCAGAAGCGGGCGTAAACTATATTCGTCTGCGGATTTGGAATGATCCTTATGATGCTACTGGACATGGCTATGGTGGTGGTAATTGTGATCTGGAAAAAGCTGCCCGGATGGGACAGCGTGCTGCAGCTTATGGGATGAAAGTACTAATAGATTTTCACTATTCTGATTTCTGGGCTGATCCAGCAAAACAAACAGCTCCTAAGTCATGGAGTGGTTTTGACTTAGAAGAAAAGAAGACGGCTCTATATTCTTATACTAAGACAAGTCTGGAAACTTTGCTTCAAGCTGGTGTTCCAGTAGGCATGGTACAAATTGGAAACGAGACTAATGGAAAAATAGCTGGTGTTAGTGGTAGTGTAGAGATGTGTCAGCTTTTTTCAGCCGGAAGCCAGGCCGTCAGGGAGATTGATCCTGATATTTTAGTTGCTCTGCATTTTACTGATCCTCAAAGGAATGTTCCCTTGAATTGGGCGGCAACCTTAGCGGCTCAAGGGGTAGATTACGATGTTTTGGCAACATCGTATTATCCTTTTTGGCATGGCAGCCTTGAGAATCTAACCACTCAGTTGACTACAATTGCCAGTACTTACAACAAAAAAGTCATGGTAGCAGAAGTTTCTTATGCCTATACACTTGCAGATGGTGATGGCCATACCAATGTTATTGACACAGCTAGTGAATTAGCTTTCGGCTACCCAGCTACGGTTCAAGGACAGACAAACGCGATTCGAGATGTAATTGCAGCTGTCTCAGCAGTTGGAGAGGCTGGGTTAGGCGTGTTTTACTGGGAACCGGCTTGGATACCAGTGGGTGCACCGGAAAACTTGAGCCAAAACAAGCAAATCTGGGAACAATATGGTTCTGGATGGGCATCTAGTTTTGCAGGTGAGTATGATTCAGAAGATGCAGGCGTCTGGTATGGCGGCAGTGCCTGGGATAATCAAGGCCTTTTTGATTTTAGTGGGAAAGCTTTACCTTCTCTGGAAGTATTTCGCTTGGTGTATACCGGTAAAGAACTGCCAATAACCGTTGTAGAGATTAAAAACCCTCAACTGACCATGGAAAGAGGCAATCAGATCAATTTGCCTTCAACGGTAAATGTAAGCTTTAGTAATGCACAGGTTCGAGACTTGGCAGTAAACTGGGATGTCTCTCAACTGGCACTGCTAAATTCGGAGAAGATTGGCGTATTTTACATAGACGGACTTATTCCAGAACTTGATAATAAACCGGTTCAAGCCCAAGTTACAATTGTAATGCCTAATCTTTTGGAAAATCCAAGTTTTGAAAACTCCTCCATGACCATGTATAACCTGAGCAACAGTCAGGTAAGTCGGCAAGCCTCTGATCCAAAGACTGGAGCTTTTTCAGCTAAATTCTATAGTCCCTCTGCCGTTGCGTTTACCATTAGTCAAACCATCAGCCTTGCACCGGGGACATATAGCTTTCTACTACCTATGCAAGGGGGTGGAGTGGGTGTTTCACCTCAGATTTATGCCTATGTGGCTTTGGAGGGTGAGGTTTTGGCAACGGATTCTTTAGCGCTGACCGGATGGTTAAACTGGGATGTAGCCGAAATCACATTTACGGTTATAGAGAAGGCTAATTATTCGGTTGGTGCTCAAGTGATAGCTCAGAGTGGGGCTTGGGGAACAACGGATGACTGGTCTTTACGGAAAATAAAAGCTTATTTAGATACGCATCAGGTGGAACAAATATTACTAAAGATTGCTAAGCTGCCGGAAAATCAATATACAGTCGATTCATGGAAGCGGATGATGATGGCGAAAGCAGCAGCTGAAAATATTATTGAAGACATAGATGGGCAACAAGTCGCCCTTGACAAAGCCACCGATCAGCTAGAATTTGAATTGGCAGCGTTAGAATTGCTTGTTTCACCCACTGGAAGTCCTACTATTACTCCAGAGCCAACTCCGATAGTAACGGTAGCACCTTCACCTACCCCCGGCGCAGAGGAATCAACAGTTCCAACAGTCTCAGGAACTGTTCTTAATGCCAAAATATCTAAAACAGCAAAAACCGGTGAGGGGAAAGGTCACGAAGGGGTAGCTCTGGGACTCTTAATTTTAGGCAGTGTTCTCTTTTGCAGCTCCAGAAAAGTCTATTGCTACTTGAAAAAAAGTAGTTAGGTTTTTGCTATTTGGAATAAAAAACTGATAGCAAGAGAAATAGTTTTTTATATTTCCGACTTAGATGTTTTCAAACAGTCTCTTTTATCGTATTATTTGATTGGGTGGTAAAATAATTAGGGAGGGATATCAGTTGTCAACTGAACCTGAGTACCTTAGTTTAGCCCACCTGTTGGAAGAGAGTATGAATGAAATCAATCAAGATATCGTGATTTTTGCGCGGCCTAAAGAGCGCTTGGTTGACATATTAACTTGTAAAAAGATGCCTGCCTTGTATAGCTTAGCTCAGGCTTATTCTCTTGAGGGATATTTAGAATATAAGAAAGCCGATCTAATTATTCTTTTGGCGCAAAGGATGGCTAACCCAGATATCATAGCAGAGAAACTATCCTTGCTACAAGAATGGGAATGGCGTTATTTTCAGGAATTATCGGAGAAGGATTGTATCCTTTTAGATAGGTATCCTAATTTTAGATATATGTTATCTTTGAGCCTTTCTCTAGTCGTGGCCTTTAGTTTTTCAAAGAAATTTGCCATTATTATTCCAACAGAAATTCGGCAAGCCTTTCATAATCTGAAGTACCAAGGTTTTCTGGCTAAGAAGCAGCAGCGGGAGCTACTTCAACTCTATGCTAATGGGGCGGTCAATCTCTATGGCGTAATTCGAAAATTGGACTTGTATTTGATTTTTTGTCGGCAAAACAACGTGAACATTTCTTTTGAAGAATTGCTGGCAGATATTGCTTTCCCTTCCTATATTCGGAAGGAATATCGACAATATAGAGATTTTCTAGTCGGAATTGAGTTTGAGATGTCAGACTTTCAAGGTGTAGATGAGTTAGTAGAACTGGCAGAAAACTATACAATCTATGTTCCCGAGAAGAATACTTTCCTGGACTATAGTAATTACCGATATGTGGAAGATACCCCTCAGACAAAGGCACTATATCAATTTTTGGAAGCCAACTTCAAAAAAAGTGCTCGCTTTCTTGATTATTTGGTAAAGGATATGGCCAGTGCTGCCCGGTTTGAAACCTCTCTGGAAGATCTGTACAATATTTTAGATTCTCGCCTTGAAGGGATTAAAGAAGAGCAAAAATCCCCCTTAGATTATTTACTTAAAGAATTAATTGTTCATGCAAGACTTTGGCGATTTCATGGTCATACTTGGGCTGAGGTAGAAAGTCGGCAGAATTGAAGCTGCCTAAGTCTGGGCTTTACTTGGATACAGATTCTCACTTCCCTGTAAAATATATTCCTGATGGATTATTTTACTGTGTGGCTGGAATCTGTATCTTTTTTATTTGCTGCTCTAAGACTAGTCTTGCTTTAGTTTAGGCGGTCTTGGTTTTGCTTAAAATTTTTTTCGATACATAAAACAGTCAATTTTCTAGGTGATATCTTTTTTTATCTTTTACTAATTACATTGATGTGGTAAAAATTTATGTAAAAACAATGGTAAATAATATTGTAATTTTATATAAACTTTTATATAATCGCCTCAGAGAAAAGAATTACTATCAGATTAAGGGGGATTACATGTATCAGCTTAACTATCAGGAAATTGCTGCATATCGGCGCGCGGAACTTTTGCAAATGATATATGAAGCGAACACCGGACACACCGGTGGGGCATTGTCCAGTGTAGATATTTTGGTGGCTCTATATTATGGGACAATGCATATTCGCCCGAGTGAGCCTACCTGGCCGGATCGGGATCGCTTTGTCCTCAGTAAGGGACATAGTGTTGAGGGTTATTTGTGTATACTAGCCGATCTGGGATTTTTCCCCAGGCAGGAACTAAAAACTTTTAGTCAATACAAATCCCGATTGATTGGTCATCCCAGTAACAAAGTCCCCGGTATGGAGATCTGCTCGGGTGCTTTGGGGCACGGGTTATCTGTGGGGGTGGGCATGGCATTAGGCGCCAAGCGTCAAAATAAATCATGGCTAACCTACGTATTAATGGGGGATGGTGAGCTGGCAGAGGGGAGTGTTTGGGAAGCTGCCATGGCTGCCGCTAACTATAAACTAGATAATTTGGTTGCAATTATAGATCGTAATGGTCTGCAAATTAGCGGCAGTACAGAGGATGTTATGGCTTTAGAGAATCTAACTGCCAAATGGGAAGCTTTTGGCTGGACAGTAATCAATGAAGATGGACATGACATTGACAGGCTGATAAAAACGTTTAATTCTATTCCGATAGAAAAGGAGAAACCTTTGATGGTCATTGCTCGGACAATCAAAGGAAAGGGTGTCCGAAGCATGGAAAATGTAGCCAAATGGCATCATGGTATCCCTAGCCCGGAACAGTTAGAACAAGCCTTCAAAGATTTAGAGGTAGAGGGGGTTATTTTATGAGTATACCTTGTCGCCAAGCTTTTTCAGAACAGATTCTTGTCCAAGCCCAAGAGGATACATCTATTATTGTCTTATGTACAGATTCGCGAGGCTCAGTAATTTTAGGAAAGTATGCGCAGGAACGTCCAGAACAATTTGTCGAGATGGGTATTGCGGAACAAAACTGTGTTGGGGTTGCGGCAGGGTTGGCTAATAGCGGTCTCAAGCCCTTTGTAGCTGGACCCGCCTGTTTTTATTCTATGCGTAGTGCAGAACAAGTGAAAGTTGATCTGGCTTATTCCCAATCCAATGTTAAGGTTATTGGTATTTCGGGAGGAGTCAGCTATGGTGCGCTGGGAACCAGCCATCACTCGCTTCAAGATGTTGCTATGATGACGGCTATTCCCGGGTTGACAGTGATTTTGCCAGCGGATTCATGGCAGACTGCCGCTATGACAGACTCTTTATGCCACCATGTGGGGCCAGTGTATGTTCGGATGGGACGTGGAAGTATAGCAGATTTGTATGGCCCCCAAGGGGCAAGTGGATTATCGCCTCAATTCGCAATTGGAAAAGCGATTTGCCTTATGGAAGGCCAGGATATACTCATTCTAGCTTGTGGAGAAACTGTTTATCCGGCATTTCAAGCCGGGAAATTGTTGGCGCAAAGTGGGATAGCTGCCACCGTACTAGATATGCATACCTTGATGCCTTTAGATGAGAAGATGCTTTATCAATGGGCTAAGAAATGTCGGGCTGTGGTGAGTGTAGAAGAACATAGTATCAATGGTGGACTGGGTAGCTTAGTCGCCAGTTTCTTGGCAGAGAATTGCCCTCGTCCGATGAAAAAGATTGCTCTTCCTAATGCAAATATTGTAACCGGTACTTCTGCTGAGGTTTTTACCCATTATGGACTGACAAAGGAGAATATCGCCTTCCAAGGGGAGGCTCTACTTCGGCAGGTAGATGGAGCTTTATAGGATGTAAAGGGAGGCGATGAGATATGGAATATATATTGGGAATAGATCAAAGCACCTCTGGCACAAAAGTTATAGTAGTGGATAAAGCAGGCAGAATTGTTGGGAAAAATACCATTCTTCACAGCCAGATTTATCCAGAAACTGGTTGGTCGCAGCAAGATGGCTCGGAAATTTGGCGCAATGTTCTTACGCTTCTCAAGGAGATACCGAACTCTTTGGCTGTTCCCTGGGAGCAGATTTGTGGTCTTTCGATTAGCAATCAGCGGGAAACTGTAATTATATGGGACAAGAGCAGCGGCGAACCTTTGACTCCGGCTGTCACATGGCAGTGTCAGAGAGGTAAGAAAATCTGCCAATCTTTGCAAAAGGTGGCGCCGGAGGTTCAAAAAAAGACTGGCTTGGCCTTATCACCTTACTATTCAGCAGCTAAGATTGCTTGGCTATTAGAAAATACCCCTGGGCTTTTACAGGCTTGCCAGAAGGGTAAAGCTCTTATTGGAACCATGGATGCTTATTTATTATTTCGATTATCAGCAGGGGCCATTTTTGCTACAGATATTTCTAATGCCAGTAGAACACAGCTATTTAGTTTAGAGAGCTTGGCTTGGGATGAAGAGCTAACTAAGCTGTTCAAGATTCCCATCAAAGCACTTCCAATAGTAAAGTCTTCTGATAGCCTTTTCGGTACCACTGCTTCCGGACTTTTACCCAAAACTTTGCCTATTTCTGGGGTAATGGGTGATTCTCACGCTGCCCTCTTTGGTCAGGGCTGCCTTAGTATGGGCATGGTAAAGGCTACTTACGGAACCGGTTCGTCAATTATGATGAATGCAGGATTTACTTTGCCAGAGCCGCCTTTGGGAATTTCGGCTAGTGTTGGATTTGCCTTTCAAAACCAGATCCATTATGTACTTGAAGGTAATGTTACCAGTTCTGGTGATACCTTAAATTGGTTATGCCATGAAATGGAACTTTTTACTGATCCGGAAGAAATTGATTGTTTGGCAGAGTTGGTGCCAGATAGCGGCGGGGTGTTTTTGGTGCCAGCCTTTAATGGTTTGGGAGCGCCATATTTTAATAGTAGCGCCAGAGCAGCTATCTTGGGATTGTCACGAGGAAGCACCCGAAAACAAATTGCCAGAGCGGCTTTAGAAGCAATTGCCTTTCAAAACCAAGCGGTATTGGCGGCTATGGGGCAGAGGATTCAGGAATTACGGGTTGATGGTGGACCTACCCGGAGCCGGGTTTTAATGCAATTTCAAGCTGAACTTATCGGTTGTCCTATTAGAGTTAGCCAAGATGCGGAACTATCGGCCTTGGGTGCTGCTTGGATGGGAGGATTAACCCTAGGGGTTTACGGAGGTATTGACCAACTCTTGCAGACAAAAGGGCAGGGGCAATGCTTTACCGGAATTTTGCCAAAGGAGGTGACAGACAGAGCTAAAGTAGCTTGGGAACAGGCAGTTAAGCAAGTCTGCTTTTTCTAACCGACTTATTGATATTCACAGGCATTAGATGAGAAAAGGAGTATTTATGTCAACATTTGGAATTATTGTAGCAAATCGATCTTTTTTTCCTGATCATGTAGTGGCAGAGAGTCGAAAAGAACTCATTCAGGTTCTGGAGTCTTTAGGTCATCAGGTAGTAGCGCTCTCGGAGATGGTAACCAAGGGTGGTGGCGTCGAGACAATCCAAGAGGCTAGAATCTGCGCCAAATTATTTCAACAGAAAAGACAGGTGATAGATGGCATAATTATTTGCATGTCTAATTTTGGCGATGAACTTAGTGTAACGGAGGCAGTTAGAAAGTCCGGTCTGTCTGTCCCGTTGTTGGTTCAAGCAAGTCCTGATTCTTTAGATAAATTAGATCTATCAAATCGCCGCGATTCCTTTTGCGGCAAAATCTCGGTCTGCAATAATCTGCGGCAAAACGGAATTCCTTTCAGTCTTACCAAAGAACATACTTCTGCTCTTTTCAGTGAGAGTTTTAAAGCAGATATTACCTGGTTCTCTGCTGTATGCCAAGTGGTAAAGGGGTTAAGGAATGCAAAAATAGCGGCCATTGGTGCTAGACCGGATGCCTTTCATACCGTTCGTTATAGTGAGAAACTTCTTCAGCGAATGGGCATTGATGTATCTGTTGTGGATATGTCAATGATTCTGCATCGAGCAAGAGAATTGGCAGAGGATGATAGGCTCTTAGCTAAAATAGCAGAAATAAAAACCTATGGGAAGATCGATTCTCAAGTTACGGAGGAGCAACTTAACAAACTCTCTCGATTTTGCCTCTCCATTCAGGATTACGTGGATGAAAATGAATGTACGGCTTCTGCTGTGCAATGTTGGGATGCTGTAGAAATTGATTATGGTGTCGCTGCTTGCTTACCCATGAGTATGATGGGGATGGCAGGTAAACCCTCGGCCTGTGAAATGGATGTCTGTGGCGCACTATCTATGCAAGCGTTGCTGCTTGCTGGCGGAGTGCCACCAATGCTGCAGGACTGGAATAATAATTACGGTGCAACTATGGATACATGTATTACCGTACATTGCTCGAATTTTCCTAAATCTGTTTTTCAAAATGAACCGGAGATTGGCTACTTAGACATCCTTTCCACTACACTGGGGACAAAGAATTGTTTTGGCACTTGTAAAGGCAGGGTAAGAGCCGGGGCAATGACATACCTTCGCATCACAACTGATGACTGTTCCGGAAAGATTCGCTGCTATTTAGGTGAGGGAGAGTTTACCAATGATCCCTTAGATACCTTTGGTGGCGTTGCGGTTTGCCATGTTGAAAGACTAAATGAGCTCATGAAATATATCTGCAAGGAAGGCTTTGAACATCATGTTGCCCTAAGCCAGTCAGCTTCGGCCGATGTTCTTGAAGAAGCACTGGGACTTTATCTCGGTTGGGAGGTGTATCGCCATTCTTAGATTATAGACTTTTATAGAGTAATCTATGGGAGATTTTTAGGGCTTAGCTGAGCCGGCTGTGATGTGTTGTCTAAATGAGGGTGTCCCCGTATAATGACAGTATCTTTTTAGCTATATAATTTTCGTAATGAAGTGAGGATACTTTTAATGAAACCAACCATAAAAATGATTGCTGAGAGAGCAGGAGTTTCTACTGCCACCGTTTCTAATGCACTAAATCATACTCGGGGCGTCAGTCCGGAAACCATAGATGCAGTAAGGAAAATTGCTGATGAACTGGGTTATGTTGAAACCGGTGTTCGCCGCCCTACCGGAAAAGTTCGGCGGGATATCAGAGGCATTCGATTGATTACTTTTCGTAAGCATGGTTTGGTGGTTTCAGACAATCCTTTCTTTTCTGAATTGATTCATGGTATTGAGGGAGCCTGTTCTTCAAGAGGTTTTGAATTGGTTTTTGCCCAGATTCAGGCTTGGGAGAAAGAGGATTGCCGACGTTTGGCGCAACTTTTGCAAGAGCCTGACATGGCAGTAATTCTGTTGGCTACGGAAATGGAATCTGAAGATCTTGCTCTTTTAGAGGATGCAAAAAGCCCACTGCTGTTACTTGATAGCTATTTTCCAGAATCTAACTTGCCTACCGTTACAATCAATAACTTCGAGGCAGGTCTTCGGGCGACCCAGCATCTATTAGAGATGGGTCATAAAGATATTGGTATTATTGTCAGTAGCAGGTCTTTTAATAATATGCGGTATCGCTATTTAGGCTATCGTGAAGCCCTAGAAAGAAATAATTTGTCTCCTAATGATGCTTGGGTTTTCCAGCTAGAACCTTCTTTACAAGGGAGCTTTCGAGACATGAGTTTTCAGCTGTCAAAGAATCCCAAGTTACCTACGGCTCTTTTTGCTGCCAATGATGAATTGGCGGCTGGCGCTATGCGGGCTTTACAAGAAAAGGGTTTATCAGTTCCAGAAGATATTTCACTGATTGGCATGGATGACTTACCCATCTGCCTGGCGCTAAACCCACCTTTAAGTTCACTTCATGTTTATCGGGAGACTATGGCCGAGGCAGCGGTCTCCTCCTTGCTTAGCTGGCTGGACAATGACTTTTCCGGCCATCAGTTGTTAGAAATCGGTACTGATTTGGTACAGCGGGGCAGCGTGCGCCCAAAAGGAGAGTAGCGTTGCTCCCAGAGGGAGGAATCTATGAATTATCTGAAATATGCTTTTACCGTCCCCGAAGAGAAGAAAATTCGCGTTATCACCAATACTGATGCTAAAAATGAGGCCGATGATCAGTTTGCCATTGTACAGGCACTTTTATCGCCTAAGTTTGATCATGTAGGCATGATTGCCGCCCATTTTGGCAGTAAACGTAGTTCTACCAGTATGGAAGACAGTTATCAAGAATTATGTTATTTATTTGATTTAATGGAGGTAAATCCGTCACTTTTGTACCGCGGTGCATCAGATGCCTTGCCCGATGAGAGCACTCCCAGTATCTCTCCGGGTGCCAAACTTATTATTAAGGAAGCTTTGAGAGAAGATAGTCGTCCTCTGTTTATCACTTTTTTAGGGCCGTTAACAGATTTGGCTTCGGCACTACTTTTAGAACCTAAGATTCAGGGTCGCTTTACAGCTGTATGGATTGGCGGTGGTGCTTATCCGGATGGTGGTTCGGAATATAATCTTAGTAATGATATTCATGCGGCCAATGTGGTATTTAAATCGACCATTGATCTGTGGCAGATTCCCAAAAATGTTTATCAAACTATGTTGGTCTCTTTGGCAGAGTTAGAACTGAGAGTTCGTTCTCAGGGAGCTTTGGGACAGTATCTCTTTGATCAGTTGGCCGAACATGCCTTAACCCCGGTGGCAAGGAGTTCTAAGCTACGATCTGGGGAAGCTTGGATTTTAGGTGATTCGCCTGCCTTTGGTGTTCTCTTAGCTGAACATGATTTTCGTTTTCAGATGATACCTGCACCTAGAATTTACCCAGACATGTCTTATGGTCATGAGGGTAAAAACCGAAGTATCAGAGTTTATCATGATATTGATCCGCGTTTTGTCTTGGAAGACTTTTATGCTAAGCTTACCTTGTTTTCCCAAGGCCTGACCCAGTAGGTGACTCCCATGAACAAGCGGCGGCTAAGCCGCATTACCATAAGACAAAGAATCTTTTTAGCTATGATTCTAGTCTCTTTATTTCCGACTCTTGTTATGGGAATTATCGTTTATGTTTCTTCGAAAAATACGATAGAGGGTAATTATAATCGTGCTCGGGCTTATCAATTAGAAGTTTCCAGCAAGATGATTGATATTCAGTTATCCTCGATTGTAGATTTGACTAGAACACTTTTAACTGACAATACGGTTAAAGATTTGCTCTTGAAGGACGAACCCTTATTATCTGAGAATCAAGAGCTAAAGGGCATTCTCAGGAACATTACCTCGCAGGACTATTTGATCTCTGGCATTTCCTTAATTAGTAAAAGGGGACAAAAGGTATTTGCTTCAAATCGAAATGATTATAATGCCTATTATTATAGCTACTATGCTAAGCAGGCAATTTTAGAAGAGGCTTGGATAGAGAAGGCTGAGTTAGCCCAGGGCGGAGAAGTCTTTTTCGGGTATAATGTGCTTTTTCCGACTTCCGGCGAGGGTGATATTTCTTTTGTTAAGAAGCTCATTGCCCCCTCTGGTGGCCAGACTATGGGGTATCTAGTTGTTAATATTCAAAAGCGGTTATTCGAAAAATCCTTTGCCAGTGATACAGAGGGATTCCGAAGCAATCGAAATATGATTCTTAACCAGGAGAATAGGCCGGAGTATATCTACTTTAGCAGTCATAAAGAACAATCCGAAATTGTGGCGGCTTTTTTAGCCACTCCAGACAATGGTTCTTATTTATTTTCAGATTACGTTAATAGCATGACCGGTTGGGTGCTGGTGAGTATTATTGATAAGAGCGAATTGGGATTGGAAAGTGCTTATATTGGTTTAATTACAGCCTTTGTCTGCCTTGGGCTCATTAGCTTAAGTCTTTATGCATCCAGCTTTGTATCAAAACGAATTACTCGTCCTTTAAAAAAATTAGAAAACGTCATTACCGCTGTCAGTGATGGAGACAGAAGAATAGATGATGTTTTTGATGATAGTGAAATTGGTCGAATCGGCAGCTTGTTTGTTACCACGGTTACAAATAATGTCGACTTACGAGAGCGGCTCTTAACGGCTCAACTTAACCAAAAAGAGGCAGAACTATTACTTTTACAAGCTCAAATACAACCTCATTTCTTATACAACACCCTTGATGCCTTGTATTGTCTAGCCATAATAAAGCAGGCGGATGACATAGCAGCTATGGCAGCAGCTCTATCAAATATGTTTAAGCTTAGCCTTAACCAAGGTGAAAAGACTATAGCAATAAAAAAAGAAGTCGAGCGCATTTCTGAATACATGGTGATACAAAATATGCGTTTTCGAGATCGTTTTCATTTGTTTTTAGACATAGCTCCAGAGCTACTTGAGAAAAAAATAATAACTTTTATTTTACAACCCTTTGTGGAAAATGCTTTTTATCATGGTCTTGAACCTAAAATTGGCTCAGGTTACATACGGATACGAGGGCGGCTTAGAGGTGAAACTATGGTGTTTTTTGTTGTAGATAATGGAATTGGTATGACTGAACAAGAACTTGCTTCACCGGGGTTTGGGATCAGAAATGTCAGAGAGAGAATTGGCTTATATTATGGAGCGAACTTTGGTGTGACTTTTAAAAGCCGTCCAGGGCAGGGAACGATTGTTTGTATTAGGCTCGCCGCTAAAATTTCTGGTGAAGCAGAAGCTAGGTTATAGCAAAGCTGATTTTCCTACATAGGAGGTTTCTTATGACCCAAAAAATTGTAATCGTGGATGATGAGTATATCATTGCCGAAGGCATCAAGACTATGATTGATAGAAGTGGACTTGACTTTCAAGTTGTAGCATCAGCTTATGACGGTATCGCTGGATTAAAGCTTTTGAAGCAATTTCGACCAGAAGTTGTGATTACTGATATTCGTATGCCTGGAATGGATGGATTATCTTTGATTGAAATGGCGGAAGAATTTTTACCAGAAACAAAATTTGTTGTGATCAGTGGCTATACTGAGTTCACCTATGCTCAGCGAGCCTTAGAATTAGGTGTTAAAGCCTATTTGGATAAGCCAGTTACCATTGAAAAGGTCACGAAAATTCTTCGCCTGTTACAAACTTTGCCAATTAGTTCCCGTTATGAAGGTGTACACCATCAGACAGATACAATTTTAAATGCTTTATGGCAGGGCGATTCAAAAGCCATTAATGACGGTACCGACAAGTATTTATCCGCCTTAGCATCCGTTACTATTTCTGAAGAAGAATATATAAATGAATGTTTTTTGTTTTTAAGTTTGCTGGCCGATACTTACAAAGCCGTAAATAAAGATTCAGAACCAGTGTATGTTGCTAGTTATGGAGAAATGCGTGATCTATCTGGTCAGGAGAAGGTAAATGCGTATGTTTTTGAAAAAATTCTACGCTTATGTGACAAGGTTAAAGCCAAAAAATTTGGCAGTAATCATAGAGTGATTTTACGTTTGCTGGATTACATTAATGAAAATTATCACCAACCTATCGGACTAAATGATTTGGCTAAACAGGTGAATATGAATCCTGCGTACCTAAGTATTCTTTTCCGGGAAGAAATTGGGGTAAGTTATGTAAAGTATTTAACCAGTATTCGAATTGGACATGCTAAAGAATTACTCTTGGCTGGACATAGAATTAATGATGTGAGTCTTAAGGTTGGTTATAGTGACTACCGCTATTTTTGCGATATCTTCAAAAAACAAACTGGGCAAACCCCTAGCACCTTTAAAGGCAGCCGCCGTAAAGTTGATGAGGTCAATTAAGGAAATTCCGGAATATCCCAAAAAAATTGTACATATTATATAAATTGCCTGACTGTAATACTTTTTTACTTGTGTTAAAGTTCTGGTATCTCGTAAATCTATTCCCCATATTAAACTGTCAAAAATGTTAAGGAGGAGTATCCATGAAGAAAAAATTTATCTGTTCTGTTTTGGCATCTGTCCTGTCCCTCAGTTTATTGGCAAGCTGTAACGGTTCTACAGTAGCCACTACTGTTGCTGACTCCAAAGGGAAAGATTCTACTACGGCTGGTTCAGCAGCGAGTACAGGCTCTGAGCCAATCAAAAAGTCGATTAAGATTCTATCGATTTGGGCGGAAGACAATGATAATGGTAAATTAATCATTGATTTGACAGATCGCTACATTGCTGAGGTAAATCCCAATTTTTCCTATGAATATGAAGTGGTAGCGGCGGACAATTTAAAACAAAAAATAGCTGTTCTAGCGGCATCGAATGACTTGCCGGATGTATTTGTGTATGAATCAGGCAAGCCAATCAAAGAATTGATTGAAGCCGATAAGATTCTTGATATTGGCGGGGCGCTGGAGAGTGAAGGCGTTATGAATCAATTAGATGCTGGGGCTGTATCACTACTTAAGACCTTATCCGGCACGGATAAACTCTACGACTTGCCCTTAGGTTTAAATGTAGAAGGCTTTTGGTATAACAAAGCTTTGTTTGAAAAGGCTGGTGTTTCGGTTCCTAAAACTTGGACAGAATTTCAAGCTGCTTGTGCCAAATTAGAAGCTGCCGGCATTCAACCCTTGGTTGCAGGTGGGGCTGACAAATGGCCATTAACCAGACTAATTAATGCTTATGTCTATAGAAGCCTTGGGGTTGATGCTATGAAAAAGGCAGCGGCAGGGGAAGTCAAATATACAGACCCTGGTTATGTAGCAGCGGCTAAGGAACTACAAGACATGGCCAAAGCTGGTTATTTTGGTGAAGGTATTACAACTATTGATCAGGGAACCGCTGGAGATATGCTCATGGCTGGGCAAGCCGCTATGTTCTACAATGGCAGCTGGTTTACGCAGCAGCTTAATGCAGAAACAAACCCGGCTGGTGCTGAGGGTATTGGCTTCTTTAATGTACCTGTAGTGGATGAAAAAATTAGTGCTGCAACCGAATACTCCATGAATTGTGGCAATATCTTATGTTTGGATAAGGGCAAGTACGACGACGGAACAGCCGGTTGGCTAAAATATTTTGTCGAGAATATCGGCAATGAAGCTATGAGCCAGTACGGAAGTGTAAAGGGGTATACCTATACTGCAGCGGGGGAAATGAGTGACTATACGAAGGTAGTTGCAAATGCTTTAGCTTCAGTAACCAAAGCAACCACTTGGTTTGAAGCGGCCATGAATAGCGAAGTAAATACCGTGGCTCAAACCAATGTTCAAACCCTTGTTAACGGCGATATGACTCCGGAAGAGTACATGCAATCCATTCAAGATGCCTATGATAGTAGCCGTTAAAGTTTTGCGGTGAGGGACGGGCTATCTTGGTCAAAGGGACAGAGCGGTGGCGGCTTTAGGTCGCCACCTTATTCATAAATCCGGAGGTAGTAATGAAACAGGTACTAGCCAATAAAAAAGCCATAACACTATTTATTCTTCCGGCATTAATTGTATATTCTATTATTGTTATTTTGCCGGTGTTTTGGTCACTGGGATATTCTTTCTTTTCTGGCACTCCGGGATTAAAATGGGAGTTCAATGGAATTAATAATTATCTTTCTCTTTGGGCGGATAAAAATTTCATCACCGCTTTTGGAGTTAACCTACGTTACGTTGCGGTTGTTATGGTAGGACAGGTGGGTCTGGGTCTTTTGTTAGCACTACTTTTCCATTTTTGGGTCAGAAAGTATAAATCCACGGTGCGAACCTTAGTCTTTTTTCCGGTTGTTTTACCTACAGTGGCCGTGGGGCAATTATTTGTGAAAATTTATGAGATTCAGCCGCATTATGGCCTGATTAATAGCCTTCTGGCCAGTATTGGCCTGCAAAGTTTAGTTCAACCCTGGATCGGACAAGCGGGGACGGCTCTTTGGGCTTTAAGCATTATGGATATCTGGGTTGCTATGGGATTCTATTCCGTGATTTTTTATGGCGCACTTTTAGACATTCCTAATGAATTAGTAGAAGCCGCAAGGATTGATGGCTGCAGTTCCTGGCAACTATATCGAAGGATTTTGGCGCCTCTTTTGCGACCCATATTAATTATTAGCTTAGTTTTTAGCTTTTCAGGAACTATCAAGATGTTTGAATCTTCTTTAGCCTTAACCGGAGGTGGGCCGGGGACGGCGACGCAATCGCTATCTATGTATATGTACAATGTCTCATTTACATACTCAAAAGTTGGCTATGGAAGTACGATTGCTGTCATTATTTTCTTGCTTTGTATTGTCGGTTCCGGATTAATTAGTCGTTTTGATAAGGATGTTAATAGTTAGGAGGGCGACATGAAAGGTAAATATTCTGGTTATATACAGAAAATTTTAATTAAAATTTTACTGTTTTTGGTGCTTCTTATTGTGGTATATCCACTGTTTTGGATGTTGACAGCGGCTTTCAAAATGCCGGCAGACTTTGTTGACCGGCCCGCTTATGCTATGCCATCAAGTTTTTATGTCCAAAACTTTATTGATGCCTGGACCCGGGGAAATATGGCTGTTTTTTTTAGAAATAGCTTTATTAATACCATAATATCCTTACTATTTATTGTTTTCTTTTCTGTGACCGTGGGCTTTGCTGTCACCAAAATGGATTGGCGGCTAAAACGAATTGTTGCCCGCTACTTCGGTATTGGCATCATGGTTCCCATTGCAACAGCTTTAATTCCGCTCTTTCAAATTTACATGCAAGTAAAGCTGATTAATAACCCTTTAAGCCTGATTATTACTTACGTTGCCTTTGGACTTTCACTTTCAGTTTATCTTGTGACAGGCTACCTGCGGTCTCTTCCCGACGAAATTTTAGAGGCATCGGTGATTGATGGTTGTGGTATCTACAAAATGATGTGGCATGTGGTAGTTCCTCTGATGAAAAACGCAATTGTGACGGTTTTAGTTTTGCAATTCTTTTTCAAGTGGAATGACCTCTTGTTTTCCATGACTTTTATCAGCAGTACAAATCTTAAAACAATTCAAACGGGACTGCTCTATTTTGGCAATGAGTTTGGCTCCAAGAACTGGGGAGCGATCTTTGCTTCGGTGTCGATGAGTGTATTCCCTATGTTGATTCTATACCTCATCCTTAACAAAAAAGTTATTGAGGGAATGACTGCCGGTGCGGTAAAAGGTTAATAAGCGGTTTTGGAGGTCTCATGGAACAGTATATCAATGAGCTGAAAAGTTATTTTATTAGTAAGGCGGAGGCGGTTTTGAAATCACCCCGTGGTTTTATCCGCTATCCTTTTATTGATCCTGGATCTATTTATGGTGGTAATCTGTGGGATTGGGATTCGTATTGGTCGGTGTATGGGCTACTGAACCTATTTTCCAGAGCCGAAGATCAGCTCTTTCGCCAGAAAATTTTAGTGCATGCCCGGGGCAATGTGCGTAATTTTCTTGATCATCAATTAGTAGATGGCTATATTCCTATGATGATTGAAATCACTGATTTACCAGAACCTTATTTAAATTTCAAACATAAGCAAGGGAAAATTATGAATATGCATAAACCCTTTTTATGCATGCAGGCAGAACTGATTTCTGCGAGTGATGGGGATTATCAATGGATTTATTCACATCTAGAGTCTTTAGAAAAGTACTTTGCCTGCTACTTCAAATATTACTATTTTGAGAACTCTGGTTTATTCGTTTGGGCAGATGATGTCATGATAGGGATGGATAATGATCCAGCCAGCTTTGGGCGTCCGGGCTTTTCCACCGCCAATATTTTTTTGAATAGCTTTATGGTGCAGGAGCTTAGAGCCATGGCTCGATTACTCCAAAACGCCGGGAGCCACTTCGCGGCAAGAAGTGATTTTTATAATGATGCGGCAGAAAAATTAGCAGCAGCCATCAATCAGGAATGCTGGGATCGACGAGATTGTTTTTACTATTCCGTTGATGTTGATATCAAAACTCGAACTTTTGATTGGTTTCATCAAGGTTTACCGGTTTTTTGGAAGAGTCTTCCGATAAAGATTAGAGTTTGGTCTGGTTTTATTCCGCTCTGGGCAGGAATTACTGACAAGGATCAGGCTGAAGCGCTTTGCAAGCATCTATTCGACGAAGAAACCTTTGCTTCAGAATTTGGCATTACGACTTTGGCAAAAGATGAGAAAATGTTTAATCTTTCAGTAAGTAATAACCCTTCTAATTGGTTAGGACCCATCTGGCTTGTGGCCAATTATATCGCCTTTCGTGGGCTATTAGACTATGGATATATCAAAGAAGCACGAAAGATTATGGAGAAAAGTGTTCTGCTTCTAGGCAGGGATTTAGAGGCCACAGGTGTTTTACATGAATATTATGATCCCTTTTCAGGGCTGCCAATTATGAACGAGGGATTTATCAATTGGAATTTGCTTGTAATCAATATGGTTGATGAACTCCAGAGGATGGAAGTAGCATTTTCAGCCCAAAAAGATAATAAAGCTCTTGATAAAGTCGATACGAAGAAGGAGTTGAAAGATGAAGGATATAACTGATAATGTAATTAATAACCTGCGGCCATTGCCCTTTTGGTCCTGGAATGACCGGTTGGAGGCAGCGGAGCTGCGAAACCAAGTTAAAGAAATGAAAAAGGCCGGGCTGGGCGGTTATTTCATGCATGCCCGCTCCGGGCTGAAAACCGAGTATCTAAGTGAGGATTGGTTTGATAAAATTTCGGCCGGTCTTAGTGAAGGTAAAGCGCAAAATTTAGAGGTTTGGCTTTATGATGAAGAAGGTTGGCCCAGCGGATTTGGCGGCGGCTTAGTGCCTGCCATATCAGAGAGCTTTCAAGCTGCCTTTATAACTTTTGAAGCCTGTTCGGCTGAGAATCCTCTTCGCTCAGAAGGGCTTTTAGCCGCTTATGTTGCGAAAAATGATGGCTATTCTCTGGTGAAAGCAGCAGAGGTGGCAACCTCGGCTGTTTATCTTCATCGAAATTCATTTTATATCGACACTATGAATAAGAACGCCGTAGAAGCTTTTATTCAAGTTACCCATGAAGAATACTACCGTCGCTTTGCCCCAGACTTTGGTCACAGTCTCAAAGGCTTTTTTACCGATGAGCCCAGATTAGCCTGTGATCATTTTGGCGAAATACCCTGGTCCTCTAGTCTACCCTCGGCCTTTTTAGAAAAATACGGCTATGATATTTTGGAGATCTTGCCAGATCTGTTTATCAACGGTGGAAAATTTCAAAAAAGTCGTTACCAATTTTGGACTTTGATTAATCAATTATTTGCTGAAAACTACATGAAAACGCTATATGACTGGTGTGCAGATCACAACTGTTCTTTAACCGGTCATATTATGATGGAGGAAAGCATTTTTAGCCAAATGACCAGCAGTGGCGGTGTTATGCCCCTATATGAGTATTTTCAAATCCCGGGAATAGATTGGCTCAGGCGTCGGATTGACTCTCCTCTTGTGCCAAAACAAGTCTCTTCTGTGGCAGAACAATTAGGAAAAGAACAGGTTCTAACAGAGTCTTATGCTCTTTGTGGCTGGGATGTGAGCTTCGAAGAAATGAAATGGATAGCAGAGTGGCAATATGTGCATGGTGTCAATCGTCTTTGTCAACACCTGGAAGCTTATACTCTTCGCGGTAGCCGGAAAAGAGATTATCCCCCCTCATTATTTATTCAGCAGAGTTGGTGGGAAGAGTACAGTATTTTTAATGATTATATTGCCAGATTAGGGGCTTTCCTGTCCTTAGGAGAAGTTTCTATAGATGTTCTTCTTTTACATCCCTTACGTAGCGGCTATGTTTTTTATAACGGCACTCGCACAGAGGAAATTCGGGAGCTGGATAGAGCTTTTGAAGGGGTATTAGTGGCACTAAGTAAGGCGCAGATGAGTTATCATCTGGGTGATGATAGTATTATTGCTAAATATGGGCAAGTCAAAGGAGCGCGTTTTCAGGTTGGGAAAATAGCCTATAGGGCAGTGGTATTACCGCCTATGGAGGTGATGGCAGCTGAGACCCTGGATTTACTTTCTGCTTTTGCAGAAAATGGCGGTGCTATTTATGCCTTAGGACGACTACCCAGCTATACGGATGGAAACAAAGAAGCACTTATATATCTACTTACCCAAGTCAAGGCTGTAAGTATTCCTGCGCTAAAAGGGCTTTTGCTAGATCAGGGAGAATCTAGCCTACAGGTTGTGAATGACCAGGGGGAAGAGAGCTGTATTTTTCATCAGTGGCGAAAAGCCCCAGAAGAAGATTATCTATTTCTCGTAAATTTGGATAAAGAAAATGACTTTTCTGCCATTATTACCCTAAAGGCAGGGACTAAAAGTCCGATAATTTATTCTTTAGAGTCAGAGACAGAAATTCCCATAGAGTTTATGAGAGCAGGAGAATCGATAGAGTTCCAGCTATATTTTCACAGCATGCAATCCTACTGTCTGATTTTACGTGAAATAATTCCAGCTGTTCAGCGCCCAATGCCTTTCCTTCGTCATATCTATAAACCCAAGTCCCAATGGAAGATTGATCACAAAGTAGAAAATAGCCTGACTCTAGATACCTGTAGTTATAAAATTGATGAAGGTTCTTGGCAGGACCCTATAGCCGTGATTCATTTGCAAAAAAAACTTTTGGATTTACGGCGCGCCTGTCAGGTAGAAATGGAGTTTAGATTTTTTCTGGATATGGAGCCTTCGCAGTGTGAATGGCTCTATGCGGTCATTGAGGATGCATCTCTTTATCATATAACTTTAAATGGACGAGAAATTACCACGGGTGCCCAAGGGTATTGGAAAGATAAATCTTTTCACCGGGTAAATATTCTTCCCGGTCTGCAGAAGGGAGAGAACAGGCTCCTTTTGAAAACTCATTTTCAGCAGTCAGAAAAGGTCTATGAGGTACTTTATGGTGAGAATGTTTATGAGACAGAAAAGAACAAGCTTACCTATGATATTGAACTGGAAAGCATTTATCTCTTGGGGGATTTTGGGGTATTTAGTCAGAGTGATTATGAAGAACTAGATCGGAAGGCCAAGAGAACCAGAGGTGGATTCATTCTTCGAAAGCAACCAACCAGTCTTATTTCTGGTGATTTTACAACTCAAGGATTTTGTTTTTTTGCCGGTGAACTGGAAATCAGCCAAGAGTTGGAGTGGATGGGTGATTCAGAAGAAAGGGTTATTTTGGATCTATCAAACTTATGCGCTCCACTAGCTAGCCTGTCGGTTAATGGTCAGGTGGCGGGGAAATTAGTATGGGCTCCTTATGAGCTAGACATTACTCCTTATCTCAAGGAAGGTAAAAATACCCTTAGCCTTACACTATTTGCGTCTAACCGAAATCTTTTTGGTCCCCATCACCATATAAGAGGGGAATGCTATAACGTCGGGCCGGACAGCTTTTCCGGGAAATGGAGTTGGGTAGAACGTGAAAGCGAGGCTGATGCTACAGAAATCTTTGACAGGAGTCAAAATTTTTGGACTGACAGCTATTGCTTTGTGGCTTGGGGGATATGATGGAGACATTACTGCTACAAAATATAATTAAACAAACGCCCGCCTTTTCCCGCCCCTTGGACTGGGTTAGAAATCAGCTTGAGAAGCAAATTAATAGCAATCGGCAGAAAATTGTTGTTCTGGATGACGATCCTACCGGAAGTCAGCGGGTTCATAATATTATAATTTACACCGACTATAGCCGGGAGACCTTGAAAGCGGCTCTATTAAAACCGGATAAAACCTTTTTTATTCTTACGAATTCTCGCAGTTTGTTACCTCAGGAGACTAGACGACTTCACGAAGAGATCATGGCAAATCTCCTTTGGGCAAAAAAAGAAACAGGGCAAGATTTTATTATTATGAGTCGAAGCGATTCAACATTAAGGGGACATTACCCTTTGGAGATAGATGTGATTCGCCGAGCCATGGAAGAAGCTGGTTGTCATGTGGTAGGAGAGATACTATGCCCTTATTTTAAAGAGGGTGGACGATTTACCATAAATAATATTCATTATGTCCAAGAAGGGGCGGAGCTTATCCCTGCTGGACAGACAGAGTTTGCCCGAGATCAGACTTTTGGCTATCTCAATTCTAATTTAATTGATTTTGTTCAGGAAAAGAGCAAAAACTGCGCCCAAAGAAGCGAAATCCAAGTTATTAGTCTGGAGAGTTTGCGAAGCTGTGATTTAGAGACAATCCGCCGCCAATTAATATCCAGTGGTAACTATAAAACTATCATTGTAAACGCTATAGACGATGGTGATTTGGAGGTCTTTTCTCTGGCGCTCTATCCTTTACTTACTAACAAACAACATTTTATCTTTCGGACAGCGGCGTCTTTGGTTCGGGTCATGGCCGGTATTTCTTCCAGAGAACTTTTGACTTATGAGGAAATATCCCATCCGGCCTCAGAGCTGGGGGGACTGATTATAGTGGGTTCCCATACAGAAAAAACCACAAGACAAATAAACAATCTGGTAGCGTTAAGGGCTATCACTCCGGTTCCCTTTTATGCCGAAAAATTTTTGACAGTGGGAGGGAAAGCGGAAATAGAGCGGGTTGCGGAAAGCTGTAGTGAACTTATAGCCGAGGGAAAAACAGCTTTGGTCTATACCGAGAGGCAACTACTCGCCTCTGCGTCTGATACGCCTGCGACAGCTCTAGAACGATCAAGGATGATTTCTTACGCTTTGGTGCAGGTGGTTCAAAAAATAAAATCTTCGCCAGTTTTTATCTTAGCTAAAGGTGGCATTACTTCCAGTGATATTGCTGTAAAAGGACTAGGTATAAAAGAAGCCCTTGTTTTAGGGCAAATACAGCCGGGGGTGTCTGTTTGGCAGGCCGATCACCTATCGCGTTTTCCTAGTGTTCCCTACATTGTTTTCCCTGGGAATGTAGGCACTGAGGCTACACTTAAAGAGGTAGTAAAAAGTTTTTTGCCTTCTTCAGGAATCCTTTAGCGTCTACTTTTAGGCTTTTGCTTAAGAACAATAATTGATTTAGGATAAGAAAGGAATAGTATTATGAAACTTTGCACCTTACATACCACGGATAAATTTGTTTCTTTAATGTCAGAACCTTTTACAAGACCTTTTCTATTGCAACACCCTCATCTAACACATATGGACATTGCCGACAGCTCGTTGATTGAAGATACGAAAAAAGCCGACGGTGTGACTGCGGCGGTAACGCGCAGGATGCTACTTTACATGCAAGCTGCTCTGGAGGCTAAAGCAGATGGAATCCTAGTCACCTGTACGTCTGTCAATTCGGCGACAAAATACTTACGGCCGCTTTTGCCTATTCCCGTGATGAGTATTGAAGAGGCCGCGGCGGAAGAAGCTGTTATGGCAGGAAGCCGAATTGGTATTTTATCTTCCTTGGCAACCAGTGCAGAGCCTGTCAAACAGACGATAGTAGAGATTGCCGCCCAGCGGAACGTATCTCCAGAGGTTAAGCTGCAAGTGGCAGAAGGTGCTTTTGAAGCATTAATGAGCCAGGATCGAGCACTCCACGATCAATTGATTCAGCAGACTTTAGCAGACCTGATAGAAACCGTAGATGTAGTAATTTTTGCCCAAATATCTATGGCGCTTTGTGATCATCCTGATTATGGTAAGCCTGTACTAAAATTAGGACAATCTGGATATGAGGCAATTTTAAGAGCTATGAATGGCGGTTAAACAGGCTTAATCATGTCAAATAAATGTCATAAGGAGAGTAAAATGCAAAAGCAATTATCCCCAGCTAAAGTTATGATTTCGGTGGCTCCAGTCAAGAGCAGTTCGCCTCTTAAGTCAGAAGATTTACTGGAAGATGTCCTTCTGTGCAGGGAGAAGGGAGCCTCTATTTTGCACTTGCACTGTAAAAATCCTCAGGGATTACTTACGGCGGATACCAGTAATTTAGCCAAAACTTTTGCCCAAGTTCATGCAGCCTGTGATATTATTTTGCAGGCTTCGACGGGTGGTGTTTCTTCTATGACTATGGAGGAGCGCTGCCGTCCTCTAAAGATACCCTTAACGGAAATGGCTTCATTAAATGGCGGTAGCACAAATTTAGGGGAAGTGGTTTATATCAACTCCTTACAAGATATTCGCTACAGTGTAGAAGCGTGCTATCAGCAAAGAATTTTACCAGAAATTGAAATCTTTGATATAGGCATGTTATACACCATGGAGGGGCTTCGAAAGAGCCTGCCTTTTTTGACACCGGTACTTTACAATTTTGTCTTTGGTCACCCGGGGGGCTTACCGGCTGAGGTGCAAGTGTTAGCAGCAATAAGGGGACTGATTCCCTCTGATTGCCTTTGGGGTGTTACCCATTATGGTCGAGAAGATTGGCTTTTTCTCAGTGCTGCTCTGGCTTTGGGGGCGGATTTAGTTAGAATTGGTTTTGAGGATAGTTCTTGGCTTAGTTCAGAAGAATCGGCAACCCATAATTACCAATTAGTGCAAAGGTTATCCAGTTTGATCCAGTGCTTGGGAAGAGAAGTGGCAACGGTAGCGGAAACCAGAAAAATCTTTTGTCTTTCTGGTACGTAAGGCGGCTTTATGAATATGGACATGTATTTTCATACAAGACTCATTTGCATACAAAAGCGGGAGGAAACTTAAATTATGAATAAGGGATATAAAGAACAACTTACTAGACCTGATACATTAAATTTGGCAGATTCTGCCCAGCTGGCTCTTAATGCCATGATTGGCGTAGCTGACGAGGATAAGGGTGGCATTCCCTTTTTTAGTGGTTTTTTTGCGGCTGATCCGGCATGGATGAGTCATGGTAACTGGGATTATGGTTCCAGTCATGGCCGCTTGATTGATGCAATGACTTTAGTTCGGGCAATGACAGGAACCGACAAGGGAATTGAAACGGAAAACCAATATAAAGCCAATTTTCTTAGTTTTTTTCACCAAGATGGCTTAAGCTATCGGCAAAATACCTTTAGTGCGTCATTTATCGCCAGTTGTGATGCGCCTTTTCGAGAAAGCGCCTCTATGATTGATCAACGAGCGGTTATTCTTGGCTTAACAACTTGGCTGATAGATCAAGGCGATGAAAGTATTAAAGCTATTGCCGACCGGCATGTAGCCGCTCTGAAAAGAATTGCTCGAAAAGAAAGAACCTCTTGGTACTATCCGGCTTCGGAATATACGGATACGGGCTGGCCATCTTTTGATGCTGTGGTTACTCGGCTTTGCCCTGATCCTTGTGCCATGTGGGGGCGGCAGGTGAACCCCTTGTTACGTTACCACCGCTTTACGGGAAGCCAAGATGCCTTCGAGCTTTGTGAGAATTTTGTGGCCAATATCGTAGATAGAAGCGGTGCTTTTCTGCCAGATGGCAGTTGGAATGGGGGGCTGGGATTTCGGAATGGTCATTTCCACACCCGCATGGGGACGCTGGTTTCCTTAGCCAGATTTGCAGAATTTACCCATGATGCAGAGCTCTTAAATTGGGTCAAAAAGTGCTATGATTGGGGGCTTAGCCGCTCAACATCTTTTGGCTGGACTCCGGGAGATTTGGAAGACCAGGGTTATGAGCATGAGACCTGTACCCTTGTGGATGCTATCGGCACAGCGATAACCTTGGCTAAGGGAGGCTATACTGCCTATTGGAGTGTGGCGGAACGCTTTTTGCGGAATCACCTCACCCAGGCTCAAGTTACTGACAGTAGTTGGATTCACCAATATGACAAAAAAGATCGGGATATCCCGGGGGATAAAACTTTCTATCGGGTAGGGGAACGATTGCTGGGAGCCTTTGCCGGCTATGCCTCACCTAATGACTTCGTTTATAGTGGTGTAAAGGGGCGTGGCCATATAATGGATGTTCAAACTTGCTGTGTAGCTTCTGGAGCACGTGGTTTATATAATGGGTGGAATAATATTGTAACAACAGAGCGAAATCGAACCAGCATTAATTTGCTCCTAAACCGCAAAACCGAGGCGGTGACTGTCCATAGCTTTTTACCCCATCAAGGGCGGGTAGTGGTCAGTGCCCAAAAGAATCTGGATGAGCTATGCATAAGAATTCCTGAAGATGTGGCTTATGGTGCAGTTAAGGTTTTTTTTGATGAGAGTGTAGAACCAATCAGCGGTAGAGATATTCCCTGGATTAAAAATTGCTTTATTTTACTTAAAGGCATAAAAGATGGCCAGCAGATTAGGGTAGAATTTCCAGTTAATCGGCGCTCTACAACAGAAAGAGCCGTGGATGATGAATATCAGGTAGAGTGGGCTGGAGATACCGTTATTGGCATTGAGCCCAAGGGTCAATATTATCCCCTATATGGACAAGTGAAGCTATTAGACAAGAGCCCAGAAAGTCATCTGCCCTTATTTGTTGGCAGCAGCAAAGACTATGACTGAGTAAAGAATAGTGAAACCATCATGATTTTTTTCTCAGTGAAGGCGAATTTTCTCAGTAAAGCTCTCATTTTAGCTCTTAACTAATTGGCTAAAATAGTCCATGGGTTCAAGGATGTTTATACGCTTCATTATTGTAAAACATTGCTGCTTCTCTTTGGATATAGTATAATTTAGGTATAATAATACTATCAAAAAACAAGAGGTGATTTCTATGATTATAAAGCCATCAGCAGCAATACGAAATAATTATAATGAAATATCAGAATTGTGCAAAGCAAAAGCTGAACCTGTATTTTTAACCAAAAATGGTGAGGGCGATTTGGTTGTAATGGATATGGCTACATTTTCTCGCAGGGAAAGCCTCCTAAAGCTCAGAGAACAGCTTGTTGCGATTGAGGAAGATCGGCTGGCGGGGAAAAAAGGATTATCGATAGATGAGTTAAACAGTATGATGAAAAAAGCTATTCAGGAGAGCTTACATGGAGAATAGCGAGAAGGAGTATCAAGTCATTGTTTCTGATAGATTTGCAGAAATGCTTGTTAACCATGTTCGTTTTGTGGCACAGGTAAGTAGACAAGCCGCTGAAAAGTTAAGAAAGGCAATAGTGAAACAAATCAGAACATTAGAACATATGCCACAACGAAACAATTGGTTCAATGTTGAACTGATTCAGACTAATAAATACCGAAAGCTTGTTGTTGAAAAACGATACTTGATCCTATACCAGATAAAAGATGATTGTGTATATGTGGATTATATTTTGGATTGCCGCCAAGATTACCCTTGGCTTTTTTATCCTGAACTGTGATAGGGGGATATAGTGAGACTTTTTGTTGGTGGGGGGATCATACACTATTGGATCTCCCCTATTTTCCCGCGATATTCGAAGGGGCTGACCCCAACATATTTTTTGAAGATTCTACTAAAATAACCCTGATCTTGATAGCCTAATATTTCGCCAATCTCTCGGATAGAGAGCTCCAAATTAAAGGCGCAGAGACTTTTAGCTTTGGCTATTTTGAGGGCAATGGTGTATTTTCCTGGGGTAGTTTTATATTGTTGACAAAAAACTTTGGTCAGATAGGCAGGAGAATAATTCATGGTTTGAGCAATGGCGTTTAGATTGATATCCAAGGTATAATTTTTATCAATATAGGCTTTGAGGCTAAGGGCAATTTCGGCGGGACTATTTCTTGCCATAGATTCATCAAAAATCTTGCCATAGGACTTATCTTCTAGTTCTAATTGGGTGCGAACCCGGAATAAAGCCCGGTGGAGTTCTTCTGGGTCAATCGGTTTAAGTAGGTATTCTGTCACTTGATAATGAATCGCCTTTTGGGCGTATTCGAAATCAGAAAAACCACTGATAATCATAGTTCGAATATAAGGGAAATGCCGATTAACTTTTTCGATTAAGTCAATACCATCCATTATAGGCATTTTGATATCCGAAATTAGTAATTGAGGAGACAGCTCATTAATTAGTTCCCAAGCCTTCTGACCAGTCTGAGCCATGGAGACTACTTGGAAATTTAGATTAGCTTCATGAATTTTTTGCACCAGACTATGAAGGAGTAGTTCTTCATCTTCAGCAACTAAAACAGTATATTTTCTCATTGTCTTTTCCTTCCTTCGCTTCAACAATATTCACTGATCTATTTGGGTAAAACGGCCAAGGGTAACCAGGGCTCCGCCTGCCGGAGGATTTTGACAGCTAAAAATACAGGCATCACCAGTTTCCAGTTTCCAACGGCAATAAACATTTACCAGACCCATACCATCAATGGCTAAATCCGGCAGTCCGATACAAGTTGTCTGATCGATACGTTCTTGGATTTTGGCTAAACTGGCGTTGGAAAAGCCGTGCCCGGAATCAAGAACTTCGATTTGCCAATGGGTAGTTTCTATCTGCCCTCGAATAGAAATGTTCCAGGGGGGAGCACAATCGGTACCATACTTTATGGCATTTTCCACCAGGGGCTGAATGATAAGTTTGGGAATTTCTAAATCCAGTAGTTCTTGCGGGAGGTTAATTTCATAGCTCAGGCTGGATTGATAACGGACTTTCATGCAGTATAAGTATTTAGATACATAATCAACTTCTTCCCTAAGGCAAACTTTCGTTGAAGAATTTTTGGTGATATAGCGCATGATTTGGCTCAGGTTTCGGCACAAGGTTACGACTTCTTCTGAACGATTGTTTTCCGCTAGAATTATGATGCTAGAAAGAGAATTGTAATAGAAATGGGGGTTTATCTGTGATTGAAGCGCCAGACTTCTTGACTTAATTTCTTGTTGTTTGGTAGTAATCAAATCCTCCATAGAGTTTTTTAGATCCGACCCCATTTGCTGAAAGGCCTGATGGAGCTGGTCAATTTCTTCAATGGACGTAAAGAATTGACTGTTTTTAGGATGACCAAGGGTAGAAAGCTCTGTGCTATGAATGACTTTTCGAAGTCGCTTAATCGGGCGGCTTAGGCTTCGTGCTGCATAATAGGCTAAAACGCCAGCTCCCAAAAGTGTCGCTAAGGCTACCAGAGCTAGGATAAGAGTTAAGTTCTTTACCGGCAGTAAGACATTTTCTTCAGGCTGTAAAGTGATAAAGAGCCAGCCGGAATAACTAGAACGCTGATAAGCTAATAGTTTCTTGCTGCCATTTTCACCACTTCTAATCGACGTCTGGCCAAAGTTATCCTTGAGCTGATCAGAAAAAGGGGTGTCTTCCAGCTTGGGGACAGGAGCACTTGAGTCAGAAAATGGATACACTAACTGGTTGTAGTTATTATATATGTATACTTCTGGTGCCTGCTTTTTGTTTTTAGTTTGGTTGATAATACTTTTAAAAATTACGTGATAATCTTGCACTGTCTCGACAATGCCTACCTCCCGACCATATTTATTGAAATAAGTTCGGAAGAGCGAAAAATAAGGTTTTCGGGTCTTAAGTGAGCCGGAAAAAGCCGGGGTATAGTAGGGCATGGGCAGATATTTATGGCCAGATTCTGCTAATGTTGGCTCATACCAGCTTTGGGCAGACAAGTCTATATGGGTATCCAGAGCTAATCTTCCGAAGCCAATAACGGCGCCGCTGAAGTCATAGATATTAATTTGATCTACTTGTGAATCGGTACCGTTAATCGCAATAAAGAGCCCGGCCAAGCTATTAATATTTTGAGGATCGCTCTCTAAGGCAGTAAAGTGCTCGGCTACCCCTTCCTTAATTAAATTACTGTAACCCACATTAATAGAAAGATTATCCATAACTTTGAGTGCTTGATCCGTCTGGCTTTGATAGGAGGCGGTAAGATCAATGATATTTTGGGTTTCCCGTTCGATTAGAATAGCAGAGGCATAGCGGTAGAAAAAAATAGAAAAGATGATTTCAACAATGAGTACTAGTGACAGATAGGAGAGAAAGAAACGTGTCTGTATTTTGACTTTTTTCATGTTCATCTGTAAAGTCCTATTCCTATAAGATATAGGTTGAGTTAATACTTTTGCTTCCGGTGCCTCTAGCATACCACTGCTCTTATGGGTTTGTATAGGGTGGCGTAAAAAATACTGTTGTTTTTGATATTGTTGTGAAAAAAGTACAAATAGAAGCGGCAAAAGTACATAGACCTCAAAGTAAGCTCATGTCAAAATAAGTCTAAAGAAAATCTGTCGCTGGATTTCTTTCACTTAGTAAGGAGTGTAGCTAAAATGATGTACAAAGCAAATTGGGAAGAAACCCAAAAGAAATTTAGCCGCTGGTGGAAACATAAAAATCAAGGGCGACCGCTAATGTCTATTGTAGTAAAAAAAGCCACCGCTGATGATCCGCTTCCCGAAAATCTTTTATATACCGATGTAAATAAAAAATATCGTGATGCAAATCTTTTGGTTGACCGGTATCGTTACTATTGTGAGCAACGGGAGTTTTGGGCGGAGAGTTTTCCTAATCTGAGTGTCGACTTTGGCCCCGGTTCAGTAGCTGGGTATTTAGGTGCAAACATAGTTTTTGCGGAAGATACGGTCTGGTTTGAAGAATGTACTGCGGACTTTACCCAATTGAAACCCTTTACTTTTTCTGCCGATAATCCCTGGTGGCAAGAACATTTAGCTTTAGTAAAAAAATGTCGGGAGCTGGTAGGGGATGATTTTTATATCGGAATTCCTGATCTGATGGAAAATGTAGATGTCTTGGCTTCCTTAAGAGGGGCACAAGATCTCATCTACGACATGATTGATGAACCTGAGGAAATAAAAGCTCGAATTAGTCAGATTGACGATCTGTATTTTTCTTACTATGACCCATTTTTTCAGTTGACCAAGGACCGGCAAGGCGGCTCCTGCTATACGGTTTTTCAGGTCTGGGGACCGGGTAGAATGGCGAAGCTCCAATGTGATTTTTCCGCCTTAATGTCACCGAATCAATTTCGTGAATTTATTCAACCTTCCCTGAGAAAACAGGCGCAAAGATTAGACCAAGTTCTTTACCATCTTGATGGGCCTGACGCCATTAAGCATCTAGATGCAGTACTGGAAATTGATGAAATTGATGCTTTACAATGGACCAGCGGCGATTATGGACCGGATGGAACTGCTGCTGAGTGGTACTCCATTTATGATAAGGCGAGGCAGGCAGGCAAATCCCTGTGGATTAAAGTATATAGCGGCACAATCAATGATTGGATTGCCGGAGTAGATAAATTAGTGGAGCGGTATGGATCAGATTGCCTCTTTTTGCATTTTCCAGAAATGTCAAAAGTGGAAGCAGAATACCTTTTGGCTCATGGGGAAAAATATTGGTCAGATATTGTTGGAAGTTTTGCTGGCTAAGATAAAAATTTTGGAAAGGAGAGTAGGATTAAGTAGAAAGAACAGGTGTGGAATAACATATAAAATCAGGAGGACGAAGGAATGAGAAAAAAGATCATAAGCCTATTACTAACTGCGTGTATACTGGGTACTGTCTCTCTGACTGCTTGTAATACGAATAACTCAAATAACGGAACTGAAAAAGAAACCGCTGCCAATACGTCTAATTCTGTTTCGGAGGCTCAAACCACAGCGGGGGGCAAAGGCGAATTTGCCGGTGAGGAATTAAGCATTTTAGTATCACAGGGGTGGATGGATAATTTCTATGATGGCATTATTGCCCGCTTTGAAACTGATTATGATGTTACAGTGGATTTACAGACGGTTCCTGCCGATCAGTATGGTGATCTTTTGCAGTCTAAGTTGACCAGCGGAACAGCCACCGATATTTTTTGGATCCAGTCTAATCCTTTTGCGATAGAAAGTGTCTTGGTAAATCCGGAAAAATATTGCATGGATTTTACTGGGGCTACTTGGGCAGATATTATCCCAGAAGAGCGTTTGCCCTCTTGCATGGTAGGCGACAAACTTTATGGGCTGATGATTTGGACTAATTCTCCAGAATATACCATGATGTATAACAAGACTTTGTTTGAAGAATTAGGTATTACTAAAGTGCCTACCACCTACAAAGAGCTCTTAGCCGCAGCAGAAAAAATCGCAGCAGAAAACATAACCCCTTGGTTTATTCCGGGAGCAGACGGTTGGCAAACCCAATTGGCTTTTTTCCAAATTGGAGGCGTTTATGAACAAGCTGAAAAAGGGCTATATGATGGACTAAATACAAATAAAGCCACTTTCTCGGGGAATGCCAAGATGCAGGAAGTTTTGACACAGTTGAAGGAACTTAGTGATAAAGGCTATTTAGGTGAGGACTGGATGGGGAGTGACAGCAGCAATTTGGCTAATATGTTTGGTGACCGCGAAATTGCCATGGCCATGGCTAATCCAGGATTTATCAATCAGGTTAAGGAAGAGACCGGAACAAAGGATGAATTCGGACTTTTCTTGGTTCCTTTGGGTGATAATCAAACCTTTCCCACCAATCCGGCCGGACCGATTATGATGGGCAATAAAGATTCTACTCATCCCGAACTGGTAAAGGCCTTTTTTGATTACGTAACAACAGAACAGAGTTTACAGGAGCAGCTGGATGCGCGTTTTAATTGGACAAATCTTGCAGTAAATGAAGATGTTGTTAAAATTAAGCAACATTGGCTACCCGCTGAATTAGAACTTATGAATGGACTTACAGAAGAACAGATCAAAACACCAGTTCTTCAAACGGGAACAAAATATACGAATGATTATTGGATGGATTTTGGCGCTGATATGTTTGCTTATTTTACCGGACAAATTGAATTGGATAAAGTTTTGTCCAATATGGATGCTAATCGAGCAGAAGCAGCCAAATTACAAAATGACCCGAACTGGCAGTAGATTACTCTGACCTCTTGAAATAGACTAGATTTTCGGCATGCCGGAAGGGTGAGAGCCGCTCTTCCGGCATCTGCTTACTGCTTTAGCAAGTTGAGCACTGAAGAGTGCGAAACAAAAAACCACCCGCTA
>CAZFHA010000020.1:0-68323 GCA_964518595.1 uncultured Oscillospiraceae bacterium
TTTCAGACTTAATGCAATCGCTTTCTTATTGTTGCATTTACTTTAGGAATTTACGCTATTCCCAATTGTATATAAAATTCTAAGAAAAACCTTTACCAAATACTTTGTCAACTTGCCTACATCTATTCAGTATTCCACTGGTTTTATACTCCCAAACTAGTGATTAAATATTTAGCTACATGGTCAATCTCTGGATAAATTGTCGATTCATTAATGTTAAATATTTCAAGTTCTTTAAGAATTTTAGCTTTGGTTTCTGGCATTATAAGAAGTCTTATGGATTCATCTTCCTTAGGATATCTGTAACTGTTTAAATCAGATATCACATCACCGTTACTCTCACCATAGAGTCCTGCAACTATAAATGCTCCTGATTGTCGAATAATTCGTGGGTTCGATAATGGAGTTTTAACAAAATTCGACTTCAGAAGCATATTGGGCTCAATTCTTCCTCTATACGCTGGGAACACCATAACAGCAGCTTGTAAAATTTTATTGAAATCAGAGGCTTCTTGAAGTAGCTCAAAAGGAGAGGGAATTTCTTCTCCATTGAATTCTTTGATTTCCCCTCTCCTTATAACAATATAAAGTTTACTCAAATTATCGCCAGACCAATCCATTGAATTAATAGCAATATGCTCTGCAAGCTCTATAAAAAACAAAATAGCATATTCACTAAAGTAATCCTTAATATACTTTTTGCTATCATCAGACTCCGAAAAATTATTAACCGTATCTAAATTATGTCTATTAATTAACTCCGCACGACTTAGTTGATATTCAAATTTTTCTTCAGGGTTTTTCGGATTTCTAATGCAAAGACTCCTATATAGATTATAGACCCGCTTGTAATTCTCCATATATTTCAAAATTACTTGTAAGTTTTTTTGGGTTACATATGATACTTGAGGCAGTGCCATCCGCAATTCAAAAAGATGATCATCTGAGGGGGAATCAGGAAAAGCAAATACAATTACCTCTCCAATTTTATCCAAATCTGATTGTGAACTACACGCAAAGTAAAGAGCGACGAGAGCATTTTTTGTAATATCAATTAGCCTAGTGGGCAAGCCATAATGTTGCATATCGGCTTCATGTTCTACCAATGTTTTAGATGCCGAAAACTGTTCAGGACATGATTTTTTTATCTCTGAATGACAACGCATTTCGTTCTCATGATTTACTTTGCTTCTAAATATAGATGGTAACAAAGCATAGTTCAGTGATGAGTGGCCTCGAAAATAAAGAACATTTCTCTTTAGCTTGTCCTGATTTTGCAAATCTATAAGTTGCGATATAAATCCCGACACATTCTCAACTAAAAACGGCTTAACTTGTGAAGAATCATAAAAGTATGTCCACTTCCCGCATGTACTATCAGAGAAATCCAAAAACTTCTGACTTTTATCATTTAATCCATCTAAATATCGTCGAAAAAATTCTTTGTTCATTTCGTTAACGTCACTAGTCAGTAAATTATTATGAGCAGTTGTAAGTTTCTTACCTTTAGGCATACGCAGCTCAACTTTTACAGTTAAATAAAATATTGATAATAACTTTGTATTAAGTATATCATAGAATATTTTCAGCTCTCGCTCGCTATATTCCGGTCGGTAATTCATTTCAGATAATTTACGCTTGCAGTATAATTCATCCTTAATATTTCTATTTTGAGAAATATCTGTTCCTTGATCTAGAAACCGCTTCAACAAATCAATTTGACTTTCATATTCATTATTGTATTCATCTTCTGATATAGCTTTAGTTACCTTATGATTTTCCTTCTGCATAATTTCAGATATAAAGCTATATTCATATTTTCTAATAGATACAATCCCTTCATATAAGTACTTGTATCCAATATAATTCCTAAACGTACCTTCCCCAATCGGAGATGATTTTATTATTTTTAGAAGGTCGCAAATCTTATCTTCTCTATCAATCATATAATCCTCCCTCTCGAATTGTTTAACTGTAAATTTTGAGCCTCTTTGACTAGTGTTTATAACAATCATTTCTGTATCAGAAAACTGTAAGCACTCTAATTACAGTTAGGCAGTCTCAAACTGTTTTGTTGATTAATCTTCAATTTAATTTGCATTTATCATAGTCAAATTAATTCCTAAAACCAAATTATATACAATCCAATTTCAAGTACTATACTAAGGTTTTATATTTCAGAATTTTTCATTTACATTTTTAATACTCCTCATCGTCCTTCATTCCATTCTGTGATTGATTGTTGTAAGGCGTCAAACATTGGTTTAAAATTATCAAAATTTATATTTTCATGTTTTTTCAAAATATATTTTGAAAAAACATCCTTTCCATACTCTGATTTCTTATCATATTTATCAGATTTGCTAAATGTTTTACCTTGTATTTTCGTGTTCAATATGCTCTCGTCAAACAAGTCCTCAATTTCACATTCAGTTCTATCATTCACTAAAGGAATTGTTAGCAAAAAAAGGTTTTCACAAACAGGTGCAACGAGCGCACTAACCAAACGTTCTTTTATACCAGTATCTTTTTTATTAGACAAAAATATTTTAAGAGGTTTGTCAGTGTGCATTTCATTGTCAAATAGAAGGAATACTGGATTTCTAGGCCTTTTTTCCTCACTGATTAGTTTAAAGTGTTCCATTAGGCTATTTCCATTTAATCTTAATTCATCTTCTGGGTTTTTTTGCTTATCATGATATAGATTTGATATTTTCCGCAAACCATCTCCTCCATCTTCAGGAACTATAAATAACTGTTCTATCCTTTTACTTCTATTAAAGAATGATATATGATACTTGAAGCTCCCCTTGTCATACTCTACAAGTAGTGGATAAGACTTATGCATCTTCTTTAAAGCCGCTTTTATATATCTGGAATCAGTTTTTCCCTCAGTGACAATTAATGGTGTCTCATTTGCAAAAAAGTATTTATAGAACAAAAATTTTCTAAATTGGAAATCTCGCCCTGTTACGTTAGCTGATTTGGATAACTTTCCTTTTGAGTTATATAGAGTTATATGATTAATAAACGAAAATCGACCTTCAATTACATTCATACTTATTTCTTTACCTTCAAGATGTGCTTTGCCATTTCTATAATAGCTATCAGCAAGAGCTCTCGTCTGTCTGTAGTAGTTGTTATCAATATTAATCTTTTTGTTTACAACTAGGCCTGTCACTGTTTGTCTTGAGTCATGATATTGTAACCTTGTTTTTTCTTTATTAATTTGAAAGCCTGCTTTAGTTATTACAATCTCAACCTCTTTAATAAAGCCATCATATTCCTCACAAAAATCTTTACGATTAGTTGAAAAGGTTAAATCATCAGCATAACGTGTGTAATCCAGCTTATATTTTTTGGCTAGCCTTAGTATTCTATAATCAAGAGTTTGACATATGAGGTTAGTTAATATTGGTGAGCTCGGCGCGCCTTGTGGCAGTCTTCCTTTATAGCAAGATATCTGAGCAATTATAGTAGCAATTTCAATAGGAACCTTAAAATCTCGATTTTTTTCAAAGAATCCTCTGACTCTTCCAAAATGAAAACTATCAAAAAAAGACTCTAAATCTATATTTAAAACAAATTTTTTATTCCGATGAATTATTGCATTACTAATAATTGGAGATTCTATGTGCTTATTTTTCTTTTCTTTTTTTACTTCAAATTTATTGTTCCTCTCCGTATGTCTATCTGTTCTCTTTTCAAATGCAAACGATATACAGTTTTTGATCTGCCTTTCATTACGAATCTGAATTAACTCGTCCCATAGACAATTAGCAAGCGCTGTCTGAATTGCTTTTAGCCGATTGTTTGGTGCATTTATCTCCCTTTTTTTACCGTTTTTCTTGAGAATTTCAAATGTTGAATATGAATTCTCTACGCCAAATTTGTACAAAACATACGTTAACAATTGCGGTTTTATTCCAATTGCATGACAAAAATCACTTCTCGAAGTTATGTCTACAAATCTCATCATAAACCCTCACTACAGTAGAGTTGGAAGCGTGTGGCAACTCATTAGGCATATGGCAGTACAGGCATATAAAGCGTCGTACACGTAATAGCAGTTGAAGGAGCGAAAGCATCCTCCAAGTTAGTCAACGATTGCGAAACACAATCACAGAATCTAGCCACACGCTTCGTATATTTTACCATATAGTATTACTAAAAAACACTGCTAATTAGCTTTTATTCCAGTTAGTAAATTCTCAAAGTAAATGCAACAATAGCAAGAGGAGCGGCATTAAATCTGGGAAATTCCCTAAAAAAAGCAGAGCTACGGCAAGTTCAGTCTCACGAATCTTTTTAACAGATGGTGGCAGACTCAGAGATAATACACTATCTCTGCAGCAGCCGATTAATAAAATTTAATCGAGTGGAAAACAAGAATTGTGTTAAAATACTCTTGCTTTTGTCATGTATTTTAAAAATTAGTTCTCAGCTAAAAACTATAGTATCTTAATACATTAACAATCAGAAAGCTGGTGCACCATGCTAAGATGGCTATTTAATAAAATTTTCAAAAAGAACCCCATTATCCTCTATTACATTTCGCCGATACTCCAAGTATGGCTCTGCTATCAAACCTTCAGCGCCCATCAAAGTGGTAGCGCAAGAGTAATCTTTATTACACACATTTTTACTATTGTAGTGGCTGTGGTATCACTCTTTATAAATTTCCGGCGTTTTTTCCTTATACTGCAAAAGCCCTATAACCGAGCCAATATACATGTGGTTATAAGCATTCTTTTTATTATCATTACAACCTTTGCTACAATATACAGCCTTATCTATGTATCCGTGCCCAATGCCTTTGCCGGGTTCTCCGATACAAGCAGCCTTTCCAAAGCCGTAGATGTCGTCTACTTCAGTGCAACTACCTTCACCACCTTAGGTCTGGGTGATATTCATCCGGCATCCCCAATTGCCAAGATTTTTGTCTCTGCCGAAGCCATATCCTTTGTCGTTCTTTTCAGCATACTGCTGAGCAATCATCAGGCTTTTTTCAAGCCACAAAAACAATTGGCTCCCAATCAGGAGCCAATTGAAACCGCTTAATATGTCGTATCCAAACACTAAATCACAATTGAACTTTCTTCTTATAACCAAAATCCTTAAAGAAGTCGTTTCTAAAATCCAGTAGTCTATCCTGAGCAATGGCTTCACGGACAGATTCCATTAGGCGAATCAAAAAGTGGAGATTATGCCAAGAGCATAGTCTTAAGCCGAACATCTCATCAGCCTTTAACAAGTGGCGAATATAAGCCCGGCTATAGTTTTGACAAACATAGCAATCACAATCAGCTTCTATAGGTTCAAAATCTCTGGCACACTTGGCGTCTCTCACTATCAGACGGCCCTTTTTTGTCAGGACTGTTCCATTGCGTCCAATTCGCGTCGGCAAAACACAGTCAAACATATCCATACCTCGAATGGCCGCTTCAATAAGATAATCGGGTGTTCCTACCCCCATCAAATACCGAGGCTTATCCCAAGGCATTAGAGGTACAGTAGCTTCCAACATCTCATACATTAGTTCTCCCGGTTCTCCTACGGATAATCCGCCAATTGCATAACCTGGCAAGTCTAGAGCCGTGATTTCCGCTGCACTTTGCTTCCGCAGCTCAGGATACATCCCTCCTTGAATGATTCCAAAAAGAGCTTGTGTATCAGGATTCTGATGGCTATCAATACAACGCTTCAACCAGCGAGTGGTTCTTTCTAAGGAATTCTTAGCATAACTATAATCACAAGGCCATGGGGTGCACTCATCAAAGGCCATAATAATATCGGCCCCTAAATCATTTTGAATCTTCATAGACAGCTCCGGTGTCAGAAACTGCTTCGATCCATCAATATGCGACTTGAAATGAACTCCTTCTTCTACAATATCCTTAGGCTTAGCCAGGGAGAAAACCTGAAATCCACCACTGTCGGTAAGAACAGCACCAGGCCAATTCATAAATTTGTGCAGACCACCGGCAGCGGCCACAATATCCGATCCCGGGCGCATCCATAAGTGGTAGGTATTGGATAAGATAATATTAGCCCCCATACCACTTACTTCTTCCGGTGCCATGCCTTTAACCGTTGCCTGCGTACCTACCGGCATAAAGGCCGGGGTCATAAAAGAACCATGAGGCGTATGTACCCGGCCGAGTCTGGCTCCGGATTGAGCGCAAGTATGGATATGTTCGTACCATACCGGGGGCTTTTTTTCTGTTTGTTCCATCTGCATTCCTCAATTTCTTAAACTATTTTTTCGGTGTTAAAAACATCGCATCGCCAAAGCTAAAAAACCGATACTTAGCTTTAACGGCTTCATTATAGGCCTGTAAAACAAAATCCTTACCGCTAAAAGCACTCACTAGCATAATCAGTGTTGACTCCGGCAAATGAAAATTCGTTATTAAAGCGTCAACGCAGCGAAATTTATAGCCTGGATAAATAAAAATATTAGTCCATCCACTGCCAGGCTGAATCCGTGTAGATTTTTGCGCCAAAGTTTCAAGGGTACGGCAACTGGTGGTTCCAACCGCTACTACCCGTCCGCCGGAATCACGGGTATCTTGGATAGTTTCAGCTGCCTCAGGGGTAATGGAGTACCACTCCGAGTGCATCTCATGGTCAAGAATATCACCGCTCTTAACCGGTCTAAAGGTTCCCAATCCTACATGTAAAGTCAGTTCCGCCACCCTGACCCCCATCGCCTTAATCTCTTCCAATAGTTCGGGAGTGAAGTGCAGTCCAGCTGTGGGAGCAGCTGCTGAACCATTGGTCTTAGCATAAACCGTTTGATAACGCTCACGATCCTCTAACTGCTCCCGAATATAGGGCGGCAAAGGCATGACACCGGCTTCGTCCAAAATCTCTTCCCAGATACCCTGGTATTGAAAAGCAACCAGACGATTTCCACTGAGCAAAACTTCCAAAATTTCCGCAGTAAGGCGGCCATCCAAAAAAGTTACTACATGACCCGGTCGGAGCTTTTTCCCAGGCCTGACAATCGTTTCCCAAAGACGTTCATCCAAACGCTTCAGCAACAATATTTCAATAGCTGCTCCTGTGTCTTTCCTTGCTCCTAAAAGCCGCGCCGGAATAACCCGAGTGTTATTTAGAACCAAGCAGTCTCCAGCTCTAAGCAGCGAAGGTAGTTGCGAGAAAGAAAGATGCTTGATTTCTCCCGTTCCTCCATCCAACTGCATAAGCCGAGACTGGTCACGTCTTTCAATCGGTGACTGAGCTATTAATTCTTCTGGTAAATCAAAATAAAAATCAGATGTCTTCATAAGCAGCTATTATAATACAGATTCTCTACATATACAATTGACGCCCACCTATTTCAAATGCTATGATTCCACATATACTTATTCTTCCCTACCTGTGTAAGCAAAGAGGCTTTGCCCTTCGTAGGAGAAGAAATTTCAACTGTATTTTGGAGGTAGAAAATATGAAAAAGCCTGTATTTGTAGGCTCAGCAACTGCAATTGTTACTCCTTTTAACGCTAAAGGGATTGATTATGATAAATTTTCTCAACTCATAGATTTTCAGTTGAAACATAAAAGTGATGCTATTGTAGTTTGCGGAACCACGGGAGAATCGTCCACAATGCCGGATTCCGAACATCTGGCTGCTATCGATTTCGCTGTAAAAGAAGTCGCTGGGCGTATTCCCGTAGTTGCCGGTATCGGCAGCAATGACACAGCCCATGCTGTGGAGCTCTGTCGTGAAGCTACTGCCTTAAAACCCGATGGTCTTCTTAGTGTTACACCCTATTATAATAAGGCCTCACAAGAGGGTCTGTATCGTCATTTTAAGGCAATTGCCGAGGCTACGGATTTGCCTATGATTCTCTATAATGTTCCAGCGCGAACAGCCCTGGATCTAGCACCTGAGACAGCTTGCCGCTTAGCAGAAATCGCTAATATTATTGCCATTAAAGAATGTAATCTGCTTCATGCCCCCGAGATTGTTCGTCTCTGCGGCGATGAAATGCTACTCTATTCCGGCGAAGATGGTTTAGTCATTCCGCTGCTTTCTCTTGGTGGTTTGGGCGTAATCTCCGTGGCTGGAAATTTGGTACCCGCTGAGATGAGCCAGATGGTTCATGATTATTTAGCCGGTAAGCACAAAGAAGCCCTTAAGCAGCAACTAGATTTACTGCCCCTCATTAAAGCTCTCTTCTCAGATGTGAATCCAATCCCAACCAAGGAAGCTATGAATATACTTGGTTGGCAAGTGGGAGATTGTCGCCTCCCGCTCTGTGAAATGTCAGAAGCCGGTCATAACCAGTTGGCAAAAGTCCTTAAAGAATACCAGATAGCCCCTTTACATGCCTAATTGGGAGATTTTTCACTACCAGATCCAGATAAAATGAGGAAAACACCTCAAAACAGAGAAAGTTAACTGTATCTGTCAAAAAATCCCAGATTACAGTCTTAAGGAGCGTAAATATGATCAGAATATTTTTAAACGGTTGCAACGGGCGCATGGGGCGTGCCATTGCCGAGATCAGCCAAGCAAGTGAAACCTTTAAAATTGTGGCGGGTGGTGATAGCCATATATCACCCACCGACTTTCCGCAATATACAGATATCAATAATTGCCAAGAGGAATTTGATGTAATTATTGATTTCTCACATATTTCTGCCACAGAATCAGTGATTGATTTTGCCCGTAAGCGGAATAGACCCTTGGTCATGTGTACTACCGGACTATCTGTTGAGCAAAAACAGCTCCTGCATGAACTGTCCAAAGACGTTGCCGTCTTCTATTCTGCCAACATGTCTTTGGGTATCAATGTGCTAAGTGCGCTGGCTCAAAAAGCAGCCGAGTTACTCTATCCGGATTTTGATATAGAAATCATTGAAGCCCATCATAACCAAAAACTGGATGCGCCTTCCGGAACTGCACTGCTATTAGCTGATGATATCAATGCTACCCTAGATAATCAATTAGAATACGTCTATAATCGCCAACCTCTACACCAGAAGAGACAGAAGAAAGAATTGGGTCTACATGCCATTCGTGGCGGAACCATTGTAGGCGAGCACAGCGTTATATTTGCCGGTCCACAAGAAACAATTACCCTATCCCATAGTGCCCAATCTCGTGAAGTATTTGCCCAAGGAAGCCTTTCAGCCGCTCGTTTCTTGGTTACTCAACCGGCCGGGCTCTACTCAATGAAGGAACTGGTACAAACAACCTTTAATACTTGATATGCTAAAGAACTGCCCTTACGTTGAAAGTAATAAAATAATTTTCTTAAATAGAAAAGACTGCTCTGTAGAAAGCCAAGAAATACAGAGCAGCCTTTTTTTATTTGGTTCAATGTTAAGAACCAATCTTATTCAGAAAATATTAAGCGTTAGTCGCTTAACTTGCCACCAAAGGATTCAAGCTCAACTTCTTAACAAAGAAGGCAAGAAATTTCACCCTTCTTGCTTCTCATCCTTTCCCTGGCGGTCAGGCGCATTAACAATATAACGTTCAATCTGCTGCCAGACGAAAAAGGAATTCAAATACTGAGTAAAGGAAAAAGCGAAAAGAGCATAGTAAAGAATTGAGATTGCTAATCCTATATAGGTCAAAGTAAACATCAATATGACCGGAATTACCAGAAGAACAATAAGATTAACGATAAAGATACCCAAAGTAGGCAAAAAACGTCCTAGAAAAAACAAGACAGAATTTTTGTATATATCTCTCAGTTTCAATTCAACTGAAGCTATCATAGGGTAAACAAAAATCTGAATACACATGAAAAACAAAAAGATCATAATAAAAATAGTTAAAAGAATTTGAGAAAAGGATTGGGTAAAAATGCGGGCATAGAAAACAATGTTAACAAGAATGATACTGGTAATAAGTAAAGTTACGAACATTGCTTTCAAGGACTGTTTAAAATTGCTTTTTACGGCTGAAACAAAGTCGCCCCATAAGAAAACAGGTATCTCCCGGGCAAAATTGCGATATATGTAACTAAAACCCGTTTGAAAGGGTCCTATAGTCACTAACAGCATCCCAACAATCCACATAATAATAACCAGCAAAATCATAAAGTACAGCTGCATAGCTACTTCCGTACTGGAAACAGCGGCATCTGCTGCCACAACCCCAATAGAAGTTAGGTACTTCTCAAAAGCATCAGGAACAAAAATAGGATTTAACATTGGCAGGTAAATAACAGCACCTACATAAGCCAAAATTAAGCTGGGTACATTAAAAAGTAAAAACATCAAGTTCAGGATAATCATCTTGCCAAATTTTCTGGCATAGGTCTGAAAAAAGCGGACAAATGCCCCTGCCTTCGGGTCATCGGCATAGACCCCAGGACCTTCTTTATCATAGCGGGGAAATAACCTCATACAACACCATAATCCTTTCCAAAAACTTTAATTTTATTACTTTAGCAGTTTACTCTACTTTTGCCCATTATAAAAGCCTTCTAGGGGGATTTTTATAGCTTCAATTTCTGCCAATGAACGCTCCGCATAATGATGATAACGTTCTTTCTTCCCTTTTACCCGATAATCTAATGGCGGAATCAAACCAAAGTTGGCATTCATAGGAACAAACTTCTTGATGCTTGTATCAGAAATATAGGCCGCCATAGCTCCCAGCATAGTATTTTCACTAAAGGCCGGGCACAGATTACTCTCAAGAATCCTACAGGCCGCAAACAATCCAGCCAGAAATCCGGAACCAGCAGACTCAACATAGCCCTCCACTCCGGTAATTTGTCCGGCAAAAAATAGTCTTGGCTCCTTTATCAGTTGATACTGCTGATTCAAAATACCCGGGGAATCTAAATACGTGTTTCTGTGCATAACGCCCATTCGAAAAAATTCTGCATTTTCAAGACCCGGTATCATTCTAAAGACCCTTTGCTGTTCCGGAAAACGTAGGCGGGTCTGGAAACCAACAATATTAAACATACTGGCCGAACGATCATCCTGCCGTAACTGCACACAAGCATAAGGTTCTTTCCCTGTTCTTGGGTCAACTAGCCCAACCGGCTTTAAGGGGCCAAAGCGAATGGTATCCTTTCCCCGCTTAGCCATGGTCTCAATAGGCATGCAGCCCTCAAAAACTGTTTCTTTATCAAAATTCTTAACTGGAGCCAATTCAGCCTCAATCAGAGCCTGCCAAAAAGCTTCATATTCCTCTCTGTTCATCGGGCAATTCAAATAATCATTCCCACCTTTTCCATAGCGTGACATGGGAAAGGCAATGTCTCGATTAATTGTCTCGGCAACAACAATGGGGGCAGCTGCATCGAAAAAATGCAAAGTCTGCTGACCAGCTACTTTAACGATAGCCGTAAACAAATCACCTTGAGTTAAGGGTCCCGTTGCAATCACACAGATCCCTGACTCCGGCACAGAACTAACCTGTTCCTCTACAACAGTAATGAGTGGATGGGAACGAATCTTATCTGTCACGTAATCAGAAAACTCTTCTCTATCTACAGCTAATGCACCTCCGGCAGGCACTGAAGTCTGATCTGCCGCTTCAAGAATCAGTGATCCTAACCGCCTAAGCTCTTCCTTCAAAAGACCTACACCACTTTCCAACTGATTGGAACGCAAAGAATTGCTGCATACCAGCTCTGCAAAACCGGGCATCTGATGGGCTTCCGAATAATGTTTAGGTTTCATCTCTTTTAAAATAACCGGGACACCAGCTTTGGCCAATTGCCAAGCGGCTTCGCAGCCAGCCAGACCTGCCCCAATAACAACAACCGGATCTACTTTAACCTTGGTCACTACTTTCCTCCTTGGACACTACAACATCTTCCTGTGTGCTTTTTGTTTTGCTCCGCCGCCCTGACTTAGTTGTCTTAGTAGCGTCCTTCTTATCAGCTTTAGTAGCTTCCTTTTTAGAAGCTTCTTTCTTAACAACTTCCGTTGAGTTATTCTCTTCAGCTCCAGCTTCTGCATCGGAAGCCGCATCCTTTTTGGCCGATTTTTTAGCATTGGTAGGACAATCTCTGTTACTGCATCGCGGATAGGACTTGCCACGAAACTTCTTCCAAACCATATAACTATTACAAGTCTCACAAAGTTTGCCTTCTACCGGCAGATCCCAGCTAATAAAACCGCACTCCGGGTCTTTACCTTTTTTATCGCAGGTGTAAAACTGCCGCCCCTTAAACTTTCTGGAGGTATGAACAGTCAAGCCTGAGCCACATAATGGACAAGTGCCTTGAACGGCAATTTCCAAATTCTTGGTATATTTACATTCAGGAAAACGAGAGCAGGCAATAAACTTACCATACCGGCCTTCTTTTATAACTAACTCCCCTTCATGACATTCCGGGCAAGCCTCACCAGTCTTCTCCTGTTTCATAGCTACTTTTTCAACTTCGGCAGTAGCCTTAACAATTTGGTCATGGAAAGGCGGATAGAAGTCAGATAAAACATCTACCCAGTTCTTCTTTCCTAACTCAATAGCGTCAAGTAACTCTTCCATTTGAGCTGTAAAAGTAGTATCAACAATGTTATCAAAATTATTTGCTAGTAGTTTAGTTACAATGATTCCCAGCTCCGTAGGCGAAAGATATTTGGCTTGCTTTTCAACATAATTTCGCTCTAAAATGGTTGAGATAGTTGGGGCATAGGTAGACGGCCGCCCAATCCCCTGCTCTTCCATCGCTTTAATCAGAGTTGCTTCTGTATAGCGTGGCGGCGGCAAGGTAAACTTCTGCTCCGGTGTTAGTTTTAAGAGGTGAAGTATCTGCTCTTCTACCAGTTCAGGTAATTTTTCTTTGCTACCGACTTTATCAGCTTCATTGCTACTATTATCTACCCCTTCCTCAACTACATCTCCATAGGCAGCTAAAAATCCTGCAAAGCGAATCGTTTCACCTTGGCTACGAAATACCTGTTCCCCAGCCAAAATATCTACACTTACAGTATCCACTTCAGCAGCAGACATTTGTGAAGCCAAAAAGCGATCCCAGATCAATTTATAAAGCCGATATTGATCGTGAGACAGAGAGTTTTGAATTTGTTCAGGAGATAACTCAAAATGAGCCGGTCGAATAGCTTCATGGGCATCTTGAGCAGCATTCTTATTAGAGAAACGTCGAGGTGACTTAGGTAAAAAACGCTCGCCATAACGTTGACTAATCAAATCACGAGCCATCCCCATGGCTTCGTCCGAAATTCTTACAGAGTCAGTACGGATATAAGAAACCAGGGCGGTTTGTCCCTGCCCACTTATCTCAACACCTTCGTATAATTGCTGTGCCACACTCATGGTTTTTCGCGAGGAAAAGCTAAGTCTTCGGGAAGCCTCCTGCTGAAGTGTACTGGTAGTAAAAGGAGCTGCCGGCTGACGCTGCTTACTGCCCTTTTTAACTTTACCTACGGTAAAGTCTTTCCCTTTAATATCTGCAAGTACTGCTTCCGCTTGTTCTTGATTCTGTAACCTTACCTTCTCAACCTTCGCACCCTTTTGCCTGCCTTGATAGCGAGCCCGAAAACTTTGAGTCCGATCTTCCGGTGACAATTCCGCAGTCAGTAACCAATACTCTTCTTTCTGAAAATTATTGATTTCCGTTTCACGATCAACAATCATTTTAGTTGCTACAGATTGAACACGTCCTGCCGAGAGGCCTTTTCGAATCTTCTTCCAGAGCAGAGGGCTGAGCTCATACCCTACAAGACGATCAAGAATTCTTCTTGCTTGTTGGGCATTAACCAGATCCAGATCTATTGATCTGGGTTTATCAATTGCTGACTTTACGGCTTTAGCTGTAATTTCATTAAAGCTGACTCGGCAATCTGATAGGGGGTCCACACCAAGTACCCCGGCTATATGCCATGCAATAGCCTCACCTTCTCTATCAGGGTCAGTTGCGATATAAATTTGTTCCACATCTGAAGACATGTCCTTCAGCTCTCGAATGACTTTTTCTTTTCCACGCATATTGATATACGTGGGCTTAAAGTTCTTCTTAACATCGACCCCTAAGGTGGAAGAAGGCAAATCACGGATATGCCCAACAGAAGCCGTAATTCGAAAATCTTTCCCTAAATATCGGCCAATGGTTTTAGCTTTAGCCGGTGACTCAACGATGACAAGTTTTTTTCCCATATTGGTACGCCCTTCATCTTGTTTTTTTATCTAACAGACCGCTCTGTCTGTACTCCTCAAAGAATGTCAAATAAACATTCCGCTAAGACAATCTGTGTACCATTATATACTTTATATATGGGAAAAAGTCAAAGCATACCCTTGAGAACTTTCAGAAATATAGCCAGAAAGTGTTAATTCCGCTAATATTTCCGCCATATCTATAAAAGATAAACCGGTAACTTCCATCAGCTCATCAATTGACATTACGCCTATCTCTAAATGTTGTAACACCTTCTCCCGGTTATCCTCTGGTGCACTTAAAGATACACAGCTATCAACTTGCCGTATTTGATCCAGTTTACGGTTAAAGCTAACATTAGCCAAACGTTCAACTATATCCTCCGCACGCAAAAGGAGCTCGGCGCCATCCCTTAGCAAGGATAAATTTCCTTTGGATTTTTCGGCATAAATATTTCCTGGAACAACAAAAACATCTCTGCCTTGAACAGCTGCAAAGGCTGCCGTATGCAAAGTCCCGCTATGCTCCCCCGCCTCCATAATAGCAACAACATCAGCCAAACCCGAGAGTATACGATTTCGGGCTGGAAAGTACTGACGGAGCACTTTAGTTCCAGGGGGCAATTCAGAAAGTAGTAAACCCTTTTGAGCAATAGTGTAGAATAGATTTTGGTTTTCCGAGGGGTATATTTGGTCTAATCCCCCTGCCATTACGGCGATAGTTTTGCCACTAATTGCCAAAGCCGTTTCATGTGCCTGCGTATCAATCCCTCTAGCCAGACCACTAACAATCACAACCTCTTTTTCGGCTAAAGCCTGAGTAATTTCTTTGGTCACTTTTAATCCATAGGCTGTTGGAGCTCGACTGCCCACTACTGCCACAGTGGATAAATTTTCTTTGGTTAAAGACAAATCGCCCAGAGTATATAGAACTAGGGGCATATTCTCTAAGGGCAATAGTCGTTTGGGATACTCTTGATCAAAATAATTAATTGAATTAAGACCTTGAGCAAGCCAGTAAGAGGCCTGTTCTTTCAAGGCAGATTTATAGGATGAAATATCAATGCGATTCTTGAGCCGCCCTAGGCGCCTACTATCAATTCTTGGTATAAGCTTATTCAAAAGCTTATCAAAGGGCCAATGAAACATGTCTTGTGGCCTATCTTCCGGCCTATCTTTCCACCACTGCTTAAGAATAGTGCCATTAATAACACGATTCATGAGAAGTAAGGAAAGAAATAAGTCCGCAGCCATCTTGTCAATTTCTGTCAGCATATTCCTACCTTCTTACTTTCAAATATTGAGGTCTATAGATCATAGCTTCTTTGATATGTATAGGGCTTATGTCTAGGGATTCTTGCCAGTCTGCAATAGTGCGTGCGATTCGAAGCAGGTAATTCAGCCCCCTTGCAGATAAGGATAAATTTTCTGCTACTGATGCTGCATAATCTAATGCCTTTTGCTCAATCCGAAAAAAATCCCTAAGATCATCGGCTTGGACAAAAGCATTAAGCATCCTTGAAATATGCCCTTGATCACAGCGGTCATATTGGCGTTGCCATATTTCCGCAATTCGCTTTGAAATAGCTAAACTTTCCTGCTTACTTTTCTGGTGACCTGATATTGACTCTTTCAGAGCCACTGCATCAATTGAACGCATCTCGGTATATAAATGAATCCGATCCCAGAAAGCTCCGCTTAAGCGGTTTTGGTATGTCCTAATATTTTGAGGACTACAAATACATTTTCGTTTTGAACTGCCAGAATAACCGCAATGACAAGGGTTCATAGTGCCCACCAGTATGAATCCCTTAGCCCCTCTAACCAATTGAGAAAATCCATAATCCGCCAAATACCCCTGCTCCATTGGCTGCAGCAAATCTGTCAGATATTTTGAAGAAAAGGCTGTTATTTCATCCATAAGTAAGATCCCATTATTGGCCTTTATTAGTTCTCCCGGCTTTCGAAGACTGGTTCCCAAAAGGCTGGCATGGCTGGATGAGGGAAAAACCTTGCGAAAGGGTCTTCGTAAAAGTTCACTGGAACTTATATCATTAAAACTATTTAAGGTGAGCAGTTGCTTTTGTTCTTCACCCGAAAGTGGCGGCAATAGACCAGCTAAAATTAAGGCAGCAGTAGTCTTACCGCAACCGGGACTACCAGATAAGAGAATATTGTGAAAACCAGCAGCTGCATATTGAAGAGCCTTTGAAGCTTTATGCTGCCCCTTTAAAAGGCTAAAATCTGGAAACTCTATCTTGTCAAAGTCATTTCGCCCATTTAATTCAGGCGGAATCAGTGTCTGTTCAAGGCCAATCTGAGTAGCTTTCGTAGCAATTTCTCCTTTTAACACCTCCACAGCTGACTTTAAACTTTCCACTGCAAAACAAGGAAAATTATGAGCATAAGCTTCCTGATAATTGCCCCAAGGTATTAAACAGTGATAAGACTGCATGTTAGAGAAATTCAGAAGCATAGCTGTAGCACCGGGAACTGGTAACACTAAGCCCGTTAAGGCTAACTCTCCAAAAGCAAAAATCTGTCCACGCCTATCCCCCAATTGCCCAGAAGCCGCTAAAATACCCAATGCCATTGGCAGATCAAAAGAAGAGCCAGATTTGTGTAAATATGCCGGGACTAAGCTAATGGTAATACGCCCGGCCGGAAAAACCAGAGCACTATGGCGAAAAGCTGTTCTGACTCTCTCCTTAGCTTCACGGATGGCTGAATCCCCCAGTCCAACCAGCTCAAAAATTGGCAGTCCCGGTACTATACTCACTTCAATAATTGCTCTTACAACTTTATAGTCCTGTAGATATGCTGTAACAACTTTAGCATAGCGTATCTTTTTACTCTCCATATTCCCTCCCATGATCTTTCTGGGTCAACCTAATATAACTACATTACAATTTCAGCAAAGGAGAAAACTATAAGTTTCCAGACAAAAAGTGACAAAAACTGTCAGTAAAAATTAGAGAATCAATCTATTTGAGAACTAGGCACTGCTGAAAAGCCATTGATATCAGCACTTTTCACGTCTACAAATCAAAAAATTTCTATTAATCATAACTTTTGCTTTGATCGAGCTGCAAGAAAAGGAACGGTTCATGATATAATTTTGTGGTATATTTATGTAAAGAATGCAAGAGATGAAAGAGGTCATAATATGAAGCTTGGAATTGTCGGTCTGCCTAATGTGGGAAAAAGTACTTTATTTAATGCCATTACAAAGGCAGGTGCTGAATCTGCTAATTACCCATTTTGTACTATTGAGCCCAATGTTGGCGTAGTTTCAGTTCCAGATCCCCGTTTAGACCATTTAGCAACCATGTATAATCCTGCCAAATATACCCCGGCTATTATTGAGTTCGTTGACATTGCCGGACTAGTACGAGGTGCCAGTAAGGGTGAGGGCTTGGGCAATAAATTTCTGGCAAACATACGTGAAGTTGATGCAATTGTTCATGTTGTGCGCTGCTTTGATGACCCCAATGTAGTTCACGTTGACGGCGGTGCTGATCCTCGTCGAGATATTGCTACAATTAATTTAGAATTGATCTTATCTGACTTAGAGTATATGGAAAGACGCCTTGATAAAACACGTAAAATGATGAAAGGCGGCGACAAAAAATTTGAAGCAGAGCTTAAATTGTACGAAAAAATTTATGAAACATTAAGTGCAGAGAAACCAGCACGGTTACTTGATTTTGATGAAGAAGAGCAAGTATTTTTAAAGGAACTACCTCTGCTTACTATGAAACCCGTCCTATTTGCCGCTAATATCGCTGAAGATCAGGTAGGACAACCGGATTCTGAATACATTGATATCGTTCGGGCCATTGCTAAGGAAGAAGATGCTGAGGTGGTAGTGATCTCAGCCAAGATCGAAGAAGAAATTGCTATGCTTGATGAAGAAGAACGCCGAATTTTCTTGGAAGATCTGGGTTTAGATCAATCAGGTTTAGATAAAATGATTCAAGCCGGTTATAAGTTATTGGGTCTCATCTCTTTTTTAACTGCAGGACCAACTGAGGTGAGAGCTTGGACTATCCGCCAAGGAACCAAGGCTCCTGCTGCTGCCGGTAAAATTCATTCTGATTTTGAGCGCGGTTTTATTCGTGCCGAAGTGGTAGCCTTTAATGATCTTCTTACCAGTCAGAGTTATGCTGCTGCGAGAGAAAAAGGGCTGGTCAGATCTGAGGGTAAAGAATACATTATGAAAGATGGCGATGTTGTCTTATTTAGGTTTAATGTGTAAGCAGCACCAGAATATCCGGCAATTGAGGTGAATACCCCTTATGGAGATAAAATTGTTAACAATCACCTTCCGGCCAAGTCCAGGTGTAGTCTATACCGTTCACCCGGCAGCCCTTCTGTATCAGAATAAAGTGATACTTGTAGACTGCGGCTATCCCGATTCTATTCCTCAAATTAGTGCTGAACTTAATAGGTTGGGTACTAATTTGAGCCAGATAGCTAAAATTATAATTACTCATCATGACCATGATCATATGGGTGCATTAAAGCCATTAGTTGAAAAGTATCCTGATATAGAAGTACTCTGTTCAGAAGTCGAAGCACCCTACATTTTGGGTTTGAAGAAATCCCTTAGATTGCTTCAAGCAGAAGCATTACAAGAAACTCTTCCACCAGAAGAACAGGAAGGTGGAAGAGTGTTTCAGAAATTCATTGCCTCGGTTGAAAAAGTCGACGCTGTGACTACAATACAGCCTGATGAAGTAATCAGTTGGGGTGATGATATTGTGGTAGTCGATACAAAGGGTCATATGCCCGGACATATATCTTTGTATATTCCCCACCATAAAACCCTTATCACCGGGGATGCATTGGTGGTTGAGAATAATAGTTTACAGATGCCTATGGCTAGATTTGTTTTAGACCAAGAAAAGGCCGAACAATCTATTCGCAACTTATTAAATTATGATATTGAGCGAATTCTCTGTTATCATGGTGGGTATTTTGAAAAGGATGTGATGAGCGAACTTAATCGTTTAGTGGAAAACTTCTCCTAAAGGACGAATCTATCCTCCTCCAGAAACAAGGATTCCAGACAATTATTCATCTATATCCTTAATTTTCATCTTGAGCATCTTTATCCGTAGTCTCTGGTGTGATAGCACCAGCTTCAAATTTTCGGACAATAAACAGAATCATCAAGGAGCTGGCCACAAATATAAGAAAAACTAATATCTGTAGAATCCACATCCATAGCGGACTTAATATGGGTTTAATCCAAGATACCAGCAATATGAGGGTCGTTCCACTACAATATAGAATGCCGCTGATACGCAGATAGCGCTTTAGCAAAACTTGTTTCTGTTTTAGAGCAAAAAGCAGAACGAAAAAAATGACTAAAGAAAAAATAAAGAATCCCAGTGCAGTCAGATCAACTGAGTTCATATTCTAATCCCCCTCTTGTGAAGTTCCTTTTCAATTAACTCTTTTACCTGAGTCTCAAGATGAGCCATATCTTGATCGTTTTGAATCACAAAATCAGCTATATCTTCATATTCTTCCGCTGTCATTTGCATATCCATTCTACGCTTAGCTTCCTCATTTGTCATACCTCTCAGCAAGAGTCGGTCTAGACGCAATTCTAAGGGTGCTGAAACTGTCCAAATTTGATTGCAACTATCAACAAAACCACGTTGAACAGGAATCGGCACATCTAGGGCTATAACTTTTGTTCCCTTCTGACGCTCTGCCTCTATCTTTTCAGCCATCTCTGCTAAGACATGCCTATGAATAACGGCAGAAAGCTGATCTAACTTGGTGCGATTAGAAAAAACAATTTCTGCCACTTGATTACGTTTCAAACTTCCAGAAGCATCAAATACCCGATTCCCTAAAGTTTCGCGAATTTCCTCCAGAGCCCGCCCTCCGCTTTCAGTCACTTCACGTGATATCTTATCTGCATCCAATACCAAAACGCCTCTATCGGCCAGAATTCTTGCTACAGTGCTTTTACCAGTTCCAATACCACCGGTTATACCAATTACAAACACCTAATCACTCCTTACATTGAAACCAATTTTGCCCCACATTCACCTCAGCTATTAGCGGAACAGATAAATCAATTGCACCCTCCATTGCCTCTTTGAGCAGCTTAGATGCCTCTTCAATTTGGCTCTGATGGCATTCCACAATCAGTTCATCGTGAACCTGAAGTATAAGCCGGGCATCTAGTCCCGCCTCTTCCAAAAAATAACTGATCCGATTCATGGCAATCTTTATGATATCCGCAGCCGAACCCTGAACAGGAGTATTCATGGCTGCTCGCTCGCCAAAATTACGTAAATTACGGTTAGGCGATTTGAGTTCAGTCACGTAGCGCCGACGGCCAAACATTGTCTCTACATAACCCTTATCATAAGCCATTTGTTTCAAGGAATCCAAGTAGCTTCTAATACGTGGATACTGATCGTAATAATGGGTAATATAGTGATGAGCCTCCTTTAGAGATATACCCAAGTCTTGAGCCAGTCCAAAATCACTAATCCCATACACAATGCTAAAGTTTACCGTTTTAGCTGCCGCTCTCATAGAAGGTTCCACTTGCTCTGGGGTGACAGAAAATATTCTTGTAGCCGTAGTGGTATGAATATCTTCTTCTTGTAAGAAAGCTTGGATCATATTCTCATCGCCGGATAAATGCGCCAGGAGACGAAGCTCAATCTGCGAATAATCTGCATCAAGAAGCACATAGTTTTCTGGTGCAATAAATGCTTTCCGGATTAAGCTGCCGGAATCGCTTCTAATAGGAATATTCTGTAAGTTCGGGTCTGATGAAGACAATCTACCTGTACTGGTCATTACTTGAGCAAAATTTGACCGTACTCTGCCATCAGGCTTTATCACTTTTTTAAGTCCTAAGATGAAGGTCGAATCTAGCTTAGACAATTGACGATATTCTAAAATTTCTCCTACAATTGGGTGGGAATCATGGAGACGGTTAAGCTCATCCACATCTGTGGAATAGCCACCACTGCTATTTTTGCGGCCTGAGGGCAAACCTAAGTCTTCAAAAAGAATTTGCCCCAGCTGCTTGGGTGAAAGAATATTGAATTCTCTTCCACTTTTTTCATAAATTGACAAACTAAGCCGTTCTATCTCCTGAGTAAATTGTTGGTGCAAATGATCTAAAGTAAATTGATCAATTAACACACCTTTACGTTCCATCCGATCAAGATTAAGTACCAGAGGCATTTCAATTTGATAGAGTAAGTAATCAATCGCTAACGCTGATATTTCTTTTCTTTGGGCTTTGGCAATCTGCCGATAAAGAAATAGTCGTTGAGCAGCTGCCTTGAAATCTTCATTCCGATCAGCCTCCCCCGATTCTGCCTCTAATAAAGAATCAATGCTCTGCTCCAGCGCCACAGATTTATTCCCTGTACTCTCTTTTGCCCAAAGGGGAAAAGCCTCTTTAGTCGATTGCTCATAGAGGGTTTCAAAGCTTGGAGCTGAACCACTAATCTGGTTCAAAACATAACCGGCTATTTCAATATCAAAGCAAGATTTGAAAGTAAGTCCTGGTTCTAAAGCCCGAAAACGATTTTTAATCTGGTAGCCAACAACTAAGGATTCAGGCTGATTTTCAGGAGCTAAGACAGTTTCAATAATCTTCTGGGCGGTGGAAAACTCTTCCGCTGTAAAAACAAAATAGTTCTCCTTTGAAAAAGCCATCAGAATATAGAGAGTACCATCAGCTCGCTGAAGGATTTCCATAGCTAATACAAAATTCTTGGCCTTTTTCTCTGAGGCTTCCCGCAAATTAGCCTCAAAGGTTGAAAGCTGATCGAATAGACCCAGAGGGGGCACCCAATGATCTTCTGTCCCATCTTCTCCAAGGGCAAGGCTCTCCTCACCCTGATCTAATTGCCATTTTTTTATCTGGCTACGCAGTCCCAAGCGGGTAAAAAACTGCAGAAGCTCCGACTGATTTTGCGGCAGTAAAGTGAGCTGATCTACGGTAAAGGAAATTGGGGCTTGGCAGTTAATTTTAGCCAAGTCATAAGACAGATAGGCCATTTCCCGATCTTCTAATAACTTTTTTTGTAGACCAGCTGACAGTTCATCGATATGCTGATAAATCCTATCAAGGTTACCAAAACGACTAACCAAATCAATGGCGCCCTTTTCACCTATTCCCCGCACGCCTGGAATGTTATCACTGGGATCACCCATAATTGCCTTAAGAGTAATAAATTCTTCCGGCGTTGTCTTATATCTTTCAAGGAGTGCCTTTGCATCGTATATCTCTGTGGTGGTTTTACCCGCCTTTGTTGCCGGCATAATTACCACAGTATTATCATCAATCAATTGAAAGTCATCTTTATCTCCGCTTAAGATATAGACGGAAAATCCTGCCGCTTCACCTTGAGCCGCAAGGGTTCCGATCAGGTCATCAGCCTCATAACCGGGTAGTTCATAACGCGGCAGCCCTAAGGCATCCAGAGCCTCTTTTAAAAGGGGCATTTGAATGGCCAACTCATCCGGCATGCCTTTACGTTTCGCCTTATAACCATCATACATTTCATGGCGAAAGGTCTTCTCCCGCACATCAAACAAAGTACAAATATGGGTGGGCTTAAGCTCATCCAGATACTTCCAAAGAGTATTTAAGTAAGTATTTAAAGCACCGGTAGGTGTACCGTCTGGCGCCGTAAGACTGCTTCTACCTGCCATGGCAAAGTAGGAACGGTTGATGATACTATTACCATCGACCAATAATAGTCGCTTGGCAGGTAAAGATAAATCAGTCATACGACGCCTCCTTTTACTCTACTGACGGTTCGGTTTTCTGGTGCTGCAGATGTGCGGTACTTATCATAAGTTTGATACGATTTAGTTGGTTGGCTTCGCTGGCACCCGGATCATAATCAATGGGAACAATATTAGATTGTGGGAACTGGCGGCGCAACTCCTTTATCATCCCTTTACCGGTTACATGATTAGGAAGGCAGGCAAAAGGTTGGGCACAAATTATATTTGGCACTCCACTTTCGATTAGCTCAATCATTTCTGCCGTTAAGAACCATCCCTCACCACAAGAATTACCACAGGACAAGACTGACTCAGCTTTATCCGCCAGATGGCGAATAGGAACCGGGAGCTGGAACTTCCCTGTCCGCTTTAGTTCTTTGACAATATGACGCCGGTATCCCTCCAAAATATCAATACCTCGTTGGCTAATAAAGGCGGCTTTTGCTCCCGTTCCCAGGTTTTGGTATTTCCAGCCGGGATTATAAAAACAGTATAGGAAAAAGTCTAGTAGACCCGGTAAGACGGCTTCACAGCCTTCTCTCTCAATAATATCAACCACATGATTGTTTGCATCGGGCTGAAACTTAACCAGAATTTCACCCACTACACCCACTCTGGGCTTTCGCTCAATGTCCTGCATGGGAAAGGCATCAAAAGCGGCGATAGTCTGATCGACTAAGTGTTTGAATGAGCGAATGGAGCGCTTGGTTTTAGCTTCCTGTAGCAGATCCTCAAGAAGTTTTTGGGCTGCCTCCTGATCTTTTTCACTACGGACTTTACGTGTAACCTGATCCATATTATACTCTGCGGTCAAATCTGAGAATTTACCCGCCCGGTTGAAGTAGCGGATACCTCTCTGATTCCAGTACTGATAAAGGGCATTAGCCGCTCCGGGAATTGTCTCATAGGGTCTCACACGCAGCAGGAGCGTAGACAAAAGATCCCCATAGCAAATGGCCTGCAAGGCATGATGAAGCATAGGCAGAGTGAATTTCATGCCTGGGTTGCCTTCCAGTCCCTGCACGGATAAGGCTATTACCGGAACTTGAGGAAAACCGGCTTCCTTTAAAGCCTTACGCAAGAACGCTACATAGTTCGTGGCTCGGCATCCACCACCAGTTTGGGTAATAAGTACAGAGGTCGCATCTGGATCAGCACCACCACTGATGAAGGCATTAACCAATTGACCGATAACTACAATTGTCGGATAGCAAGCATCGTTATTGACAAAACGCAAGCCACATTCGACGTCGGCGGTGGTTGCTTCTTTCAAGAGCTTAAGTCGATAATCATAGCTACGTAGTACTGCCTCGACAAACTCAAATTGAATAGGAGCCATTTGCGGAGCCAGCAAGGTGTGAGTCTTCTTATGTTCTTTTGTAAAAGGAATCCGGCCAATGGTATAACTCTGAGAGTGCTTGGCGGTAGGCTTCTTGCCTGCCCGCTCGTCCATTGCTACCTTTAGTGAACGAATTCGTATTCTGGCCGCACCTAAATTACTGACTTCATCAATCTTTAGCAAGGTATAGAGCTTACCTTTAGACTCTAATATTTCCTGTACCTGATCCGTAGTTACCGCATCAAGTCCACAGCCGAAGGAGTTAAGCTGGATGAGTTCTAAATTGTCTTCTTCCGCTACCACTGCAGCAGCTTCATAAAGTCGTGTATGGTAAGTCCACTGATCTACCACCCGGATTGGGCGCTGCATGAAGCCGGGTATAGCTACACTGTCTTCAGTCAAAACCGCTAATCCCAGAGTATTAATCATTTCGGGAATACCGTGATGGATTTCAGGATCGCAGTGGTAAGGACGCCCAGCTAAGACAACCCCCTTCTGACCTGATTGCCTAAGTTCTTCCATCACTTCCTGACCCCGGCTGCGAATCTCAGCTTTGTAAGCATCATATTCGGCATCACCGGCCTCAATGGCAGCCAAGGCTTCATTAAAGCTAACTTTTTCCTCAGCAAAAACTTCTGTCAAACGCTCAGCCAATTTGCGATTATTATCAATAGGCAAAAAGGGATTGAGAAAACGAACATTCTTCTCCTGTAAGTTTTCCACATTGTTCTTAATTACTTCCGGATAGGATGCAACAATCGGACAATTAAAGTGATTGTTTGCACCGGGGTTCTCCCTTCGCTCATAGGGAATATCTGGATAAAAAATCGTTGGCACGCCCTTTTCAATTAAATCCTCAATGTGCCCGTGAACCAGCTTAGCTGGGTAGCAGACACTTTCGGAGGGAATTGAGTCCATGCCTTTCTCAAACAGCTTATGATCGGAACGCGCTGATAGCACTACCTGAAAACCGAGTTTGGTTAGAATCGTGAACCAGAAAGGGTAGTTTTCATATTGGTTCAGCACCCGAGGAATACCAATTCTTCCTCGCGGAGCCTGATCCAGAGGTAGTGGTTTATAGGCAAAGGTTCGCTTGTATTTATATTCAAATAGATTAGGTAAGGGTTCAGCCTGAGCTTCTACCCCTGCTCCTCGGTCACATCGGTTCCCAGAAACAAAACGGCTACCATTAGAAAAGGTTGAAATAGTTAATCGGCAGTGGTTACCACAAAGTTTACAGGTAGACATCTCAGTTCCCATAGTAAAACTATCAAGCTCAGCAATGCCTAGTACGGTTGACGTTTTAGAGGTATCGCTACAGCGGGCACGAGCGATTAGTGCCGCACCAAAGGCCCCCATCAAACCAGCTACATTAGGACGAATCACTTCACGTTTGGAAACCAGTTCGAAGCAACGTAAAATAGCGTCATTTAAGAAGGTTCCTCCTTGAACAACAATATGCTCCCCTAACTGGGAAGTATCACGAATCTTGATAACTTTATAAAGAGCATTTCGTACTACTGAGTAAGATAGACCTGCGGAAATATCCCCTACCGTAGCGCCCTCTTTCTGCGCCTGTTTCACTTTAGAGTTCATGAAAACCGTGCAGCGAGTACCGAGGTCTACGGGGTTCTGGGCGGCTAAGGCTTCCAGTGAGAAAGTATGTGCATTCATTTGCAGATTCTCCGCAAAGGTCTGAATGAATGAACCACAACCAGAAGAGCAAGCCTCATTCAGCATAATTGAATCAATAACGCCGTCCTTAATGTGCATACACTTCATATCCTGCCCACCGATGTCAATAATGAAATCAACCTCTGGGCAGAAGAAACGCGCAGACTGAAAGTGAGCCATGGTTTCGATCTCACCTTCATCTAGACGTAAGGCCGCTCTGATTATACTCTCGCCATAGCCAGTTACACAGCTATTGGCAATATAGGCCGTAGAAGGTAGCTGCTGATAGAGCTCCTTTAAAATTTTAACGGCACTTTTAACCGGATTGCCTTTATTGCTGCCATAAAAGGTATAGATCAACTGGCCGTCCTGATCAATCAGCACAGCTTTGGTGGTGGTGCTACCGGCATCAATACCTAGAAAACAAGGCCCACTGGCTGTACTGATATCAAAAAGTTCCACGGAAGCACGAGCATGTCGTTCATCAAAAGCCAAGCGTTCCTCTTCATCGGCAAACAGGGGCGGTATACGAATGATATCCGCATTATGTTCCCCGGTCTGGGAAAAGGCTTCGATAATCTCTGTAAGCTTTACCACTCTGCCCGAAGCCGCCAAAGCCGCCCCTATCGCCACATAAAGCTGGGCATTCTCTGGCAAAACAAAGGAAGATACATTCTCTTCCAAGGTTCGTTCAAAGGCTTTACGTAACTGAGAATTAAAATGCAGCGGACCGCCTAAAAAGGCAACGTGACCCTTGATCGGTCGCCCACAAGCCAGACCAGCGATGGTCTGATTCACCACAGCCTGAAAAATCGAGGCTGCCAGATCAGACTTAGCCGCTCCTTCATTAATCAGCGGCTGCAAATCACTCTTAGCAAAAACACCACAACGGGAAGCAATGGTGTAGATGGTATTGTAATCCTTAGCCAGATCATTCAGCCCATCGGCATCGGTCTGCAGGAGGGTTGCCATCTGATCAATAAAGGCACCGGTTCCCCCGGCACAAGTTCCATTCATCCGTTGTTCAGGCACGGGGTGAAGGTAGGTTATTTTGGCATCCTCACCACCAAGTTCAATAATAATATCCGTCTCCGGGTGGTACTTACTAATAGCTACCGTCTCAGCGATTACCTCTTGAACAAAATCTAAATCAAGCCAATTAGCCACTGATAATCCACCGGAGCCGGTAAGGGCAATCTGCAAAGAAAGATCGGGGTAAGCTTGGTTTAAGTCTCTAAAAGCATTAATAAGTTCGCCACGAATATTGGAATGATGACGACGATACTGTTCGTAAACCATCTCATCTTGTTTTAAAAGTACGATTTTAACTGTTGTAGAGCCAATATCTAGACCTAGTTTATATTCCGTTTTGGGACTTTGCATTCTTTTCACCTTTTCTGTTCGTATTCTGATCAGGTGGTGCTTTTTTCGGACGCTTAGATGGCACCGGTTTCGAAGAACCTGATGCCTGTTCAGACTTCTTTGTATTCTTTTTGGATGAAGCAGCGTCATTCACACCACCTAAAGTGGAGTTGGTTACCGTAGTTGATGCCTCGGAAGGAACTACGGTAGTAGGATTATCCACTGAAGCCGTCTTTTTCGGTTGGCTCGTGGTGGCAGGATCTTTCTTAGGAGAAGATTCTGCCTTAGGGGAAGCAGACTTTTTCGTATTGGAAACCGTTTTGGAAGAAACGGGGGCAACAGCTCCTAAAGGAGTGACTTCCACCGTTACCGGATTAGGCGGTAAGGGCGAACCTGCCGGCATGACCGCTACAGATATTCTCGTAACTTCAGAAGGATTGTTCTTCCCCCGTCTACGACGGCCAGGCAATCGTTGTTCATCTGACCCTTGACGAAGTCTTGACTCTTCCTGAAGCTGGCGCATTTTCTCCTTAGCGTCAGACAGCTTAGAAGTGCGATAGCCCTTGCTACCAAAAATGCGGATACGAAATTTAGGTTCCAGCGCCAACTTAAGAGGCGCGTCCGGAATACCTGCAGCAAAATTATAGGGTTCATTTCTATAGTCACTGGCAGTCAAATGCAAAGCAGTTAATGCTTTAGCCAGATTCTTGTCATAGTTAGAATAGTCACCCTCTACCCCGATTAATAGTGGCAGACCACTAAAATTAATTCGGATATAGGGTAAGGAATCTACCAGAATCAGATGAAGAGCTAATAGTTTCAGGTAATTCTCTAAAGCGAGAAAATCCTGATCGCACAATAGAGCTACACTCTCCTCTTCTGCTATAAGATTCACATCAGAAAACTCATTCTCAAAGCCTCTGGACCAAAGATGATACATTTGCCGAAATACCTCGCGGGAAAACTCAGAATAGTCTTTCGCCAGGGGGCGGGCAAGAAGTGCATCCCGCATTTCATAAAGCAAAGTTAAACAGGCCTCTTCCCCAGAAACGGGAATGCTGGACCATTTCAAGTATGCTGCAATATCTAGTGCATTATAGCGATAATTTTTCATACTAGTAGTCTCCAATCGGCTCAGCCTGATTCAACTTGTAATTATAACATAGCTACCTAAAAAGTAGTGCTAAAAAAACAAAATCCGCCCCAGATAAATCTGAAACGGATAAAAGTCTATCCGAAAAAAACTTATACTTCGTCAGTCTCTACCGGAGCACCAAAAAGATTCAATCTGAAAAGCAGAGATTCATCTTCTGGGTTAGAGCAATAAACCTTAGCATTAACTAACTTACCACCCTCAATCAAATTCATCAGGCCGGCAATCTGGCTAAGCTTGCTCTTCAGGTTAAAACGGTCACCCTCATCTGTAATGAGCATGACTTCACCCTTACATTGATCCAGAGCAGACATAAATGCGACGACATCAACATTGTTCAAGTTAAACGCTTTCATAAGTCATACCTCCTAAATAGAGATACTCCATATTCCTAGTATCTCCAACAAAATTTACTGACGGTTATCAAAAATAACTGTCAATCAAATTATAGCATAAGACATTTCACATAGCAAGAAATTCTTTAGATGTTTTGCACATAAATTAACATTCATTTTTGTTCATATTGACAACAGCTATTTCCGACGGCGATAATGACAAACGGAGAAACGATATCCCTTTATTGAGTCAATCGGCTCTTCTTCCGCTACTTTTTCCCAGTCCTCAAGCTGATCTAAGTTGGGAAAAAACGCATCAGCCATAAAGGCATAATCAATCTTGCTCACAATGACCTCTTCGCAATCGGGCAATAACTGTTTATAAACCTCTTCACCGCCAATAATGAAAATAGCGTCATCCTTATGTTTCTCTTGATAGTCCTTAAGCTCAGCTACAGAATGGAGAACAATCGCCCCTTCCTTAGCAAAATCAGAATTGCGGCTTAATATCAGATTATCTCGCCCCGGCAGAAGTTTTTGCCCGGGGAAGGTTAGCAAAGTCTTTCGCCCATAGACTATGGGGTGACCCAAGGTATAATAACGAAAAACTTGTTTCTGATCCTCTGGCAAACTGACCAGCAGTTCACCCTTATAGCCAATTCCCCAGTTTCGATCTACAGCTACAATGGCTTTCATAGCCGCCTCCTTCTTATACCGCCACCGGAATCCCGGTAACCTTGGCACCATGTTGATAGTTTTCTAAGCTAATATCCTCCAGACGGAAATCATAAAAGTCTTTAATATCAGGATTTAAAAGCAGCTTAGGAGCCGCATAGGTTGGCCGCTCAATGAGCTCTTTTACAATCGGAATATGGCGGTCATAAATATGAGCATCAGCAATCACATGGACAAATTCTCCCGGTAAGAGGCCGGTACTCTGAGCCAGAAGATGTAGCAAAACAGCATACTGACAGACATTCCAGCCATTAGCAACCAGCATATCCTGAGAGCGCTGATTCAAAATCCCATTTAAACGATTGCCCGTGACATTAAAAGTCATAGAATAGGCGCAGGGATAGAGATTCATCTCACTTAGATCTGCATGCACATAGATATTGGTCATAATTCTTCGGCTATAGGGATTGTTCTTCAGGTCAAAAATGACCCGATCCACTTGATCAAACTCCCCCTCTGCGTAATGATGCGTAACACCCAATTGATAACCATAGGCCTTGCCGATGGAGCCTTCTTCATCCGCCCAAGCGTTCCAAATTCGACTTTTTAAATCTTTAACATTATTAGATTTTTTCTGCCATATCCACAGGAGTTCATCCACGGCGGCGGAAAAATTAATAAACCTTTGAGTTAACATTGGAAACTCTTCGGCTAAATTATAGCGGTTAACCACCCCAAACCGTTTCAACGTATAGGCCAAGCTACCATCCTCCCACCGAGGACGTACCTTTTCCGCTTCCGTCGAGTACCCTTCACGTAAGATTTCCTGACAATTTTGAATAAATAGTGTATCTGCTTTGCTCAAATATACCTCCCGTCGCCTGATGGCGACCAATATGTTTTTAGTTATCGCCAAAAACCTTCAGACGTTGATTCACGTCAACTTTGGGTTTGGCTGCCGGAACTTCTAAAGACTGACCAAAGGGAATCTGAGCCCTTAATTGCCAATTCTCATCAATCTGCCAGTGGGTCTTTACAAAGTCATCCACCAATGGATTATAATGTTGCAGCGAGGCCCCCAGCCCCTCGGCGGTGAGCGCTGTCCAGATAATATACTGTAACATACCATTACTTTCAAGAGCCCATTGAGAAAAAGTATCAGCATATAGGGGAAAGCGCTTTTGTAAGTCCTCCAGAACGGCTTGATCCTCAAAGATCAGAATAGTTCCAAAGCCGGCCTTAAAGGAAGTTTCAATTTTATTTTGGGTTCGGGGAAATTTCTCCGGACTCACTCTACTCCGCAAAACTTCCAAGGTCAGCTCCCAAAAAAGCTGATGCTCCGCTCCAAACAGAAGCACCACTCGTGAGCCTTGAGAATTATAGGCCGAAGGCGCGGCTAGTAAGGCCTGGTTAACAATTTCCTCTATTCTCGCTTTTGAAACAGTAATCTCCTTTGATAAGCTATAGTGGCTATGGCGCTGCTGCACTGCCTCCCAATATGATTTATCCATAGAAACTCCTTTCTGGCTTAGAGCCTACAACCATAATCAGTCTCTTACTATTATACCTATATCAAAAATCATATGCCATCTTTCCTAAAAGTTGCATAGGAGATTACTCTTACGTTTCTATAGCCCAACCGAAAACAGGCCGGGGCAAAAGCTTATCAGTCAGCAGAAATATCCTGCCGCACTATCTTCCCTTTATTACCTGCCAGCTGCAAAATTTTTTCCGCCTTTAAATGGCTAATTTCCCGGGATAGAGCCGAACGGTTTACACCTAAAAAATCAGCCAATTCTTCCCGGTTAAAGGGCAATCGAAAGCTCCCATCTTGGTTTTGACGCTGTAAGTAACCAAGGTAAGTAAGTAATTTTTCCCGGATACTTCTGGCAGACAAAATCTCTAGCCTTTGATTCAGATAAAGATTCTTCGTAGCTAGTAGACGTAACATATTCTCAATTAAACGATTATGATATAGACAAGCAGCTTCGCAGCGGCTAAGGATTCGAGAAAAATCTAAAAACATAATTTGACAAGTTTCAGCTGCCACAACACTTACTGGACTTGAAGTAATTTGGGCACAAACAATCGCCTCGCCAAAAATCTCCCCCGCTTCCAAAGAAGCCAATACGGTGAGATTCCCTTGGTAATCCTCCTTGATAATTTTCACGCTTCCCCGTAAAACAAAACCAATGGCCTGGATACTCGCTCCAGCCAATTGAATAAATTCATCCTTTTGGTAATGTTGGGTTCGCTGTCCCAAACAAGTAAGAAGTTCACAGCACTCCTTCCAAGACATGCCGGAAAACAGTTGGGACTTTAGCAAACTCTCCTGATTTAAATCCATTTGTTGATCCTTTCAGCATGTTGCAATTGCAACGAATATTTCCTTTTTATCATAGTATAATGAAATCAAAATTCAAATACTTTTAACTGAAATTCTTACACGAGGTGAAGGATATGCTAAGAAAAATTATTAAAATTGATGAAGAGCTTTGTAATGGCTGTGGGCTTTGTGTTGATGCCTGCCATGAGGGTGCGATTGGACTAATAAATGGTAAGGCCAAACTATTAAGAGACGACTATTGTGATGGCTTGGGAAACTGCTTGCCCGTTTGCCCTACTGGAGCCATTAGCTTTGAAGAACGGGAAGCAGCAGCCTTTGACGCGGCTGCCGTAGCTGCCAATAGCCCTGCCTTCGCTCATGGTTGCCCTGGTCAAGCAGCTCAGGTTTTTGAAAAAAGTCAGCAATCATCTGGGACGATTCCGGCTCCGGCTGCCGCCTCCGAACTACGTCAGTGGCCGGTTCAACTAAAACTGGTTGCCCCCAATGCCTCCTTTTTTAATGGCGCAAAACTGTTGGTGGCAGCGGATTGCGCCGCCTATACCCACGGAGATTTTCACCGCCAATTTATGGCCGGAAAAGTAGTCCTAATTGGTTGCCCCAAACTAGACGAAGGCGACTACAGTGAAAAATTAACAACTATCCTCCAGCAAAATGATATTAAGAGCCTTACTATTGTCAGGATGGAAGTACCTTGCTGTGGTGGACTTGAAGCCGCTGCCAAAAAAGCTTTGGCTAATTCTGGAAAACTCATCCCCTGGAGCTGCGTAACCTTAAGCCTTAAGGGAGAAATTTTGGAAGATTAAAATCAAGTTTCCCCTTAATTACTAAATGAATCCCTCAAGAGTGAGGAACTATTTCTGTCACCTGTAGTAGGTTAATAAGATAAAAAATTAATCTGATACGTTGATGCAACAAAAAAGACAGACCTATTCTAAAAAATAAGTCTGTCTTTTGGTCGGAGTGAGAAGACTCGAACTTCCGGCCTCTTGGTCCCGAACCAAGCGCTCTACCACCTGAGCCACACCCCGGCATTCCAAATAAAGGAACATTAGAATTTTAACGACAAAAGACTAAACTGTCAATTAAATTCTAAAAAAAGCTCTAAATCAAAGACTAAAATTTTAAGAAATTTTAAGGCTGAGGACAAAGAGCTGAGAAAACTCGCAAGAAAGCATGCGATTACCCCTCGCGCAGAATAATTTCTGCAACCTTAGCCGCCATCTCACCGGTGAAAGCTACACACTGATCAATGTGTTCGCCCTTTTGCATATCTAAGCCTCGGGTATAAACACTACAGCAAAGAACACCTTTGTGATTGTTACGAAAACTTTCCTGTAATTCCAGAGTGAGTTTTAAACACTGCTGGCTCTTTTGAACATTTGAAGGTTCGCTTCTACCAAAGAAATATCCAAGACAAATCACCGCTCCGAAAATGGCTCCACAAATACATTTTGACCCACCAACCCCAGCCGGAAACCCGGAAGCAGCGGCAATCAGTTCCGCTGGCATCTGCTGGTCGAGATTTTTTCTGACAGATGCAACAATGGCCTCAGAACAGAAAAAACTACCACTACGGTAGAACTCTTCCGCATCATATCTGACTTTTTCAATTATCACCCAAGTTAACCTGTGCCTCTCAAAGATATACTACCCTCGCGCAGAAACAAGCTGAACCCGGCAGAAGATTACTCCACCTCTACCGGGTTCAGCTCTATCAATGCCTATCTTACCCGCTGACGAATTTCTGTCAGTAGCTTGTTCACTACTTCGGCTACAGGCATGGAGCTTAATTCGCCTTCCCGCCGACTTCGCACTGCCAGACTATTAGTTTCAGCCTCTTTATCTCCCATTACCAACATATATTGAATCTTGTCCATTTGAGCTTGACGAATTTTTTTACCAATCTTTTCGTCACGATCATCAATTTCAGCCCGAATACCTAAGGCACGGAGCTCTTTTTTAAGTTCAGCCGCCCGTTGGTTATGCTTATCGGAAATGGGAAGAATTCTTGCCTGTTCTGCTGCTATCCAAAGGGGGAGCGCTCCGGCATATTTCTCAATCAGAAGTGCCAAGGTTCGCTCGTAGCAGCCGATTGAGGTGCGGTGAATAACATAAGGATGTTTACGCGTACCATCTTTATCGGTATACTCCATGCCGAACTGCTTAGCCTGTTGAAAGTCTATCTGTACCGTAATCAGAGTGTCTTCTTTGCCCCAGACATTTTTGATCTGGATATCTAGTTTGGGACCATAGAAAGCCGCTTCCCCCTCAGCCTCAACATAGTCTAGGTTCATATCATCCAGAATTGCACGCATGGTGTTCTGAGCCGCTTCCCATTCCTCCGCTGAACCTACATATTTATCCTTATTGTTCGGATCCCATTTCGAAAAACGATAACTAACATCCTCATACAGCCCGACAGCCTCTAACATGAATCCAGCTAAGTTAACGCAACCTTCAAATTCCTCCGTCAATTGCTCCGGAGTACACATCAAATGGGCTTCCGATATAGTAAATTGCCGTAAGCGAATCAGGCCGTGCATCTCACCAGAAGACTCATTCCGAAACAGCGTCGAGGTTTCAGCATATCGCAGTGGTAGATCGCGATAACTTCTGCTTTCAGCTAAATAGGCCTGATACTGAAAAGGACAGGTCATTGGACGAAGAGCATAAATGTCTGATTCATTTACCTCACCCTTCTCATCTACAACTGGGTCACCTAAAAGAAACATACCCTCACGATAATGATACCAATGGCCGGAAATCTTATATAAATCGGATTTAGCCATATAGGGGGTTCTGGTCAAAAGATAACCACGATTCTCTTCTTCATCTTCCACAAAACGGATCAAGTTTTGTAAAACTTTCGCCCCTTTAGGCAGAAGTATAGGCAATCCCTGTCCGATATAATCAACGGTGGTAAAGTAGCCTAGTTCCCGGCCTAACTTATTATGGTCTCTCTTTTTTGCCTCTTCCATCTTCTCCAGATACTCTTTAAGCATTCCTTTATCAGGAAAACTAGTACCATAGATTCGCTGAAGCATCTTATTTTTTTCATTACCACGCCAATAAGCGCCAGCCACCTGAGTCAATTTGAAAGCTTTAATATCACCGGTATTCTCCAAATGAGGTCCAGCACAAAGATCAGAAAACTCACCTTGGCGATAAAAGGTTATGACTGCGTCTTCTGCCAGTTCTTCAACCAGCTCTAATTTGTACAGTTCACCTTGCTCAGCTAACAGCTTCTTAGCCTCCTCTCGGGAGACCTCATAGCGCTCAATGGGAAGCTTCTCCTTGATGATCTTCTTCATTTCAGTCTCAATTCGTTCCAAATCTTCCTTGGAAAAGGCACCTTGATGATCAAAATCATAGTAAAAACCGTCTTGGGTCGAGGGCCCAATAGCCAACTTGGTCTCCGGCCACAGACGCTTAACGGCTTGTGCCATCACATGGGATGTGCTGTGACGATAGGCCTGTCTCTGTTTCTCATCGTTAAAATCCATTTTCTTACCTCCTAAAATAAAAAAACCATGCAACCAAAAAGGCTACATGGGATGCATTACACATGGTTCCACCCAAATTGCCACTCCGTTTCAGGAGTAGCCACTCATTCCGACGATAACGTGGTCAACGGTCTCAGATACTAAGGAAGAACCCGTTCCCCTGACAACTCGGAGGGGGTACCTACAGTTTTCAGCGTAAGAGAACTCGCAGCCGCCTGATTCTCTCTCTCTGGACTAATCCAACTATAGACATATCCTCGTCAATGTTTAACTATATAGTTAGTTTATGATAAATGGGCTAAAAAGGCAAGGGGTTTTTCTGGGTTGATTTTTTACTTTTATGATTTCAAAAATCATAGGAGATGTAAATCGGAAACCCTAAATACCTTCCAAATTGAACCCTTCTGACGCCATTGTGAAATGATTAATTTTTTTAATCCTATTGCCACAAGCCACATCTGACCATCAAGGAGTGAATATTCTTTCGTAGACATTAGGACACGAGTTAAAGTAATCAGCAAATAAAAAATGAGCTTACACAGTAATATGTCCCTTAAGGCTATCAAAACGCCCCTGCTTAATCCCTGTCACCTGCATCAGATCTTCAATTAGCTGAAAAGCCCCATTACTCTCACGATAAGCAATGATATCGGCAGCAGTAACAGCACCAATACCGGGCAGGGTTTCTAACTCTGCCTGATTGGCTGTATTAATATTTACCAGCGCTGGCTGCACCTCTTCGAGGGAATCTTCTGATGATATGGTAGAAGCGTCTCCCCAAATGCCCCCCTGAAGTCCGTCCCGTAGCAACGGTACAACAGCGTTATTCTGTCCTCCAGATACATATTGCTTAGCTTCTTCTTCGGTGGGAATATAGACAGAAATAGGAGCCGTAACAGCATAAACCAGGTTAATATACGTATCAGCGGCCTCCGGTAATAAGCCTCCGGCCAGTTCTACCGCCTCATATAGATAGGTATTCGAATATACATGATAGATGCCTGGCTTCTGAACTGCGCCACATATATATACCGGCAATAAGGCAGCCGAGCTAGTAACATCACTTATACTACCTTCGCTCAAAATGGTAACAGATCCACTACTTAAAGCGGTTTCGGTATCGGAGCTGAACGCTTCTTTCGACAAGGTTACATCTGGCATCTTCTCACTTTGTGCTGAGGCCGCTGCATAGACTACAGCAGGTTCGTCTTTATCTAAAAGCCAACTTAGCAATAGAAATAATAATCCACCTACTATGATACCTACCCAAAAGAGCTTCTTTAGATTCTCTTTTCCATTTCGCCCCACAAAAACACCTCCCTTTGTTAGCTCAAGTCTAGCAAAGGGAGGCGCAAATGAATGGGAATAAATTCGACAATTAAACTAAAAAACCGTCAAATGAATCATTTAGACTCAGAGAGTTTCAGGACGTTTAGTCAGCCAAAGTTTATCTAAGCTATATTCTTCCCGCTCTTCCGGATGGAAGATATGTACCACTACATCTTTATAGTCGATCAATACCCAACGCCCTGTAGAAAGACCCTCAATATGATCAGGAAAAAGCTTTTCATCACGCTTAAGAACAAACTCCACTTCATCAGAAAGTGCCTTAATATGTGTAGTGGACGTACCGGAAGCAATGATGAAGTAGTCAGCCAGTATGGTCTTCTCAGCCACATAAATCTCTTCTACATCCACAGCCTTCTTGTCTATCAAGATCTGAACAATTTTATCTGCTATTTCTTTTGCGTTCATACTTTCCTCCGTAGGTTTAATGATTTATTATACCATGCCGTAGCTAAAATCGATATTTGCCTTATTCATTTGCTCCGAGAGCCGCAGGGTAGTTTTTCACTTCCGATCAGCTTTATGCCTAAGCTCATCATGGCTTCGAAAATATTTTTCAAAACAAAGCAACGCTTGAACCGAATCTGGGTGAAGTGGTTTCCCTTCTCGATCAAAACTGTGTTTTACAGCTTTCAAGCAGGCGTAGGTAGCTCGCCTTACGTCTGTCCAAGCCAAACGACGCAGGTGGAGTAGGTCGCTATAATCCCTGGCTGGTTCTAATTTATCCGCCAAAAAAATCACTTCTTCCAGCGCTGTCATATCGCATCGCCCGGTGGAATGGTAGCGGATAGCATCGAGTACCGCCGGATCAGAAATGCCATAGCGGTTTCGGGCATAAACGGCTCCAGCAGGAGAGTGCCAAAGTGTCTTGGGGTAGGAAGCTATATCTTTTTCCAACTCCCCAGCCAAGCTTACGCGCAGGTCGGCTTTCAGTTCCTTCGCACAATCATGTAAAAGCCCGGCTACGGCAGCCGCTTTTACATCCATGTGAAAATGTTTAGCATATTTAGCGGCTAATATCATCACATTAAGGCTGTGTAAAAAGCGTTTTTCCGACAGTTCCTGGAATAAGTCAGCCGCCAGGTGCCAAAGTTCAGCCAGCTCCTGTTCCTTAAGGCCGCTTAGGGGATTATCTGGGGCGTATAGATCATGCTTCTGGATAAATTTTTCAACCGCCTTGGGGCAAAGAGAAAAATCTCTCGTCTTTTTTATCTGACCGGAAGAAACTTCCAGCCCCTCTATGGCGAAAAAGGCAATGTCTGTGTGGTATTTTATTTTTAGAGCCTGGACTTTTTGCTCTATTCCCATGGGGGTAAGCCCTAGCCGCTTGGCTAATAATAATTTTGCCTCAAAAAGGAGTTTCTGAGGCTCGTACCAGGTTTCAATCCCTTCCACCACATCTGCCCCATATACAAAATACAGTTCATCTTCCGGAGCGATAAGACCAAGACTTCTGATTTCATCTCTAGTGAGCAGCGTATATGATGGAGTCTTCTTCACCACTTCCAGGGGCAGCACGGTTACCTCTGGATACTCTTTTAGGGCTGCCTTGGTCATATAGTAACGATAACCGCTAAAGGTAAGCTCTGCCAAAGGTTTTTGGGCAGGTAAACCAGCCGGAATAACGAAAAGATGATCAATCCGACCGGAAGCCAAAACACCTTCCACAATTGCCAAATGTCCCTGATGAAAAGGATCAAAAGTTCCCCCAAACATACCGAATCGCAAAATTATCGCTCCTCCTAAATCCTAAGTTAACTATCTATCAGAATGTCTCACTCATTCTATCTATCGAACAGAGATGATCCTCTCCTTAGCTGCGCCCAATATCGGTGCGGAAATGCATATTTTTGAAATGAATGGCAGCTACACCCCGATAGGCTTTTTCAATTGCGTCATCCATCTCTTCCGCCTCAGCATAAACTCCCAATACTCGCCCACCGGCAGTAAGGATTTTGCCCCCTTCTGCTTTCGTACCGCTTTGAAATACCAAAGTACCTAAGGCCTCAGCCGCCGGTATGCCATAAATGGGGAAGCCGGTCTCATAGCCTTCCGGATAGCCCCCGGAAGCCATAACAACCACACAGGAAGCGCCGGGAGTGAAGGTTAAATCAATCCCATCCAGCCTTTGCTCCAGGCAGGCCTCAATCACCTCTAGCAAGTCATTTTCAAGCCGGGGAAGAAGTACCTGTGCCTCCGGGTCGCCCAAACGGGCATTATACTCGATTACCTTTGGACCGTCGGCTGTAAGCATAAGTCCAAAATAAAGAACCCCACAAAAGGGATTTCCTTCTTGGGCTAAGGCCTTTACCGTGGGCAGTAATATCTCACGGTAGATCTGCCCATTCTCGGCCTCTGTTAAAGCTGCGCCGGGAGCAATCGCTCCCATGCCCCCGGTATTGAGCCCCTGATCCCGATCCAAAGCCCGCTTATGATCCCGAGAAGACAGTAAGGGGCGAATGGTTTTCCCATCACAAAAGGCTAATATGGTTAGCTCCGGCCCTTCCAAAAATTCTTCCACGACAATTTTTGATCCGGCTGCGCCAAAAACCTTTGTCTCCATCATGGAGCGAATGGCGGCTTCGGCTTCTCTCTGGTTGGCGGCAATTACTACCCCTTTTCCAAGAGCTAGGCCATCGGCTTTAATAACCAGAGGAAAGGAACAACCGGACAGATAGGCAAGTGCCTCATCAAGCTTTTCAAAAGTTCCATAATCCGCTGTGGGGATTTTATAGCGCTGCATCAAGTCTTTGGCATAAGATTTTGAGGCCTCAATTCTAGCCGCTGCCGCAGTAGGGCCAAAAGCTCGAATCCCCTTTTCTGTGAGCCGGTCTACCAGCCCTAAGGCCAAAGGGTCGTCCGGCGCTACAAAGACCAAATCAAACTGCTCCTCCAGAGAGAAGGCTACCAGTGCATCAATCTCCTTCGTTCCAATAGGAACACAAGTGGCCAAGGCGGCAATCCCCGCGTTGCCGGGGGCACAGAATAACTCTGTAATCCGCGGATTCTGTTTTAATTTCCAAAGAATGGCATGTTCTCTACCACCGCCACCCACGACGAATACTTTCATATAGACCTCCCAGCCCCAGGCTTAATGACGGAAATGGCGCTTACCGGTGAAGACCATAGCGATGCCGTAACGGTCACAAGCCTCAATAGATTCTTGATCCCGTAAAGACCCACCCGGTTGGATAATGGCGGCAATGCCGTGTTTTTGAGCCGCTTCAACACAATCTGAAAAAGGGAAGAAAGCATCTGAGGCCAATACCGCGCCTTGAGCCTTTTCTCCAGCGGCAGTAAAAGCAATCTCAGCCGCACCAATCCGATTCGTCTGACCGGGTCCAATACCCAGAGTTTGCTTGTCCTTTACCACAACAATACCATTAGACTTGACGTGTTTTACCACTTTCATAGCAAAAGTCAGGTCGTCCATCAGAGCCGCTTCTGGAGCAACTTTAGTCACAACCTCAGCAGCAGCGGCAGAAATCTCACCACGATCTTGTTCTTGGAGCAAAATTCCACCCACAACCCGCTTAAGGTTATACTCGGACTTGGGAATAGGCGCCATAATATCCGCCAAGGTAAGCACCCGCAAATTCTTCTTAGCCGTTAATATTTTTAGTCCTTCCGGCGAATAGCTAGGGGCAATAATAACCTCTAAGAATATCTCAGCCATTTTAGCAGCTGTTGCCGCATCCACCTCACCATTACAAGCAATAATTCCGCCAAAAATAGAGACAGGATCAGCGGCATAGGCTTTGTCCCAGGCTTCTAAAATTGTCTTTCCCGTGGCAACGCCACAGGGGTTAGCATGTTTAACCGCCACCACTGTGGGCTCAGAAAATTCCTTCAAACAACATAAAGCCGCATCGGTATCGGCAATATTATTGTAAGATAACTCTTTTCCACTCTCCTGTATGGCTTCTGGTAGACTCCCCTTTACCGGCAAAGGATTCTTGTAGAAAACCGCACTCTGGTGTGGATTCTCACCATAACGCAGGGTGGAAACTTTATCAAAGGTCATTGTTAAAGAGTCTGGCAAAGTCTTATCTTCACTTTGGGACAAAAAGTAATCCGCAATCAGTGCATCGTAAGCGGCAGTATGTTCAAAAACTTTTTTAGCTAAAAGAAAACGCAAAGAATAACTGGTCTGACCGGCACCGCGCAGTTGCTGCAAGACCGGAGCATAGTCACTGGGGTCGGTAATAACCGTTACATCTCGATGATTTTTAGCCGCAGCCCGCAGCATAGAAGGGCCGCCAATATCAATATTTTCAATGCATTCTTCCCGTTCTACTTGAGGCTTGGCAATAGTTTCTTTAAAAGGGTACAAATTTACTACTACCAAATCAATGGGCTCAATGCCTAATTCATTAATTCTCTGCATATGTTTTGGATCTGAACGAATGGCCAGAATGCCGCCATGGATAAAAGGGTGCAAAGTCTTAACCCGACCATCTAAACACTCTGGAAAGCCGGTAACCTCTGCCACCTCGGTACAGGGTATCTTTTCGGCGGCCAACAGAGTAGCCGTTCCCCCGGTACTTAGAATTTCGTAACCCAAATCGACCAATTCTCTGGCGAAATCAGCTACCCCCTTCTTATCGGACACACTAATTAGAGCTCTTTTAGCCATTTTCTGATCTCCTTTATCTTCATAGTATTTTTGTTACTTGTCCTACAATTTGAATTTGCCGAGAAGCAAACAGCCTAATTGCCTCCGGAAGTATCACTTGTTCACATTCCTGCATAACCCGTTTCTGCAAAATTTCCGCTGTGTCATCGGGTCTGACTGCCGTAGCCTTCTGTAAAATAATCGCACCTTCGTCGTAATTTTCATTCACAAAATGAACCGTTGCGCCGGTAAGCTTGACCCCCCGCTGTAAAGCCGCCTGATGAGGACGAATGCCATACATCCCCTTTCCGCCAAAAGCCGGTAAAAGGGCGGGATGAATATTGATAACTTTATTGGGAAAAGCCGCTAAGACCTCCGCCCCTATAAAAGACAAGAAACCGGCCAGCACAACCAGCTCAGCTTCTGAAGCCACTAAAGACTCTTTCATCGCTCTGTCATAAGAAGTAAAATCTGGAAAACTCTTCAGGGAAATAATTTCCCAGGGAATTCCACTGTTGTCTGCCCTCTCCAGAGCCTTAATCCCAGCTCGGGAAGCAATTACTTTAGAAATTTGAACATTCGGCAAGGTACCATCAGCAATTCTATCCAGAATTGTCTGTAAATTTGTACCCCCTCCAGAAACCAGTACCACAATTTTCATTTCTTCGCCGCAGGCCTTTCTCCCATGATTACCATTGAATTTTATGAACCTTTTCCGGAGATTTTTCAGGCACACCAGCCGGAAAGTTACCGTCAAAGCAAGCACAGCAATGATCAATCTGAATCCCTTTAGTGGAGGACTTTAGTCCTTCCAAGCTTAAAAAAGCTAAAGAATCTGCTAAGAGATTCTGGGTCATATCCTTAACCGAAGTGTCACTGGCGGATAATTCTTTCTGAGCCGGTGTGCTTACGCCGTAATAGCAAGGATAACAGATCGGCGGTGAGGCAACCCTCATATGGACTTCCTTTGCTCCGGCATTTCGAAGTAAGGCGATCAGGTGTCTGGTAGTCGTTCCTCTTACAATAGAGTCATCTACCAGCAAAATTCGTTTGCCAACTACAGCAGATTTCAAAACCGAGAACTTAAGTTTTACAGCCAATTCCTGCTGCAGCTTTGTGGGTTGGGCAAAAGTTCGAGCCACATAACGATTCTTTAGGAGTGCTGCCCCATAGGGGATACCACTTGCCTTGGCATATCCCATAGCTGCCGCCAATCCGGAGTCCGGAGTCCCTACCACCAAATCGCAATCACAGGGTGCTTCCAAGGCAAGTTGTTCACCGGCAGCAATCCGGCTTTCTTGCACGCTGGCACCGTCCATAATACTGTCAGGACGGGCAAAATAGACAAATTCAAAAATACACAAACGCCCCTTATCAGGAGAAAGCTCTGGGGAAAGCAGGCGAGAAGAAATACCTTCTTGAGAAATGCTAATGATTTCACCCGGCCGGATATCTCTGACAAACTCAGCCCCCACCGCCTCTAAGGCGCAACTTTCCGAGGCTAAAACATAGGTATCATCAAGCTTTCCTAAGAGTAGCGGACGAATGCCCAGGGGGTCACGCACACCGATTAACTTACTATTGGTCAGAACCACCATGGCATAGGCGCCTTGCACCTGCTTCATAAGTGCCTCAATGGCCTCTTCTACCGAGTCGGTTAACATCCGGTTTTTTACCAGTAAGGTGAGCAGTACTTCAAAGTCAGCATTGGACTGAAAAATAGCCCCTTCCTGCTTTAGCTGCTCTCGTAATGGTGCGGCATTGGTAATCGCACCATTTAGAGAAAGTGCTAACTGCCCGGAGCGAGCCTTTATCTTTAAGGGCTGAATCGCATCCAGTCCTCCTTCACTCGTAGCTGGGTAACGTACATGTCCCACAGCACCATGGCCTTTAAGGTTCTGAAAAGAAAACTCATCAAAAACCTCTACCACCAGTCCCTGATCCTTTTGGCAATGAATTTTGCCCCTTTGATTCACAGCAATACCGGCGGCTTCTTGCCCCCGATGTTGGAGTGCAAAAAGTCCAAAGTAGGTCAGTCTGGCCGCATCTTCCCGCTGAAGCGAGGTATCGTAGACCCCAAAAACCCCGCACTCTTCTGCCCAATCTATTTTGGTCATAGTATCTCCCTTACAAGTCTTTGAGTTTATCTAAAAGAACTTGATTACGCTTCTGAACAGAAAGCTTAAGTTCTTCTTTATAGGCCACCAGCTTCTGTCTGACCTTATCATCAGAAATAGCAATCATCTGTGCTGCCAAAATCGCTCCATTACCACCACCATTAATGGCAACAGTAGCCACGGGAATCCCTGTGGGCATCTGCACAATAGCCAAAAGAGCATCTTCGCCTTGGAGAGGGCCGTTGGCACAAGGTATCCCAATCACCGGCAAGGTAGTATAAGCAGCCAAAACCCCGGGCAAATGAGCGGCCAAACCGGCAGCGGCAATAATCACAGAAAAACCAAGCCCAGCTGCTCCCTGCGCCAACTCCGCCGCCTCGTTAGGGGTGCGGTGCGCCGAACAAATCCGGGCTTCAAAATCAATGTCAAATTTTTTAAGCAAGAGAAAGCAGTTTTCCATAACCGGAAAGTCAGAATCACTGCCCATAACAATAAGTACCTTAGGCCTGTCCATAACACTACTCCTGGTTGACTGTCTCCTTCTTCGAAAAGAAGGGCACACACTAAGCTTTTACACTCAGCATAGTAGCAATCCACCGGTCATTCGTCAATGATTTCACCGGATAAAAGTTGATCGTCTTGCATTTTTAGTTTAGCAAGTACTCTTCCATAGCCTTCAGAATCAGTATCATAGGGAATTGGCTGGTAATTATTAACATGACCACCGGAAGACATACTAAAGGGAATTATAGTGAGCTGGCTTTTCACAACATAGCCGTTTTCAAGCTGAAAATGGCATTGAATAATAGCTGTATCTAGGTCGGTCAGCCAAGGCTGTCCACCAAAAACAAAATTACCCAAACTATATAGAATGTACTTCCCTTTATACTCTTCGATGGGTTGTAATCGGTGGGGGTGATGACCTACCACCAAATCAGCGCCTAAGTCTATTGCTGCATGGGCTAAGTCCCTTATATGTCCGTCTGGCTCATAGGCCGCTTCCGTACCGCCATGGAGGGAAATAATCACCAAAGTACATCCGGCTACCCGCAGCTCATCAATAGCCGTCTCAATTCCCTTGGCATCCGGCGGAAAAGAAAAACCCGCCATACCGATGGAAATGTCTCCTTTTTCAAAAATAGCGTATTCCGTGCTATTACTCCACAGAATATTCTCAGAAGAAAGAGCGGCCTTGGTATCTGCCAACCCCTGTTCTTTATAGTCAAAGGTATGGTTATTGGCTAAATTAACCGCTTCGATTCCGGACAGAGATAGAATGCGGGCGTACTCTGGTAGTCCTTTAAAGGTAAACTCTTTATCCCGATAGTCAGTCGCCGCTGTCAGGGCGCCTTCTAAATTAATTAAGGTTAAATCATCAGATTGCAGATATTCTCTTGCATAGCGAAAGGGATGATCGTAATCACTGCCTACTACAGATTGAAAACTATTAGCCTTTTCAGCCGTATCCCGCTGCTGCCCTAAGGTACAGTCACCCAAAAGGCTAATACGGATATCTTGAGAGATCTCTCTGGGCGGCGGGGTTACCACCATTGGTGAAAGGTCTAAAAGTGCCTTATCTTTTAGGGTGGCTGAATAAGCTTCCGGGTTCGGGCGCTCAGGTCCTTCTTGAAAGGAAGCGGCTCGAACTACCTCACACCCACTGAGTGCCAGGACAAAAACTAAAGAAAACAATGCAATCCGCCGTAACAACACAAGCCCCTCCAGTCAAATGAATATTCCTCATACAATCATACTCATTTGAAGGGCAAATACTATTGCAAACAGCTTAAAGTTCCTTTACATTATTCTTCCAAATCCTTAAATAGAGCCGTAAAATCCTTGAGCCCCTGATAGACTTCCTTACGGGAAAATCCCTCCGCCTCTAATTCCGCCTCTGTGAGCTCCAGAAGCTTGGTGTAGAAAAGCTTCCCAGCATAGAGAACATACGCCGAACGATCTTCCTCGGCATACTCAAAGAGGATATTCTCCCCTTGGTTATACTGCTTCTGTTCTAAACTGGCTAGTAATCGGGTAGTTAAATTCTCTTCCTTAGAAGAACGCTCAGAAATAATATGCTCTTCACTGCCCTCATCTTTATCAGCCAGAGCCCGAGCCATTTCACCAATCTGGTCAATCATGCGCATAAAATAATCTGACATACTACAACTCCCGTCGCGGAACAATCTCTCCGGCTTTTTTGTAAATACTGTCCTTAGGGACAAATCCCCGCACCATGGATAAAGGATAAACCGTGGCTCGTGCTCCAATCACCGTAGCCGGGTTCAAAACACTATTACAACCAACCTCGACCTGATCGCCGATAATGGCTCCGAATTTTCTAAGACCCGTAGGAATAGCTACCTCCCCCAAATGAAAGACCGTAGAAGAATGATCAGATTTCACATTTGAGGTAATTGCACCGGCACCTAAATGAGCCTTGTATCCCAGCACTGAATCACCGATATAATTGTAATGAGGCACCTGTACCCCATCAAACAAAATAACATTCTTAAGTTCGGTAGAATTACCCACCACCGCCTTCTTACCAATCAAAGCACTGCCGCGAATGAAAGCGCAGTGACGCACTTCCGCTTCATGATCGATGATACAAGGGCCGCCAAAATAGGCTGAAGGATAAATCTTGGCAGTCTTCGAGGCCCAGACCGATTCGGCAATCTCCTCATACTCATCCTTCGGTAGCTCCCGGCCTAAGGCAAGGATAAAGGCAGAGATATCTGGCAAAACTTCCCAAGGATAGGTTCTATTCCGAAATAATTCCACTGCTAGGGTATGCTCCAGATTAAGTAGTTCGGGAATCTTAATCGCATCTGTCATGGTTCATCCTATTATGAAGTGACCTCTTGTCCAGTCTATTTTACAAGAAATCATTCATCCTTTCCTATTTATAATTATTCAGGAACAGAGAAGTAGTCGCAGTTCTACTACTCCGCATTAGTCACTCCATTATACTTGGATCAGGTTTCCCTGCCAACAGGTAAATAGTTCCCCATAACGCTACTTGGTTTGTAATATTGGAGCCGATTCTTCATACGAAAAATAATCTAGTCTCTGGAAAACCCTTAACGTAAAAGCCAACAACTATTAGTATATTCTATCTAATTCTTGCAAAAATCTCATTACGAGAAAGTGATCCCTCTTCAAGTGCTTTCAAGATTTTATGTTGTGCCTCAGTCAATTTATCTTGGTGTCCAACTTGGTGCTTGTCTTGCACAATAATACTATGTAATAGAGCCGAAAGAATGAATTCAATAAATACGCCAGAGTCGTTAGCACGACAGGCATTTTGAATTGCCTGATAATATTGGGGTCTATTCTGATATAGAACGGACTCCATTGGAATCCACGCAAAAATCAGATTCCATTTTGCCAGTAATAGCCTCTGCCAAAGTCTCCCCATGCGTCCATTACCATCTGCAAATGGGTGAATAATCTCAATTTCATCATGCATAATGGCACTCTTCAGCACCGGATGAAGCTCCGATTCCTTCGCCCATGTAAAAAAGTTCAGGGAAAATACTTGTTAATTAAACCACGAAAGTCTATAGTGACAATACTATAAACCTAAGATAATTTACTACGAGGTAGGATATGAGCCAAACAATTTTATATATTGCTATGAGTCTTGACGGTTATATTGCCGACATTAACGGTGGAGTCAGTTGGCTTTCAGGTCAGGATATAAATGACCAGAACCCAGGAAGCTATCCAGATTTTTTAGAGACCATAGATACAATTATCATGGGGTCTAAGACCTATGAGCAAATCATCACAGAACTATCTCCCCAGGTCTGGGTTTATAAGGGAAAGAAGACCTATGTAGTAACCTATAAAACACCAAGCTTAGAAAGACCTGAAGTTAAGTTTACTAAGGAAAGCATTGACGATGTAATTAGGAAACTGAAAGACCAACCGGGAAAGGATATTTGGATCTGTGGTGGTGCCAGTATTGTCAACCAACTGTTAAAAGCAGATCTGATTGATAGCTTCCGTATTACAATCATACCAACCCTTTTGGGAGATGGTATTAGGCTATTTGAGAAATTCGGCAGTGAAAAGAAACTTACGTTAGTGGACACGCTAACCTATAACGGCATGGTGGAACTCATCTATCGGCGTAGGGATGTATAGGTGCTAAAGATTTGCTTTCGTTCATAAGTTCGAGTGTGAAGTAGGAGAGAAGCCAATCTCTATTCAGGTTAGCTTCTCTTCCCAAACTTTGTAATTAGATACAAATTGCTTCTTGGCAGATAAGAGTATGAGGTGAAACTATTTTTTCGGTTAAGCGGCTCATAAGCTTTACCCCTTCACAACCCTCTCCGCCATAGCTACCCACTGGTGCAGCCGTTCCGGCTTATAGCCTACGGTAGAGATATCCTTCATAATAATTTCAACGGCACAGCCAGCAGAATCTAAAAGGAGTTGGCGCAGCTCTTTTTCGGCCTTTTCGATATCCCAAGCTCCTACAAAAACAGCCGGATTAGGCTTTATACTCACCACGTATTTGCCTTTACAAGCCTCCGCCATATTAGAGGGTTTGGCCCAGGCACTAACCGAGACCTTCCGCAAACGGGGTATCTTATCTAATAGTTCAATCTTCTTATCTAAGGGCTCGCAACAGCCATAATAATTCAGTCCAAAACGCTCTAGCCAACGCAGATCATGCTTTAAGGCAAACTCCCAATGCATTTCTGGCGAAACCTCACTAAAAATCTGAGCATTAGAACAGCCCCAGACCTGACTGGCTTTCGTCGGCTCACCCACTTGCGCCTTAGCTAAATCAGCAGTATAGCCGTATCCCCCTGAACCAATCCGGCTATTATCATTGTCGGATTCCAGAAGGCCAAGAGATTCTAGCTGATCCAGTTCTGAGCACCAAGCATCCACCATCCGTTCATAAGCCTCGTGAACCATTTCCGGACGCAGATAGAGGTCAAGCAGTGCTTCTTCTACACCCCACCAACGAATCAAAAAATCCCAAGGGGTATACCATATATTGCGTTGTCCCGTTAGCTTTACAGGTAAAATATCGGAAAATAAGTCTTTCATCACTGTCAAAGCCAAATCTGTCTCCGCTTTGAGCGGGGTAATTTGAGGGGATGTGATTTTAAAAATATCCTCTGGCTCTGTAATCTGAGGAATAAAATGGCGTGAATAGATTGGACTATCTTCATCTTGATGACGGGTATCCACCTGCTCGGAAAGGCCAAAACCTGTACTGTGATAAAGCTTCGGGCATTCCAGCCAAGGGTTAATCACCATGTCTCCCCTCAGGTATTTCCACTGATAAAGGGTACGCCGAAGTTCCCCTTCCAAGCGTCTCGCCCAAGGATGACTGGTTTTTAAGCTAAGTTCGCCATTATGATTCATTTCCTGCCAAGGCATCTCCGTAACCCAGAGCATGGGACGCGCCGGAGTCAGGTCATTCAGTGACTTCCAATCAGCTTTAGTAGCCTTATGTATGCTTAAGGCAGAAGTATCAGCCCACTGACTGGCCAACTCGCGTAAAACTACCTTCTCTTCAGGAGCTAAAGTGATATCTTTATAGGTCAAAAATCGCTCGCCATGTTCAGTTCCATGAAACATAAGCCACCTCGTTTTTTAGACAGTATGCCACAAAAATTCGAGGATTGAAAGATTATTTTATTCGACTGTTACACTTTTCGCTAGATTCCTGGGCTTATCCACATCGCAGCCACGGTGCAAAGCCATATAGTACGCGAATAATTGACAAGGGGTAACAGCCAGAGCCGGAGCCACTAAGCTGTCAATGTCGGGAATTTCAAAAACCACATCACAGACTTCATAGGCTCGTCGACAATTCTCGGGGGCAATCCCTAATACTACAGCGCCCCGGGCTTTGACTTCCTGGATATTAGAAATCATTTTCTCCATCAGTGGTTCTTGGGTTAAGGGACATACCACTAGAGTCCCCGGTTCAATCAAAGCGATAGTACCATGCTTTAGTTCGCCGCCGGGATAGGCTTCAGAATGAATATAAGAAATTTCTTTTAGCTTTAAAGAGGCTTCCATAGCTAAGGCATAATCAAGACCACGCCCAATAAAGAAAATGCTATCGGCATTAAAATGGGCAGCGGAAAAACGCTGGATTTCTTCTTGACGCTCTAAAACAGATTGAATTTTTTCCGGAAGGGACACGAGGTCTTGTTGTAACTGCTGGTAGCGCTCCTGATCTATCTTATCTAATTGCCAAGCCATTTCAAAGGCTAGAAGATAAAGACAAACTAACTGGGTATTATAGGCCTTGGTGGAGGCTACGGCAATTTCCGGTCCTGCCGCCGTATAAAGTACATAATCGGCTTCCCGGGCAATAGAACTGCCAATCACGTTTACAATGGCCAGAACCTTGGCCTTATGGGCTTTGGCTTCCCGCAGAGCGGCTAAACTATCAAGGGTTTCTCCTGATTGGCTGATAATAATAACCAAAGAATTTTCATCCACTAAAGGCTCTCGATAGCGAAATTCTGAGGCCACATCTACCACGACAGGAATACGTAGTAGTTTTTCAAAGACATATTTGCCTACATACCCGGCATGGTAGGCCGTGCCGCAAGCCACAATATGAATGTCACGATAACCCAGAAGCTCCTCTTTAGAAAAAGTAAAATTTTCAAATACAATCTTGTCTTCCTTTAGTCGTGCTCCCATGGCTGCCGCCACCGCTTTAGGTTCTTCAAACATTTCCTTCATCATAAAATGCTCATAACCACCTCGTTCGGCAGCTTGCTCGTCCCAGTCTACCTGCAGGGGCAAGCGGTTCACCGGATCTCCATGAACACTATAGAGCTTAACGGAATCTCGCTGCAAAACGGCAATTTCATGATCTTCCAAGACTAAAACTTGACGGGTATAGGCCAAAAGTGCCGGAATATCAGAGGCTAAAAAATTCTCATTTTCACCCAAGCCGATAACTAAGGGACTGTCTTTTCGAGCCGCTACCATAGTGTCTGGATAATCTAAGGAAAGTACGCCTAAGGCATAGGAGCCTTCAACTTCCAGCAGAGCCATTTGCACCGCAGAAAAGAGATCAAAATTCGCTTGGGTATAGAAATGATAATCAATTAAGTGGGCTAATACTTCGGTATCGGTTTGAGACAAAAAAACATAGCCCTTTTCCACCAAGTGATGGCGAAGTTGGATATAATTTTCGACAATCCCATTATGAACCACACAAATTCTACCGCTACGGGATAGATGGGGATGGGAATTTTCGTCACTGGGCACTCCATGAGTCGCCCAACGGGTATGTCCTAAACCAATATGAATCTGAGCTGTAGATGTATTATCAGGCTTTAACAAGCCCTCCGCCCGTAATTGCTCTTCAAGAACACTCAGCCGCCCTTGCTTCTTCTCAACTTCTAATTTGTTATTTCGTAAAAAAGCTACGCCCGCCGAGTCATAACCACGATATTCTAAGCGCGCCAACCCTGACACCAGGATAGGTAGAGCCTCCTGTTGACCAATATATCCCACAATTCCACACATAAATTATTGCCTCTTTCGTAATTTATACGCCATAACGGGCAGAAATCAGTTCTACCAAACGCTCTGCCATAGAAGTGATTTCACCTAGATCCTCGCCTTCAATCATAACTCGAATCAGGGGTTCTGTTCCGGAAGCCCGTACCAGTATACGTCCTTTATCCTGAAGAACTTGTTCATACTTCTCAATAGCACTGGCTAGATCCGCATCTTCCAAGGCCTTATGCTTCTTGTCCTCGGGGATTCTTGCGGCTAACAGTACCTGGGGTAACACTTGAATAACTCCGGCAATTTTGGAAAGGGGTTTTTTACTTCTAACTACCACCCTTAGAAGGGCAAGAGCCGTTAAAATACCATCACCAGTAGTAGAGTGATCCAGTAAAATTACGTGTCCCGACTGCTCGCCGCCCAAGTTGTAACCACCGGCCAGCATCTTTTCTAAGACGTAGCGATCCCCCACCTTGGTCTTTTCTAGGATTAGATCTTCCTGACGGCACATAATATCCAGGCCTAAATTACTCATAACCGTTGCTACTACTGTATTACCGGCTAATTCGTTATGACGCTTCATATCCAGTCCAATGATAGCCAAAATCATGTCTCCATCAATCAGATCGCCAAACTCATCCATAGCTAATAATCGATCGGCATCCCCATCAAAAGCCAGCCCCAAATCGCAGCCTTCTCTTCTGATTAAGTCTCGTAAGCGGTTCATATGAGTTGAACCACAATTATCGTTAATATTTAACCCATCCGGCTGATTACAAGTAACAAAAACATTGGCACCTAAATCCCGAAATAGTCCCGGTGCAATTTCTGAGACTGCTCCATTGGCACAATCAATGGCTATCTTTAAATCAGATATATCCACGCTTAAACGGCGCTTGATATGTTCGGCATAATCGTGACCGGCATCTTTCTTGTACATGCATTGTCCAATCTGAGAACCCACCGGCCGAAGGCGGTTGTTCTCGTCATAGTCTCTGACAATGGCTTCGATTTGGTCTTCAATATCATCCGGTAGCTTGAAGCCCGTAGCGGAAAAAAACTTAATCCCATTGTATTCATAGGAGTTATGAGAAGCGGATATCATCACCCCGGCGTCACAACGATATTTTCTGGTTAAGTAGGCAACCGCCGGTGTTGGGATTACTCCACAGAGAAACACATCGGCTCCAGCGGAACAAATACCGGCGATTAAAGCGGCCTCCAGCATAGCACAGGAGATTCGGGTATCTCTGCCAATTAAGATAGTTGGCTTATGGCTGGTCTCCCCTGCCAATACCATGGCTCCTGCCACCCCCAGTTTAAAAGCTAAGTCAGGGGTAAGCTCTTTGTTGGCAATTCCTCTCACACCATCGGTTCCAAATAAACGTTGCATCTGTCTCCTCCATATTCGTCCATTAATAAAATCCGGTCTAGGCGGCCGGCTCATCTGACATAAAGTTTTCTCGGTAAATATTAACAGTGATAGTTTCAGGGTTCTTGCTCTCAATGCGGAAATATTCTGAGACCGAGGACTCAATTTCAATAGGCAATTCTTTGACCCCTTCATTTTCAATTCCAGAAAAGTCTATAAAAGCCTGCAAATCCGAACTAGTTAGACTATTGATTTGTTTCTGTCGTCCAACTAGGCTAATAGAAACTGTTGTAACCGGATATTCCGGTGCCAGACCTTGTTCGGTAAGAACCTCGGCACTTCTGAACTGTAAAGACGCAGTCATGGTTCTGGTTACCACAGGGTTCGTAGTTACTTGAATGTAGAGCCATAAACTAGCTGAAATCAATAGGGATACCACTAAGTAAAAGACTCGCCGGGAGGGTGGTATTCGCGATTTCTTCTTGGTTACCGTGGGCATGATTGGTTCTTTGGGCGGATTCTCCATGGCAATAGTACGGCAATAGGCGGCAGTTTCCGGATCAAGGTTCGGCTGATTTCCATCCTGATCGGGCATGCAGACCTCGGCTGGACTTGATTCAGGCTTAGCCGGACTGGGCTTATTCTTGCGCCTTGATAAAGGCCAACGATAGCGCTGCTTAATACGCTGAGCAATAGTAACCGGCGTATTCTCAACGCCCAGTAGGAAACGCAAATTCTTGCGCAGATCCTGCCCATTCTGCATCTGATGCAAAATCCCCGCTACGGCCAAAGAAATAGTACCCCGCTCTTCTGATACCGCCACGGCAATAGCGTCACCCAATTCGCTGGCACCAATAGCCGCCCGGTGACGTGTTCCAAGATCATCTCGAACGTGAACATTATCTGCTAAGGGAATGTGACAGCGGGCAGCGGCAATCCGACCGCCGCGGATCAGAATAGCGCCGTCATGAAGGGGCGAGCCCTTATAAAATATCGATTGCAACATGGCATCGGAAACATCCGAATCAAGGGCTACGGCATTCTCTTGATCTATCAGTTCGCTAAGTCTTGAGCTCCGCTCAAAGATAATCAGTGCACCGGTATATTGTTTCCCCATCTTGACACAGGCTGCTACCACTTCATCGATCATCTTGGCCAAATCACTCTGGCTGGTTTCCTCGTCCGGTGAAATAGCATTAGACAAAGAGGAAAAGGATTTAAGTCCTACCGCCTCTAAAGCCCGCCGCAGTTCTGGCTGGAAAATCACCACAAAAGCAATAGCTACAACATAAAGCAGGCTATTGAAGAGAAAGTTTACAACTTCTAACCCTAGTAAACTACTGACGACAAAAAATAGTACAATCAGCAGTGCTCCTCGAAGTAGCTGCCAAGCCCGTGTCTCACGCATAAGACAAAGTAGTTTGTAAAGTACAAAGGTAATAAGAAGTATATCGGCAATGTATCTTATGATGTCGATGGGGCCGCCAAAAAAGAAAATGCCGTTGTTGAGGCCTTTAAACATTTCTTGAACGAAGCTAACAATTTGAGAAATAAATTCGCTTCCCAAGGGCATTCTCCTTTCACGAACAGTTCTAATCAAACATTATAGCACAAAACTGTGCCAACATTTTCATCTTTCTTCGCGAAAATAGGGTACGCCAATGGCATGGGGTCCTCGCCAAGCATTTTTCCGACCATAGGTAATAATCAAGACGATAATGGTCAGGATGTAGGGATACATGTCCATAATGTACTGATTGAAAAAGACTTGAGATTCCAGCCCAGGAAATTGTTGAATGGTTAAGCCGATGATGGACAGTGCCCCAAAAACAAAGGCACCGCCAATGGCCTTCAAAGGATTCCAACGGACAAAAATTACTAAAGCTACCACGATCCAACCCTTGCCTCCGGTAATGTCCGCATGCCAGGTACGCTGCAGAACCAGCGGAATATAAAGACCGGCCAAACCACAGAGCATTCCGCCAATTATAATATACAAATACTTAGTTCTGGTTACGGATATTCCGGAAGCATCTGCCGCCGCAGGATTCTCGCCCACGGTTCTCAAGGTAAGTCCCGGCTTGGTCTTAAACAGAAAAAGCGTGGCGGCAATCGCTATTATAATCGCCCCATAGACAAAAACATCATGGGATAAAAAGGCAATATTTATAAAGCGTAAAAAAGGATTCTGCACATCACCTAGGGAAAAAGGGTGATAGCTAAAAAAAGCTGTAATGTGTTCTGGGGTATTCGTATTGGCTACGGTGCTGCCCAAGGTATTGGCAAGTCCAGCACCAAAGGCCGCCAAGGCCAAACCACTGACATTTTGATTGGCACGCAAAGTAACCGTCAAAACACCATAAAGCAAAGCACCGAATCCGGCTCCCAGAGCCGCAGCCACAAGGGTTAAAAATAAATTTTGGGTTCGTACAGCAGTGACATAGCCAATCGCCCCCCCCATTAGCATCATACCTTCGACACCTAAATTTAAGTGGCCGGACCGCTCTGTGAGCAGCTCTCCAACGGTACCTAAAAGCAAAGAAACACTATAGGCTATAGCCGAGGCAATAAACGTAGCAATAACAAACGACATATCCATCTTATTTCTCGCTCCCCTTCTCTAGGCTAATCGGAGTCTGTGAAGACTTCTCTCTAGGAACAAAACGATAACGCAGAAAGAATTCACCGCCCAACGTAGACATTAAAATCAGCCCCTGAATAATATTTCCGATAGCTGAAGGAATGGAAAGCTTGATTTGAATTACCTGGGAGCCTTGCTCTAAGGCAGCAATGAGTAAAGAAACTATGGCAATAAAGGGGGCGGATAAATTGGCCAGCCAAGCAACAATAATGGCTGAAAAACCAGCACCTCCAGTGATAGAGGGTGACAAGGTAAAGACGGAACCACTGAGTTTTACCATACCAGCTAATCCGACTATACCACCAGAAATAATAACCCCTGTGAGCATGACTTTTTTAACATTCATACCGGCATAATGTGCTGTAGGAGCACTTTCACCCACCACCCTGATTTCGTAGCCTAGTTTGGTTTTTCGGATTAAAAGAAAAATAAACAGAGCTACACCTAAGGCAATGATCCAGCCTATCTGCACACCAAACAAGGAGGGCAAACGCAGTTCATTGGGAATTGCTTTGATCTTTGGAAAACCTTTTGCCTCCGGGTCACGCCACAAAACAAAATGCAAGTAACTAACAATCGCTAAGGCAATGTAGTTCATCATTAATGTGAATAAAGTTTCGTTGGTTCGAAAAAAGACCCGGAAAAATCCCGGTATAAAGGCCCATAAAGCGCCACCAAAAAAACCGGCTAAAGCCATAAGTATAACAAAAACAACTTGGAGGATAGCTCCGGTCTGAATCGCTATCAAAAAGTCACCGATTTGGATCTGAGTCAACATATCAGCCGGAATAGCCGGTAGGCGGTGCGCCACAAAGGTAGCGAAAATTGCCCCCATAATTAACTGCCCCTCGCCACCAATGTTCCAAAACTTCATCCGGAAAGCAACGGATAGACCTAAGGCCGTAATCATAAGCGGAATGGCAATAGCTAGGGTATTCACCCAGCTGCTCCCGGAAGAAAAAGCACTACCAAGCAGAACACTAAAAGTAGCAATAGGATCATATCCCAATAGTGCAATTAAAATACCAGCCAAAAATATCCCCACAGCTACTGAACCCAGTCGCACGAGAATTCTTTTCCAGCCGACTAGATCATCCCTCTTGGCTATTCGAAACATAATTTACCTCTCTTTGTAGCTCCTCCAAAGTAGTGCCCGACATCATTCGTCCCAGATCCTCTTTGGTTATTTCTGAACTTTTGGCTATACCCGTTACTTGACCGGCACAAAGAACCATAATTCGGTCACACAGCTCAAGCAGAACATCTAAATCTTCGCCAATATAAAGCACCGCCACATCTTTAGCCTTTTGTTCATTAAGGAGTTGATAAATAGTGTAGGAGGAGTTAATATCTAAGCCTCTTACCGCATATGCTGTGATTAAAAGCTTAGGCTCTAAACGGATTTCCCGACCCAAAATCACTTTCTGGATATTTCCTCCCGAGAGTTTTCGCACCGGATGAAAAATACCCGGTGTATTAATATCTAAATCCTTAACAATTTCCAAAGCCTTTTGGCGTGCCTCGGCATTTTTCACGAAGGGGCCTTTTTGGAAAGCATAGTCTTTCAGCAAAATATTATCAGCAATATCCATGGAAGCCACTAGCCCCATACCCAGACGGTCCTCCGGAATAAAACTCATAGAAATTCCCATGCGAATAATTTCTCTGGGGGTTTTATTAAAGATATTCGTATTCTGGAAAAATATTTGACCCTGTGCGGGGGAAATAATTCCTGCTAAAGCCTCACAAAGTTCCTTTTGCCCGCTTCCCGCCAGTCCGGCTACCCCTAGGATCTCCCCATGTTGCAAGGTAAAAGATACTTCTTTTAATTTTGTATAGCCATCTTCATCCTTTAAGGTAAGCTTTTCTACCCGAAGACACTCCTGACCTTTAGGGTTAGGTGGTAAACGCCGAATAGACAAGTCTACTTTACGACCGACCATCTTTTCCACCAACTCACCGGGAGTAGTGCTACCAATCTCATAAGTACCAATACTCTCTCCCTTTCGCAGCACGGTAACTCGGTCGCAGAGTTCCATGACTTCATTCATTTTGTGGCTGATAAAAACAATAGAACAACCTTGCTTGGTCATATTTTTTAGAATAACGAATAGATGACGAATCTCTTGAGGGGTCAACACCGCAGTAGGCTCATCAAGAACCAGAATCTTCGCTCCACGGTAAAGTACCTTAATAATTTCAATGGTTTGCTTTTCACTGACTGCCAGCTGTCCGGTGATCTTTTCTGGGTCTAGCTGCATACCATAGCGGGCAAAAAATTCATGCAATTGTCGATTCAGCTCTTTAGCTCTATAACGAAAACCCTTCTGACCAGCCAAAATATTTTCGCCGGCAGTTAAGGCTTCGGCCAGCATAAAGTGTTGATGCACCATGCCAATCCCACACCGAATTGACTCTTTCGGTGAAGAAAAAATGCGCGGAACACCTTCAACCATAATCGTGCCTTCATCAGGCTGATAGATGCCGGACAAGATATTCATGAGGGTACTTTTACCGGAACCATTCTCACCTAATAGGGCGTGAATTTCCCCCTGACGAACTTGAAAATCAATACCATTATTCGCCTTAACCGAACCAAAAGACTTTTTAATTCCTGACATAGAAAATGCTAAATCCGTAGACGCAGAAGATGGTGGGAGCAACTGGGGGTTCGCTGTTTTTTGTAAATCTGTCTCCATTATTTTCTCCAAACACTGATCTAAAAAACCCTGCGGCATCTCAGTCGCTTCTGAAATGCCGCAGCTCTAAAAGTAATTTTATTCTTGTTCTTAGTTCTTTATTGTACCAATGACACCTTCTACGAACCAGGACATTTGCATTTGATCTTCGTAAGGCAAGCTCTGTCCTTCCGGAACCTTAACTTCACCATTTTGATCCTTAATCGGCCCCTTGAATACAAAGGCGTTACCCTCAGCGATAATTTGTGGTTCGGCTTTTTTTACAGCCGCTTCAGCCTCTGCAGAAACTAAATCGGTAAGCGTATCCAAAGCTACTACGCCCTCTTTCATACCGCCCCAGTAGTTCTCGATTTCCCACTGACCATTAAGGACTTGTTCTATCTTGTGCTGATAGTAAACACCCCAATTCCAAATCGGTGCTGTGAGATAAGCCTTAGGTGCACCGGCATAGGGCAAGTCATACCCAATGGCATAAGCACCGGCTGACTCAGCCGCAGTAATAGCAGCCGTTGAATCTTGATGTTGAGCCATGACATCAACACCGGAAGCCAGTAAGGACTCAGCAGCAGCTTTCTCCTTATCCATATCAAACCAAGTATTCGTCCACACCACGGAAACCGTAACCTCTGGATTAACCGAACGGGCACCGAGAGTGTAGGCATTAATCCCCCGAATTACTTCAGGTATAGGGAAAGCCGCTACGTAGCCAAGCTTGTTATTCTTAGTCATAAGTCCACCAACAACCCCAGCCAAATAACGGGCACTTTCGATTTGTCCAAAATACGCATCCATATTTGTATCGTTCATGGTGTAGCCTGAGCAGTGGCAGAATTTTACCTCAGGATATTTTTCAGCCGCAGCAGCGGTAGGCTCCATATAACCGTAACTGGTAGTAAAAATTAACTCACAGCCTTCACCCACCAGATTGTCAATGGCAGCGGTAGTCGCGGTCGCATCATTATCATCAATACTTTCTAATTCAAAGATCTGAACTTTGTCTCCCAGCGCTTCTACCGCCTGAGCAATCCCTTGGGCGTGGGCTTGAGAGTAACCGCCATCATCTTTAGGGGATATGTAGATAACACCCACTTTCAGGACGTCGCCTTCTGTCTGCTCAGCTTCCTTTGCAGCACTGGAAGCTGTTTGTGCAGCCGAAGCGGATGATCCGCCGGTAGTTGTTTGACCACTGGTATTCGTAACAGAGCATCCAGCAGCGCCGATAGTGGTGAACAGCAGAATCAGGGTCAAAACCAGACCAAAAATTTTCCTCATTTCTCTTCTCCTTTACTGAACAAACCTTGATGTATTAGACCTCTTCTTCAAAGATGATAGTTCCATCTTTTTCAGACATAGATTTGATAATTGCCAGAGAATCTACTCTGACACCTAAATCACGAATGGCCTTGCCGCCAGCCTGAAAGCCCTTCTCAATCACAATACCTGCGCCAACAACCGTTGCACCGGCTTCTTTCACAATAGAGATTAAACCTTGAAGTGCTTGCCCATGAGCAAGAAAATCATCAATAAAAAGTATATGATCTGAGGAATCAATAAAACGCTTGTTAATACGAACAATAGATTCTTTACCCCGAGTAAAGGAGAGAACCGGGGCTTGATAAGTATCTGCATCTAAATTTCTGGACTCTGTCTTCTTAGCACAAACCACCGGTACATCTAAAAAGAGCCCGGCAAAAACCGCTGGGGCGATGCCTGAACTCTCTATGGTAACAATCTTAGTTACGCCGCACCCAGCAAAACGCCGGGCAAATTCTTTACCGATGGCCTGCATAAACTGCGGATCAATCCGATGGTTCAAAAAACTGTCAACTTTGAGTACCTCTGTACCGATAACACGTCCCTCACAGAGGATTTTCTCTTTCAATAAATCCATAAAGCCCCACACCCTTACCCTTGCCCTGCGGCACATATATTTTTGAAATAACAAAGCTATTATATGCCAAAGTTTTTAAACTTCAAAGAGAAAAAACGAGAAAAATCTTGCTAATTCGGTCTTTTAGCAAGATTTCATGCAGTAGCACCATAATTCTTTAAAAACGATCCCTAGACTTAGCCATTCCGTCAAACTAGCGATTATAGGAAAAGCCCTCAATCACGTCATTTTCTAGTTTAGATAGGTCTAACAATTCTATGGTTCTACCAAAAACCCGTAAAAGTCCATCCTTCTCCATCGAAATCAGCTCCCGAGAAAAAGACGGCCTGGGCATAGCTAATAATTTTGCAATTACTTCTTTAGATACCGGCAACTCTACCTTGTTACTATTACCATCATGGGTGTCGGGATGCTGTTCGTTTCGCAGTTCCAATAGGTAAAAAGCAATCTTATGACGCAGACTCTTCTGGGATAAAAGTGCAATTCGTCGATTCTGCCCCGTCACCCGATCCGATAAAATCCGTAAAAAATTGTTAAGAATAACCGGACTTTTGTCCATCAAAGCCAGCAAGGTCTCCCGACTGATGAAAAGTACCACCCCCTGAGTCATAGCCTCCAAGGTAAAAGGGTAGTCATTAAAACTGCCAAAAATCAGATCTTCACCAAAAAAGTCCCCCGGCCCCAAAAGGCCAATGGTGGCAAAATCACCGCTGGAAGTATATTTCTGCATAGCAATCTGCCCTTCCTCAATAACACCAATGCTACTGCAAACATCATTCTCATCTTCAATAATCTCGCCTCTGGCAAAAGTTCTCACCTTGGTAATGGCACAATAATGGTGAAAAGTTTCTCGATCCAATCCCGCAAAAAGGCTTGTCTGAGCCAAAACGTCACAGGGTTTTATTAATTCTGGGTGCATCTGTCTCTCCTACTTCATGAACCGAGTAAAATATAATCTTTTCGGCTACGAACGGTTGCAATAAAATCTTCGATGGAAGTAAGTTTTCTGCTAAAAGCCATTCCCCCACCTAGAAGCGGTGAGGTGGCATGGGCATCGGAACCAGACATCGGAATTAAATTTTCTTTTTGGGCATATTCCTTAGCCTTTTGATTGTAATCGGGATTTCTATGACTGGCATTCACCACCTCAACCCCATCAGTTAACTCCGGCAACAACCGAATCTTACTAATGTAAAAGGCTTCTCGAAAGGGATGAGCATGGGTTATAAATCCGCCGGACTGATGAACCGCATCAGCATACTGCTCAACGCTCCAGTTAAGAATGTCGGGATTCTGCCGCAAAAAATCCAGAGATAAGCCATAGGTCAGTAAGTCTGTATGGTGGTAGCCATACTCCCAACCAAAGAACACCTGTAAGCCTCGCTTCTCGCCCTCGGCCTTGGCCTCCAAAAAGCCCTGATAAAATAATTCTAAGCGCTTTTCCCAAGAATAGCGACTGGGGATACACGTATTGCCGTTAAAAAAATGATCGGTGATAATAATCCCTTGATAGCCCGCCTCTGCATAAGCGGCTGCCATCTCAGCCCCAGTATTTACGGCGCAAGCGCTGGCTTGGCTGGTATGCATATGAGTTTCGTACTTATAGGGATAAAGTTCCTGGTTGTCTTTGCTCTCTTTGGTCTTAAAACTAAACATACTTCCTCACAATCTATTCAGTCAATAAAGTCAATCAAAAACCGGGCTATATTCTAGCTTGCCCCAACAGTAGGCAGTAGTTGTCTATTGTTAGGCTCTTCTACATCAATAAAATTATCAGAATTGATGGTAACTCCTCTATATAAGCAGTGTTATTGTAACCCAGACTTTCTACAGGGTCAATTTAAGCTAGTCAATTACCCGGTGCAAATACCATTTCTTACCTCTAAAGCGGAGAGTGAAAATAATACCCCGGACGCCCCATTCAGAAAACATGGCGATCCAAACACCGAGTATTCCGTAACCCAAGGTAACCCCAAGAAAATAACCTAAGCTGACTCGAAATAGCCACATTGATAGCATGGAAGTAATGGAAGTAAACTTGGCGTCACCTCCGGCGCGCAGAGCCGCTGGCACCAAGAAGCTAAATCCCCAGAGGGGAATATATAGAACCGATGACAGCATCAAAAGCAAGCGAATATCAGCAATAATCTCTACCGGCGGATGGAAAAGAGATAGAATAGGTGTGAAAAACGGCCAGAAGAGTAACCCGGCTATCGTATAGCAAACCGCACCGGCCCCCAGAAAATTACGGACAATTTTTCTAGCCTGATCAATGTCCTTATGTCCCATACATTGTCCCACAACCGTCACGATAGTAAGGGAAAGAGCATTGGCCGGAATCATAAGTAAAGAGGTTAAAGAAGCACTTATAGCATTAGTAGCCATGGCTAAGGTTCCCATGCTGACAATAAAAGTTTGGGTAAGAATCTTCCCCCCATTAAAAAACATCTGCTCCGCCGCAAAAGGGAAGCCAATTTTAAAAATACGTTTAAGCATAGGAAGTTCAAAGCGAAAAAACTCTCGGGGCTTAAGCCTGGGTTCAGACTTGCGATGTAGCAGGTAAAGGATAGCCACCGCTGCCGCTAAATACCGAGCCGTATTCAAGGAAATCACCATACCGGTAACCCCTAGTCCCATACCGTTAATAAGAATAAAATTCAGTAAAACATAGGTCGAATGCATAACCACAGAGAGCATCAAAGAACTTCGGCTCTCCCCTATACCCCTGAGAGCACCGCAGACGGCCTCAACCACAGCAATACCGCAATAGGACAGGCAACTGCCCAAAAGATATATTTGTGCATTTGCAAAGACCGCTGCATCAGCCTCACCAAAAAGTAAATAGAGCACCTGATCATGAAAAACAATTAGGGTTAAGGCAATAATAAGCGCTACACCGAAAGCCGCTGTAATCGAGCCGGAAACGGCTCTGGAAAGCATATTCTTATTGCCGCTTCCCTTGTACTGGGCAATAACTACCGTCCCACCGGTAGCCATGGCAATAAAAATATTGATCAGGAAAATATTTAAAGAATCAACCATGTTTACAGCACTGATAGCCTCAACTCCAGAGGAACTAATCATAGCCGTATTAAGTATATTCAGGCTAATCAAGAAAAATTGATCAACTAAAATCGGCAACCAAATCGCAATGATTTGCCGGTAATCCAAAGTATTACCGGTAAAATGCCGGTGCAAAAAACTTTGAGCCCATCCTATTTGGGGCTTTTGAGGGGAAGGCAACTTCTTACTCATCATAGAAGTATTTTAACACTAAAAGCCGCTGCCCTCCTCTTTCTCTGGGGGAAAGGTAAAAATTGTCTGTGTTCGCACCCCCACATCACTGGTTATCTCTAAACGGATATTATGGCGAAGTGCGATTTGTCGAGCAATTGATAGCCCCAGTCCAGTACCCTCCTTAAGCGGTTGACGGCTTCCTCGGTTAAAGCGGTCAAAAATCGATTCTAAATCCTCTGCCGGTATACCCGGCCCATGATCTTCCACGATTAATTGAGCCAAAGTCTGGTTCACTGCAAATGAAAGGATAACCGTCTCCTGCTCAGGAGAAAATTTCAGACTATTATCAACTATGACTAATATCATTTGACGCAATCTGTCATAATCACCCATCAGCCAATACTGTTCCCGCTGGGTTGAAAATAGCAATTCAATGGTTTTAGCGGAAGCCAAGGGGGTCATGCTTCTCACTACATCTTTAATCACATCAACAACATTAATCTGAGTATATTCGATGGAAAAATCCGTACTCTGGAGTCGGGAAAGTTCCAATAAATCATTAATAAGACGTTGTAAATAAATACTTTCCTTTAGCATCTGCTGATAGTAGGCTTTTACTTCTACCGGATCGGTTATCACCTCGTCAGTGAGAGCTTCCAAAGAACCACGTAAAACGGTAACCGGTGTACGTAGTTCGTGGGAAATATTGGAAATAAAGTTCCGCCGTAGCTTTTCTAAATTCAAGCTTTCTTCTTCAGCTTTAGAAAGACGATCCGCCAGCAAATCCAGGGTGTGAGCTAAATCACCGAATTCATCCTTCCTTAGCGAATCCGTCTTCACCAAATAATTACCCTCAGCCAGAGCTAACGCAGTCTGCTTCATTTCCTTTAGCGGTTTGGTAAAATGGAAAGATAATCCAACAGCTGTAAGTCCTGCAATGCCTAAGGCTGCCATCACACTTAAAAGCAAAATGCGAAAACCTTGATTCATGCTAGACGAAACTTCCTCAATAGATTCATGAAGCAAAACCGCACCAACAACAGCTTTACTCTCATCATAGATAGGCATACCTAAGGTAATGGAAGGCGCTTCCAAAAACTGGTTAAAACTTTCGCCAAAAGATGTTTCGCCCGAAAGTGCAAGAGTGATAATTTCTTCTGCTTCTTCCGGCAGTTCACTATATTGAATTTCTGCCTTGCCACTGCCTCTGGTAATCAGCTTTGAATTGTTATCCACAATCCAAATATCTGCGGCAGTGACTCGATCTAGTACATTCAAGTACATACCAAGGCCGCCCTGCATGCCTCTGGAACTTTGTCCGTGTCCGCTTTTAGCCTGATTGCCAGTATCATTACCGATTAGATAAGCATTGGCGGACAAGGCTATTTCACCAGCAATCTGGATCATCTCCGCTTTATGTCGTTCTAAAGTGTTCTGTGTATACAGTTTAATGAAAACCGCTCCCACTACAAAGGAAGATAAAACTAATACAACACCGAAATAAGCTAATAATTTATATACTAATCGCTGTCTCATGAATCCTTAACCTCAAGTTTATAGCCCATGCCCCAAATGGTCTTTACCTCCCAACTGGGATGAGTAATTGCATCAAGCTTGGCACGCAAACGTTTAATATGAGAATCTACAGTGCGGCTGTCCCCAAAATAATCAAAGCCCCAGAGACTATTAAGTAAGTTCTCGCGACTAAAAACTTTATTCGGAGTCGAGGCCAGTGTCCAAAGAATCTCCGTTTCTTTTTTCGTCAAGGGAATTATCTCCCCATCAATCTTTACCTGAAAGTCCTCAAGGTTAATTTCTAAATTATCTAAAAGTAGAGTCTGAACCTCATTAGCGGCTTCAGGCTTTTGGATGCGCCGTAGAACGGCTCGAACTCTAGCCATAACTTCTCCGGGAGAAAAAGGCTTAACAATATAATCATCGGCACCAATATCAAGTCCCATAATGCGCTCATAGTCTTCTCCCTTAGCGGTTACCATAATAATTGGCACAGTAGACTGACTTCGTATTTTTCGACAAAGGGTAAAACCATCCATTTGCGGCATACAAACATCTAAAAGAATCACATCAAAGGAATGACTCTCAAAAAGCTCCCAAGCCTCAACACCGTCCTTGGCTGGATGTACTCTAAAGTTTTCCTTGTTGGCATAGTCAGTGAGAATCTTCAAAATCTGTGGATTATCTTCAGCGATTAGCATAACAGGCATGGGCATCAACATCCTTTTTTATTTAGCATAACAGAAACCTTTGTCTTTTTCATGACAAAAAGAAGCTATCCCAAAACTATAATTTAGTTTTCTGAGATAGCTCCTAACTCAATATTCCTCTTATATCTTTTGTTTAGCAAAGCAACTACTTTTCTTGACTGCTCTTTTTATATTCTCTTTTTCGATACCCCAGTAGCAGTATAGAAGCTGCCAAAAGAGAAGTTCCTATAATAATTGTAAGAGTATTGGAGTCTTCGCCGGTCTTTGTGAGCCAACTATCTTCTGTTACACTGACCTGTACGGTAACTTCCGGATTGTAACCAAAGGTAATTGGATACTGACCGACGGTAAGACGATAGTAGGTTCGGTCAACGGTAATTTCAGGAGCTTCGATAAACTGATTTTCCCGAATAGCAAAGACCTTAACCTGAGCAAGCTCTTTCATCGCCTGATCAGAAATTTCCGCCTTGGACTTTTCAATTTTGAATCCGCGGGCTTGAATAATGTACTGGTCATTGGCAGAGAAAGTGCCGTCATTGACTAAGACAACCCGAACACTTTCACTTCTATTCCCATCCGCATCTTCAACCCAATAAAGTAAACTATATACGCCAGCTTGCTTATTATTTACTACACCGTCGATTTGAATCAATCCGGTGAGGTCACCATCCTCAGCATCTGTCGCCTTAATCTCGGTCAAGCTGTCAAATTCTGCTCCCACCATCAGCTCCGTAAAAGCTGGTACTGTAAGCAAGGGAGAATTCCCCCCCACAACCGTAGCTGTAATATTTCTCTGGGAAGAGGTATCGATAGTAACAGCCAGCGTGAGTAAAAAGGCACCTTCACTCGGTTGATATCCGCCCAAATCTATCACAGAAATCTCTTGTTCAACTTTTTCACCGGTAGCCTTATCGAAGACCACAGCCTGTGAGGCCAAAACTATGGCCTGCGTACTCGTATCAACATCTCTTACCCGTTTAGAAAAATCATATGCTTTGATGACGAAACGATTTCCAATATTGAAGCTGCCGTCATTAACCAGAACAACCCGCTTAACTCTTGTCTCGTTCCCGGCCTCATCAGTTACACTATAGGTCAAGGTGTAAAGACCTGAAGTCATTGTGTCAACTTCTCCCTCCACAACCAATTGAGCAGTGAGATCACCTGACTCAGGGTCAGTCGCCTGAACATTTGCTAGAGGATCGAAACCTGCACCAAGAATAATCTCTGTAAAGGGTTCAAGAATAATTTGAGGAGGTTCACCAGAAACCACTGTCGCTTGAATTGTTGTTGCAGCTGCCGGATCGGAGGCTACACGAAGACTAATATCATAGGTTCCCAAAGCCGCAGTATAACCACCTGCATCAGTAATTTCAATGGGTTCAGTACTAAGCTCACCGGTAAGTAAGTCAAAGGCTTCTGCTTTACTATCAAGTAAAACAGCATCTTCTTCCGTATTGACCGATTCCAGAATCCGGGTAAAATCCGTGGCCCGAAGGATAAAACTCATGCCAACAGTATACGTACCATCATTTACCAATACAACACGACTGGCATCTGTAGTATTTCCATCACTGTCCGTTACTTGATAGTCTATCCTAAACACGCCTGAGCCTCCCATGGGTGCTGAATCAGCCGTAGTAACTTTTGAAACAATGTCACCATCTTCTGGATCTACAGCTGTCACATCAGACATAGGATCAAAATCGTTGCCAGCCGAGATCTCAGTAAAGGATGGAACCATTAAAGAGGGGCTTTCGCCTGCCACCACAGAAGCTGTGATACTCTTACTAAGCAGCGGCTCATTAATAACCTGCAGGCTAATGCTATAGTCGCCCACTACTGCTTGATAGCCACCATCATCAGTCACTGCCAAAGCGTCTGCTTGCTCCAGACCACTGCTTAGTAAATAAACCTTGCCTTGTGCTTCTTTGATAATAGCTGCATCACTTACCTCTACCTGACCAATTCTGATAACAAAGTCTGTTGCTTCAAGAATATAATTTGTTCCTACAACAAAACTCCCATCATTAACTAGAACAACACGTTCTTGCGAGATACTGTTTCCATCGCTGTCGGTTACACCGTAAATCAATCTGTAAACAGCCGCTTGGGTTGTGTCAACACTTCCTGAAACGCTAATTTCAGCAGTAATATCACCATCTTCCGGATCACTAGCTGTAATGCCAGCCATGGGATCGAAAGCTACATCAATAGCTAATTCTACAAAAGAAACACCGCTAATTACCGGAGGTTCACCTCTTTGGACAGTAGCCTGAATTGAAATTTTAGCGGTGGAATCCTCTGCTACAGATAGGGTAATTGTATATTCCCCTACCGCCGCTTGATAGCCTCCCAGATCGTCGATGTTAACAGGTTTACTCTCTTCCAAACCTGTTGCCATAGAAAACACCCGGACTCCGGTACTGGTCAAAATCGCTGCGTTCGAAGTGTCTACATCGCCCAGATCAACAACGAAACTATTTGCCTTAATCATATAGGTACTACCGATTACAAAGCTTCCATCATTGACCAAAACCACTTGCTGCCCTGTGACAGTATTATTATCGTTATCAGTCACCGTATAATCCAGCCGGTAAACTCCGGCGGTATTCACGTCTACACTACCGCTAACTTGTAGTTTTCCAGCTAGATCACCATCTTCTGTATCCGTAGCAGTAACACCGGTCAGCGGATCAAAAACTCCTCCGAGAGTTAGTTCCGTAAAGGCTGGAACTGTAAGGTCAGGGTTATCCCCGCTAATCACCGTCGCAGTAATCACGCGGCTGGCAGCCGGGTCTCCCGTAACACTTAGGCTAATATCATAGCTGCCTACTACTGCCTGATATCCGCCCAAATCATCAATCTGAATCGTCTGAGCCGAGACATCACCAGTAACTAGATCATAAACCACTGCTGTAGAAGCAGTAGTAACTCCGGCAAGGGAAGAATCAGCTTCACTTATCCGTAAAGTAAAGTCTTGGGCATCTAATATGTAGCTACTGCCAACGGCGAAGCGGCCATCATTTACTAATAGAACTTGGCGGCCGGAAGCAGTATTGCCATCACTGTCAGTCACGAGATAATCAATCTGGTACACAGCTGAAGTGTCTAGGTCAATAGTTTCTGTCACCTGTACATCAGCCAGAAGATCGCCATCCTCTGTATCCGTAGCCGTTACTCCGGTCATAGGATTGAAAGCAGCACCCACAGCGACTTCTGTAAAAGCAGGAACCGTTAAAGTGGGCAATTCACCACTAACAACCGTAGCCGTTACTGTCCGGCTGGCAGCCGGGTCTCCCGTGACACTTATGGTAATATCATAGCTGCCTACTGCCGCCTGATATCCGCCCAGATCATCAATCTGAATACTTTGAGCGGACACTTC
>CAZFHA010000021.1:0-67478 GCA_964518595.1 uncultured Oscillospiraceae bacterium
GCTTTCATTACTAATTTGTGCCGCCGTAGCGCGGCGGAATGGAGACAACTATGAAAAAAATAATCATTCCTAAAAGACTAATAATTGCTAAGAGAGGCATGGGTACGGTGGAAGTAGTGATAATTATTGCAGTCCTTGTTGCCCTTGCACTAATTTTTCGAACCGCATTAAAAGGCTTTACAGACACAGTTATGGCTTATGTCTTCGATGACAATAGAATTATTAGTGCCTTAAGCTAATTATAAGTGTTAGAGGGAATTTATGCATGTAGAGCGCGGGCCATACGGGCAGGTAATAATTAAAAAAATTTATAATTATGATGATATAATCACCTATGCCTACAAAAGACTTGAAAGAGGGGATGTTTGTGGACTTCTCCCTATCTACGTTCGTAATCATATGAATCGACTTGAATTATGTATTGATTGTACGGGAAAAGTAGCTTTAACAGAAATTGAGCCGGAAGATTTTGTACTGGATAGGGCAGGAAGACAAAAAATAGCCAATTTCATTCGATGCATTCTTGACATACAGAATATATATCTTGACTTTAAAGGATTAATTCTTAGGCAAAAATATATTTTTATTGATATAAAAACAAATGATTTTTTCTGGTCTTACTGCCCTTTATATTCCTATTTAGAGGAAACAGTCTCAGATGATAATTGGCTTGAAAAGTTTGAAAGTCTTTTACTCAGCGATTTTTTTCAAAATGTCTTCTCCGAATTCTATCGGCTCAAGTTGATGGAATTCATTAAATTCCACGAAATAGCGGAACTAGAGAATTTGCTTAATGCCTATGTAGCTGAGGTGGATGCACCAAGTCAGATAAAACTGTCATACAGCAAACTACTAATTGCTGTACAATGTCTTGCATTTTTACTCACAATATTTGTCACTCTAATCGTTGTCCAAAGGAAGGGGCTCAACATTTCTTATCTTTCACTAAGATCAGGCTTTATCGGTGTATTTCTGATTATGCTAATTGGAAATATTGCCCACCTGGTCAAGAAAAAACAGCAAGTACATGTAAAAAGCCAAGATATCAACAGTGAATCCAAACAGGTTTACATGCGAAATCTATTTCCATCCAGTTATAAACCTTTAGAAAATAAACCTTGCTCTCATCTAAATTTATTACATCCCGCCTACTTAGAGTTTTTTGATGCCGCAGCTCTTCCCTCCTCAATTAGTCGGGGAAGAGCCTTTATTCTTAATAATGACTTTCTTATAGGACGAGACAGTATATTATGTGATTTATCACTTGATTCCCCAACTATTTGTGATCAGCACGCAAGAATCCTATGTCGTGAGGGCAACTATTTCCTTAGGGATTTAGGCTCACCTTCGGGTTTAAAAATTAACGAAAAAAGGCTTTACACCCACGAAGAAGCTCCACTTATGTCTGGAGACAAAATAGAAATTGGTAATTTACAGGCTATATTTACGAAAACGTAAAAAGCTATAGTCGGCAATATAACTAGACCAAGTGCTGTAAGCTATACCACTACGCTTATACTTTAGGATTTTAAAATGAATGGATATCCTTAAGCTGTTGTTTTTGCTCAGAGCTTCCGTGCTCTTCTACCAGCTTGAGACGCATCTTAGCACGACGCATAGAATGCCTTGAGTAAATCCGTTCTTGCGAATCTAAGCTCTCATCTCGATATCTCCGAAGTGCCCGATTGTAGGCTGATTGCGCTCTTTTTACATCTACTGCCTCCGGCCATTCCGCTGCATTGCACACTACAATAGTGATAAATGGTCCAATTTCAGCATATCCCTCCATTAGAACAGCATGCTTAATTTTCCCTTCACAGGTGATATGAGCAATTCCAGGAGCAAGTGCTAGAACTACCGGCTCATGTCCGGGCAAAATTCCATACTGACCATCTAAGGCTGTAAGAGTAACAGCTTCAATCCGCCCCTCATAAAAATGATCGTAGGGGGTAACAATTTCTAACATCATTGTCTTTTGAATACCCTGACTAACCTCGCTCATATATAGTTTACTCCTTTCTTTAGCCTATGGAATCAGGGCGTAGCCGCCTTGTAGGCAGCATATACATCATTCAAGTCACCCTTCATAAAAAAGAACTGCTCCGAGATATGATCGACTTCGCCACCAACAATTGCACCAAAACTTTCCACCGTTTTCTCTACTGTTACATAGCGAGGCTCATACCCGGTGGATGAAGCTGTTGCAAAAAAGGGCTGAGACAAAAATTTCTGGATTTTTCTAGCTCTATTTACAGTCTGGCGATCAGACTCGTTTAACTCTTCCATCCCCAAGATAGCAATAATATCTTGTAGTTCCTTATATCTTTGCAAGGTCTGCTGTACCAAACGAGCAACCTGATAATGTTTTTTACCGACTACCTCCGCAGATAGGATCCTTGAAGAAGATTCCAGAGGATCAACCGCCGGATAAATGCCCAGCTCAACCACTGAACGAGAGAGTACAGTTACAGCATCCAAATGAGAAAAGGTGGTAGCTGGAGCTGGGTCTGTAAGGTCATCCGCCGGAACATAAACCGCTTGAATGGAGGTAATTGAGCCGTCTCTTGTAGACGCAATTCGCTCTTGCAATGCCCCTACTTCATTGGCCAATGTGGGCTGATAACCAACTGCTGAGGGAATCCGACCTAAAAGTGCTGAAACCTCTGATCCTGCCTGAACAAATCGGTATATATTGTCAATAAATAAAAGAACATCCTTTTTCTTAACATCCCTAAAATATTCTGCCATCGTTAAGCCAGTTAAGGGAGCACGCATCCGAGCTCCTGAGGTTTCATTCATCTGTCCAAAGACCATTACTGTTTTATCAATAACACCTGATTCCTTCATTTCTTGAAGTAAATCATTACCTTCTCTAGAGCGTTCACCAACACCCGTAAAAACCGAAACTCCGCCGTGCTCAGAGGCAATATTACGAATTAATTCAAGAATAAGAACCGTCTTACCTACACCAGCTCCACCAAAAAGGCCTATTTTTCCGCCTCTGCTAAAGGGAACCAGCAAGTCGATTACCTTGATACCGGTTTCAAGCATAGTCTCAGAGGGATATTGATCGATAAAGGAAGGCGCAGGGCGATAGATGGGCCAATAATCATCTGCATCTGCAGGGCCTAAATCGTCTATTGTCTGTCCCAGTGCATTAAATAAACGACCGGTAATTCTTTCTCCTACCGGAACTTTTACTGGTGACTCAGTTGCCATTACTTCAGATCCACGAACCAATCCCTCAGTGGGCTCAAAGGAAACACATCTTACGATGCCATTTCCCCGTTGCTGTAAGACCTCTGCCCAAATCCAAGCATCGCCACTTTTAATTTTTACCGCATCATTTATTTTTGGCAACTCATTATCTGGAAATTGACAGTCAATAACTGGTCCAATAATTCTATTTACATATCCTATCGCCATTTTATATCACCTCTAGCGCCCTTTATTAAAGTTTTTCTTACAAATTTTTGTTGCCTATACCTGTTCAGCACCGTTCACAATTTCAATTAGCTCAGTAGTTATTCGGGCTTGACGAGCACGATTGCTTTCCATAGTGAGACGATCTAGCATTTCATCAGCATTTTTGGTGGCGTTATCCATTGCTGTCATTCGAGCCGTTTGCTCACTGGCATAGGCCTCTACCAGCGCTCCATAAATCATAGCATTAAGATAGGTGTCAATCAGAAAAGAAAAAACAGATTCTGCATTGGGATGGTAACTCAGTGAAGCACCTTTTTCGAGAGCCATTCCGCTCTCTTCACCACCACCACCACCCGGTAGTATAGTTTTGAGTGCCTCAGTATTTACCGGTACAATCCGATTAATTACTGGTTCAATATTTATTGAGGACTCCATCTTGGTATAAATTAAGTAAACCAAGTCCAGTTCTCTGGTAATATATTTTTCTCGAATAGCATCTGCAATATTTCTTGCCACGTAATAGCTAGGCTCAGCTATGGGGAAAGAAAAGTTAGGGTCCACAGTATAGCCATCTCGGGTTAGCTTTTCTCGTCCGACTTTGCCAAAAACAAAGAGTTCATATTCTGTTTTCAACCCTTTACGAACATTATCAACAATCTTCTCTTGTATATGCTCCTCAGCAATACGAATAACATTATGGTTATAAGCACCAGCCATGCCCTGATCCCCGGTTAAGATAAAATATCCGATACGCCAAGTTTCACCAGTCGTCTTTTTACGCAAGCGAAAATAGGGATTATCTATATCACCATTACTGCGCTGAAGTTCAATCATACTTTCAGCGCAGAGAGAAAAAAAGGGAAAAACTTTCTCCAGCTGCGCCCGTGATCTCCTCATCTTGGCAGCACTAACAAGCTGCATAGCACGAGTCATTTGGCGTATATCGCCAACACTTCTAATTCGCTTTTTCAAGTCAAATAATTGTTCCATGGCTATGCCTCTTCTTTATACTCAGGATGGTCTGCTAAATAGGCCTTTTGGAACTCGGTAGCAAAACTATCAACTTCTGCCTTCATCTCTGAGGTAATTTCTTTGGTTTCAGCAATTTTTTCAAACAGTTCTGGAAGAATCAGATGCATTTTTTGGATTAGTTCCATTAAATAGGTTCTAACATCTTCCTGTCGCAAGAAAATAAGCTGATTTCCATTGGCAACGTACAACATGACTACCTGGTCTTCCATAGGAATTGTCTCATACTGAGGTTGCTTTAGCACCTCATTAAGAACAACACCACGCTTTAATTGCAGCTGGGTATTTTCATCCAAGTCAGAGCCAAATTGGGCAAAGGATGCCATTTCTCTGGCTTGAGCCAGGCTAATCCGCAAAGGACCAGCCACATTACGCATTGCTTTGGTCTGGGCTGCTCCTCCCACACGAGAAACTGATAATCCAACATTAATAGCCGGTCTCTGACCAGAGAAAAAGAGTTCACTTTCCAAGTAAATCTGTCCATCAGTAATAGATATAACATTCGTCGGAATATATGCCGAAATGTCGCCACCTTGAGTTTCAATGATGGGGAGTGCTGTAATAGAAGCACCTCCTAAAGCTGGACTCAGTCGAGCGGCTCTTTCAAGCAAACGAGAATGCAAATAGAACACATCTCCAGGATAAGCCTCTCGTCCCGGTGGGCGGCGAAGTAAAAGCGACAATGCGCGATATGCCTGCGCATGCCTGGTAAGGTCATCATATACGATAAGGACATCTTTATTTTGTCCATACATAAACTCTTCCGCAATAGCACAACCGGAATAGGGGGAAATATACTGGAGTGAAGCAGATTGGCTTGCACTTGCAGCCACAATAACTGTGTAGGACAATGCATTATATTTGTCTAAAATATTAGCAGTCTGAACAATGGTTGACATTTTTTGTCCGATAGCTACATATATACAAATTATGTCTTTTCCCTTCTGATTAATTATGGTATCAATAGCAAGAGCTGTCTTTCCTGTCTGGCGATCACCAATGATTAATTCTCGTTGACCTCTTCCAATTGGAGTCATGGCGTCAATAGCTAAAATACCTGTTTGCAGAGGGGTGTTAACCGGAGCTCGATCAATGATACCAGGTGCTGGTGACTCAATCGGGCGAGATCTAGTGCTGTGAATAATCCCTTTGCCATCAATTGGGTTTCCCAAAGGATCTACAACCCGACCCAGAAGTCCATCACCTACCGGTACACTAACGGTCTTCCCCGTTCGCTTGCACATGGTTCCCTCAACGACTTCTTCCCCATCACCTAGGAGAATAATGCCAACCGAATCCGCTTCCAGATTCATGGCAATGCCAAAGGTGGTGGGAGTGAACATAATTAATTCGCCATTCATGCAATGTTCAATGCCCTTAACCATAACGACACCATCACTAACACTCAAAACTTGACCAATTTCTTCAATTGTAGTTGAGGCCGAAAAGGTATTAGCCATCTGCTCGCGCATGTGGTCGACTAAGCGCTTAGCAGTATCTGCCTCTGCGCTTACCACCGCCGAACTATCATCTTCCCATAAAAGATCCTGGCCGCGTAAAGCCATAGGCTGCTCATCAAAGGCAGTAAGTGCCATGTCAATAGACTGCTTAATCAAGTCAGCTTCACTTTTATCCGGCTCTAATCCATCAACGTTTGTAGAGACAGATCGATTATTTTTAAGTTGCTTAGCAATACGAGCCAACTGGCCTTTGACACTATAGTCATAACGATATCCCGCAGCATAAATGATGAATCCGCCAATAAGCTCTTTATCTATCTCATGAACAACAGAATAATCACTAATTTGAAAGTGCTCCGTGAAGCGCTGAGCAATCAGCTGTACTTTGTCCTCTGACATTTCTGAGGCTGTAACAATTCTGATAATTCTAAAATTTCCTTTATCAGTCAATCTTCTTCACCTCTACTTTTAAAGCTTCGTCCATAATTTTTTCACTCAGCTCTTTTTGTTGCGACTCTTCAATCAACGACCCTACAACTTTAGTCGCAATTGATACAGCCAGATCGGCTACTTCATCACGCATTTGATCCAACATTGCATTATGCATTCGTTTAGCATCTTCGTTTGATCGCCCAATAATATTTCCAGCTTCTGTTTGTGCCGCTTTTATGATTGATTGACTCTGACGTTCCGCTTGCACTCTCGATTCTGAAAGAATGGCAGAAGCCTCTCCTTTTGAATCTTCAATTCGCCTATCGGCTTCACTTAACAAAGCCTTAGCCGAAGCTGTCTTACTGGCGGCATCTTCAAGCTCAGCAATGACGGCTTCACGACGCTTATCTAAGAGTTTCATTATTGGCTTAAAGACAAACCGTTTCAAAATAAAATATGTCACCAGCAAGTTTATAACGGTCCACAAGGCAGTTACCGCATAACCAGCAAACTGCTCGGGAGAAAGCAAGCCTGAGGTAGACTCAGCCACTTCCTCTGCGGCATTAAATAAATTAGCACTTGCTGAGAGCTCCCAAAAGCTTTCTAAGAACATAATCCATCTCCTCTTCAAGCTGCACAAATACAGCTATGCTTACCTCAAAAACTAAAAAGTAAAGATAAGCAACAAACTGACAACCAGAGCGTAAATTGCAATTGACTCCATAAATACAATAGAGGTTAAGAGCATTGTCTGCAGTTTTCCATAGATTTCCGGTTGCCTTGCAGCAGACTCTAATGCTTTTCCTGCAGCAATACCAATACCTATGGCAGCACCACAGGCACCAAATCCGATGGCAATTCCTGCACCGATTCCAGCGAAAGCCTTTGGCTCAATGGTTAAAAGGGCTGAGCTTAAAAAATAATAAATTGCGGTTAATGAAAACATGTATAATTCCTCCAGATTTCTAAATATGGCACAAAATAGACGGCTGCTATTACGGCTTGCTCTTTTCCTGGGCAAAGGCCTTCAGATGTTTCTTTTCAGCAGAGACTTCCGCACTTTCTAGAACTTCACCAATATAAGTTACAGATAAGTAAGAAAAAATAACGGCTTGAAGCAGTCCATCGGCTAAATCAAACCATAACCCCAGTATGCCCGGGATTACTGCTGGTAAAATTAAATAGATAAATTCCATTAAAATGAAAGCGCCAAAAACATTTCCAAACAATCGCAAAGCCAGCGACAGTGGACGTATAAGGTAGTCTAAAACTTTAAAGGGCAACATCATGGGCATGGGATCTACAAAAGAAGACATAAAACCTTTTACACCCACAAAACGAATGGAAATAAAGATTACATAGCCAATTGTTAGAAGAGCCAAAGCAACTGGAAAGGCAATATTCTTTGCCGGTGGCGGCAGTCGAAATAAAGAGCTAACATTTGACGCAACAAGAAAAAAGCAGACTGATCCTAAAAATGGCGCAACAGTCTCGGCTTGTTTTTGATTCATTCCATTGGTTTTACAAAGAGAAACGAACATGTTAACAACTGATTCTGAGAGAAGCTGTCGCCCCTTAGGAATTAACTCTTGCTTGCGAGCAATCCAGATCCATAGACCAATAAACAGTCCCACAGAGATCCAGGTAACAATCACCGCATCGGTTATGAGTAAAGTAACACCACCGATTTGTACCAAGGTCTGCTTCTGCAAAATGGCCTGACTAATCTCTTCACCAATATCTGGCACGCGAAAGGAAGCCAAAAACTGCTCTTTAAAAGCATTCCAAAATCGCACAAACCAGTTATCACTTGCCAGCAACATAAGACTTTCCATATGCTCACACTTTCATCACAAACAGATAAAGTCCGGAAATCAGATTCCGGACCTTAGTGAAATTTACTTATTAATGGCATTGTACGCCTATTTTTATCAATCTGCAAATCAAATTTACAAAGAAATATCACCAAAATGATCAGTGATTTTATTTCTGTTTTTGAGAAAACAGAACAATAGTGCCAAGAGTCTATAATATTTTTCTCTCACGGCAATAAAATTTTACTTTGTTCCAAACAAACGATCACCGGCATCACCCAGGCCTGGAGTAATGTAAGCGTGGTCATTTAATTTAGGATCTCTGGCAGCACAGAAAATCGGCACATCAGGATGTGCTTTAGACAGTCTGGCAATACCTTCCGGTGCAGCAATCAAGCACATAAATTTAATCTGACTGATTCCTCTGGCTTTCAGAAAGCTAACCGCTGCCGCCGCTGAGCCCCCAGTAGCTAGCATTGGATCTAAAATTACAATCTCGCGCTCAGTTACGTCTTCCGGTAACTTACAATAATATTCAACCGGTTCCAAAGTGTTGGGATCGCGATATAGACCGATATGTCCAACCTTTGCCATCGGAAGCAAATTAAGCATGCCATCAACCATCCCTAAACCAGCGCGCAGAATCGGCACAATGGCCAGCTTTTTTCCTGCTAATACTTTTGTCTTAGCAATTGCCACAGGTGTCTCTATCTCTACTTCCTTTAGAGGTAAATCCCGAGTAACTTCATAGGCCATGAGCATCGCTAACTCCCCTACAAGTTCACGAAATTCTTTAGTGGTAGTGCGCTTATCCCGAAGCATTGAAATTTTATGTTGAATCAGTGGGTGGTCAAAAATAAAGACATTGTTTTCCATGATAAACCTCCGAATATATAGATAAAATAAAGTACTACAAAATTTGTCCTTGATGAAATTAATCCTTAAAGTAAAGTGATTCTACCTCTCCGATCTCTTCAACCCGAACCTGATGGCGCCCATTGGCTTCAAAGTCTGTGTGCAAGAAAGCCTCTACAATAGTAAGAGCCAAACCAGAGCCAATAACTCTCGCACCTAAAGACAAGACATTGGCATCATTATGTTCTCTTGACATTCGCGCCATGAATTCATCTGTACAGACAGCACATCGGATACCACGGTGCTTGTTACAGACCATAGAAATACCAAGCCCTGTTCCACAAATGACAATTCCTCGATCTGCCTTTTTTAATGAAACCGCCTCAGCAACACTACGCCCAGCCTTTACATAACTAAAAGGTTCATCCTTTGATAAGGCTCCAAATTCCAAGATGGAATGCCCTTGCTTTTGCAAATATTCAATAACAATCTGACGTAACCCATATCCGGCATGATCAGATGCAATCGCAATTACCACACTATCGCCTCCTCACTAATTATCTAATGGGTATGATATCATTTATCCCCTTCTAAAGGAATAGGTTTGTGCTGAAATTGCTTCTCCCCTATTGCATAAGGTTTAACGGTTTGCCCATGACCAATCAACTTATACTTATAGGTAAGCAAACCTTCTAATCCTACTGGACCACGAGCATGAATCTTGGCTGTGCTGATGCCAACTTCCGCACCAAAGCCATAGCGAAACCCATCAGAAAATCGTGTTGAACAATTCCAAAAAACATTTCCGGAATCAACGCTATTCATAAACAACTCAGCAATTTCAGCGTTATCGGTAATAATTCCATCGGTGTGTCCTGAACCGTAGCGGTTAATGTGAGCAATGGCGGCCATTGGATCAGAAACAATGTTAATAGACAACTCATAATCCAAATATTCGTGATGCCAGTCTTTTACTAATTCCATGGGATGGATTTTAGCCACAGCAGCGGAACCATATAGCTTTATCTTATGCTCCAAAAGTAGAGGAATAAGTTCAGGTAAAAGAATGTCCGCGATTTTTTGGTCTACTAATAAGGTCTCTAATGTATTACAGGCAGTTACATACTGTGTCTTACTGTCTAAGATCAATTCTTTTGCCATCTTTAAATTGGCTTCCTCCTGAATATAAAGATGACAAACCCCATCTGCATGACCAAGAACAGGAATACTTGAATGATTCATAATGTACTTTACAAAATCGTTCGACCCCCGGGGGATTAAAAGATCGATATATTTATCTAGTGCAAGCATTTGCTCCACATCACTGCGCGACTCTAGCAGAGTCAACCATCCCTTAGGTAAAGTGGCTAGATCTGAGGCAGCCATAATAACTTCGGCCAGTGCGCGATTGGTGTGACTAGCCTCCGATCCTCCTTTTAAAACTACACTATTACCTGACTTTAAACATAGGGTGGAAATTTGAATTAGCGCATCTGGGCGTGATTCAAAAATTACACCAATTACACCAATGGGGCAGCTAATTTTATAAAGTTCCAAACCTTCATCAAGTTTTGTTGATAGTAAACATTTCCCTACAGGATCAGGCAGTTGTATAAGACTCTCTATTCCGTCTAATACCCCGCGCAATTTATCATCATCAAACACTAAGCGTTTTTGGAGGGGTAGAGAAATACCTTCAGCCTGGGCGCGAAGCAAGTCTTTTTGATTTTCATGAAAAATGTGTTTTTGGTTTAATATAAGCGCTCTTTTAATCGAGGACAAAGCTTGATTTTTTTGCACTTCCGATATGGTAGCCATTTGCCAAGCCGCTTCTTTTGCCTTCTGAGCATACTCAAAATTTATTGCCATTTAGGTCACTCTCCCAACAAATATTTGGATAAATTCTTGCCTATCCAGATTAATTGTTATTATATGTCATCCCAACACACAAAGAAATAGATGCTTTTCCCGATTTTTACCTGTGGATATTGTGGATAAGTCTGTGCATAACTATGGGACAAGGCTTTCAACATTTCTACTTCTCAAAAGCACTGAAAAATAAGAACGAAAAGGTGCTGTAATATTCCTGTAAAAAACACTTGCTTCTTTTCGTCGCTTTCTCTTTGTCTGGAAAATCAAGCTTTCAAGTAGAATTAGGCGAAAAATGCCTTTTCACTGTCCTTGATAGAAGGACAGTGAAAAGGCATTTTAGTTATTTTTTTTACTTGTTGGAGAAAGCCGAAAATAATGGTACATTTGACAGCGAATATTACCGTTATATAACTTTCGTCTTTTATCTGCAGCTCGGCCTGCACTTTTTTCAAAAGTATCATCTGGCGAAATAACCGAAAGACGAATACCTTTCTTACAGTATCCCTCAGAATCCAAGTAAGTTTGGGCAATGCCATGATAGATTTGAGCCGCCGCTTCCTCAGTAAGCAAGCGCTCACCATAAGGTGGGTTACAAATAATTAACTGACGTTTCATTTTAGTCCAGGCGGCTAATTTTTCCGGCGTCTGAATAAAGGCATCTGCCACTTCAAACCGAATTAAATTGCTAACACCAGCACTTTCACTATTACGCTTAGCTACTGCCACAGCCTTAGGATCTATATCTGAAGCAAAATAGTAAATATCATCTGGAATATCTGTGTCCTGCAGCTCTTTAGCTTCTTCACGCCCGCGAGCAAAGGCATCTCTACCAATAACCGGCCAATTCTCTGCACTAAAGCTTCGCTCAAGGCCGGGAGCAATATTAAAGGCTAGCAGGGCCGCTTCAATCGGAATTGTGCCCGAGCCACAAAAGGGGTCCACCAAGGCCTCCTCACCAAAAGGATTATAACGGGATAACCTTACTAATCCGGCAGCCAGTGTTTCACGAATTGGTGCCTCATGGGCTAAAGGGCGGTACCCACGCTTATGCAGCCCTTGTCCAGAAGTATCAATCATTACACTTACTTGATCGGCAACAATGCCAATTTGAATTTTAAGAAGCCCAATAGTTTCATCCTCTTCAATTGTCAGTAAACCCTTTCGACTGCTTAATAAGGTATCCACAATAGCCTTTTTAGTGATTGACTGGCAGGCAGAGATCCCAAAAAGCTTTGACTTCCTCGAATAACCATTAACATGAAAAGCATATCCCAAGGGAATGAAATCACTCCAGGGCAGGGTACGAATTCCTTCATAGAGATCGTCAAAGCTATAGGCTGGAAAGTTACCCACCTCAACTAAAACCCGCTCTCCCGTTCTAACCCAAAGATTTACTCTAGCAACAGCATTCGCTAAATCCTTATCATCAACTAACAAAACTACTTGACCATCTGTGACTTTAATCTGACCTTTATCATAGCCTATGGCTACCAAATCCTCAGCGATTAATGACTCAAGACCAAAAAGTGAAGTAATAACAACACGCATTTCTTTCCTCCTACCTGCGATAAGATTTTCACATTTCTTTTTTCACATTACAAAATAACGGCAATGAGCTCAAATTTTTCTTGCAAAACAAACAAATTCATTTCTTATTTTCTACAAAAACATTGCAAATTTTGAACTAATTGTGTTATATTGTTATAAAAAGCTATAAAAGGAGGATATTTATGCAATCTGGATTTATTACTGGCTTTGATGATGGCTTTGCTGTTGTAGAAACAGCTTCCAGAACAACTCTTCGTATAAGTCAGAACAAGATACCCAATTTCGCCAAAATTGGTGATTTCCTTGTTCATGATCCTTACCAAGACGGCTATTATGTTGATTTTGCCATTACCGAAAAACGACGTCGAGAAATCCTTCGTTTAGCAGATGCCTTTTTCGAGTAAACAATTGTATTTCTCCCAACATTATCTCTCCATTTACGCTTGTATTCAAAGTTTATCACGAATAGAATAGATTAGGAAGTTATTTCCAGTTGAAAACAGACTGCTATCTCGTTAGGTTAGTCTGTTTTTCCGTATACGTATTTTTTATTAAGGAGGAAGTTTTTATGAAAAAAGAAACGATTAATTGGGGTATTATCAGTTGTGCCGCCATTGCCGAGGGACAATTCATTCCTGGGTTACTCCAAAGCAGCACTGCCAAACTCTACGCCATCTCCAGCAGAGGAAATAATGATAAGCTTAAGCGTTTCGCCAAAAAGTTTTCGCCTGTAAAGAGCTATGAAAGCTATGAGGAGCTTTTAGAGGATCCTGAAATTGATGCCATCTATAATCCCCTACCCAATGGACTTCATAAGGAATGGACTATTAAGGCAATGCAAAAGGGTAAGCATGTCTTATGCGAAAAACCCATGGGTCTTAGTGCTGCTGAGGTAGAAGAAATGTACAAGGTAAGTCAGGATAATAAGGTCTTACTTATGGAGGCCTTTGCCTATCGGCATAGTCCCCTGACGCACAAATTAAAAGAGCTGATTAATGCAGGTAGAATTGGAGAACTTCGTTATATAGAGGCGCACTTTAGTTTTCTGCTCGAAAACCTCAATGATGTACGCCTAATTAAAGCACTGGGCGGCGGTGCCACTTATGACATTGGTTGCTATAACATAAGCCTGATCCGCTTTTTGGCCGGAGAGGAACCTATTAGTATTTTAGCCCAAGGCTTAGTCGGCACCGATTCAAAGGTAGATGAGGAAAGTAGTGTGCTTATGACTTTTCCAAGCGGTCTAACAGCCGTTTCTTATTGTAGCTTTAAGTGCGATGAGCACTGCGGTTACCGTTTACTTGGAAGTAAAGGATCCATATACGTGCCTGTAAAGTATAATCATAGCGGCACAGCACAGATAGAGCTGGAAAGTAATGGCCGCAAAGAGATACTTGCAGTCAACTGCCCCCATAATTACCAACTGGAAGCCGAACAATTCGCAGCAGCAATTTTAAAGGGCGAAAAATTAGAAATTTCGTATGCCGAATCACTGGGAAATGCGAAAGTGATTGACAGTGTTCTTGACCAAATCATGAACTAAGCAGTTTCTGGATCAGACATGGGCTGCTGCTAGATTTTCTGTTGGTCTCATCGAACCAGAAGCCTTCTCCTGTATATACTCCCAAGATAAAAATGAGCCCGGATCGGCAATTTAGGCTGATCCGGGCTTACAAATATTACTAATGGGAAATTACATTTCTGTAGAATCTGTCATGGTAGCTTCTGGTGGAGCTGAAAATCCGCCCCCACTGGTGTCAATTACATCAGAGAATTGTCGATACATCTGCCTGAACTGCAGAACCATCTGCTGCCTCTTGTTAGCTAATTCTTTAATTTCTTCTTCCAGACGTTCCTTTTCTATAGCCGCATCTTGACGGATCTTCTCTGCTTCGGCTTTGGCCTTGTTAATTTCTTGCAGACAAATTGTCTCCGTTTCTGTATAAGCCGCCTTCCTAATACGATCTGTCTCTTGACGAGTCTTCTCTAACTCTCGAGCATATAAGCTTTCCGCATCTGCCAAAATACTGGACTTTTGTTGTTTAATATAGGCAATTGCCTGAGTAAGTTCTTCCATCTTACTGGTATAGGCTTCTGACGTGGCTTGCGTCTTGGGTAACATTGTCTTATAGTTTTCAAGCTCGGCCTCTAAAGCTTTGACTCGGTTCTGTAAAAGCCGTGTCTGTTCTGCTTGCTTTGCCAGCTCAGTCTCTAAGCGCTCTTTATCCGAGTCAAGACTGGCTTGGGCAGCAGCGACTGCACTATTCTGACGAGCCGCCATTGCATCCATTTCTTCTTCATACAATGTAGAAAGCTGTTTAAGGGCATCAAAAACTGCCTGTTGCTCAAAGCCACCACGTTTCACTGTAGGGATATTAAGCCCCTGCAAAAAATTCACAACTTTATCATTTGTGCTCTTCATTATTGTCCTCCCTTTAAGTCTTAAGCTACAACTATCAGCAGTCTGATTCCTAAAATTCCACCTAAAATTGGTAGCACTCTTTCTGACCTAGGCTAAATTTTCTTGTTTTCATTTTACTATCATCTGTGAATACAATCTAGTCCAAAATGTGAATAATTATGCTTTGTTGCAAAAAATTAGCAATTCAGTTCCATTTCATCCATATATCTATTGCAAAAAGACAGACTATCATCCGTATTATGCTTTTTTAGACAATAACTCGTCGGATATGGCATCTTCTTTGCTAAAATAAGTAACTGTCTGGAATTATCTCAGGAAAAGCTTATTCCTTAGGCAAGTCATAGTCTCACCTAAGGAACAAATTGGTACCCCCGACCAGAATCGAACTGATAACTAACCCTTAGGAGGGGTTTGTTATATCCATTTAACTACGGGGGCCTTTGGGTCAAAATCGACGTTTGCTATTATACCCTATTTTATCTTAGGGAACAACAAGACCTTTAATTTCAAGTAACGGATTTCCTAAGGCGGAAAGAGGTAGCAAAAGCATTCCTATTAAAAGTAGAAGCCAAGGCAAGCCATAAAGGATATCCGGTATTTGATAAAATAGTCGCTTTCTCTGTAAGGCAGCGCCAAACTGAAATCCTATAAAAACCGTCCCCCAAAGAATAACAAGTAGTACGTACATCATAACCAGCGCCTCTAACTTCGAGGTAAGCTGATTTTTATCAGAATAGATGTACCTAGTGCCCGCAAGTACCAAAAGTAAAATTCCTGCTACTAAAGGTTGATACCAAGGGGAGAAGATCCATTCTTTTTCTTTTCGCTCCGAAGAAAGTATAACCAAACCCAATAGGCCTGTAATCGCAAGGGATACTAACACTATGAGTAAATACTCCAACACCAGAGGCAGAGAAAAGGGAAGAAGAAACTCCAGCACCCAAAGCAGAGCCGTTGCAAGACCTAGGGATAGAAACGTTAGTAGACTCAGTATGATTGATGCCTTCACCCAAATCCCATCGACGCCAATTGCCTTGATAGACTGTGTCTGCGAGGAAAAATTAGCCAATACAATGGGTTTTTGAGAGAACTGACGATAAAAAAATAATACCAGCAGTAGTAGTAGTAATAGCATGAAAGCGGCTCCACCCGGTTGGTATAAGAATGGTATACCTAAATCATCATTAAGCCCTAGACTTAGACTACTCTCTTTAGAAAAAAGCTGACGCAAAAAAGCTAATATGATAGCTATTACTGCAAATCCGCCCCATTGTGAAACTAAAATTACCCAGGAGAATCTAGTACTGTTTTCTCCAAGCATTACTAAAAAGGGAATAAGTATGAGATATAAGCTACTCGAAAATAAAAGGGCGTACCCCTTAACTGTAGCCATTTCAGGTACAAGGTTTAAGAGGCTATAGTAAAGGGCAATGATTAGGCCAACAAAAAGTAGTACTGTCATGTTTCGCAGGAAAGGCTTCGTTACTCTTTTAAAGAGTATAGGAAGAAGCAGTTTAGCAGAGGAGGCCAGCAGCATTGTCCCAAGAATTGTAACCATGGTATTGATTATATCGTAACTAGCCAAAAGTGCTATAAACATGTAAGCACATAAGGCCAGATAAGAAATCCGACTAATACCCTGCTTTATCTCCATCTTAGCCGCCCCCCTTTAAATAGTCTGTCAAAAATATGTAAGCCTGATTTACTGCGCTAACTACTTGCCGGCAAGCACCGGGATAAGCATTCAGGGTTGTAACTCGTGTGCGAATTTCAGAAATGGAAAGGCCATCAATGTTTTGAGAAAGCATACTAGATTCATTTTTATCAACAACGCCATCTTCTCCACCAGAAAAATTATTAAGTCCTTCTTGGGTTTGGCGGTCGATTGGCCTAGCCGTAGGTACTTCGGTCACTTCCGGCGCAGTAGTAATCATAGCAGGCTCGTTCTGCTCTTCTGCACCCTCAGGTTCAATTTGTTCAGGTGCTACCGTAGGGCTACCTGGATTTTTTGCTAATTCAATACAAGCCTTTGATAATGTCATAAAGGTATTAACATTCATTTTTACTTGGTCGATTACCCCTGTAGTACCGTCCGATTTTATAGGAATTCGATCTGGATCCTGTAGTTCTACCAGCAAGGTTTCCATTTTATAGGCTTGCTCAGCCCAAGATAATTGATCTTTGCCAATCGAGTACTCACCGTCGATAGAAGCTTCTTTCCTACTTTTACCACCTTCTTTAGCTTCACCATCCCAAGTTACTTTGGTGATGCGTCCGCCATTCACAGTAATCTGCACAAAGTCTGTATAGTTTCTGTCTTCAGAGGACTCACGATTCTCTACCCGATAATCTCCATCTACAAGTCCTTCTATAGGCGGATAGATAATTGATTCATGCATCTGCTCATTAAGATCAATATCCAAGGCCACCGGTACACGTATATCTTTGAACTGCGCCTCAAAGGGAAGGAATTCTTGAAGCACAGCCGACGTATCCTCGGGGTTGTCTTTGGGAAGCAGAACTAAAGAATTTATAGTCGAACCATCCCGGGCAAAAGCCATCCTTGCACTGGAAAAATATGGATTATCTTTTAGCTCTATTTCCAAGACATAACCTACCAAAATGCCTTCAGCATCATAGCCGCCATAGAAACTCTGAATAGTTTCATAATTTGTTCTATATTTTTGCACTCCATACTCTTCATAGTAAGAGGCTTTGAGTATTTGACTAAGACTGGCATGCAGTTTAGTCTGCTGGTCTCTGGCGGTAGCCGTATCTGTATAAAAATTCAAAACAAGCAGAGCTCCCAGAGATATCAGCAAAATAATAGATGTTCGTATTAAAAATTTCTTTATCATGATACGGTGCATACGTTACCTCCATTCCATAACTAAATGCAATTTACATGTCAAGTAGGCTAAAATGCCTTTCGACGAGATTTTTGTCCAAAAGCACGGGGATGAATATAGAGATCCAAAATTGGGGTTGCTATATTTAAGAGCAGAATAGAAATTAGAACTGCTGGTATGGGAGCCACGCTAGGGGTAATGAGGCCTGTAATAGCCCCCGCTATCAGACCATAGAGAAAACGTCCAGCCAAAGAAAAAGGCATAGCAGTAAAAGAGCCGATTACAAATATGACTAAAAAGAATGTTCCACTACTCAGAAATAGGTAAAGTGCCATTTTTATGTTTGAATCAGGGTTAACAAAGAAATAACAGGCAAACCACATCAAACTAAAAACCACCGGAGCTAATGGCCGCCATACTTTTACAGCGTACAAATATACTGCGCTGCCCATTATCAGCAAACTTGAACCAACACCAATAGGCGCTGGAAATCGGCCGGATAAAAGCTTCATCCAGCTATAGTGTTCTGCAGAAACAATGATATTCTCGGTAGTTATATGGGCTGAAGGTCCCCAAAGCAAACTGGCAACATTCAGACGGTATATCAGGGGTTCAATAAAGAAACCACTGTATTGAGGAAAAACTAGATAACTAATGAGTACACCAGAAACGGGGACGGAAAAAAGACTGCCACCTCTGCCTACCAGCCATTGGCGCACAAGTACCGATGAAAAAAGACTTGCAGCGATAACCAACCAAACAGGCACTGTTGGAGCTAATAGGAGAGCCATAATCAAACCCTCTACCAGTGCGCTACCATCCCAAGTATATGGCTCCTTACGAAGAACACAGAAAAAATAGTCAACACCAACATGAATCAAAGCAGCTATTAAAGAAATGACCAGTGCACTAACCCCAAAGTAGTAAACTGCTGCAACAAGCATCGGCAGTAAGGCCAAGAGTGTATGCGTGTATAGTAACGGTGTGGATAAATCTCGGCGAATATGGGGTGCCGGAAATTTTTTCATGTTAGTAGACTCCTTTCTTTACGCAATCGATGAGCAGATCGGGCAATAAGTGAGGCTAACTCAATCCGAGAAGGACAGACATAGGAACAAGCACCGCAGGAAATACATGTCTCTATTTGTTCCTTAATCAGGATATCCTTGGTACTACTTTCTCTGGGACTGTTACTCGTAATCAATTGAGCCAAAAGATGTGGTTCTAGCCGCATAGGGCAAGCCGAAACACAGCTTCCACATTGAATACAGCGAGTCTTTGTCCATGACTGATTACGAATAAGAGTAATTCCTTGGGTGGTTTTAAGAATCGGTTGACTAGTATCAGTAATTGCCACACCAGTCAATGCTCCACCCATGGCAATACGCTCGCTGGTACCTGCTCCCGGAACATGTGCCAGTAATTCTGAAACTCGGGTTCCAATTGGTACCAAAATATTTCTAGGCGAACTGCTATTACTTGATAGGGTTACCACCCGCGAGGTACAGGGCAAATTTTTCTCTAATTGATCGCCAAAGGCGGCACAAGTAGACACATTAAATACCACTGCTCCAACTTCCATTTCCGGAATCTGGGGGTGAACCAGCTCAATACCGTATAAAGCCTTAATCAATAAACCTTCATAGCCTTGTGGAAATCTAGATTTAAAAACGAGCACTGAAAGTTGCCGATCCGGGTACTGGGACTCTAGTTGAGCAACAGCTAAAGCCATGGTCTCCAATTCGGCCGCCCATTTGTCTTCAATACAAAAAATTATTTGTTGGGCATGAACAATACCGGACAGTGCTAGGGCGCCCAAGACCACTCTATGAGCATGCTCCCGCATCAAATGAGCGTCACAAGTTAAGTGAGGCTCACAGGCTAGACCATTTACCAGAATAGTCTTAACCTGAAGGCGCGCCGCCCGTAGGCACTTAGCCGCGGTGGGAAACCCTTCTCCGCCCATGCCTACAATTCCTGACAAGAGTAAAAGTCTAGTCAAGGCTTTACTGGTAAGAGTTTCCGGGTGAGGACGATTCTGAACCGCAGGATCCATACGCCGTTTTAAATCATTTTGAATGTGAATGGCCTCGCAGTTTCGACCATTCGGCAAACGCCAATTCTTTACAGTTAGCACGGTACCAGAAATACTGGCATGCACAGCTGCGCTCATAGGGGAAGAAGGTCGGGCAATCATCTGCCCGATGCAAACAGAGTCGCCGGCCTTTACCATAGGTATAGCCGGCGTTCCCATATGCTGCAAAACTGGTATCAATACTTCTTTGGGAGAAAAATGTTCTAGTACTCTTTCCTGGGTTTGGTTGCGACTGTTTTTGAAGGATAAACCGTCAGCCGGAAGCACACCCCGTTTGAAAGATAGCTTCTTCATGACTCCACCATTCTTATCTTAATCGATATAGTCTTTGAGTTTCTTGCTGCGACTGGGATGACGTAACTTTCGCAAAGCCTTAGCTTCAATTTGACGAATACGCTCCCGCGTAACATTGAACTCACGGCCAACTTCTTCTAGCGTACGTTGACGTCCATCATCAAGACCGAAACGAAGACGGAGAACCTTCTCTTCTCTTGAGGTTAGTCCATTCATTGCTTCTAGCAGCTGCTCTTTTAACAAAGTATAAGCAACTTGATCTGCCGGAGAAAGAGCATCGTCATCTGGAATAAAATCTCCCAAATGGCTATCTTCCTCTTCACCAATAGGCTTCTCCAAAGATACCGGTTCTTGTGAAATCTTTTGGATTTCTCTAACCTTCTCGACGGGCATACCCATTTCTTTAGCAATTTCTTCTACTTCCGGCTCACGCCCTAGTTCCTGAATCAGCGAACGTTGCACCCGCACCAAACGATTAATAGTTTCAACCATATGCACCGGAATACGAATAGTTCTGGCCTGATCCGCAATGGCTCTGGTAATAGCCTGTCTAATCCACCACGTAGCGTAGGTACTAAACTTAAAGCCTTTGGAGTGGTCAAACTTGTCAACTGCCTTAATCAGACCTAAATTACCTTCCTGTATTAGGTCTAAGAATTGCATGCCTCTACCTAAGTAACGCTTGGCGATAGATACCACAAGGCGCAAATTGGCCTCAATCAACATGTCCTTAGCTTCTTGGTCTCCCTGAAGCATCCGTTGAGCTAAGTCTTGTTCCTGATCAGCCGTCAATAAGGGAACCTTACCAATTTCTTTAAGGTACATTCTGACCGGATCATCAAGACCAACACCCTCACCGAGGCCAGCATTAAGATCCACATCAATAAAGTTTTCTTCTTCTACGTTGGTCTCCGGTAAAATTTCGATCATCTTGGTCTCAAGAGAATCAAAAATTTTCTCAGCCACCTCCGGATCTACGTCATTAGCTTCTATAATCGCCATCACATCTTTGTAAGTAATGCGATTGTTATTACCTGAGGCAATGCTTTCAATCTCTATAAGAATTGAGTTGTAGTCACTGGGCATATATTCCCTCCCATGCCAATTGGAAAATCTTCTCCTCAACTATGTGCATAGTCAATAGAGTAAAATGTTATCTGTGTATGTCTGCCTATCTACTTTAAGCTAAAGCTTTAACTGCTTCAGCAGTCAGATCTTCAGGATTCTGAACAGAAAGTTCAAAACCGCCATCAGCCCCATAGACCATTAGTTTGATTCCGCCGTAGGTCGCTGAAAAATCGTCAGGATTTAATCCATATTGCTCTGCTCTGGCACGAGCATAGTTCTTAAAAGTCGTCAAAACATCTTCATTAGTTATCTTATCAGATGTAGCTACGATCAGTTCGTTGTTCTGCTGTCCTCTTAGGGCAAACCCAATGTGAGAGCCCTTCTGTTCCGGATCTTCGGTATTAACTTTAAAAGCTGTAAATACCTCTTCCGACATTACTTCAGCCAAAGCACTCCGATTGCTCATCCGAATAGAATACAAGGGCCAAGCTATAGCTATGGTCAAAACAATAGCCGCCGCCGCAATACCACAGATTACAAATAGCGCTTTCTTCGGCGCCTTAATGTCATCCGGCGATACTTCATAAGGACTCTTCTGTACCTTAGGCTCTTCCTTTACCTCAGCCCGCTTAACCGCAGCCGGAATTGGATCAGGGAAAACCGGAGCCGCATTATAACGCTTCGTCCCCTCTCTCTTGGGTTGAGGCTCATTGGGGAACGTAAAGTCCTCGGGATGCTTGGCAATCTCCATGGCTTCCTTGCTAGGGAAAACACAATCACAGAAAAGACACTCACAGAGTTCTTCTTTGTCATTCAGCATGATAAGCGAGCCGCAATTCTTACAAATACCCTGTTGTGTCGCCATTATTAATCCATCCTTCTTTTTTATCTTCCCACCGTTTAGGCATACTTCGCCCAAATACAGCAGGATAATTATACGCTTTAATAGCGTAAAGCGCAATTGTCAAATTGCAAGGATAGTAAATATATAGAACAATTCCGGTACTAAAGCTCTGCTTCTCCCGGGTTTTTAAAAAAATTTCACACCTTTAAGAATACAATGCAATATTTCCAGCAGATTTTTCCTGTTGCTTTCGCTTTGTGTTATAGTAAAAACTATGGAAAAGAAACAGCGTAAAATGAACTCGACCTATCATATGAAAAGTGCTCTGCGGCTGGCGCATAAGGCCTATACTCTTGGCGAATCACCCATCGGCTGCGTAATTGTTAAAGAGGGAAAAATCATTGCCCGAGGCTATAATCTGCGTCAGACCCGACAAGATGTTACCGGCCACGCCGAGATCATGGCTTTGCGCCAAGCTTGTCGCCGCTTGGGTTCTTGGCGTCTGGAAGATTGCGATCTATATGTGACATTGGAGCCTTGCGCTATGTGTGCCGGTGCCATTATTCAGGCACGGATTCGGAAGGTTTACTTCGGTGCTACCGATCCTAAGGCAGGTGCAGTCTCTTCCTCCATGTTTCTTTTCGATCAAAAGCATAATCACCAGGTTCTTTATCAAAGCGGTATCCTAGCAGAAGAAAGCAAGCAATTATTACAACAATTTTTCAAAGAGCTTAGAGCCGAAAAGCGGCGCCGGCGGGAATCAGCCAAATCATACGTTCTTCCACCGGCAGGTGAGTTGCAGCTGTAATGGCTTGGGCATAGTAGTTTAATTGCGCTTCATAGCGCTGCTTTAAGGTAGCTCTGATTGTCTTATCATCCCCCTTAATAAAATCCGACTTATAGTCAACTAATATAGCCTTATTGCCTTCTAAAAACCAGCAATCAATCATCCCCTGAATAAGCTCATTGTCGCCTGTTTCTCTTTGTTTGGCTAAAGAAAAAGGAATTTCACGAAAAACCCCCAGAGAAGAATCGGTCTCAGCACTGACAATTCTTCGTGCCAAATCAGACTCAGCAAAAGTAAGAATTTGCTTTCGAAATGGTTTTAGTTCTGGTAACATATCCGGGCTGATCATACGCAGTTCTACCATTTTTTCTAATTCTTTTTGAATTAAATCTTCTCTATCTTCTTTCGTATTTTGTCGTGTCAGTTCCTCTCTAAGCCCCGCCAAGTCCAGATAACGAAATACACTGTGAAGCAAAGTTCCCCGTTGTGGAGCGGTTAACTTCCTAGCCCCGGTAACCGAAGTAGTACTTTGGTCTGCGGATCCCAAAACCTGAAAACTCATAGGTAAGAGCTTTTCCAGGGGCTCTGAGCCACTCTCCTCCTCCTCTTCCGGACGTTGATAGTCATTAAGTCGCCTTTTTAGTTCACTTACTGAAACTTTGGCGGGTATTCTTGTGCTTTCTTCGTAGGAATATTGCCCCTGTAATTGCAAAGAGAATTTTTGGATAGTGTCTTTGGTTAACTGCTGTTTTTCAAGACGAAGTAAAGGCAGCTCTTCTTCCGCCTCCGGCTCTTCTGGCTCAGTGAGCTGGCCCTCAAGGTCATCATAATTTAACCACTCCATCTGAAAGGTCTGCTTAGCGGAAGGAAAAGCTGGACAAGCTACAACTTGCTGCGCCTGTTTAAGCCAAGAAACGGCCTGCGAATCTTCGGCAATAGCCATAAGAATCAGTTCCAAGTAACTGGTAGCCTTAGCCACCAGATGAGCCGGCAGAATGGGTTCTTGATACTGGGCGGCTTTCTGAGCCAGACGCAAAGGCTTTACTAGCTGTTCTCCTTGATTCTTAGCCAAAGAACCTACGAGATATAACTTCTCCTCAGCGCGAGTTAAGGCGACATAAAGTAGACGCATCTCTTCGGCTAGTTGGGCTCTTTTATCTAATTCTCTTAAAGCCAACATCCCATGAGTTGGATAGCTATAGCCGAGATCCGGCCGAATATAGTTAATGGCAATACCAAAATTTTCTGAAAGTTTGAAAGAAGCCGTACTGTCCTTAGCAGTAATACTTTTATCTATTGCTACCAGAAAAACATACTTAAACTCCAGCCCCTTACTTTTATGAATACTCATGCACTGAACTGCGTTTTGTCCCGGCTTTAAGCCTCCGCTAACATCCAGCTTTTCCTTGCGATTTCGTATGTCCTGCAAGTAGCTTACAAAATGGTACAATCCGCGTCGCCGACCTTTTTCAAAACTATTTGCCCAGAATTTAAATAGCTCTAGAGAATTACTGGATTCAAAAGCCTGTGTGGTTCTGTCTTGGATTTCTTCCAATCCACTTTCTATATAAATTTGCTCTATCAACTCACTTATAGAGCAATACATGCTTCGACTGCGGAGATCTTGTATCCAGCCGCAGAAAGAAGCTAATTTTGTTTTAAGCCTTTTTTCCTCTCCTTGAGCTTGGTAACTCAGTACGGCCTCATAGAAATGACAGTCCTCACCTATTAATTTTCGACCAAAAAGAACAATCTCCGCCATCTCCTCTGCCCTAAATTGGGATTGACGAAAGGCTGATTGCATCACAGCTGCCAGCGGAATATCCTGACAAAAATTATCCAAAAGTCGCATTACGTTTTCCATCAATAGTAATTCTCGGTCTTGAAAAAACTCTTTCTCTTTTTCTCCCACAGTGGGGATATTATAGCGCTGCAGGAAATCACTATACAAAGCAGCATCTTTGTTCTGTCTAGCTAAAATAGCTATATCACGCCATTCTGCTCCCTCCGCCACCAAACGACGAATCTCCCTTACCACGACCAAAGCTTCCTTCTGACGTTTTTCAATTGTCTCCGTCTTTTCCTCACTCTCATCTCCCAAAGTCATCTGGCTATCTTCAACCTCACGACTATCCTCTGGCAAGGTTTCCTCTACTTCCCAATTCTCTGACTGCGAAAGCTCCGTATTAATTAGAGGATTTACAAGGTATAAGGTTACCGAAGGGTCCTGAGATAAAGCCGGCAATTCTGGAAAGAGCCGCTGGGTATCATCATAATCAATTTCACCACTATCGGCAGAGAGTATACGGGTAAATATATCATTTACAAAGTTCAGCACCCCCGGTCGACTGCGAAAATTACTGTTCAAATGTAAAAGTCGCCCAGCATTACCCTGCTGGTATTGCTGGCTGCGCTGCAGAAAAATCTCCGGGCGAGCATGCCGGAAGCGATAAATACTCTGCTTAATATCACCTACCATAAAACAGTTATCACTAGCAATCGCCGAAACTAAGGCCTCTTGAATACGGCTATTATCTTGATACTCGTCTATATAGATTTCCTTAAACTTCCCTTGATAATAAGCTCCGGCTTCACTATTTTGTAAAAGCCTAAGGGCAAGGTGCTCATAATCGGCAAAATCGATATAGCTCTCCTGCTGTTTTTTATCCTGATATCGCTGGTCAACTTGTAATAAGAGCGTGAAGAAACACTCCGCCACCGGAAGCATATAGGCCAGATCCTCACCGATAGCGACACTGCTGCGACTAAAAATATACTGGGCATTGGTATAGAAATTCTCTTGTATGCGCTTGCTCCCCTGCCCGGTTAGGTAAAAGATAACCTCATATACCGGTTCATAAAGGGCAAAAAAGTCTCTTTTACTGCCCTCCGGGTCGGATGCCCGTAAAGAAGCGCCTTTTCCTTCGGGGAGACTGGCAGCGCAGGCGGCACAAATATCCCAACGATCTTCCACGGCAGCGGAGGCAAGCGCACGCCCAAGCTCCTGAAGCTTTTGTAGTTGCTCCTGATAGAACTCACGGTAAAGCAAATTCTTTTTTTTATCTTTGACAAAATCTACCTCAGCCGCTAAACGTTTAAGCGGCTCTAAAGCTGAAGCCGCGTGGGAAAAGGCAATTTCAAACTGTTCCAGTAGTATTTTAGCCGTTTGCGAAGCAGAAAAATGTAAGCTGTCAGCACGCAAATTGTGCAGCTGTCCTTCTAACCATTTCCGGTAATCAGGCATACTTCGTAAAAAGCTATGAAACTTACTTATATAGTCCCTAATCCGGCCGTCAGATTTTGCATCACCTAAAGACAGAAGCATCCGCTCAAAGTCGGAAAACCAGCTCTGAAAGGTTATATCTTTGTCAAAGGTAAAAAACGACAGCTGGGCATCGCTTTCAGACTTTGGGGCTTGGCTTTCTTTTGGCTCCTCGGCTTGTAAAATTTCCTGCGCCGGCAATCCTTGGTAGAGCTTTTCATATAAGCTATTCAAAACTTCTTCTACCGCTGACTGAAAGAGTATGGATCGTCTGGTTTCGTCCAAAGTTTCTACTTGTCCCTGTAAAAGAGGCTTGCCTGCGGAAGTCTTAGCATGATAACCAAAGTTTTGAATCACTTCTAAACAAAAAGAATGGACGGTGGAAATTTGCGCTCTGGGCAGATAGGACAATTGCTCTACGATTCTCTGTCTGGTTTCTTCATCTCCACTTTCAGAAAGAATGGCCAATAGCCGTTTTTCAATCTTGTCCTGCATATGGACTGCCGCCATTTTCGTAAAGGTCATTACTAAAAGCTGACGCAAGTCAGTCTCGCCCGAAGCAATCCGACTGGCGATCCGCTCTACCATAACACTGGTCTTTCCACTGCCAGCAGCAGCACTGATTAAAAGGTTTGTTTTTGGTGCCTTTACTACTTCCTTTTGAGCCTCTGTTAACTCCATTATTTGTCTCCCTCAGAACTTTGATCTTCTTCCGACGAAATATGTCTCAAAAAGGTTTCACCTTTGCTAAGTTTTTTACCCTCCTCCACAATGGGCGAAAGTGGAGGCAGAAATTTTGCCGGCGGTACTAAAGGATCAATTCCGCAAATCGCGATAAAATCACAGTAGCCGCAGGGTAGTTTACTCTTATCGGTAGAAACGCACTGTGGCCGTGCCGAGAAATCTCCGGCCACCATCTGTCTACAGTACTCAGCCACCTTCCGACTGGCATACGCTCCTGCCAATTCTAAGCCGGAAGAATCTAAGTCCATGGATCTTAGAGCATAAATTTTCTCTAGCTCCGCCTCCAAGGCCTTTTCTACCGGAGGGGCAGGTAGGCTTCCGATCTGAGCAAGGGGAGCGGTAAGATAGAAATAGCCTGCGCCCATTGGTTTGGAATCCTTTGATTGACTTTGGTAAGCGCGAAGATAAAGCGGTAATTGAAGGGATAAACCATGAAAGAGTTGGTTGTAGTCAATGTTTTTATTTCCACTTTTATAATCAATTACTCTGAACCCCTTTTGAGCCGAAAGATCAATTCGATCAATGATTCCCCGAAATCGAACATTGTATTCCTGATTAACCGCCACCTGTAAGGCGGTCTCCGGCGAACTTCCAAAACGCCACTCTAATTTGTCAGGCTGAAAGCCCTGAGGCGAAATCCCCAGCAGAATTGCCTTTAATGAATAGGCAGCCATTCGAATCATACGGCCGGAAAAAGAAGCCAAAAAGGCCGGATCACGGGTCAAGGGGCAATCATCTGCCTTCACCGTCTGCCAAAATATTTTTTCAGCCCACTGAAAGAAATCTCTTTTGACAAAGCTATCATATATGCTTTGAACCTGGGTCTCCGGCTTACCTTTGATGTCATTTCTATACTCTAAGAGACTCAGTTCCAGCATGTGGTGTAAAAATGAACCTATATCATTACTTTGAACCCGATACTCTTCCCTCGGTGCCAGTTTCAAAATATAATCACTAAAATAGCGGAAGGGGCATTGGGCATAGCTTTCTACTTGGGAGACACTCATATTTAGCGTAGAAGGCAATAAACGCTGCATCAAATCCAGAGGCAACTGAACCTTCTCCTGATTGACTGCCTCCACAAAATCCTTATCTAGCTCGGGAAATTGCCAAAGCAAGGCTCGGGCAAAGATTTGATCTTCTTCCTTAGCATCTTTGGAGTAGAGTACTCTATAAATTTGCCTTTGCAAGGCTCGAGATGAGCAAAACTTAGGACTATCCCAGTCTAACTCTTGAAAAAAACTAAATGCTGCCTGAGGAAAAAGCTTTTCCACCTGGCGAATAACCGTCGAAGGTTCTGCTGTCTGTGGATAGGTAAAAATCAACTGATCAGAAACTCGATCTAGCAGGGCAAAGGCAGTAAATAAATCACTATAATACTGTTCCCTGGCTCGGCTTGGAAAAGCTTGCTGCAATGACTCAGCCAGCTTTTCCCTCTCCTCCCCCCGGAGAAAGCCTTCTTTTACAACGGTAAAAGGAAAAACCTCACGGGTAGCACCTAGGATAAAAAGGACTTTTTGTCCTCGCAAATGTCCTCGACGACAATCGGAAACTTGTACCTGATCAACATAGGCTGGTATGGTTCCCGAAAAAGAGGCCTCCATTCCTGCTGCCAGAAAGCCCCGAAAATTAGCCGCATTCATTTCGATTTGCCCGATGGGGCCTTGAATTTTTTCTAAGAGTTTCACCAGCTCATTAAAAGATAGTACCAGAGCCAAGGCCGCTTCTTGATAGCCTTGTTCTTGCCATTCCTCCGCCAGAGAACCCACTTGAGCTGCAATACCTAGGCCATACTCCTCATCTTCCCCTCCGTAAAGGTACAGAAAATCACGTAGCAGCTCAGCTCTCTCAGCCGCAGTTTTGAGCCGGGAAAAAGTCTGATGAAACTGCCGTAGAGGGAACAATACCCTTTGAACGGTGGCCCAAATGAGTGGACCTTGCTGATCCTTATCCGAACTGTAGTTTTTCGGATTAAAAATACGATACCCCTTAAACAGCCCATGCTTAAGAAAATAGTTTTCTAAAAGATCCGCTTCTTCAGCCGGAATGTGGCACAGCCCAGACTTGATTGCGATCATCAATTTATGAAAGCTCCAGCCACTAACCGTTAAATCCAGCAGTGCCATAACGAATTCCATTAATACTGTTCCCGCTAAGGGTCGGCGCTGATCTAAAAAAGCTTCCAGACCATAGGCAGCAAATACAGAGTGAATATCGCCTTTGTAGTCTGGAGGACTACAAATCACCATAGCTATATCACGATAGCGATAACCTTCGGTTAAGACCAAGCGTCGAATCTGTCCCGCAACGTAACGAAGTTCATCAGCTCGATCAGAAGCAGCATAGACTTTTATGGCTGAACAAGGCTTGTCGTAGACCTGATCAGCATAATCGCTAAAACACATACTAAGATGATGAAGCTCCGGTGCTCGAGGCGGAGTCTCCGAAAGAAGTTGAAGCTCACTGTCAGCAAATTCATTCTTCAACTGGTATAGGGTATAGCGTCCAAAATAGTAGGCCGGTGGACCCTGCTTTATCTGGCCTATATGTCTAGGCAAGCTATCAGCGCATATGGCTACGGTTACCGTATCACAGACCCGTGCTAACTCCCGAATAACACCCCATTCCTGAGGCGTAAAATTACGGGTTTCGCCAAAACCCATAATCCAAATTTTAGTGTTTTTCAGGTAACTTAGACGATTAAGAGGCCAGGTCTCCTTAACTGCCTTTGAACCCAGCTGAGAGATAATTTTCGACAAGTGATCCAGTTCCTGCTCCTGTTCACAATAACCCAAGCTTTGTGTAATCTCATCAAATAGAGCCAGTAGCTCTGAGAATTCTTTAATTTTTTGAGCTACCGCAGGATCTTGAAATTCTCCTTCGACTTGACGAAGTTTGTCGGAGGTAACATGATAGCGCCAAAAATCCCCTAAAACCGAATCTAGTTCGGGAATAAAACCAATCCGGTCTGCTAAGGCACTTAGGAGAGGGAACTGTTCTCTATTTTGGTTTAATATTTGAAACAACAATAAAGTGCGGCTGGTACTGTCCAAATAATCTTCACTAAGCCCCCCCACCTCAACTAAGATTCGGTGAGCCAGTCTTTGAAAGCTAACTACATCCACCAACATCAAAGTAAATTCAGCGTCGGAAGATTTGGCAAGACCTTTTAAACAGCTGAGGTAGCGTGTCTCCGTGTCGGCCTTAATTTGTTCCGGCACCAAAAGAAAGGCTCGCCTATCCGGCCATGCCAAGGCTTCATTAGCAACTTCCTCTAGGCATGTATCAGCTAAAGTCTGTGGATGCAATCCATAAAGAATGCGTATCCCCACGAAAAACTCCTCCCTAATACATAAGTACCGATCAATTTAGCTTAGTGTTTCCAGTATCTGACCGGAAGCTTCTTTTATTGTGATATCAGCCGATGCAAGTAAATTATGTATTGCGTCCAACTCTTGTTGGCGTTTAATCTTCATTGTGGTAGTTTTAACCATTTCACCTTCAGAATAGACCATATAACGAACGGCTTTAAAAGAAGGCATCTGATGATTAATCTCTTTTATTTTACCACTAAAGTAATTATGGATAGAGAGATCTCCCGGAGTTTTTTCAGGAATCGGCAAATGCTTTCCAACCTCTTGGCGGTCAATTAAAATTTTTGCACAGATCTCTATATTGTCTTTATCCTTTACCTCACCCCAGACAAAAGATTCTTTAACGCCGGGAATCAGATTGATTAAAGATTCAATTTCTTCCGGGAAGACTTTCTTTCCGTTAGGAAGTACAATCATTGATTTCACCCGCCCGGTTATGTGTATGCAGTCATGCTTATCCAAATAGCCCATGTCACCGGTCCGAAACCATCCATCCGGTTGCAGCACGGCCTGAGTAGCCTCTTCATTTTCATAGTAGCCCTTCATAACACATGCACTGCGGGTTAAAATTTCACCAACCTCACCACGCCGATCACTGTCTGTATCAATAGCTACTTCAATATCCACCATGGGACGCCCCACACTGCCGTAAATATTGCATTCCGGTGTGGTGGTACTGATTACCGGAGCGGTTTCCGTTAGCCCATAGCCCATCAGAAAATCTATGCCAAAATTATTAAAATCACGGATGATACTCTTATCAATGCCTGCACCGCCAATAACTACCAGTCGCAGGTGTCCACCCATTTTTTCTAAAACATCGGAAAAAACTTTGCGGCGAAGATCTAGTTTACAGCGCCGCAAAAACCGAGTCACTGGTACAGCAATAGAAATAAGCTTACCTTTACCGGCTTCCTCAATCCCATCCATGATTTTTCGATGGACGGTTTCAAAAAGCAGTGGCACCGAGAGCATAACTTCAATATGCCATTCCTGGATATTTTTTAGGAGATAACGTAAACCATCGGAAAAACAAATTACGCACCCCCTTGAAAGTAAAAAATAGTCACAGGTATTTTCGAAGGTATGGTGAAGAGGTAGGACTGAAAAAGCTCGCTCTCCAGCCTCAACCCATAGGGTGCTGGTAATCGCCGATACATTGGCACAAATATTATTCTGCGTCAGCATAACCGCTTTACTACTAGCTGTAGTTCCAGAAGTAAAGAGCAAAATCTGCACGGATTCTGTATCAATATCCGTTTCATGAAAACGCCTGTCCCCATTCCCCAGAAGCTCCTGTCCTCTGGCAAGTAAAGAATTAAAATCCATAAACCGTTCATCTTCAGGTAATCCGTGAGGAAGTGCTTCCGTTTCCATACAAATAAATTTTTCTACGCCCAGTTCTTCCACTCCAGATAATTTCGCAATAGACAGCATCATATCGTGGTGTTTAGGATGATAGAAAAGAGCAGCTACCTTTCCCCGACGCAAAAGACTAATCACTTCGCCTTCAGGCAGAAGTCGATCAAGAGGTACCCCTGTTCCCACACCGCTAAGTATAGCCGAGTAGGCGACCATCCACTCATAACTATTTTCACCAATCACCGATAGATTTCGATGGGTAAAACCCAAATCATGCAGTGCCGTCCCAATAGCCTCTACATCACCTACGAAGTCTTGGTAGGTCTTGTGAATCTCTGCCTCGGTGGGCTTACGTCTAAAAATAAAAGCATCACGGCTCTCATAACGTTTACGGGTATCTAAAACAAGTTCCCGAATATTAGGGTAACGTATGGTTTCATGAATTCCTTTACCTTTAACAATCTGCATGTTGACATCCTCCTGGCTGAGAAAAATAAATTTTTTTTATCCCTAACGTCTGGCTTCTTTCTGAAGAAAGACGAATAAAATTTCTAGGAAATCCGATTTCGATAATATCATGGATAGACGTGACAGTCTACGGATTGACCGAAAAATGTTTTGATTGTCAAACCTTTTTTAGCAAGAACAATTGACAATCCCCTTTCCCTGGTCTAGCATGGTTTATAATCGAGTCAAAGAAACTGGAGGATATACCCATAGTGAGTGATCACCAAACAACGCAGCGTCCAGAGAAAAAAATTGACGCTTCCACTGTAAATAACAAACAAGAGAATTCCACTCTTTCTGAAGAGCAAGATAAATACCCCACCAAAAGAGGCTTTCTGGGCTATTTTTTCTATTCAGTCGGTGTACTAGGCAGTAAATGCCTACTTCGCTTCAGAGCGACAGGCCAGGAAAACATCCCCTTATCGCCTCCCTATGTTATTGCTGCCAATCACCAGACCTATGTGGATGGTCTTTGGATTGCTAATTTTTTACCCAAGAAACATTTTCGGCAATTTTGTTGTTTAGCCGCTTCCGACCTGGAAACCTCGCACGGAGCTTTTGGCCGCCTGATAATGCGAGTAGGCCGGGGAATTGCAGTAGACCGTTATGGTAGTGCTGTTAGAGGCCTAATCAAGGCGAAAAAAGAAATTGAAAATGGACACATCATGCTGGTTCATCCCGAAGGTACCAGAAGTCCTGACGGAAAACTAGGTGAATTTAAAGACGGCGCTGCTTACATGGCTATAAAGGCTCGTGTACCCCTTCTGCCGGTCTATATTGAAGGTGGCTACCAAGCCTTTTCACGCCATATGAAATGGCCCCAAACTTGGGATAAGAAGAATCATCGCCGCAAGAGAGTTACTTTACATTTCGGAAAACCCTTTGATCCTGCCCAGTACGGCCGCGATGCTCACCGCATGACAGATGATTTGGTGACATGGATGAAGAATATGGAAGCTGCCCACTCTCATTAATCAAAAAAGACGAAGGGCAGAGCGGCAGGAACCACATGAAATTCCACCCTATGTCCCCAGAAATCCTCACCGTCGTAATTGCCTTGTAACTGAAGTGTTTCTTCACTGGCGGTTAAGGTACCTGAGGTCACCCGAAAACTATGAATTTTGGGGTGACCAATATGGGTGCCTTTTTTGTACTTAGAAACAAGGGGAATCACCTTAACCAGAGGCATGTCCTCCACAATACAAAAGTCCAATAACCCATCATCTAGCTTGGCAGAAGGTGCCGGATTAAATCCATTGCCATAGTATTTTCCATTGCAAATAGAGGCAAGGCAATAGGCCATTTCGCCATCGATATGCTGTTCGTCCGCTGTGGCTAATTTTAACGTGTAATGCATTTTGAAATCCCACCCTTTGGCGAGACAAGCAGCAACCGCCAGCTGATAAGCATTTTTACGGACAAGTGGATTGCGCTTAACCCCATGTACTAACTTTTTTGCCGTTGACTGTACCATAGTATCCAGGCCAAAAGAAGTAATATTCACACTGTAATGGCTCCACATAGGTAAGAGATTGCCTTTTTGATCGAAGCTATTAATCTTAATAAGATCAATTTTTCTAATTTGATGCTGCTCAATTCGGGTAAGAATACTGGCAGGATTTTCATATTGGCTCGCATTTAAAACCGTCCGGGCAAAGTCATTTCCTGTTCCCATGGGAAAAATAGCTACAGGGGTTTCTGTGTGAGCTAAGGCATTGGCTACCTCATGAATAGTACCATCGCCGCCACAGGCCAAAATTATTGCCTCTTTCCCTAAGGAGCGAGCATAATCGGAGGCCAAAACACCAGCATGTCCTGGGTATTCGGTAAAGTGTGTCACCACTTGCTTCCCCAAACGCTGTTCTAAACCGTAAATAGCTGTCTCCATAGCCTGTACACGCTTTCGATCTGCAAAGCGATTGATTAGAAACACATACTGCATCTTTAGCTCCCTTACCGGTAACGGCATCTTCAGCTATTTTGTTAAGGTTAAAGTGTAAACCAGATTCACCACATCCCAGACAGAGTGAATCTTCTCTAACTCTTCATCTGGAATCCGAATGTCATAACCTTCTTCCAGGTCAATTATAAGCTCATATATCTGTAACGAGTCAAACCCTAAATCATACAGAATATCGGTTTCCGGCTTTATATCCGTAGGTGATATATCTGTATGCCGCATTGTCATGGCAATAACATCATCATAAATGCGATCTTTCTTCTTTTCGATTTCATCCCCTTGGGGAAATCGTTCTCGTGGGTTATCCTTTTGCTGTTCAGACATAATAGCCTCCTATAAATTACTCTTAGTCTTCCCGACTGTATTTTTGTTGTTGTTCCGATATAAAACGGTCAATTTCAGCGACCATATCAGCTAATAATTCTTTTTGCTGCTGCTCCAAAGGGCTCATAATTCGTTGAACCAATAGCGCGTGAAACCTAGCATGCATCCGATAGGCCAATTTGCCTTTACGGGTGAGACGAATTCTGACAATTCGACGATCCTTAGTATCCCGAGCGCGCTCGATATACCCCTTCTTTACTAGACGATCCACAGCCACAGTAAGAGTTCCAGTGGTAATCCCCAAGCGTTCAGCCGTTTCTTTCATTGCTAAAGCTTCATAGGGACCAATGGCATCTAAGGTATGCATCTCAGCAATAGAGAGATCTGCAAAGTAACCTCTGGCTAGAGCCTTTTCTTCTGTAAGAAGGACATTATCAAAGATTCTGAGTAAACTTTCGGCAAAACCACGTTCAGCTTTATTCATGTCCTTCCTCCTTAGGCTAAAATAAAATCTCGCATAATATATTACCCTGTTACCGCCATCTGTGCAACATTCTGGTTTTTCTCCCTTTATATGGCAAAGAATCTTATAAGGGGTAGATAACCACCTGTCCACGAGCTAACGAAGCTGCCACATCAACGGCTCGCTGATTACTTGAACCTCGAAAGCGTAGATCTAGTGACTTTTTCTCAACTTCAAATTTACCGTCAATCAGGATATCAGCTTGAGATAACAGCTCAATATAACCCGGCTTGTCTTCTGCCTGAGCAAGAATTTCTTCAAAGGTATAACCAGAGTAAAGAATAACCGACAACTGGCTTTCTTTAGCAGCTTGAGCCACTTGCGCCAGTTCAAGAGCTTGCATGAAAGGTTCGCCGCCACTGATCGTAATGCCATCCAGTAGCGGATTGGCTTTAAAACTAGCAATCACGTCAGCTTCAGAAACCAGGTAGCCTTCGGTGAAGGAATGACTTTCCGGATTATGGCAGCCTTCGCAGTAGTGCGGGCATCCTTGGGTAAAAATAGCGTAACGTAGCCCCGGACCATCTGTGATAGACTCTTTAATTTCACCAAATAACCGTAACATCTATGCTTCTCCCAAAGAAACTAGCTGAGGATATTCGCCCTGATATAGATCTTTCCGCCGAACTTGGCAATTTGCGGCCAAAGAAGGGGGATAATTTTGGTACAGGGTTAAAGCCGACAGAAAAAGATCAGGTCTTACATTCCGACTTGAACCAGCGCACACCAAAAGCTGAATACCTTCAGTTGTGGCGGATTCCGGACTTTCCAAGCCTGAAGCCTGAGAAGCTATAGGCCGAATGTCCAAAATTAATGGCCGAATATCAACCAAAAGAGGCTTACCCTTCGATTGCTTCTCAACGATAATTTCGTCACGCTCCAGCAGGAATAAAGCCGGCTCTACAATGTTCGGAGCAATCAAGTCGTAGGCAGCGGCAGAGACTAAAGACATGAGACTTGAACCTGATGCGTCTACAACATGAGCATGGGTTAAAAAAACATCCTGAGGCAAATAAGAATTAACCGCTTTGATAACCTCATCAGGGGCAAGTGGTTCAGCAAAAGATACATCTAAATAATCTGAAACCGTCGCTATACCTACGCCTAAAGGTAAAGCAAAGACCATCATCGGCCGAGGATTATAGCCCTGAGAGTACAAAACCGGTTGATGAGCTCTTCTAAGAGCCCGCTCAAAAGTTCGCATTAAATCCAAATGGCCAATATAAGCCATTGCACCCTGGCGAGTAAAGGTAAACCGAATCACATGGGCAACTTGAGGGGGAAGCATGGTCATTGCTTTCTGCTTATCCTCTAGATTCATAACAAACACCTCCACCAAAGGCCGCTGCCCCACAATTTGTACAAGATTCCCGACAAGACGGGGTAGTCTGTTCTTTTAACGCTAACCGATATTCTTGCCATAAATAGTCTTTCTTAACTCCCGGATCAATATGATCCCAAGGGAAAATTTCAGCCTCATCTCTTTCCCTGACAGAGTAGAATTCGATAGATAGACCGTGACGCTGCAAGATTTCAGCCCAGGGTTCCATTTTGAAAATATCATCCCAGGCATCAAAATAAAGGCCTGACCGGTAGCCTTCCAATAAGACAGCACCCAAGCGGCGATCTCCTCTGGCAATAACAGTTTCCCAAACCGAGGTATCTAAATCGTGCCAGATATACTTGATGTTGCGACTTCGCAAATGATTTCGTAACAGAACCTGCCGTGCAGCTAAAACTTCCGGCGTAGCCTGTGGCGCCCACTGGAAAGGGGTAAAGGGTTTAGGGATAAACATGGAGGTAGAAACCGTTAGTTCTAATTTCCGTCGCTTCCCCTTACCGGACTTAGCAACTTCAAAATAAAGTCGTTCTATTTTTCGAGCTAACTCGGCAATCCCTAAAACATCCTCATCTGTCTCGGTGGGCAAGCCTAACATAAAATAGAGTTTAACGCTACTCCATCCACCTTCAAAAGCCAGTCGCAAGGAATTAAGAATATCTTCTTCCTGAATCCCCTTGTTGACTACGTCTCTAAGGCGTTGTGTCCCCGCCTCTGGAGCAAAGGTCAGGCCTGACTTTCTTGTTCCCGCCGCCTTTTGCATTAAGTCTAAGGAGAAGGAGTCCACGCGTAAAGAGGGTAGAGACAAGCTGGTGTGGTTAGAAGCAAAGGGCTCAAGGAGCTGATCCGTCAAAGTCGAAAGCTGGCGATAGTCACTGGTAGACAGGGACAACATACCAATTTCGTCATAGCCGGTATTATTTTCTAAAGCAAAAGCTTGCGCACAAAGAACTGCCGCAGACTTTTCCCGTACTGGGCGATAGAGAAAACCTGCCTGACAAAAGCGGCAGCCATGGATGCACCCACGAAAAAGCTCTAAATAAGCCCGGTCATGCACAATTTTGGAATGAGGCACGACTGGATTTACCGGATAAGTACTCTGATCCAGATCCATCTGTATTCGCTTCAGAATCCGTGGACTGGCAGCGGAGTCAATGATATTTAAGGCCTTGATTCTGCCATCCTCATGGTACTCAGCCTGATAAAATGCTGGGACATAGATACCGGGGATTTGAGCCGCCGCTCTCAGAAAATCAAGCTTTGAAAAACCACTACCCTTCAAACGCCGTTCTTTGTATTGTTTATAAAGAGCGGTAAGTTCTAAAATTACCGCTTCACCTTCTCCAATTACTACCAAATCAAAGAAATCAGCCATAGGCTCAATATTATAAACCACCGGCCCACCGGCGATAACCAAAGGATCTTCATCCCCACGGTCCTTAGATAAGAGTGGAATTCCGCCCAGATCCAACATCTGTAGTACATTGGTATAGCACATTTCATACTGTAGAGTAAAACCAACAATGTCAAAATCCTTAAGTGCCGTAGAGCTTTCAAGGGAGAAAAGCGGCAATTGCTTTTCTCTCAAGAGCTTATCCATATCAAGCCAAGGGGAAAAGACCCGTTCACACCAAATATCCGGACTGGAATTTAGTACCTCGTATAAAATTTTCAGTGCCAGGTTACTCATGCCAATTTCATAAATATCTGGAAAGCAAAAAGCAAACCGAACGGTAGAAGTCTCTCCGGTTGCAGTAATCTTCTCCAATACGGATGCCTTCTTGATCATTCCCCATTCCCCACCGGTATAACGGGCAGGGTTTAGAACGGCCAGCAGATCAGAACGGCTTATCTCTACTGGTTGGTATTTAGTTCTGTGCATTATTTTCATTATGTACTCCATCTATATGTAAATAAGCGGCCTACCCAAAGATAAGACCGCCCATTCCGCTAAAATGCTTGAGAATCCTCAAGATTCTTTTTGCAAACGTTTCTCTAAAGCAGCTTTCTCCGCTTCAAAGCCTGGCTTGCCCAAAAGGGCAAACATATTCTTCTTATACGCTTCTACACCAGGTTGGTCAAAAGGGTTGACCGCCAGTAAGTAACCGGAAATTCCACAAGCCTTTTCAAAAAAGAACACCATTTGACCAAACCAGTAAGGCGTCAGCTCCGGAATTTCTAAGATCAAGTTAGGTACTTTACCATCAACATGAGCTAAAACCGTACCCAGTAGAGCCTTCTGATTCACTTCATCCATATCCATTCCAGCCAAAAAGTTTAAGCCATCAAGATTGTCCTTATCCTTAGGAATCAGATAACTATGGCGCGGCTTGCCCACTTTAATAACTGTCTCAAACAGATTCCTCTGGCCATCTTGAATATATTGCCCCATCGAGTGCAAGTCACTTGTATTGTCTACACCTGCCGGAAATATTCCTCGACCATCTTTACCCTCAGATTCACCAAAGAGCTGTTTCCACCATTCTGTCATGAAATGGAAGGAAGGTTCATAATTTACCATAATCTCTGTTGAATAACCTCTACGCAAAAGACAATTTCTCGCAGCAGCGTAACGATAACAAGGATTTTCCGTAACAGAAATTTTCTTGAAGGCCAGTGCTGCATCCTTAGCCCCCTTCATAACTTCGCGAATATCAATACCCGCTACTGCAATTGGCAGTAACCCTACTGCCGTCAGGACGGAAAAACGTCCGCCTACATCATCCGGAACAACAAAGGTCTCGTAACCTTCGGCATCGGCTAAAGTCTTAAGTGCGCCACGAGCTTTATCGGTAGTGGCATAGATTCTTGTTCTGGCCTCCTCTTTCCCGTAGCGATCTTCCATATAGTTCTTAAAAATACGGAAAGCAATAGCTGGTTCGGTAGTAGTACCGGATTTGGAAATAACATTAACAGAAACACTTTTGCCTTCCAGTAAATCGAAAAGTTCTGCCAAGTAGGTGGAACTTAAAGAATTTCCACAAAAGATTACCAGTGGACTCTTACGAGCTCTCTTTGTTAACATTGGGCCAAAGGAGTGAGATAAAAGTTCAATGGCAGCACGGGCACCCAAATAGGAGCCGCCAATACCAATAACCAAAAGAACATCTGTATCCTTGCGAATCTTAGCAGCCGCTTTACGAATACGGGCAAACTCTTCTTTGTCATAGTGACTGGGTAAATCCAGCCAGCCTAAAAAATCGCTTCCCGGACCAGTTTTCTTGTGTAACATCTCATGAGCCAATTTAACTTGCGGCTCCATTTGTAAAATTTCCGTTTCACGGACAAAAGGCATAAGGTTGTTGGTATCCAGTTTCATCATATATCTTCTGCTCCCTGCAAATTAGTCACTTAGGTAGCACTCTTGCTTCATCATAAAGCTACCTGCACGACAACAGTATAGCATTACCTCTTAGGTTGTGGGAATATATTTTCAGCCAAAATTATCCCTTGAATAGATGCAGTCTTCTGAATAATCCGCTATAATATCAGGTATTGTAATCGGCGGCTACCGATTGTATCTGCTATATGAAGGAGATAATTGTGTCGGAGACAGATTTGCCCAGCGGCAAGCTCATTTTATTATATATGCTCAGCCAGGTGCGAAGCATTCCCTCTTCTGATCTATTAGATTGGGCTGTTGAGTCCCTTTATTTGGACTACTTTTCCTTTGCTCAAGTCAAGGAAGAGCTTAAAAACTCTCGACTTATGATTGAAGCCCAGAGAAAAGACGAGAATCTCTTAGACGCTAAGGGTAAGCGTATAGATCGCTGTGATATTACCCCAGAGGGAGAGCTGGTACTTCACCAGCTCCTGCCAACCTTACCTACTCATATTCGTGCTTATTTAAGTCAATCAGCCAGAAAGTGGCAGAAACAGGTTCATCATCATTCCAGTATTGTGGCCTCTTACCTCCCCGACGCCAATGGCGCCTTCCAAGTAAGGCTATCACTGTTTGATGGCTCCCGACTCACCGCTGATCTTACACTTTTCGCCCCGGACGAAAATACAGCAAATAAAATGTGTCGGCACTGGAAAAATTCCACTGCCGACATCTATAGTGTACTGCTTCTTAAGTTAACCAGTGATGAAACTAGCGCAGCCCCTCTCCAAGAGCCATAATTTCTTCGGCCAGAGCATCAGCATAGTCATCAATCTTTTTGTACTCTTCCTCTGTAGGCAAACCTTCAACCAGTAAAGGCTCTAGCCTTTTAGCTTTTTTCATTCCGGAAGTCAAAACTGAGAAAACTTCATCAACCTTAGTCCCCCAACCAAAAGAGCCCATTAAGCCGACAATTCGGGTCTTAGGACGCAAGGCATTTGCAACCAAGGCGCAATAAGCTACAGCGGGATGGGGTCCACCTAATACGGTTGGTGTAGCAAAAACCACAGCAGCGGCCATTACCAGATCCTCCATAACATGACCAGTCTCCACAGCCAAGCTGTCTGGATGCTCACCCAAGTTGCGACAAAGCACAGAGATTCCTTTACCGGCTAATCGCCAAGACAGGCGCTCCACCATTTCAGCGGTACTACCATGCATACTAACATAAGGAATAACTACGGATTTCTCTACTTGAGGATTAGTCCATTTCATATAGCGCTTTATAATCGCGGCCGGGTCGTTCCAAACCGGCCCATGAGAAGAGGCAATCAACTTTGGTTGAAGGGAAGAAGCCACTTCAGTATATTTCCTTACCTGAGGTGCAAAAGGCATCATAATTTCAGCATAGTAAGAACGTGCGGCTTTTCTGATTTCAGTACTGGCGGTAGCAAAAACCTTCTCGGAAGCATAGTGAGAACCGAACAGATCGCTGGAAAACAAAATTCGGCTCTCTTTTTCAAAGACCATAGTGTTATCCGGCCAGTGAGCAAAGGGAATCTTATGGAAGGTAAGTGACTTATCACCTAAATCCAGCACGTCGCCTTCATCCTTAATCATAAAGCGCTCTGCGCCAAGATGAAGGTGTGTCTGCATTAACTTAACCACATTGGCAGTTCCAACCAATTGAACCTGAGGAAAGACTTTCAAAATCTCATGAATAGAACCGGCATGATCCTGTTCGGTATGTAAAATTACAACATAATCAAGAGTCTTAATCTCCAAGTTCTGCAGCTTTCGTAGAAGAACTTCAGAAAAATCTGGGTCTACCGTATCAATCAGAGCAGTTTTTTCACTACCAATGATCAGATAGGAATTATATGAGGTTCCGTGAGGCGTAGGCATTAAACAGTCAAATAACTTTCTCTCCGCATCTTGGGCACCTATAGATAGAATATTATCACTAATGGCAATCGCAGGCATAGTATCCTCCTTGGTATTCACATATTTTTATTTTACGCTGTCTAAAGAAAAAGCGCAAATAATTATAAAAAGATCAGGCTTATTTCTTTAGCCTTCTTCTTTAGCAGTAAAGAAGCGGCCACTCCTGCGAGCGCCGCCTCTGTTAAAGATAATCACACTGTCCAATGAACAAGTTAATCATCTATATTTAATTGGACTAAAACTGTGCTAGTTAGAAAAGCAATCAGATTGCGCTGAAAACATCTTTCCCTGCTCCACACAGAGGGCAGGTCCAATCTTCCGGAATATTTTCGAAAGCGGTGCCAGGAGCAATACCGTTATCAGGATCTCCCACTTCTGGGTCATACTCGTAGCCACACAGGTCACAAACATATTTTTGCATAGAATCTACCTCCTTTTGTAATAAGTACATTATACACAAAATTCTTTTGTAATCTAGTTCTATTTTGAAAAGATTCCAAAATTTGTGCAACAGGCGGGCTTAATCAATATAATCAAATTCCAGATCATATATTTTCACTGGATCACCTTCTTTGACCCCTGCCTGCTTCAAGGCGTCAATAACACCTTTCTTACGAAGCATCCGCTGAAAATACTGTAAAGAGTCTGGGTCTTCAAAGTTAGTGGATTCAACCAATTGCTTGATCCAAGGTCCTTCAACCAAGTATACCTTATCCTCTTGGCTAACTGTGAAGAGTGCCTTGGGCTCATAGCGATAGACAACTTCATCTTCAACCGGACGTAACAAGATCGTCTTGGGAAGTGTATCCAGTAGTGTTGCAACCCGGTTCATAAGAGCCTTTGTACCTTCAGCCAGTGCAGCGGAAATAAGAAAAACTTCATAGCCACGCTTTGTCATCTCTGTAGTAAAACCTTCAATTTGTTCCTCTGTCGCTTGATCAATTTTATTGGCGGCAATAATCTGGGGCCGGCTCTCCAGCAGGGGATTAAATAGCTTTAGCTCTTGATTTAGGTTATCAAAATCACTAATAGGATCTCTTCCTTCACTACCTGAAACATCAACTACATGAATTAAAAGACGCGTCCGCTCTATGTGGCGAAGAAAATTGTGTCCTAAACCGGCACCATCAGCCGCGCCCTCAATGATTCCAGGAATATCCGCGACAACAAAGCTCTTGTCATCTACAGATACAACGCCCAAATTGGGTTCAATGGTAGTAAAGTGATAATCAGCAATCTTGGGCCGAGCAGCCGAAATAACTGATAGCAAAGTGGATTTCCCTACGTTGGGAAAGCCTAGGAGTCCCACATCAGCCAACAGCTTAAGTTCTAGCTGTAAATCAAAGGATTCACCTTCTTGACCAGCTTTGGCAAAGTTAGGTGCTTGGCGCACAGAATTGGCAAAGTGCATATTTCCTGCACCACCACGCCCACCTTTAGCAACCAGAGCTTCCTGACCTGGTTGATTAAGATCGGCTAATACCCGTCCGGTACTTAAATCAGTAATTAGTGTTCCTACAGGAACAGCGATCCGTAGGTTCTCCGCCCCTCGGCCATACATTTTTCTGGCCATACCTTTATCTCCATCACCGGCAATAAATTTACGTTTATAGCGAAAATTCTGAAGCGTTGTCTGATCTTCGGTAGCATAAAAAATAATATCTCCACCCTTACCACCGTCACCACCGTCAGGGCCACCATTAGTAACGTATTTCTCGCGATGGAAAGAGACAGAGCCATTGCCGCCATCTCCAGCCTTCACAAATATCTTAACTAAATCTGTCATACTTATACCTCCGTAGAATGTCTTTCAACAGACTGCTTATAACAAAAGAGATTCAACCCGAAAATTTGGGCTGAATCTCTCCTCAAATCACTTGCAATGCAATATTCACTCGACAGGGTAAACGCTGACTTTCTTCTTATCTCTACCCATACGCTCATACTTAACCCGGCCATCAATCCGAGTGTAGAGTGTATCATCAGAACCAATGCCTACATTGGTTCCGGGGTGAACCTTTGTTCCCCGTTGTCTTACTAAAATATTTCCGGCAACGACTAATTGACCGTCACCTTTCTTTGCCCCTAGACGCTTGGACTCAGAGTCCCGTCCGTTCTTGGTGGATCCAACACCTTTCTTATGGGCAAAGAGCTGTAAATTCATCTTAATCATAGGTTACACCTCCGCTTGATCTACTAAGCTTTCCACTATTCTAACATACTGATCGCCATATGCCTTAGCTGCTTCTTCTAACTGCTTAAAACCAACCCAAATTGTCTTAAAAATAATCTGGATTATAGCCTCTTGCTCATGGTTAGTGGTATCCGGTAAAGACACTTCAGCTTCTGGCATATCCCCCTCAGAATCAGGGTATATCTGATAAAAATTGTCAAAACCCGTTATTTCCTCTATAGCACCGATGGCGGTGTATAAAAGTGTTGAGGCCGATGCACAAATAATATCTTGGCCGGATTCATCATAATAGGAATGTCCTTCTACTTTAAAAGAAAGTATTTCCTCTTGGGGATTCTTTCGAAAAGAAATGGTAATCATATCTAATCACAAGTCCGATTAGGCATTGATAGCTGTGATACGAACTTTCGTGTAAGGCTGTCTATGGCCAGCTTTACGACGATAGCCTTTCTTTGCCTTATACTTAAGTACAGTGATCTTCTTGCCTTTGCCATGCTTAACAATCTCGGCTGTAACCGAAGCCTTGCCAACCTTTGCACCAACTTGAATCTCATCTGATCCACCAACTGCCAGCACATTGTCAAAAGTAACACTTGCGCCTTCATCGCCTTCTAACTTCTCAACAAAGACTTCTTCGCCTACAGTAACCTTGTACTGCTTTCCACCTGTAGCAACAACTGCGTACATATTTGTTTCCTCCTGTTCTTATTCAGTCTCGCCGGAAAAATCAAGGCAGCCAACGGCATTTAGAGCCCGATCCACGCGGTCACCGAACTAGGATAACATGGTCAATAGGTCTTGTCAAATTAAATCAACCGAAAAAACTATTAAAATCCATGCCCTTTTTCACTGCTTCTAGCGGACGGAAAGCTTTACTCTGCAGCATTTTGTTCAATAGTGACCTTCATAGAAGCCTGCTTATTTTGTTTCTGCCGCTGGATAAAACTTCGGCTTTCAGAAACTACAATGCCAGACAAAGCTAAGAGGGCAATCAAATTCGGCAAGGCCATAAGAGCATTAAATATATCTGCAGTCTCCCAAACAGCTTTCACAGTGATATAGGGGCCGATAAACACAGCTAAAATATAAAGCCAGCGATAAACTCGAACAGGCGTCTTTTTCCCATCGACTAAGTACTCTAAGCAGCGTTCGCCATAATAATCCCAGCCAACAATGGTGGTGAAGGCAAAGAAGGTCAGACAAATCATCAATAAAAACGCACTGACGGTTTCCGGCAAGGGTAAACCATTTTGAAAAGCGTGCGAGGTAACGGCTACCCCCTCTAAGCCAATATTCCAGGAGCTCATGGTTATAATAGAAAGACCCGTCATGGTACAAATAATGATGGTATCAATAAATGTGCCGGTCATAGATACCAAGCCTTGACGCGCCGGCTCCTTTGTTCTGGCAGCAGCAGCAGCTATGGGGGCACTCCCCAATCCAGACTCATTGGAGAAAATTCCCCGGGCAATGCCTTTTTGCATGGCTACCAGCATAGCACCAAACATGCCCCCGGTAGCTGCCCGAAGTCCAAAAGCGCCTTCAAAAACCTGGGATAAAGCATCAGGTATTTTTTGACTATTAGTAACAAGTAAAATCAGGCAGAGCACCACATATGTAATTGCCATAAAGGGAACAACAATTTGAGATACCCCCGAAATACGCTTAATGCCGCCAATAATAACCAGTCCGGCAAATAAAGTAACAATAGCTCCGCTGATAATTACAGTCCAAGAAAAAGTTTGGCTCCCTAACGTTATACTCCAACTATTTTCCGGATCGAAGAAACGGTTAACAGCCGAGGAGATTCCGTTTACTTGGGTAATGGTTCCAATACCCAGCAAACCGGCTAACATACCAAACAGGGCAAAAAGCTTTGCGAGCCAACGCCATTTCATCCCCATGCCTTTTTCAATATAGTAAAACGGGCCACCCAATACATGGTTATTCTTATCAATATGCCTAAACTTAATAGCTAAAAGTCCTTCGGCATATTTGGTTGCCATGCCAAAAAAAGCTGCAATCCACATCCAAAAAAGCGCCCCAGGCCCACCAACGACAATGGCAGTGGCAACACCGACAATATTCCCCGTTCCGATGGTCGCTGACAAAGCCGTACATAATGCGGCAAAACTGCTAATCTCACCCTCTCCGGAAGACTCATTCTTAACCATAAAACGTAAAGCTTTAGGAAGCTGAAATAGCTGTAAAAGCTTAAGCCTTATAGTTAAATAAATACCTGTAGATAGAATAAGGACGATTAGCGGTATCCCCCAGACAACTTCGTTAATTCCTGAGATAATACCCCCCAGTTGTTCAAACATTGTTCCCTCCTTGTGATCTAAATAGTAGTAATTTTATAGAAATACTCCGGTCTTAGGTAAAATAAATTTTACTCTCTTGCCGAATTTTTTCTAAGGTTTCTGAAACCGTTAAAGAAAGCTGCGCCATATATGTATAGTCTTGCCGGTTTTCACTATATTTTCGAATATAGTAATAAAAAGCTTTAGCTTCACCTGCCATAAGGGCAATTTTCTCTTTTTTTCCAGTCAACACTTCCTCTCGTCCGTCGTGCCAACGGATTTTCAGTGTCTCAAGTCTGGAGATAGAACCAATCGTAATTGTCCCCAGTGAGCCTTGTATTTCCGAACCTAAGCCACCATCACCAATTTTGGAGTAACTAAGATTTACGGTCTTATCTTTGTACTGTAGCAGAGCACTTCCGCAACAATCCGAGCCACTTTCCAGAAAGCTGGCGGAAGCCTTGACGTCCTCTGGTGCACCAAATAAGTCTATAGCTGGATACACACAATAAACACCTAAGTCCATCAGGCAGCCTGTGCCAAAATGGGGATTAAAGATATTAGGCAGTTCCCCGCGCAAATAGGCCGGATATTTAGATGACAGCTGAGAGTAATCAAAACGAGCAAGGGAAATAGTACCAATTCTTCCAACTGCCTCCCTGAGAACAAGGCGCTCAGGAAGGTGCATCATCATAAGCGCTTCCAGATATATTAAAGCCCGCTGCTGGGCAATCTCTCTAAGTTCCTCTTGCTCCTGCAAAGATATGGTCATAGGTTTCTCACAAAGCACATGCTTTCTGGCTAACAGAAAAACTTTGCTCTGCTCATAATGTAGACTATTGGGACTTGCAATATAGACAGCCTCTATCTGGGAGTCTTTGGCCATCTCCTGTAAATCATCATAAACCTGGGGAATAGAAAACTGCCGAGCAAACGCCTCACCATGAGCCAGACTCCGAGAATAAACCGCTTCAAACTGAAAAAGTTGCGTTGAGGTAGCGGCCAGAATAAAATTTTCTGTAATCCAACTTGTACCAACAATACCGATTTTCATAAAAACTCCTTTACTGCATAAAACCCAGCTGCTTACTAAAGGCGATGATTTTTTCTACGGTGATTTCTTGCTGCTCTTGCCGCGATATTGTGGCTTGTCCATCTCCGCCTTGCTCACCGTAATCACCAAAATAGGCATGATTACCACCTTCGATTTCGAAAAAAGTCCTATCTTGCAGCAAAAGTGATTCTGATGCAAGGAGCTTCTCACGATTTACTACTAAGTCCTTACTCCCATAAAGAACCAGAGCCGGAAGGTCTGTTTCTTTCGTGGGATAAGCTGCCAGCAAAACTATGCCTTTTAAACTTGTACTATTATCAGCGGCAAAGGAAGCCGCCATAGCGCCCCCCAGAGAATGACCGGATACAAGCCAGTTACTAATCTCCGGCCGAGCTTCTTTAGCTCGATTGGCAGCACCAATGTCAAAAACAGCCAATTGAAAGGGAACTTTTAATAGCACACAAGTCAAGCCTTCTTCAGCCAACCGATGCATTAATGGAGCATACGCACGAAAATCAACTTTCCCACCGGGATAAAAAGCCAGCCCCAGATCAGACGCTTCTTTGCCTTCAAAAACAATCAAATCTGCCTGTTCCTCAACCGAAACCCTATCTGAAGATTGTAATGCTGTCAGAGCCTGCGGTAATGGTCTGTAATAATCCTGAACATAAATCAAAAATCCACCAAGACCAGCTAAAAGAACAACTAAAAAAACGATCAATATCTTAAGCCAAAGTTTCTTCTTCATCGTACTACCTCTCATATGACCCAAGTCTAGACTACTTAACAGATAAAAAATAGTTTAGCATAGAAAGAGTAATCATAACCAGAGGCAAGTTTAAAAGAGAAAAACTATAAGATATAGCAACGCACCCAAGAGAGCCGGTGGCCAGCAGCGTCGGCTCAGTCGATAAAGATGTTGCCCCAAAATCAGCCAAAGCATTGCTACTAAGGTACCGCCCATTGCTTCCGCGCCCAGAGTGCCTTGTCCCATGATAAATAGAGCGATAGCACTCGTAAAGCTAAATAGTAAAAGCATACCCTCAAATAAAAACCATTTCCTTTGAGTCATAATGGCCAGCGAAAGCGACTGCCAATAAATCAAGCCTAAAACAAAAGCAAGCACTCCCAATGCTAAGGAAATACCCAAACGAATAAGACTAAAAGAACTGGGAAATCGGTTCCCCATAACTAAAAGTACTATCGGGATAGTAATTCCCAGCAGTGACGCTAAAGCCATAATCAGGCCGTTAGCCGGTGGACTTTTCAAATCAGATTTCCGAAAAACAAAAGGGTAATGAAGGACACCATAGACCAATAGCCAGATCAAAGAGCTACCTGCCAAGTAGATTGAAAAGCTATTCATTTCTCCTCTTGAAAGCAAAATTAGTATCAATCCCATTAGTATGGCTGTAATCCATAGAAGTAAATAATAGAGTGGCAAGATTCGTTTGTAGGCTTTAATAACAGTTTCGGAGTAAAGGGAGGCAGTCATACTGACACCTTTAACTTTAAGAAAACAACCAATGCCAAGAATGAAAAGAACAATAGAAAAAAAGCGAAGCATTTGCGAAACCATAAACTGCCCAGATAATGCACTATCTGTGCTCAAAATATAGTTCTGAAAGAAGTGACTAACCTGACTCTGCACCATGGGTAAAGAGGCTAAAAAAACCTCAGGAGCAAGCCACTTCGGCCAACTCTGTAAGTATAGATAGCGATTAGCATCCGCGCTGATATAAGTTCTGCCACCCATTCCTGCCGAGGAAAATCCTGTAGCCAATGTAGCATCTTCCCCAGAAAGACGCTCGTACAATAAACGAGTAGAGATATCATCTCTGGCCATAATTGCCAGAGGCTTCGAAGGATTATTGTAGCCGAAGTTCTTTGTTGCTTCTACCGAAAAAGTGCTGGGCGCAAGTAAAACCGCACCAATAACATTGCTCTTATCGGTAGCGGCCTGCAAAGCCAGAAGTCCTGTGGGCCCAAGAGCCACCAAAACCACCGGTTGCTCAGAATACTTAAGCATCACCTTATCTAAAACGGCTTGCTGAGTCTCCTGATTATTAGAAAAATCAAGGGCAACAAACTCGTAATTCATTCCCATTGACTCGTACATTTGTTTATAAATAGTAGTAGGAAACCAACTTCCTCCACTACCTAGAGTTAAAACAGTTGGCTCTTCTCCACGCTGAGCCACCCTGACATTCAAGAGTCCACTTTGCAAAAATAAAGTTAAAATCACCGCTAAGGTCAGGAACGTGGCGGCAAGTTTTCCGAAATGTCTGTTCATCCTTCGTCTTTCACCTATGGTGTTTCAATCTCATAACCTTGATGCATAGACAAGCCATACTCTTGTAGTAGTCCAGGTTCTACCAAGGAATCCTCTTCTCCATGAATTGGATGACTGAGTCCAGAGGCCTGCTCTTTCACCGCTTGCTGATACTTATCCAGTACCGCAGCCGAAAGCTCATCCCTAAAAGTAGAATTGATAGGATGGACAATGTCCTTAAACTCGCCTTCGGCTGTCTTTCGGCTCGGCATTGCAATAAACAAGCCTCTTGCTCCCTCAATTACCTTGACATCATGCACTACAAAGGCATTATCAAATGTGATCGAAACTACCGCTCTCATTTTGCTTTCCATGGAAAGTCTACGAATAATAATACTTGTAATCTCCATACCTGTCTACCTCACCTGTCATCTCACCGATTTTCATGAAAAATACAAATGTTTTACATTTTTCATTATTAATATATTACCCTGAAGCACTAAGGCTAGTATATAGCGAAGATAAAATTTCGATAGAAAATAGAAATACATCCACTGCATTTGTGCTAGTTGCACATCATAAAAATCAAAAAAAGTGATAATTATGATCTTTTTTCACATTCAAAGGAATTTTTACCATCATTTTATCACTCTTTTGCTAGAGATTTTTCCAGCTTTGCTCCTATGTTGTATAATGTTTCTAAAACATAACCGCCATACTATATGGCAGTAAAGGATTATTTTATGCCAATAGAAGATAAAACTACTCACCCTGCTCACTCTTCTAAGCCTATTTCTAAAGAGGATCTTTCCTTTTTACCTTCAGGAGCAAAACTCTATTTTGTTGGTATCGGTGGAATTAGTATGAGTGGTCTAGCCGAGATCTCCATGCATCTAGGTTATAGCGTCGCCGGTTCTGACATGCACTTGTCTGCACGTACTCAAGGTCTTGTGAATAAAGGGGCCAAAGTCTTTCCTACCCAAGCCTGGGAAAACATTGAATCCTTTCAACCAGATCTTGTTATACATACTGCAGCAATCTTACCGAACAATTCTGAACTTTCCTACTCTCGCAGTCATGGCTTCAAAACCGTTGACAGAGCACAATTCTTAGGCTATTTAACGGCGGGTTTTGAAAAAGTCATCAATATCGCTGGGACTCACGGCAAAACGACAACGACAGCAATGACCTCCCTTATTCTTTGGGAAGCCGCCTTTGACCCCACTGTGCACTTAGGTGCTGAGTTATCCATTTTTTCTGGCAGTGTGCGCATGGGCTATGAAAATAAATTACTTGTTTCCGAAGCTTGCGAATATCAACATTCCTTTCTTAAATTCTACTCAACCACCGCAGCTATTACTAATATTGATTACGATCATGTAGATTGTTTTGCTAATCTGGAAGAGGTCATAGACGCCTTTGCTCATTTTGGCGAGAAAATTTCTGAGGATGGCATTTTGGTAGTACCTGCCTTTGACGAGAATATTCCGGAAACACTGGAGCGTATGAAAAATTATCGCAGCGAACTTGGCCTATCAATGCCCCGAATAATCAGCACCGGAACAGCTGAGGATGTCTTCCCACTTACCGGGCAAAAACCAGAAGTATACGCTGATAACATTACCTATCAAAATGGCTATCCTCAGTTTTCCGTTTATGTTAACAACCAGTATTTCGCTCAAATACAGCTACAAGTTCCTGGGAAACATAACCTCTATAATGCACTGACAGCAATTGCCTGCGCTTATGCCAACGGGGCTGAAGCTTCCGCCATTACAAAAGCCTTAGAAAGCTTTGATGGAGCTGATGGCCGTTATACCTTTAAAGGAACTTTCCAAGGTGCTGCCGTGGTGGTCGACTATGCCCATCATCCAGCTGCTGCCAGAGCTACGCTTGCCGCCGCTGAGCATATTCCCCACAAAGATTTATGGGTAGTTTTTCAACCTCTGACCTTTAACCGAACCCAAGCTCTTTTTGATGATTTTGTCTCTAGTCTACTTCCGGCTCCACATATCTTATTTTCTGAAATTTTTTCTGACCGAGAAATAAATCCCGGCACGGTTTCCTCAAAGGACTTAGCACAAAAAATCAATAGTTTAGGTGGAAAAGCTGAATTTTTCGAGGACAAAAAGGACATTGTTCTCCGCCTTAAGACCCTTGTAAAAGAAGGTGATCTTCTTTTGATACTTGGCCCGGAAGATATTCGAGAACTAGCTGATGACCTGGTTATCACTCCCTAAGCTAGACAAGTTAATTCCTAAAAAATGAGAGCAGCAGCAATGCTGCTTTTTTTACATCAAAAAATCATCCCCCCAGGTCTGTTGAACTCGGAGGGATGATTCTTTTCATTCATACTAGGCTAATGGAATTTAAGGATTAAATCCATCCTCAATCAGAGTCGGAACGGAAGTATCATCTAAAGATGTTGCCGGAGTTTCACCATTATTAATAAAAATAGTTTCAAACTCTTCGCCTTCAATTTTCTCTTTTTCAAGCAGGCGAACTGCCACAGCTTCTAAAATCATTCGTTTCGTTGTTAAGATATCAAGAACTGCTTTATAAGAATCCTCGATAATGTCATGAACCTCTTCATCAATGACAGCTGCAACCTTCTCGCTGTAGTTCTGGACATGTCCGTAATCCTTGCCTAAGAAGACTTCAGAATCACTGCCAAATACCACATTACCTAAGCGCTGACTCATACCATACTTTGTCACCATATCTCTGGCAATACCGGCGCAGTTCTGTAAATCAGAGGAAGCTCCGGTACTTACTTCACCCAATACTAATTGCTCCGAAGCTCGCCCACCCAGTGAAATCATAATGTTATGAATGAGCTGCTGACGCGTAGCATAGTACATATCCTCATGAGGTTTATGGGCAGTATATCCACCGGCACCACCGGCAGGAATAATAGATACCCGCTCAACCTTATCTGTTTCAGAAACAGTTCGCAAAACAATTGCATGTCCAGCCTCATGATAAGCAGTTAGCTTCTTCTCTTTTTCGCTGATAATCCGGCTCTTCTTCTCCGGTCCAATCATAATCTTAAAGACCGCTTCGGAAATATCCGCATAGGAAATTGATTTTTCATTATGCCGAGCAGCCAAAAGCGCAGCTTCATTCAAGAGATTCGCCAAATCAGCACCGGTAAAACCAGGCGTAATCTTAGCAATCTCATGTAAATCAACGTCCTCCGCCAAAGGCTTATTCTTGGCATGAACCTTAAGAATATCTTCTCTGCCCTTAATATCTGGGCGCATAACCACAATGCGCCGGTCAAAACGACCCGGACGTAAGAGAGCCGGATCAAGAATGTCCATACGGTTAGTAGCCGCAATAACAATAACACCTTCGTTAGGCCCGAAACCGTCCATCTCAACCAGTAGCTGGTTAAGAGTCTGTTCCCGTTCATCATGTCCGCCGCCGAGGCCCGCGCCTCTATGACGTCCGACAGCATCAATCTCATCAATGAAGATGATACAAGGGGCATTCTTTTTAGCATTATCAAACAGATCTCTTACTCGGCTGGCACCTACACCAACAAACATTTCAACAAAATCAGAACCGGAGATAGAGAAAAAAGGTACACCGGCTTCTCCAGCTACGGCCTTAGCCAGCAGGGTCTTACCTGTACCCGGAGCACCAAAGAGCATAATACCTCTAGGTATCTTTGCACCTAACTCTGAATACTTCTTCGGATTCTTTAAGAAGTCCACGACTTCTGTCAGTTCTTCTTTTTCTTCATCGGCACCGGCAACATCCGCAAAGGTAACCTTATTCTTGGAAGGGTCATTCAGCTTGGCTTTACTACGGCCAAAACTCATAGCACTCTTTCCATCACCTTGAGAACGAACCATCATAAACCAGAATACCAGCCCAATGCTAACAATCATGAGAATGATAAAAATAGCGTATAGAATACTGCTATAGTCGGTTGGACTCTCATACTTGAAGCCGGGGATAGTCTTGTTATTCTGAGCTTCCAATAAAATCCCCATGACTCGGTCTACAGAAGCAGGTGGAACATCGTTCTTGATATTCTCCACCGTCTCTGGGGCACCATCCTTACCAGGTTCCGTATAGCGATACTCTAAGGTATAGCCTCGAAGAACTACCTCAGACACCCGCTTCTCACTGGATTGGATTCGAGTAAGAGATTCTGAAAGAGTAACCGGTTCCGACCCAGAATTGAAGACGGAAACCATCCAAGCAGCAATTATCACCACTAAAAGTAAAACAAAATAAAATGAATAACCACCAAGCTTTTTCGGCGCAGTCTGGCTCATCCGTTCCCTCCTTCTGCCGCCAGAATGCATACATCTGGCAAGTTTCTATATTTCCCATCAAAATCAAGGCCATAGCCTATAATAAATTCATCTGGAATCGTAATACCGATATACTCAGCGGCAATATCGACCTTACGGCGGTCAGGTTTATCAAAAGCTGCACAAATTCTTAAACTTGCGGGCTCTCTTGTTAATAATATTTCTTTCAGGTGTTGGAGGGTGAGCCCTGAATCAACAATATCTTCAACAATAATCACATGTTGACCAGAAATATCCACGTCCATATCCTTAATAATTTTAACAATTCCTGAACTCTTGGTGCCACCATAGTAACTGGATACCGACATAAAATCTAATGTCACGGGAACAGATAACTTCCGTACCAAATCAGCCAAGAAAATAAAGGAACCCTTCAAAATGCCAACAATGACAATCTCCTTGCCCTCATAATCTTTAGAAATCTGATCAGCTATCCTTTGCACCATCTGCTCAATTCTGTCCCTAGAGATAAGAACATCCTTGATGTAATGAGCCATGCCTATGCTCCTCCTTATTATTTAGACTTTGTAATGACCGTATAGATTAGTTTCATTCTAAAAAATACAACTTTATCAGTTTAGGAGCACTGTTCCTTGAATCTGTTGTCCTTAATCCGAAAGGGCATTCATCCCTTACATCAACAGGGACCCCTTCATAAGGCTCGGACAACATCTCTTCTGGCAATGAACTACTGATCAAGCCCGGTATCCATAGAATCTCGTCACCCTTGGCAAGCAATAGAATTCTATCTCTTACATCCGCAGGAATCTTACAATCTGTCAGGTAGCGTCGTAATAGCTTCTTATGGCCACCACTAGGGTTCTTTAGCCAGTCTCCACTTCTTCGCGTACGCAGCTCAACTTCTTGTAAAAGCTTCGGACTACAATACCACATTTGTCTATTATAAACTACCTTATTCAGATTCTCAACGGAGATTACTTTAAGTTGAAAGGGACTTTTAGGGAAATTTATGCAATATTCCTCAAAATCTGACGGAAGGTCAAAAAGAATAGGCTCTTCCAAAGGCGCAGCTAGTAAATAAACTTTACCATTATTCGTCCACCAGCAATGTCTCTTGTCCGATTCTTTCAGTTCCCTTTCTGCCAAAATAAGTAGACCTGAATTTTTCAGGTAAGCTACACGCTCGTCCGGTAGGTTAATACGGGAGCCGCGCCGACCTTGTTTAGCTAACTCAATGATTGCCTGTACATGAACAGCCCCTAAGTTTTGCCGATGGTTAAATTTTTGCGAATAATAGAGTCTTACTACCCGTCTTAACATGGCTAAAGGCAAGTCAATAAAGGCATTCCAAGACAGCACCCATTCCTGTTGGGAATCAAGTTGAAGAAATCTATCTAGCTGAAGTTTGGTCTCATATTCCAGATACTCTCTATCGGCCTGTAAAAGGGTACTGGTTTGGGCTAATTGCTTGACAATATCTGTTCCAGATACATCTTTAAGCAAGGGTATAACTTGATTCCGTATCCGGTTACGCCTAAAATCGTTTGACTTATTTGTTTCATCTTCAAGGAAGCTTAAATCCGCCTGCTTTAAGTAGGCATAAATCTGACTTTTATCAGCAAATAATAGTGGTCTGATTAAATTGTTATGCTTTGGCAGCATCCCACAAAGGCCGTCAAGCCCACTCCCTCTGAGTAAGTTCAAAAGTAACGTCTCTGCCTGATCTTCGGCATGATGAGCCACTGCAATGAAAAATACCTGATCCGCATGCTCATCAGCCAAGTGCTGAAAAAAATCATACCTAGCCTTTCTACCGGCCTCCTCAAGGCTCCATCCCTGGTCTTGGGCCAAAGCAGCGATATCTTTTTCCGCGTAAAAATAAAGAAGTCCTCGTGCTACACAATAGTCTTTAACCAAAGCCGCCTCGTCCCTTGCCTGAGAACGGAGCTTATGATTAAAATACGCCGCGCAAATTTCAGGAAAATTACCTGTCCGATCCTGCTTTTTTAAATGGTAAAGAATATCTAGAAGGCAGAGAGAATCAGCTCCGGCAGAAACACCCACAATAATCCGCTGGCAAGAAAATAGTTGTTGTTCCATGCCAAAGCGATAGCAAGCCTCTAGAAGACTCATTCCAGCCCTCCCATATCATCAGGTGGGGGAATTGCACTAAAATCAACGGGTTCGTCAAAATCATACTCACCCGGATCTGAAGGCATATAATAGGCATCTCCTCCGGCAGGAGTCTCTGCGGGCGGAGGAATTGCTCCAGAATAGCTGTTGGGCGGAGTTGGTGCGCTGGGTGCATCCGGTTCAAAGAAAAGGGTTTTTCTTGCCCACCACTTGAGCATAACCGTCTTAGTAGCACCTTGACGGTTTTTGGCTACAATAATTTCAGCATCTTCAATTTCCGGCTTTTCGGTGGTAGTAGTATCATAATATTTATCTCGATAGATAAACATAACCATGTCTGCGTCTTGCTCGATAGCTCCCGAATCACGCAGGTCAGCCAGCAGGGGACGTCGATCTTCACGAAACTCTGCACCACGTGAAAGCTGGGACAGGGCTATGACCGGAACATCCAGCTCCTTAGCCATAATTTTCAAGCTTCGAGATATCTCAGAAATTTCTTGCTGACGATTGCCACTACTTCCCCGTCCGGTAGAATTCATGAGCTGAAGGTAATCCACAATAATTAGTCCAAGTTTATTTTCATTCTTAAGCTGCCGACACTTAGCCATCATTTCAATGGTATTGATACCGGAGCGGTCATCGATATAGAAAGGTGCTGGAGAAAGAAGAGTCATAGCGGCACTAATATTCTCCCAGTCATCTGTCTTAATTTCTGCATTCTGCAAAGCAAAAGTACTAACAGAGGACTTAGAAGATAGTATACGATTGCCAATTTCTGTTTTAGACATTTCTAGACTAAAAAAGGCCACCGGTGTACCATAATTGATAGCCGTATTGGTGGCAATATTAATAACAAAAGCAGATTTTCCCATGGCGGGACGAGCGGCGACAATTACTAAGGTTCCGGGACGCAGCCCACCTAAGGCACGATCAAGCAAGGGAAAACCGGTGCGGACGGCATTGCGTTCTTTCTTACCTTTACTGATATCAACAATCTCTTGAAGCGTTCGCTTTAAGATATCATGAATGCTCTCGAAGCCGCCGCCAGAAGGATTTTCACGCATATCAGACAAACGCTTGATGGCAATATCCAGAAGATTATTCGCTTCTTGCTCACTATCATAGGCAATTTTAGAAACCTCATCCAAAGATGAGATTAACTTCCGCAGAAGAGCCTTCTGCCTAACAATGGCGGCATACTCTGCTGCATTTGCTCGGATGACCGGCATATCGGATAATTGACTTAGATATTTCGTGCCACCAACTTTATCCAGCTCACCTTTTTGCGATAATAATTCCGCAACGGTAATAATATCTACCGCCGAACGCTGGGTCAAAAGCTCCATGATCGTAGAAAAAATTAGCCGATGATCCGGACGATAAAAGTCTTCCGGAATCAGAATGGCCGTTACTACGGTAAGTGCATTTTCACTGTCTAAACAAGCACAAAGTACCGCCTGCTCTGCCTGGATATTTTGCGGCGGTATTCTGGAAGTGGCAATACTAGACGAAGTCATTATACCTTTCCCTTCTATTGTCTTTGATTAACCAAGACTCTTATCAACCGTAATGTTTACAGACACTTCAAGTAAGAGTAACGGTTACTTGTCTCGCAACGGCTTTATGTCCACTGTAATATTCACAGAAACTTCAGGATGTAGCTTAACCAGTACCTCGAAGGAACCTATCGCTTTAATTGGATTCTTGATATGAATATTTTTCTTATCAACTTTGTATCCGCCCTTTTCGAGTGCAGCCGAAATATCCATAGCTGTAACTGCACCATAAAGACGTCCGCCTTCACCTGTCTTCATTTCAATCCTGAAATGTGATCCAGCTAAGCGCTGACCCGTTGCTTTAGCTTCTTCCAGTTCACGTCTGGCATGCTCTGCCTCTGAGCCTTTCTTCAGCTTAACCTGATTCAAATTAGCAGCTGTAGCCTCTAGAGCCAAGTTCTTCTTAAACAAAAAATTTCTGGCATAGCCGTCATTAACTTCAACAATATCATCAGCCTTGCCTAACCCTTTAACCGGAGCTAATAAAATAACTTTCATATTTATTGTCGCAGGGGAATCCCCGCGCACGCCTCCTTGTAAATATTTGCCCTAAAAAAACCGGGCACCCTCGGAAAACCTAGGATGCCCATAATTATAATCATTAGAAACCAGAAGCGCAATCGTAAGACAAAAGAATTAGTCTACAACATAAGGTAAAAGTGCCAAATGTCTAGCACGCTTAATAGCAATTGTTAACTCACGTTGATGCTTAGCACAATTTCCTGTCATACGCTTAGGTAAAATCTTACCACGCTCAGAGGTAAACTTGCGCAGTCTTGCTACATCTCTGAAATCAATTGATTCAATCTTGTCAGCACAGAAAGCACAGACCTTACGACGATTCCGTCTTGGTCTCATACCTCTGCCATTGTCGCCTCCATCGCGGCCTCCGCCTCTGGGAGCTCTATTTTCAGCCATAGTGGTTCTCCTTTCTAAAATTCCCCCTGCTATATAATATAATTATAGGTCAAAGGGTAAAGTAGTATCGTCATCCATTGCAGGATAGAAGCCTGTATCCATAGTCGGAGCACCAGGTATAGAAGCAGCTGGAGCAGAATACCCAGAAGACTCTTGCGGTCCACCAGATCCTGACTCTCTTCTTGATTCTACAAACTCTAGTTCATCAACTACTACTTCTGTAACATATCGCTTCTTCCCATCGGTGTCGTCATAGGAGCGAGATTGTAGGTTCCCTACGATCCCAACCCGGGCACCCTTCTGAAAATAACGCCCCAAAAACTCTGCCTGCTGCCGCCAAGCTACACAATTAATAAAATCTGCCTGACGCTCACCAGAGGCATTCTTAAACTTACGATCTACCGCTACAGTAAAGCTGCAGAAAGCAATTTGACTCTGGGTTGTCTTTACTTCAGGATCCTTTGTTAGTCTGCCCACCAGAATGACTTTGTTCATAGTTTCACATCCTTTTCCTTATTCCTCTACACGAATAACCAAGAACCGCAAAATGCCGTCAGTAATCTTCAGCACGCGCTCAATTTCTTTCGGAAAATCCGGACCGGATGTAAAGTTGAACTGAAGGTAGAAACCATCCTTTTGATCATCAATCTCATAAGCCAAACGCTTAACACCCAATGTATCTACAGTCTCTAGGGTAGCGCCGGATTCAATCTTCGTCTTGATCTGTTCTGTAGTGGAAGTATACCCTTCCTCACCCAAAACAGGACTCAGAATCACAATTAACTCATACTTGTTAGCCATCAATATTCACCTCCTCCTGGACTAAACGGCTCTTTCTTCGTGAAAGAGCGAGGATTATACACCTGCATCCTTAGCAGCAGTAAAAAGGATAGCACACAGCTTCTCTGCCGTCAAGTAATGCCCCGTCTTCCGTACAAAATCTTCCGGTATTCTCATTAATCGAGAAATAACCTTTATTTGCTTATGAAATAAGCTTACGCTAATAATAAGGCTATTCCAGAAAAAACACCATAGAATATATGCGAAATATGGACTATTTTGCAAACTTTTCTTTCAAGGCTAAGTCTGTCAAAATGCTGTCCCACATAGTGTCCAGAATGGAATGCAAAAAATCGGCTGTGCGCTCATAGACATTGGCATGATACCCATAAGGATCAGCCACTTCCGCCATCCCCATAGGTCCGGTGCTTTCTCCGATCTCTATGTTTCGACTCTTAATATATTCGGTAAAAGAAAAAATCTGCTCCTTGACCAGAGGGAAATGCTGCCTCAGAAGCTCTGCATGTTGCTGGGTAACCCCAAAGATCAGATCGCATTCTTGAAGCAGCTTCTCCGTTACCTGTTGAGAACGATGGGATTTTAGATCAATTCCATATAGTTCCTTAACGGCTAAAACGGCAAAGGCCTCAGCCGGGCTGGGTGCTCCACCAAAAAAGCCTGCCGATTGAGCCCTTAGTTCTACCCCTTCGCCAGAGAGATTTTCTAAACCTAAAGGTGCCTTTTCTTGCACTAGAGCATTGAAAATCGCCTCGGCCATAGGACTTCTGCAGGTATTGGCCGAACAGACAAATAGCACCATCTTATGCCTAGGTGATTCTTTATCTTGGACAGAATTCGTTGTTTCAGCCGCCTTGGTTAATCGATTCATATAAGCCTCCTCTAAATCATCACCTTCAAATCCCGGAACAAAAATCCGACTGAGATTTTCTTTATCTAAGGAACGAAGCCCCGCAAATAAAGCTTTAGATGCTGCCTTAATATCAGGGGTTAGTCCATACTCGTAATATACAATCTCTGCTTTGAGATCAAAATTTTCTTTATTCTCCCAGTACAGCTTTTCTTCCGTACTACAAAAGACGCCATAACGGCATTTCACCTCCGGGTCAGCGCTTTGGGCGATTGCCTTATTTCTTTGTGTTATGGCGGAACCATAGTCCCAAAACTTCTTAGCATCGGGCATAAGAATTTCAACCGGAGCTTTGGGCGCATAATGGCGATATTTCATGCCGGGAGCTCTTGGGTTTTCAGAAGCGGTTATAGCGGCTATTTCCTCAAATGATATCCCCTCTTTTGCCAAAACTTCATAAATCATGGCCTTTGTTATAGCTCCCGGTCTAAGGATCACCGGACGGTGACCGGAAACATCAACTACGGTTGATTCGAGCCCTAAATCACAAGCTCCATCGTCAACAATAAATGGAATTCTGCCTTTAAGATCTGCCAGAACATGTTCTGCTTTTGTCGGTGAGGGCCGTCCGGAACGGTTAGCCGAAGGCGCTGCCACCGGCAGATTGGCAAATGAAATCAGCTTACGGGCAGACTCCTTCTGGGGTATACGAATACCTACTGTATCAAGCCCCGCGGTTACAATATCCGGAATCAAATCACTTTTCTGCATTACTAAAGTAATGGGACCAGGCATGAAGTTTTGAATTAGACAGTTTGCTATAGGGGTTATGGTCTTCACCAAAGGAGCAATATCCTTTTTTTCAGCCACATGAACAATCAGTGGATTGTCGGCGGGTCGCCCCTTGGCGATAAAAATTCTGGCTACAGCTTCAGAATCCAAAGCATTAGCCCCTAATCCATAAACGGTTTCCGTTGGAAAGGCTACTACTTGGCCAGCCACCAGCAGTTCTGCCGCAAGGCGCAATCCATCCTCATCTTGAGCCTTAACTACTCTGGTGTCCATGCCTCTAATCACTCCACTTTCCTAAGAATTAGTTAGTTTATTTTTACTACTTATGCTTCATTCTGGTTGTTGTTCTCTTTTTTATCAGCTGCTGTTAAGGCATTTATAAACTCATCAAGATTTCCGGCCAAAACCTCTTCCAGCTGATAAAGCGTTAATCCAATGCGGTGATCGGTAACACGCCCTTGGTGGTAATTATAAGTGCGAATTCGTTCACTACGGTCACCAGTTCCAACTTGTGATTTGCGGTTTTGGGCTATAGCTCCGGCCTGCTTCGTCGACTCCATTTCCATAAGTCGACTCATTAAGACCGCCATAGCTTTGTCTCGGTTTTTGTGCTGGCTACGTTCATCTTGGCACTGGACTACAAGTCCTGTCGGGATATGAGTAATTCTAATAGCCGACTCCGTACGGTTAACATGTTGTCCACCTGCTCCCGATGCTCTAAAGGTATCAATTCGCAAATCATTAGGGTTAATATTAACCTCTACCGCATCTGCCTCCGGCAAAACTGCCACAGTTACAGTTGAGGTATGAATTCGGCCGGAAGACTCAGTCACCGGAACCCGTTGTACTCTGTGCACACCGCTTTCATATTTGAATCGGCTATAGGCACCATTACCTTCAATAGAAAAAACCAGCTCCTTATAACCGCCCAATTCCGTTTCATTACTATCAATATAATCAACACGCCATCCTCGGCTCTGAGCATAAACACTATACATCCGGAAAAGGACAGAGCAAAATAAAGCGGCCTCTTCCCCTCCTGCTCCGGCACGAATCTCAATGATAACCGAACGGCGATCATTGGGGTCTTGAGGCGTCATCTTTTCGGTTAATTCTTCTTTCAAAGCACTAATCTTTATTTCTAACTGGCTAATTTCATCCTTGATTAACTCTTTTAGTTCCTCTTCAGATTCATTTCGAAGCATGTCCTGAGCTTCCAAAAGACTTTTATTACAGGTAGTAAGCTCTTGATAGCAAGCTAGTATCGGTTCAATGTCAGCCAATTCCCGGCTAAGCTTTTGGTAACGTGCCTGATCAGAAATCACTGTTGGGTCTGAAAGTGCCGAAATAATTTCAGCCTGCCGATCTTCAGCTATTTTAATTTTAGGTTCCCATACATTCATCCGATAAACACCTCATACTTCGTTATCATATGTATAATGCAGCATAGACTGCTACTTAAATAAAAGGCAAAACTACATAAAAAGTTAAAACCACAATAAATTTCACCAAAGATATATGTTTCAGTTTCAACTATAGAGCAAAGTGATTTTCACTCTTTTAGAACTATCATGCAAAATGATTATAGCACGCCCTTTCCATAGGAAAAAGTTCAAATAAATTTTTTATGAAACCTGTCTGGCATATCTTGTCTCTTTTGCTATAATTAGAGCGGTATGCTTAAGAATGCCACTTAAGTAGCCGGAATGCTATATCATAAATTGCTGAAAGGGGATACATACATGCTTAAAACACACGAAGTTGAAGAAATGAGTTGTATCGCAAAAGGGCCCAATCACGGCCCGGCACCAATTCCTGAAGAAGGAAAATGGGTTCAGGCCAAACAGATCACCGATATTTCCGGGTTTACCCACGGAGTTGGCTGGTGTGCACCGCAACAAGGAGCCTGCAAATTGTCACTGAACATCAAAGACGGAATCATCCAAGAAGCTCTTATTGAGACCATTGGTTGTACCGGTATGACTCACTCCGCTGCTATGGCTGGAGAAATTCTGACCGGAAAAACCATCTTGGAAGCGTTAAACACAGACTTGGTATGCGATGCAATCAATACAGCTATGAGAGAATTGTTTCTCCAGATCGTTTATGGCCGCAGCCAATCTGCCTTCTCGGAAGGTGGACTGCCAATCGGAGCCTCTTTGGAGGATCTGGGAAAAGGGCTACGTTCACAAGTCGGAACAATTTTTTCTACTTTAGAAAAAGGTCCACGCTACTTAGAGTTAACTGAAGGTTACATCTCTAAGCTTGCTCTTGATGAAGGTGATCAAATTATTGGCTATCAATTTCTAAAGATTGGTCCTATGCTGGATCAGATCAAAAAGGGTGTTGATGCAAATGAAGCCTATAACAAAAATCTGGGAACATATGGACGGTTTGATGAAGCAGCCCGTTACATTGATCCCAGACATGAATAAGTATTAGGAAGGAGATTTCAATTATGCCGCTTTTTGAAAGTTACGATAGAAGAATACCTCAAATTAATGCCACACTTAAGGAATATGGTATTTCTTCCATCGAAGAAGCCAAAGAAATTTGTTCACAAAAGGGTATTGACCCTTACACAATTTGCAAAGAGACCCAACCCATCGCTTTTGAAAATGCCGCTTGGGCTTATGTTGTAGGTGCCGCTATCGCCATCAAAACTGGTGCAAAAAAAGCGTCCACCGCCGCTGAAGCTATTGGTATTGGCCTACAGGCCTTTTGTATCCCCGGTTCTGTAGCCGATGACCGTAAAGTTGGTATTGGTCATGGCAATCTGGCAGCTATGCTTCTGCGTGAAGAAACCAGCTGCTTTGCCTTTTTGGCTGGTCATGAGTCTTTTGCCGCCGCTGAAGGCGCTATCAAAATTGCCCTTTCAGCTAACAAGGTACGCAAAGCACCTCTGCGTGTTATCTTGAATGGATTAGGCAAAGATGCCGCCTTCATTATTTCTCGCATTAATGGCTTTACTTATGTCGAAACCAAGTTCGATTATGGTACTGGCGAAGTTAAAGTAATTAAGGAAATTCCCTTCTCCAAGGGTGACCGCGCCAAGGTTCGTTGCTATGGCGCCGATGATGTTCGTGAAGGTGTTGCCATCATGGATTTGGAAGGCGTTGACGTATCAATCACCGGGAACTCCACCAATCCAACTCGTTTCCAACATCCTGTAGCCGGAACTTACAAAAAAGAATCCTTTGCGAAGGGTAAAAAATACTTCTCTGTCGCTTCTGGTGGTGGTACAGGCCGTACACTCCACCCCGATAACATGGCTGCCGGTCCTGCTTCTTATGGTATGACTGATACTATGGGACGTATGCACTCTGACGCACAATTTGCCGGATCTTCTTCCGTGCCTGCTCACGTTGAAATGATGGGCTTTTTAGGTATGGGTAATAATCCGATGGTTGGCGCAACTGTAGCTGTGGCTGTTGCTATCGAAGAAGCCGGCTAAGTCCTGACATACTACTCTTACCAGTACAAAACTGCCTAATCGACTTCAGGATTGATAATCCGACAGTTGGTTAGGCAGTTTTTAGACTGGTGGATATGGGCTACTAGAGTTTATTCGTTTGTAGCTCCCTCGCCTTTCAAGATATCCAATATTTTCTGTGCAGTGGCCAACTGGACGCTGGCATGTAAGGACAGATCAAAGGCCAGCCTCAAGAGATCCATTCGGTTCTCGGCCCCTTCTCTTTCAGTCATAGCATTAATTTGTTGGTTCACCTTTTCCTGACAGTCACAAATTGCTCCCTGCCGAGCAGATTCAAAATGTTGATAAAGCTCTTGTGGTGTTTGACTTAGATTTAGCTCCGGTAGCAAAATACGTAAATCCGAGAGTGACAGAACCGGTTTAAGAGCTCCCAGTACAGATAGCAAAACCAAGTGGCGGCGGTCATATTTTTTATCAACTGCTCTGGGCAGCAAATTGTCTTTCATATAATTGTTAATCATGGAGCTAGTTAATAAAGTATCTTTATCCGTGCGTTTATAGGGCTTTAGCTGCCGCTCCATCAACGTCAAAACTTGATCCATGTATAAATCAATATCCGGCAATTTCTCCCAAGGGGTCTGGGTCTGGCTATGTAAAAGTTGAAACCAAGTTTCTAAGCTTGCAGCCGAATCTACAGGGGCTGGGAAATTATCTATATTTTGTTTTGTATTATCGTTTTTTTTACTCATGAACCACACACTCCATTCCTATTGCCAGCAATGATCCAAACTATTTCGGCATCCTATTGCTCAACAATTCGACTACAAGCCTTTTCAAGATTTTTACGTGCCAAAGTCATAGGATGATTGCACCTTTGGCAGCGAAGGGTTACTTCGGCTCCTACCCGCAAGACTTCCCAAGTATCACCCCCGCAGGGATGAGCCTTGCGCAGAACTAATACCTGTCCGACGGCAAATGGATACAAAAAAAATTTACCTGACATAAACGCCTCCTAATTAAGACCTGAACGAAAAACTAAGGTAACGCGCTGCTGACCACCATAATCATTAAAGGTTTGTGTAGAGTACCCCTCAGCCTCATAAAGGCTACGAAGAGCATTGCTCTGGTCATAACCATGCTCTAACAACAAAAACCCTTGAGGTGCTAAATATTCCTCCAGAGATTCCAAAATCCGGCGATAGAAATAAAGACCATCCGCCCCCCCATCCAGTGCCAGACTTGGTTCATATAATGCCACTTCCGGCATGAGCTCGCCCAGTTCAGCCGTGGGAATATAGGGCGGATTAGCCAAAATAATATCAGCTTTCGCCTCTCCCCACAAATCGGCCAGTTCCTGACCACCCGGAAATAAATCGCAGGCCATCAAAGTTAATTTTTCTGTTCTTTTCAAAGAGCGTAGATTGGCAGTGGCATAGTTTAGAGCTAGTGGCGATATATCTGTCAATATCCCTTGATGTGCTCGCATTTTCCCCTCCAGCTCAAGGGATAAAGTTATACCTAAACAACCGCTTCCGGTACAAAGATCCATAAAGTGAAGGGGCGTAGCTGCCCTTAATTGCACCTGTGGCGGAAGAGGCAGTGACGAGGAGTACCCCAAAAGGTTCAAAGCTACTTCAATTAAAATTTCGCTATCACCTCTGGGTATAAGTACCCCCGCCCCAACATGAAAACTATAACCAAAAAAATCTTGTAGTTGTACAATGTAAGAAAAGGGCTCTCTCTGCTGACGGCGGTAAAAAATCTCGTCAATTTTAAGCTGCTCGGCTGGATTAAAAACCTCTGCATAAGGCTCTTTCATCCGAGCCATGAAATAAGCCCGATTACGTCCGGTCACCTCCGTCCAAAACCGAAACAGCTCTCCCCGGGGATCTTCTACACCAACCGCGGATAACGCTTGGGCTCTGGCTTTTAGGTTACTATCTAATGTCACCAAGTATCCTCACCTTCGTGCTCGGGTAGAACAGCCTCAACAGAAGCAATTGCAACTTCCAACATATCGTCGGTAGGTTCACGAGTTGTAAAGCGCTGCATCCATAGTCCGGGTTTAGTAATTAAGCGGCACAAGATATTCTTGTCATGTCGGCCTGTAAAACGAATAATTTCATAGGCAATGCCCGCCACCAAGGGTACCAGCGCCAGGCGAATGAGGGCATTCAGCCACCATACATTAATGCCGATAAAAGCACCTACCACACTGAAAACTAAAATGGAAACAATAACTACAATGAACAAGAAGGCGGTTCCGCAACGAGGATGGAAGCGGCTGAATTTTCTTATATTGGCTACGGTGAGTTCCTCACCGGCTTCATAGCAGGCAATCGTCTTGTGCTCTGCACCATGATACATCCAAACTCGGCTAATATCCTTAATACGAGAAGTCAAAGCCAGATAACCTACAAAAATCCCAATGCGCAATATGCCTTCAAAAAGATTGAGGAGGATATTGATGTTTGTTTGATCCTTGATACTATCCGGTAAAAAACCCGAGAGAATATCTACTACGAGACGAGGAAACAGAATAAATAGCCCGATGCTGAAAATAATACCAAAGGTAGCAGAGGCTACAATTACGACATTTAAATGGTTCTCTAAAAAGGTCTCTAAACGCCCGGAGGCCTTGGGCTTATCCGCTTTACCCTCGGCGGCCGTTCTTGCCTTTTCAGCTACGGCAACCAGCTGCTCCTGAGCCTTTTCTTCCGGGGTAAGCTCAGGTTCAGAAAATTCCTGATCTAAGCTACCTGTTGACGTTTCAGTCTCACCAGTCTCAGGAATTATTGTTTCAACGCTGCTAAGCTCGGCTTCAGGTAAAACTACTTCCGGAGGTGTGGAATCTACCTCTACAGGATCAGCAAAAAGATCTTCCGAGAGTTCGGCAGATTTCATCAGTGCTCCCGTTCCAGTAACAAGTTGTCGAAATAACTTGATACCGCCGCGAACTAATGGTACTTTATCAAAAAAAATCACTTTATTATTAGAGGCGACTTCTTCTACCAAGATAGAACCATCTGCTTTCCTCACAGCCATGGCAGAGCGCCTTGGACCTACCATCATCAATCCCTCGATAAGTGCTTGACCTCCGATAGTAGTTTTCTTCTTCTCTCTTGGAAGTGCTTGAGCCACAGCCGGAGCCTCTTCTACTGCTTCAATCACAAGAGGAGAAGGTGGTGTGGAAAGTTCGGAGTGATCTATAAAATCGTCTTGATTTGTCATAACGGGATTCCCTTCTATCTGTTACTAAACTATTTAATTATTTCTTATTTTATCAAACTTTAACCAGCGAAAGTAGGCAAGACCAGTGGAATTAACAGATAATTCGCATTATCGCTCTAAGAAAGCCTTCAGTAAAAGTTGAATAATCATAACTGCCGGCTCAGCCGGCAGTTTGTCCCGCCCCTATAAGGGGCCATTA
>CAZFHA010000022.1:0-65001 GCA_964518595.1 uncultured Oscillospiraceae bacterium
CTGGAGTGCCTCACCAATTTGTTGGTGTTTGGTGTTTTCATTGTAAAAATACTCGATGGTAGGGAGGCCTTCGCCATTAGGATAGCCGGCTTCTGCCAGAAGTTCCTTGGCTTTGGCCAGATTAGCCTCATAGGCTTCTGCAGTAGGATCGAAGAAGTCTCCACCTACATCACGGAACTGCTCCGGAGGATTGGCATCAAACATACCCACAGGAACAAAGGCTCCGGCTGGTGTCTCTTTCATTTTGGAAATGTTATCAATCAGGTATTGACGATCGATGGCTAAAGACAGAGCCTCACGGACTTTAACATTATCCAGAGGTGCCTTTTCCACATTAAAAGAAATATAGTAGTTGCCTAATTGAGGAACCAGATTAAATTCCGGACGATCTGACCAGGCATCAATCTCATCCTGTGGCATACTGTCAGCCAAGAGGATTTCGCCATTTTCAAAGGCGTTCAATAGTGCTACGTCATCTTCGATGAAGACAAACTTTATGCTATCGGGTCCAAGGGCATCATAGTTCCAGTAATTTTCGTTTTTCACATAGGTTGCATGTGAACCGGTGGTGATTTCTGTGAGCTTATAAGGGCCATTACCAATGTAGGTCTGAGGATCTAAAGTCCAATTCTCTGGATTGGCTTCGATAATATCCTGTCTTACCGGTGCAAAGGCAGGGAAGGCACAGAGCTCTAAAAAGTAAGGGGTAATAGCTTTAAGCTTTACTTCCAAGGTTTTATCATCCTTGGCGGTAATATTTAGCTTACCTTCGTCATAGCCTTCAATATTAGCAAAGAGATACTCATAGTCTGATGCTGTATCCGGGTTAATGGCGCGATTCCAGGCATAGACGAAATCTTTGGCAGTTAAAGGTTGGCCATCATTCCACTTCAAATCATCTCTCAGTGTGAAGGTATAAGTAAGACTATCATCACTGATTTTGACTTCTTTGGCTTGAGCTGGTGCAGGAATACCCTCCTTATCAAGGGTATAGAGCCCTTCAAAAGCGTGAAGAATCATAGTTCCGGCATCCAGTGCAGTATTGAGTACCGGATCAATGGTGTCGGGAGAACCACCCACATTGACGACTAAGTCTTGGTTAGCGGCTAAGTTTCCTCCGGCTGTGGTTTCGGCACCGGTAGCATTGGTTGCCCCAGTGGCAGCGGTAGTTTCTCCCTTGGTTGTTGTGCTTCCTCCAGAGTTATTACTTGGTGCACAGGCTGTAGCCAGAAGGGTAACAGACAGGCTTACAGCCAAAAACATGGCTAGTTTCTTTCGCATGATCAAACCTCCTTTAGGTTTATTTATTTCAATCCGGATAACCGGAATGGAACCAAATTTTAGTTTTTCCCCACTCTGTCCAGATGATGGCAGGCTGCCCAATGACCGGAGCTAACCTCAATCAATTCCGGCTCAACTTCAGCGCAGCGGGCATCGGCATAGGGACAGCGGGTTCGGAAATTACAACCGGAGGGTGGGTTCAGGGGACTGGGTACGTCACCACTGAGGATGATTCTTTGTCTGGCACGATTCTCTTTAGGGTCAGGAATCGGAATAGCGGAAATCAAAGACCGGGTATAGGGGTGTACACTATGGAACGCCAGTTCGCTGCTTTCTGCCAGTTCTACCAGCTTACCTAAATACATGACCCCGATTCGGTCACTGATATGCTTTACTACAGAGAGATCGTGGGCAATGAACAGATAGGTCAGTCCCATTTCTGCCTGTAATTCTTCAAACATATTAATTACCTGAGCCTGAATGGAAACGTCCAGAGCAGAAATCGGCTCGTCACAAACAATAAATTCAGGGTCTACGGCTAGGGCCCTGGCAATGCCGATTCTTTGGCGCTGACCACCGGAAAACTCATGAGGGTAGCGGTTGGCATGCTCGCTATTTAAGCCCACCCGTTGTAGTAAGGCCGCGATCTTCTCTTGGCGGATTTTCTTATCCGCTGCCAAGTGATGAATATCTAAAGGCTCTCCCACAATATCGCCCACAGTCATGCGGGGATTAAGGGAAGCAAAGGGATCTTGAAAAACGATCTGCATTTTTTTGCGATATTCTTTCATGGGGACATGGGTGATGTCTTTGCCATCATAGATAATCTGACCAGAAGTTGGCTCATAGAGACGTAGCAGGGTTCGACCGGTAGTGGTTTTACCGCAACCGGATTCACCCACCAGACCCAAAGTCTCCCCCTTGTTGATATGAAAAGAAACATCATCAACGGCTTTGACAAATTTTGGCCGGAAGAGCTTATCACCCACACGAAAATATTGTTTTAAATTTTTTACTTCTACCAACTTAGTCATGCGCATTCTCTCCTTGCCGCCCTTCAAATTCTTCTTTTTGGAGAAGCCAACAGGCGCTGTAATGATTCTCAGAGAGGTGAGTGTAGGGTGGCATTTCTCGCAGACAGATTTTCATACAGCTTTGGCAACGGGGGGCAAAGGGACAGCCGGGGGGCGGATTAAGCATGTCTACCGGAGTTCCTTCAATAGGAATAAGTTTCTCACCTTTTTCTTCCGTTAATTTTGGCAGACTATTCAATAATCCCTTGGTATATTCGTGAGAGGGTTGATAAAAAATTTCATCTACTAAACCATACTCAACAATTTTACCGGCATACATAACGGCTATTTTTTGGCAAATAGAAGAGACGATACCCAGGTCATGGGTAATCATGATAATAGACATGCCAATTTTTTCTTTTAAGGTAACCATGAGTTCTAAAATTTGCGCTTGAATAGTTACATCTAAGGCTGTGGTTGGCTCATCAGCAATGAGGAGCTTAGGGTTACAGGACAGTGCCATAGCGATCATGACCCGTTGGCGCATACCGCCGGAGAGTTCGTGGGGATACTGCTTTAGGCGCTGCTCCGGTTCGTTAATTCCTACCAGTGTAAGTAACTCTACAGCTCGCTTCCTGGCATCCTTTTTGCTTATAGTATTGTGTAGAAGGATTGCTTCACATAATTGGTTTCCGATACTAAAGACTGGGTTCAGAGAGGTCATGGGATCTTGGAAAATAATACTGACTTCCTTACCGCGAATCTTTAGGAGCTCTTTTTCAGAAAGTTTATCAATCTGATGGTCATTAAATAAAATTTGTCCGCCTACCAGACGACCGGGGCTGCTGATAAGACCCATGATGGAGTAGGAGGTGACAGATTTACCGCTGCCGGATTCGCCTACTATACCCAGAATATCGCCTTCATACATAGTTAAGCTTACATCATTGATTGCCTTTACTTCTCCGGCCGGTGTAAAGAAAGATAATCGCTCGTTTTCGATCTTTAATAGAGGCTCACGCATACTATATCTCCTTTACTCGTGCTTCATTTTGGGGTCAAAGGCATCACGTAGCCCATCACCTAGTAAGTTAAAAGACAAAATAATTAGACTGATCATCAGTGCCGGGGCAATCAAGCGGTGGGGATAAGAGGTAATCCCTTTGAGAGCCTCATTGGTAAGTAGACCCAAACTGGTCATGGGAGGCGTAACGCCAATACCCATAAAGCTCAGAAAGCTTTCCGTAAAGATGGCAGAGGGAATCTGCAGCGTAGTGGTAACAATAATAATTCCGATGCAGTTACGTAAGAGATGTTTACGTATAATACGGCTGCTCTTGGCTCCCAAGGCTTTGGCCGCTGTAACAAATTCTTGCTCTTTCAGGGATAATATCTGACCCCGAATGATTCGTGCCATACCAACCCAGTACAACAAAATAAAGACGATAAATATAGATACCAAGGCGGGACCGATTTCGTTAATCCACTTGAAAGTGGGATTGCCGTCGGCCAAGGCTCGAAGGGGGGAGCGCAGAATTGTGGTGAGAAGAATGATAATCAGTAGGTCAGGTACGGTGTATATAATATCAATAATACGCATAATAATAAGATCAACTACTCCACCGAAATAACCGGCGATAGCTCCTATGGTACTACCGATAATTAACACAATAACACTAGCTACAATACCGATAAGGAGAGAGACACGGCTGCCAATCATGACTCGAATGGCGGTGTCCCGGCCTAAATTATCTGTTCCCAGAATATGAGGCCAGACGAACTCGCCATTTTCCCGTTGCTCCATTTGCTTTTTCGATAGCTCCATGGGCGCCAGATTTTCGCTGCCGCGAATCTGTTGATCATAGGAATAAGGATAGAAATTGGGAACGATAAAGGAAACAATCATTATTAATATGATCATAATTAAGGAGATCATGGCGATTACATTCCGCCGCAGACGTCTCATGCCGTCTCGAAAGAAATTCACACTTTCACGCATGGTTTCTTGTCTTTGCTTTTCAGCGGGGGTAGCCGGTAAAAAATCGGCTGCGGTTAAGGTTATTGTATTGCCTGTCTCGCTTTGACCCTCTGCTTTAGGCGTAGAAACAAAATTATCTACGTCTACTTGCAGGCTAAAAGGTTTCTTGCTTTGCTTACTCATATATCACTACACCTATTTCTTCTTATTTAAAGCTAATTCTTGGATCGACAAACTTATAGAGAATATCAATGACTAAGTTTAGCGTAATCAACAACCCGGCAAAGAAAATGGTAGTACCCATAACCATGGGATAATCACGCCCGACAATCGAGCTGATAAACTCACTTCCCAATCCTGGAATCGTGAATATTTTTTCTATTACAAAGCTTCCTGCCAGTGTGTAGGCTAAGAGTGGACCCAGATAGGTGACGATGGGTAAAATCGCATTACGTAAAGCGTGCTTAAAAAGTCCAATGTGAGCAGGAACTCCCTTGGCTCTGGCGGTACGCATATAATCTTGACCTAAAACATCCAACATACTGGAGCGCATTAAGCGGGAAATATAGGCTGTGGGATAGAAAGCCAAAGCGATAACCGGCATAATATAATGAGCCGGTGAGGAAAGTCCGTAACTGGGCAGCCAGCCTAGCCGGGCACTGAATATAACCATTAGAACAGTAGCAACTACGAAAGAAGGAATCGCAATACCCAAGGTGGAAACAACACTTATGAGTTTATCAAGCCAGCGACCACGCTTCAGTGCGGCATAGGCGCCCATGGGAATACCCAAGACTAAAGCCAAAACCACAGCTATTCCACCAATTTTAGCCGAGACAGGAAATTTAGTGCTGATAATATTGTTAACACTCTGACCTCTTTGTTTTAAAGAGATACCTAAATCACCACGAACCAGCCTGCCCATATAACGAAAATACTGCACATGCAAAGGCTGATCCAAGCCATACTTTTCGTTCAGAGCTGCCAGGGTAGCCTCGGACGGGGCTTTTTCAGCAAGAAAGGGTCCTCCAGGAATCAGATTCATTAAAAAGAAGGTTAAAGACGCTACAATAAACAAGGTAATTATTGCCAAGAAAATTCGTTTGATGATGTAGCCCAGCAATGCAGCCACCCTTTCTGGTTTTAAATTTATAATATCTGGAATAAGTTGATATTCATCGCTATACCAGAAGAATATATTACCAACTTTATAACATATAGATGGGTAAACATCAAGTAAATGTGTCGGCGCAGCCGGTTATTTCCAAGGAAATTGACAAGAAATTGTCTTTGAATGAAAGGAATGCCTGTATTTCTGGGGTAGACTTTTGTTTTGAGTTTGTGCAAAAAATACGCCAGAGAAGTTCGCCCAGTGCTTTTTTTAGAGAAATTTGTGATTAGCTGTCCTTGAAGGAGGATGAACAAAAAAAAGATCTCGATTTCTTGCCTAAGCAAAAATCAAGATCTTCTTCATACTGGCAGGGGAGACGCGATTCGAACACGCAACCGACGGTTTTGGAGACCGTTGCTCTACCGTTGAGCCACTCCCCTAAGAGTGTATTTACACTTCCTGCTTAACAGCCTGTCACAGAAATGAAACATCAACAAGTGTAATGTACTGTTTGCATCGTGTCAAGGAGAATGTTATCATTTCTTTAAAGATTTTACAAATTTTTTTGGTTGAACGGGGTTAATCCTTTCAGCCGATAAAGGGGAGGCCTGACAATATGCAATTCACATTGATTGGAGCCGGTAATATGGGGCAAGCTATGCTTAAGGGGTTTATTGCCTCTAAAGTTCTTGCACCGGAAGAGGTTAGGGTGTGTGATTTAGATGCGGCTAAGGTTCTGGCCACAACCCAGAGTACTGGTTGTCAGGGGTTTACTGACCTCAGTCAGGCTGTTAAGGATGCGGATTATATTTTGCTGGCAGTGAAACCTCAAGGTTTTGATCAGGTACTCTCATCAATTAAAGTAGATCTGAAAGCCGGAGCCGTGATATTGTCTGTGGCAGCGGCAGTTAAGCTGAAACGGATGCGGAATATAATTGGTGAAGGTTTTCCCTTGGTGCGGATTATGCCCAACACGCCAGCATTGGTGGGAGCAGGGGTTATGGCTGTATGTTTTGAACAGCTAGATCAGAACAGACAAGAATTTATTCAGACTTTATTAGCCAGTGTCGGCAAGGTAGTTTCCTGCACAGAGAAACAGCTGGATGCCATTGGTTCGGTGAGTGGCACAGGGCCGGCCTTTGTCATGCTTTTTATTGAAGCTATGGCTGATGGCGCCGTGGCTTTGGGCATTGACAGGCAAACGGCACTGGAGATTGCCGCAATGACTGTATACGGTTCGGGAAAGCTAGCTCTGGAAACAAAGACTCATCCGGCTATTTTGAAGGATATGGTTTGTTCTCCTGGAGGAACCACAATTCAAGGCGTAATGGCCTTGGAGAAGAATGGCTTAAGAAGTGCTGTTCAGGAAGCAATTTTAGCCGCAGATCGTAAGACTGGGCAAATGTCAGGAGAATAATTACGGGTGGTACAGAACATGCAAGTGGATATTTTTACAGATGGGGCTTGTTCCGGTAATCCAGGACCTGGGGGATGGGCAGCGATTTTGGTTGCCTTAGGCAAAGAAAAACCTATTTCCGGAGGGACAGCTTCTTCGACAAACAATCGCATGGAGCTTACCGCCGCCATAGAGGCTTTGAAATGCTTGAAAAGTTCATGTCAAGTTAATTTGTACAGTGATAGTGCTTATTTGGTTAATGCCTTTAATCAGGGATGGTTAGTCTCTTGGAAAAGAAATGGTTGGAAAAATAGTGCTCGACAGACCGTCAGTAATCTGGATTTGTGGCAAGAACTCGATCGTTTATCTGGTATACACCAGATTACTTGGCATAAAGTAAAAGGACATTCTGACCACGAATATAACAATCGTTGTGATGCGATGGCTGTGGCTGAAGTTAATCAGCTGAAGGGCCAGCTTCCCAAAGAAAAGAAGGACAAGGTGTAAGAGCTATGGAGGATAATTATCAGGATAAGAATGGGAATAAAGGCGAAGGGCAGACACAGAATAATCCGCCTTTTCCGCCCCCAATTTTTTCCCAAGGGGAAGAGGATGCCTACGAAAAAATTCTTTCTCAGGAACGTCATTTTCAGGGACGAGTTTTTTCGGCTGATGTTCTTGAGGTGAGTTTGCCTGATGGTAGTCTGGGACGGCGGGAGATTGTCCGGCATAATGGCGGAGCCGCTATTGTACCACTAGATAAGGACAACAATGTCTATATGGTGCGCCAATTCCGTATTCCCTTTGAGATGGTATTGTTAGAAATTCCGGCAGGGAAATTAGAAAAGGATGAAGATCCTGAGCTTTGCGCAAGTAGGGAACTTAAAGAAGAGACCGGTTTTTTAGCAGAAAAGATTGAAAGTCTTGGTAGTATTTTTCCTTCACCTGGGTATTGTGGGGAAGTTTTGCATTTGTTTCTGGCTACTGGATTAACAGCCGGTGAAATGGCGCTGGATGAAGGGGAATTTTTAACCGTTGAGAAGATACCCCTACAACGTTTGTTAGAAAAAATTGATCAAGGTCTGATTCGTGATGCCAAAACAGTGATCGCTCTTCTCAAAACAGCAAGGAGGCTGGGACTCTGATGGCAGCAAGACCGGTAAACCATCGACGTGAAGTAACGGGAGTTGTTTTCTTAACCTTTTCCTTAATTTTAGGTGCTGCTTATTATTTGCCACCTGCCGCCACAGGCGCATTGGGCGACTTTTTAAGAAGCCTTGGAAAGGGTCTTCTTGGGGTGGGGGCCTATGGCGTTCCTTTACTGCTTTTTTATGCGTCGATAGATTTCTTCTTTGAAAAGCGGCAGGATGTGGCTCCGAGAAGAGTCATAAGTGTACTTTTTCTGCTTTTGGCTATTACAGCTGTCTTTCCTATCGCCACTGTGGAGCTGGAGCCCTTTTCACAGTTATGCCTTGATGCCACCCAAAATCAGCCCTTAGCAAGTAAGGCTTTCGCTGTTCTATGGCAGACCGGGATAGATCCGGAAATTCTTCGCTCAGTACAGCCCGGTAGCGGCAGTCTCCTTACAGGGGGGATTATTGCCGGAGGGATCGCCTTGGGTATGACTTCTTTGGCAGCACGTACCGGTGCTTTGATCTTAATTTCAGCTTTCATGCTGGCGCAAATTATTTTGATTTTTAATATTTCCCTTACTCGTACTGCAGAGGTTATTCGGGATACTACCAAGCGGGCTTCCGGGGCGCTACGTACCGGAGCAGGGAATTTACGTCAGTTTTCTGATAATTTGTCTCAGCGGCGCTATGAGTCTTCGGTTTTGCCCCCAGAAAGCGCTTTGGATGTTGTAGCTGAGACCTTACCTATAGAGGATTTACTGGCAGCATCAACCCACACTCATCCGGGATTTATCGACTTAGAAGGTACTCCGACCCCTATGAATGATCCCTATAATCCTTATGATTTTGATTTGTCTGCGCCGGAAAAATTGCGGCCGACCCCACCGCCTGATCCTTTTATTACCTTAGAGGACCCGAAAGTACATACGGATTTTCTTCGCTCCAGTCAAGAACCTCTGCCAACGGCAGATGCTCATTTTGTTTCCAAAGTGCCACGGTTCTTGCAGGGGGAACCAGAAGCAGTTATGGACATTGAAGTCAAAGTGAACGAATTAGAGCCGGGAGAAAATATTGCTGCAAGTTTACGGCGGATTAATACCGATGGCCAGGCTTTACCAAGAAGTGGCACCGCGGAAGCCTCTTCTGCCTCTTTGACAGTGACTGTGAATGAGGAGATGGATTTTGAGATGGTGCCTTTTCAGCCGGAAATTGAGCCGTCTATTGAGGCGCCTTCCTCTGCAAATAGTTTGTTTGTGGAAGAGGAGGATATTGTCATTGTTAATAGCCCGGACAAGGCCGTTGAGAATCAGGCTGATTCTATTGAGGAGCCTTTGGTAAGAGACAGAGAGCCCCTTCAGGTACGAGTTACCCCTTCCCAGCTGTCTGCCGCTAATAAAGTTAGCTACCGCCCAGCCCCTCCAAGCCTACTAAAGCCAGAGCTCCAAGATGATTCAAACCGTTCTTCTAAGGCGGCACTTTTGGCTCAAGGTAAGAAACTGGAAGATACACTGGCTAGTTTTGGTGTGGCTGCCAAGGTGATTAATGTTACCCATGGACCGGCTATAACTCGATTTGAGTTGACTCCCGGCCCAGGGATAAAGGTTAGCCGTATTGTCAATTTGACCGACGATTTAGCCTTGGCTATGGCAGCGGTAGGCGTGCGTATCGAAGCTCCTATACCCGGAAAATCTGCGATTGGTATAGAGATTCCTAATCAGGAAATTACGCCAGTAACTCTGCGTAGTCTTTTAGATACCCCGGCCTTCAAAAAGCATAGTTCGCCCTTAGTGGCAGCCTTGGGACGAGATATACCTGGGAATCCGATTTTCTGTGATCTGTCTAAGATGCCTCATCTCCTGATTGCAGGAGCGACCGGTTCCGGTAAGTCTGTTTGTATTAACTCCATCCTCATCAGCATACTTTGTAAAGCCACTCCCGAAGAAGTAAAGCTGCTGATGATCGACCCTAAAGTGGTTGAGTTGTCCATTTATAATGGGATTCCTCATCTTTTAGCGCCTGTGGTTACCGATCCTAAAAAGGCAGCCAATACCTTAAATTGGGCGGTGGGAGAGATGACCCGACGCTATGGCTTTTTTGCTGAGTCTTCCGTGCGGGATTTTAGAGGCTACAATGAAGAATTGCGGCGGAGAAAAGAGCCGGAATTGCCGTTGATTTTGATTGTTATCGATGAATTAGCCGACTTAATGCAAGTGGCCTCAAAAGAAGTGGAAGAGTCAATTGCCCGGCTTACAGCCATGGCTCGGGCGGCGGGTATCCATCTGCTGATTGCTACGCAGCGCCCTTCGGTAGATGTTATTACCGGGGTTATTAAGGCTAATATACCTTCAAGAATAGCTTTTGCCGTCTCCTCTCAGGTGGACAGCCGGACAATTCTGGATATGGTTGGCGCGGAAAAGCTACTAGGCAAAGGCGATATGTTGTATTATCCTCAAAGTGCTGCCAAACCACAGCGTGGACAAGGAGCTTTTGTATCAGACGGAGAGGTAGAAGCGGTTATTGAGTTCTGGAAACAGCAAAATGCTGATCCTTATGATCCTGATACGGCAGAAGCTATTATGTCGGCTACGGCAAAATCAACTCAGACTGCCGACAGCGGTGGTGACGAAGATGAACTTCTGCCTCAGGCTGTGGAGATTATTTTGCAGGCGGGTTGTGCTTCCGTTTCTATTTTGCAACGGCGGATGAACATCGGTTACCCAAGAGCGGCACGATTAATTGATCGTATGCAAGATAAAGGCTATATTGGTGCTTTTGAAGGCAGTAAACCAAGAAAGTTATTACTATCTGAATCAGAGTGGCTTGAGATTAAGGCTAGGGGAGGATCATAAGATGGCAGAGATTATTTCAGGGACTGAGGTTGCCGCCGCACTGCGGGAGAAGATGAAAGCCGAGGTAGAACAGATTCGTTCTGTGGCTGAGAGTAGAGGTGAAGAGCAAATCATAATGCCCGGCTTAGCTGTTATTCAAGTCGGCGATGATCCGGCTTCAAAGATTTATGTTAACAACAAAAAGAAAGCCTGTGCTCAAGTGGGAATTCTTTCTTTTGGCTACGAATTACCGGCAGAAACCTCTCAGGAGGAACTGATTGATCTGATTGAGACCTTAAACGAAGATCCTCGAATTCACGGAATTTTATGCCAATTGCCACTGCCTTCCCATATTGATGAATTTTCTGTTATTTGTGCTATTGATCCGCAAAAGGACGTGGATGGATTTCATCCGGTTAACAAGGGGCTGCTTTCAATCGGGCGGGAATGCCTTGTTTCTTGCACGCCCCTAGGTTGTTTGGCACTACTTAAAAACCGTGGTTACGAAATCGCTGGTAAACACTGCGTTATTATTGGCAGAAGTAATATTGTGGGCAAGCCTCTGGCTCAGCTGATGTTAACGCAACATGCTACGGTAACCGTGGCGCACTCCAAGACTCATAATCTGTCGGAGCTTTGCCGAAGTGCAGATATACTGATCGCAGCTATTGGCAAAGCAAATTTTGTCACTGCCGATTATGTTAAACCCGGTGCTGTGGTTATAGATGTGGGAATTAATCGAGATCCTCAGGGTAAGTTATGCGGGGATGTTGATTTTGCCGCTGTGGAGTCCTTGGCAGGTGCTATTACCCCTGTTCCGGGAGGCGTGGGGCCCATGACAATAACCATGCTCTTAGAGAATACACTTCATGCTTATAGGGCTTTAACAGGAAGGATATAACAGGGATGAGGGCAGAATATTTACATAGTGCCGAAATTATCTGTGTCGGTACGGAGCTTTTAATCGGACATACTTTAAATACCAATGCGGGCTACTTAGCCAATCAGTTGGCAGAGCTGGGCATTTCTTCATACCGTCAAATTGTTGTTGGTGACAATAAGGATCGACTCTTGCAGCAGATTCGAGAAAGTGCCGGTCGCAGTGATGTGGTTATTTTAACCGGTGGCCTAGGCCCAACCCAAGACGATCTAACCATGGAAACGGCTGCTGCTGCCGCCGGACTTCCCTTAGTCTTAGATCAGGCCAGTCTTGAACATATTGAAGGCCTGTTTCGGAGCATTGGTCGAGATATGACCGAGAACAATAGAAAACAGGCCATGCTTCCCTTAGGGGCTACGATTTTAAAGAACAATAATGGAACAGCACCGGGGGCGATTTTTCCCTGTGCTGCTCCCTCAGAGGAACAACTAGACCATGAGGCTTTACTTATCCTTTTGCCGGGTCCGCCTTCAGAAATGACCTTAATGTTTAACGAGTCTGTGGCACCCTTTCTTTTGGCGCAGGCGCCCCATTATTTTCGGTCTGTCTATGTTCGGTTAATTGGCATTGGTGAATCGGCAGCTGAAAGTCGTATTCAAGACTTAATGGATGCTCAAGATAACCCCACCATTGCGCCCTATGCCTCCGAAGGTGAATGTATGTTCCGAATTACCCAACGGTTTTCTCGGGTACAGGCGGATGAGAGGGATTTATTAACACCATTGGTTCAGGAGTTAAAGACTCGTTTTGGAAAACATATTTATGAAATAGGCTCTCGAAGTATGCCGGAGGTAGTTCTAGCTTTGCTGAAAGAGAAAAAAGCAACGGTTTCTTTTGCTGAGAGTTGCACCGGTGGGATGGCGGCATCGGCAATGGTTGATTTTCCCGGGGCATCGTTGGTTTTAGCCGGAGGTGTAGTTGCCTACTCTAATCAAGCGAAAGTTGACCTTCTAAAGGTGAATCCTTTGCTGTTAGAGAAGGAAGGCGCGGTAAGTTATAATTGCGCTCTGGCTATGGCGGAGGGCTGCCGAAAGCAGGTGGGGTCAGACTTTGCTGTTTCGATTACCGGAATTGCCGGTCCCGAGGGTGGCACAAAAGAAAAGCCTGTAGGTCTGGTTTATATAGCCGTAGCTTCTGCTACAGCTACCCGAGCACGTCAGCTAAGGCTCTCCGGCAACCGAACAAGAGTTCGCAGGATTGCAACTTTACAAGCTTACAACTTACTTAGGGAGATGTTAGTATGAGTGACTCTAAAAGTCATCCAGTAGATAAACCTCCGCGCTCCTCAAAATCTAAGGGGATACATAGTATTGCGCTGGCCACACTTCTGATGACCATTGGGTTGGCTTTGTCCAAAAGTACCGGCTTTTTACGAGATGTCTTTGTAATCGAACGTTTTACTCCTGGAGTATTGTCGGATGCCTTTTATTTAGGCTTTCAAATTCCCGATTTAGTTTTTCAATTATTGGTTGGGGGAGCCATTCAAGCGGCTATTACGCCTACTCTGGCTCGTTCTCTAGAGCGTAACGAAGAGCGAAACGGTTGGCGCAGTGTTAGTATTTTTATTACTTTTATGAGCACGGTCATGTTGATTGTTGTTTTATTTGGAATCTTCTTTGGAGAGGGCATTTTTCACTTTTTTTATCTGTCGGATTTTATGACATCAGAAGGAAACCGATATAACGAAGATACTATTAAGTTGGCCATTTCCGCCTCCCGGGTTCTCTTTCCTCAAGTCTTTTTTATGATGTTGGCAGCCCTTTGCATTGGTATTTTGAATGCTTATAAGAAGTTTACTTCAACGGCTTTTGGTCCAACGCTTTATAACATTTGTGTGCTGCTTTCAATTATAATTTTAGGCGGCGCTTATCCTCAGGCAGTTATTAATACGGCTATTGGTATTACGGTAGCTGCTGCTGTCTATTTTATTTTTCAGGGTATTATGGCTCGTCATGAGCTAACCCACTTCCGTCCCTCGCTACAACTTAAAGAGCCGGGGTTTAGGCGGCTCTTTCGCTTGGCTATCCCTACTATGTTGTCTGCCTCAGTAGTTCAGCTTAATACAATAATTATTTCTTTTTTTGCCGGTTCTTTTGCTACAGGAACAATGACTTCTTTAAGGAATGCTATTACACTGTGGCAGCTGCCTTATGGTATTTTTGCCGTAGCTGTAGGTAATGTAATGTTACCTTCTCTGGCCGGACATTTTGCCGCCAAAGATAATCGGGCTGCCAGAGGTCTTCTGGCGCGGAGCCTTCGAAATGCTTTATTTCTTACGGTTCCCTCAGCAGGGTTGCTTTTTATAATGGCGTCAGATGTAGTTTATGCTGTTTTTAATATGGGAGGAAAATATGATGCCCAGACGGCGATGACTACAACGATTATCCTAAGAGGCTTCTGTTTGGCCATTATCATGCACACAATGATTTTTATATATAATCAAGCTTTTTATGCAATTGGTAAAACTCGCATTCCGCTTTTTAACGGCCTAATTAATGTAGGGCTTAGTTCTTTCTTTTGTTGGCTGTTTATTAGTCTGGAAATGGGGCCTCAGAGCCTTTCTTTAGCTTATTCACTGGCGGCTACCGTTAGTGTTTTGATTCTCTCTACGCTCTATGGTCTAAAGCGTAGCCTTCGTCCCAAAAGTCTTTTGCCTTTTATGATCAGGGTCAGCCTATGTTTGGGAGTACTTATACTTATTGTCTATACCTTGAATCAAATTCCCTTCACTCCCACAAATAAAGCCTTAGAGCTTTTATGGCTTGCTTTTCGCTCAGCGGCAGGGCTGGGAGGCTATTTACTCACCGCAAGAGTATTTCAGATGCGTGAGCTCCGTACCGCTCTTGAACGCTTTGATCGTTTACGGAAGCGCCGTCGAAGCTAGGTTTAGAGTTTTATCTTTTAAATCAATAGGAAAGACTTTAAAAGGCTAAGAAATAGCAGGTGTTGTCGATTTTTGTCGAAATCTTTTTCTGAAACAGAGTTGACTTCCTGTTAGGCTATTACTATAATGATGACATAAAGAACGAATGTTCGACAAGGAGGCAATTATGGCTAAAGCAGATAAAGCAGCAGGCAAATCCACTCAAGAGGTTTCAGCTAAAACGGACTCGGCTCGTACAAAGGCGCTGGATGCTGCATTGTTACAGATAGAGAAGCAGTTTGGTAAAGGAGCGGTTATGAAGCTGGGAGAGCGTACCGGAATGGTTATCGACGTTATCCCTACTGGTGCCTTAACCTTGGACATTGCCTTGGGCGTTGGTGGTGTGCCGAAGGGTAGGGTAGTCGAGATATATGGACCAGAATCTTCTGGTAAAACCACAGTAGCATTACATATTGTTGCTGAGGCGCAGAAGAATGGTGGAACTGCTGCCTTTATTGATGCAGAGCATGCTCTTGATCCTGTTTATGCCGGTAAAATTGGTGTTAATATTGACGAACTCATAGTATCTCAGCCAGATACGGGAGAGCAGGCTTTAGAGATTACAGAAGCACTGGTTCGAAGTGGAGCAGTAGATGTTATTGTTGTAGACTCTGTTGCTGCTCTTGTTCCTAAAGCTGAAATTGATGGTGAGATGGGAGACTCACATGTGGGTCTACAGGCCAGACTTATGTCTCAGGCGCTACGTAAATTAGCTGGTGTTATTAGTAAGTCAAGCACTGTCTGTATTTTTATCAATCAGCTCCGTGAGAAAGTAGGGGTGATGTTTGGTAACCCTGAGACCACACCTGGTGGTAGAGCCTTGAAGTTCTATTCTTCAGTGCGCTTGGACGTAAGAAGAACTGAAAGTCTACGTAGCGGTACAGAGATTGTTGGGAATCATACACGGGTTAAGGTTGTTAAGAATAAGGTTGCGCCTCCTTTTAAAGAAGCTGAATTTGACATTATGTATGGTGAAGGCATTTCTAAAGAAGGCTGCATTCTGGACTTAGGTGTCACGAAAGAAATTGTTGAGAAGAGTGGTTCTTGGTTCTCATATAATGGCCAGAGAATTGGTCAGGGTAAGGACAATGCTCGTACTTTCTTGAAAGAGAATCCCCAGATGCGAGATGAAATTGAGGCTAAGATTCGTGCTTCTCTCGAGCCTATCCCCGAGGATGCAGAGGTATCTGTGGATGAGCCTGCCGCCGAGAGCGATATCTTAGGGATTGATTTCTGATGATTTCCTTTGAAGAGTTGAACCTCCAGCCTTTTAATCAAGAGGATGATGGTGGGGTAGATGATCAAGAGAGCTATTTGAAGGCCAGAGCGCAAGCCGTTGCTTATATTGGTATTTCACATAAATCTAGTGGAAGAGTCCAGCAATACTTAATGAGTAAGGGCTATGAGCGGCCTGTAGCAGAGAAAGTTATAGCCTATCTTGTAGAAGCAGGTTATGTTGACGATTTCCGGGTTGGTTGTGGAATCCTTAGGCAGCGTCGCGGCGCCAAGGCTGAGGCTCCTAAGCTGTTAAAGCAGAGGCTACGGCAGGCTGGCATAGCAGAATCGGTTATTGCAGAAGTCCTTGATACAGAGCCCTTATCAGAGGAGCTTCTGCTTGAGGAACTGGTTCAGGCACGCCTTGCGCCCTCTTTGGATAGGTTTTTAGCTGACTTAGATTTTGAAGGGAATACAGAGGCTACTGAGCGAATTGTTCAGGAGTGGTTTCCTAAGGCACTCCGTTTTTTAGGAACAAAGGGCTTTTCTATTTCTTTGGCGCAGAAGGCTTTGCACAAGCTGCTGGCTGAGGTAGAATAGGAAAGGTATATTTAGATACAAGCCTAAAGGCTATACTGGTTAGGAGATAAAATATTGGAAGTAGTGGACAGAAGCAAATCACCAATAAAGGTTTGCATGGTGACCTTGGGGTGTTCGAAGAATTTAGTTGATGCGGAGTGCATGACAGGAATTTTAACTGAAAGTGGTTATCAGCCTGTTTCTGAGCCTCAAGAGGCTCAAGTAATTATTGTTAATACTTGCGGTTTCATTGAAAGTGCCAAGCAGGAGGCCATTGATACAATCCTAACTATGGCTGATTTCAAGGCTGATTCAGGACAGTGTGATTTCTTAGTAGTTACCGGTTGTTTGGCTCAGCGTTATGAGAAGGATATTTTTGATAGCTTGCCGGAAGTTGATTTAGTAGTTGGGACGGCTCACTACCATAATATTGCCAAAGGCATAGATCGACTCTACGGTGGTGAGGTTCAAGGGCTTGACTCTTTGGTAGAAGGCCCAGGTAGCCTTGAGCACCTTAAATATCGCCGCCAGGTTTCTACCCAAGGCTATGCATGGCTTAAGATCGCCGAAGGGTGTTCTAACTGCTGCGCCTATTGTGCAATACCCCAAATTCGAGGCAGATATCAGAGCCGTCCAATGGAGGAGATACTATCCGAAGCCAAAGAGCTGGTTTCCTCTGGTTCTCGAGAGTTGATTTTAACTGCCCAAGATACTACTTCTTATGGTATAGACCTTTATGGCGAGCCGCGGCTTCCTCAGCTATTAAGAGAATTATCAGAGCTTGAAGAGCTTAAGCTTATCCGGATTATGTATGCCTATTCCGATGGCATATCAGAAGAATTAATTGCTGAAATAGCCGGGAATCCAAAGGTGGCTCATTACCTTGATCTTCCAATTCAACATGCTGACGATAACGTTTTAAAGCGGATGAATCGACGAGATACGAGTGCTTCAATTGCAGAGCAGTTAGCACATTTACGTCAAGCCATCCCTGATATTATTTTACGGACAACGGTTTTGGTGGGATTTCCAGGAGAGGATGAGGCGGCTTTTAATAATCTGCTTGATTCACTGAGAGAATGGAAATTCGATCGTTTGGGTGGTTTTGTTTTTTCTCCTGAAGAAGGCACTGCTGCCTTTACTATGGGGGATGTGGTAGATAAAGCGGTAGCTAACCGCCGCTTAGATACACTCATGTCTTTGCAAGAAGAGATTGCTTCGGCTCAGAACCAGAAACGACTAGATACTGTGACTGAAGTCATGATAGAAAGTATCTCTGATGATGGAATATTCTATGTGGGGCGTAGTTATGGTGAAGCTCCGGAAGTAGATCCGGTTATTTTTGTTATCGCTAAAGAAGCACCTTTGTCAATTGGTGAAGTCTGTAGAGTTAAAATTATTGATTGTACCGCTTATGACTTAACAGGAGAAACTGTTACATAAGTGTTTTCTGTAGGGAGGAGGTCGAATTTTGCTATGAATACACCGAATAAGTTATCGCTTTTAAGAATTATTCTTGTCCCTTTTATTTTACTCTTCATGTTACCGATTCAGATATTTTCCTTCGCCCCAGAAGGGTGGAATCAATTTGTCTTGCAGCATGGTCTTTGGATTGCCGGGATTATTTTTATTATAGCTTCTTTGACAGACTTAGCTGATGGTAAGATTGCTCGAAAGTATAATTTAATCACAGATTTAGGTAAGTTTTTAGACTCTTTAGCTGATAAAATGTTAGTTATTTCTGTGTTGATTGCTTTAGTTCAGTTAGGAAGAATTGCTGCTCTTTGGGTTATTATTATCGTGGTAAGAGAGTTTATGGTTACGGGTATTCGGATGGTAGCCAGTGGAAGTGGTGTAATTATGGCGGCAGCCATGATTGGAAAGATTAAAGCAACTACTCAGATGGTGGCTATTATCTACTTGTTATTTGAACCTCTTTTTATGTTAGTTGTCGAAGGCCTTATAAAAAAGCCCTATTCGGAGGCACTTTCCTTAGTTTCTGGGCTTGGTAATATCTTGTTTGCAGTAGCAGTGATCATGACAATAATTTCAGGTCTGGATTATCTTTTTAAGAATTTAAACTTGTTTAAAGAGGCGACATAATTCCTTTGGCTTTCAAAGAATTTTGAGGAAAATTAAGATTTAATATTGACATTTTTCCGCGGTTCGGATACAAACTATGTAAGAAGATTGCAAATAAGCAATCAATCAGGAGGTAATTATTATATGTCAGCAGATCCAATTTTCGAAAGTGTTAAGGGTATCTTAGTTGAGCAATTAGGTGTAGATGGGGATACTGTTTCTATGGAATCTAATTTTATTGATGATCTCAACGCTGATTCTCTAGATATTGTTGAGCTGGTAATGGCCATGGAGCAGGAATTTGGAATCTCCATCCCTGACGAAGAGGCAGAGCGTATTAAGTCTGTAGGCGACGCTGTTGAGTTTATCAAAGCAAACGTATAAGTCATGATTTTTGCCATTGGCATGCAGAGCTCCTGTATAGGGGCTCTTTGCGTTTAAAGGAGTAGTTCATTGAAGCAGAAGGATTTTTCATCGCTATACAAGAGCCAGAGCTTAGAGGACATCGAAATTCGAATCGGTTATGCTTTTCAGAATAAGGCACTTTTAGTTGAGGCAATTACTCACTCTACCTTCGCTTATGAGAATAAACAGTATGGTTTGGGTAATAATGAACGAATGGAATTTTTAGGCGATGGCATTTTAGACTTTGTGGTGGCGGATTATTTGTTTTGCCACCAGACGGAGGTTAATGAAGGTCACTTGTCTAAAAGTCGGGCTTTGGTAGTATGTGAAGCTACTCTTTCTGAACGCGCTCGCCATTTAGGTATCGGAAGATATCTTTTACTTGGAAAAGGCGAAGAATTAACTGGCGGACGAGAGAAGGCTTCTAACTTAGCTAACTGTATGGAGGCTATCTTTGCCGCTGTATATCTCGATAATGGCTTTACTTCGGCTCAGAAGGTTATCTTGTCAATTATGCTACCCTCCCTTCAGGAGGCCGTTAAAGGCAAGTTGCTTTTTGACCATAAGAGTAAACTCCTTGAGGTTGCCCAGTCTAAAGGCGGCTTACTTAAAGTGCGCTTTGGCATTGTGGCTGAGGAGGGTCCGGTCCATAACCGCAGATATACAGCGGCTGTATATTTAAATGAGGAGCAGATTTGTACCGGTACTGGTGCCAGTAAAAAATTAGCTGAGCAGGATGCTGCTCGCAGTGCGCTAGCGGATTTTTCGGAGCGGTTTGCTTGAAAACCAAGATTTAGTATATAATTGGCAAGATTTGAATGTAAATAATTTATCTCAAGGAAAGGATTATGCCCAGATATGCACCTGAAAAAATTAGAAATCCAAGGCTTTAAATCCTTTCCGGAATATACTTTGGTTGAATTTGACCAAGGTATGACTGCAATTGTTGGGCCAAACGGCAGTGGTAAGTCAAATGTTACCGACGCTATTCGTTGGGTACTGGGCGAGCAGAGTGTTAAGACACTGCGTGGCGGAAAGATGGAAGACGTAATTTTTAACGGAACTCAGTCTCGCAGAGCCATGAATTTTGCTGAAGTATCTATGACCATCGACAATAGTGATGGAGCTTTAGAGATTGACTACTCTGAGATCCAGGTTACAAGGCGTCTTTACCGTTCAGGAGAAAGTGAATATCAGATTAACCGGGTGAACTGCCGACTTAAGGATATTATTACCCTCTTTATGGACACCGGCTTAGGTAAGGATGGATACTCTATTGTTGGCCAGGGTCGGGTTGATGAGATTTTAAGTAACCGCTCTGAAGACCGACGTAAGGTTCTGGAAGAAGCTTCAGGAATTGTTAAATACAAAGTGCGCAAAGAAGAGGCTGAGCGCAAACTTTTGGCTACCGAACAGAATTTGTTGCGTATCAGTGATGTTTTGGCAGAGCTGGAAGAACAGATTGGACCCCTGACGGAGCAAGCGGAGAAGGCGCGCACCTATCATAAGCTTTATGAGGAGTGGCGAAAGCTTGATGTAGGTCTAGCTTTGCACCTGATCGACCGCAATCAAGTTTTTTTATCTGCTGCTGAAGCTGAAGAGAAGGGGTTGGCAGAGGACGTCAAAGCCCAAGAAGATGCGATTCTAAGTATGCGTGAAAAGAATCGCCGATTAACTGAGCAGTCCGGCCTTTTAGAAGATCGTCTTGAGGAATACCGCCAAAAGGCTTCTGATATTTCTGAAGAAATACATGAGATACAAAGTAATTTGGCTGTTATGGCGGAGCGTATCACTCAAATTAATGAGCGAATTGCCCAGAGCCAGAATGAGGACGAAGGTGTAGTTGCAGCTCTGGATCGCTTGACGGGGGAACAGCAAGCCCAAGAAAAGAAGATCGAGACTTTAACCAAACAACGAGAGCAGTACCGTCAGGCCTTATTGGAGCAAGAAGGAAATATGGCCGAGCTGCTTAAAACTTTAAATCAATCAGAGCAGGCCTTAGCTGAACTAAAAGGAAAGATGGAGCAGCTTCAGGAAGATCTGTTTGAAAAAAAGCAGTCTGCTGCCGAGCTTTTGGCCGATGTACGACTTTTGTCCTCCAGAGAAAAGAATTTAGAGGCAGAACGGGTTCTCTCCATAACTGAGACCGATGCCTTACATATAAAAGTTGAAGAAGCCCAGAAACAGTTAAAGGATTTATTGGCCGATATTAATAAGGCCACAGCTGATTATGAAGATATTCGGGGCAAGATATCTACTTTGCGTGAGCAAAGAAAGACGGCGCAGATACAGTTGGAGCAGAAGCACCGCCAAGTTGACAATGTTAAATTTCGTCTTAAAACGCTCCAAGAGCTGGAGAAGAATAGAGAAGGCTATCAGGAGCCGGTTCGACGACTTTTGGCTGCCGCTGAGGAAAATGCCGAGCTTAAATCTGCTACCGTAGGTGTTTTGGGTGAATTGTTACGAGTGCACCCACGGTTTGAGACAGCTATTGAAATTGCTTTAGGTCAGGCACTTCATAATATTGTTACACCTACAGAACAGGATGCCTCTTTTTTAATTCGCTACCTGAAAGAACATCATCTGGGTAGGGTGACTTTTTTACCGATCCGAGTCATTCGTCCACGAGAGTTGGAGCCCAATTTCCGTAAAACAGCTGAAGGCTCTTCAGGCTTTTTGGGGTTAGCGGATGAGGTGGTAGACTATCCCCCTGAGCTTTCGGATATAGTTAAAAATTTATTAGGCCGAATTGTAGTCATGGAAAATCTTCAGGACGCTTTAGCTTTGGCTAAAAATACCGGCCATAATTTTCGTATTGTTACCCTAGAAGGAGATGTGGTAAATCCTGGTGGCTCTATGACCGGGGGTAGCATACGTCGACAAGGTAGTGGTTTACTCAGTCGTGGACGCGAGCTGGAGAGCGGCAAAGAAAAGCTGGAAACCTTGGAGAGAGAAATCACTTCGGAAGAGAAAGCTCTTGAACAGGTAGAAACTGAAATTCGCTCCTTAGGAACCGAAGAAGCTAAGATGGACGAGTATCTTCGTGGTTTGGGTCTAGAGCAGGCACGCGCTGAGGCTCAGGCTAACCAGCTATCCGTTGAACAACAGCGGGTAAAGGAGAAACTAAGCAGTATTGACCGGGAGCTTCTTTCTCTTGAACAGCGTAAAGCCGATTTAGAGCAAAGTCATAAAGGCGCCGAGGCCTCTATTGTGCAGTGTGAAGAAGAAATGCTGCTTCTACGTCAGACTTTGGAGCAACGGGGAGATCAGAACAAGGCTGAACAAAGTAGCTTGGACGAGCTTCGCAATGATATTTCCAACCTGCGTATATCAGTAAGTTCACTAGAAGAGTCCCTTCGTGGCTGTCAAGCTGTTTCAGAGCGAATCCTCAGGGAGCAAGAAGGACACAAGGAAGGACTTCAAAAACAGCAGCAGGAGCGTGAGCGAGCTCAAGAAGAGCTAGAATTTTTAGCCATAGAGGTGGAAGAGAAGAAAGCCCAGCAAGGACAGCATAGAGCCTTGGAAGAAGCGACCTTAGCAGAGATTAAAGAAATCTTGAAGCAGAAGGAAGAAGTTGATCAAGGTCTTACTGGTTTTGCTGACTATCTTTCCGGAGCTACCGGTCGTTTGGCTAGTCTGCAAAATGAACTTACTAAGCTTCAATCTCGTACTGAAAGGTACGCTTTAGAAAGTGATGAATGGAAGAATCGTCTTTGGGAAGAGCACGAACTTACCTATGACAATGCTGAGAGTTTTCGAATTGAGATTGAGAATCCGCAGCCGGTCTCACGGAAAATTGCCGACCTGAAAGGTAAAATGCGTGAATTAGGACCAGTAAATTTGGCGGCTATCGAAGAGTATGAGCGAATTTACGACCGCTTGGTCTTTATGCAGAAGCAAAAAGAAGATATTGATACGGCCAAAGCCCACCTTTCTGGCATAATTGAAGAATTGACTGCCGAAATGCGTCAGCAATTTGTAAAGCATTTTGAAATTATTAATGAAAACTTTAAAGTAGTTTTCTCAGATTTGTTCAATGGTGGTACAGCTGAAATTCTGTTGGAAGATGAAGAAGACGTTTTGAAGTGCGGCATCGAGATTAAGGCTCAACCTCCCGGCAAGCGTCTTCAAAGCCTGACATTATTATCGGGTGGAGAGCGTTGTCTGACGGCAATTGCCTTATTATTTGCTATCCTGCAACTCAGACCCTCACCCTTTTGTGTGTTGGATGAGGTTGAAGCAGCACTGGATGACGTTAACGTAAATCGCTTTACTGATTTTGTACGGCGTTATACCAGCAAATCACAATTTATTCTAGTCACCCACCGAAAAGGAACTATGGAGGCTTGTGATAGGATGTATGGTGTGACTATGCAGGAGCGTGGTATATCAAAGATATTATCCATGCGTTTAGGTGATTCATAATACACCCGTCTGCGTGACGGAACTAATTAAGAGAGAAGGAGTCGTTTTATGGGGATTTTTGATGTTTTTAAAAAAGGGCTTTCCAAAACCCGCGGCTTTGTAAGTGATGGTTTGGCTAAAATTACCGCTAAAATGGGGCGCTTCGATGAGGAGATGCTAGAAGAACTAGAAATGCTTCTGGTTCAAGCCGATGTAGGCGTCGGTGCTACGCTGCAAATCATGGACGGGATTCGTGAAAACATTAAAACCAGCGGTGATGCTTCCCAGGAAGCTGTACTAAACACCCTCTCGCAACAGATGTTGGCTATTCTTGGGCCCCAGAAGCAATTGGAGATTGAGGAGGGTAATTTAAACATTATTCTGATGGTTGGGGTAAATGGTACAGGCAAAACTACCACAGCAGGTAAACTTTGCTTGCGTTATAAAAATCAGGGGAAGAAAGTTCTTTTGGCTGCAGCCGATACTTTTCGGGCAGCAGCTATTGAACAACTGACAGTTTGGGGCGAACGAACTCAAACTGCTGTGATCGCCCATGAAGAAGGTTCTGACCCTGCCTCTGTCTGCTATGACGCTATTCATGCAGCCTTAGCACGGAAGGTAGATGTCTTGATTATTGATACGGCCGGACGCCTTCATAACAAACAAAATTTGATGGATGAACTTTCCAAAATACGGCGAATTATTGGTAGGGAAGCGGCTGCGGCACATTGCCAAACGCTATTAATCATTGATGCTACCACCGGGCAAAATGCCGTGATGCAGGCAGATATCTTTTCAAAAGCCGTTCCTCTATCCGGGGTGGGAATAACTAAGTTAGACGGCAATGCTAAAGGTGGTGTGGCTGTTTCAGTGGCTTATGCTACCAAGTGTCCGATTCTTTTGGCCGGTTTGGGAGAAGGTGCTGAAGATTTAGTTGATTTTGATCCGGAAATCTTTGTTAGTTCATTATTACCTGAACTGCCGGAGAATTGATGTGATGAGCTGCATCATTATCTCCATACGTGGATAATGATAGCCAAGGATTTACTGGGGCTGAACTATAGAATTTAAGAGGGGGGCAATTTGCCCCCCTCTTTTTGGGTTACCAGGAACTTCTATGGAGCTGACCTTCCCCTTGCAGTCCGGCGAAGTTGTTTTGTCTTAGCCCCTCGTATAAGATAACTGCAGCGGCATTAGAGAGATTCAAGGATCTTTGCCCGGCTAACATGGGTATCCGAATACATAGTTCGGGATGCTCCTTGAGAATCTCCTCGGGAATGCCGGCGCTTTCTTTACCAAACATGATGAAGTCTTCCGGATTAAACTTGATATCGCTATAATTTTTAGTTGCCTTAGTAGTTGCCATGTAGACCGTTGCTTTCTGATTTTGCTGATAAAAGTCCATGATATTATCGTAGTAGAAGACTTTTAGTTCCGGCCAGTAATCTAAACCGGCTCTTTGCAAAGATTTATCATCAGTGGAAAATCCTAAGGGTCTAATCAAATGCAAGGCTGTGCCGGTTAAGACACAGGTGCGACCAATATTTCCAGTATTTGCAGGTATTTCCGGTTCCAGTAAAACAATATTCATGCAAGCTTCACATCCTTGTGTTATGTATTTTGAATATAGGGATTATCATAAAATATCAGAGTTTGCCGATCGGAACTCTGAACCTCAGTGCTATTTTACTATTCCTCAGTGGTCTTGAATAGTAGTTTTATCTCTGCAAAGTAAAAATGCTTGACAGCATGACTGCTTTCCCTTATTCTTAGTTAGGACTATAAGGAAGGTGTTCTATGGATGTAGTTGATGCTTCCCTACTGCTGGATTTTTATGGTCAGCTTTTGACAGAGCGTATGCGGTTGATTTTGGAACTGTATTTTAATGAGGATATGTCATTAGCTGAGATTGCAGAACAGGAAGATGTTTCCCGACAAGCTGTGCATGATACTGTGCGCCGAGGGATGAATCAACTGAGAGCATATGAAGATAAACTGAGGTTATTAGAACGTTTTGCTTCCCAGCAAGAGATTGCCCGTAAGGCTTTGGCCGCAATTAAGCAGGGACAAGCCGCGAGGGCAGAGGAACTTCTAAGCAACTTAATTGATACTTTATAACGATGAGAGTGAGCGGATAGAAAAGATGTTTGAGAGTCTTTCGACAAAATTGCAGAATATTACATCTCGTATGCGGGGCAAGGCTCGGGTGACGGATCAGGACATCAAAGAAATGATGAAAGAGATCCGCATGGCCTTGTTGGAAGCTGATGTTAACTATACCGTTGTGAAAGAGTTTGTTGCCGAGATGTCTGAACGCTGTAAGGGTCAAGACATAATGACCAGTCTTACCCCCGGCCAACAAATTGTTAAGATTGTTCATGAATCCTTGGTGGAACTTTTAGGTGGGGCTAGCGGCAAGATTGCCGTCTCGCCCTCCGGCTTTACGGTTATTATGCTCTATGGTCTTCAGGGTGCAGGTAAGACAACTACCGCTGCTAAGCTGGCTCTTTTGCTGAAAAAGGGTGGCAAGCGTCCGATGTTGACTTCAGTAGACGTGCATCGTCCGGCGGCCGCCAGACAATTAGATATTCTTGCTACTAAGGTAGATGTACCTTGTTTTATTTTGCCAGAAGAGCCATCGCCTACCGTAATTGCGGAGAAAGCTATTGCTCGTGCTCGTTATTTGCTCTGTGATACTTTGATTGTTGATACCGCCGGGCGTATGACGGTGGATAACGAGTTGATGGCTGAGCTTGTAGCCATTGGTGAGGTTGTTAAGCCTACCGAGAAGCTTTTAGTCGTTGATGCCATGATTGGTCAAGAGGCGGTGGGAGTTGCCCAGGCCTTTGAAGAGGCCATCGGGCTTGATGGTTTTATCATGACCAAGCTTGACGGTGATGCCAGAGGCGGTGCGGCTTTGTCCATTCGTAAGATGACCGGTAAACCTATTAAACTTATCTGCGTAGGCGAGAAGGTTGAGGATATTGAAGAATATTATCCCGATCGAATGGCTAACCGGATTCTGGGAATGGGCGATGTTCTTTCCTTAATTGAGAAAGCCCAGCAGTCATTAGACGAAGACTCTGCTAAAGCCACCATGGATCGTCTGATGAAGAACAGCTTTGATTTGAATGATATGCTGGCAATGTTTGAGCAGACACAGAAGATGGGGTCAATCAAAGATGTACTTAACATGGTTCCGGGTGTAGGCAGTAAGCTGAAAGACCAACAAATAGATGAGTCAATCATCGGTACGAATATGGCGATTATTCGCTCAATGACCGCTAAGGAAAGGCGGGTACCACAAATATTAAATGCCAGCCGTAGAAAGCGGATTGCACAAGGTTCAGGAACTACCGTTCAACAAGTTAATCAGTTGATCAAGCAATATGACCAATCGGCTCAAATGATGAAGCAGTTTTCTAAGATGGGCAAAGGCAAGGGTAAAGGAATGGGAATGTTTGGCCGTAAGGGTTTTCCATTCTAAATAATTAAAGAGCCATTCACGCATTAAGATGCGAGAAGATAAAAAGTGTATTGATTCACAGGAGGAAAGAAAATGGCAGTTAAAATCAGATTAAAAAGAATGGGTGCAAAGAAGGCTCCTTTCTATCGTGTTGTTGTGGCAGATTCACGTTTTCCAAGAGATGGACGTTTTATTGAAGAAATCGGCACCTACAATCCTTTGAAAGAGCCGGCTGAAGTTAACATCGATGTTGAAGCCGCTCAGAAATGGATTAAGAATGGTGCTCAACCAACAGATACAGTTCGTTCACTTTTAAAGAAGACCGGAGCTATTTCTTAAGAAATAGCATCCTATTTTGTGACTGGATGAAAGGAGGATGACAAGAGTTTTAGAACTTTTGTCAGATCAGGTATGAGTGATCTACTTTCAACTATAGCCAAAGCACTGGTGAATAATCCAGAAGCGGTGGCAGTGAACAAAACAGAGCGGGGGAATGTGGTGGTTTTAGAGCTATCCGTTGCTCCGGAAGATATGGGCAAAGTTATTGGAAAAGGTGGACGCAGAGCGCAGGCTATTCGGACGATTATGAAGGCACAGTATCTGAATACCGGCAAACGCGTTATTGTTGATATCGTACAATGAAGGATTATTTTATTATTGGTAAGTTGGGGCGAGCTCACGGTATACAGGGAGAAATTAAATGTTTTCCCCTTACCGATGATCCTCATCGGTTTGAGGGGCTTACTAAATGCCTCCTTTTAGCACCGGATGAGAAACTGATTTCTCCTATGGATATTAGTAAAGTTCGTGTCAGCGGCGACCAAGTATGTATATCTTTCTCAACGGTTTCTAACCGGGACGCAGCACAGAAACTTTGTCACTGCTTTGTAGCTGTACCTAGAGAAGCAGCAGCCAAGCTCCCAGAGGGGCGCTATTTTATCGCTGACCTGGTTGGCTGTCGGATGGTTGATCTTCTTGAGGGTGAACTTGGTTTAGTAAAAGATATTTTACAAACCGGGGCTAACGATGTTTTTGTAGTATCCCGTCCGGGAAAGCCTGAACTATTGGTTCCCTATCTGAACCGAATCGTGCAATCTGTGGACATTTCTAACCGTTTAATTCAGGTAGAGCTTCCAGAAGGACTGCTTGAAATCTACTCAGGTTCGCAAGAGAAATAATTTGTCTGTCTTAAAATGTTATGTAGAGGGCGGTACTTTTTTGAAGGTATCGCTCTTTTTTAGGAGGCTTTATGCACTTTACCCTTTTGTCCTTGTTTCCCGAACAAGTTCGTAACTTTCTATCAGAAAGTATTACCGGTCGAGCATTGGAAAAACAGCTTTTTACTTTAGAGACTGTTCAGATTAGAAGTTTTGTTAGGAATCGATACGGTAAAGTTGACGATACACTCTTCGGTGGCGGTACGGGGATGCTGATGCAGTGTGAGCCTATTTACAACGCCTGGCGAGCAACTAAAAAATCCGAGACGGCGCATACGATTTTTTTATCACCTAAAGGGAAAGTTTTTAATCAGGCCAAAGCCTTAGAGCTGGCAAAGCACGAGGAATTAATCCTCATTTGTGGACACTATGAAGGTGTAGACCAACGGGTCATTGATGAAATTGTAGATGAAGAGATTTCCATTGGCGACTATGTTCTAACGGGGGGAGAAATTGCGGCCTGCGTGGTCATAGATGCCATTGCGCGTCTACTCCCAGGGGTTTTACCTGACTCTTCTGCCTATGAAGAAGAATCACATATGGCAGGGGTTCTAGAGGCACCACAATATACCAGGCCGGAAATTTGGCACGAGCGCAGAGTTCCTAAAATTTTGTTATCCGGTCATCATGAAAAAATAAGACAATGGCGTAGATTAGCTGGACTCTATGATACTTGGCAAAAGCGACCGGATTTATTTGAGGCTTTGCAACTATCAGAAGAAGATTGGCGGCTCCTACTGGCTTTCCATGAGCCATCAGGACTAGAACAGCCGGAGATTCTTTGATTATTTTTGATAGGTTTGTGCTAATAGGTTAAATATTTTCTTGACAAATATATTGGAGACGGAAAATGAGAAAGATAATAATTGACTGTGATCCTGGGCAGGATGATGCTATTGCACTTCTGTTAGCAACCAGAGCTGATAACATTAAAATATTAGGTGTAACTACGGTAGAAGGTAATTGTAGTTTGCGGCTTACAACAAAAAATGCTTTACAGGTCTTAAACTTTGCCGGTGTTTTTGATATTCCTGTGTATCCAGGTTGTGATAATCCTAACCAATTTGGTAAAGACCCCCAGCAGGAAGAGATTGGGTTAGGTGGAGTAAGCCTTCCGGCTTCGAGTCAAAGAGCGCAAGATAAACATGCTGTTGATTATCTTATTGAAGAGCTTTTAGCCAATGAAGACAAAATAAACATTGTCGCTTTAGGCCCCTTAACCAATATTGCTTTGGCGCTTGAAAAAGCTCCAGAAATTAAGGCTAAAATTCAGTCTCTTATAATTATGGGTGGAGCAATTTTTGTGCCTGGAAATATTACTTCAACTGCTGAGTTTAATATCTATCTAGATCCAAGTGCAGCGCAAAGGGTTTTTCAAAGTGGCTGCGATATCTATTTGAATACACTGGATATTTCGATGAAGGCAGTCTTCACCGTGGCTGATATTCAGAACTTGGCCCGGAAGAGCGACAAGATATCCAAGTTTGTCGCCCAGCTTCTGGACAAATATTCTTATGCCCATGTAGACTATTTTGGCTTTCCTGCTTGTCCGGTACATGATGCGCTTTGTGTTGCTGCACTTATAGATGAGAGGCTAATTTCTTATAAAAAAGTCTACTGCGATATTAGTTTAGTGGAAGATGAGACCTTGGGTGCTGTAGTTGTAGATACTCAGCGCCGTCCGAACGTACATATTTCCACCGATATAGACATTCCTAAGTTTATTCACATGATAACCGAGCACTTGGGGCGTCCCTACCGAAATCATGGTAATAACTTGCACTTGCTAGATTTATAAACCTGTGATAAAATTTTAACGGTTAAAAGGGATGGTCCGCTGTCAGGTATATGGCATGAACATCTATCGGAAGAGGAGGAAAAGATACTATGGATTTGGTTAAGGCAATTGAGCAGGATAATCTGCGCAGCGGCTTTCCGGAGGTTAACGTCGGTGATTACGTTAAAGTTCATTTGAAGATTAAAGAAGGCTCTCGTGAGCGTGTTCAGGTTTTCGATGGCTACGTAATTGCAAGAAAAGGCGGTGGCTTATCTGAGACAATGACGGTAAGACGTCTATCCCACGGTGTTGGAGTAGAGCGTATTTTACCAGTACATTCTCCTAAGATTGAGAAGATTGAAATTGTTAGAAAAGGTCGTGTTAGAAGGGCTAAGCTTTATTATCTCCGGGATCGGGTTGGTAAGTCAGCCAAGATTACTGAGAAATTGGCTAAGCGTTCTTAATTGGATAGTTTTTAGCAAAGTAACTGCCCTGGATTGGTTTAGCTGATCCCGGGCAGTTTTACGTTTTATAAGGAGCATAGAAATGACAGCAGATATTCAGTGGTTTCCCGGGCATATGAAGAAAGCTTTGCGCTTAATTTCTGAACAGCTAGATTTAGTTGACATGGTGATAGAGACTTGCGATGCCCGCATTCCTTTGGCCAGTAGGAACAATGATCTAAACAGTGTTCTACGTCAAAAACCCAGACTCCTGGTGCTGAATAAAGCCGATTTGGCCGACGATACAGTGACAAATGAATGGCTGGATTGGTATAGACAAGAGAATTTAGTTGGGGTTGCCTGTAATGCAGGTCAGAAAAAGGGGCTAGAAGCGGTAAGACGTGAAGCCACTCGGATGTGCGCTGATATGCTGCAGCGGGCTCATAACAAAGGTCGAATGGGCAGAAGTGTCCGTGCTATGGTGGTGGGAATACCTAATTCCGGAAAATCCACGTTGATTAATGCCTTATGCAATCGAAAAATTGCTGTGACGGGAGACCGACCGGGGGTTACCCGTGGCTTTCAGTGGGCTCGTTCTGATAGCGGTCTGGAGCTTATGGATATGCCGGGAATCTTGCCGCCCAAACTAGGGAATCGCCATAGCCAACTTTGTCTGGCTTTAACAGGGGCAGTTAAGCTTGAAGTGGTGGACAGTGTTACTGTTGCAGTAGAAGGTCTGGCACTACTACGGAAATTATATCCGGCTTTATTACTGGAGCGTTATAAGATTCAAGAAGAAGCCTTCTTTGATGAAGCAAATACCGAATATGATCTTTTTCTCATGGCAGCAAAGAGTCGAGGCTGTCTCTTGTCGGGTGGACGTATTGATGAAGAGCGTTTTGCCAATCTTTTTCTGGATGATTACCGTAGCGGTAGAATAGGTGCTATCAGTTTGGAGCGCCCGGAGATTTTGACAAGACATAAGAAGGAGACTAAAAATGACAGCTAAAGAGCAAAAATTGCTGGAAAAGTATCAAGAAATGTCCTTTTATGAGGCCAAAATCAGTCAGGAAGGGTATAGTCTTATTGCTGGTATTGATGAGGCTGGTCGTGGACCCTTGGCGGGCCCGGTAGTGGCCGCAGCTTGTATCTTAGATCCGCAAAGGCCTATATATGGTTTAGATGATTCAAAAAAGCTTTCTGAAAAGAAACGCGAGTTGCTCTTCACGGAGATAGAAGAAAAGGCTTTGGCTTATGAGGTGGTTATAGTCCCGGCAGAAGAAATTGACGAAATTAATATTCTTAATGCCACTAAAAAAGCTATGTATGCCTGTGTCAAGAATCTTTCATTGCAGCCTGATTTTATTTTGATTGATGCGGTGGAGCTTAAAGACTTATCTTTGCCTTATCAGGCTATCATTGGCGGTGATAGTAAATCTAACTCAATTGCAGCAGCATCTATTTTGGCTAAGGTTAGCCGGGATCGAATTATGGTTGAAATGGATCAAAGATATCCGGGCTATGAGTTTTCCCGTCATAAGGGGTATGGTACTAAAATACATTATGCCGCTCTAGAAGCCTTGGGTTTGTGTCCGATTCATCGTCGCAGTTTCCTAAAAAAACTTCTTTAAGAGCAGCCAGGTGGTTGTTCTTTTTTTATAGTTTTTGTCGAAATAAATTTGCGTTCTCACGGAACTACAATCTTATAATGTTTCCGTGGGAGGTGGAGATTATGAATCAACCCCGTAAACAGCAAGCTGTTGGACGTTGGGCAGAGGATCTGGTTTTGCGGGTCTTTTTAAAGAGTGGCTATCATTTCCTGTGGCGTAATTATCTGGTTCCATCCTTGGGCGAGCTGGATTTGGTATTTAGTAAGAATCAAAGTATACATATTGTTGAGGTTAAGAGTCGAAAGAGCGATGATTTGGAATTTGGCGGTGCTACAGCTATTAACGGTCATAAGAGATATAAGCTCAGGCGCGCAGCAGCTGTTTTTTTGCAGCGGGAGTCCTATGGTGGTTGGGATGTCCATTTTTGGGGGGCTATTCTGGAACATTCTGTCACAGGAGAATTTGTCAACCTCTCAATTTTGCCGATTTTTTAGTTGCTCCGTAATAATTTGCAAAATTTTAAAGATAAATCCTGCAGGATGGTTGAGTTTCGCCTTCAAAATAGTCTATAATACAAAAGATGCTTAGAGCAAATTTCTTGAAGATTGCAAGACAAGGCTGATTTTCTTTCTTGGCTGAGGCTTTAAGCAGTGAAAATGAATCTTTAACAGAACACGGGGGACGAGAAATGAACGTGCTGACTAAAATGAACCATTCTGAACTTATGCGTGCGAAAGATCACTTGACCAAGGAGTATGAAGATCACAAGGGAAAGAAACTTTCTCTTGATATGACTCGCGGTAAGCCCTGCTCTGAGCAGCTTGATTTAAGTAAGGATATGCTGACGGTATTGGGTACCGGTGATGTTGCTTCAAAAGATGGTACTGATTGTCGTAATTATGGTTTGACAGCAGGTATTATGGAATCTCGTGAGATTTTTGCCGATATACTGGGTATCTCAGCACAGCAGGTAGTCGTAGGTAATAATTCCAGTTTAGCTCTTATGCATGACGCACTGGTAAGAGCCTTGCTTTTCGGCGAAATTGAATCAGATAAGCCTTGGTCACAAGAAACGAAGCGTAAATGGCTTTGCCCCGTGCCGGGATACGATCGTCATTTTTTACTCACGGAGACTTTAGGTTTTGAACTAATTCCTGTACCAATGACCTCTGAGGGTCCGGATATGGATGTGGTGGAAGCCTTAGTCGCCAAAGATGCTTCAATCAAAGGCATGTGGTGTGTGCCTCTATATAGTAATCCAGACGGCTATATCTATTCTGCGGCCGTATGTGAGCGTTTGGCAGCTATGAAGACTGCTGCGCTGGATTTCCGCGTTTTTTGGGATAATGCCTATGTGGTGCATCATTTATACCAAGATAAACAAGGTTCAATTCCAGAGATTTTATCCTTAGCCGCTAAAGCTGGAAATCCAAACCGCTTCTACCAATTTGCCTCAACCTCCAAAGTAACTTTAGCCGGAGCCGGGATTAGTGCCATTTCTTCTAACACAGATAATGTAGCCAGAATTATGAAATATTTGTCTGTGCAGACCATTGGCCCGGACAAGATTAACGGACTACGTCATGCCCGCTTCCTTAAGGATAGAGAGGGTTTGGAAATTTTGATGCAAAAGCATAGTGATATTATTCGCCCCAAATTCGAAAAAGTATTGGCGATTCTTGATACTGAGCTTTCGGGAACAGAAGCGGCTTGGTGGAATAAACCTTTGGGTGGATATTTTGTAAGTCTATATGTCTACCCTAAAACTGCTAAGCGAGTGGTTACTTTGGCTAAAGAAGCCGGGGTTGCCTTAACGCCTGCCGGGTCGACCTTCCCCCATGGTCATGACCCCAAAGATGAGAACATCAGAATTGCTCCCACCTTTCCTAAGATTGAGGATGTGGAGAAAGCTATGTATGTCTTAACGACTTGCGTGAAATTGGCCGCTGTAGAGCAACTCTTGTTGGAGGTTTAATTATGTCAACGGATAAGCCAAGCTATGAAAGCCCACTGAATTCTCGTTATGCCAGTAAACAGATGCAGTTTGTCTTTTCCCCTGACAACAAATTTCGTACTTGGCGGAGGTTATGGATTGCTTTAGCCGAATCTGAGAAGGAATTAGGTCTTCCTATAACCCAAGAGCAGATTGATGAGCTCAAGGAATTTCAAGAGCAGATTAATTACGAAGTAGCAGCTAAGGCAGAAAAGCAAGTGCGTCATGATGTTATGGCTCATGTTCATGCTTATGGAGAACAGTGCCCTAAGGCAAGACCGATTATTCACTTGGGAGCTACTTCCTGCTATGTGGGTGATAATACGGATATTTTGCTTATGCGTGATGCCTTAGACTTAGTTATGAAACGGCTTTTAAAGATTATTGGCTTGTTGGCAGAATTTTGCGATGCCAATAAATCCTTACCTACTTTAGGCTTTACACATTTTCAGCCAGCTCAATTAGTTACTGTTGGGAAACGAGCGAGTCTTTGGCTACAGGATCTAATCTTTGACTTTGAGGAACTGCAGTTTGTTAAAGCCAATCTTAAACTTCTTGGGTGCAAGGGAACTACTGGAACACAGGCGAGCTTCCTTAATTTATTTCATGGCGACCATGAGAAAGTAATTACCTTGGAACGCTTGATTGCTGAAAAAGTAGGCTTTAGTGCTACCTATGAGGTGAGTGGACAAACCTATTCCCGAAAGGTAGATGCTCGGGTTTTGAATGTGCTGTCGGCTATTGCCCAGAGTGCCCATAAATTTAGTAATGATATTCGCTTACTTCAGCATTTGAAAGAAATTGAAGAGCCCTTTGAGAAGGATCAAATAGGCTCTTCAGCCATGGCCTATAAGCGGAATCCTATGAGAACTGAGCGAATTGCCTCTTTGTCTAGGTATGTTTTAACTACTGCAGAGAACCCAGCATTAACAGCTGCTGCCCAGTGGTTTGAAAGAACCCTAGATGATTCTGCTAATAAGCGAATCAGTGTTCCAGAAGCCTTTCTGGCTACGGATGCGATTTTAGCCCTTTATGAGAATGTTGTTTCCGGTCTGGTAATTTATCCCGGAGTGATCCATAAGCATATTATGGAAGAGTTACCCTTCATGGCCACAGAAAACATTTTGATGGAGGCTGTTTCTCATGGTGGAGACCGTCAAGATCTTCATGAAAGAATCCGCGTGCACTCCATGGCGGCAGCGGAGCGGGTAAAAAAACAGGGGCTTAATAATGATCTGTTAGAGCGTATTGCCGCTGATCCTGCCTTTGGTTTAACAGAAGCATCTTTAGGTTCTTTGCTAGAGCCGACACTCTATATTGGTAGATCAGCAGAGCAGGTAACCGAATTTTTAGAAGGTTCCGTACGTCCTCTACTTCAGAAATATGCTCAAGAAGAAATCTTGCCGGATGCTGAAATACACGTGTAAGTGTTAATAACAAGTCCCTTACATGTAGGAGGATACGAAACTGGTTTATTTAGATAACTGCGCAACTACTCAGCCCTTGCCGGAGGTGCTTGAGGTAGCGGCCACTTCATTACAAGATCCTGAGCTATTTGCTAATCCTGACTCGATTCACCGATTAGGACTAAAGGCTGCCGGTGAAATGAGGCTGGCAGCAAAAAATATTGCTGAAAGACTGCACTGCTTGCCGGAAGAAATTATTTTTACTTCCGGCGGCAGTGAATCTATTAATACTGCACTCAGGGGCTTTATTGAGGCTAATTCTTCTGTAGGTAATCATATCATTTCTACGAAAACAGAGCATAAGGCAACCCTAGAGGTTTTACGTTTTCTTTCAGAGTACGGTTATGAAGTGACGTATTTACCCGTTGATAAATGGGGAGCTATTTCTTTGGCGGACTTTAAGGCGGCTCTCCGATCGAATACAATAGCTATCAGTTTTACTCATGTAAATAATGAAACTGGAGCTATATTGGAAGACGTTGCCAGTTTAGCAGCTTGCAAGAAGTTAATTGCACCTAGAGCAGCTTTTCACCTTGATTGTGTTCAATCATTAGGTAAGCTCCCAATATCCTTAGGGCAGTGGGGCGTGGATTTAGCATCCTTCTCCGGTCATAAAATCCATGGACTGAAGGGCGTAGGTATCCTGTATCAACGCAAGGGCTGTAGAATCGAACCGCTTATTTTAGGCGGCGGACAGCAAGGCGGAAGGCGTTCCGGTACACAAAGCCTATTTCTGGCTCAAAGTATGGCACTGGCTTTGACATTGGCAGAGGAGAGACGAGGGCATGCTTATGAAAAGGTTGCCAGGCTTAAACAACTCTTTATTGAGACCATTGCCGAGCTGAATCCAACAATTAACTCTCCCCAAGAAGGCTCACCATATATTCTGAATCTATCTCTCGCTGATCTTCAAGCAGAGACTTTACTTCATGCCTTAGAAGAAGAAGCGGTTTATATTTCTACCGTTTCTGCCTGTGCTTCTCGTAAGCAAAGGATTAGTCATGTTTTAGCTGCCATGGGAATTGATCGAAATATAGCCGCCAGAGCTATTCGGATCAGTTTTTCCGCTTTTACGACGGAAGAAGAAATTATTTTTGCTGCCAAAGCTCTTAAAAATGTATATAATAGATACCGTATCTAAATTTATAGCAGAATTAGGAGTTTCTATTCATGAAAAACCAAGAGGTCTATCGGGTTGTAATTTTGGCCAGAATCGGAGAAATTGCTTTGAAAGGCCTAAACCGAGGACGCTTTGAGCAGCAGCTCATCCAAAACTTAAAATATCGACTTAAGAGTTTAGGAAAATTTCGGATTTTCCAGAGCCAGTCCCGCTTATGGATAGAGCCCCTTGAAGAAACGGACGCAGAAACTAACGGACAGTCAATTGATCTGGCGGATAGTGATGTTGCGAATAAGATATTAACAGCCGTCACTCAGGTTTTTGGCATTGTTTCAGCCAGTCTTGTACGTAAGTTTGATGGTGATATTGAAGAAATACAAAGACAGTCATTAGCCTTTGTAAAGAATTTATTGGATAAACATCCTAACTACAAGACCTTTAAAGTAGAATCTAAGCGGTCAGATAAGAGCTTCCCTTTTAATTCGCCGCAGATTTGTCATGCAGTGGGAGGCCATGTGTTATCCCAAACTCCGGCATTATCGGTCAATGTAAATTCACCGGATTTTATCTTATATGTTGAAGTTCGCGAGCATATGTATGTTTACAGCGAAAAGATTCTGGGACATCGAGGCCTTCCTGTGGGTACAGCCGGGCGAGCCATGCTTCTTTTGTCTGGCGGGATTGATAGCCCAGTAGCTGGGTATATGATGGCCAGCCGTGGAATGACCCTTGAGGCAATTTACTTTCATTCTCACCCCTATACCAGCGAACAAGCTAAGGAGAAAGTAATTGAGTTAGCAAGAATTCTTTCTGGTTTCTCGGGTACCCTGACACTTCATATTGTCAATTTTACTGATATTCAGCTGGAGCTTTATCGTAATACTCCACAAACCATGCTTACTATTACGATGCGGCGTGTTATGATGCAAATTGCAGAGAGACTTGCGCAGAAGAATAATTGTAAGGCTCTTATAACCGGTGAAAGCCTGGGGCAAGTGGCGAGCCAGACTCTTGAGGCACTTTGCCTTACGAACCAATCTGTAGCCATGCCGGTTTTTCGACCTTTAATTGGTTTAGATAAAGAAGAGGCTGTTGTTTTAGCCCGGCGGATTGGCACCTTTGAAACTTCCATTCTTCCCTATGAAGACTGTTGTACAGTTTTCGTGGCAAAGCACCCCAAAACTCATCCGACAGTTGCTAATATGATTGCTGCCGAGCAGAATATTGATATGGCGGCACTTGTACAAAAGGGTCTGGATTCAATTGAAAGTATTAAGATTTAACCAGTGTAGGAATTGGGCTTAGTGGAGGTCATATGCAGATCGGGAAGCTTACAAATGAAGAGTTAACAGAGATTGTCTTAGATCGTTTGCCGGTGGCATCTTCTAAAGTAATCAGCGGTTCAGCCGTGGGGATCGATAGTGCCCGGATTGATTTAGAATCAGTTATGTTGATGGCCTCCTCCGACCCGGTCACTGCCGGCGGCAGGCAGACGGGACGTCTAGCTATTCATGTCTCATGTAATGACATTGCTGCTGCCGGCGTCAGACCCAGTGGCATTTTGATGGTGATTATTGCTCCACCTAAAACCAGCCGCCAAGACCTAATTGACACTGTGGAGCAAGCCTCCGCAACAGCTAGAGAATTAGGTATTGATATAGTTGGCGGACACACAGAAATTAGTGATGCTGTAAATCGCCTCATTGTAACCACAACGGCTTTGGGTGCCGCAGATAAGAGTGATTTAATCCCTAAAGGACAGGCTCAGCTCGGAGACAGCTTACTTATGACAAAAACCGCCGGTATCGAAGGTACTTGGTTAGCCGCGATGGAACGGGAAGCAGATTTAAAGGCCTGTGGCCTTGAGGTCTTTGTCCAACAGGCTCAAGCTTTCATCAAAGATTTGAGTGTTGTGAAGGATGGCGTTTTGGCGGCTTCTTGTCAACCTCGTAGCCGAATAAAGAATTCTCAAGGCTATGGCCTCAGTGCCGTTAATCTTATGCATGATGCCACTGAAGGTGGAATTTTAGGGGCCGCTTATGAAATGGCGAGCCTGTCAGGGTTAGGTATAGAGGTGTTTGTGGATCAGATCCCTTTGCATGAAGCTACGAATTCACTGAGTAGAGCTTTGGAGCTTGACCCGTTACGTTTAATTGCTTCTGGCTCTATGCTTATTGCGACACCGCAACCGGAGGATATAATTCGCAAACTATCAGCGCATAATATTCTTTGCACAGAAATAGGCCGCTTTGTGCAAGAGGGATATTTTGAAAAACATAGTGATGGCAATTTGCTACCGCTTCAAGCACCTAAAGTAGATGAAATCTATAAATTGTTTAACAAAGATGTGATGAGCTGAGGTAGAAAAAGTGGCCATATACCTTGGTTAGCGTGTTCCAAAGAAAGGGCAGGTACAGTATGCGGATTTTGCAATTTAGAACAAACCGAAACAATGTCAGTTACGATGCTTTGGGAATTTGGACAGCGGCAGGAATACTTGATGTTCCGGCGGCAGCTGAAAGATTGGGTATCTTGGTTCCCCGGTCAACAGATGAGCTGATATCCTCTCAAGAAGCTGGTTTAGAAGCCTTAGTTGCTCTGTTGGATGACTTAAAAGCCTCCTCCGTTAAACAGGAGGACTTATGGCTGGCAGAGGATTCTATTAGCTACCTTCCCATAGTCACCAACCCAGAAAAAATTCTCTGTGTAGGTTTAAATTATCAACCGCATGCGGCGGAAATGAAGATGGAGAAGCCCCAGTGGCCGGTGATTTTTAGTAAATACAATAATACTTTGGCAGGGCATAAAGAGAAAGTTTTTTTGCCAGAAGGTGCTTTCCAGTTTGATTACGAAATTGAACTGGTTATTATTATGGGTAGACAGGCTAATAAGGTCACCGTTGCGGACGCTTTGGGCTATGTCTTTGGCTATACTATCGGAAATGACTTATCGGCTCGCGACTTACAAATGCGCACAGGACAGTGGCTCATAGGCAAGAGCTGTGATGGCTTTGCTCCGGTAGGCCCCTATATTATTCCGGCGGATATTATCACTCCGGATCACTTGGAATTAACTTGTTCTGTTAATGGCCAAAGGGTTCAAAAGGGCAATACTCAGGACATGATTTTTAGTTGCGCTGAGATTATTAGCTATATATCCCAATATATGACACTGAAACCGGGAGATTTGATTTTTACCGGAACTCCTTCTGGGGTGATTATGGGTAAACCCAAAGAACAGCAAATTTGGCTGAAATCCGGGGATCAGATAAGCGCAGAAATCAAAGGCATTGGCTCCTTAGAGACCACCTTGGTGTAGTTTTACATTCTTTACCCAAGAAAGAAATTTCGTTAGAATAAGAGAGCGTATGGATCATAATCGAAAATTAGAGGAGGCAGTACATGTTTGAGCATATTAAGGCAGAAGACCCGGAAATTTATCGAGCTATAATGGATGAGGTAGAACGGCAAAGGGATAAGATCGAGTTGATTGCCTCAGAAAACTTTGTTAGTGAAGCCGTACTAGAGGCTGCTGGCAGCCCCTTAACTAATAAATATGCTGAGGGGTATCCGGGAAAGCGTTATTATGGCGGCTGTGAGTATGTGGATATCGCAGAGTCTTTGGCTATTGAACGGGCGAAGAAGCTATTCGGCGCTGAGCATGTAAATGTCCAGCCACATTCAGGTGCACAAGCTAATACAGCCGTTTACTTTGCCATGCTCAATCCAGGCGATACTATTTTAGGCATGGATTTGTCACATGGCGGTCATTTGACTCATGGAATGAAACTTAATGTTTCGGGTAAACTTTATAATTCTGAATTTTATGGTGTGGATGCGCAGACCGGTTTAATAGATTATGACCAGCTTTTAGAGAAGGCTCTAACAGTTAAGCCCAAGATGATTGTTGCCGGTGCTTCTGCATACCCGAGGATTATAGATTTTGCTAAATTCCGCCAGATTGCTGACCAAGTAGGAGCCATGCTTTTTGTAGACATGGCACATATAGCCGGACTGGTGGCTGCAGGGTTGCATCCTAATCCAGTACCTTATGCTGATTTTGTCACCACCACTACTCATAAGACCTTAAGAGGACCAAGAGGTGGAATGATTTTATGCAAAGAAGAATACGCCAAAGCTATAGATCTGGCTGTTTTTCCAGGGCAGCAAGGTGGGCCTCTGATGCATATTATCGCTGCCAAAGCCATCGCTTTTAAGGAAGCTTTGACGGAGGATTTCCGGATATATCAAGGGGGAATTCTGGCTAATGCTGCGGCTCTTGCTCAAGGATTACTTTCCAGAGACATTACACTTGTTTCCGGTGGAACGGATAATCATTTACTGCTGGTAGATCTGCGTGATACCGGTGTTACCGGTAAAGATATGCAGCTACGGTTGGATGAAGTGAATATTACTTGTAACAAAAATACGATACCCTTTGATCCGCAGACGCCTTTTGTTACCAGTGGTGTTCGTTTGGGAACGGCTGCGGTTACTACCCGAGGTATGACTACTTCAGATATGGATGAAATTGCGGAGCTTTTTGTATTGACACTAAGGGATTTCGACAATAAGAAGGCAGAAATACTTGCACGGGTAGCTGGGCTAACAAGCCGTTATCCACTTTACCCCTCTATTGGATGAAAACAGTATGGAAGCAGGTCAAAACCATAGAGAGCCCCTAGCCTATCGCATGGCACCCAGAAACTTGGATGAATATGTGGGACAGGAACATATTTTAGGTCAAGGCAAGATGCTAAGGCGAATGATCCAAGCTGACCGCCTGTCTTCGATCATTTTGTATGGTCCTCCTGGAACAGGGAAGACTTCCTTAGCGCGGCTAATCGCTAACACTACAGCTTCAACTTTTGTAAAAATTAATGCGGTTACTGCTGGTGTTACCGAGATTAAGCGTGTCATTGCCGACACGCTTAATCCTATGCTTACGCCCAGTGGAAGAACGGTTCTATTTGTTGACGAGATTCACCGTTTCAATAAATTGCAGCAAGATGCTTTGCTGCCCCAAGTAGAGGACGGGACTTTGATCTTGATTGGGGCTACTACGGAAAATCCGTTTTTTGAGGTTAACAAGGCATTGATTTCGCGATCTACCGTTTTACAGCTTTTACCACTAACCGAAAAAGATATTCTTAAGATCATTGAGCAAGCTTTGGTTGATGAGGAGAGGGGATTCGGACTTCTTTCGATCAATATTTCTGATGATGCGAAATCTTACATTGCTAATTTATCAAATGGCGATGCCAGAATTGCTCTAAGAGCACTGGAATTGGCAGCGGTTACTACTCCACCGGATGATACCGGTAGCATACTTGTCAGCAAGGAAGTCTTGGAAGACTGTATGCAGAAGCGAAGTCTGGCCTTTGACTCTACCGGTGAAAGTCATTATGATAATATTAGTGCTTTCATCAAGTCTATGCGGGGGTCAGACCCTGATGCTACTGTTTTTTATTTGGCCAGAGCCTTACACGGTGGTGAAGAAATTGAATTTTTGGCCAGACGCATACTGATCTGTGCTTCGGAAGATGTAGGGATGGCTAATCCCATTGCCTTACAAGTGGCCATGGCAGCCTATCAAGGTGTTATGGCTGTCGGACTTCCGGAGGCTAGAATTCTTTTGGCTCAAGCTGCTGTGCTTGTTGCCACCAGTCCTAAATCGAATGCTTCTTACTCGGCTATTAATAAGGCCATGGCGGATGTGGCTGAGCGAAGGACAGGGGAAGTTCCACTACATCTGCGCAATGCGCCTAAAGAGGGTATGGTGAAGCTGGGCTATGGCAGTGGCTACAAATATGCTCATGACTATGAGAATAATATTGTCGATCAACAGTATCTGCCTGATGAAGTGGTAGGTACTGTATATTATGCTCCCACAACCAACGGTTATGAGGGAAAAATTAAAGACTGGCTAGATAAACGTAGAGCGCATAACTCGGGAGAATAATTCACAATTATAGTTGCTGTGTAACTATTGTTACGACTGATTTCGGTAAAAAGAAATAAAGTAATATCATAAAGGCTGCTTATGGGGCGTTTGCTTCTTGAAAAGATGTTTTCAGGCTTAAGCGCCTTTTTTGCGGAAAAAGTTAGAAAGGTCATCTATGGGATGTGAGTGATAAAAATGTCGGATCAGGAGAAAAGAGTTTATCTAGATAATGCTGCAACAACAGCTGTACGACAAGAAGTCTTGTCGGAGATGCTGCCGCTTTTTGGTAATTATTTTGGTAATCCCTCCTCTATTTATCGAGAGGGTCAGAAAGCAAAGGTTATTTTGGAAGAGGCAAGAGCCAGAGTTGCTAAGGCTCTTAATGCTGAGACTTCCGAAATATATTTTACTTCTTGTGGCACAGAGTCAGATAATTGGGCTATCAAAGGGATTGCTTTGCGGCATAAAGCCAAAGGCAAACATATCATTACTACAACAATCGAACATCATGCTGTTCTTCATAGTTGCCAAGCTCTCGAAAAACAAGGCTTTGAGGTAACGTATCTTGAGGTAGATGAATTTGGACGCGTGTCTCCGGAAGCCCTCGAGGCCGCTATCAGACCAGATACCATTCTGGTTTCAATTATGATGGCCAATAACGAAATTGGAACCGTAGAACCGATTGCTCAGTTGGCAGAGGTTTGTCGTAAACACAAGGTGTTTTTTCATACGGATGCAGTTCAAGCGGCGGGAGCTGTTCCTATAGACGTCAAGGCTTTGGGCATTGATTTACTCTCCTTATCGGGGCATAAGATTAATGCGCCTAAGGGTGTTGGTTTGCTATATATTCGCCGTGGTGTGGCTTTGGATAATTTCATGGATGGAGGAGCACAAGAGCGCAACCGCCGTGGTGGTACGGAAAACTTACCTTATATTGTGGCTTTTGCCAAGGCACTTGAACTAGCTGTGGCAGAACAAGCTGAGTCGGCTAAAGGTTTAGCCGTGATTAGAGATCAACTGATTAAGACTGTGTTAGATAAGATTCCCCACACCCGCTTAAATGGTCATCCCACGGAGCGGCTCCCAGGAAACGTTAATTTTTCTTTTGAGTTCATTGAAGGTGAGTCACTTTTGCTGCTGTTAGACTATATGGGATTTGCCTGTTCAAGCGGTTCTGCTTGTACTTCCGGTTCCCTTGAACCATCTCACGTGCTGTTGGCAATTGGTTTGCCTCATGAGATTGCCCATGGTTCTTTGCGCATTAGCTTAGGTAAATTTTCGACTAAAGAAGAAGTTATGAGTATTGTTCCGGCACTAGAGAGTGTTGTTGCGAGATTGAGAGATATGTCCCCCCTATATGAAGATTATCTAAAGAAGAAAGAAGGAAAATAATATGCTTTATAGTGACAAAGTGATGGATCATTTTATGCACCCTCGTAATGTAGGTGAGATGCAGGAGCCAACGGCTACCGGTACTGTTGGTAATGCTAAGTGTGGCGATATCATGAAAGTGTACCTGAAAATTGAAAATGATATTGTTGTAGATGCTATGTTTAAGACTTTTGGCTGTGGCAGTGCCATTGCTACTTCTAGCATGGCTACGGAAATGATAAAGGGTAAGACCATAGATGAGGCTTTGGAATTAACAAACAAGGCAGTGGCAGAAGCTTTGGATGGTTTGCCACCGGTTAAGATGCACTGTTCTGTTTTAGCCGAACAAGCGGTTAAAGCTGCTTTTAAGGAGTATTTTGAAGAGCATGGCGGTATTCCGGCAGATAAGCAAAAGTATTTTGATGTATTAGATGAAGATGAGCATGGACACGATCATGAGAATGAGCACTAATCACTTTTAGTGGTGAAATTTTTTGATAGATAAAGAAAATCCAGAGAAGGTCAGTCGCTTCTCTGGATTTTTTAGCAGAAGGACATTTAAAGCTCTGTCTTAAAGCTCTGTCTTTGAACGTAATTGGTAAGATGAGTAAAACCGCAATCCTTAAGATACTGAGCAGTTTCAGTGAAGAGCAGGCCTAAGGTATCGTCCGTATGTGAGTCGGAACCTAGGCAGATTTGTCCACTGCCAATTTCCAAAAACCGCTGAAGAATTTCTTTGTCAGGCCAGTAATCCTTTAGTCCTAATTTTTGAGCTTTATCAATACTGCGAGTATTGATCTCTAGGGTTTTTCCTTTAAGGGACATGGCTTTGAAGAGGCGATCAAAGGCTTCAGGCATATCCTTATAGCGCAGGGAGGGGTCTTCATAAGGAGCGTAGCGGGACAGATAATCAAAGTGACCAACAATATCAAAGTTGTCAAAGGTTTCGACCATTTCAGCTAACTCATAGATATACGTGGAGTAGAGCTTGGCTTTGGGCAGTTGATAGCATTCCCGCATGAAGTAAGGGTCTTTTCCCAGCACCAAGTGATTTGAGCAAATAATAGAATCCAATGGATATAGATTCATCAGCTGATTATAGTATTCCACTAGATGTTTTTGAAACCCCAGCTCGATTCCAAGATATATCTTAGGTTTTTCGGGATGGTTTTGTTGTAAAATTTTTACCATTTCTACAAAATCAGGCAGGGAAAAAATCTGGGGCGGAAGAGTATCGTAGGCGTAGTCATAATCGTAGTGCTCGGTAATCACTATGCCCGAAAGCTCGGCTTTGGCAGCTGCAGTTATTAATTCTTCGGCCGTCATTTTAGCATCTCCGCTAAAATGACAAGTATGGTTGTGGCTATCAATAAACATTTTCACCTCTAAGTTACTCATTGATTCATTTTTCGGCTTTATTTACTGGTAAAGTATGATATCATAAAAATGATTTCTTTGCTTGTAACAGAGACTTTTCAACTTATATGATTTTACAACAACGGAGGAAATATATTATGCCACCTAAATCTAAAAAAGTATCGTCTGAAGCCCTGCCTGTCAAGGACAGCAAGAAGAAGGCTAAGGATCGTTATAAACATTTATTGGCGGAGTACCCCAATCTTTGGGAAAGTCGTTCTGAGGATGATTTTGATCATGCTTATGGTATGGCTGAAGAATACAAACGATTCTTAGATCTAGGCAAGACCGAGCGGGAATTTGTTAAGTTGTCTGTTGAGTCGGCCGAACAGCTAGGGTTTGTGGATATAGCCAGCCAAAACACCTTAAAGCCGGGGCAGAAGGTATATCAAGTTATCAAAGAAAAAGGTTTGGTGCTCGCCGTTATTGGAAAACGACCTTTGGAAGATGGGCTTAATCTTTTAGGTGCACATATTGATTCGCCGCGCCTAGACTTAAAGCCTAATCCCCTCTATGAGGAGGCTGAAATGGCCTTCCTCAAGACTCACTATTATGGCGGTATCAAGAAATATCAATGGACAGCCCTACCTTTGGCTATCCATGGCTTGGTGGTACGCCAAGACGGTTCAAAGATTTATCTCAATATTGGTGAGGGTGAAGAAGATCCGATTTTTTGTATCACTGATTTATTGCCTCACCTCGGTATGGAACAGATGTCCAGAAAAGCTTCAGATTTAATCCGCGGTGAAGATATGAATATCCTAGTCGGTAGCCGCCCCCTCCAGGATAAAGATGTTGCCAATCGCTTTAAATTGGCTGTTTTGCAATATTTGAATGATGAATATGGCATGGTAGAAAAGGATTTTGTCAGTGCGGAGTTGGAAATTGTTCCAGCCTTAAAGGCAAGAGATTTGGGTTTTGACCGTTCCTTCGTAGCGGCTTATGGACACGATGACAGGGTATGTGCCTTTCCGTCTTTATTAGCTTTATTCCAGCAGGAGAGACCTGAAAAAACAGCTGTAGTTATTCTTTCCGATAAGGAAGAAGTTGGCAGTTATGGTAATTCAGGTGCCCAATCCCGTCTATATGAAAATTTTTTGGTAGAACTATTCGCCAAGGTTAACGATATCTATGACGAACTGATTTTTAGAAGAATGATTGCTAATAGCAAGATGCTTTCAACAGATGTTACCAATGGATTTGATCCTAATTATGCTTCTGTTTCTGATCCGAAAAACGCTGCTTATATGGGTAAGGGCGTTATGATGGAGAAATACTGTGGTTCCAGAGGAAAATCCGGCACAAATGATGCTAACAGCGAATTTTTTGCGGAGATACTAAGTGTCTTTTCTAAACATAATATTCCTTGGCAAACCGGCGAATTAGGCAAGATAGATGCGGGCGGAGGCGGAACCATTGCTGTTTACATGGCGAACATGGGGATGGAAGTCATCGATTGTGGCGTGCCGGTTCTTTCTATGCATGCCCCATACGAAATTATTAGTAAGATCGACCTGTACTTTACCTATCTGGCATACAAAGTATTTCTTGAAGAAATGTAAGTCTCTATGTCAGCTAGCACTACTAAATTTATTATGTAAAGGAAATATTTTATGATTATTGTTGTTAAGCCTGGAGCATCGGATGCGCAGGTGAAGGAGATCTTAGAGCAACTTGCCTCTCATGGCTTGACCCCTCATATATCAGAAGGATCAGAGCGAATTATTATTGGTGTTATTGGGGATAAGAGTCGCTTATCACCGGATGCCTTGGAAGTTCTGCCGGCAGTCGAGAAGATTGTCCCGATTATGGAATCCTACAAACTGGCTAGTAAGGCCTTTCGCCCAGAGGGGAGTGCCTTTGACATTAAAGGTGTCACCTTAGGTGGCGCGGAATTAACTATGATGGCCGGTCCCTGTGCTGTAGAGAGTGAAGAGCAAGTTGAAACGGTTGCAGAACAGGTGCGCAAGTCCGGAGCGAAATTTTTACGCGGCGGAGCCTACAAACCTAGAACCTCGCCCTATGCCTTTCAGGGCTTAGAAAAAGAAGGCCTGCGTATTTTGCGCCGGGCGGCAGACCGTCATGGACTACTGGTAATTAGTGAAATTACCTCGGAAAATGATATTGAGTTTGCCTCAAATTATGTAGACATGATTCAGATTGGGGCTCGTAATGCTCAGAACTTCCGTTTATTATCAGCGGTAGGTAAATCAGGTATCCCTGTGCTGCTAAAACGAGGCATTGCCGAAACAATTGATGAGTGGCTCGGGTCAGCAGAATATATTATGAGTGAGGGCAATTATAAAATAGCACTTTGCGAGCGGGGCATAAGAACCTTCGAAACTGCTACAAGAAGCACCCTTGATCTTAGTGCTATTCCGGTTTTAAAGAGTAAGACTCATTTGCCGGTGCTGGTTGACCCCAGTCATGCCGCAGGCAAAGCTGCTTTCGTAGCCCCACTGTCATTGGCTGCTATTGCAGCAGGGGCAGATGGACTAATTATTGAAGTGCATCCCAATCCCAAATGTGCTCTGTCCGATGCAGCACAGCAGTTGACGCCGGAAGCCTACCAAACCCTGGCGAGCGAGATAAAAGAAATGGCAACAATCTTACGTCGTATTTATCCTGAATAACAACCAGCAATGGCAGTATAGGCTTTTCTAGATAGTAGAGTACTTCTTGACAGGGTAGAGTAGCTAAATAGATAGAGACAAGAAAGCGCGTGTCTACTATCTTTATAGCCTCTACTTTAGAGGAAGGAGGAGGGCTCTATTATTTTTGGCGTGGCTTAAAATGTCCTCACGGCAAGTGTAAGAAAATAAAAAACGCCGTCACATTTCTGTAACGGCGTATGGCTGCCGAACTAGGATTTGAACCCAGACAAACTGCTCCAGAGGCAGTCGTGCTACCCTTACACAATTCGGCATAGTGAGAAAAAGCAAAATTTAGCTCAATCTAACGCAAACGAGTATAACAAAACTCCATCACTTAGGCAAGTAGTTTAGAATAAATTTTTTCATTTTTGTTGATAAGGGGATAGTGGGCTTTTTGACTTTCGTTTTCTTTCGAAAGTCTTATTTTTTTAAAGTAAATTTCAATAAAATGAAAATCATTTGTTGACAAGCTATCTTTGAATTGATAGTATCAATAGGTAGAAATTTTTTAGAAGCTGGAGGCATCATGATCAATCTGGAAAGAAGGAAGAGAATTCTCGAATTGTTAGAGAAGGAAGGCCAGGTCACTACCGTAGAATTAGAACAGAAACTTGGCGTAACCGGTGCAACAATTCGTAGTGATCTTCGAGAGATGCATCGTGAAGGAGCACTGGTACGCTTTCATGGTGGTGCAGCCCTAGCGGATCAGAGTCGCTTAAACTCTCCTACGGAAAACTATATGCGCCGCAGTGTAATGAATGTTGCTGAAAAGAGGGCAATTGGCAAAGAAGCGGCTAAATTAGTTAGTAGTGGCGAGACGATATTTATTGATGCTAGTTCCACAGCTTTCTATATGCTCCCCTATTTAAGTCATTTAGAGAATCTCACTATTGTGACTAATGGCATTCATACTGCCATGGAAATTCAGCGCTATAGTAATTTTAGAACGGTCTTAATCGGCGGTGTTCTTCGTTCTCATTCAGGGGCTATTGAAGGACTGCTTTGTGAGGATATGCTGCGCAAGATTCGTGGAGATAGTTATTTTGTAGCAGGAAATGGATTCTCTTTGGCGGCCGGGCTCACCGGAAACAATTTTTACGAATTAGAGTTGAAAAGGCGTTGTGCAGAGAAATGCCGCCGGAGAATTGCTCTGGTGGACTCTAGCAAACTTTGTAATGATTCTACTTCAACTTTTATTCCCAGCGAACAAATTGATGTTTTGATTACTGATTCTGGCATCAAACCAGAAAAGCAAAAGCAAATATCCGACGCTGGAATAGAGGTTATTGTCGCACCTCTCGCATAAGTAACAGACAAAATTTATTATTTGATTGGAGTATTAATGAACGAACTACTATTTTCTTCGCTACCGATTTCTCAAGAGGTTTTAAGAGCTTTAACTGACATGGGCTTTGAGGAACCTACCCCTATTCAGGCTCAGACCATTCCTCACATCTTGGAAGGAAAAGATCTCATTGGTCAGGCTCAAACCGGAACAGGAAAGACCTGTGCCTTTGGTATACCTCTTATTGATTCAGCAGATCCCGATGCTAAAGCTGTTCAAAGCTTAATTTTAGCACCAACCAGAGAACTAGCCATTCAGATTGCCGATGAGCTACATGAGGTAGCTAAATATAAACATGGAGTTAGAATTGTAGCTGTATATGGTGGTCAGCCAATAGAACGTCAAATTATGGCTTTAAAGCGTCGCCCACAGATTATTGTCGGTACTCCGGGTCGGGTTATGGATCATATGCGTCGGAAGACTTTACGATTTAAAGAACTTGAGCGCATTGTTCTAGACGAAGCTGATGAGATGTTGAACATGGGATTTAAAGAGGACATCGACACGATTCTAGCGGAAACTTCTCCCGAAGTTCAAAAGGTCTTTTTCTCAGCAACTTTGCCTAAGGCCATTCTTGAATTAACGGAGCGTTATCTTAAGGAACCGGTTCATGCTAAAATTGCCGCCAAAGAGTTAACCATTCCATTGGTAGAACAGTACTACTTAGAAGTGCGTGAGGCCAACAAAACAGAAGTTTTGTCTCGCCTAATTGATGCCGAAAATGTTAGTCGAGCTTTGGTCTTTTGTAATACCAAGCGCAGAACTGATGATCTGGCAGAGAAGCTTAACACCCGTGGTTATTCCGCTGAAGCTCTGCATGGGGACATGAAGCAAGGGGCACGGGATCGGGTTATGAAACAATTTAGAAATGGCAAACTTGACCTGCTGGTAGCAACAGATGTAGCTGCAAGAGGGCTTGATGTAGATGATGTAGAAGTTGTCTTTAACTATGATCTTCCTTCGGATGAAGAGTACTACGTTCATCGAATTGGGCGTACCGGTCGTGCCGGGCGAACAGGTAAGTCCTATACTTTTGTTGTTGGGCGGGAGCTACTGGAGCTCAAGAATATTCAGCGTTCGGTTAAGGCTAATATTACTAGAACAACAGTTCCCTCAGCCAGCTTGGTTCAGGAGCGTCGGGCTGCTCAGGTTTTAGAACAGGCTAGTACCTTTCTTAAGGAACAGGATCTGTCTTATTACTATACTTTAGTTGACCGGTTTGTAGAAAATTTGAACCTTCAAGGTGATACTGAAACATTCTATACTACTGCGGATGTCTCGGCTGCTCTGCTACGTCAACTAACAGGTAATCTCTTCAGCGAAAGAGATGAAATTGAAGAAATTGTTCCTTATGAGGAGTTTGTCGGCGGAGGTAGAGGGAATAATGACAGGAATTCTGCTCGTCGTAAGGCAACTAAGAAGACTGAGAAGGGCATGGAGCGTCTTGTCTTGAATGTTGGTCAGAAGGAACAAATTAGGCCAAACCAAATCGTCCGCTTCCTTGCCTCGAAAGCTGATATTTCCGGTAAGTCAATTGGTGCAATTGCAATTCTGGAAGACTGCACCCTTGTGGATGTTCCAAAGGAGCTGGCAGCACAGACTTTGAAAAAGGCAAACAAAGAAAAACTGGGAAAATTAGTGATTCGGGTAGAACGGCAAAAAGAGCCGACAAAGACAACCAAACATGAAAAGGGTGACTCGGAAAAATTTTCTTCTGAATCTAAGCCGCCTAAAAGAGAACGAAAAACAACCGGCAGAGGAACAAAAGAGGATTAAGTTAGACTTGATTATTAGCTGATGGATCTTCTTCGTCCTGTTTCTTAACTTGGCTGTTATAGATTGTCTTTTCTTCTTGTAAATGCTGGAGACGAAGCATGATATCTGAGGGTTTCTCTTGAAGGGTGTCGCAGATGGACAGGAATTTCTTAACCGTGAGGTTGGCGGTTCCCCTTTCAATTGAGCAGTAGTAACTGCTGTTGATGTTGGCTGCATCGGAAAGTGAGCTTTGAGAAAGACTGCGACGATTGCGTGCTTCACGCAGTAGGGAACCTAGTTGTTGAGAAATGTTATCTTCAGACGGGTGCTTATCCGGATCTTTAGAGCGGTGATCTCGCTTTACCATTGATTACCTCCTAGCTTGGAATCTGTCCCAAAGCACTCTTAGTAGTGCTTTGGGCAAGTTTTTATTCTACAAATGATTATATTGATTAAAAGAATTGCGTCAATATGATATATCCGAAAAATGTTGCTAATTACGCCTATTCTTATATTGTAACTTCTTTTATTTGCAATCAGCTTGCAATTTACCCCGAGGACTAAGGGTTGTATAATGAATTATAGTTTTTGCATGGAAGAGGATAGAAGATGTTTTTAAATCAAATTCAACTACCCGTTTGGCTGACTTCCGGGATGGTTTTCCAGCAGGGCGTTCCCCTTCTGATTTCTGGAACGAGCAAAGCAAATATACCTGTTAAGCTTGAAGTGGTAAAAGACCCCACCGATGGCCGAAAAGTGTCAAAACTTGATACTGATTATGGAATCATTTTTACCAAAGAAGTACGCACAGATGCCGAGGGTAATTTTCATTTTGAGCTGCCCTCTTATAAACCTTCTAATGACGCCTATACAATGATTTTCAGTGTTTTGAATATGGAAGCGATGACGATAAAGGACTTGCGTTGTGGCGATGTTTGGCTGATGTTAGGATCACAGCCTTTGTCTGTACCTATCTCATCTACCAAAGCGCCGCGGATGCCGCTGAAGGAAGCTAATCTATCTTTGCTGCGCTTTTTTTGTCCATCCCTTCGCCAGAATATGGATAATTGTTCTTATGAGCCGCTTACAGAAATGACAACTACTGGCTGGTTCACAGCTAAGTCTCAAAAGAATTTAGCAAGTTTATCGGCGGTGGCCTTTGCTTTTGCCTATCATTTGGCCGATCAGCTGCGTTATCCAACTGCAGTAGTGGACTTAGCTCTCAATGATTCTGCTTTATACGGCTGGCTGTCACGTTCTGAAATTGAGAATGATCCTGAATTAAAGGATTTCCTTTCTGCTAATCAGGGCTTCTTCACTCAAGAGCAGTGGGAGAAGCGTAATAGTGGCTTTAGACTTTTTACTTCTGGAGAGGTTGACAATCCCTCTGCGGAAGAGGAGACCCCAGCTAAGGAAGAGTCGTCTAAAGATGAAAAATTAGCTGTCGGCAAAAAGAAAAAGACTGACAAAGAGCAGAATTCGGAAAATCCTGTAGATCTTAGTGTTTCCTATGCCCGGCTTATGAGTGCACTTTATAATCATTTTTTGCATCCGCTCAAGGGCATGAGCCTTCGTGGCTTAATCTATGCACCCGATAGCCAAGACGCCTTCATGGCGGAAAAGTATCCCCAATTTTTAGAAGGCTTTTTACATGACTGTGCGCGCCTCTTCGGTCCGCAGAAGATTACCAGTAAACGTGTTATTCCATCTTTGCTGCTGCTTCAAGTTCAGCCGCGCTATCTTGAGCCGGAAAAAGCATACACATTATTAAATCTGAACGAGTCTTTAGTTTTGGCAAGACGCAAACTGCCTATGCCTGTGGGTGTTGTCTCTATACATGATATGCTTTTGCCGGACAAGACTTTTGCTTTTCAAGTGGGGCGGCGATTAGCTGTTATTGCCATGGGCATTCATTTTACCCCTAAAATGCCTAAATCCGCTCCGGAATGTGTGGGTATTGAGAATATTGGCAACAAAATAATGCTATCTTTTAATAATACCGGTGATGGCCTTCGATTAGGTGAAAATGAGTCGGTTCTAAGAGGATTTGCTCTTTGTGGCGAGGATTTAGTTTACTACCCTGCTCAGGCTAAAGTGCTTCATGGTGTTCGAGTTATGGTTTGGAATAATCAGATTCCTGAGCCGGTGGGGGTGACTTATGGTTATATGCCGATTCCTTCCGAAGCTACCTTTTGTAATCGAACAGATCTGCCGGTGCTACCCTTTCGTTCCGACCGCTCAGAGGCGGTTTATGCCCCCAATTTAACTTTTACTTACTGCGATCGGCTAACATTTGTCGGGCTTAGGCATAAGGACTCTCAGTTCGAGAACTTGCCGATTTATAAAGTCTATAAGGGTACGGGGGAAATATTTTTAGAAACTCTTAATAAAACTGAAGGGGCGGCTTCTCTGCGAATCGCTTATCAGCCCAGCAAAAATTTGTTTTCCTTTGGACCTGTTTTACGTTATGCTTCTTTATATGCTCCTCTTAATCTTTCGGCTTTTAGTAAGGTTGCCATTGATATTTTCAATCCGGATCAGTCGGAAAAGTCTATTTATATTGGTAAAGCCTCTTCAAGTGCAGAAATTAAGGTAAAATTAACTTGGCAGACGGTGCAGCTGAATCTTGAGGAGATAAAACCTCTGGAGTTAGAAAAGTTTGAAATTGTTATTGTGGATCGGCAAGAAAAGGGTTCGATTTATATTGATAATATCCGTTTCTTGCCATAAGTAGATTTGACTGGATTTGTTTTAGATGTGAAAGGAGGAGCAAGTTATGCTCGAAGATTTACTTCCGGCTGTAGAAAAAAGTTTACTGGAATCTTCCGGTGCCATTCCGGTGGTCTTTGAAGGTATTGAACATAATTTTGAAAAGAGTACTACTGATCCGGCGATTAGCAAGCATACTTCTCATGAACTCCTCTATTTGCGTTCCGGGCGAACGGAATTTATTTTAGACGGAAAATCAGTTGCCTTAGAAAAGGGTTCCTCGCTTATTATTCGACCGGGAGTTAGCCATAGTATTCGAGTTTTGAGTCCTAAGGCAGATATGGTGGTTTTATATTTTGGTTTTTCCCAAGATAGCAAGAGTGTGGCGCATTTTTGGCGTAATCGAGCTCCGGAGGCGAATTTTTCTAAAGATAAGCCCAAGACAGGCCCGGCCTTTACACCTAATTTTCCTGGTGTCTCTCAGGCCACCTTAGATAGCTTCATTGACTTTGCTAAAGGCGAAGAAGGTGAAGAGGCTTCTGTTTCTCCTTATCTGTTAATTTCTGGAAAAAGCCGCTCAGAGATTGGTGCTCTGGTTGAACGCATTGTAAAAGAGAGCAATCAAGAAGCTTTTGCCCGCGAGTTAATGATGCAGTTATTAACTATGGAGCTTTTGGTAACCTTATCTCGAGCTTTACGGGAAGAGTGGGAAGAAAGCCTTAGGGTGAAACATGGCAAAGCAAGAGAGCTTGTTTTGATCGCTCGCGACTATCTGGTGCAAAACCACGATCGTGGAATTTCTGTGGCAGATGCCTCCGCTTATGTGTTTTTGAGTCAGGGCTATTTTACCAGAGCTTTCCGCGACGAATTTGGAATTAGCCCAATGGGATTTTTGATGCAAGTGAGAGTGAACCATGCCTGTAAACTCTTGGCTCAAAAAGAAATTAAAGTAAGCGGTGTGGCTTTGCAGGTAGGATTTTCCAGCCCTCAACGTTTTAATGTTGCCTTCCGTAAGCATATGGGGATGACTCCTATGCAATACCGGCAAATGGTCTTAGAAGAAAACCAGTCCGATAAGAAGGAGTAAATATGGGATGGTTCTTTCGTACAGTGACGCTTTGGGTTATTTAAGTTATATAGTTGATAGGAGAGAAAAAAGCGCTATAATAAAAGGAATTCCTTTGTTAGCATGGTTGCTTTTAATAGACTAGAGGAGAATGATATGAGCGAACAGGATGTTTCGACCAACCCCACGGGGCAACAAAACAATCACTCGGCCGAGCAAGGGCAGAGCAAACCCCGTAACAATAATTACTACCGCAATAATCGGCGTAAGCGTCCGCCTCAACATCATAATGGAGAGGCTAATTCTACCGCTAACCGCCCGGACAATAGCCGCCCTGTCAATGCTAAATCAGAGGGTGGTAATCGTAAGAATGGCAATCGCCCACCTAAATCCGGGCAGAATAATTCGGGTTCAAGCCCTAGAAGTGATTCCCAGAATCACTCAGCTAAGGAGAATAATCATCGAGAGCAAGCGCCTCGTGATGGTCATACCCAGGCACAGCCACCTAAGAAGAACAATCCTAATACCTCCAATCGCCCGGAACGGAATAGAGAGAGCAGAAATTGGAGTAAGTCGATTCATTCGGAAGAGACTTATGAAGATATTCGCCAAGATAATGAGCGCATTGAAAAAGATATTTGGCTGGAAATTGCCAGCATTCATACGGCGAAACTAGACTAAGAGGAACGTAGTGTGAAAGAGGATGAGCAGGATGCTTTTGCCGACGGGATAGATTACCGTCGGCTCTTTTTATGGAATATGCCTTTTTTAACAGAGCAAAGGGCTGGCTTTCATATGCCGGGACATGGGGGTAGCAGTCACTTTCCGGAGGAGTATGCCCAAAGATTATTGACTCTTGATACAACTGAGTTTTCTGCCAGTGATGATCTCCATGCTCCGGTCTCAGACGGTGCTGTTTCTAAGGCAATGGAGCGGGCGGCAGAAATCTATGGCAGCTACCGAAGCTTTTTTGTTACGACAGGTGCAACTACGGCTATTCAGGTGATGTTTTCCACGATAAAGTCGTCAAACAGCTTTATTCTCCTGCCTCGGTTTGTGCATATGTCGGTACTGCATATATTAGCACTTCTACATCTACCTTTTGCTTTCTTACCTGATGCAGGAGCAGAGGTGTCGCACAGATCTCTTCTACCTTTGCTGACAGCGGAAATGGTGAAAGAGGGCTTAAAACAATACCCTCAAACCACGGATGTGTTTTTGACTTCTCCCGATTATTATGGTCAAGTCGCGCAGCTTGAAGATATTCTGCAGGTTGTTCGAGATCGGGGAGTCAGGCTATTGGTAGATGAAGCTCACGGTTCGCACTTTGCCTTTGCCGAAGATACCCGTAGCTGGTCGGCGATTCATGCCGGAGCCGATCTGGTAGTACATAGTCTACACAAAACCCTTCCGGCTTTAACCCAATCAGCTTTGCTTCACATCACCAAGGCAGGAAGTTGCCGGGGCGGAATTGAACCGGAGCGCCTCTGGGGCATGTTACGCATTTTTGAAACTTCCAGTCCATCTTTTGTTATAGCTGGATCAATTGAATACGCTTTAAACTATATGTATAGCCAAGGTTCAAAGGAAATCCAAAAACAGCGTCAACGGGTAGAGCATTTTCTGTCACTTTTGCCCCCTGATCTTTCTACACATTTTATTCTAGAGCAGGATAATCGTTGCTTTGATCCGATGAGGTTGATTTTTTATACTGGCGAGACTGCTTTTAGTGCACTTACCTTGGCAGTGCTTTTAGAGCAGAAAGGTATCTTTATTGAGTTTGCTGACCTTAGGCGTTTGGTGTTTTTGCTTTCACCCTGGCAGAGCCTGGATACATACCAGACTTTGGCGTTGGCTTTAACGGAAGTGTGGGATGAACTGTCGGCTAAGATGTTGGCTGAAAATAGCAGCGGAGAATTATCTTACTTAGATAGGGAGCTAGGTCAGATTTTAGGACGAAAGGGAGCTGGGGCACCTGAACTGAATTGGCTTTTAGCGGAGGAGGATAAGAAGACATGGCTGCCACTACACTCCGCTGTTGATAGGGTTTGTGCCGCCGCTCTGATACCCTACCCACCGGGAATTCCGCTATTATGGCCGGGAGAATTGATAAGTAAAGAACTTGTTGCTTTTCTTTCTCGGCTGCAGGCCCAGGGAATTTCTATACTAGGTCTTCAAAATGGAGCACTTCGCGTGGTAAAATAAAATCCCTTTGTCCAGAGAATCTTCTTGGAGGATTCGGCATAAACTGTACAATTTCCTTGGGAATTGCGTTATAATGATGAAAAGGAGTTTAGGTTGTGAAGACAGAAGCAGGATTGTTTGTTACATTTGAGGGAATCGATGGTAGTGGAAAGTCTACCCAGATTAAGGCTCTTATGTCATCGTTGGCGGATAGGAATCTGGAAGCGGTGTTGATACGAGAACCCGGCGGTACACGAATAGGTGAAGAAATTCGTCATTTGCTATTGAACCGTGAGCACGATGGGATGTTTAGTCAAACAGAATTGCTTTTGTATGAAGCCGCCAGAGCTCAGATCGTCAGAGAAGTTATTGCTCCGGCTATCAATGCTGGTAAGATTGTAGTTTGTGATCGTTTTTTTGATTCTACTACGGTGTATCAGGGGAGTGGGCGAGGGTTAAACGGACAGATGATTGAAATGCTTAATGTTTTTGCAACAGGAGGATTGGAGCCACATCTGACTTTTTTATTGGATTTGCCTGCTACAGTTGCTAAGTCTCGGATGCAGATCCGTGCGGATGAGACAGATCGCTTGGAGGCTGAAGGCGAGAGCTTTATGGAAAGAGTTCGCCAAGGTTATTTAAGCTTAGCAGAGCAATCAGGTCGATTCTGTATTATCGACGCAACGAAACCTATAGAAGATATATCTAAACAGATTGATGCTAAATTTTGGGAGGTAGTGTACAAATGAAACTAGTATTTGCGATTGTTCATGATGAGGATAGCCCACGTTTGATGGCGGAGCTTAATAAGTCCGGGTATCGAATTACCAAGCTAAATTCTTCCGGTGGTTTTCTTCGTTCCGGTAACACAACATTGATGATCGTAGCTGAAGATGAGCAGATTGAAGAAGTAATGGGTTTAATTCGCAAGTATTCTTCCAGTCGCCAGTCGGCTATCAATACCAATGTTACCCCTTCAGCTATGGGTGGAGCTTACATTCCTTATCCCGTGGAAGTTATGGTAGGCGGTGCAACGGTATTTGTTCTAAACGTAGAGCAATTTGAGAAGATGTAACTGTTATGGGATTTAACCGTATCATTGGTCAGGCTTTTGCCAAGGCTCGAATTCTTGAGCTTTGGTCTCAAGGGGCTGGCCATTCTTTCATCATTACCGGAGCTTCTGGAAGCGGCAAGAGCTTGTTTGCCCAAGAATTTGCACAATATTTACTTTGTCAAATTCCTGGAGCAGAGGGAGCTTGTGGTGAATGTAATGACTGTCATTACTTTCTTTCTGGGGCTCATCCAGATTATAAACTACTGGCGCCAAATAGTGGTGAAAAGTCCATTAAAGTAGCCGATGTTCGTAGCAAGATTGGCTCAGATGTACGTGTTTTGCCTCAGATTGCTGGTCGTAAGGTTTATGTGATTGAAGCTGACGGACTCAATGAAGAGGGGCAGAATGCTTTGCTAAAGACTCTGGAGGAACCACCGCCGGATGTCTTTTTTGTGTTGACTATTGTAGATGCGGCTAATTTGCTCCCTACAATACTTTCCCGTTCTTGCGTTATACCGATGATGCCTTCTTCGGAGAAGGAAATTATTGAAATTTTGCAGCAACAGCAGAGTTTTACGCCAGAAGATGCGCTTTTTTATGCTCGCTATTCCAATGGGATTCCCGGGCAAGCGATTAAGTTAGCTCAGAGTCAGTGGTTCATTGACCTGCGACAAGAAACAATGGAGCTCTTGTTAAAATTGCCAGTTGTTGATAAAGCTTATTTGCTGATAGACGGCTATACTTTTCTTGATGCCAATAAGGAGCATATATCCGAGATTTTATTACTTATTCAGCTCTTTCTGCGTGACTTGATGATTTTGCAAAGTCTTTCCAAGGCAGAAACCATCTTAAATCAGGACTACTATCAAGAATCCAGAGACCTGATAATTACGTATCATATTACTGCGCCTAATTTGATTAAAGCACAAGAAGCCGTAGCTTTTACTCAACGGGCGCTTAAAGGGAACTGCAGCTTCGAAAGTACAGCTTGCCAGTTGCTTTTATCACTACAAAAGGAGTTATTTCATGCCGAAAGTAATATCCGTCCGGTTTCATAAGGCCGGAAAGATGTACCATTTTGATCCAGGCGAACTGCATTTACGCTTGGGAGACCCGGTGATCGTCGAGACCAGTCAGGGGATAGATTTAGGTTACGTGGCTCAGGAGACTATGTTTCTGCCTGAGGATAAGTTAGTTTCGCCACTGCGGCCGGTATTGCGCTTGGCTGATGATGGAGATTTGGAACAGAATCATCAGAAGGAACTTAAAGAGAAAGAGGCCTTCCGAATTTGTCAAGCTAAAGTTGAATCCAGAGGTCTGGATATGAATTTGGTTGACTCTGAATATAGCTTTGATGGGAAAAAATTGATTTTCTACTTTACCGCAGATGGCCGAGTCGACTTCCGAGAATTAGTTAAAGATTTAGCGGCAATTTTCCGCACGCGAATCGAATTGCGCCAGATTGGCGTTCGGGATCAGGCTCGGATGGTTGGTGGTCTGGGTCTTTGCGGACGAGAGCTTTGTTGTTGCTCTTTTTTGTCAGATTTTGTACCCGTTTCAATAAAAATGGCAAAGGAGCAAGGTCTGTCCATGAACCCAACTAAGATTTCCGGTTCTTGCGGACGCCTGATGTGCTGCCTGAAATATGAGCAAGAGGCCTATGAAGATGCCCATGCCCGGTTACCTCGTCAAGGTGATTTGGTTATGACTAAGGAGGGGCAGGGCTCTGTTTTACGTGTTGACTTACTGCGGGAGAAGGTTGAAGTCCGTTTAGAGCGGGAAGATATGGCCGACCTGGTGGTATTGCCTGCAGAAGAAGTTGAAATTTTAACAAGACGTTCCAAAAAGGCTGGATCCTGTAAGAATGGTTCCTGCGCCAATCAAAAGAAGAAGAATAACCATAACAAGCCTGCCGAGGCAGCTACATTCCATGAATTGGCTGAGACAGAGGAGGTTAGTTCTCTGGATTCTTCTGAATTGCTAGCTCTCTTAGATGAGGATAGTGAATTCGACCATTGATGAATAGCAATCAAATTAATTTTGTTGTTGTTTTACCTGATGACCTTTGTGGAATGAGTTGCAACGGGATTCTGGGGGTGGTACAATAAACAAGCGTAACTGCGAATTTTTTTTGGAGGTGTCCTTATGGCATACGTTATTTCCGATGCATGTATTTCTTGTGGAAGCTGCGAGAGCGAATGTCCAGTTAATGCAATCAGCCAGGGTGATTCCCAATATGTAATTGATCCTGCTGCTTGCCTCGATTGTGGTGCTTGCGAGCCTTCTTGCCCTGTTAGCGCAATTTCAGCAGGCTGAGCATTTTTCGATGTAGTTCAAAGAATGCCTTTTTCGGGCGCATTAAGCTCGGAGGGCATTTTTTGTACCTATTTTTATTGGCGGTATAGGAAATGGATGTTACACCTCTAACTAAAGATTTAGAATATACGGTTGAAGATTTGGGTCGTGGTGGCTACCGCTTACTTCAAGGTAACAGCGGTTTTCGCTTTGGAGAGGATACGGTGTTGTTGGCTCATTTTGCCGCCCAGTTTTCCAAGCGCCTGAATAAACCTTTGCGAGCTTTTGAACTTGGCGCTAATTGTGGCGCTGCCAGTATTCTGTTGGCTGCTAGAAGAGCAGATATATCCATTGACTCTGTAGAAATTCAAAAAGATGCTTTTCATTTTTTGGAGCAGAATGTTGCGATTAATAAATTAGAAGAGCGTATCAGGGTCTATTGTCTAGATGCACGCCTTTTGCTAAACCATAATCATACTGATCTTATTAAATCTTCTTATGACCTGGTGTTTATGAATCCGCCTTACCAAAGTGCGGATTTAGGGTTAACCATGCCTGAAGAAGAGGCTCTGCGCTATGCCCGTTTTGAGTGTAATGGTGATCTTGGTGCTTTACTTAAAGTGGGGGCTAAAATGTTAAGACCTATGGGGAATTTAGTTTTGGTGCATCGTGCCCAACGTTTGCCTGAAGTTCTAACAATGATGGCGGAATATAAACTGGGAGCCGTTTATCTGCAAATGGTACACCCCAGAGTGGATCGTGCAGCAAATCTTTTTCTCTTGATGGGTCAAAAGGGTCGTAAGCCGGGAGGTTTTCAGATTTTACCGCCCTTGTGTTTATATGATGAGATGGGCGAACCCTCTGCCGCACTGCAAGCTATTTACAGAGAAGAGGAATAAGGAGGTCACCATGTTATATATTGTAGGAACACCCATTGGAAACCTTCAGGATTTATCTCCCCGTGCCCGTGAAGTGCTGGAACAAGTTGAGGCAGTTGCTTGTGAGGATACTCGGCGTACCGGCCTACTTCTAAACCACTTGGGCATAAAGCAGAAATTAATCTCTTATCATGAGCATAATCGAAAACAGCGAGAAGGATACTTACTGGAACTGTTGAAGAATGGCCAAGATATTGCCTTGGTGAGTGATGCAGGGATGCCGTGTATTTCTGATCCCGGTGAACATCTGGTCAAGGCCGCTGTGGAAGTCGGGTTAGAGATTACGGTTGTACCGGGTCCTGTTGCGGCGGTTTCAGCCTTGGCTTTATCGGGACTTCCGGCGGAGCGTTTTATCTTTGAAGGCTTTTTACCTTCATCAGGGAAGGAACGGCGGCAGAGATTAGAAGAATTGGCTACCCATACTTTGACTTTTATCTTATATGAAGCCCCTCATCGTTTGGTAAAGACCTTGACAGACCTGATGGAACAAGGCTTGGGAGATAGGTCGGTTGCAATAGGTCGAGAACTGACGAAAAAGTATGAAGAGGTAATACGTCTATCTATAAAAGAAGCTGCTATATATTTTCAGGAAATACCTCCTAAGGGAGAATTTGTCCTCGTGGTGGCTCCGGGTAAGCCTTCCTCAAAGGCTGGGCATTTGCCTCAGGACTGGGAAGGGCAGATTGAGGCCTTATTACTACAATCTCTTTCTGTGCGGGACATTTCTTCTCAGCTGAGTAAAGCTTGGGATCTGCCTAAGAATCAAGTCTACCAGTTGGTTTTAGCGGCGGCTAAGCAGCAGAATAATTCCGGTCGAGATGAAAGTTCCTAAGGCCGTTTGTCATCCTTGGTGCTTTTCGCTATAATCTCTACAGAATCCCATATGAACTACAGGAGGATCATACCCATGACAGGAAAGAAGCCCTTTTATCTAACAACCCCTATTTATTACCCCAGTGATAAACTACATGTTGGGCATACCTACACCACTGTGGCGGCTGACGCCTTAGCACGGTTTAAGAGAATGCAGGGCTATGATGTGATGTTTGTAACGGGAACAGATGAGCATGGACAGAAGATTCAGCGAAAGGCTCAGGAGAGTGGGGTTACACCCCAGGCTTACGTGGATAAAATTGTCGCTGGGATTAAAGACTTGTGGCAACTGATGGATATCACCTATGACCGTTTTATCCGTACCACCGATGATTATCATGAATTAGCGGTGCAGCAAATTTTTCAAAAATTATACGATAGCGGTGATATTTATAAAGGGGTTTATCAAGGGCTTTACTGTGCACCTTGTGAAGCCTTTTGGACAGAAAGCCAGCTGGTAGATGGAAAATGTCCGGATTGCGGCAGAGCCGTAGAAGAAACTAAAGAAGAGGCGTATTTTTTCCGTCTCTCAAAGTATCAAGATTTTTTGTTAGAATATTTTGGGGATCACCCAGATTTTTTACAGCCTCAGAGCCGGGTGAATGAAATGATCCAGAATTTTCTTCGTCCAGGTCTGGAGGATTTGTGCGTTTCTCGTACTTCCTTTGATTGGGGGGTTAAGGTTCCCTTTGATCCCAAGCATGTGGTGTATGTTTGGATAGATGCCCTATCCAACTATATAAATGTCTTAGGCTATCCTGAGGATAAAGAAGGGCTCATGGCTAAGTATTGGCCTGCCAACGTTCACCTAGTAGGCAAAGAGATCGTTCGTTTCCATGCGATCATTTGGCCGGCTATGCTAAAAGCTCTGAACTTGCCCTTGCCTCAGCAGGTTTTTGGTCATGGTTGGCTACTGCTGGATGGCGGAAAAATGAGTAAATCCAAGGGCAATGTTATTGATCCGGTGATTTTGTGTCAACGCTTTGGTGTAGATGCTTTGCGTTATTTCCTAATGCGTGAAGTTCAGTTCGGTTCTGACGGAAATTTTTCTACCGAGACATTTTTACAAAGAATAAATACCGATCTTTGTAACGATTTAGGTAATCTAGTAAGCCGTACCGCTGCCATGATAGAGAAGTATTTTGGCGGAGTTTTGCCAACCGAGCGTCAAGCTGGAGAGTTTGATGAAGAGCTTACTGCTTTGGTTCAGGGGCTGCCGGAAGTGGTTTCGGGACTTATGGATCAGATGCATTTTTCAGCAGCTTTAGCCGAGATTTGGAAGGTCATTAGACGGTGTAATAAATATATTGATGAAACCATGCCTTGGGTTCTGGCCAAGGATGAAGCTAATAAACCCCGGTTAGCCAGTGTGCTCTTTCATTTGGCGGAAAGCCTGCGAATTATTGCCATCCTTTTGGAGCCCTTCATGCCTGCGACTCCGGCTATTATTCGCTGTAATTTGGGTATTGAAAATCCAGAGCACATGTCTTGGGAAAGTGCTGGAGTATACGGCCTTTATGGCAGTGGCGAAAAAGTAAATAAAACGGAATCCATGTTTCCGCGGTTAGATATTCCTAAGGAAATGGATGCCTTGGGGGCATTGGATAAGAGTGAAGAGAAGGCTTCGGAAGCTTCTCCAAAGGCTGCAGAATCTAAGGCTGAGACTGCTGAGGGTATCGCTACCTACAAAACGATTAGCTATGACGAATTCTGTCAGGTGAAGCTTCAAGTTGGTAAAATTTTAGCTTGTGAAAAAGTTCAAGGTGCCGATAAGCTTTTAAAGTCTACCATTGATTTAGGTTCAGAAACACGTACGATTCTTTCTGGCATTGCTGAATCTTATAAGCCGGAAGAGTTGGTGGGGCGTTTGGTAGTGGTGGTGACTAACCTAGCTCCCAGAAAAATTCGCGGCATTGTCTCCCATGGTATGGTCCTCTGTGCCGTTACCAGTCAGGGCTATCGACTGATTACGCCTGATGCTCCCTGCCAGCCCGGGGATGAGGTGTCTTAATGCGCTTGGTAGATACTCATCTTCATTTAAATGATCCCCGCTATCAGGAGGATCTGCCGGAGGTTATTCAGCGCGCCAAGGCGGCGGAGTTGGTGGCTTTGATTTTAGCCAGTGCCACCTTTGAGGATTGTTTTCAGGCGCAAGAACTAGCCGTTCAGCTTAATCAGGAAGAACTAAAGGTATACTGTACGGTGGGGATTCATCCCCATGAAGCAGCTGGCTATAGCGACGAAATTCATAGCCAGCTCGCCGCTTGGCTTAAAGATAGAAGGGCAAGGCGAATTGTGGCTCTGGGTGAAATCGGGCTGGATTACTTTTATGATCATTCTCCTAGAGAGGTGCAGCAGGAAGTTTTTCGTCGCCAACTAGAGCTAGCCTATGAAGCTAATATTCCCATAGTACTCCACGAACGCGATGCCTCGGCTGATTGTATGGCAATTTTACAGCAGTTTAGTAAAGCTGGGCGCTTGCGTAGCCAACCGGGGGTATGCCACTGCTTTTCCGGCAGTGTGGAAACTGCCAAAGAGCTTATTCACTTAGGCTTCTATTTGGGCTTTGACGGCCCGATTACCTTTAAGAACAGTCGAAAAGCACCGGAAGTTATTCAGGCTGTGCCCATAGAACGTTTGCTGGTGGAAACAGATGCCCCCTATTTAACTCCTACGCCTCACCGTGGCAGCAGGAATGAACCGGCTTATGTACGTTTCGTGGTGGATAAGATGGCTGGTCTTCGGGGGCTAAGCTCTGAAGCTATGGCGGAAATTCTTTTGGAGAACACTTGCCGTCTTTTTGATATAGATATTTAAGCGGGGATTGCGCTGTCTTGAGATGAGCTGTTCTTTTTCTTAGCAAGGGAGCAAATAGCGTCGCTAGAGTAGTACACTGCTAGTAAGCCAATTTTAGATGGAAAAGAAGCTGTTTTCAGGCCTTTTGAAGGTTTTGAAAAAAAAGGGGTCACTTGAAAAGGTAAAATCCAGATTGCAAAAGTAAGCTCCATGTAAAAGGAA
>CAZFHA010000023.1:0-64429 GCA_964518595.1 uncultured Oscillospiraceae bacterium
GTACGGTGGTGTGAGAGGTCGGCTAGCCAACTAATGGCTAGCCTCCTACTCGATTAGCTAAAGAGCTATAGCATTATAAGAGAGGCATAGCTACAAAAAATATAAAACTATTTCATTCTAATGGAATGTTTGATATATTATTTTATAGATAAAATTTTGATAAAAGATGCCCGATTCGCCATTGTGCATTCTGCACAATTTTAAGGAGCCTGATTTGGTGGAAAGTGAAAATAAATTTCAGTGTTTTCAATTGTATTGAAATTTAATTTCACCAGTGCTACAATCAGGGCATTCATAGCTCCTTAGGAGTTAGCTTTGGAGGATGGTCTTGTGGAGGGTCTTTTATACGCCATTGAGGAAAAACTTCCAGCCTTATCAGTACAGCATAAGAAAATTGCTGCCTGCCTTTTGAAGAGCCCTGATAAGATCGTCTGGATGTCAATCAAGGATTTGGCTGACTGGGCTGAGGTTAGCCCGGCAGCAATCTCAAGATTCTGTCAAAGTTTTGGTTTTAGCGGCTTTGGCGAAATGAAAATTGTTCTTTCTCAAGAGTTGGTAAAATACAATGAAAATTCCTTTGCTGACATGGCTTCGGAGGACTTCAAGAACAATATTGCTCAGAATTTGCTGAAAAAGGATATTGCTTCCTTCTGTGATACCGCTGCTTTACTTGAAACGGATAAGCTACTTCAGGCAGCTAAGTTGATTAAAGCTTCAAATGATATTTTATGTGCTGGTATTGGCGCAAGTAATTTAGTAGCACAGGATATGATGCAGAAGTTACTGCGTATTCAAAAGCGGGCTCTTTACTACAGTGATTATGACTTGCGCAAAGTAGCTCTAGCTCAGTTTGGCAAGGCTGATTTAGTTTTTCTTGTGTCATATTCAGGAAAAAAGGCCGAAACCTTAGAACTTGCTGAGATGGCTTCGGCTCAAGGCGTACCGATTATAGCCCTTACTCGCGTTGGGGATACACCGCTTTCGCGATTAGCAACAGTTTCTTTTCAGGCTGCTGCCTATGAAGATGAGTACCGCACCAGTGCGGTTAGTTCACGCCTGGCTCATCTATATTTAGTTGACACAATATTCTATACCTATGGCTTATTTTTTCAGGAAAAAGCCTTTGAAAAACTGCGTAAAACCCATGAGATGATTAACAGTACGTCGGTGAGAAAGGATTAATGCTATGTTATATTCTGTTTATCCTACAGATACAAAAGAAGTTATTGAAAAGGTGTTTCAGCAGGTTAAGGAGTTTGGCGAAAAAGAGTTGTTTACCTCTCTGCATATTCCTGAGAGCAGTAATTTAAAAGCCTATCTTGAGCAACTTAAAGTTCGGCATATAGAAGATGGATTAGGCTTTACGGCAGATGTATCTCCGTTAACCTTTCAGCGTTTAGAAATACCTCTTTATCAATGTGAAGAGCTTAAGACCTATGGAATTCATACGCTGCGGATAGATTTTGGTTTTACCACGGACGAAATTCGACTTTTAGCTGAACAAGGCTTTAAGATAGCGGTGAACAGCAGTGTAGTAGACCGTACTTTCCTTGAAGAACTAAAGGGTATTGCTTTGCTGGGTTGGCACAATTATTATCCTCGCCCGGAAACGGCTTTAACAGAGGAGTTTTATCAGCGGCAAAACCGGCTGTTTCGTGATTATGGTTTTCCTTTACTTACTTTTATTCCTGGCGACCGGGAGTTCAGAGCTCCCTTAGCCTTAGGGCTTCCAACACTGGAGTGTCAGCGCTACCAAAATGCCTACATGAATTATGTATCCCTTGCAAAAAAAGATCCGGATATCCGGATTACTTTGGCAGAAGGCACACTTCACCCAGAACATGGACAATGGATAAAGTTATATGAAGAAAAAGGCATTATTACCGTTCCTATTACAGGCGTCAATCCGCTACTGACCGAGGCACTTCAGGCCCGTGATTATTTTGTGCGGGTAGAAGAAGCCCAGCTTTCATGGAGGATTGAAGAAAGTCGAAAGGCTCTGCCTATTCCTGAAAATGTTGTGCTGCAGGGGAGGCGTTACAAAGGAAATTTGGTTATGGATACATCAGACTGGGGGCGGTATGAAGGCGAGCTCCATATTATGCGCCAAGAGTGCGACCATCTTCCTGGGACAGTGGTTGTAGGCCAAATTGCTCAACCCTATCTCGACCTGACTCAATACTTAGGGGGACATCCTCAGGTACGTTTTGTCTGTCTCTAATGAAATTATCTTTGAAGCATTTTACTTCAAAGTGATTTATACAGTTAGCTACCATAAAAATAAGGAGGAACATTTGTATGGATTACAAAAAAGCCAGTGCAGAGATTCTAGATTTAGTTGGCGGCAAAGTCAATATTGAGTCTTTTGCCAATTGTATGACCCGTCTGCGCCTGAACCTTAAGGATAATGATAAGGCCAAGGTCGACGACATCAAAAAAATCGATGGTGTAATGGGGGTCGTAACCGGACAACAATTACAAATCATCGTCGGACCGGGTCATGCCCAACGTCTCAAGGACGCCTTTGAAGTTGTTTACGGGGCCAAAGGTGGAACCGTGACCGATGAGCCGGAGATAAAGGATGTGGCAGATGCTACCAAAGAAAAGATCAAAGGTAAGCAGACTTCTCCTGTTCAAAAGGCACTTCGTCACGTAGGGAACATCTTTGTACCACTAATTCCTGGATTTGTAGCTGTTGGATTAATTGCAGCTATTGTTAACATTACTAAGACTCTTAACCCCACAATAATGAGTAATCCTTGGTTTGCTCTATTTGCTGGAATGGCCGGAATGATGGGTGCTATGCTACATATAGTTACCGGTTATAACGCTGCTAAAGAATTTGGCGGATCTCCTATTTTGGGTGCATTAGCCGGTGCTTTTATCTATCTGCCTCAACTTAATGGTTTTGCGGCTGATGTAGTTAAAGGTGTGGAGGCGCAGCCCCTAGTCATACCTTTCCTAAACATACCTTTGCAGTCTGGGTTGGGCGGAGTAATCGGTGTTATTTTTGCCGCCTATATTTTCTCTGTGATTGAAAAGGCAATGCGTAAAGTAGTACCTGCTTCTCTTGATCTGTTTTTGGTTCCCTTTACTACCTTAATAATCGGCTCTGCTATCACTTTGATAGTTGTTATGCCGATTTCTGCACTAATAATGAAGGGAATTACTTTCCTGTTAGTAGACATTGCTTTGAAGTCCGGTGGAATTATTGGTGGATTTGTATTATCGGCACTTTTCTTGCCACTGGTAATGCTAGGAATTCATCAAGGACTTACTCCCATCCACGCTCAGCTGATAACAGATGTAGGCTACACAGTATTATTACCTATTTTGGCTACAGCTGGTGCAGGACAAGTCGGTATGGCCATTGCAATTTATGTCAAAACAAAGAGTAAGCGTCTCAAAAGACTGATTGGTAATGCTTTGCCTATTGGCTTTTTAGGGATTGGCGAACCTTTGATTTACGGTGTATCTTTGCCCTTATTCTATCCCTTTATCACCGCTTGTATCGGTGGTGGTTTCGGTGGTGCAGTAATTGCCTATGCTACCCAGAACATTGCTGACGTTGGCGCCACAGCTATCGGCCCTTCTGGCTTGGTGCTCTTGCCTTTAATTGCTAATGGCATGTGGATGTGGTACTTATTTGGACTGCTTGCCTCTTATGTTGGCGGTTTTGTTTTGACGTATTTCTTTGGTTACAAAGAGTCAATGTTAGCACGTTTAGAAGAATAATAGAGCTTTCAGGAGGTAGATCATGCTGGATAATTTAACCACAGAGCGGCGCAATAGCAAAACCCAGAACCTGGATCAGATGAGTGTGCTGGAGTTTTGCCAGGTCATGAATGAAGAGGATAGAAATGTTCCTCTTGCCATTGAAAAAGCTTTGCCAGAAATTGTGAAGGCTATTGAAGTCATTGTAGCGGCCTACCAAAAAGGTGGACGGCTCATCTATACCGGAGCCGGCACTTCGGGGCGGATGGGACTGATGGATGCTGTTGAATGCGTTCCAACCTTTGGCGTGCCTGACACTTTGGTAGTAGGGCTAATCGCTGGTGGTGAAAAAGCCTTTATCCGCGCAGTAGAAGGAGCCGAAGATTCTGAGGCTTTGGGTATACAGGATTTAAAAGATTTAGCCCTGACCTCCAAGGATGTAGTTGTTGGCATAGCCGCCAGTGGTCGAACCCCCTATGTCATTGCCGGTCTGGAATACGCCAACTCCATTGGTGCAGAGACGGTGGCGGTTGCCTGTAACCTTAACTCTAAAATTGGCCAAGTAGCTAAAATAGCTATTGAAGTTGATGCCGGTAGTGAAGTTTTGACTGGTTCAACCCGCTTAAAGGCCGGTACAGCGCAAAAATTAATTCTCAATATGTTGTCTACCGGTTCCATGGTTTTTAACGGCAAGGTCTATAAAAATCTTATGGTAGATGTGCTGATGACCAATAAGAAGTTGGAAGAACGCGGACGTAGAATTATAATGGAAGCAACGGGAGTTGATTTTGAAACCGCCAATCGTTACTTACTAGAGGCGGGAAATCACCCCAAGACAGCTATTGTAATGATTCTTAAAGATTGTAGTCGCGAAGTTGCTACAGAGGCTCTTGAAAAAAGCGGCGGCTTTGTCAGAAAGGCCATTGAATCCTAAAAGTTTTTCAAGTGGTTCAATGAAGAGATTAAAGTACAGAAAGGGAGAATGCCAAGATGAGTAAATTTAAAGACGCCATGGGAGGCTTATTTGGTAAAAAGCAAGATTCCCCAGAAGGTGCATCGGAGTATGTGATTTTAAGTCCTTTAAAAGGCGAAGTCATTTTACTCAAAGACGTACCTGACGAGACTTTTGCCGGAGAATATATGGGAAAAGGCACAGCCATAGAGCCTAGTGAAGGATCTGTAGTTGCCCCCTTTACAGGAACGGTAACCACCTTGTTTCCTACGGGACATGCTATCGGACTTACTTCTGAGGATGGTGTTGAAGTGCTGATACACATTGGACTTGATACCGTCAATCTCGAGGGTAAAGGTTTTACCGCACACATTGCTCAAGGTGATAAGGTTAAGAGCGGAACGCTACTAGTTAGCTTTGACTTAGAAGCTATCAAGGAAGCCGGCTACAAGACAGTTACTCCGGTGATCGTTACCAATACTGGGAATTTTGCCTCTATTACAGCCACTGCCAATGGGGTAATCGATCAAGGCAGTCCAATCCTTTCTGTAGAAAAAAGAACATGAGGTGAATTATGGTTGAAAAAGAAGTACAGGTTACGAATCCAACGGGTTTGCACGCTCGGCCAGCGAGTAAACTCTGTGGAGCAGCCCAGCAGTTTAGCAGTAAAATTCTGGTAATCGTTGGTGATAAAGTAGCTGATGCAAAGAGTATTCTAAATATCATGGCTTGCGGTATCAGTCAAGGAACCTTGATAAAGGTAACGGCTGAAGGTCCTGATGAAGTTGAGGCTCTGGCTGCAGTTACCAGCTTTATTGAAAATTTAGCAGATTAAGGATACTAGCGACCTGGCAGGTTCACCGGGTCGCTTTACCTTTGGGAGGTTTTAAAATGATACTAAAAGGACAAGGAGCCGCTCCGGGAATTGGAATAGGTTCGGTTAAAATACTTACAGACCTGCCGCAGAAGGACTATACCCGAATCAAGGTAAGCCAGCAGGCTGTAGCAGAAGAGACAGCTAGGGTTCAGGCCGCCATAAGTCAGGCCTCAGAACAGATCGAAGATATTCGTCTCCAAGCTGAAGCCCGAGGCGAGAGCGGTAAGGTTGATGTTATGACAGCCCATAGCATGATGGTTGCAGATCCTATGCTAAAGGGTGCGATTGATAGAGGTCTTGAGGCTCTTTTAGTGGCCGAAGGGGCAGTTCAGAGTGCAATTGCTGAAATGGCAGAAGCCTTTGAAGCTCTTGATGATCCCTATTTTCGAGAAAGAGCCCAAGATGTTAGAGATATTGGTGATCGCCTTTTACGTAATCTTTTAGGTATTGAAGCCTTTCAGGTTGCCCCAGATGCCGAACCTTTCCTACTCATGGGCCGTGATATCACGCCTTCGCTTTTTGCAGCTTTACCCACAGAAAAATTATTAGGTATTGGGGCAGAGCTAGGCGGTAAAACCTCACATACTGCAATTTTAGCCGGTAATAGCGGCATTCCGGCGGTGCTTGGTTGTCCCAATTTAGTATCAACCTTGAATAGCCTTGCGCCGGGAGGAATTCTGGCTGTTGATGGTGATAAAGGTGAGATTTATTTAGAACTCCAAGAGGCAGAGCTCAAGCAGTTGCAAACCGAAAAGGCTCGTCGAGAAGAAATTAAAAAAGCTTTGCTACCGTTAATTAATCAACCGACTTCTACCAAGGACGGAACAAAGCTGGATTTGTTTGCTAATATTAGTGGTGTAGATGGGGCTGAAGCTGCTCTTAAAGTGGGAGCAGAGGGCGTTGGCCTTTTCCGCACGGAATTTCTCTATATGGAAAGGCCGGATCTGCCCTCTGAAGAAGAGCAATATCAAATTTATCGGCAGGTTCTTAGCCAGATGAATGGAAAGCCGGTTATTTTCCGCACCATGGATATTGGTGGAGATAAAGAAGCCGAAAACTTAGGGCTGGAGAAAGAAGATAATCCCTTTTTAGGCTATCGGGCAATCCGGATATGCTTAGAGCGAGAAGATCTATTCTTGACCCAACTGCGGGCTCTGGTCAGAGCAGCCGTGGATGGGAAGGCCTTGATTATGTTCCCCATGATCCAATCCGTCGAGGAATTTCGAAAGGCTAAGTCCTTAGTCCTTAAAGCCATTACAGAACTTAAAAGCGAAGGCATAGTCTGTAATGCCGAAATCCCCGTAGGGATTATGATTGAAATTCCTGCTGCTGCAGTTATTTCAGACTTGCTGATTCAGGAAGCCGACTTTTTCTCCATCGGAACTAATGATTTGGTCCAGTATACCTTAGCGGTAGATCGGATGAATCAGCGGATTGCTGGACTCTATAATCACTTTCATCCAGCGGTACTACGCTTAATCCAAAAAGCTATTGAAGCCCCACAAAATCAGCCGGAGCATAAATTCTGTGGCATGTGTGGTGAAATGGCCTCCGACCCTCTGGCAACCTTGCTGCTCGTGGGCTTGGGTCTAAAAGAATTTAGTGTGGCACCAGCCAAACTACTTTTGATCAGAAAATTCATCTCTGAGATTGATCTAAGCTTTAGTAAAGCGGTGGCGGCTCAGGCCTTACAATGTACCACAGCGCAGGAAGTTGAGAATCTTCTAAGAGAAAGACTGCCTGAAAGTTTAAAAACTTATCTCTAGGTTAATGCTGACTGATTTGTATACGGATAGTTAGTGAAGGGATTGTCTTCGAAAAAGGAGGCAGTCCCTTTTATAGTGTGCCTAACATGGTCGATTACTCGGTGATGAACGTTTGCTCTGGACTTGTCAGTAGGAACTGTTAAAAGAATAAAAAAACGGACTAGACCCAAATCTGTTAATATATCCATTATTGTATAGCTTTTCCTTGTTTAATATGTTATATTTTACGAAAATGAAAAAATACATATCAGGTTATAGTAGACAATTGAGCAACGGATAATAGCATGTAGATGTTTCTACTCTAAGAAAATAAGAGCTTGTAGTTGATGTTATGAAGTCTTATTTAAGCCAGAGAGGGAGGATATGACCATCTATAGTAAGAAGTATTGTCGATTACTCTTATCAGTACTAATTATTTCTTCCCTGTTATTGGGGAGTAGTTGTGGAGCTCCCCAAAATGTGTGGAGTATTAAAATGGAATCAATTTATAGTAAAGAGGTTCTTGAATTAAAATTAAGAGCGCAGGTGTATAGGCAAGCACCGAATAGTGGATTTTTTATCTTTAAGCCTATGGTATCCACTACCCTAGAAGACTTAAAGGTCATTGCTGAAGAGGATAAAAGAGTGAAGGCAGAAATTATTCGAGATGGTTTGTTGATTACCAAAGAGAATACGCCTACTCAGTTCGACTATTACTATCTTACGGAATATACAGATCAAAATATAGGGAAGCAATTCGTTCTTACAAATTTGAGCACCGATTATTATTTATTTTCGTATGGTCAGGAACAGAACACTGCCATTAACTTGCTACTGCCAATTTATATTTTTATTGCAGATAAATCTGAAGAGTATTATCTTAATACCTTTACCCAACGTATTGGAGAAAATATAGATTATCAAATTTATTCAGAGTACGATATAGATTATCTTTATCAATTTTATCAAAAGTCTGGATTTATAAAAGTTAGTAGGGTTAATAATACAATTCATCTAACTAATATTAGTGGTTATAATGGTACACAAGATATTATTACAAAACATATATTGTCAATGTCTGTTATAGATGATATAGGAAAAAAGTACTTAAAGATTACAACCATTTCATAGAAGTTTGGAGGGGAAAATGCGAAACAATCTGAAAAGACTTGGTCGACTGTCCTTACTATCACTGCTTATTACAGCTCTTTTTTTAGGTAGTAGTTGTGGAGCTCCCCAAAATGTTTGGAGTGTCAAAATGGAATCAATTTATAGTAAAGAAATTCTTGAATTAAAACTAAGAGCGCAGGTATATGATGGAACCCCCGGTGATGGACTAATTGTATTTGTGCCCAAGAATCCTACTACATTAGAAGGTTTTAAGCAAATTGCGGAAGAAGACAAGCGGGTAAAGGCAGAAATTGTTCGAGATGGTTTATTGATTAGTAAAGAGAACGAGCCCGATCAATTTGATTATTTCTACATTACTAAAGTAGTTAATTCACAATGGTCTGAACATGCCTATTGGCTTACAAATTTAAAGGTTCGGTATAGACTATCTTCGGAAAATTTACCAAAGAGTATTATGTTGAAATTATTGATGCCGATGTATATTTTTATCACTGATGAATCGGTAGCTGGTGAGTATGGAAATGTTTATCAGAGAGCTTTGGATGAAAACACATTATACCCTATCCATCAAGAATATAGCATTGGTTACCTTTTCAATTTCTTTAAGAGATCTGGATTTATCGAAGTCAACAAGTATGGAGATTCTATTCACATAACCCAAATTCCCGGATACAGCGAAGGAAAGGAGGTAGTTTCAACGAATATTCTTGAAGTTTCAATTATAGAAAGAGATGGAGAAAAGTACTTAAAAGTTACAACTGTTGCATAGAAGTTTGGAGGAAAAAATGCGAAACAATCTGAAAAAACTTGCTCGACTGTCATTATTATTACTACTTCTAACAGCTCTTTTCTTAAACAGTAGTTGTGGAGCGCCTGACAATGTATGGAGTATTAAAATGGAATCAATTTATAGTAAAGAGATTCTTGAATTAAAGCTAAGAGCTCAGGTATATAGGCAAGCACCGAATAGTGGATTTTTTATCTTTAAGCCTATGGTATCCACTATCCTAGAAGACTTAAAGATTATTGCTGAAGATGATAAAAGAGTGAAGGCAGAAATTATTCGAGATGGATTGTTGATTACCAAAGAGAATACACCTACTCAGTTCGACTATTATTATCTTACAGAATATACAGATCAAACAATAGGTAAGCGATTCGTTCTTACAAATTTAAAAAATAATTATTATTTGTTTGAATCTGATCCTGAAGAACATACGTTTGTCAGATTGCTAATGCCAATCTATATTTTTATTATAGATAAATCGCAAGAGTATCCTCTTAGCACATTCTACCAACGTATTGTAGAGAATATGGAATACCCAATATATTCAGAATACGATATTGATTACCTTTATCAATTTTATCAAAAGTCTGGATTTATAGAAGTTAGCAGAGAAGGTGACACGATTTATTTAACGCATATTTCTGCTCATGACGGGACAAAAGATTTTATTTCCGACAATGTTGTAGGTGTATCTATTGTAACTAAAGAAGGAAATAAGTACTTAAAGGTTACAACCGTTGCATAGTGTATAGCTTGAATAATTAAAGCGGACTGAGGAGGACTGAGTATGAAAAAATCAAAATTGAGACTTTCAGGTTTAGTATTGGCTATCGTATTAATTTTAACATCACCAGGACAAATTATAGCAGCCAGCCAAGAGCAAGGTATAGGGGAGACGACGACTACCAGCTCAGCAATGGCTACTGATACTGCAGAAGATAGTTTGGATACTTCCTTCATTTCTGAATCTACTAGCACAGAAACAGATACCTCTTCTGAAGCGACAAGTAGTAGCGCAGGAGAGAGCCTAACTGAGAGTGAAGAAATTGAGCCATCTTCACCCGGGCTCATTGAGGAGCAGCCAGCTGTCTCTGAATCCAGTGAATCTTTTACGAGTCCTACAGTGGAGCCTCAAGTCGAAACAGATATAGCAGCAGTATTAGAATTTATGGGTCATACCTCTGAAGATGTGCTGTATATAGAGGATCTTTATAGTTTATCTGGTGAAGCACTCTATTCAATGGTAGTTTTTTCTAAGGGGGGCTATGGGATATTTCTTAAAAATCCTCTAAAAGTTATGGAGTTTAGCAACGAGGTAGGGGGAACCCATCCCTATACTTCGATTGTAGGTCAAAAAGGATATCTTGGTCCAATGGGCTATTTTTATAAATTGGATAATGCCTATTATAACTTGTTTGATAATCAAGTTATTACGGACGTAGCATCTATGCAAGACTATGAGAATAATGTACTGTCTGCACTACGAAAACCTGAGCGTCAAAGCCGTCAAGCTTCTGCTCCGACTCCATCAGGCACTACTGTGCCTGAAATTACAATACCCAATGAGAATCGTATCAAAACAATCCCTTTTGGTAATAATGATGATGGGACTTGCGGAATACTTGCTGCCGCCACTTTGCTAACTTTCTGGGATATGTACTATGACAATAGTGTCGTACCTACAGCGTTGGAAGCAAAACTGACTGGACATCCACTTGGGGAGGATCAAGACGTTTTGCATAAGTATTTAGTTGAAACTTATGCTTATAAAGTAGGCGGATCCCTTCCAGAAGATGATGCTAGACTTGTTAATACCTTTTTAGGATTAGATTCTAAGAGCCAGAGCTATAATGCCAAGTGGCTACTTATACCCTTTAATGGAATTATAAATAGTCTAATTGATAGAGGCATTCCCGTTTCTTTATACGGTTCTCTTCCAGGTCAACCAGATCTTACATCTGGAGCGTGTAATGAAGGCATTGGAGATTCTAATCACGCTGTAGTAGTTTATGGTTACAAGCGAAGTACTACTGTTTCCCTAGGAACGGTTTATAAAGTGCATTATGGATGGCATGATGTAAATGACACATACAACTATAATGATTATACAGTTAGTCAGAGTGCAAAGGATCTCTGGATTAACCCTATTTATATTGGTGGTATCATGTGGATAGAACCTATAGCTGCTCATACTCACAAAGCCGGCTATGTATCACCACATCTGGATAAACATGGTGTCACACTTTTCAACTGTGCTGAGCCCGGTTGTCAGGTGTTATTTCCTGATGACATTTCCAACACGAAGAAATGGGCAAAGGATATTTTTCTAGGTTTGCAAGCAGATAATACATACTTGGGAAAGGTAGATGGGAACAAAATAAATTATCCTGGGGATGAGGATTACTTTAAGATCGAAATACCCTATCGGGCGAAGGTCAATATAAAAGCGGCTTTTACTAGCCCGGCTCCCCCTTCAACCATAAGTTTGTATTCTGCTTCTCATGAAGCTTGGGTTGCCACAGTAAGCACATATGGGAATGTCAATTCCTTACAACCGGTTTTGGAACCCGGCACATATTATGTGAAAGTTGACCGATCAATTATCTCTGAATATAATTTTAGTATAGCGGTGCCCTTAGCCTCAGATGATGCAGATGGTAATAGTGCAAGTACAGCTACACTATTATTTCAATCCCAAGACCCTAATCAGACTCAGTTGGTAACGGTAGACGGTGCACGGATTGATTCAGCCAAGGATGAAGATTGGTTTAAATTCGAGGCACCTATAGATGGACTCTACGCTATTAACTTTGGGAGTGAGAATGGTAGAAAACTACAGGCTCAATTTTTGGACTCTGCCGGTAAGAGCATATCAAATAAGATTACATCTTCTGGAATATTATACGCCCCACTAACTAAGGGCGTAAATTATATTAAAATTCTTAGTCCAGAAGGAAAATCTCCTATAGAATATTCCTTTACATTAAGTCGTGTTGAAACCATGAATCCCGCACAGACTAAGAATAATGCCACAGCACTCTCCCCTAACACCCCCATTGTGGCAAGTATTGTAGGTAAAGATACGACGCATTGGTTTAAAGTAACGGTACCCTCAGCCGAAAATGGCAATATCGCAGCTCCCATGGCGGCTGGGATTATGAGTGCCAGTAGCACAATTGAGACTGATGGTTCAGAAGTTCCCTGCGCCTTTGTATTGACGGGCTTTGATACTTCCAAATTACGGCTTAGTCTTGTAAACGAGGCAGACGAGGTTATAGAGTTTAAAGATACGGCTAACAAAAACGGCATTATTCGAGTCCTCTTAAAACCTGGTGACTATTATTTACAAGTACAAAAAATGGATAATTTTGATATACCAACCATGTATGCCTTAGAGTTTGTAATTGGCACTTACGACGGACAAGACTACTCCTTTATTAGCAATCTACTAGACTTTATAATGAGTTTAAATGATAAATCTGAAGATGCAGCCAACCGAAATGCTAGGCCGCCCGTTTCAACAGATCCTCTGGTTTTAGACTTGACTGATACTGGCTTTGCTCCTAAAACTGTATTTGAAGGTGCCTACTTTGACTTAAATCGCGATGGTTTTGCTGAAAAAATTAACTGGATTTCTGGCGGTAATGGCTTTTTAGCCGTGGACAAAAATGGCGATGGAAAAATTCGAAATGGGAACGAATTATTTGGCGATAATACTGTCTTAGCTAGTGGTGTTAAAGCTAAAAATGGTTTTGAAGCTTTAACAGAATTTGATACGAATAAAGATGGTATTGTAGATAGTAGTGATAATGATTTTGGCAAACTACTGGTGTGGGTAGATGCTAATGAAGATGGTATATCAACCAGCGAGGAGTTAAAAACATTAACTGAGCATGGTATTAAGAGCCTAAGTTTAGACTATGAATTAAAGAATGAATTAACCGAATCCGGTGCTGTCTTAGCTAATTTATCTACCTTTGACCGTGAGGATGGTTCTGTCGGAAAATTAGGAGAGCTTTGGGTAATTTCAGAACTGTATAATACCAAAGATTTAGATCCAGTGGATCTTCCAGCAGAGCTAACGGGCTTACCGGATATTCCTAGCATAGGAACGGTATATTCACTACATAAGGCGATGGCACTTGATAGTACAGGACGGTTAGCTGAATTAGTAAGGCAATTTTCTGTCACATATGACGATAAGGCGCGTATGGCAATCGTCGAACAGATCCTTCTAATTATGACAGATTCGGAGAATATTGCATCTGACAGTCGTGGTCCTAATATTGATGCGAAAAAATTAAATGTGGTGGAGAGATTCCTTGGCAAACCCTTTGTAGGGAGAAATGGATCAAACCCTAATAATGTGGCTGGACCAATGCTGCTAGAGGTCTACAATGAATTTTGTGAAGTTTATTATAGTGAACTCATTTATCAAACGCATCTGAAGAGCCTTCATTCTCTGTTCAAATATACAAACGACGACGGAAAAACTTCTCTGTTAGTTGAAGATCTCAGTGATTTTTTGATTGACTGGGTTGATTCTGGAAAAGTATCGCAACAAATGTTAACCGATACCGCACGATTTATTAAGTATCTGGGTCGTCATAATATTGTTGGTTTTGATTCTTTCAGAACCTATTTTGGCATTAGAGCTAGCCGCTATCTTTCTGTTATTGATCAGAGTGTTGGCATAGCTCTTATGGGCACAGCTAATGCTGATACCCTGCGCTCAACTCCATCGCAATCGTCAATCTATGGCTTGGCCGGTGATGATAATCTTTATGGCAACGATGGAAATAACACACTAGATGGTGACCTTGGCAACAATTATTTGGAGGGCGGAAAAGGTAGTAATAATTATATTTTCTCTCAAGACTATGGTATTAATACTTTTTATGATATTGGTGGGGATGCAACTATTCACTTTGGCGAAGGCATAAATCCTGAGGATGTTAAACTGAAACAATTGATCAATCCAGATGGAACTGGTACAGTTGACGCTGAAATTATCGTGGCAGGTAGTACGGGCAAGATCATTATTAAGGAGTATATGTCCAGTGTCATATCACAAATTAAATGGTTTACCTTCTCAAACGGTAACACAAGAGAGGCTGCAACATTTTTTGCGCCTGAAGAAATCAGTACAACTGAGCAGTTAGCGGCGGTCTTGAAAAATCTTTATGGAAATTATAAATTGATAGCAGATATAGACTTAGCAGGGGTGAATTGGACACCTATAGGTCAGTGGGCACCAAAAGGAACAAATAGTGCTTCCTTTAGAGGTAGCTTTGATGGAAATGGTCATGTGATTAAAAATCTAAAGGTATCTGGAAGAGCGTACTCTGGACTATTTGGCTACAATCATGGTACGTTAATGAATATTGAGCTAGCAGATGTAGTTATTGATTCTTTAGAAAGAGATTATGTAGGTGGTTTAGCCGGCTATAATAATGGGTTAATTATAAATTGTTCCGTTACAGGCAATTCACTAGTAAAAGGTGGTCGTTATACAGGTGGACTAGTTGGTTATACTTTAGGTGTGATTAAGAAGTCCTATACCAATTGTAGAGTAGAGGGTTCATTAGAATCAGGTGGATTGGTTGGTAGAGCTACTAACCTCAACAATCAAAATGTAACGCTAATCGAAGAGTGCTACACTACAGGAAATATAGAAGGTGATACGGTTGGTGGCTTAATTGGTTATCTAGATGGTGCAAAGCTAACAAATAGCTTTTCTATTGGTAATGCTTATGGCCATTCCTATGGGGGCGGTTTAGTTTATTTCTCTAATAATGGTGAAATCGAAAATTGTTATACCTTATCTAATACAGGCATTATAGGCACTGGTACTCCCAATCTCACGACCAACTATTTTAATAGAGATATGTTGTCTAAAACGATAAGTTCTGACCAAGTAAGAACCACCAATGAAATGCAGGCTGCTGTCACTTATGAAGGATGGGACTTTGAGAACGTTTGGAGCATAGAAGAAGGAAAGAGCTATCCTGTTCTCAAGAATCTACCTAGTCCTGATTCTAACATAATAGAAGTCAGCACAGTTGAACAGTTAGTGGATGTGTCAAAAAATCTTTCTGGAAGTTATAAGCTAATGGCGGACATAGATTTGGCAGGCGTGACTTGGACGCCTATAGGTACAAGTGCAACCTCCTTTAAAGGTATTTTTAATGGAAATGGTTACGTGATTAAGAACCTAAAAGTTTCGGAACGTGATTACTCAGGGCTGTTCGGATATAATCAAGGAAGGCTGATGAATGTTGAGTTGGCCGATGTAGTAATTAATTCTTTACAGCAAAATTACGTTGGCAGTCTAGCTGGCTACAGCAGTGGGTTAATTATCAACTGTTCCGTTACAGGTCATTCTTCAGTAAAAGGTGGTACTTATACAGGTGGGTTAGTAGGCTATGTTTCAGGGTCAATTAAGCAATCCTATACAGAATGTAGTGTGGAGGGAAAGTGGGGTTCTTCAGCAATAGGTGGATTAGTGGGTTACGTCACGACACTCAATAGTCAGAATGTAGCAACAATTGAAGAGTGCTATACTACAGGAAATATAAAAGGTTATTCGGTTGGTGGCATAGTCGGTTACCTTTATGAATCCAAAATGATAAACTGTTTTTCTACAGGTAATGCTTATGGTAGTTCAGATAGAGATGGATTAGTCTTTGGTTATAGTAACCAAATAATGAATTGCTATACAATATCAGATGCAGGCACTTCCAATCTCATGAACAACTATTTTAATGGAGATATGCTAGCCCGAACAATATGTTCGACTAATTTGAGAACAACTAGCGAAATGCAGGCAGCTGCTACCTACGTAGGTTGGGATTTTGAAAACATTTGGAGTATAGAAGAGGGCAAGAGCTATCCGATTCTTAGGAATTTACCAGCTCCTAATTCCAATATAGTAGAGATTAGCACAGTTGAGCAGTTAGTGGATGTGTCAAAGAATCTTTCTGGTAATTATAAGCTAATGGCAGATATAGACTTGACAGATGTAATTTGGACACCAATAGGTACAAACATAGCAGCCTTTGCTGGTACCTTTGATGGGAATGGTTATGTGATCAGGAATCTGAAGGTCTATGGAAGCGAGTATTCAGGTCTTTTCGGCTATAATCAAGGTAGGTTAATGAATATTAAATTAGACGATGTAGTGATTGATTCTTTACAGAAGAACTATATTGGTGGATTAGTCGGTTATAGTGTTGGATTAATTACTAATTGCTCAGTTGGAGGTAATTCGTCGATAAATGGTAGTAGCTATGTAGGTGGACTTGTCGGCTATAGCAGCAGCTTAATTACTAATTGCTCAGTTGGAGGTAATTCGTCCATAAATGGCGGCAGCTATGTAGGTGGACTTGTTGGTTACGCAGCATCAGGATCAATAAGTAGATCTTACACTGAGTGTAATGTTAAAGGCTCTTCAGAGGCAGGCGGATTAGTTGGAGAAGCCGATGGAAATTATTCTAGCAGGACTGTGATTGAAGAGTGTTATACTTCTGGAACTGTTAAAGCTTACTACGCAGGAGGTATAGTTGGCAATCTACAGGGTGCACAGCTAGCAAACTGCTTTTCTGTTGGCAATTCTATTGGAAGTTCGTATGGGGGAGGCATAGCTGGGTACAATCCTAGTTGGTATGGTGGTACAATAAGTAACTGCTATACAGTATCCAGTACAGGTCTAGCTGGTTATGATTCATCTGGTTTGACTAGCTGCTATTCAAATTCTGATATGTTATCAAAAACTATAAACTCATCTCAGAGTAGAACCACTAGTGAAATGCAGCAGCTTTCCACTTACATAGGCTGGGATTTTGAGACTGTTTGGAGTATAGAAGAAGGTAAAAGCTATCCGATTCTTAAGAATCTGCCAGCTCCTCGCACAGATACAGTAATAGAAATAGCGTCTGCAGAACAATTGGTGGCTATTTCAGAAAATCTTTCTGGTAAGTACAAATTAGTGGCTGATATCAATTTGTCGGATATAAATTGGACACCTCTTGGTACAACTACTGCCCCCTTTATTGGTAGCTTGGACGGAGATGGATACTTAATAAAAAACCTCAAAGTGTCCGGTCAAGATTATTCAGGGCTCTTTGGCTACAGCCTAGGCAAACTAGCAAATATTAAACTGGTAGACATAATAGTTAACTCTGAACAGAGCGATTATGTAGGTGGCTTAGCAGGATACAGCAGTGGGAAAGTTGTCAATTGTTCTGTAACAGGCAATTCAAGTATTATTGGTGGAAGCTACACGGGCGGACTTGTGGGTTATGCAACTGGATTGATTAATAAATCCTATACTGATTGTACTGTAAAAGGAAGCTATGGGGCTGGTGGACTAATTGGCAGAGCTTATAATAGCGATACACCATCTACGATGTCGGTTAGTGAATGCTATACTTCTGGGAATATCTCAGGAATAGAAGCGGGTGGTCTGATTGGAACTCTTGAAGGTGCCCAGTTAGTAAATAGCTTTTCGGTTGGCAATGCTGTTGGCAGTTCATATGAGGGAGGATTAGTAGGATTCTTTAGCAGCGGAGCAATAAGTAAATGCTACACATTATCCAATGCAGGAATGGTTGGTGATGGTTTGCCTGATCTAACCAGCAGCTATTTTAACGGGGACATGCTAGTCTGGAATATTGCATCTTCCCAGATGAAAACTACCATTGAAATGCAGCAAGTTTCTACCTACCCAGACTGGGATTTTGAGACTGTTTGGAGCATAGAAGAGGGTAAATCTTATCCGATTCTTAAGAATCTACCCGCTCCTAATTTCAATACAACAGAGATAGTAAGTACAGTAGAAGTTAGCACCGCTGAGCAGTTAATGGCTATGTCTGAGAACCTTTCGGGAAACTATAAATTAGTAGCAGATATTGATTTAGCAGGAATAGATTGGACACCTATAGGCGCTTTCTGGGAGCCATTTGCTGGGACCTTAGATGGAAATGGTTATAGTATTAATAACCTTAATGTGTCTTATAAGAACTATGCGGGTCTCTTTGGTTATAACCAAGGTAACTTGATGAATGTCAGGCTAGTAAACATAATTATTGAATCCCCCTATAACTACAAAGTAGGCGGTTTGGTGGCAGATAATAGTGGGCTAATCAGTAATTGTTCGGTTAGTGGAAATTCATCTATAGTTGGTTGTGATATGACAGGAGGATTAGTTGGTAAGAATAGCGGGCTAATTAGTAACTGTTCAGTAATAGGAAATTCCACTGTGGTTGGCTATTGTTATACAGGTGGACTTGTTGGCGATTCGGAAGGCACAGTTAAGAAATCTTATACTGAATGTAGTGTAGAAGGGACTTATACAACGGGAGGTCTAGTTGGGAGACTTTATAATTCCGATGATCAAAATATAGCCATAATTGAAGCGTGTTATGCATCCGGAAATATCGTGTCAAATGAAAATGAAGCTGGTGGTCTGGTAGGCGTTGTTGAAGGTGCCAAATTAACTAACAGTTACTCTAGTAGTAACCTTAGCGGTACTTACGGGCTTGGAGGATTAGTTGCGAACTTTTACTCAGGCGAAATTACTAATTGTTACTCTCTTTCCAACGTGGCTATGGTTGGATACAGCGCACTTGATCTAGCTAACTGTTATTTTAATGGAGATTTATCTCAGGTGGAATATTTACCTCAGAGTAGAACCACCAGTGAGATGCAGCGATGTTCCACCTACGAAGGCTGGGACTTTGAAAATGTTTGGAGCATAGAGGAAGGCATGGGATACCCGCAATTACGATTTTTAAATGATTAATTCTATTAGTAGAGACAGATGAGACTGGATTATTAAAAATAAATAAGTAAAGAGGGACGCCTCAGCTGCTACGCAGAATAGCAGTTGGGGTGTTTCAACTTTAAAGGCCATACAGCTTTGGGGTAAAAATCCAAATTACACCAAGAGGGCACATTTTAAGGAAACTGATTCACGGCTACTGATTCTATCTAAACAGATCGTGAGTCGCTTTGAAGATTTAGGTTAAGTAAGCAAATGGATTTTAATCTAGTCATAGAAAATATGCAAAATAGGCTCGGCTACTTCTTGACGATTAATAACTCGTTGCTCAGATTTTAACTTTTCACAGCTAATTTCCTTCTTCCCTCTTAAGTTTTATCTTTTTAAAACAACAAAGGAGCTGCCTAAATACTCTTAAGCAGCTCCTTTGCTATGTTAGTCACCCACAATTTCTTATAGACATCTACTCACAATCGAGTCGATTTCTATTAATCGTAGAGGAGATCCTTGATCTCTGCATCGTTCATGTTGTCCTTAGTGTAGAATTTGGCACCAGTATCTACGTCTTTAACTGTCTCACCCTTATAGGCTTGGTAGGCTAGTTTTACAGCCATATAACCAATGTTATAGGGATCTTGAGTGATTGAGCCAAGGAAATAACCTGCGGCTACAGCGGCCTTTTGGCGAGCTCCGGCATCAAAACCTACAGCAACGATGTTCTTTTTGGGTAAGGTAGCACCATCTTCGCTAGCATCTAAGATACCATTAGCAGCACCTTCATTGGAAGCATAAGCGGCAATAACATTATCCTTACTTAGAGCAGAGCCGGCTGTGGTAGCCAAGTCAGTGGTAGAAGTGGTAGCTGGGATAGAGACATCAATAATGGCTGCAGCTGCATTGTCGGCAACGCCATTACTGTATTTGTCATGTCCGGCAACAGCAACATCCTTAATACCGTCAGCTTCAATCAGACTGACCATCTTGTCAATAAAGCCTTTGGTACGGTTACCGACAGATTCACTGGTAGCATCTTGGGATACTACGGCAATTCTAACGGGAGCAGCTGTGGTAGCGGCCTTGACTTTGTCCTTAATGGCAGGATACATGCTGGTGGCAGCTAATTCACCGGCGGCATAGTTGTCTGTAGAAGCATTAGCCTTAATTGCACCTTCCGGAGCATTAGGAACACCAGAGTCAAAACCGATAATCGGGATCTTACTTTCTACGGCACGGTTCAATTGATCCATGATGGCTTCTGTGGAGAGGGCAGCCAAAGCAATAGCAGCAGGCTTCTTGGCTAAAGCACTATCCAGCATCTGCACTTGCGCGGAGATTTCCGATTCAGAAGCAGGTCCCTCGAAGGTAATTTCTACTCCGTACTCACTGGCGGCGGCTTCGGCACCCTTCTTTACAACTTGCCAGAACTGATGTTGCAGGCCTTTGGAAATAACGGGAATATAAGGTTTCTCGCCATTGTTGGCACCGGTAGTGGCGCCACTGGCTGCAGCACTTGATTCACCGCTGTTACTTGCTTTGGTCGTAGTTGCTGTACCACCGTTGTTACAGGCTGTTAAAGTAACGGCTAACATGGTAGTAATGGCCAGACCGGACAAAATGCGTTTCATTTTCATAATTGTCTTTGTCCTCCTTTTTTTCTGAGACTTGTTTGTTAAGTTATATTTGAACCTGCCTAAGCAAGGATTCAACGTTTTTTCTGTTGGCTAATGTCCATCAGAACCGCCAAAACAACAACGACACCGGTAAAGAGAATTTGATAATGGGGTTGTAGACCCATTGATAAGAGACCCATTTTTAGGGTACTCATGAGGAAAACACCGATCAGTGTTCCAAAGACAGAGCCTACGCCACCAGATAAGGATGTGCCACCAATAACTACACCGGCGATAGCATCTAGTTCAAAACCTTGACCGGTTCCGGGGATGATAGTGGTGTAGGTGGAGGCAAACATGATTCCGGCAATAGCGGCACAGAGTCCGCTAATAATATAGGGAATCATTTTCCAAAAAGTTACATTTACTCCTGATAAGCGAACTGCTTCTTCATTGCTACCAATAGCAAAGGTGTAGCGCCCAATTCGAGTTTTTTTCAGAATTACATGAGCGATAAGTAATGTACCAACCAATAGAATTGCTCCAGTCGGTAGATTAGTTCCATCGGGAAGTTGTGTTTTCGAAAAGATGTCTCGAAACCAGCCTAACTCAGAGTTACGGGCGGGGAAATTAATGGTCTGTACATTTGAAACGATGGAGCTTAAACCCTTAGCAATCATCATGGTACCCAGCGTAGCAATGAAGGGCGGTAATTTTAGCTTTGAAACTAAAAAACCATTAAGGATGCCAAACAAAATCCCACATAATAAAATTACCACTAAGCCGATTGAAAAGGTAGCCCAGGAGGGCAGGGGGGCAATCGTACCTGCTTCACTTAGATCACGTAATTTACTCCAGACTACACCACCCACAATGGCAGAACACATGGCAACAGTACCAATAGAAAGATCAATACCCCCGGTAATGATGACAAAAGTTACACCTATGGCCAAAAAGCCGATGTAATAGGAAGCATCTAATATGCTGATAAAAGTATCATAAGAAAAAAAGTTTCGACCAAACAGGGCAAAGAAAACGTAAATAACTACTAACGCGATTATCGCATAGATCCGCTGATTGTTGGCTTTAAAGCCTTTTCCGGCCAGATTTCCACCGGCTGGGAGTTTTGTCTTCTCAGTACTCATTCTTCTACCTCACGTAATTAATTATATTTATGGGCTAGGTTCATGATGCTTTCTTGATCTGAACCGGCAGGTAATTCACCTGTTATACGGCCTTCACACATGACTATGATTCGGTCGGCTAGGCGCTGAACTTCCGGCAGTTCGGAAGAAATAACAATAATCGATTTCCCCTCAGCGGCCAGTTCATTAATTAGCTTATAAATTTCACTCTTAGCGCCAACATCAATGCCACGAGTGGGCTCGTCAAAGATAAGAATACTGGAGTCCCGAATCAACCACTTAGCAATTACCACCTTCTGCTGGTTACCACCGGAAAGATTTCGAACCAACTGTTTAACCGAAGGGGTTTTGGTGTTGAGCATTTCTACATAGCGTTCTGAGACTTCATCAATTTGGCTTTGGTTGATGAATAATGCTTTGGTGTATTCTTCGTAGTTAGCTAGAACGGAATTCTCTGCCACACTAAGACCCAAGGCTAAGCCATAACGCTTTCGATCTTCGGATAAGTAACCAATGCCGACTTTAACTGCATCACTGGGGGTTCGGATAGAAACCGCTTTACCATTTACTTTTATCTTGCCAGAAGATTTGGGATCAGCCCCAAAGAGCGCCCGTGCCACTTCGGTACGTCCTGCGCCCATTAGGCCAGCGAAGCAAAGAATTTCGCCTTTCTTCAAGGAGAAGGAGATATCTTGAACTTGACGACCGGCATTCATTTTTTCAACTTCTAACACTACAGGAGCGTCAACAGGGCAATTACTTTGGGACTTGGCATTCTCAAATAACGTTCGTCCTACCATCATCTTAACAATTTGGTCGATGGTGGCTTCCTTGGTATTAAGGGTGCCAATGTATTCACCATCCCGCATTACGGTAACTCGATCCGTTATTTGTCTAATTTCATCCATGCGGTGAGAAATATAGATCATTCCCACGCCCTTTTCTCTCAGTTGGCGCATAATCTTAAAAAGCTCTTCGATTTCTGTATCTGTGAGAGCGGCGGTAGGCTCATCTAAAACCAAAATTTGTGAATCAAAAGAAATAGCCTTGGCGATTTCTACCATTTGTTGCTTACCAACAGTGAGATTGCCCAGCGTTTCCTTTGGGTCAATATCCATACCCAGCATTTTCAGCAGTTCTGAGGCTTTTTGATTAATTGTACCCTCATCTAGAAAAGGACCATGTTTGGCTTCTCGTCCAATAAACATGTTCTGAGCCACCGTTAAATGGTTCATCATATTTAACTCTTGGTGGATCATACAGATTCCCTTTTCCTGGGCATCCTTGGTGTTCTTCAGCTGCAAGGGCTTACCTTGATAAAAAATCGTACCCTCATCCCGGGTGTATATCCCGGTTAAAATTTTCATTAGTGTTGATTTACCGGCACCGTTCTCGCCCATTAAGGCGTGTACTTCACCTTCGTTTAAATCAAAACTAACCTTATTTAAGGCTCTGACTCCCGGAAAGCTCTTGCTGATATCGGTCATTTTGAGAATTTGTTTTGTCACTGCTTCCCCTCCGTATCTGCACGTATTGTAGATTGTCTTTCATACTAATACTAACAAAGGAGCAAATAGGGGTTTTGTGTTTTTTTCCACAGAAATTATAATTTTTACCAAAGATTTGTTCAATTGCTACAAAAAGGGAAAGAGCAGTTTTTCGTTCTCTTCCGAGTACATATTTCCCTTGGTAATCAGTATTGAACCGGTATCATAAAAGTAGTCAATTTTTTGATTTGAGAGTAGCTTAACCCCCTGAGTGACTGCCATATATCCCATATTAAAAGGTCTTTGAATAACCATCGCCCTAAGGGTACCCTTTTCCAAGGCGTGAATTTGCTGGAGCGAACTGTCAAAACCAACTAGGGGAATTTGATTTGAGGATTCTTCCAACGCTCTTAGTGCCCCCATAGTGGAATACTCATTGAGGCAAATAATACCGCCGACTTGAGGATTTTTTAGAATTTCTTTGGCATGCTCATAGGCTAAAACTTCTGAACCCAGAGCATCATAGGTCGGCAGAATTTGGATATCATCAGAAATTCCTTCTCTAACACCTTTATCTCGATCTTGGGCAGAATTACTTGCTAACTGGTGGGCAATAATTGCCAGAGACTTACCTTTTTCCAGACTTTTTTCTATCTCTTGAGCCGCTTTTGCTCCGGCAGCGACATTGTCTGTAGCTACAAAGCCGTTCTCGATTTTAGGCGACTCCGATTTAATATTTGAATCAACCATGATAAGTTTTATTCCGCTTCTACGGACGGCTTCTGCCGGTTGCACTAATCGTTCATAATCAGTAGCGGCCAAGATTATGACATCTGGTTTTTTGGCGATAGAGCGATAAATAAGATTAATCTGCTCGTCAATATCTGCCTCCGAGGGCGGAGCCAGATACTCATAGCTAACATTATATTCTTGAGCGGCTTCATCAATACCACTTTTCAGACTTTCCCAGAAGGCGATATTACGCTCCGCGGTCTTCCCAATCACAATCATTCGAATCGATTTATTCTGAAAAGAGGAGGGGATAGCGATAGTCAGGACATATGCCAACACACTGATTGTGAGAAAGAGGATGGTTAAAATTAGAATCATTCGTAGTGTCTTTTTTCTTTTGGGTAGGTAGTTTTTTACTTCCTGCACAGCTATTTCTCCTTTCGCGTTATTCAAAAATTAATGGTAATACCAGTGTTACGACTGTTCTCATTTCCGCATAGCTTACTCCACAGGTAAGCTCTCTAACTACTTCCGGCGGCTGAATCACCACACCAAACTCAGTGCCGAAAAAGAGCTGAATCCGATTGTGTACGTTGGATAGACCGATATTTTTACCTTCTTGAAGGGGGGCTCCCATACCGGATATTTCGTATGGGCGGTTAAAACCAATTCCATTGTCACAAACATGAATCATAAGCTTATTGTCTTCTTGCTGAGCAAAGAGAAGAACCCAACCTGGGTCTTTTATTTTTTTGATACCGTGGTAAATGGCATTCTCTATCAGGGGTTGTACGATTAGCCGTAAAACTTTTGCTGGGTAGAGTTCAGAATCGATCTGCATATCAAAATTCAGTCGATCTTGATAACGCAATTTCTGAATTTTCATGTAATTTTCTACATAATCACTTTCTGTTTTTAGGTTAACCAGTTCTCCGGCATTTTGCGTACTTGCTCGAAAAAGCTTGGAGAGGGAAGAGGTCATTTCGATAACTTTATCGTTTTCCCCGGTTTCCGCCATCCAGATGATGGATTCCAGCGTATTGTAGAGAAAATGCGGCCGGATCTGAGCTTGCAAGGTTTGCAGGTCGCTTAAGCGCTTTTGTTCTTCGATTAAACGTTCCTGTTCCACTAAGGCTTTAATTCGCTCTGTCATAGTATTGAAACTTTCACCTAATTCGGCGACTTCATTATGGATGGTTAGGTCGGCTTTGGCATCAAAATCGCCCTCTTCAAATTGCTTCATGGATTGTTTCAGCACCAGTAGCGGTTCGGTTAGACGTTTTGAAACCACATAAGAGATTATGAAGGCGAGTATAGAAAAGGCTAAACCAACCAGACCATAAAAAATAATGATCTCTACACTAATGTTAACGAGCTGATTGGTATCTAACACACTTACCATGGTCCAACCGGTTTTGGGCGAGGAGACACTGGTATAAATATAACCCTGATCGATTTGCGACTGTATACTGCTGGTGGAGGAGATCAGGTCAAACCGTTCTGCCTTAACGCCACTATAGATTAGCCTCTGCTGAGGATGATAGACAAGATGGTTATCTGCACCAACAATAAAAATATAGCCGGATTCTTTATCATCGGAGAGACTACTACAAATATCAGCGATTTGACGATAATTAAGGTCAATAAGTAACACGCCTTTGACTTTGCCATGACTATAAATGGCACGGCTGACGGAAACCACCCAGTTGTACTGACCTTCAACAATATTTTCCACCCGGGAAGAAGAGAGTACCGGAGTGCCCTCAGCTTCAATTGCCTTCACATACCATTCTTGTTGGCGATAATTCCAATAGGGATTTAAGGATACCTGATCCCTATTAGCAACAAAGGAACCATCCTCACGAAACAAAATCACGTTAACAAAATCTGGCCTGGTTCCAGAAATGGTTTTTAAGGTTTGCGATACCTGTGGACGTAAAGCCGCATCACTGCTTAAGAGGTACGTAACAATGTTAGGATCTGCGGCAATATAATCAGATACCCGTAGCATCCCATCTACATAATAGTCAACGCTATTATTAACCTGTTGGAGTAGTTGTTCCTTATAAGAGATGGCATTTCTTTGGAGTAGATTGGCGGCAATGGTGTAGGTCAGTGGGAATAATACTGCCAAAATACCCACAATAGTTATAAGCCAAGAATAGAGAATACTTCTTTGCAAGGGCTGCTTTCTTTTCATCGTGAAGCCTTTCGTCCATAGGTCTTGCGATATTCTTTAGGGCTCACACCGGCGTTCTTCTTAAAGGCAACGGTAAAGTAGGCCGGGTTCTCATATCCCACTCTCTCAGCTACAGTATAAAGCATAAGATCGGTGGAGGAGAGCAGTTCTTTAGCCTTCTCCATGCGTAATTCCGTTACATATTCAATGAAGGTTTTCCCTGTACTTTCTTTGAAAAAAAGACTGAAGTAGCTCATACTTACCGAAAGATGCTGGCAGACCTCCATCAGGGACAGATGGCTATTGGAATAATTTTCTTTAATATATTCCGTAGCCATAGCACCTAAACGCTGAGAAGTTCCGTGACGACTGGATTTAAGCACTTTGGTTGCTTGATTGGAGAAGTCCCCAAGCCATTGCTCAAGCAAAGGATAGAAATCTATTTCCTTTTCTTCCGGTGGCCAATCTACGATCCAGTCCTGCTCTTCAATGCCGGCTTCCGGTAAAAGTATGCGCCGGATTTTATGTAAGACTTGTTGGCATTCTGAGAGCAAGGTCGACTTAGGCATACCGGAAAGGCGTAGTGTGGAGGTGGTTCTTTTTACCAGATTCTGTAATTTCTCTTGGTCTTGAAGACGAATCAGTAAAAGTAGCTCTTCAGCGAAGCTATCAAAGGCAAAATGCAAGTTCTTTTTTTGTAGTGTCTGTGGGGTAATGATGGTAGATTGGGGCAATAAATCTTTATAGCTTAAACATTTAACTGCACTTTTGTATGAGGTCTCTAAGGTTGAGAGCTCATCGGTAGTATCACCCAGGGCAATTGTGACCTTAACCCCAAGGGTCTGTTTAAGGGTCTGAAAAACAGACTCTGCCAAATCTTGATGTTTACTGTAGAGATCGGCAGCGATGGGAGCAGATGCTAGAATTGCTAATCGGCCATCGGAGAGGGTAAAGGTGATAAAGCCTTTTTCTGAAGCCGCCAGCTCAGAGATAATATTAGCCAGCATAAACTGTAAAAGCTCTGTATTCACATTAAGCTGAGTCAGGGTGTCTTTAAGATTATTAATGGATACCAGACTAATCTGATAGAGTGATTGACTTAGTGGTAGGCCAAAAGTTTCCAGCTCTCCCTGAATAGACGTAGGCTCAACCGTTCCTTGTATAAGGCGATTTAATAATTGATCCCGGGCTAAAGGTGTAACTAACTGTAGTTCCCGGCGGGCGATCTGAATCTGCTCCTGGAGCTGCTTTTGTTCGGTGAGAGCAGTAGCGGCATTTTGGAGTACTTGAGAGAATTCTTTAGAAGTAATGGGCTTTAAAATATAATCACTTACCTGATGCGTAATGGCTTGGCGGGCATAATTGAAATCGTCATAGCCGGTTAAGATAATAACCCGGGTACCACGCCCCTGTTCGGCAATTTTACCGGCTAATTCCAAACCGCTGACAAAAGGCATACAGATATCGGTGATAACAAGGTCGGGTAATAAGGCAAGATATTTTTCCCAGGCCTCCTGCCCATCTTCGCAGACCGCAACCACTTCAAAACCAAAGGTTGAAAAGTCAATTATCTTCATAATAGCTGCCCGTGCCAAGGGTTCATCTTCAACAATCATCAGTTTATACATTGCGCTACACCCATTTCCCAATCAGCTGAAAAATTCGTTATCATAATAGCAGTCTTTAGATTCACCGTAAAGAGAAAGACACCTCTCGGAAAAAGAAGTGTCTCCATTTAACTTTATGCGTAAGGGGGACTTAGCGAACTAAGGGTTCCGGCCAAGAAGAAACGGCGCCTAAGTTGCTCACTTTTTCGTATCCCATACTTCTAAGCTGCCCGCAAGCCTTGGAAGAACGCATTCCACTCAGGCAATATACTACAATTTCGGTATCTTTATTGGGGGCGACCTTGCCAATCTCAGTAGCTAAAATCTGCAGCGGTAAGGTTACGCTCTTCTCAATATGTCCGCTTGCGTATTCTTCAGGGGATCTTACATCAACTAGCAGGAAATTGTCTGTATTTAGCTTTTCCTTCACTTCTTTAGCGGAAATAGAGGGGCATTTATGATGGCCAAACAGTTCAAACATAATTTTATCCTTTCTTTGGGCTTCGATGCCTGTTATTATGTTATTGGTAAATTCTTCGTAGTGACAAGAGCCGTGCACATGAAATTCATGCTAGGGTACGAAATAATTATAACAGGAAACTACCAGCTACTCTGTGATTAAGTTACCTATTTCTCCTTCGGCGTTATTCTAGAATAAAAAGAGATACCGACGGGGGGCGTCGGTATCTGTAAGGAGGGTGTTATGAAGTAAGGAGTGTCTCTACTTTGGAGACAAGTTAATAATAACAGCAAATTGTTTCTAAGGAATGCTAAATAAATGAATAAATTGTTAAGGATAGATGGCAGAAATGCGGTTTGCTATCCGATAGGAGGTAATTTGAAACTGGAAGGAAAGCTTTTTAAACAGAATATTATGGTAAGAGAGGCCGTTGTTTCTAAGGATCAACCGGAACTTTCCTTTGTAAAAGAGCTAGAAAGTGCTTTAATTGATTTATGTCACAGTCTCGAAGTGCCTATTCCTCTTTGGCTATCAAAAAATACCCATGAATTTGCCGCTTTTAGGCAGACTATTTTTTTCAGCGACCAGTTTACAGAAAAAGTTTTATTCGATCGCTTTCAGATTCGATTATTATAATTGGCGGAGGGGAACAGATGGAAAGGGATTTCGACAGTCAAAAACCTTTAAATCAAAAGTATACCATTGAGGAGCTTTTGAAGATAATGCAGTTCTTGCGTTCACCTCAAGGCTGTCCTTGGGATAGAGAACAGACCCACCAGTCCTTAAGGCAGCATTTGTTGGAAGAAGCTTACGAGACGGTAACAGCTATAGATCATGGAAGCAGTGAGGAACTTTCCAGTGAACTGGGGGATGTTCTTTTACAGGTAGTCTTTCATGCGGTCTTAGCCGAGGAGGAAGGCACCTTTACTCTGGATACCATTATAGATAAACTTTGTCGAAAGCTTATTTTTCGTCACTCACATGTTTTTCATTCGGATCAGGCGGATAGTTCAGCAGCGGTAGTGGATTTATGGGAGAAAAATAAGCAGAAGGAACAGGGAGCTTCTACGGCGTCAATTTTACAAGGGGTAGGTGAAGGGCTAACAGCTCTGCAGCGGGCAGATAAGCTGCAAAGAAAGGCTGGAAAATATGGTTTTGACTGGCCTGATTATTCCGGTGCAAGAGAGAAAATTACTGAAGAGCTACTAGAGATTGAGGCCATATTGCCTCTACTTGAGTCTGAAGATCCTCTCAGTTCCGAAGGGGTGAGGCTTACCGGTGAACTAGAGGAGGAAGTCGGTGACTTGTTCTTTTCGGTGGTGAATTATGCCCGGCTACTGGGAGTATCTAGTGAGACAGCCCTAAATCGAACCAATAATAAATTTATGCGCCGTTTTATGGCACTGGAACAACTTGCCGCTGCTCGTGGTATTATGGTTGAGAAGGCTAGTTTAGCAGAATTAGATGAACTATGGGATGAGGTCAAGAGAGGGGAGCACAACAGTTAATGCGATTAGATAAATTTTTGAAAGTATCTCGGGTAATAAAGCGACGGAGCGTTGCCAACGAAGTATGTAGCGCCGGACGGGTGCAGGTTAATGGTAAACCGGCGAAGCCCAGTGCGGAGATAAAGGCTGGCGATATTTTAGAAATTGCTTTCGGCAGTGGTCAGACTAGGATTCGGGTTTTGCAGGTTCAAGAGACGGTTAGAAAAGAGCAGGCAGCGGATATGTATGAAATTCTTTCTGACCAGAGTGACGGTGAAGTATAGACTATCTGTTGCATTCTTTTCCCGCACGTTACCTTTTGCTTACAAGCGAGGTAAAACCGAACAAATTATGAAGTTTTCTTGAAAAAAGCCTTGCTGTTCTTCCCTTGTAGGCTTACAATTAAAAAGGAAATGTTTTTTGTATTATTCATCAGACTTGGAGCAGCTTATGGGAAAGACAGATAAGACTAAACAGAGCAAACGTCCAGATAGCGGTTTTTCAGCCATTCGAATATGTATCTTCTTGTTTTTAGTTGTTTTACTTGGTGTAGGAACGACAATGCTTTTAGGGCAGCAGGAGGCTTATAATCGTGTGACTTTACAGGCTCAGGCCTTAGCTGAAGAAGAGGCGGAGGTTATGCGTGACTATAATGAAGTTCAAGAGCTGAAGCTTCGTATTGGTTCTGATGAATATATTGAAGAAATTGCTCGAGATCAACTAGGGATGGTACGACCGGGAGAAGTCATCTACAAGACTTCTGAGTGAGGGTTGATCTACTTTATATAACTATTTCAAATGGACTATCTCTAAAGTGAAGTGAGAGATAGTCTTTTTTATAAAAAAAACGGGTTCTTATGAGCCCGTTTTGTGGAAACATTGCGTTCTGTTAACAATATGATAAATGGCATTTCTGCTGTACCTACAGGTAGAAACAGGCGGCCTTGTTTCTATATTGAAAGGCATTAATTCCTATACTTCATAACGACCACGCAAAGCCTTAGACAAAGTTAGATCGTCTGCAAACTCAATGTCTGAACCCATGGGCAAACCGGAGGCAATTCTTGTAACCAAAATACCAGATGGCTTCAATAACCGACTGATATACATGGCCGTGGCCTCGCCTTCAGCTGTCTGGTTCGTAGCAATTATAACTTCTTTGATTTGGTTGCTCTGTTGTAAGCGCGTGATAAGCTCTCGCAGCTTGATCTGATCAAGTCCAACGTTTTGCATAGGGGAGTAGACACCATGTAAAACGTGGTATAAACCATTAAAATCTCTCATTCGCTCCATCGTAGAAACATCCCGTGGGCTTTCTACCACACAGATAAGAGACTGATCGCGCCGGGGGTCAGAACAAATCGGGCAAGGATCAATATCTGTAAAATTCTGGCATCGTGAACACAACCTAGTGGAGGTGCGAGCTTGAATTAAAGCATCGGATAACCCCTGAACCTGCTCTACAGGTAAAGATAAAATATGGAAGGCGAGTCGTTGCGCCGATTTGTGACCAATGCCTGGTAACTTGCCTAATTCTGAAATAAGACGAGCTACTGAGGGCGAGTATCGTGCCATAATGGTCTCCCTATACTAAAACTGCTGTCTCAAAGGGCTGAAATTAGAAGGGAAGTGGTGCACCACCGGTAGCTTGAGCCATACGGGCAGAGGACTGTTCTTCTAACTTTCTGGTTGCTTCGTTACAAGCTGCCATAATCAGATCTTGTAGCATTTCAACATCTTCCGGATCTACTGCCTTGGGATCAATTTCTAGCTGTGTCAGTTCGTGATTGCCATTTAGCGTTACCTTAACCACTCCGCCACCGGCTGTAGCTTCGACAGTCATATTCTTGATTTCTTCTTGCGCCTTCTCAACTTCCCGTTGCATTCTTTGGGCTTGTTGGAGTAGTTGATTCATATTGGCACCGCCCATTCCCGGCATGCCACCCTTAAATCCACCTTTAGCCATTGTCTTGTCCTCCTTATACGTTACAAATTAGTATTTTACGAATCTTCCAGTGTCTCTACAGGAATTCCAGTAGCCTCTGCAAAAGCACGCATTTGCGAGATCCATTCAGGTTCTGCCGCTGCGGAGCTTACGGAATCTGCTTGGGCTTGGGAGGAGGCTTCAATTTGAACTTCCACCTGTTTAATGCCATCAATCATCATCTGGATATCTTTAACAATTTTCTTATAATCTTCCCTTTGTGTCAAACTTTCCGCATAAGCTTGGAGTGCACTGGGAAATAACAGCGTAAGGGTCGAATCCTCTTGAGAAATACTAGCCCTTCTAAGCTGTAGCACATCGGAGAAGATGGTATCTTCCCAGTTATGCAAAAGTGTTGACCATAACTCGGAAAGAGGTAAACGCGGGGAAGCCACTACCGTTGCTGGGGGCGCTTCTTTTACGGGGAGATTGTCTTGAGAAATTTCTGTAGCTATAGGGCTCTCTGACTGCATACTCTGCAGAAAGGAAGCCGGAATATCAGGAATATCCGGAATTGGTGGCAGTGATGGTAGCGTACCTTCTTCAGGAGCAGCACTTTCCTCAATTACCTCTGGCTCTTGGGCGGAAAAGAGCTCCGCCGGTGGAGGGATATCTTCTTCCGAAGGGGGAATCCAGTCCTCAGAAATAGCTTCTTCCAGAGGAGGAATAGAGGGGGCTGGCATATCAATAGGACTGCTATCTGGAATGGAAACGGATTCTAGGGGTTCTGTTATCGCCTCTGAAGAAAGGGAATCCTCATTAGAGACTACCTCAATCTCTTCCACTGGTGGTGTCATATCCAAGGGGGGAAGCTTGGTCTCAATAGGGTCAATAACTGCAATGGGTAAGGCTTCCGGGGGATTCTCGATAGGAGGGAAGGCTGACACTGATGCAGTAGAAGGCTTAGCTTCTAAAGGCAAATCAAAGGCTGTATTACTGACCTCGGAAGATTGAGCTTTCTTAGCAGTCCCTTGATCTTTTTGGATTAAGGGCCTTGGAGCAATGGGCGGCTGACTATCTTTCTGACTAAAAAAACCTAAAAATGCGATCTCAAAAGAGGTTCGGAGGTCAGGTGACCATTTTAGCTCATTGATTAAGGTGGATAATCTGGCTACCACATATACCAGTGTCTCCAAGGGAGTGGCCGCCGCCAAGGGTAACATCTTCTTTAAACTTTCATCTGTTTGATGGATCAATTCCCCCGGCTTCTCTGAAAGCTTAAGCACCATCAGATCCCGGAAATAGTGAGCCATATCTAAGGTAAAACGGATAATATCTCGTCCGTCCATAATCAACTGATTCGTTAGGGTGATAATTTGTAGCTTGTCTTGTTCCAGCAAGGCTTCTGCCATCTGATACAAAAAGTCATCATTTACAATTCCAGTCATTCTAAGCACATCATCCCGCTGAACACAGCCGGAAGTCGGTGTTGCACTGACTTGGTCTAAGAGTGAGATTGCATCGCGCAAAGCACCATCTGAGAGGGTGGCGATAGTAGCCAGAGCTTCGTGGTCAATTTTAATATTCTGAGCCTTTGCCACTACCTCCAGTCTTTTAATAATACTTTCCTGCGGAATACGTCTAAAATCATAACGCTGGCACCGGGAGATAATAGTGGCAGGTATTCGATGCGGTTCTGTTGTGGCCAAAATAAAAACAGCATGAGAGGGTGGCTCTTCTAAAGTCTTCAGTAAGGCGTTAAAGGCACCGCTAGACAGCATATGTACTTCATCGACGATATAAACTTTATAGCGGGCTCTAGACGGAAGAAACATAACTTCATCACAAATGCGACGAATATTATCAACACTATTATTGGAGGCCGCATCCATTTCAATCACATCCATCAAAGTATTGTCTAAAATACCCTTGCAAATGTCGCAGCGATTGCATGGACTGCCATTTTCAGGCTGCAAGCAATTAATCGCCCGCGAAAAAATCTTAGCGATGGATGTCTTACCGGTGCCACGAGTGCCGCAAAATAAGTAGGCGTGGGCAATTTGACCGGAGATAACAGCTTGCCGTAAAGCTGTTACAGCATGATTCTGTTCAACGACTTCGTCAAAGGTCAGCGGACGGAATTGACGATAGAGTGCTACATGTCCCATAGGCTCCCTTTCCTGTAAAAACAGCCGAAGCGGCTCCTCAATAAGGCTCCCCTTCGGCCGATAAATAAACGTCCCGCCGGGTCTGCAGTTGGAGCAGGCTGACCCGCGGCACATGTGAGTGACCGCTTACTGCTGCTTCCTTCCGGACCTGACAGGGTTCACGGGTCACATCGCACGGAACCCACTGCCAACTGCAGACCGGACGAGACGTAATATAAACGCCAAACTATTATATCACACAATTTCACTCTGGGAAGAGGTATTTATTTTTTAGTGTGGTATGTAGCAGTTATGAATATAGTCGTAGACTCTTTTACCGAGTTCTTTTTGTATTTCCTTAGCTAGATTTGGGTCAGCACACTCTGTCGTTACACACAGTAAATAAGGTTCCTCAGAAAAAACCAGTGCTATATCCATCTGGGAGCCCATAAGCTGGTTTTGTCCAATTTTATGTACTACCATCACATTCTCAGGCAAATCGGAGGCGGTACCCTCTTTCTGATTGGCCTGGGCTAAATCATTAAACATGGGTTGAAAGATGCTGGGCTTAGCAAGGTAAGAGTGATAAAACTTTAGTGCGAACTTAGACATGTCTTGCACCGAAGTACGATTTTTACCTTTCTGTTGGACACCGTTATAGTCCTTATAGAGCACAGCCGGATCGCGCAAATTTACTACTTGACTGATGGAGAGTAGGTATTCATTGATCAGATCAATTCCGCCCAGCTCACGTAGCAGCATATTTGTGGCGGTGGTGTCTCCTTTGGCTAAGGACAGGTAGGCAAGTTCTCGGATGAAGTGCTGTGACCCCAAGGGCCTTGCCGCAAGCTCGCCCGAGTTAGGCACAATATCTGCTGCTTCTAAAGTTACTACTTTATTAAGGTCAACTTCTCCCGCTAGTACCTTCTGATACAGAAATAAATTAATGGGTAAAGAAATTGCCCCGCCTGGTACGAAAGGCTGACTAACGTTGTAGCCAAAGGACTCGTCTTGCTCCAAATTTTGGTAATAAAAACCAATTCTAACCTTCGTATCAGCATTAACATAGCTATCAATATAGTTCTTAATAGACTTCTGTAGACTGCTATAGGCCGCATCTCGTTGTTGATAGGTTAAGGTTTGAAGGTCACTACGCTCCGGTATAAACACATCAGATTCTGTTATGGCCACAGGCTCTAAGGAAATAGACTCTGTGGTAGATGTCACATCAGTTCCGCTATCGGAAGAGGGCTTGCCCTCAGAACTGGTAGTTTCCGATGAGGGGAGTGTAGTTTCTATGGTCTCGGGCGGCGGCGAGGAGGCGGCTACAGAAGTTTCAGCCAGAACTTGAGGAAGAGAGCCCTCGCTGGGAAGAGCTTCACCAGAGATGCTTACGGATGTGCTGGAAAAGCTATTATCAATGGCTTCCTTAGTTGTTGCTACGCGATAAATTAATATGGACAAGCCAAGAACAAAAATAACACTGACAAGGGCAATGATTTGCCTTGTTTGACGTTTCTTTTGCACTTTTCGGGCTTCCGAAATAGAAAAAGTTACAGGGTTTTTCATTCTGGATTAGATCCTTTCGGTGGGTGGTCGGTGAGGTGGTTAGAACAGGCCGATAGCATTTCCTTCTGGGCTAAGATCGATATCCATGGCCGCCGGATGTTCAGGTAGTCCTGGCATTGTCATAATTTTCCCCGTTAATACGACTATATAGCCTGCTCCGGCGGACAGACGAATATCACTAATTTTCAATGTGAAATCCTTTGGACAACCGAGCTTTTTCGGATCGTCTGACAGTGAATACTGTGTCTTAGCCATACAAATAGGAAGCTTATTATAACCGAGTTTGGAAAAACTGGCTATTTTATCCTCTGCTTTTTCTGAAATCTCAATATCAGAAGCGCCATATATTTGACGGGCAATTTGGCGGATTTTGTCTGGAATACTCTCCTCAAGCTGATAGGTATGCTTAAGGGGTGGTGTGAGGGGATTTTCTTTTAGGATATTACTTACTACTTGAGCCAGTTCCAGACCGCCTTCACCGCCTTGAGCAAAAATAGTAGCGGCAGCGAAAGGTGTATTTTGAGCTAAACAAAGTCTTTTTAGGAGCTCCAGTTCCTCGGGCGTATCACTATGGAATTGATTAGCGGCAACGACACAGGGAATGCCAAAGGCTTTAAGGTTACTTATATGCTTGGCAACATTGGCAAAGCCTTCTTCAACTGCAGCAAGATTTGGCTCGGTTAATTTGTCCTTGGGAAGGTTGGCATTGTATTTTAATGAGCGGATGGTCACTACTAACACAACTGCTGAGGGTTTCAATCCGGCAACGCGACATTTAATGTTTAGAAATTTTTCGGCGCCAAGATCGGCGCCAAAACCAGCTTCGGTGACAACAATATCTGCCAGCTTGAGCGCCATTTTTGTGGCAATAATACTGTTACAGCCATGGGATATATTAGCAAAGGGACCGCCATGAATGAGTGCGGGAACATGTTCAATACTTTGGATTAAATTCGGCTTAATTGCATCTTTAAGTAAAAGTGTCATTGCACCTTCGGCCGACAATTGGCTGGCAGTAAGAAGATTGCCCTGAAGGTCGTAAGCAATGGCGATAGCGCCGAGGCGGCGTTTTAAATCTTCGATATTTTCCGCTAAACAGAGAATGGACATAATTTCAGATGCCGCTGTAATGGTAAATTCTTCCTCTCGTTCTACGCCATTTGTTTTCCCTCCAAGACCCACCAAGCAGTGACGGAGGACGCGGTCATTCATATCCAGGCAGCGTTTCCATAAAATCCGGTCCTTATCTATTTGGAGCGGATTTCCTTGGAAAAGGTGATTATCTATCATCGCTGCCAGAAGGTTATTGGCAGAAGTAATGGCATGCAGATCTCCTGTAAAATGAAGATTCAGCTCCTCCATAGGTAATACTTGTGAATATCCGCCCCCGGCAGCACCACCCTTGACACCGAAAACTGGCCCTAAAGAAGGCTCGCGTAGTGCCAAGACCACTTTATGATTTTCCTTGGCCAGGGCTTGGGCTAGACCAATACTCATAGTAGTCTTACCTTCACCGGCAGGAGTTGGGTTCATAGCAGTTACCAAAACTAACTTACCATCAGGCTGATTTTGCTTATTTTCCAATACTCGTAAAGGGATTTTAGCCTTGTTACTACCATATAATTCTATATCCTCAAGTGACAGAGTAAGCTTAGCCGCCACATCTTGGATAGGGAGGAGCTTAGCGGTATTGGCAATTTCAATATCTTTTAACATTCTATTCCCTCATTTCTTGAAATAAACACAATATTTGGCGTTACAAGTGACCAAAACCACAACAACTTGTGCTCTGAATTGACATTTTGGCTGAAAAATGTTATTATCTTGTAACAGTTGTCCGGCTTGACTTTCTTATTTTCCCCTACTTACCATATAGATGTCAAGGCTGGAACTGGATACGGAAGAAGTTGCCCTTCAGATTTAATTTATTTGGTATTTGTCTGAAGCTATCGACGGAGGTACGTAATCGTGATTGTCAAGACTGACGTAGATGCCTGCAAACGTGATTTAGAGAATTATCTTGGTCGGGTGATCCGACTAACTTCAAATGGTGGTAGAAAGCGTACCATCGTTCACGAAGGAATCCTTGATCACTGCTATGCAAATGTGTTTACTGTTCGCTGCACTAACTATGAAGAGAGCAAGACCACCTATGAGGAAGTTATTTCCTATAGTTATGTGGATATTCTCACTAAGGTAGTAGAAGTAGCAACTGTATCGGCTGCCATTGTCAGCTAATTAACACAATAATCTTTATGTTTATTCAGCCATTTGCTCTTGATGCAGATGGCTGTTTGCATGAATAGGAGGTTTTTTTGGAAGACGCAAGCGCTCGAATTTTAATCCCAGCTAAGATAAATTTACTTCTTGATATAGGAGGTAAACGAGCAGATGGTTATCATGAACTGTACACTATCATGCAGTCCATCCGGCTAGTAGATGAGATAGAAGTTCATATCAACAAAGCAGAACCAGAGAACGCAGGTATTTTTCTTATGGTAGAGTCGGCTGAAGACGCTGAAGAAGCGGTTAAGAAACAGTTAATTCAGATACCTACTAATCATAAGAATACCGCCTACCGGGCAGCTGAATATTTTCTGGGCGATGAGGTACATAAACTCGCTTGCCGAATTACGGTTAAGAAAGCCATTCCGGCTCAGGCGGGGATGGGCGGAGGTAGTGCTGATGCTGCCGGCGTATTACGAGCTTTGGCTCAACTCTATCCGAAGCGCTATAACCAGGATGAATTGCTTCGGATGGCCACAGCGATTGGAGCCGATGTTCCCTTTTGCTTGATGGGCGGGACGGCACTTTGCCAAGGCATAGGAGAGAAGATAACTGGGCTGCCCTCACTTCGTGGTTTGCAGCTCTTGCTGGTGAAGCCACCCTTGAGCATTTCTACCCCCGAAGCTTTCGCAGCTTTTGACCAAGCGCATCAAGGGGCTGATGAAACTTCGGCTCGAAGTAGAGCCACGGATATTTTGGCTGATGTTAGCTTAGAGCCAAGGCTGCGTTTAAGAGAGGCAACCCCTTATCTATATAATAGTTTTGAAGCAACTTTAGAAGTTCTGTATCCGGAGCTAAAAGAAATACGGGAGTGTTTTGTCGGCTGTAAGGCAGATTTGGCAAGACTCAGCGGCTCTGGAAGTACGGTTTTTGCTGTTTTTTCAGAAAAAAAGCTGGCGGAAGAAGCCTGGATTTCCATTCAAAATGTCTTTGGCAAAAGAGACGGGTATTTTCTTACTTATAGCGAATTGTTGTAAAAGTCTTTCAGATAATCAAAAGTGACTCCTTAAATCAAAAGTTATTATTCACAAATAACACAGACTGAATATAGAATGTTATTGATATATTGCACAGGTGTGATGAAGTGATGATTACGGATTAGGTGAAAGGAGTTTTTTCTATATGAAAAAAACAGTCGCGAAAAAGTCTCTTTCCTTGGCTAAATCGAAAAAGGGTAAAAATTTATACTCGGGAGTTTCAACCCTCATATTATTGGCTCTGATAGTTGGTACTATTTTGCTTCCATCTCAGGATACCCTTAAAGCTACACCAGCCTCTTCTGCTGAGTTCTTGGCAGACAGGGCCGTAGTGGCGATTGACTTAGCTGGAAATAAAGGTGCATCTACTTTGGTTTCCGCTGCCGATGTGACAGGTGCGGAGTATACCAGTGGTGTTTATCTAAGTTGGCGCCGCTTTGAGGGCGAGCCCGAAGGCACTACTTATGCCGTTTTTCGGGAGGATGAAATTATTGCCGATAATTTGATCCAGACTAATTTTATTGATCTTGAGGGTGATTCTAATTCTCATTACAGGGTTCAAGGCTCCTCTGACAACCTGCTTGGCCTTTCAACAAAAGAAACGGCTGTTTGGGGTAATCAGTATTTAGAACTGTCTTTACAAAAGCCCTTAGATCAAACTATGCCAGATGGAACCTCTTGCTTTTACAACAGTAATGATCTTTCTGTGGGTGATTTAGATGGCGATGGCCAGTATGAACTGATAGTAAAATGGATGCCTTCAAATTCTCAAGATAACTCGAAATCTGGCTATACCGGAACGACCATTTTAGATGGCTATAAACTTGATTTATCTACCGGCGCTGCCAGCTTAATGTGGCGAATTGACTTGGGTGTTAATATTCGTTCTGGAGCTCATTATACGCAATTTCAAGTCTGGGATTTTGATCAGGATGGCAAAGCCGAGATTGCCGTAAAGACTGCTGATGGCTCCACCTCCTTTAAAAGTCAAGATGGAACGGCGGAAGATCTTCTTCAGCAAAGTTTTATAGGCGCCTGCGCTTCCAGTGCATTGCCCACGGAAGCGGTGAGTGCGCAGCATGATTATCGTAATAGCTCGGGCTATGTTCTTGACGGTCCGGAGTACTTTACAATTTTTGATGGTGAATCCGGTTTGGTTAAAGCCACAACTGAATATCTACCGTCTCGGGGAAGCGTAGCCGCCTGGGGTGATGCCTATGGTAACCGGGTAGACCGTTTTTTATCAGCGGTGGCTTATTTAGATGGTGAAACCCCCTATGCGGTGTTTTGCCGGGGCTATTATACAAGAACTACCCTAACAGCCTATCGCCTTGTGGACACCAATAGTGATGGAGTTGGGGATAGCTTGGAGGTTTACTGGAATTTTGATACCAATGATATTGTTGGCGGAAATCAATATACTGGCCAAGGGAATCATGGACTAAGTGTCAATGATGTGGATGGCGATGGACGGGATGAAATCATTTACGGAGCTATTACTATCAATGATGACGGCAGCCTGCTCTATGCTACAGGACTCGGACATGGGGATGCCATGCATGTTAGTGACTGGGTGGCTTGGAATGCCGGTTTGGAAATTATGAGTGTACATGAGACAAAAACTGTTCCTTATCATGTGGAAATTCATGATGCGGCCAGCGGTGAAGTACTTATGGGTTATTATACCGGCGTGGATACAGGACGAGGGGCGGCAGGGGATATTGATCCAACCTCTCCTGGTGGGGAATTCTGGTCTGGTGTTTTACCAAATAATTCTGGAGGACAAGCTGGCTGGAACTCTAAAGCTGGAGCGGTTTTTGCGACAACTTCTAGAATTGATAATTTGATTAAACTCAGTGACAAGAATCCGGCGGTGAATTTCACACTTTTTTGGGACGGAGATCTCCTAAGTGAAACTTTTGATCATAGCTTTAATGAAGGCGCCTACTTACCTATCTCTGCTAATATTGCTAAGTGGGATTATCAGAAGGGGGAAGAAGTTTTACTTTTTGAGTCTTCCGAGGTTTGGACGAATAATGGTACAAAGGGCAATCCAGGCTTAATTGCCGATATTTTGGGAGACTGGCGGGAGGAAGTAATTGTTCGCCGCGCCGGAGGGGCAACAGCCAGCTCTGATGATAATAAAATTAGAATTTATGCGACGACAATTCCCACGGATTATGTGGTTCCTTGCCTCATGACAAATCGAGCATATCGGGAAGGGATTGCTTGGCAGAACGTGGCCTATAATCAACCGGCTAACCTCAGCTATCTTCTTAGTGAAGGGGTAATAACAGCCCAAATCTCTTTTGAGACAGTGAAATCAGATCAGCTTGATCTGGTTTTTACCCCGGCATCTGATGGCGTTTATGGTCATTCAATTACTGGTTACAGCATTTACCGATCTGAAAATGATGGTGCTTTTGAAAAAATTGCTGCCATACCCTTGGACGAGTTGGAGCAAAGGCCAGAGGGGTTCTTGTTCCATGACACAAGTCTGAAGAGTGCAACAACATATAAATATCAGATTGCAGCTCAGGTAAACCAGCGGGATTCTTACTTGTCTGAAACGGCTCAGGTACAAACCAAGATTGCCATAAAGAGCGTACCGGAAATTGTTTTAGATCCTCTCGTACAAAATACACCTTTAGGCGAAGGTAAAACTGTCGCCAGCCTCTTGCCGGAACAGGTTCATGTAATCAACAGTGAAGATCAGACTGTTTTAGCGCCGGTAGAGTGGGATGTAACAGGAGTTGATATTACCACTGTTGGTACCTACAGGGTTAGTGCCGAGATAGACGGCTGGGAGACTGTTATACCTGTAGACTTAGTTGTGCTTGAGAATATTATTACCGGATACCGGCAACCGGATAAGATTAGAGCTGTCCAACATCTTCAGCCAATACTACCGGAAACCATCACTGTTACCTATCTGAATGGAACGAGTATAGAACAGACTGTGCTTTGGGACGTAACAGATTTTGACATCGCAACTATCGGGTCATACACAATTAATGGTCAATTGCCGGAGGTATCAAATTATCCTGTTAGTATTGAAATAGAGGTAGGCGAAAACTATATTACGGAAGTTCCACCGTTAAAGCTTCAGGTAAACCGTAAAACAAATAAAGATGAAATAATTTGGCCCGCAGTTGTGACGGCGAATTTTGCTGATGGTACTAGCCGCGAAGTTACAGTAATTTGGGATACCTCTTCTGTAGACACTTCGGTGGTGGGGGCACAAATTTTCCAAGGACAAGTTGATGGTTTTGCTGAGGGAGCTCAATTAACGCTAGAGGTGGTCTATAAGACCCTCTGGCAATTCGACTTTGGCATTGCCTCTGCACAGGTAGAGACAGGTTGGACTGGAATTACCGTTAACCCTAAAAACGGAACTCGGACTACCCAGCAGTTAGATATACACTATACGCCGGAAAAAGGCTTTGGCTTTGCTAGTGCTGAAGCTGTGATTGAAGGGCGCGATGAAGGTGTTTATATAGAAAAAGACCTGCTACCCAGTAAAGTTTATCGAGATTTTGTTTTGCCGGGAACCAATGGGTTTATCGCCGATGTACCCAAGGGTATCTATGAAGTAGACATTTCTGCCGGTTCGCTTTATAGCGGTAAAGTGGTTGTTACTATTGAAAATAATAGTAAATCTAGCATTAGTAATGGAGCAGGTGACTATAACTTGCAAACCTTTATTGTGCAGGTAGATGATGGTCAGATGAATTTTCTTTTCGATTCGGGAAACACCCATCGATTAAACGCCATTGTTATTCGCTATATGCGTGGACTTCCCGGGGATAAGACCGAATTAACGGCTCGGGTTGATGTTTTGAAGGCGTTGTCTTCGGAAGTTTATACAGAAGAGAGTTGGATTCCTTTTCACGAGGTTTTAGAAGCCGCTAAGGCTCTGCTGGCAGATGAAGAAGCGGAACAGGAAGCGCTTGGGGCTGTTTTGGCAGCACTGGAACAGGCCTACGCGGCTCTAGAAGAAGAGATTATTGTAACTCCAGAGCCTACCCTAACTCCCGAGCCGACAATTACGCCTACAGAAGTTCCCACTGTAACTCCAGAACCGACTATCACTCCTACCGAGACCCCAACTGTCACCCCGGAGCCAACAATAACGCCTACTATCGCTCCCACCATCGTTCCTACGACGACTCCGAGTCCTACTCCAATTCCCACTACGCCCCCTACTGCACCCACTACAGCAGCCACGGAGACAAGTATAGAGCCGACTCAGGCGTCAACTACGGCGGCTTCGGAATCTCAGAGCCCTACTTCCGGTGAGCCGCAACCCACGGCTACCCAAGGAAGCAAGTCAGTGTTACCCAGAAGTCGTGGAACTGTACAGAACGCCCCAATAAATTCTGTTGAAGAAACTTCCGGTACTGTTTCTTCGGGGGCTGTAATTGATGTTCCGTCCGAACCAAGTATGTCATCTCCAACTTCGGCGATGACCAGCGAAGGAAAAGTAATGGACGAAACGAAAAAAACAGAGGAGCTGCTCACGGGGCAAGAGATTGAACCTATTCGCGAAACAGATGACACGAGTAATCTACCCTTTATTTTAGCGGGTATTGCCATTATCCTTATTGGCGGAAGTATTACCGGAATCATTATTTTGAAGCGCAGAAAATAGTCCTATAATTTATTACTTTACCTAGCATCTTCTTCTTAGGCGCACGCGTTCCTACTTTGGGGGTTCAGCCTGAGAAGGAGATGCTTTTTCCGCTGCTGAATTTACGTCTTGTTCAACGCCAGAGAGATCCTCTAAAGGTTTAACAGGTAAGGTTGAGTCCAATAGATCAATGTTTTTTCCAGTAAGCTGCCGGAGCTTAACTTTACCACGGTCTAATCGTTCCTGCATTTGCCTTATTTCGCTGGGGCGCTTAACCTTTTGGGTAGTGGTTTTGATTAATTCTTGAAAGCTATAAACATAATTACGAATCCCTTTAAATCCGGGCATTTCTAAATTGATTTCCTTAACAACACTTGCCAGGCGATGGGCTAATTCTTCCTCGCTGATCCCTTCTTTGTTTAAAGTTGCCGGATCGAGAACAAATTTTGCACTAATGGTAACCTCTCCGTCTGGCTGGCTGTCACCAAAAATCAGTGACTCCTTTATAAAGGAATAGCGGCTTATCAGCTGTTCAATTTCCTCTGGGAAGACTTTTTTACCACTTTTAAGGACAATCATAGATTTGAGCCTACCGGTAATTCGTAAGCAGCCGTTTGCCGGATCAATAGTTCCTACATCTCCGGTATGAAACCAGCCATCTTGGTCAATGGCGGCAGTAGTAGCTTCGGGATCTTCATAATAACCTGCCATTACAACGTCTCCTTTAACGAGAATCTCACCCTCAGCTCCCTTAGAAAGGTTGTCAACCGCTAAGGTGATGTCGCCTAAAGGCATTCCTACGGTTCCCGGAATAAATACTTTATAGTTGCAGCCCGCCACCACCGGCGAAGTCTCGGTGAGTCCATAGCCCTGAAGAATTCGAATGCCGATATTTTCAAAAAAGACAATGATCTCCGGATCAATAGGGGCGGCTCCGCAAATTCCAAAGCGAAAATGTCCGCCAAAGGCTTTGATGATTCGACGATAAAACAGGCGACGCAGGTCAATTTTGACTTTAAGTAAGGTATTAGTCAGACGGATTAACTTCTGGACAGTTTTAAGCTTCTCTTGTTTTTTTAGATTATCCATAATTTTTTTGTAAAAGCTCTCGAAAAGTGCCGGCACACCAATAATCATGTTGATCTTGTACTCAGTCATATTCTGCTGAATGTAGCGCAGCCCGTCGCTTATACAAATACAACCGCCCATGTAAAGAGGGTAGAGAAGTCCACAAGTATTTTCAAAGGTATGGTGTAGCGGTAAGACAGAAAGGAGGCGTGATCCAACAGGGAATTTTTCTACCTTGGCAAGGGCAATTATATCTGCTGTTATGTTTCGATTACGTAGCATAACTCCCTTCGCTGTGCTGGTAGTTCCTGAGGTGAAGAGCAGGGAGATAATAGCTTCAGGATCAATGGGTAAGTCTAAGTAAGTCTTGTCACCCAAAGCCAGAGCCTGGCGGCCTTGAGCCAAGATATCTTCAAAGACATGAAATGCCTTTTTAAAAGCCTCAACTTCCGGCTGATTTTCAATCTTTTTCTGGGGCGCAGCCTTTAAGGAAATAAAGTGGGTAATAGAAGGCACCTCTTCAGCAATAAGCTTCATTACAGGCAGAAAACTCTTATCAAAAAAAATAGCCGATACTTGAGCACGTTTCAATAAGGCAACTATTTCTCCCTCAGGGAGAAGTCTATCAAGGGGAACGGCTACGCCGATACCGTTAATTACAGATAAGTGTGCTAAAGCCCACCGATAGCTGTTTTCACCGATAATGGCTATTTTCTTGCCATGAAGGCCTAGGCCCATAAGGGCTGTACCCAGGGCATTTATATCCGCTTCTAGCTCACGGTAAGAGCGGCGAATAATTTCACTGGTAGGAGTGTCCCTGAAACGAAAGGCCGGAAGGTTGCCATATAATTTGGTGCTTTGACGCAACATTTCACGTAAGTCTTTAAAAGGACGAACTTTGAAATAAGAACGGGTATGCATAATTTCCATAAATACCTCTTTGGTAAGAAACCAGCTGCCTAGTTTTTAGTCCAGCCGGCAGTTAAGATGCAACTTCTCTTGCAGGAAATGGGGTAATAACGTAAAATACCTTTTATCCAGCATTAAAACTATAATAACTTTAATCCGGCAGGGTCGCAAGGAAGCTAATGAAAGTATTGTGGCGTCAAGATATGAGTGAAAATTGGGCTTGACAGAAGAGCATAACAACTTGTATAATCCTAAGGCTATTTAATGGTTGGGTTTATGTGACCTTTATTTAGGAAGCAGAATACATAAAGGCATTAGTATTATGAATGGAGGATTGACCCATGAAGATGACATATCAGCCTAAGAAGCGTCATAGATCTAAGGAGCATGGTTTTCGTAAGCGTATGCGTACTGCTTCTGGACGTAAGGTACTTAGAAGAAGAAGACTTAAGGGTAGAAAAGTTCTGACAGCATAAGGACCATATGGTCCTTATTTTGCATGTTGATGTCTGAAAGGGATTAGAATGTTGCGGGACAAGACCCTTCGCTACAATTATGAGTTTGGCCGGGTGTATAAGCGTGGTACTTATGTAGGCGGTCGATTTCTGGTTTTGCACATTTTTCGCCGCTATAACGGTAAGTCTAATGCATTGCAGAATAGTACTTCTTATAATCGTGTGGGTTTTACTTGTAGCCGTAAGATTCGGAAGGCGGTCACTCGGAACCGAGCTAAACGCCTTTTACGAGAAGCCTATCGCAGCTTGAGTTTATCAGTAGACACAGGTTATGATCTAGTTTTCATGATGAAGCCCTTTGAGAAGGACCCTGGACTCGGAATCATACAAAAAGAAATGAGAAGCTTACTTAGCCGGGGGAAGATACTATCCTCAGACCGGTGAGGGGCTTTTCTTTTATATTGGGTGTATTTTATTATGATAAGTCGATTTTTTATTCGATTGATTCGCTGGTATCAGCGCTATATTTCTCCCGGTCGACCGCCGACTTGCAAGTATCGACCAACTTGTTCGGAGTATGCTGTGGAGGCAATCCAAAAACACGGGGCTTTCAAGGGTGGGGTTATGTCCCTATGGCGAATTTTACGCTGTAATCCCTTTAGTTCTGGGGGGTATGACCCTGTGAAATAGGCTTTTGTTTTATTTCACAAAAAAAAGCCAGAATATTTTCCATTTTATAAGCCTATATGTTATACTGCTAAGAGCAATTTTCAGGCATTGCCTGTTAGGATAAAGGAGAACCTAAGGATGAATATTTTTGACCCGCTCAATGAGTTGTTCGGGGGACTTACCCGACTGCTCTACAATTTTTTCGGTAGCTATGGTGTTGCTGTTATCATGCTTACCGTCATTATCAGGGGGATATTGATCCCGCTGAATGTGCGTTCCCAGAAATCAATGATTAAGCAGCAGGCTCTTTCTTCCCAACAGGCTGAAATTAAGCGGAAATATCCCAATGATAAGGCTAAACAACAAGAAGAGATGGCACGTCTACTGAAGGAGAATGGAGCTTCGCCTTTTGGCGGATGTATTTTGCCTTTTGTGCAACTTATATTTATCTGGCCGATTTTTTACGTTATTCGCGCTCCTTTGCGCTACTTAACTCAGGTATCAGTGGATAATCTCAATAATTTAGGTAAGCTACTGCTAGATAGTAAAGCTATTGATCAGGGCGCTGCCAATGCTATTGTTGGATATAATATTCCGATTCTAAGTGCCTTTCAACAAAATCCTCACTTGTTATCCGAAGCTGTCCAAAAGGGTTATATCCGAATGGGGCAGATGGTTGACTTAAAATTCTTTGGCCTTGACCTGTCCTTGGCACCTGCTTGGCAGCCCAATGTTTTATTTGGGCCTGAGATGGGCAAGTATTTACCTTTATTGATTATTCCCATTTTAGTTTTGGTGACCACCTTAGTTCAAAATCGTTTAACTACTGTTATGCGTCCAAATTATAAAGAGAACAAGGATGCTAAGGCCAGAGCAAAATTAAATCCGGCTCGTCAGGATCAGGTTCCGGAAAATACCATGGAAAATACCATGCGGATGATGAACTGGATTATGCCATTATTCATGTTGATAACTACCTTTACCTTTCCTTCTGCGATGGGTGTTTACTGGATCGCCGGTAATATGATGGGTATTTTGCAGCAGGTCATTATCTACTTCTTATTTACTCGTCCATTGGCAGAGAAGAAAGCGGAAATGGCAGAGCTGAAAGCCATGGCCTTTGCCAAGGGAATTCACACCGCTGAAGAAGTTGCCGCAGGAGAAGTAGCCTTGCCAGCTCCTAGAGGCAGTAACAAAAAACCAAATAATAAGCGCAAGAAATAACTTGTAAGAGGACAACCGATTAACTATCTTAGCATTCTCAGGAGGCATATATGGAAAAGACTGTTACTAAAACGGCCAAGACTGTTGAAGAAGCCATTGAGCTGGCCATTGTGGAGTTAGGGATTTCTGAAGATGAAGCTGTTATTGAGATTCTGGAAGAGTCTTCTTCCGGTGGTTTCCTTGGGTTAGGAAAGAAACATGCTACAGTCAAGGTGTCTGCTACCGTAAAGGAGGAACCGGAATCTGATCCGGTCTATTATGGTGATGACGAAGAATATGAGGGTGATGCGGTTACTCTGGCTGAGGATGCTGCTGTGAACTTTGTGGCAGAGATTTTGTCGGGAATTGGTATTCATGGCAAGTTAGACTCTTACCGTGAGGGTGATACCATTAACATTCGGGTGACCGGTCAAGATTGTGGAGCTGCTATCGGGCGCCACGGTGAGACTCTTGATGCTATTGCCTATTTAACCTCTTTGGTTGCTAATAAGAACAGTGAGGAGCATGTTCGTGTCTCCTTTGATATTGCCGGTTATAGAAAGCGTAGAGAAGCTATGCTCATTTCCATGGCCAATAAAGCTGCCTCCAAAGCAGTCCGGTCTGGAAGAGCGGTTAGTTTAGAACCGATGAATCCGGCGGAACGACGAATTGTTCATTCTGCCCTACAAGAGTTTTCCGGAGTTAGCACGAAAAGCGAAGGGGTAGATCCTCAGCGTAAAGTGATTATTATGCCTATAGCTACGGAAGAACAATAAGGAGGCTCATTCGTGGAGAGACCCTATTGCGCATGTGCAACCCCTCCTGGAAGTAGTGGAATTGCCGTGATTCGTGTGGCAGGTTTTCAGGCTCCTTTGGTAGTTGATAAGATTTTTCGCTTGCGAAGAACTTTTGCTACGGCAAAGAATTTAGTCGAAATGCCGGGATACACCGCAGCATATGGAGTGATATATGATCCATCTACAGATAAGCCTGTAGATGAAGTGGTATGTAACCGCTTTGTTGCACCTTATTCTTACACCGGTGAAGATTTGATTGAAATCTCCTGTCATGGCGGCTTAGCTGTCCAACAGGAGATTATTCGCTTACTTCTGGAAAATGGTGCCCGGATGGCCGAACCGGGAGAGTTCACTAAGTCAGCTTTTTTGGCTGGTAAAATTGATCTGTCTCAGGCGGAAGCCGTAATGGATGTAATTGCCGCGGAGTCAACCTTAGCCCTAAGTGCGGCTGAAGAGCAGCTCAATGGCGGTATTAAGCTGATTATTGAGGCAGTGTCAGCAAAGCTATATGAGACCTTTGCTCTTTTAGAGATGATGGTTGAATTCCCAGAGCATGATGATACCCCTGAGAATAACCAATTGGCTGTTGCGCGGCTTAAGATAGAACATGAGACTTTGGTTGCCTTGGGAGCTACCTATGCTCAGGGTAGAATTTTAAAGAACGGCATGACTGTTGTTCTAGCCGGACGGCCTAACAGTGGAAAGTCTTCACTCCTTAACTATTTTGCGGGCTTTGAGCGGGCTATTGTGACACCGGCTGCCGGCACTACAAGAGATGTCTTGGAGGTTTTCAGTGTTATTAATGGAATTCCGGTACGGTTGATTGATACCGCGGGTATTAGAGAGACCGATGATGAAATTGAACAGATCGGTGTTAGCAGGGCACAGCGCGCTTTGAAAGAGGCGGATCTGGTTTTGTGGCTTACCTCTGTTGACAGTAAAGATAATCAAGCTGATAGCCCGCTGGAGCAACTGTTTACGCAGATAAGTACCAGCACAGGTGTTATTATACTTTTGAGTAAAAAAGACCTTCATGAAGAAGCGGCTATTATGGCTCACAGTAATCTTTATGATGCCTGTTTGAAGGATTGGGGCGTTAGGAACAGAGTGCGTTTAATCGCTGCCATATCGGCTGTGACAGGAGAAGGTGCGACGGATTTGGGCAAAGAAATTGCTCGTTTTTATCAGGAGCAGGGAGGTCATCAACAGGCTGCTGTGCTCCTGACCAGCAATCGCCATTTTCTCGCGGTAAAAGGCGCAACAGCGGCCTTAGAGCAGGCTATCAGTGCACTTGAGAGTGGCTTGTCTGCTGATTTTGCCTGTTCAAGCTTAAGACATGTTCTGGAGAGTTTGGGTGAAATTACCGGAAGTCATGTTAGTGATACATTAGTAGATACCATTTTTTCTCGGTTTTGTATTGGGAAATAAATTCAATTTGAGGTGACGTAAAAGAATGACTTGTGTTAGCGAAGCGCTAAATCGGCCTCTGGCTTATGAGGCGGGTACATATGATGTTGTAATAATTGGTGCCGGTCACGCCGGATGTGAGGCCGCCTTGGCCACGGCACGCCGTGGCTTATCAACAATACTTTTTACCATGAATCTAGATAGTCTAGCTAATCTGCCCTGTAACCCTAGTATTGGCGGAACAGCCAAAGGACAGTTAGTACGTGAAATTGATGCTTTAGGCGGTCAGATGGGCATTGTGGCGGATCAAGCAATGATTCAAATGCGGATGCTAAATCGTTCAAAAGGTCCAGCGGTTTTTTCGCCAAGGGCACAAGTGGATCGTGGCCGCTATAGTCGAATTATGAAAGAGGTTTTGGAATATCAGAAAAATCTTCGATTGCGACAGGGTGAAATTATTGAGATCCTTTATAGTTCAGCTGAGAATGGACAAGAGCCTAAAGTTGAAGGTGTCTACAGTAAAACCCATGGTGTTTATCAAGCTCCCGTGGTAATCGTTTGCTCCGGTACGTACATGGAGTCTCGAATTATTATGGGGGAAGTGATTTTTGAAAGTGGCCCGGACGGGCTCTTTCCATCTCATGGTCTCTCCAAAAGTTTGGCGGAGTTGGGGCTTATACTGCAGCGGTTTAAGACAGGAACGCCAGTGCGAATTAATAGTGAAAGTATTGACTTCTCCAAGATGGAGCGGCAAGATGGTGAGCTTGATACCCCACCTTTCTCTTACCTTCACGAAATGCAGGGCGAAAAGCCCCCGGAGAATCAATTGCCTTGCTGGATGGTATGGACTACGGAGGCTACTAGAGAGGTGATTCTTGATAATCTTCACCGCTCCCCGTTATTTAGTGGTGAGATTGAAGGGGTTGGGGCAAGATATTGTCCTTCTATTGAGGATAAGTTTGTTAAGTTCCGGGATAAGACTCGTCATCAAGCTTTTGTTGAACCTATGGGAGATCAAACTGCTGAAGTTTATCTTCAAGGAATTAGTACCAGTATGCCGGAAGGTATCCAACGGCAAATTATTCAGACCATACCCGGACTGGAAAATGCCCATATCCAGCGTTCGGCCTATGCCATTGAATATGATTGTATTGACCCTACCTGCCTAAAGCTTTCTTTGGAAGCTAAAGCAATTAAGGGACTGTTCTGTGCAGGTCAGATTAACGGTTCTTCCGGTTATGAAGAAGCCGCCTGTCAGGGATTGGTGGCCGGGATTAATGCCGGAAATTATTTGCTTGATAGACCGGCTTTTATCCTAGACCGCTCAGAAGCTTATATGGGTGTGTTAATTGATGATTTAGTTACTAAAGGAACTTCTGAGCCTTATAGAATGATGACCTCCCGAGCAGAGTATCGTTTGTTTTTACGTCAAGATAATGCAGATATTCGCTTGACCGACTACGGTTACGAATTAGGTTTGATTAGTCAGGAGCGTTATGAGGCCTTTTGTCAAAAACGCCAAGCCGTTGAAGGAGAAGAGGCACGCCTAAGGTCAACCTTTCTGCCGCCCTCGGCTGAACTGAATCAATTACTTGAAAGATTAGGTACTTCGCCTCTTTCCAGTGGAGCATCATTAGCTGATTTACTACGAAGGCCGGAAGTTAGTTATGCGGCTTTGGCTGAAGTGGATACCCAGCGGCAGCCTTTGCCCCAAGGTGCAGCCTTTATCGTTGAAGTTAATCTGAAGTATGAAGGCTATTTGCGTTTAGAAAAAGAACGTATCGCTAAGTTTAAGTCTCTGGAGAAGAAGGATATTCCTGGGGATATTACTTATGAAAATATTTCTGGTTTACGTTTGGAGGCCAGGCAGAAACTTTCTCAGCTACGACCGACTTCCCTAGGCCAGGCTTCACGAATATCCGGTGTGTCACCAGCAGATATAGCGGTTTTACTTGTTTATTTAGAGGCCAGAAAGCAAAAAGGAGGAGCAGTACAGCCATGATGGATAAAAAGCGCATTAGCCCCGATCACAAGCGTAAGAAGGTGAGTGTACCCCACAGCTCAGATAGCGATAAACGGGATAAACTTACAATCATTCATTCCTCGGCCGAACCGCAAATCCAGCCCTTTCTTGAAGAAAAGCTAGAGGAAATTTCTGTCCCCTTGAATGGAGAGAGCATTCGTGCCTTTACCACCTATGCCCATCTACTCCGAGACTGGAATGAAAAAATGAACCTAACGAACATTACCGATGATGAAGGGATTGCCATTCGTCATTTTCTGGACTCCCTCACTTTAGTACCGCATTTAGAAGCAGAAATGAAGAACCTTCGGAAATCTTCCCTGTCGCTGATTGATGTGGGTACCGGTGCGGGATTTCCCGGCATTCCCCTCAAAGTAGCCTTACCTTCCCTGGAGGTCACGCTACTGGACTCTTTGAAAAAGCGCGTGGCTTTTTTGGAAGAGGTCTGTTCCCAGCTCAAACTTTCGGGTATAGCAACAATTCATCTTCGGGCGGAAGACGCTGGTAGGGACAAGGACTATCGGGAAAAATTCGATGTGAGTACAGCCCGGGCTGTGGCGGCCTTGCCGGTACTTTGCGAATATTGTTTGCCTTTTGTAAAAAAAGGTGGTATTTTTCTGGCGATGAAGGGACAGTTGGAAGAAGAGCTAGGTAGTGCCCAAAAGGCCATTGCAAGGCTTGGTGGGGATATAGAAAACGTCCACCACTTCTATTTGCCGGGCACGGAAATGAAGCGGTCGATTGTTGTTATTCGTAAGACACATAAGACTCCTGAAGCCTACCCTCGAAAAGCGGGAAAGCCGGAGAAAGAACCGATAATGTAATTTTCGAGGGAGGATAAGCCTATGGCAGCCGTTAATTTAGCATTACAAATGGCTTTGTTGATTGCTGTTGGTTTTTTTGCCCGAAAAAAGCGTATTGTAGATGAACACTTTAGCTCCTCTTTAGCGGCCTTTATTTTTAATTTTGTTTTTCCAGCCATTATAATCAATGCCCTTCAAGACGGTTCGGGGGAGCACGATGCGAAGAGTGTACTGGTGCTGGTACTAGTAGCTCCCTTTACCATTGTGCTTATGTTGGCAGTGGGAGGGATCGTTAATCGATTGACTGGAAAAAAAGATGAGGTTTCCCGTCTTATTTTAGTTAACTTAGCCTTTACTAATTTTACTTATATGGCTTTTCCAGTTATGGAATCTTTATTTGGTAGTGAAGGCTTATTCTATATTTCAATATACACGATTCCTGTAAGAGTCATGTTCTATATATTGGTTCCCCTAATACTAGGAGTAGGGGTAAAACATGGGGAGAGTGGTGCTAATCCGCCTCTTAGTCAACAGCTCAAAAAGGTCTTACTTTCTCCGCCGGTTTTGGCTGTTCCTATCGGCTTACTTATTTATAGCAGTGGCTTCTCCTTACCAATTCCTATAGCTGCGGTTATACGTTATCTGGCCAATGTTGCAACACCCATGGGAATGGTTCTCTGCGGTGTAACTCTAGCCAGTGTTGCTCTGGGACAGTTCGGAGCAGACCGCCGAGTCTGGCTTAGTACAGGGCTTCGCTTGGTCTTGGCTCCTCTGCTTATGCTGGGACTTTATTTTCTGGCAAGGGTCTTTTTTACCCCGGATCTGTTGGTTTCAAAAATAGTTATTCTCTACTGTGCACTACCGGTTTCCGCCACCACGGCTGTCATGGCTATAAAAATGAAATGTAGCCCTCAAGTTGCTTCCCAGACGGTCTTTCTTACCACGGTACTTTCTATCGCCACCTTACCCCTTTGGGTAGCCATTGTTGAAAGGGTGGTTGTTTAATGCGAAAGAGAAACGGTGGTTACTTTAATATGACAGGTTCGGTGTCGATAAAAGACTCTCAATATTTATTAGTTGGGGAAGGTCTGATTCCGAGGTAAAGTAAAATAAATTCTGTTTGAGTAAAATACCGGAGCTTATATTTGTATTTAATTCATACTCTGTATACTTAACTTCACCAGAGTCCAAAAAACGACCTACAATCAAGTTATCATAAGGTTTTAGTATTGCAAAATAGCCGGAATCATTTTTAAGCAGAAATCTATTCTGGTATGTCCAAGATGAAGGGATGTCAATCTGCTCAGTACTCAATAAAATTTCCAGACTATCAATAGTAAAAACTTTGCCAATGAAATCAGAACGCTGTTCTTTTGTTACTGTGCTAATGTAGTAATAGCCTTTAAATAGGGGCGTTAATTGTAAAAGTTCAAAAGGAAGAGTAATTGCTTCCTCTTCTTCCATCTTACCTTCAGCTGAAATAGCCAAGGGTATTATAGAGGTAAGCTCTTCTTGGGGAGTTCTTGATAAGTAACAGTACACTTTACTCTCTTCAAAACGGACAGCGAAATCTACGTTCATATCTTGAATTAGATGATTATCAATAACTTCAAGTGCTGGGGTGAAAGTCTGAATATTGGCTTCATAGCGCCCACCTTGAGGAATCAGCGTTGCCAAACCGACATAGGATTCATTGAGGACAAAGGAACCACTCTCATAAAACCGGCCTTCAAGACTTCGGCTTTTTCCAGGGGTAATTTGTTTTCCCAGCAAATTAAAATAAAGAATTTCTGTCTGCCATAGCTCTGGATCTTGACGGTCATTTTCATAAAACTGTGTGGCCATTGCAGTACTGGAAAAACCAGTCTCACTGGTAAATCCTGTTTCTTCCCAACTACTTGTAGTGGTAGCTTCCGATTGAACAATTGCCGGAGGATTTTTCTCAGACCCAAAGCGATTGCCTGTGATATAGGCTTTTCCAGGGGCAAAATAGAGGGACAGCCCGCTTCCTATAACGCCACGGGTTTGGGCGCTGCCGGGAGAAAGTAAGTCCAGTGCAGATAAGACCATCATACTATCCGCATGGTCAGGATCAATTCCATAGATATCTTTTACTTTAAGTTCCTGAGAGGCTTGACCGGAAAATCCGAATTGAGGAAGTTTATAATTTTGTGTTGAAAGAGAGGCATTAGTCAAAAGTTGACTTGTGCCCAGATAGAGGCAGCCTCGTTCGATGGTAGCAGAGAGAAGGGAACCGCTTTGGGCAAATTGAGCTGTCAACTTTGGTAGACTAGAACTTTTTAGATTATATATATCCACAAGGGTGCTTAGCTCGATGTGACTATTCCCATTCCAAGTTCCTGTAAAAGTATCATCAACAAAAGGGTACTCACTATTTTCGTAGACTAAAATTAAGCTTTGGGTACGCTCATCGTAGAGGATGGATTTTAAAAAATCAGCATCCTTACGGAACGGAATTCTTTTTAGCTCTACAGGTGATTGGGGAATGGTAATATCAACAATGATTGTGCTCCAGCTCTGCTCATCAAAATAAACCAGTACATTTCCAATCTGAATCACAGGGTAAGGGTATCCCAAGGCATTCTCTTGAGAAGCATTAGTCAATGAATCCCCTTGGTTAACCATTTGGTAGGCATACTGATCCGGATTCGTGTTAATATCTAGGTAATTATAGGTGTTGGGGATACGCTTATTTAATGCAACTAAACTAGCATTAATTCCTGAATGAGCAGCCTTTTCACCAGAGAAGCTATAGCCATCATTAGCTCTGACCCATACTTCCTGCAATACGGAAAGCAAAGATTCATAACTTTCATATTGATAAATGTCGCCGCCTTCAAATTTATCCTCCTTCTCTTCCGGTAAACTTTCTTCAGATTTATCCTGAAGAAAAAGATTAAATAAATTAGGATTTAGCTGGAAAACAATAAAGCTGACGCTAACCAGCAACATAAGGCCTACAGCAACAAAGGGTAGAACTCTTCTTCTTTTGGTTTTGGGGCGGAATGTCAGTTCCAGCCCTTCCCGATCAGAGGAGAACTGCCCAGAGGGTGGCAGGCTGGAACTTATTGAAGGTTGATCCTGGCGCACCTTTTCCAGACGCTTTCTGGTTTTGGTTAAGAGTGCGTGGGAGACGGTAATCTGCTCCAGATCTCGCTTAAAATCATTGTGAAACATATTCTTTTTGCCCTCCTTCCTGTAGGGGGAAAAGCTTTTGGCGGGCTCTGTGCAAACGGCTTCGTACGGTAGACTCCGTGATATGAAGCAAGGAAGCAATCTCGTCGTTGGTTAAGTCAAAATAAAAGCGCAATAAAATCACATCTTTATATCTTGGGGGCAGAGCATAGACTGCCTTTAAAAGTGGTGTTTCAATATTTATTTGTGCCAGAATCCGCTCCTCAGTCTGATAATTGCTGATACGATTTGACTGGGAAACATTTTTCCCCTTTTTTGAAGTTTCTACATCCTCAAAAGCACTAACCCGATTTAGCCAACCGGAACGCAGGTAGTCCCGACAAACATTTCGAGCAATGGCTAAAAGCCAATGGAGCACCGGACGGTCTCCTTTATATGTATGTCCTTTTGAACAAACCCTGACAAAGACATCTTGAAAAGCGTCTTCTGCCAATGCACGTTGACCTAAATAAACCGTGCATACCCTTAAAATATCATTGCCATATAAAAAAAATAAATCCTCTATATCCGGCAAAGTATTTTTGTGAGGTGGTTTTGTGTGACTATCCTTACTGAAAAACATAAGCCAACCCTCCCTCTATATGACGAAAGACTATACCATTCTGTTGCAAAAACGGTTCTATTTTGGCAAAAAATATGTCATTTGGCAAGAAAAACCCTCTTTTATTTTTTGATAAGCCGTGATTCTATGCTCACAGGTAATAATTATGACAGACTTTAGGCTCATCTGGCAAAGAATGCCGCTGTCCTACCCCATCTTAAGAGAAAAGTCTGGTATAATAGATAGGTATGTTTTTGTAATCGTAAGTAGGAGGAAGATAGAATGGCAGATTCAAAGGGTTCTTCAGAGCAAGGGACAGAGGATGTGAAGGACCTGCGTAAACGGCAGGAAGCTGAAATTGACGCCGTCTTTCGCTCTGCTCAGGACACCATTATTCCGGTGGATTTAGAGCAGGAAATGAAAAAATCCTTTATTGATTATGCAATGAGTGTAATTTCCGATCGGGCATTGCCTGATATTCGGGATGGTTTAAAGCCGGTACACCGCCGTATTTTATATTCAATGTTTACTCAGGGATTTACTCCAGATAAATCCTACCGTAAGTGTGCTACTACAGTTGGTGATGTTTTAGGTCGCTTTCATCCTCATGGTGATGGTTCCGTTTATGATGCTTTAGTGCGTCTGGCACAAGACTTTTCCATGCGACACATGCTGGTTGACGGTCATGGTAACTTTGGTTCCATGGATGGTGATCCGCCGGCTGCTTACCGTTATACGGAGGCACGTTTAGCCAAGGTTGCTATGGAAATGATGAGCGATATCAATAAGAATACTGTTGATTTCAGACCCAACTTTGACGAACATGAGATGGAACCGATTGCTTTGCCTTCAAGGTTTCCCAATCTTCTGGTCAATGGTTCTGTGGGAATCGCTGTGGGTATGGCTACTAATATCCCCCCCCATAACATGGGCGAGGTAATTGACGGCGTGGTTATGCTTCTAGATAATCCGGAAGCAGAGATTGAGGATTTGATGACCGTGATCAAAGGTCCAGACTTTCCTACCGGTGGGGCAATATTAGGACAGCGAGGTATTCGAGAAGCCTACCGTACAGGTCGCGGACGGATTGTGGTTCGAGCTCATACCGATATCGAAACCATGAAGAATGGTAGATCCAGGATCGTTGTTCATGATTTGCCTTATCAGGTGAACAAGGCACGACTGATTGAACGAATCGCCGAACTAGTAAAGGATAAGAAGATTGACGGTATTTCTGATGTAAGAGATGAGTCAGATAGAACCGAGGCTGTTCGAATTGTCGTTGAACTTAAAAAGGATGCGAATGCTAATGTAGTTCTGAATCAGCTATACAAGCACTCTTCGCTTCAAGAAGCCTTTAATGCCAATATGTTAGCATTGGTTCCTGATGAGCAAGGTCGATTAGAACCTAAAACCATTACCCTTATGGATGCATTAGTATACTACATCAAGCATCAGGAAGAAGTGGTTCGCCGGAGAACACAGTTTGATCTAGAAAAGGCTGAAGCACGAAAGCATATTGTAGAAGGACTACTGAAGGCAATTGATCATATTGATGAAGTCATTGCAATAATAAGATCTTCTCGTACCGAAGACGAGGCTAAGCAACGTCTTTGTGATCGCTTCGATTTTTCAGAGCGTCAAGCACAACATATCGTCGATATGCGTCTGGGTCGATTGACAGGCCTTGAACGTGAAAAGCTTCAGAGTGAACACCGTGACTTAGAAGTAAAAATTGAATATTTTCAGAGAGTTTTAGCCGAAGAGGCTCTTTTACATGAAGTTATTAAGAATGAACTGTTGGCTGTAAAGAATCGCTTTGCTAACCCCCGCCGGACTGCCTTTGAAGTGGGTGAAGATGAGGATATTGATGATGAATCCTTGATTCAGGAAGAAGATGTGGTCATAACGTTAACCCATTTAGGCTATGTTAAGCGCTTGCCTGTTGATACTTACAAGAGCCAGCATAGAGGGGGACGCGGTATCTCTGGATTAGCAACCCGTGAGGAAGACTTTGTAGAGAACATTATCACGACTTCTACTCATGCCGTGCTTCTGTGCTTTACAAATCGTGGCCGGGTGTTCCGTATTAAGGGCTATCAAGTACCTGAGGCCAGCCGTCAAGCAAGAGGGACTGCTATTGTCAATCTCTTGCATCTTGATGGTGAGGAGAAAATACAGACAGTAATTCCTGTCCGTAATTTTGAAGAAGGCTGCTACTTAATGATGGCAACCAGCAGAGGCGTTGTAAAGAAGACACAGTTGGAAGAATATTCCCGTATCAATAAGAGTGGATTAATAGCTATTAATCTGCGTGAGGATGATGAACTTGTGGGTGTTCGACTTACTGATGGTTGCAAGGAAGTCGTACTTGTTACGCAAAAAGGACTGTCTATCCGCTTTAGTGAAGAAGATGTCCGTGATACGGGCCGGAATACAATGGGCGTTCGCGGAATAAATTTAGGCGAAGATGATCGAGTAATTGGTATGGCTCCCATTATTGAGGGCGAGAACCTTCTGGTAGTTTCGGAGAAGGGTTTTGGCAAGCGAACAGAAATGGATGAGTACCGAACCCAGACTCGTGGCGGAAAGGGTCTCATGACCTATCGAATTGCAGAAAAAACCGGCCCACTGGTTCGAATTGCTTTGGTGGACGACACGAAGGATATTCTGATTATTAATGATAGTGGTGTCATTATCCGCTTAGCTGCTATGGAAATACCGGTTCTATCTCGGGTAACGCAAGGTGTTACTTTAATGCGAAGCAAGGATAGCAAGGTAGTCGATTTAGCTATAGTGGAACATGAAGAGCCTACGGCGGAAGATGAAGAAGAGTTCTTACCAGAGGAGATGGCAGAAGAAACTCTCCCTGCCGAACCGGAACCCACTGAAACGAATAGTACGGAAGCTAAGGACACATAATCATGAATGGCTAAGCTACATTGTTATCTTAGCCATTCATTTTTTCTAGATTGATATATACAGGAGATTGTTTTTATGACACGGACTTACATCAGTTCCCAAACTCTGCAAAGGCTAACCCTTTTCTTGGTTACTTTATTCTTCATTTCCTTAGGTACGACCCAGATTATCCGGGCTGAATCTGATACTGTTGGACAGCAACCGATAAATCTTCCTACCTTGGAAGATGTTAGCTGTGCCGCCTACTTGGTCTATGATCCAGTGGCAAAAAAAGATGTAATTTCAAAAAATTCTACCGAAAAAATCTATCCTGCCAGTATGACCAAGGTCTTAACAGCTTCGTTAGCACTTGACTATTTAAAGCCAGATCAGGTTCTAACTGTCAGCCAAGAAGCTATTGCGGCTACGACGCCCCAGTCCTCACTGATGGGACTGGAAGTAGGCGAGGAGACCACTGTAAATGAGTTACTTTTCGGTCTGATGCTACCTTCTGGGAACGACGCTGCTAATGTACTGGCAGAAGCTGTTGTTACCGCTGCCAATTATACTGATCCAGCCAATCCTAATCGCAGCAAGTTAAATCTATTCAATGACATTATGAATAATAAAGTGACTGAGTTAGGGTTAACCGGTACACACTTTGTAAATCCCAGTGGACTTCATGACGAGAACCACTATACTACAGCCGCCGATATGGCAAAGCTTCTGGAATATGCAGCAGAGCATGAGGGCTTTCGAAAGATTATTTCATCGCCTACCCATGTTTACAAAGCAACGAATATCCACAAAAGTGATGCTTGGGGTGCTACCAAGAATACTAACCAGCTTTTGTTGGATCCTTGGATATTAGGAACTGAGACTAAGGTAGCTGAAGTTGTAGGGGGGAAGACAGGGACGACCATACCTGGAGGTGCAGGCATGGCGATGCTGGCAAAGGCTCAAAATGGAAAAGAGTTAATTACTGTAGTTTGTGGAATTCCCTATGAACAAGCTGATCGATTGACTGTCTATACTGCCACAGTGTTGAATGCTGGTGCTGCAGCAGCCTTTGCTGAGGATCCTCAAGTTCGCATTACGGGCAATGTTATGGATAATCGGCAATTTAATGCTCCTGAAAATTTACAACCGGAAGGGAAAAGTGGGGAAGAGAACCAGGCCGAATCCACTACGAATCAGCCAGAAGCTACGGCTTCAACCGGTGGAGCCGCTGCTGAGACTACCACGGATGGGGGAGAAACAAAGGCTATTGTCCCAATCAGCGAAGGCGGTACCGAAAAGACAGATCAATCCTTTTTTTCCCAAAATCCTTTTTTAGTAATTCTCTTAGGAGCCACTGTACTTGTAGTCCTAGTGATGATAATATTTATTTTTGTATCTAAGAGCCGTAGAAGACGTAGAAGACGTTCTGGCATTCGGCGCTTATAAGGAGGAGTATATGAGAATAACCAAAGAACTACACGGACATTTAGATCAACAGCCGGTTCATGTCTTTTGCATGGAAGAGAATGGTCTAAAGGTTGAGATATCAGAATATGGAGCTACCATTTTAGGTATTTATATGGCTGATTATCAAGGCAAGGAACAAAATATGGTGCTCCGTTTGGACAGCTTGGAAGAATACGTAAATAACGATATGTATCTGGGTGCTGTTTGTGGACGTAATGCTAATCGTATTGCCGGAGGATGTTTAAATATCCAGAATCGAAAGTATCAAATGGATAAAAATGAAAATAATAACAGCCTTCATAGTGGGCCAGCTGGTTTTGACAAGCGCGTTTTTGCCGGTAAGGTTATTAATAACACCTTAGTTTTTAGTTTGTTTAGTCCACACATGGATCAGGGCCTTCCCGGTAATATGGAAGTAGAGGTAACTTATTCCCTTAACTCCCAGAAAGGACTTAACATTACCTATAAGACTACTTCGGATATGGATACAGTCAGTAACCTAACCAATCATGCTTACTTTAATTTAGGGGACACCACAAGCATATTAGACCATTATTTGAGCGTTGCAGCTGATTACTATACGCCGATTGATCAGGAAAGCATCCCTACCGGAGAAATACTGGCAGTGGCCAACACTTCATTTAATTTTACAGAGTCAGTTAAAATTAGTCAGGCTCTATCCGGGCAGGATATGCCCAATGGCTGCGATCATAACTTTGTTTTGCGTGGCGAAAGCCATAAGGCTTGTGCCACCCTTTATGCCCCCGACACTAAGATTTCAATGGATGTTTTTACTTCCTTGCCAGGTCTCCAAGTCTACACGGGTAATTATCTGTGTGGAAAAGTTCAGAAAAACCATGTTCCGGTAGAAAAAAATGGCGCAATTTGTTTGGAAACCCAGTACTTCCCTAATGCCTTTGACTTTCCGCATTTTGAAAAGCCCATTGTGAAGGCTGGAGAAACAAAGATTTATTGGACCGAATACCGATTCTCACTTTAATTTACTGGAGGATTTTACCTATATGGCTGAATTACGTTATAATCCCATGTTAAATGATTGGATCATGGTGGCATCAAATCGACAGGGGCGTCCGGCAATGCCTAAAGACTGGTGCCCCTTTTGTCCAGGATCTGGCAAAGTTCCAGAAGAAGGCTACGATGTTTTTTGTTATGACAATGACTTCCCCGTCATGACGCAAGAGTTTTCCCAACTTACCGGAAATGAGGGCGGCCAATTCGAGGCTAAATCCATGTATGGTAAATGTGAAGTAATCTTATATCATCCTAATCATACAATAACCTTACCAGAGTTACCTGTGGACCATATTCGTAAATTAGTGGATTTGTGGACTACACGCTTTACAACATTAGCCCAAGACAAAGAAATCAAATACATTTTAATTTTTGAAAATCGAGGGGCTGAAGCAGGCGTAACTATGCCTCATCCACACGGGCAACTCTACGCCTTTAATTGGTTGCCAAAGAATATTGCTACTGAGCTGGAAAGTAGCAAGAAGTACTATGAAAAGGAAGGCCATTGTTTAACTTGCGATTTACTAGCCGCTGAAAAATCGGCTCAGAGTCGAATGGTACTGGAAAATGACGGTTTCGCCGTTTATGTGCCTTATTATACGGCCTATCCTTACGGGACTTATGTGGTGGCTAAAGAACATGTTGGAAGCTTGGCCGACTTTACAGATAGTCAAAAAGATCAGTTGGCTGATATTTTGAAAAAAATAACAGGGACATATGATGCTCTATTCAATAAGTTATTTCCTTACATGATGGTAATGCATCAGGTTCCGGTGAACACAGAAGAGGATGCGAATCCTTATTATCATTTCCATATTGAGTTTTTTCCGCCTCTCAGAGGAGAGAATGTTCAATATTTCCGTGCCTCTTGTGAAACTGGGGCAGGCGCCTATTGTAATGCTACTAGCCCAGAAGAGAAAGCGGATGATTTAAGGCAGGCTTACGAGCGCTTTAAAGCTTTGGCTACTTAATTGGGGTTTAAGATCGGATTACCCAATAAATGAAAAAAGGTGGCTGAGGGTGTATAAAAACCCCTCAGACCACCCTTTTAAATAAAGAATAGAGCCGGTGACTGGAAATTTCAAGTCACCAGCTCTATTTTAGCGTTAACAATAATTTTCTTAGATATCCTTAACTTCGTTAAGAATCGCTTTAACCTGCTCGGCAGAGTGTTGGAGGAAACGGAGTTCTTGAGGATCAAGCTCAAGCTCCAGAACCTTTTCAATACCATTAGCACCAATAATTGTCGGTACATTAGTACAAACATCTGTAATACCATACTCACCGTTAAGCACACTACCTACTGTACGGATAGTATTCTCACCTTTGAGTAGAGATTGAGCAATAGTGGAAACGGATACACCAATACCGTAAAAGGTTGCACCCTTAAGCTTAATTACCTCTGCACCGCCCAGACGAGTTCTTTCAGCAATCTCAGCTCTATCTGCTTGGGTGAAGGAAATTCCGGTGGTTCTAGCGTAATCATCAATACTCAGACCGGCAATGTTTGTAGCACTCCAAGCTGGTAGCTGGGTGTCGCCGTGCTCACCGATAATGTAACCATGCACATTACGGACATCGATATCCAATTTTTGTGAAAGTAGAGTACGGAAACGGGCGCTATCCAGTACAGTTCCAGATCCGAGTACGCGATTCTTTGGCAGACCAGACCACTTGCTCACCATGTAGGTTAGAATATCGCAAGGGTTAGAAACAACAACAATGTTACCACTATTATAATGTTCCATAACATTCTTAGTGATTTCTTTGCCTAAAGCTACATTCTTCTTGGCCAAATCCATACGAGTTTCGCCAGCTTTTCTAGGAATACCGGCAGTCAAGATAATCAAATCGCAGTCTTTCAGATCTGCATAACTACCTGAGTACAAGTCCATTTGACCAAGGAAAGGCAAAGCGTGACTGATATCCAAAGCCTCACCCTTTGCTTTGTCAGCGTTAACGTCAACTAGTACCAGCTCCGTACACAATTGCTGAATTGCCATTGAATAGGCAATGGTAGAACCAACAGCACCAGAACCAATAATTGCTACTTTAGAACCGTGTTTTTTGCTCATAGTATTCAACCCACTCTCATTAATATTTACCTTGAGTAGTACACAAGGTATAGCATATCGCTCCAAGTAATTTTCATATGAAAACACTACATGCAGAAACGATTCAGTTGCCTGGAATTCGGAAGCATGCTGTTCCATTCGAAAACCAATTACGAATTATTTTAATAGTATTTGCTCCAATTAGCAACTCTTTTATACAAATAAAAAATTAAAAGTAACAGCACAAAGAAAACCATCATTGGCTTTGAATAAAGTAATGGGGAATTAGACTGCAATATTTGTTTACCCAACGAGACGCACTAAGTTTTTCTGACAAGACGCAAGGCAGAATTTTGAGAAAAGAAAATCCGCTGCAAACCCTTCAAGAGAAAATTGTTAGCGGTAGGTATGCAATAAGATAGGGATCTTGCTTCTTTTATATTAATAAGGTATAAATAGAAAAGAGACAATTTTGGCTCAGGAAAAGTTTTTTTAAAAAAGTTTGAAAAATGTGTTGACAGCTATGGGGGGAGATGTTAATATAGACAAGCGCTTCACGAGAAGCACGGCACCGGACCTTGAAAATTGAATAGAAGAGCAGAAAAAAAGACGAGCCTAAATCAATTCAAAAGAGTTGAAATAGAACAAGTAAACAAA
>CAZFHA010000024.1:0-57278 GCA_964518595.1 uncultured Oscillospiraceae bacterium
TCGACGGGGAGGTTTGGCACCTCGATGTCGGCTCATCACATCCTGGGGCTGAAGTAGGTCCCAAGGGTTCGGCTGTTCGCCGATTAAAGTGGTACGCGAGCTGGGTTCAGAACGTCGTGAGACAGTTCGGTCTCTATCTATCGTGGGCGTAGGAAATTTGAGGAGTGCTGTCCCTAGTACGAGAGGACCGGGATGGACAAACCTATGGTGTACCAGTTGTCTCGCCAGAGGCACAGCTGGGTAGCTAAGTTTGGATTGGATAAACGCTGAAAGCATCTAAGTGTGAAGCCAGCTTCAAGATGAGATTTCCCTCTTAATTGGTAAGGCCCCTGGTAGACTACCAGTTGATAGGCCGGGTGTGTAAGCATAGAAATATGTTCAGCTGACCGGTACTAATGGCCGAGGACTTGACCACAAGTTACGGGATTTCTGACTATGTTTTAGTCCAGAACCCTTTGGAAAAAGATCCTCCGACTCTTTATTGAGTCAAACCTTCTTCTCTTTCCTTTTTCTCTAAGCAGTCTTGAGGGCGCAGCTTTGAAACTTCTGTTTCATTTCTGTCCTTCTACCATTCCGGTGGTTATTACCGAGAGGCCACACCTGTTCCCATCCCGAACACAGTAGTTAAGCTCTCTGGTGTCGACAATACTTGGCTGGAGACGGCCCGGGAAGATAGATCGCTGCCGGATTATACGAAAGCCTTCAGTGCATAACTGGAGGCTTTCTTTTTTGTTTATTTTTATTCTCAATGGCCGGATAAATGGTATAATCATACTTGTTGATTGTATGCGGCTGTTTTATGTGTGGATATTATAAGAGAGTAGGAGATTCTGATATGAGTGCTAAGATTCTTATTGTTGATGATGAGCCAAATATTTTAGATATATTGAAAGCCAACTTAGAGCGGGAAGGCTATACTACTTATACGGCAGCTGACGGGGTAACAGCTTTAGAAATGGGTATTTCAGTTAAGCCTGATCTAATCTTGCTTGATTGTATGTTACCTAGAATGGATGGGTTTGATGTTTGTCGTCGTTTAAGGCAACAAACGAATATACCTATCTTAATGCTTACGGCTAAGAGTGAAGAGATTGACAAGGTTCTAGGCTTGGAACTGGGTGCTGATGATTATATTACGAAACCTTTTAGTGTTCGGGAAGTTCTAGCTCGAGTTAAGGCACAGCTTCGTCGTATGAGTCTTGCCGAATCTGAGGTAACAGATTCTAGCAAGGTTTTGACCTTTGGTGCTCTGGAAATTGATATGGATGCCTATCAAGTTCGTCTGAACGGTAAGGTACTTGAGCTAACTTTACGCGAGTTTGAGTTGGTTCGCTTTTTAGCTCAAAATGCAGGGCAAGTTTTTTCCAGAGAGACTCTATTAGAAAAGGTTTGGGGTTACGAATATTATGGTGATGTACGTACCGTAGATGTAACAGTAAGACGAACTCGAGAGAAGCTGGAACCTGACCAGAATAATTATTGTTATATCCTTACCAAACGCGGTGTGGGATATTATTTTGATAAGAATCAGGCCTGAGAATTTGATGCATTTTATTAGTGAGCAGCAGTCCTTTTTTTCTTTTTTATTTAGCAGTCAGGATTTCTTTATGCAGGTTAAGGATAATCCCTGGCTCATGATTCTATTGGTTTTGGCAGGATTATTGCCGGGCCTTATTATTGGTTATCTATTGGCGCAGAAACGCTTGGTTGTTTTTCGAAGTAAGGCTGATCAAGATATTCGTAAGATGGTACAGGACTTTGAGAAGGAGAAGGATGCTTCTGAGACAATTCTTCGCGAATTGCAAATCGGCGTTCTTGCCTATGGTGGCGATGGCAAGTTAATTACGGCCAATGCTTCAGCAATGGCTATTCTTGAAGTGCAGGAGCTACCCATTACTTTACAGTCCTTTCTTTCTATTTACGGAAATGATAATGGAATTCAAGCGGCTTATGTTTTGCAGACTAGTAATATTAGCGGTATGGTGACTATTTTAGATCGGGTGGTTAAACTAAGATTAACGCAGACACAACTTGCACCCTATAAAAAACCTAGCTGGATTATTATTATTTCAGATATTACTGAGCAAGAGAGAGAAGAGAAGCAGCGCAAAGAATTTGTTGCTAATGTTTCTCATGAACTCAAGACGCCACTGACTACAATCTCCGCCTATTCCGAAACCCTATTGGATTGGGGACTAGATGGGAAATCTAAAGACGATATCAAAATGGATATTATGCGTATTCATGATGATGCAGCTCGTATGGATGCCCTAGTCCAAAACTTGCTGTTACTATCTTCTATAGATAGTCGGGGGATTCGCCCGCCCATGTCACAGTATGATATTGTGTCCGTGATGAAGCAAGTCGTTAGACGACTTGAAATTCAGGCTCAAGAGAAGTCGATTCGACTTGAATCGTCGGTTTTGTCAATTATCCCTCCTGTTTTTGGTGATGCTTCGGCTTTGGATCGAATTTTAACGAATCTGGTTTCTAATGGTATTAAATATACTGATAATAAAGGCTTTGTACATGTATCTGTTCAACTTACTAACGATTATATTTCGCTTAAAATAGTTGATAATGGTATGGGTGTTTCAAAAGAAAATTTACAGCGCGTTTTTGACCGTTTCTATCGAGTTGATCCTACCGGTTCAAGAAAATATGGCGGTACAGGTTTAGGTCTTTCCATTGCGAAAGAATTGACTGAGATTCAGGGCGGCACAATTAGTGTGGCTAGTACCTTAGGCAAGGGAACTGAATTTGTAGTTACAATCCCTAAAGCGGAGAAGACCTTTAGAGAAACACTAATGTCTGTTTTTGATGGTACTCCAAGGCGTGAGATTCTTTATGAGAATGCGGCTGCTTATCTATACTCTGCTGCCATGGAGATTGACATACCTATTTCAGGTTTAGCAGAGCTGAGCCGACCGCAGATTGATGACCTGTTTGCTTATTTACTGGCTCAACCCGAGACAGATCGCGAATATGGAGCTCCGCTTAGAAGCTCCAACGAGATTCCTAAACCTGGGGCAGAACCGCGCCGAAAGCCTGTAGGATACCATAAAGGTCAGTCAGGAAATACTACACATAAATCCGTTGAAAGCCGTTCGAAAACAACGGTTGTGTATGAAAGGGAAGTCCGACGTTAATTTTTAAATCAACTAAACTAGCCTATATCTGAAAGGGGAATATTATGCCTAGTTATAAAATAGTAGGTGGCACAAAATTACAGGGAGAGATTGCTGTTAGCGGTAGCAAAAACGCTGTATTAGGCATTATGGCGGCTGCAATGATGCTAGATGGACCATGTATTTTGGAAAACGTGCCAGATATTGCTGATGTTAGAGCAATGCTAGAGATCTGTGAAACTTTAGGTGCAGTAATTACACCTTTAGGGGAGGGCATGTACAAAATTGATCCTACTACAATTAATACTTTTGAAGCAACTCATGATAAGGTGAAGAATATACGTGCTTCTTACTATCTGCTTGGTGCGCTATTATCTCGGTTTAAGCAGGCGACTATGCATATGCCTGGGGGCTGCAACTTTGGCAATCGCCCTATTGACCTTCACCTCCGTGGTTTTGCAAGACTAGGTGCTAAAGGGACAGGATTTTCTGATATTCGTAATAGTATTATCCGGATTACAGCAGATTCCTTAGTTGGAGCCAATATATTTTTGGATGTGGTGAGTGTGGGTGCTACCATCAATATCATGTTGGCTGCAACGAAGGCGGAAGGCCGCACGGTGATCGAAAATGCGGCTCGAGAGCCTCATATCGTTGATGTAGCTAACTTTTTAAATGCCATGGGAGCCAATATCAAAGGCGCCGGAACAGATACAATTCGTATTAAAGGCGTTCCCGTCTTAGCTGGTGGTTTTTCCTACCCCATTATTCCGGATCAAATTGAGGCAGGCACCTATATGATTGCTGCGGCTGTAACTAAAGGCGATGTTACCGTTAAAAATTTAATCCCCAAGCATATGGAACCTCTAACAGCTAAACTTTTAGAAATGGGTTATGGTGCTGAAGAGGGGGATGATTGTATCCGTGTTTTTGCGAAAGAAAACCACAAAATCCAGCCAGTCAATTTTAAAACTATGCCTTATCCCGGTTTTCCTACTGACTTGCAGCCGCAGGCTACGGTTCTCCTTTGTACGGCTGAAGGACAGAGCAGAATGCATGAAAATGTTTGGGATAATCGTTTTCAATACATTGGTGAATTACAGACTATGGGAGCTAATATTACTGTATTAGATAAGGTTGCTCTTGTCAGTGGACCAACTACATTTAACGGTTCCAGCGTGGAAGCCAAAGATTTACGCGCAGGTGCAGCAATGGTGATTGCGGGTTTGGCGGCGGAAGGAGAGACTTATATCTCTGAAGCCCAAAGGATTGATCGCGGCTATGAGAAAATTATCGAAAAACTAACCGCCCTAGGGGCAAATATTACTCGCATACCTTAAATTTTAGGCAAGAGTATAGTGAAGAAAGAGATCGGCAGGAGTCATGGAGATTAAAGTTATTCCACTTTATAGCGGGAGCAGTGGAAACGCAGTTTTTGTAAAAATGAACGAAATTCGTCTGCTTGTAGACGCAGGGGTCTCGGCTAAAGCCCTGACAGAAGGACTCACCCAAGTGGGTGAGTCACCAGAGAATTTAGATGCAATTTTAATTACCCACGACCACAGTGATCATATTCGTGGATTGGATGTTTTTATTAGAAAATACGGAATTCCTACCTATGCTACCTCAGCAGTTTGGCAGGGGATTCGTCGTGCCGAGAAAAAGGCACATGTACCTGAGCTGGATCATGTTATTCAGGGAGATCAATTATTTCAGATTGACGATTTACGAATTTTTCCCTTCTCCACCCCTCACGATGCCAGAGGGTCTGTAGGGTACCGCTTTTTTTATGCCGATTACTCTGTTGCTGTTGCTACGGATTTAGGGCACTACAGTGATAATGTTGCCAAGGCCTTAGCTGGCAGCGATATTGTCTATATTGAGGCAAATTATGATAAAGATATGCTTTGGAATGGACCCTACCCTTGGCACTTAAAAAAGCGGGTGGACGGAGAGCGTGGGCATCTTTGCAATTTAGATTGTGCAGCGGCGATCTATCATCTCTACCAGCAGGGCACAAGGCAGTTTATTTTAGGGCACTTGAGCCAAGAAAATAATTCTCCGCGCGTGGCGGAACAAACGGTAAAGTCGGCTATGGCAGCCATGGGACTAGAGATGGGCAAGGATTTTCATTTGGCCGTTGCTAATCGCTTTTATCCTACATCAGCGGTTAGTATTGATAGGGTGAAAGAGACACAAAGTTTGATACCTCTTTGGGAACGTTTTACGGAAATGACCTTGGAGATGTTACTAGAGTCCACACCTGCTATTGTTCACGCTCCATCTTTAGGTGGATGCTTGGAAGAGGATTAGGGGACCGCTGAATGAAACTACAAATCATTGCTTGCGGGAAAATCAAAGAAAAATGGTTGCAAGCCGGAATAGATGAATATAAGAAGAGATTGGGAAAATACTGTGATCTAACCATTACAGAAGTTATGGATGCTCCGGATCAATTACCACGCAGCCAAGCTCTAGAAAAAGAAGGGCGCCAACTGATTGATAAAATCCGACCTAATACGAGAGTGATTGCCTTAGATTTGGACGGAAGAATGTATAGTTCCCAAGAATTTTCTTCCTTTCTTATCTCATCCTTTGAACGCAGTGGCGCAGATCTAACTTTTTTGATTGGCGGCTCGAATGGTTTTTCGCCTTTAGTCTTAGAGCGGTGCAGTGAAAGGGTTTGTCTGTCACCTATGACCTTTACCCACCAGATGGCAAGGTTGTTACTTTTAGAGCAGTGCTACCGAGCCTTCAAAATTAGTCGTAACGAGAAGTATCATAAGTAAGATATCTTTTGCTTATACCTGAAATGGAGGGTGTATGTTAGTAAAAAGTACTTTTGATAAAATGATTTTTCGCCTGAGTGTTTTTTATATTGTACTCCCGATTCTATTATTCGTATCCGGGTGGCTCAAGCTACCTTTAGCCATATTTATGGCATTAATCATACTTATCAGCATGATTAGATTAATCAGAAATGGACTCCAACCGGCACCGCAAAACCTATACTTCAAAAAACGTATACTTATTTTTCTCCTGATATTACTGACACTTTGGGTAGCTTTATCAGGTATTGGTGGCTTCTCTTTTCAGAATTCAGATTTTAATTATCGCAATGCTATTTTACGGGATCTTATAAATCGCCCTTGGCCGGTGATTTATGATTATAGCCATCTGGCTTTACTTAAAAGTAACAGTAGCGGAATTCTTGGCGGAGCCACGGATTCACCTTATGCCATGCTTATTTATTACATTGCTTTTTGGCTGCCGGCAGCAGCTTTTGGTAAAATCTTTGGCTGGTATGCTGCCAATGCCTTTTTGTTTTTCTGGGCGTTTCTAGGGATTCTTTTGACAGTGTACTACCTGTTTCGGATATTAGGACAGATAAAATTACGGATCGTGCTAATTTTTATTTTTTTCTCAGGGCTAGATCTTGTCGGATATATCCAACTGTATCAGCGGACACCAGGTTTGACGGAACATATTGAATGGTGGTCGGGGTTGCAATACTCGGCCAATACCACCCAGTTATTTTGGGTATTTAATCAGAGCATTGTTATTTGGTTGGCGTTGCTTCTGATACTACAGCTAAAAAATTCCAAGTCCCTCTTTTTCTTGTATGGCTTATTGCTACTTCACGGCCCATTTCCTTTTTTAGGACTATTGCCCGTTGTGTTATGGAAAGCCTATCAGGGATATCCGCTTTCAGAACATTGGATCAAAAATCAGTTTTTTGCTAATCTGGCAGTTTTTGGTCGGTGGTTTTGGCAAGGCGTTCTTCGGGCGGTTAGCTTTGAAAATCTTGCCGGAGGAATATCAGTCATTCTCGTGACATACCTTTATTTTGCCAACAACCGCTCGGGCGGCAGTATGGGCATCAATCAGCTAAATAGTAACTTTTTTCTCTTTATTCTACTAGAAGTGGGCGTATATCTTCTGCTGGTTGCTAAGAACGAAAAGCAAAGCCCTTTGTTTTGGATTGCAGCAGGCAGCTTTATTTTAATTCCTTTATTTCGGGTGGGCGGAAGTCAGGATTTCTGCATGCGGGTTTCTATTCCGGCGCTATTTCTTTTACAGTTAATGGTTCAGAAGGAATCCCTCAAGATTTTACCTCCTGTTAGCAAGGAAAAAGCCCAGAGCCTATCCCTCTACCTAAAAACAGAATTTTGGCCAGTATTTAAAAAAGTAACTTTGGTTATTTTCCTTTTATTAGGAGCCTTCACTCCTTTTACAGAGATCAGCCGCTCTCTGTCTTACACTTGGCCTACTTACCCTGTAACAGAGCAAGTTTTGCACCAAATGGGCTTGAGTTGGCAGAATTCATCTAGTTTGATTTTACAGAGCTGGGGTAGCATTCTGCTTGAGCAAAGTAGCAGTGGCCGTCGTTGGGCTGATGAAGTGGTTACGCTGGAAAAAAATCGCGAGACCTCAGCTAATTTTACAGGCTCAATTGAAGATAACTTTTTCTATACATATTTAGCACGCCAGAGTAAAGAGGTAGGGCAAAATGAAGCGTAGCCGGGAAACGTTATTGACACTACTTACAGCTTCACCGGGGGGCTATGTCAGTGGAGAGCGTTTGGCTGCTGAGTTAGGCTGTACCCGGGCTGCCATTTGGAAAAAAATTCAAAGTCTAAGAAGCTCAGGCTATATCATTGAAGGGACTTCCCAAAAGGGCTATCGACTTTTATCCGGCGCGGCGGCTTGGGCCAATCAGCTCAAATCTGATTTAGATAAATCTTTCGATGGTTTCTATCATTTGTTTTTTCAGGAGGAAGTTAGCTCTACAAATGATCTAGCAAAGTCTGCTGCCATAGCTGGTGCCAAGGAAGGTAGTTTGCTTTTAGCTGGAAGACAAACCGCCGGAAGAGGTCGTCTGGGTAGGCACTGGGAGTCGGAAGCAGAAGGTGGCTTATATTTTAGTCTGCTTTTAAGACCCACTCTTACTACAACTCGAGCTGGGCTCCTTTCGCTGTGGGCAGGATATTCTATCGCTAAGGCTATCAATAGTTTTAACGTAGATACCGTGGGATTAAAGTGGCCTAACGACATTATTTCCGCTGGAAATGGGCGGAAAATAGGTGGCATATTAACGGAAGCCGGTCTGGAAGATAATCAGCTTAGCTATGTTATTATCGGCTGTGGGCTGAATGTTTTACAGCAGGATTTTCCAGAAGCGATAAAAAATCGAGCTACTTCTTTAACAAAAGAAGGTCTGACTGTAACCCAATTGTCACTTTTAAAGGCTATACTTAAAGAGATATACCAAGATTATAAACAGTTTACCAATGATCCTAAATTCTTTTTAACTGCTTACAAAGAATTATGTTTAACCTTAGGTAAAGCGATTGAAGTTCATTCTTTTGGTGAGAAAGACCCTATCAAGGGGCAAGCCACTGATATTGGAGAGGAGGGGGAATTGATTCTCGCAACTGCCTCAGGGGAAGTAATACCTTGTTATGCCGGTGAAATTAGTTTGACAGGTAATTCCACTTAAGACGCTAATAATTTTGCAAATTCTTATCTTTGGGTTAAAATTAAAGGATGTTTTTTAGCCCTTAGGTTAAGGCACACAATATAGAGTTTTGATTTTGACAATTCTGGAGGAGAACATGGAAAAGTTTATGGACTTATACAGACTTTGGAGTACAGATCCGTATTTTGATAAGGAAACCCAAGCTGAGTTAGAGGCAATTAAGTCGAATCCCCAAGAAATTGAAGATCGGTTTTACCGTGATTTAGCCTTTGGAACCGGTGGCCTACGTGGCATTCTTGGTGCCGGTACCAACCGGATGAATGGTTATACCGTTGCCAAAGCAACCGCTGGGTTGGCTCAATATATTCTCTCGGAAGGTGAAGAAGCAGCCCAGCGAGGTGTGGCCATTTCCTACGATTCACGACATTTTTCTCCTGAATTCTCAAGGGTTGCGGCTGAGGTATTGACCGGAGCCGGAATTCGTGTATTTCTTTCTGATAGCCTGCGCCCAGTGCCTTTGCTATCCTATGCTGTAAGACATTTTCAGGCCTTTGCCGGAATCATGATTACAGCTAGCCATAACCCACCTAAATACAATGGTTATAAAGTTTATGGTGAAGACGGTGGCCAAGTTACCTTGGAAGCCGCCGATAGGATCTTAGCCAATATCGAAAGCATTTCCGATATTCGCACCATTCCCTCCATTTCTATCCACGAGGCAGAAAAAAAGGGCTTACTTAAACACTTTGGTGAAGATTTAGATGAAGCTTATACAGCAATGCTGTTAGATTTAGTGATTGATCCCGATGCCGTTAAAAAGCACCAGGATATGCCTATTGTTTATACCCCACTTCATGGTTCAGGAAATAAGCCGGTGAGACGGATTTTGCAGCGGGTGGGTTTTAAGAATGTACATGTCGTGCCGGAGCAAGAGCAACCGGACGGTGCATTCCCTACCGTAGCCACACCTAATCCTGAAGATCCCAAAGCTTTAAGAATGGGTATTGCTTTAGCTGAGAAGGTATCTGCGGCACTGGTTATTGGTACTGACCCAGATAGCGATCGGGTAGGTGTTGCCGTTAGAACCACAAGTAGTCAAGGCAAAACTGACTATGTGCCACTTACGGGTAATCAGATTGGCGTACTGTTACTGGACTATATCCTATCCTCTAAAAAGGCGGCCGGTACCTTGCCGGAGAATTCTTTTGCCGTTACTACAATTGTCTCCAGTAAGTTGGCGGCTGCCATCTGCCAATACTATGGTGTTGAATTGCAAGAAGTTTTAACTGGTTTCAAATTTATTGGCGAGCGCATTCGTCTTGATGATGAAGAAGGCAATAAGCATTTTCAGTTTGGCTTTGAAGAAAGTTATGGCTATCTGGTTGGCCTTGATGTTCGGGATAAGGATGCAGTGGTTGCTTCCATGCTGATCGCCACTATGGCAGCGCAGTCTTTGGAACGAAAAGAGACCCTGTTGGATCGCTTGCATGGGCTCTATGCGAGATTTGGCTATGGTATCGAGGATGCTGTATCCTTCACCTTGGAAGGTAAAGCCGGCGTTGAAAAGATAGAAGCTATTATGACTACCTTAAGAGAAAACCTGCTTCAAGGAGCAGAAGGAAAACAGAAATCTTGTCTGCCTAACCTTACCGTTATGGCGGCAAGAGATTATCAAGCCCAAATCCGCTACCTATTCAGCGGTACTGAAGTGCAAAGTGAAGCAATTACCTTACCTAAATCTAACGTACTGCTATATGAACTTGGCGGAGTAAAAGGATTAGATTGGGTTTGTGTACGTCCTTCTGGTACAGAACCAAAGTTGAAAATTTATTTTGGCATTTATGAAGACAATGAAAGTAAGGCTAAAGCACGCTTAGAGAGCATCAAAGGGGAGATGGTCTCTTTGATAGAGGGTTGGCTATAAAAAGCTTGCAACCGGAGCCTTGTATCCGGTCTTAAGGCTTAATTATAGAACGAAAAGAACATCAACTATTTAGAGTAATTTTAAGGGGTATATTTTATGCATTGTAAAAAGGAAAAACAACAAAAACTACGCCGTAAGCTTTTGTCGCCAATACTCATTTTGGTTGCTGTGGCAGTAGTTCTAGGGTCATCACTCTACCTGAAGAACTCTGTTGAGGCCGTTAGTGGTAGCTATAATGCTACTGGCTTTGTTGGTAGATATTGGGAGAACAATCAGTGGGTTTATTACCAGACTGTGGGAGCTCTACGTAGAAGTCTCGAAGTTTCGCCTAGCTTTAGCGTTAACCGTACTCTTTTAGCACCGGAGGGTAGCGCTGCACGTTCGGGACAACTACTTACCGGTTTTTCCGGGGTTACAATTCATGAAACCTCTAACTGGCGCACCGGAGCTAACGCCAGAATGCATGCCCAGTATTTGCGCGATGGTGGGAAAAATTATGAAGTAAGCTGGCACTATGCTGTGGATAGCCGGGGTGCTTATCAGAGTGTACCCGAGTATGAGAAAGCCTGGCATGCCGGAGACAAAGCCGGTGGAAAGGGCAATGCTAGCACCATTGCCATAGAAATCTGTGACTATAATGATGATGGCAACTTTGACCAAGCTATGGCCAATGCAGAATGGCTGGCGGCTGATATTCTTTATCGTCATGGTATTTATGATGTAAATGGACATTTATTTCAACACAATCAATTCAGCACCTATGCCAAGAATTGTCCAATAACCATTCGAGATAGCGAACGTTGGGGAGAATTCTCCTCAAAAACTCAAGGCTATCTTAACCAAATGGTGGCTCAAAAGGGCAAATACATGCCAATTCTAATGACAGCTACTGCCACAGTCGATCAGGCCAAGAACTGGGCGGCTTCCAAGGGGGCAACAGCTACCTTTATCGGTTTGGCAGACATCTACTGGTCATTGGCGCCTCGTACCGGAGTAGATCCGGCCGTTGCCTATGCCCAAGCGGCTCATGAGACGGGTTTTGGTCGTTTTGGAGGGGTAATTAACGCAAGCTATAATAACCCCTGCGGTCTTAAAACAACTGCTGGAGGGGACAATTATGATCCGGCAGCCCATCAACGTTTTGCTAGCTGGGAGCAGGGAATTCAGGCGCATTTAGACCATCTGGCTCTATATGCTGGTCAGTTGGGCTATCCTCGGCCATCTTCCCCTGACCCAAGACATTTTGCCTCGATTTTTGGTACTGCTCAGGGGGTGGAACAGCTGGGCGGAAAGTGGGCACCCTCCGCTACCTACGGAACGACTGTGGCGGGGTTTGTCAACCAGATAAGACAGGCTTCTAATGTCTATTATGGGTATAATGCTGAGATACAGAACATTGAACTTGTAAGTTATGATAATAAAACTTTAACAGCCGCCATAACCATTACTAATACCGGTAGTTCACCTTGGACTAGAGAGGGTCAAGTCAACCTCGGTTACTGGGCTGGTGGGGCTGAGTCTCGTGCCTTTTTACCAAGTAATGTAGAAGTTGCCAGTGGGCAGTCATATACCTTCCAACTTAAAATAGCCAATATCAAAGAGGCTGAAAAGTTGACCCTAAAGTTTAAAATGCTCCAAGAGGGCGTAACTTGGTTTGGCAACGAGAAGAGTAAAGAAATTGTTCCTTATGATGCTGCTATTACAGATGTCCAAATGCCCAAATCAATGATTCCTGGTCAGACTATTGATGTGATTGTAACAGCCAAGAATACAGGGTTAAAGAGCTGGACAAAAGCTGCTGCTTTCCGTCTGGGTGCAGATGGATCAAATACAACTGCATTACGTAGTAATTTGGCTGATGGTGTAACCGTTGCTCCTGGGCAAAGTGGGACATTCAAGCTGACCCTCAAAGCGCCTCTTTCAGGAAATGCTAATTTAGTTCTGCGCATGCTTCAAGAGCAAGTAACCTGGTTTGGGGAAAAGAAATCTATCGTTTTACCAATTAAAAATCCTTCAGCAGCAGAGATTAGCCAAATTCGTTTTCTAACTGCCTTGAACCCAGGGGCAGAGTATAAGGCAGAAATAGTAGTAAAAAATACTGATTCAGTTGCTTGGACCAAGGCTGATAGTATTCGCTTAGGGGTAAATCGTGGAACTTCTCAGGAGAGCCGCTTAAGCATGCCTGATGGTACAGTTATTATGCCAGGGCAGTCTTATACCTTTACCTACACTGGTCGGGTTCCGGCCAGCGGAAATTTGGATTTAAAGGCACAAATGCTGAGAGAAGGTGTGGCTTGGTTTGGAGTTTCTAAAACCCAGACAGTAAAAGAAAGAGATGCGCAAATCACGGCAGTTAAGGTTCCTGGAAATATCATGCCTGGTCAGCAAGTTCCCGTTGAAGTAACGGTTAAAAACATTGGAATAAAGGCGTGGACGCAAGCAGAAGCTTTCAGGTTAGGAGCAAATGGTTCTAATACCACTGCTTTTAGAAGTGAATTAAACTCTACTGCTACGATAAAGAATGGTGAGAGCTATACCTTTACACTACAGATGAAGGCCCCGCAAACAGGTACAGCTAGACTGGAACTACAAATGCTCCAGGAGCAAGTTGCATGGTATGGGGAGAAAAAAATACAGACTATTTCCCTTAAGAATCCCTCAGCAGCAACCATTAGCGAGATCAAATTTGTATCACCAGTAGTTCAAGGTGAAAATTATACAGCTGAAATTACGGTCAAGAATACGGATTCTGTAGTTTGGACTAGGGCTGATAATATCCGCTTAGGAATAAATCGGGCAACTGGGCAGGAAAGCCGAGTAGGCTTGCCCGAAGGTGTTAGCGTGTGGCCTGGACAAACTTACACTTTCCAATACCAAGGTAAAGTGCCTTTTAATGAACGTTTAGATTTAAACGCCCAAATGATAAAAGAGGGAACCTGCTGGTTTGGTGAAGCTAAGACTCAAAGCATCAAAGAAAAAGATGCCCAGATTTTAGATGTTCAAGTGCCCACCCAGGTGTTGGGAAACCAACAAATTCCTATCAATATTACTGTGAAGAATACGGGAACAAGAAGCTGGACAAAAGCAGATTTGTATCGTTTAGGAGCAGATGGGTCAACCACTACAATTTTCCGTAGCTCAATAAGTGATGGAATAACTGTAAAGAATGGTGATATTTATACCTTCACCCTGGAACTAAAGGCCCCTTCTTCGGGAAGTGCTCAATTATCACTTATGATGCTACAAGAAGGTGTTGCTTGGTTCGGTGAAAAGAAGAGCCTTTCTATTCCAGTAAATAGGCCTTCAGCGGCAGAGATTACTGAAATCAAATTTATTACACCAATAAATGCAGGGAAGGACTATACTGCAGAAATAACTGCAAAAAATACTGGTTCTGTGGTTTGGACAGCCGCTGATAAGATTTCCTTAGGCCTCAATAAAGGATTAGTTTTAGATGGGCAAAAACAAGAAGGCAGGGCTTTATTAGCAAGCAATACTAGTGTTGCCCCTGGTCAATCTTACACATTCACCTACACTGGAAAGGCACCTCAAGAGGGAGATCTAAACCTTTCTGCTCAAATGATTCAAGAAGGTGTAACCTGGTTTGGCGACTCTAAGATATCTACAGTAAGAGAGAGAGATGCTCAAATTGTTGATGTACAAGTGAATCCAAGTGTAACAGCAGGAGTAAATACAGTGACGGTTACAGTAAAGAACCTCGGCACAAAGGCTTGGACAAAAACTGATAGTTTTAAACTCGGTGTAGATAGGGGTGTAAATGGCAAAGAAAAACGGGCAGAATTAGCTGACGATCAGATTGTAAAGAATGGTGAGACTTGTGAAATAAGCTTTTCCTACGTTAGCGGTAGCTTGAGTCTACAAATGCTCCAAGAGTCTGTGACTTGGTTTGGCGAGGTGGTTACCAAGGAAATTTCATTAGTAGCCCCAGCCCAGCAATCCGTTGAGTCTATCCCAGATACCACTCTACAGTTGCCCAGCGAATCGACTTCAAAGTTCCAAGAAGAAACAACAACTAGCGCTGATGGGTTAACTGATAGCAAGGAAAACTCTAATATTATTGAGAGTGAAGTTGTAAAATGAACCAAACTATTGCACTAAACTTGCAGCCCTTGGCTGCTGACAATCTCACGGGTATAGGCGTCTATACCCGTGAGATTTGTTGTCGGCTTCCGATTATACAAGACGAGGAAAAGTGGCGCTGGGAGGGTCATATCTTTGATTTTCTGCGCCGAAATGATGCCTGTGGCAAAATTAGTAATTACCTGAAGCCCTTGACAGAAACAGAATTACTTTCAATCAAAGCGTTTTCTCACTTCCCTCTAGGGGTATATATTCGCTCCCGGATGCTTAGCCAGATGATTCCCTACGAGAATCTTTTGGCTTCAGATGCTAATCTTACAGTGTTTTTCAATTATTTACGCCCAAGAAATATGAAGGCTAGAAGCATTATTACCGTCTATGATATGGTTGCTTTTCGTTACCCAGAGACGATGGAAAAACGGAATAGACAGCTATTGGAGAAACATTTATCACGGTCTTGTGAACAAGCCGATAAAATCATAACCATTTCCGATTTTTCAAAGAGAGAGATTCGTGATTGTCTCGGGATTAATGAGGATAAGATTGTAGTAGCCCCTTGTGGCGTTAAGGCAGAGGAATATTATCCCCTTGATGAGGAAGAGCAGGGAGAAGCAATAGTCTATCTAAAGAACAAATACCATATTGAGGGTAATTATTTTTTGTACCTCGGAACTTTAGAACCGCGAAAAAATTTATTGGTAATGCTAGATGCTTTTGAGCAGTTTTGTGATAACCATAAGGAAAAAGTCTCCTTAGTCATTGCCGGAGGCTTAGGGTGGCAGTACGAAGGTACACTTCAAAAAATTAACACTTTAAGTAAGCGTTATTCAATTATCCGAACAGGTTATATAGCGCAGACAGATAAACGTTTTCTTTATGGTTGTGCAAAGGCTTTTATATTTCCCCCTATCTATGAGGGCTTTGGCCTACCACCTTTGGAAGCTTTAGCTTGTGGAACACCTGTAATTTGCTCAAAGTGTTCTTCATTACCTGAAGTTGTTGGAGATCATGGAATCCTTTGTGATCCCCAGTCCTCAGAAGAGTTTTATCAGGGAATGAGCGCTGTATACCATGGAATTAGCCAGGGAAAAAAAGAATTGCTGCAGCAGCACGCTTTACAGTTTAGCTGGGAAAAATCGGCGCAGATTTATCATGACTCCATTGCCAATTTGTTATAAAGGTGCATTTTTACTGTTGTTATGATAGAATAACTCAAAAACAATTTGCATATTTGTGCAATTACGTAGGAGGCTCATAATGAAATCTGCTATTATTACGGGTATTACAGGTCAGGATGGTTCATATCTGGCAGAGTTACTACTGGAAAAGGGTTATAAGGTATATGGCTTGCGCCGTCGTACCAGTGATTTGCATTATGGCAATAGCGAACATTTGCGTAATGAAATTGAATTTCTCTATGCTGATATGACGGATTTACCCTCTCTTATCACTGCTATACAGAAGACCGCACCAGATGAAGTGTATAATTTGGCGGCTCAATCCTTTGTCCAGACCTCTTGGGAACAACCTATTCTCACAGGTGATATTGATGCTATGGGTGTTACGAATATTTTGGAAGCTATCAGAATAGTAAAGCCGGATACTCGTTTCTACCAGGCTTCAACCAGTGAGATGTTTGGTAAAGTACAGGCTGTACCACAGACTGAAACTACACCCTTTTATCCCAGAAGCCCATATGGTGTTGCTAAATTATATGGACACTGGATTACCGTAAATTACCGGGAAAGCTATGACATGTATGCGTGCTCTGGAATTCTGTTTAATCACGAGTCACCTCGTCGCGGCTTAGAATTTGTAACTAGAAAAGTAACTGACGCGGCGGTAAGAATCAAGCTAGGACTACAGAAAGAATTACGGATGGGTAATTTGGATTCTAAGCGTGATTGGGGTTTTGCCGGTGATTATGTTAAAGCTATGTGGTTAATGTTACAGCAAGACGTAGCTGATGATTATGTAATTGCAACGGGTGAGACTCATTCAATTAAAGAATTACTGGAAGTAGCTTTTTCAGCTGTCGGCTTAGATTATGCAGATTATGTTGTTATTGATCCTCGTTTTGTAAGACCTGCAGAGGTGGACTTGCTTCTTGGCAGTCCTGAAAAGGCAAAAGCCAAAATGGGCTGGGAGCCCAGTGTAACCTTTGAAGGCTTGATTCAAATGATGATTGAATCAGATATGAAACGGATTTCTGAGCAGGTAAAGTAATGAATTCTCAAGAGATGTGTCAAGAGAGGTTGGATAAAATTCTTGTAATAGGAGCAGCTGGCTTTGTGGGCGGGCATTTGTTGTCTTATTTGGCAACAATGCCTGGACTACAGGTTGCTGCTACAAAGCTTCCTCATGAAGTGATTAATTCTGAAGTTTTTTCCTTGGCAGAATTTTTTGATTTAGATATTAGAAATCAAGATGAAATAGAATCATTACTATTGTCCTTTAAACCAGACGCAATTATCCATCTTGCGGCTCAGAGTTCGGTAGCTCTGTCTTTCCAAAAGCCAGAGCTTACTTTTCAGATTAATTTAATCGGGTCGCTTCATCTAATGGAGGCTGCTTTAAATATTTGTCCTTCTTGTCGGATTTTGATGATCGGATCTTCGGAACAATATGGAAAGGTTTTGCCTGAGCAGCTTCCTGTTAAAGAGACTCAGGCTTTAGCTCCCGTCAGTCCTTACGCCATTTCAAAGATGGCTGTGGAGAACTTAGCAGCTTTATACCATCAAACAAGGGCTCTTCCCGTTATTCAAGTTCGGGCATTTAATCATATTGGACCAGGGCAACTTCCCTTGTTTGTGGTTTCGGACTTTGCTAAACAAATTGCTCAAATTGAAAAAGGGCAGCAAGTTGCTGAAATGCGAGTAGGTAATTTGGATGCGCTACGTGATTTTACTGATGTAAGGGATATTGTTCGTGGTTACGTTCTTCTCCTTCAAAAAGGGCGGCTAGGTGAAGTCTATAATATTGGTTCGGGGAAGTCTGTCCCTGTTAGTCAAGTTTTAGATACCTTGCTTAGCTATGCTAAGGAAAAGATTGAGGTAATTCGCGACCCTGCTAAGTTTAGACCAATTGATATTCCTGAAATTCGAGCAGATATTTCAAAACTTCAAAAGGACACAGGCTGGTCACCAGAATATTCTCTTGCGAGTTCTTTGAAAGACTCTTTGAATTATTGGAGGCTGAATGTTTAAGGAAATTGTTCAAGTCTGGAACTATAGAGAAATGCTTAAGAATAGTGTGCGAAAGGAGTTAAGGGGGCGTTATAAAGGTTCAGTTTTAGGATTCCTTTGGACATTTGTTAATCCACTTATGCAGCTAATTATATATTCCGTGGTATTTAATCGGATTTTAAAGGTGCCTGGATCTGAGAATGTTCCTGACTACACTTTATGGCTATTCGTGGCTCTGGTACCTTGGACCTGTTTATCTGCGACTGTTTTACAGAGCAGTACGGCAATTATTAGTAATGGCAATCTGATAAAAAAGATATATTTTCCCAGAATGATCTTGCCCCTCTCTATGACGCTGACTAATTTTATCAATTTTTTGTTGACCGAAATTATCGTTTTTGCCTCTGTTTTGTTTTTCCGCGCTCCAATTACAGCTGCGTATCTGGCTCTCCCTATTATCTTCATTTTACTTTTTGTGTTAGGATTTGCCTTTGCGCTGTTATTATCGGCGATAACTGTTTATTTTCGTGACCTGGAGCATATTTTTAGCGTCTTTATTATGCTTTGGTTTTATTTATCACCGATTCTTTATGATCCTAAACAATTACCGGAGCCGCTGCCGGAAGCGGTAATGTTTTGGTACACGAAGAACCCATTATATGGAATTGTAAATGGTATCAGAGACATTATGATTTTTGGACGCTTTCCTAATATGCAGGAATTACTATATGTAGCCGCCTTTTCAAGCGTAATGCTGTTGGTCGCATTGTACATTTTCAATCGCTGTCAACGACGCTTTGCGGAAGAGATTTGATGCAACAGGGGGACATATGGAAAGTACGAATAAAGATATACAAATGGAAACAGCTAAACTAGCAATAGATGTTAAATCCTTACGTAAGAGTTTTCGCTCCTATGGTGACAAATCCTATACCTTAAAGGAACGCATACTGCATAGGGGGCGACGCCGACACTCTGTGCATGAAGTCTTAAAGGGCGTGGATCTGACAGTTTATAGAGGTGAAACGGTTGCTTTAATAGGACAAAATGGTTCGGGGAAAAGTACCTTGCTTAAGCTGATGACAGGTATAATTTATCCTGATTCTGGTTCGATTAAACTACACGGAAAAGTTTCAAGTTTACTTGAATTAGGTGCCGGTTTTCATCCAGACTTTACAGGAAAAGAGAATATCTATAACAACGCATCAATTTTTGGTTTATCAAAAAAAGAAATTGATCAACGTCTGGAAAAAATTGTCGCATTTTCTGAACTTGAAGAGTATATCGATAGTCCGGTTCGAACCTATTCGTCAGGAATGTATATGCGTTTGGCTTTTTCTGTGGCCATCAATGTAGATGCTGAAATTCTATTGATTGATGAAATTTTAGCTGTGGGCGATGCTAATTTCCAAAAGAAATGTATGGACATGATAAGGAAATTAAAACGCCGTGGAGTTACTATTGTCATTGTAACCCATGACATGGGTTCAGTTGACCGAATTTGTGATCGCGCTGTTTGGCTCACAAATGGAAAAATTAAAAAAGTGGGAATGCCACGAGAAATTATAGATGAATATCTTTTGGACATGGATGAGAAAGCTAACTTGATTTCTCAAAGAGCTCAAGAGCAGGAACGAGAAGAAAAGAATTCTGATCCAGAAGATACTTTGCCTTTAGAAGCTCTTGGCGAAGAGACAGAGGCTGTGGAAATGTTTCAAGAGCCTGACATAATTGAACTATCAAATCATAATGCTAATACTGAAACAGCTTCTCCGACAAGGCCTGAAGATGCAATGCTAGAGATGAATTCAGAGGGTGAAAGAGTAAGGTGGGGCAATGGTGCTGTTGCGTTGGAGTTGCTTGGCATTACCGATGCTTTAACAGGGAAAGAGGATATCATCCGCACAGGTAATAATGCAATTGTTCGCTGCCGTTTTCAGGTTCATCGTAGTGTTGATACAATTATCTACGGTCTAGCTATTAGAAATATGGATGGGGTTATCTGTTTGGGAACCAATACAGAGATTCGTCATATTAAAGTAGAGGTTCCTGCTGTTGGTACGACAGGAGAAATCATTTTTACTTTGGAGAATTTAGTCTTGACTAAAGGTGACTATTATTTAGATCTTGCCGTGCATTCAGAAGAGGGGCTACCTTATGATTATCAGAGAGGGCGAAAAACCTTTATGATTTCAGATACCATTGCGGATGTGGGAATCATAGCTCCTAAACTTAACTTTAGCCAGAAAATTGATTGATGTAACGTAAGGAATACCAGAGATTATGAATTATAACCATATAGACGCTAAAGATAGTAATTTATATAGTAATCTCTTTGCCTTTACTGCCGAACAAGCGCAGAAGCAAGGGTTTGCCTTGCAAATGCCCAATCCAGCTTTTGTACAAGCGGTTGCACAACATCCGAACCTTACTAGTTTAGATTCCTTAGAACAGCTAGAGGATGAGGCGTTTCTTTATGCTATTTTTTGGAGTTTGCTGAGGCGTCTTCCAGAAAAAGCTCAAGTTGATAATTTAATTAGAATGATGCAGGCAGCGGCACCGGATCGACGGCACAAGATGGTAGCGTTAAAGTTGGTACATAGTTTGGAAGGACGAATTAAGCGAGCCATGTTTGTTGAAACGCTTTCTACAAGAAATCTCTTTAGTAGTCGAAATTTTTTGTTACCGCTAAAACGACGTAATAAGTTTCTAGATTGGTTTTACTTCCAGAATTTTAATGTTATTGGAAAACTGTATAAAGTATATTACAGAACGCTACGTCCTGCTAAAATATTTTTGCAAAAAAAATTAAGATGAAAGCCAGTGTGAAATGAAAAAACTAAAAATTACAATTGAAATTACTAATCTAGTAGGGGTAAGCTTTGTTTCAGGAATACAGCGCGTAACCAGAGAAATTGTTTGCCGGTTACTCTTACGCCCAGAAGTGGAGACAGCTTTGATTTGCTATGATTTTTATACTTGTGATTATTTTTTTATTTCAGCAGAAGCTTTTTTAGAGGTTTATTTATACAATCGCGAAAAAAGCTTATCCCTAAATAAAAAGAACCGCTTCTCCATTAACACTCTTGGAGCGAAAGATATTTTTTTTGATATTGACAGTGTTTGGAATAACCAGATCAGACGGAGCTATTTATTGCCAATTTTAAAAAAGCAAGGGGTAAAAATCGCTGTTCATATTTACGATATTATACCCGTGCTTTTTCCTGCCTTTTGTGACGAAGAGACTACCTATAGATTTTTAGATTATTTAGGTGCGCATTTGTTATATGCCGACTTAGTCATTGCAAATACCCAGAGTACACTGAAGGATGTTGAGGCATTGGCCAAACGTTTAGAGGTGGAAGTGCCTGAGCTCATGGACGTCGTCCAATTAGGTTCGAATTTTATTAATAAGGAAGACGTAACAGATATTGTTTGTCCCAAATTCAAAAACACTTCGGAAACATGGTTTGAATCAAAACCATTTTTGCTCGTTGTGGGTACAATTGAACCCAGGAAAAATCACCGTTTTTTACTGACGGCCTTTCATAACTTCCTGAAAAAACAGGGAATTAGATTAGTTTTTGCTGGGCGGCCAGGTTGGAATGTTGAAGAACTGATGCTTGAAATGAATCAACTGTCAGAGGTTGAGGAGGATTTTCGGTACTTTTCCGATGCAACTGATGAGATGATTAATTATTTATACAGAACAGCCTTTTTTACAGTATTTCCAACACAGTATGAGGGGTTCGGGTTACCAATTATAGAATCGTTGATGCACGGAACCCCAGTTTTAGCTACCAATATACCAGTCCTCAGAGAAGTGGGTGGGGAATGGGTTGACTATTTCCAGCTAGATGATGGGGCAGAACTCAAAAACATTGTCACTTATTACTTAGAGAATCCTGAAGTCTACCGTAAGAAAAAGGCTCAAATAAGCGAATTTATGGCTACCTCATGGGATGAATCTGAAGCGCAGATGTGTAAGGCATTAGCTAGATTAGCGTGACCGCAGGAGGAAATATGCACAAGATGATTAACAAAAAAAATGCCGGAATACAGGCGGGAATTATAGCAATTGCCATTACAATGTCTTTGATTTTACTCGTTTGGTTTATGGAGTTATTAAAAGCTGATTTTAGCTATTTATTTGTCTCAACGGGGGGGGATGCATCTCTCGAACAGATGGGTGTTCAGAACCTTATGGAGACGGGAAGTCGCAATTTGTCAAACCGACTTGGTGGCCAATGGGGGCAACAATTGTATAGTTATCCGGTATTTGACGCTCTCAATTACGGCATTATGAAAATTATCTCTTTATTTACAGGAAATTCTGCTACAGTTGTGAATATTTTCTATATAGTTACATTTCCTTTAGCAGCGGCCACCGCAAGCTTAGCAATGTTGCAGCTAAAATTCAGTAAAACTCTTTCCCTTTTTTGCGGATTGCTTTACGCCTTTTCTTCTTATCATTTTATTCGCAATCAGTCTCATCTGCTGTTATCCGCTTATTATATGGTTCCTTTAGGGGTGCTTATAATACTTCAGTACATGGAGACAAAAAGTATAGATGATCCAAAGGGGAGGAAGCTATCTACCTCCCCCTTTAGTCCAGTCAGATTTACGATATACTGTCTCATAATTGTTGCTCTCTCCTCCACAGGGATATATTACACGTATTTTTTCTGTTTTTTTCTGTCAATTGCTTTAGCAAAAGAGATTTTTTATAAAAGACGGTGGACCACAAAGATATTTGCGGGAATTACATTTTTATCTCTTGCTGTTTTAGGGACTGTAATGAACTATTTTCCTAATTGGTTATATTTTCTTCAAGGCGGCGAAAAAATTGCTTTGCCGCGTTCACAAGAGGGGGCTGAGATATACAGTCTCAAATTGATTGATTTTTTTCTGCCCAATGCTTCCCATCGCTTTGACTTGTTTCGTGAGTGGGTTCGCATTTATCGAACGATTGTTCCAACTAATGGGGAAAGTGCGGCTATTTCATTAGGGATAATGGGGAGCATAGGCCTCATATTGCTTTTACTACGTCCTTTACTGCAAGTCAGGATCAGATCTTTACGTACCCTACATCTAGCCAATGCGACATTTTTAACTTATGCAGGTTTCCTCTTATCAACGGTAGGGGGAGTAGGCGTAATGATTTCTTGGCTTGGGTTTAGTAGCATAAGAGCCTATAGCAGAATTGTTGTCTTTATATTCTTCTTTTCATTAGTTGCCTTAGCTGTTCTGATTGAAGGAATTTTGTGGGGACAGATTAGGCTTGATCAAAATCCTAGATCAAATTTAGTTGAGAAAAAAGGACTAAAATATTATATTCTTAAGCACAGGGCAAAATTAGTCATTTTTTTGTTGCCTATTTTTGTGTTGGCACTCTATGACCAGGTACCCAATTGGTCATCATTAAATCACACAGGGAATCGAGAAATTAATCAAGCTACAAGACAATATTTTCAAAAAATTGAAGCAAACCTTGAACCAAATTCTCTTGTTTTTCAGCTGCCTTATGTAGCTTTTCCAGAACCAGATATTAGTTTTGGATCTGGGCCTTACTCTCATTTAGACGGATATTTAAATACGCAAATGGTCCGTTGGAGTTATGGCGGGATGAAAGGATCAAAGTCTGATCTCTGGGCAAAGCAAACCGCAACACTTTCTCCAGAAGCTATGATCAAAGAGCTACGCAAGCAAGGGTATAGCGGAATATATATTGACTTGCGAAATTATCCTGATGATAGTTTGGAAGCACTTAAGAATAGGCTTCTGGAACTGACTGGAGGGAAAGAGATCAGCTCAGAGAAGGGCGAACGTTGCTTTATTAAGCTTTAATAGTTTATTGTAAGACATAAGGCTATAATGTTTTTAAGAGTTTTAGTTTTAGACGAAATTATTCAGTTTGAGTAAGGAGTAAGCAATGAGCGATTTATTAGAAAGTATTAAAAGACATATTGCAATTCGTGAGAGAGCCGTAAAACCAGAAGGTTTTTCTTCTAGAACTGAGGCTGAAACTCAGGCCGATGCTTTGCAAGAAATGGTAGTGACTCTTAATCAACAATATCAGCATTTTGAGGCCAGCGGTTTGATGACAACAGCTCAGTCTAGGAATCCCTTTAAGAGAGGCTTTAGAAAGTTTGTTCGGCGAGTTATTTTAGGTCCTGTCAAGGATTTACAGGCTGCCAGTTGGCAAGTCATGGCTTTACAGATTCAGACATTGAATAAACAGACAGAAATAATTAACCGACAAAGTCAGCATATTGCTAAATTAGAGACAGGGTTTGTGAAGGTATTGACTTCTAATGCAATACTAGAAAAGGAATGGGAAAATTTTGAAAATGATCAGTATAGTGCGCAGGAGTATTTGAAGACTATTTCAGAAAAGGTGGATTTTCTTCTCCACAGTCAAAACATTAGCTGCGATATTGATCTAATCAAAAATGCTTCAATAGACTACATGGCTTTTGAAAATAATTTCAGAGGCTCCCGTGAATTGATAAAAGAGCGCCAGCAGTGCTATCTTCCATATTTCCAAAAGGTTTCAGATCTGCCTATTTTAGATATTGGCTCAGGGAGAGGGGAATTCTTGGAGCTGATGAAAGAGCATGGTATAACTGCTGAAGGAATTGAAATGTATAGTCCCTTTGTAGATTTTTGTAACAACAGAGGCTTACGGGTGACTAAAGAGGATGGGCTTTCATATCTTAGTAAGTTACCCGATGCCTCACTGGGGGGGATTTTTATGTCCCATGTAGTTGAACATCTTAACAACAATTATCTTATTTCTTTACTTGCTTATGCCTATAGAAAATTGCGCATCGGGGGCGTTCTTATTTTTGAAACTCCAAATCCAGAAGCACTTGCGGTATATAAAACTTTTAACGTGGATCTTTCACATTTTAAGCCAATTCATTACGCTACCATGAAGTTTACTTTAGCTCAGCTAGGCTTTCAGGATGTGCAGCGTTATGATAATCCCTTAACAAAATATCCTCAAGAAATAGTAAAGTTAACGTTTTCTGATAAAGAAAAGGAACGTTTAAATATAGACGCTTTCAATAAAAGCCTAGAGGAGTTAAGTGATTTGATTTATGGAAACTTGGATTATGCAGTAATTGCACAAAAGTAGAGCTACGTTAGGAGTTAATGATGAAAATAGCTTATTTTACGCCCTATCCACCGGAGCGTTCAGGAATTGCTGACTTTATTGCAGAACTCTTACCAGAGCTAACAAAACGAGTTGAGGTTGATCTGTTTGTTTCAGAAGCACTATTTGAAACCATAAAAGATAGTCAAGGTTCGTGGAAAGTCTATAGAATCAAGGATTATAGAGCCAGTTCTGTACTTCGAAATCAGTATCAGCTTTCAGTCTTTCAGATGGGAAATCATTTTGATTTTCACCAAGAAATCGCAACGGCTTTTATGCAATTTGGGGGTATTCTTGAATTGCATGATGTAGTGTTACGTGATTTTTTTAATGGCGCTACTGTTTGCAAGCCAGATTACCATAACTATCTTGACTCCTATGTGGAAGTGATGGAATACTGCCACGGACTCAAGACGAGAGAAGAAGCAGTTGAATCAATTCGTGGTCTTCGAGAACCTATATGGGCGGCTTCTGATGCAATGAAATATCCTTTAGTAAGGCATTTTCTCGAAAAGGCAACGGCGGTTATCGTTCATTCGGAATTTGCCCGTCAATATGCTTTGTCTATTTGTCCAGAAAGCTCTATAACCACTATCCCGCTTTTGGCAAATGAGATTCTAACTGATCCTACACAGCAAAAAATTAAAGGCCGAAAGCTATTACATATTGATCCAGATCATTTTGTTATTGGCTCTTTTGGCTTGGCAACACCGGGAAAGTTAAATGATGTGGTATTAAGAGCATTAGCTTTAATTAAACCTTTAATTGGTGAAAGACTACATTTCTTTATTGTCGGAGAAGTCATAGATAAATCAATATATGAAGAAATATCTTTTTGGGGACTAGAGAAGATGGTAACCATTACTGGCTATGTGAACCATGAGGAGTTTCTGCGCTATATTTCTTTAAGTGACCTTTGCATTAACTTGAGATATCCAACACAAGGTGAATCTTCCGGTGTTATTCCACGTTTTTTAGGATATGGAAAGCCTGTGATTACAACAGATATTGGTTCATTCTCTGAATATCCGAATTCTTGCGTTTTAAAAATAAAACATGATAAAAGAGAAGTTTTGCATGTAGCCCATCACATCTATAGTCTTTTTTTGGATTCAGCCAAAATAGAAAATATGAGCTTGGCTGCACTTGAATATGCCAATAAATATTTAGATAAAGGGGTCATTTCATTAAAGTACATTCATTTCTTTAAGCAAGTGAAATCGGCCTCTTTAGTGAATAGAAAAAGTTATGATTTGCTATTAGAGTATATAGAAGATGATAGTGGTATTGAAAAATTTGCTCCAGATAAGTTAGCGCAAACATCTGCGATATTGGAGGAGAGGGCTCTGTATTCGGCTGAACTGGAACGAATTTTATTGGATGAGTTAATGGCTCTGGGAACAATGGACGATGACTACCTGAGATTTATTTTATCCAAAATTGCACTTCCCATTAATCACGACAAGTGAGGAGAAGAAGGATGCCTAAGAAGAAAATAATTATTGCAGCGACTCAAACGCCTTTTGCAAAGGGAAGCGTAGCAGATTTCCCTGCAATTTTATGTCAAAAAATTCGAGAAAGAAATTTCCAATGTGAGCTTATTCAAGTTCCATGTAATGCCGCTCAAAAAAAGGACATTTATGCAAGCATGTATGTTTGGCGAGCCCTGGACTTAACAGAGTCAAATGGAGAAAAAGTTGACTTAGTAATCTGCACTGGGTTTCCTAGTTATGGACTAGATCATCCTAATAAAGTAATTTGGCTAACCGACTTTAATAAAAATCTTTTTAAATCTAGCCCTGAATTGAAAAATGACTCACAAGAATTTTTAGAAGATGTAGATACGTATATAGAAGCTTATAGTGAAACAGCTTTTCGGAATGCCAGTTTGATTTTTACTCTTAATAACTCTGTTAGTGACAGACTGAAAGGATACGTTGATGTAGTTTCAATTCCTCTTTTCCATCCGCCTAGATATGATAATAAATATTTTCATGCTTTTGAAGGTGATTATATTCTTTCCGTTGAGGAAGTAGATCAAAATAATAGAACCGATTTACTTCTATGTGGTTTGAAAAAGGCAAAGGTTCCTATCAAAATTAAAGTTATCTGTTCTGATTCTCGAACTAACAGACTGAAGGAAGTTATTGATAAGTTAGATTTAATAGAGCAGGTGGAACTCATTGATACTGTAGGTGAGGATTGCATTCTTACATTGTATGCTGAGGCTCGAGCTGTTTACTTTGCCCCGAAGGATATAAGCTATCCATACACCATTTTAGAGGCATTTCGTGCTAGAAAATCCGTCATGACTTTATCTGATACATGTGTGGCTTATGAGTTTATTTCACCTGAGAATGCTTTCGTTTCTTTACCGGAGGAAGAGGCTATTGCAGAGGTAATTCAGCAAATTTGGGAAGAGCCCAGGACGTGCTTTGATAAGGGCTGTCAAGGATATCGTGATACTGAAAAAATTACTTGGGATCATGTAATAGATTGCCTTACAATGTTTTTAAAAAAATAATAGGGTTTTGAGCGATGGCATTAGTTAGTATGGAACTATCCCAATACATGAATAGTTCAAGTGTCTTCTATGCTGGTATGTATCTTTAGTGGAAGGAATATTTTATGAAAAGAATTGCTGTATTACATTCTCAGGTTCCCTTTGTTAGAGGTGGCGCTGAACTACATGTTGAACAACTGGTTTTCAACCTAAAGCGACGTGGATATAAGACAGAGTTACTTCAATTGCCTTTTAAGTGGTATCCCGAGGAGGCACTAAATACAAGTATGCTTCAATGGCGTCTGATAAATTTTAAGACCTTTGACGCTGGTGATGTTGATGGTGTGATTGCAACAAAATTTCCCTCCTATGGAGCAAAACATCCCAACAAAGTTACTTGGATGACCCATCAATTTCGTCAGGTGTATGATTTGTATGATCATGAACACGGCGGTAATTTTTGGGAGAACGGGGAAGCAATAAAGAAAAATGTTACTCGTTTTGATAATCTGTGTTTGCCAGAATCAAAAGGGCTATATACTATCTCCCAGAATGTAACAGACCGGCTTTATAAATATAATGGCATTAAATCGGAAGTGCTTTACCATCCCCCGGCTCTTTCGGGTAAGTACTATACAGATAGTTACGAACCATATATTCTTTCAGTTGGCAGACTCGACCCTTTAAAGAGAATTGATTTATTAATCCATGCAGCTAAGCAAATTCCACAAAATATAAAAATTATGATTGCAGGCACGGGGCCACAGAAGAAGATACTTGAGGAGTTAGTGGAAAGTTTAGATCTGGCAGATAGAGTAAAATTTTTAGGCTTTGTTAACGATGATGAGTTACTCCGCCTTTACGCTAATGCTGGAGTCGTTTACTTTTCGCCTGTCGATGAAGATTATGGCTATATTACCCTTGAAGCTTTTCTTTCAAAGAAACTAGTCATTACTTGCCATGATTCCGGAGGGGTGCTAGAGTTTGTAAAGCATAAAGAGAATGGTTATGTTTGTGAACCATCACCTGAATCCATTGCAACAGCCATAACTCACGCCTTCAAAAGCAAATCAAGACTAACTGAAAAGGGGGAAGAAGGTTATAATTTAGTTAAAGACATATCTTGGGATAATGTAATTGACCGATTGACGTTTGAAATTTAGGTGGCTTGATGTTAGTATGTTCAGGTGCTTAGAGCACAAATGGATTGGTGAAGCTAAGGAGATGCGCGCCCCTGATGAGTGAAGGTATGATTGAAGGTAATAGAGAAGAAATGACTCTCCGTCTAAAAAAGAGTCAATCATTTTGGGCAAAAGCCTTTACAATTTCACCTTGCTATTATGTAGTAGGCCTGATTGTTCTATCATTTCTTGTCCGTAGTTTCCTTGGCATAAAATATGGTCAAATGTCAGTGTTCTATGATGAGTTAATTCACTGGACTTCTGGGCGTAATTTGGCTCTAAATGGTAGTCTTCTAGTTCGAGGCTTTCCTAGATCCCAGAGTGACGTTCTTTATACTTTGCTTCTATCCCCGATACATCTATTTTTGGGAATTGAGCGTTCTTATCAGTTGGCAATAATTATCAACTCTGCGCTAATGGCTAGTAGCCTTTTGCCAATCTTCAAATTAGCTCGCCTATTCAAGCTAGATAAGGGTATGAGTTTGGTTATTTGTTTAGTGACAGCCGCCTTACCTGAATTTAGCTACAGTTCGTACATTGTTCAAGAGAATCTTTACCTACCTATAATGATGTGGTTTCTGTACTATGCTGCTAAGGTGTTGTTACACCTGGATGAAAATCAGGCGTTTATAAGGGATGCACTTATAACCGCTTTTCTTCTTGTACCCTTGTTAGCAACTAAACAGCTGGCTTATTTTGTTTTTGTAGCTTGGATATTAATTTTAGCCTTTCATCTTCTAATTAAAGAAAAGCCTAAAAAACCGATGGTTATAGTTATTATTATAACCATGGCAGTCTGCCTAGTAGCTTACCTGCTATTTAATCAAGGACTTAGAGCTTTGCAACAATATTCAGATTATAAAGCTATCGGTGGAGTGGGATTTTCCTTACAAAATGTATTAAAAAGTATTTTTGATTTAGCTTCGTGGCAACATTATTTATATGCATTCTATAGCTATATTACCAAGACTGTTCTCGTAACAGGAGTAGTACCGTTATTATTTTGCATTGTATTTTTCCGACGATTGCCAAAGCCAGTTCAACGATTTTGCTTATTTATTTTGTGCCAAATGCTTTTGATAACAGGATATGTGGTCTTGATTTTTTACCGCAGAGAGAATTATGGAGAGGCAGAAATTCGTTTCCATTATCGATATCTTTTTTATTACTTACCTTCCATTTTAATTTTGTTTTTCTATACAGTAAAAATATTGGCTCAAACCAGTTGGCGTAAATGGGAAAAGATTGTTTTAGCTGCGCTATCATTATTGTTTGTTATAAGTATTTCTGGAAGTATTGGAAAAAATGGCAGTGGGTCGGTAATTGATTCACCTAGTTTTAATTTTTTTCAAAACCTAGAAGGCAATAGGATCATTATTGCAGTTAGTGTTGCGCTTTTTATTATTACTATTGGGATTCTGGTTTTCAGAAAAACTTACAAGCTATTCTTGGGTGTTTTTTTCACTAGCATTCTTGTTGTATTTTTATTAGGTAACATATACCAGTACGACTATAGCTCGGAGATAAAACAAAGAGAGGCACCTACCATCCAGGATATGAAAAATATTGATTACTATTTGCGTACAAATGCAACAACAGATGATGAACCAGTTTTGTTTTTAGCCAACTATGAAACTGAGCTGTGCTTAGCTGAGTGTTATTTCAGGTATCCTTACTTCTATCTGGTATCTTCAGATATAGCCTTAACAGAGGCCTGGGATTTAGACGTAAGAAAGAGTAACTTTATGCTTACTTCACAAGTGTTTTCTGCTCCTAAAAGCTTTCAATCTTTTGAATATATTGTAACGACTTTAGATATTTCAAGTGAATTTATTGGCTTTGAGAAAGTATTGGTGTCAGAAAAGATTTCTCTTTTCAAACGAATTAGAGATCTGCCGTCAAGGGTTTATATGGCTTCCATTAACCCTGCCTACAAAGATAACTGGATAGTTCGTGGATCAAGTCTACTTTGTCCGGCCCCCCCCAACTTAGAACAAATAACATTTTCTTTTACGGCAAGTTCGCCATATGTAGGAGATCAAGAGGTTTCCTTTATTGACGATCTTGGAAATCTTCAAACAATCGAAGTGACAAATGAAGAAAAGACTTATATGATTACAGTACACAAAGAAGTGGGAGATGGAAGTTTTAATGTTAATATTGTACCTGAAAAGACCTTTAAAGCCGATAATGGCGATCCTAGAGAATTAAGTTTTTTATTAAAAGACTTATCGATAAATAATGAATCAGTTGGAGGAAACTAAAATTATGTCATACACACTCTTTATAAATTTACCGTACAAATTTAACGTAAGCCGAGCCAGCCGTTGGCCGGAAAAAACTAAATCTGGAACATTATATTACCCATATTGGTTGGCTTATTGTGCAGGTGTCTGTCAAGAAAAGGGGCTCGAAGTTGACCTAATTGATTGCATTGCTAAAAATACAAGTACAGAGAAACTTTTGGAAAAAATAGCCAAAAAAGTTCCTGACTATATTGTGGCAGAAGTTACTACATCAACTTTATTTGAAGACTATATTGTGATCAAGCAAATTAAGGAGCGCTTTCCCTCTATTAAAATACTTATAGGAGGAACGCATGCTACGGCTCTTCCCGAAGAAGTCTTAAAGCAATGCCCAGAGATAGATGTTGTTCTCCGTCAGGAATATGACTTTACCGTTCCTGAGCTGATAGAGCAAGGCATGGCCAATCTGGCATCTGTTCTAGGAATCTCTTTTCGGCAAGATGATGGGGTTATTCATAATTCGAATCGGCACTATTTAGAGGAGCTAGATCAGCTTCCCTTTGTATCAAAGGTATATCAACAGTTCCTTGATCCTAATGATTATTTTTATGCCTTTGCTCAGAAACCCATGATTCAAATTTTTAGCTCTCGGGGCTGTCCTTTTCACTGTGATTTTTGTTCTTATCCCGAGACAATGAGTGGCAGACAGTTTCGTAAACGTAGTGTCAAGAATTTTGTAGATGAGATTGAGCATATTTGTAAAAATATGCCGGAAATTAAAGAGATATTCATCGAAGATGATACCTTCACTGTGGATAAGCAGCGGGTATTAGATGTCTGTGCTGAAATTAAGGCCAGGGGGTTGAAACCCATTTGGTCATGTAATTCTAGAGTGGATGTGCCTTATGAAGTTTTAGCCGCTATGAAAGAGGCCGGCTGTAGGCTTTTAGTTGTAGGGTTTGAGTCCGGCTCACAAGCGGTGCTGGATACAATTAAAAAGGGCATAACTTTAGAAAAATCTCGGGCTTTTGCTGAGAATACGAAAAAACTAAAGCTGAAAGTTTTTGGTTGCTTTATGATCGGTCTCACAGGGGACAGTTTAGATACAATTGAACAGACTTTCCGTTTTGCCAAAGAAGTTTATCCTGATATGGTGTTCTTTCAACAAGCGGTTCCTTTTCCTGGTACAGCCTTTTATCGTTGGGCGAAACAAAATGGTTATCTGATCACAGAAGACTATTCGCAGTGGCTGAATAAAGATGGTTATCTTCGCTGTCTAGTAAATTACCCTTATGCTACGGCTGAGGAAATCGAAAAGATCCGTGATAAGTTAATGAGTCGTTATTACTTTTCTTTCACTTATATTTTTAAAACTTTTTTGTCAAACTTTTCTTGGTCGGAATTTAAGCGGGTGAGCAAGGCGGCTTGGACATATATTTGGTTTAGAATTAAGAAGTAGGTGAGACTAAAATGAAAACTGCTAATAAAAAGCGTGTAGGCATTATAAACCACTGGATGGTCAATAATTATGGTGCGTTACTATTGGCTTATGGACTAGAAAAAAAAATCGCTGACATGGGCTACGATGTGGAGTCGATAACTTATTTACCAGATGAGGTAAGACGGCCATGGAAATTATCAATCGCTAAGAAGATTGGTTTCATTACATACTTACTTCGTCTGGGCTATTTTTCGGTTTTTATTTTACCTAGGCAAAAAGGGTTCTCACATATGCGGAGAAGTATGAATACATCGAAACAAGAGTATTCAGACTCTACTATTTGCGAAATTGACAAAGTTTATGACAAGGTGGTAATTGGTGGAGATCAGCTCTGGAATACAAAAGTTAACTATTACAACGAAAACAATTTTCTCCCCTTCATCCAGGATTCTTCCAAAAAAATTGTTTATGCTGCTAGTATTGCTCAAGAGACAGTTCGACCAGATATCCGAGAAGATTTTATCACCTATGCCAGATCTTTTTCGTATGTAACCTCTAGAGAGAAGCACACCCAAAATTTGATTGAAGAATTAGCTGGTGTGCCAGCCCCTAGAGTTGCTGATCCCGCATTTTTATTAGATGCAGGGGCTTGGGCAGAGTTGGCTGAAAAGGATAGTAAGGCTCCAAGCAAGTTTGTTTTTGTTTATCAGGTTCAGTCTGACAAAGTTCTGATAAATTTTGCTAAGAATTTAGCACGGCAGATTGGTGCAAAAGTGATTTTTTGTCCTTTTCCCCTTAAGAAACAAATCGGTTGCAAGCGTAAACCGTACATTTCTCCTGAGCAATGGTTATGGTATGTACAACACGCTGAGTATGTTGTGACGGATGCTTTCCACGGAACCGTTTTTTCCATTATCTTTAATACCCCCTTCTTTGTAGAGATTTCAGAGTACGGGAAAGATACTGCCTCCAGAATCACAAATATTCTTGAGGTATTCGGCTTGGAAGAGCGATTATTTTCCACAGAAAAGCTGCCAGTGCTCAAAGACATTGATTATGCCAAAGTCAATAAAATCATTTCTCAAGAGCGTATAGAGGCAGTTGAGCATCTTAGACAGATGCTTGATACTTAAATAAGAATTAGTGAGTTAGTATGAAAAAAGCAACTCTATGGTATTCTGTTGGCAGTATGTCTTTTGCCCTAACTTCTACTTTACTATTGTTAGTAGTAAGTAGGAGTTTGGGAGTAGATGAAGCAGGTGTTTTTGGCATTTCTTTTGCCACTGCACAGATCCTATATATTGTTGGTTTGTTTGGCATTAATTCCTTTCAAATGACCGACTATAAAGAAGTTTTTCATTTTGGTGATTACTTTTGGGCAAAAGTGGCAAGCAGCATCCTTATGGCTCTGGGAGGAGTGCTCGTTGTCCTCCTGCAGTCAGGAGATAAAAGCCAAACCCTTTGTACGTTGCTCTTAACTTTATACATGTTGGTAAATTCTTTTGCAGAACTTTACCATGCCCTTTTATTTCAAAAAAATGAATTGATGATGTCAGGCCAAGCTTTGCTCTTTCGGACAGCTATATCGATTATTTCTTTTGTTGTGGCTCTTTTGTTTTTTAAAAACATTATCTGGGCACTGATTCTTATGAATGTTGTAAATATTCTAGTAACCTGGATTGTACTCATTAGACCAACGAAAAAGTTTACTGTTTGGAAATTTCGCTGGGAGCGGGGTATGCAACAGGTTATGAAAACTTGTTTGCCGATTTGTTTAAGTTTGTTTCTTATGACACTAATGGTAAACGCCTCAAAATTTGCGATCGATATGGTTTTTCATGATGATGCCATGCAAGGTTATTTCAACATCTTATTTATACCTCTGCAAGTTATTAATTTGCTCAGTAGCTTTATTTTTAGGCCACTGCTAAATAGATTTAGTCATTACGTTGAAGTTAGAGCGGTAAAACCTTTCAACAAGTTACTCTTTAGGCAAATAGGTATTATTAGCGGTTTTACTTTGCTGTGCTGTCTGGGATGTGTTCTCTTTGGCATACCTGTATTAAGTTGGATATTCAATATTGATCTGAGTGGATTCTTACTTGAGCTTATTTTAACCATCATAGCTGGTGGAATATTGGCGCTTACTTCCTTGGCTTATTATCTGCTGATTATTTTTAGAGCACAGAAAATGATGCTGCTAGTCTACATGATTGGAACAATTATAGCCATCTTTTCAAGTATAATTATGATAGGTTGGTGGGGGATTTTGGGCGCCGTACTTTCATTTATTCTTGCCTATACTACTTTGCTGCTGATTTTTGCTTTTATGCTTCTTAAATACTTGAAGGGACTAAAGGAAAATGACTGATATTACAGTTGTAGTAACAACATACAATTTAATTCGCTGTATTGACAAAGTGTTTTTAGATCTTTCCAACCAGAGCTATACTCAATTTGATATTCTATTTGTAGATGACTGCTCTACAGATGGAACAAGGAATCTGATTGAAGACTTTCAAAAAAAAGCCCCCGAGCGTATCAAAGCAATCTTTGCCGACAGGAATTCTGGCTCTCCAGCCATAAGTCGAAATCGCGCATTGAATAGCGGTTTGATTACTGGTGATTATGTTGTGTTTTTAGATGGGGATGATAGGATTGAACCGACTTTTTTGGAAAAACTTAAAGGAGCAATAGAACGTGAAGGTGCGGATATTGCTGTTTGCGCCTATGATCGAATAGAGGCATCGACTAACTCATCTTTAGGTAAAGAAATGCTGAATATGCCTCGAACTGTAAATTTTCCAACGGAGTATGACAAAGTACCCTTTATCAATACATCTCTTTGGAATAAGCTTATTCGTGTTTCTTGCATAGAGGATATTCGCCTACCTAATTTTAAAGTTGGTGAAGACTTATGCTTCTTATTAGCAATATATAAGAATGTGCATAGCGTTGCCTTTGTTAATGAGATTCTCATCCATTACTATGTATACAATCATTCTGTCATTGCCAAAACAGATATTGATACTGTATATAGCTTTGCCGAAAATTTGGTACAGGTGCGTTCGACTAGCACCGATATCCGCTATACCCATGCCATTCAATTGATTGCCTTCTTACACATTGGACTTTCTATGCTGCTTCGCATTAGCGCCAATAAAGACGCCAGCAAGCGGAATTTTTTGCGCTGGCAAAGAAAGTATTTTTCTGTAAACTTTCAAAATTTTAAAGGAAATAAGCAAATGAGTTATAGAGTCTTATCTACAGGCGGGTTTAAAGGTATAGCAATCTGGGTGTGTAAGATGCTATACTTAGTCGGATGCCTACGATTATACCTAATAGGTTATAATTTTTTGCGCAGATTATGCAGGGTAGAATTTAAGTTCTAAGGTTTGAAGGAGGATGTATGAATTTATTAATTATTATTCCTGCTTACAACGAAGCTGAAAATATTAGTAAAGTCGTTGATAATTTAATCCACAATTACCCAAAGTGGGATTATATAGTTGTAAATGATGGCTCAAAAGACAACACCTACGATATCTGTAAAGATAATCACTATCACTGTCTTAATTTGCCAGTAAATATTGGTCTGGCAGGTGCTGTACAGGCGGGGATGAAATATGCGGCTATCAATAATTATGATGCGGCCATTCAATTTGATGGGGACGGTCAGCATGATCCGCAGTATATTGAGACCTTGTGCAGAACTATGGAGGAGCAAAAGGCGGATATTGTTATTGGCTCTCGCTTTAAGGATATCCCTTGTAAACGTTCAATGCGAATGCTAGGGAGTAGGATCATTAAATTCTTGATTCGCCTAACTACTGGAAAGACTATCACTGATCCTACCTCAGGTATGCGTCTGTTTAGCCGTAGTCTGATCCGTGAGTGTGCTTGGAATATGAATTATAGACCTGAACCTGATACCCTTGCCTACCTCATTAAACGTGGGGCAAAAATTGTTGAAGTACAAGTAGAGATGAATGATCGACTGGCTGGTGAAAGTTATTTGAATCCCACCAGAGCAATTAAATACATGATTGATGTATGTATTTCGATTTTATTTATTCAGTGGTTCAGAAAGAAGGAAAAGATTGTATGATAGAGTATTGGCCTATTTTAATCATTTCTTGTTGTTTTACACTTTTCTATGTTATTAGAAAAATCAGAAAATCCCAAATGCAGATTGAGGACACCGTGTTCTGGATTGCATTGACAATTTTTTTGCTTATTTTAGGTATTGTACCGCAAATATCTAGTTGGTTGGCTAGACTGCTTGGTTTTGAAAGCCCTTCTAACATGATTTTCTTGCTGGTAATTTTCTTACTGCTAATTAAGTTGTTTGCTCAATCCGTTCAGCTTTCTCAACTTGAAAGTAAGGTAAAAGAGCTTACACAAAAGATCGCTCTGAAAAATTTTGATGTAGATAAAGAACTAGAGAATCGGCCTGATTTTAGTGTAAGACAGGAGGGAGAAAAAGCTTCTAACCACGAGGGGTGACCAGAAGCTTTTTACTTCCACCGAAACTCACAAAGGATTTGATTTTCATTTTTCCCTTGCCATTTTTTATCATACATTGTATCATGAAAATCTTGATACCTAGGAGGATAATCTATGCGCATTCGAGTTGCAGATCATATTGCTAATCTATTAGTTAAACATAATATTTCCCAATTGTTTAGTGTAACCGGTGGCGGGGCTATGCACTTAAATGACGCTTTTGGGCGTAACCCTGATATCCATTGTCTATATAATCATCACGAGCAGGCTTGCGCTATTGCAGCGGAAGGCTATGCCCGCCTTCATGGCAAGCTAGCAGCTGTTTGTGTTACATCCGGCCCTGGCGGAACGAATGCTATTACCGGAGTATTGGGCGGATGGCTCGATTCCATTCCTATGTTGGTTATATCTGGACAAGTTCGTTATGATACTACGGTTCGCTCTTGTGGTGAAGAGATGAGACAATTAGGAGATCAGGAGTACGATATCGTTCGCTCTATTTTACCTATGACAAAATATGCGGTTATGGTTACCGACCCTAAGGACATAGAATATCATGTGGAAAGAGCCATTTACTTAGCTACTCATGGCCGTCCGGGTCCCTGTTGGGTTGATGTACCACTAAATATTCAGAGTGCCATTATAGAGACAGATGATCTACGAAGATACGATCCCAAGGAAGATAAGCAAGAACTTCCTGTCCCTATTTCTGACTCAGACATTACCTTTATAATTGATAAATTGATGACTGCTAAGCGGCCGGTGATTTTAGCAGGTACCGCTGTTCGCTTGGCCGATTGCCATGAGGACTTTTTAAAGTTAATTGATTTGCTTAATATTCCTGTGGTAACGGCTTGGAATGCACATGACGTTATCTGGAACGAACACCCACTCTACATGGGACGACCGGGTACGGTCGGTGATCGGCCTGGTAATTTTATTGTTCAGAATAGTGACCTCTTGCTTGTTCTAGGTAGCCGTTTGAATATTCGGCAAATTAGCTATAATTGGACAGCCTTTGCTAAACATGCCTACGTTATCTCTGTTGATATTGATCCCTTGGAGCTAAAGAAACCAACACTCTCCATTGATTATCCTGTCCATGGAGATTTAGGTGATTTTGTGCACAAGCTCTATGAGGCTGCCTCAAAAGAGATTTGGAAAGTGCGTAAGAACTGGCTGGCTGCTTGTACCTCTGTTAAAGCTAAGTATCCGGTGGTGAATGAAGCATATTTTAAGTGCGAGGAACCCGTCAATCCGTATTGCTTTTTAGACAAATTATTTCATCATCTCCAAGAGGGTACTTCGGTTGTTTCTAGTAATGGATCAGCTTGTGTCTGCACCTTCCAAGCGGCCTATATTAAACCAGAGCAAAGATTATTTACGAATTCTGGCTGTGCTTCCATGGGATATGGTTTGCCTGCTGCTATAGGTGCTGCAGTAGAGAATATAAAGCCTGTAGTATGTATTGAGGGAGACGGCAGCATACAGATGAACTTGCAGGAGCTTCAGACTGTGGTTCATTATCAGCTCGATATTAAGATTTTTATTCTCAACAATGCAGGCTATCATTCTATTCGTCAAACCCAAAGTGGTTTCTTTGGTGAACCTTTATTTGGTGTGGGCGAAGATAGTGGTGTAGGCTTTGCACCTTTTAGCAAATTAGCTCCGGCATTCGGACTACCTTATTATCAAATCAATTCGTTGAACCATACTGATTCAATTATTGAGGAGGTGTTAGCACAACCTGGACCAGTTTTAGTGGAAGTTATGGTTGATGTAAACCAGGCTTTTTCACCGAAATTAGCATCAAAGAAATTAGACGATGGAAGTATGTATTCACCACCACTAGATGATATGGCACCTTTTCTTGACCGAAAAGAGTATGAGGCAGTAACTGAGGAACTGCAAGCTGCCATTGACTAACATCAGGCGTAGTACTGAACCTAAACTAAACTTTCGAGTATAGAGGGAGGCACAAAGATGAATCTTACAGAAAAGCGCATGCTTGAACTGCTCCGGGATCTGAAAGAGAATCATGGGGTAGTGGCAATTAAGGCAGAGTTCGAAGCTGAAGGCTCAAGAACAGACGAATTAGTAAAGCTTAACGAAATCGTTTTTAGAGCGGATATGGATCTTTATATCAAAATTGGCGGTTGTGAAGCCGTTCGTGATTTAGATCAATGCCGTGTTTTAGGTGCTACTGGTATTATGGCTCCTATGATTGAAACCCCCTTTGCGATGTCTAAGTTTGTAGGGGCAGTCAATAAGGTATACACTAAAGAAGAACAAAAAGAGATTAATTTCATCATTAATGCAGAAACGAAAACTTGTGTAGAGAACCTAACGGAAATCCTCGCCGAGGGGCAAGACATACTGAATTCTGTTGTTGTGGGACGGGTAGATTTATCTGGCTCCTACGGCCTGAAGCGTGATCAGATCAATAGTGACTTTATTTATGAGGTTACCCGCAAGATTTGTGAAGCTGTCAAGCAAAAGGGTCTTCTAGCCGGTATGGGTGGAGGAATTTCTCTTGATGCTATGCCTTTTGTGGAGAAAATGGCAGATGTGATTGATAAATTTGAAACTAGAAAAATTGTCTTTTCAAAAGAGGGCATAAGCAAAGATATCGACAGCGGGCTTAAGAAGGCTATGGAGTTTGAAACCCTATACCTGAAGAATAAGTGCGAGTTCTATGAGCGGATGGCCTTTGAAGATAGAGATCGGCTGATGATGCTCGAGGGGCGTTTAGGAAAAGAGTAAGTATCTTTATTCAGCCTATAATGATCCGAAAAGTAAGATCCTGCGAAGAAGATTTCGCAGGATCTTTATTTTTTAGATATTCTAATTTTTAGGAAGCTGAAGAGGGTCTTGATATAAGTAAAGATAAACTGCCATAGTTTACGTTTGGATTGACCATAAATCCTTTTTTCAAAGGTAATGGGTACTTCCCCAATCTTAAAAGTAGGTTTCTGTTTTTTCATTCGCAGAATTACCTCTTGAAGAACTTCGTAATTCTTACAAGTTAAATCCACGGCTTTTACTTGCTCTGTATGATAAAGTCTAAAACTGGTTGAAATATCCTTCGCACGAACACCTACTACTAAGCGCATAAAAAAATTAAGTAGTTTTGACATTAAAAGCGAGCTTTTGCTGTCGTGGGTCTTGCCGCCCTTACAGTAACGTGAGCCAATCACCAAATCATAGCCCTCCTGGAGTTTTTGGTAAATCGCTCCAATTCTGCTGGGGGTATGGGACCCATCTGCATCTAAAACCAAGAGTAAATCTTTGCTAGCCAACTGAATGCCGGTTCTAAAAGCACCGGCATATCGGGGGAATCTTTGATGATAATAGTGGACTTTTTCAAAAGTCCGACAGACTTCCTCGGTATTATCTAAAGACTGCTCCGCATCCACAACGATAATTTCATAATCAAGACCAAGTACTTCTATATTTTCTTGAATTTGAGGCAAAAGTAGCTTTAGATTCTCTGCTTCGCCTACCGCCAGTAAAACAACACTTATTCCCATCGGTTATCAATACTCCTTCATGGATAGCAGTATACTTGGTCATGGATAAAGATACAAGAGTAAGAAACCTAATTATAAAGCTTCTTACTCTTGTATCCGGAAACTTTCTATATAGAAAAGCCGAACTTGGGCAAAACAAACTCATGTAGTCCTTGTGCTACGCCTGCATTAACAGCGTCTCCGGCAATGAAGTCAGCCAGTTTTTTTAACTCTGGATGACTATTACCCATGGCAACGGAAAGTGCACCACAAGAGAACATACTGATATCATTTTCATTGTCACCAAATACAGCAACGTTCTCAATAGGGATATTGAGATGCTTAGCTAAGGATAATACAGCATTTCCTTTGGTTGATCCAGCCTGCATAATGTCTAGCACGTGAGACATAGATGCTAGTACTTCTAAACCAGGAAGACTTCGCAAATATTGACCTTGCTCTGGCGTCGGATAATAAAGAAGTATCTTGGAAATGGCTGGCAGAGTTCCTTCAAGTATTGCAGGGGTTAAATGGGTAATGGGAGCCTTCCTATGCTCCGGTACAGTCTTGTTGTAGTCAGTAAACAGCTTAATACCTTGGCTTTCAGGCGGACAGTAGATCATTGTACTGCTATAAGCAAGAAAATCAGCTTTCTGATCGAATAAGTAAGTCAGCAACTTTCTGAGCTCATGATCTACAATGGGATTCTCCCAAACTACCTGCTTTAAGTCGGGGGAGACTAGCATCCCACCATTGCAAGTGACTACAGGTAACTCAATAGAAAGCAGATCAATAAATTTACCAATTAAAAATCCGCTACGTCCGGTAGCAATTGTAACACCAATGCCCAGTTCATGAAGCTTTTCCAGTGCCTGCATATTGTCAAAGGGCACAGATTTATCAGGGGCGAGTAAGGTATCGTCCATGTCAAAAACACATAAATATTTCATTTTAGTTCTCCTTCATGTCTTGGATATATTGTTTCAGCTGTTCTAGGCAAATAGCTTTAGGGTCTTTTCCGGCCTGGAAAGCTTTGTACCAAGACACGGTGTGAGCAAGCGTCGTTGGCAAGGCCCAAACAGGGTGCCAACCCAAACGGTTTTCGATTTTAGAAATGTCTAGCTTGAGGTAGTTGGCTTCGTGAGGTTGGGGGGCGGAATCAAGCTCAAAACTGGCACCATCACCCCAATTGTGACAAATCTGCCGAACAATAAATTCAACATCACGTGCATCTTCTGCCACCGGGCCAACATTAAAAGCTTCTGCAAAGCTGCTGCCCTCCGTGTAGAGACGCTCTGCCAATAATAAATAAGCACCAACAGGCTCTAATACATGCTGCCAGGGGCGGATTGCTCTTGGGGAGCGAATAATCACCGGCTGCTTATTCATAACAGCCCTCATAATATCTGGAATTAGGCGGTCACCAGCCCAGTCACCGCCACCGATAACATTACCGGCACGAGCAGTGGCAAGAGCCACGTGATGCTGATTATAGGTATCTGGATGAAAATAGCTACGACGATAAGCAGATACTACCAGTTCAGCACAGCCCTTGCTGTTGGAGTAAGGATCATAGCCGCCCATGGGTTCGTCTTCCCGATAACCCCATACCCATTCTTTATTTTCGTAACACTTATCAGTAGTAATTACAACTACGGAACGAACACTGGAAGTCTGGCGCACAGCTTCCAAAAGATGAACCGTCCCCATTACATTAGTAGCGTAGGTTTCAACCGGAATTTTGTAAGACTCCCGCACAAGAGGCTGAGCCGCCATGTGAATAACGATTTCAGGTTGACACTGATTACATGTATCCATAAGCGCAGTAAGATCACGTACATCACCTTGAATTGAGTTCATTCCTGTTTGGAGGCCTGCATCTTCAAAGAGCGAAGGGGAAGTAGGTGCTGGAAGTGAGAAACCTGTTACCTTGGCTCCCATCTCTTGTAGCCATAAAGACATCCATGAACCTTTAAAGCCGGTATGCCCGGTAAGTAATACACGCTTGCCCTGCCAAAAGGCTGGATTAACAATGGGTCTTGACATAAAAATCTCCTTAATACTGCATTGTGGATTTATTTACCAAACCTTCCAAGGGGCGGTGCCGTCTTGCCAGAGTTGATCGAGTAGCTGTTTATCCCTAAGGGTATCCATGGGACGCCAAAAGCCTTCATGACGATAGCAGGAAAGCTTACTTTCTGAGGCTAACTGTTCAAGAGGACGACGTTCAAGTATACAATCATCGCCATCTAGATAGGAAAAAAGCTCCGGCTGGGCTACCATAAAACCGCCATTAATCCAAGAACCATCACCCTTAGGCTTTTCAGCAAAGCCAGTAATGTGATTATCAGGAGTAAGAGCCAAGGCACCAAAACGCCCATCAATTTGTACCCCTGTTAAAGTGCAGATGGCCTTTGACTCTTGATGATGTTTAATTAATTCGGGAATATTTACATCTGATACGCCATCACCATAAGTTAAAAGAAAGGGTTCATCTCCCACATAGGGGGCAATTCGCTTGATACGTCCACCGGTCATTGTATTTAGTCCGGTATTTACCAAGGTTACGCTCCAAGGTTCGGCTATGTTCTTGTGAACAACCTTTCGGTTGCCATCGCGAAAATCAAAAGTGACATCAGACATATGCATGTAGTAATCAGCAAAATATTCCTTAATTACATGACCTTTATACCCCAAACAAATGATAAATTCATTGAAACCATAATGAGAGTAGATTTTCATAATATGCCAAAGAATGGGGTTGTCACCAATCTCAATCATTGGCTTTGGCTTAAGATGGGATTCTTCACTGATACGGGTACCAAATCCTCCCGCCAAAATTACAACTTTCATAGAAACCTCGCTCCAAGCCCGACAAAAGGTCAGAGCTCCTCCTTAATTATAATAAGGAACATTATACACTATCAGGTTGGAATCAGGCTAGAGAAAAAATGTATGCGATATATCATAAAGAATAATTATTCTGTTGTTAGAGCCTTACGTGTTATGATAACCTATAAAAATCAAAATAAAAATGTTAGAATTAACGAATGCTAAAATAAAGCAAGGGATATTTTTGGGGAGGATAAGTGCTTGAAACTATATAAAAGACTCTGGATTTATTTTGGGGGAATCATCTTAGGGCTATTCATCTTTATGATCTATCGCTATGTAGGTTCTCGACTGTGGGGGCTTACATATCCGCAAAATAGCTTTCTCTTTTGGCCTTTTGATCGCTTTATGGATTTTTTTAATATCAATTACATGGTTGCAGGATTCAATCCTTACTATCACGGTTCTTCTTACCCTCCGCTAGCATTGATGATTGCATATTTTTTTACAGGGCTAATTCCGGGTTCGGCAAAGCTTGACGCAGTGGATATGCGCAATAATAGTGTGGAAGGCATGGTTGTTCTATTTTCTATGTATTTCATTTCTTTGCTTGTAATTTTTGGCCTGATTATGAAAAGTATAAAGAAAAGAAACATAGTGGAAGGTGGCAATAAAAAAAACCGAAGTGACTTTTGCCTAAAAGTAGCAAAAGTTATGCAAATTTCTTTGCCAATATTAGTCGTTCTGGGACTGGTTCTAGCCGCGCCTGTAATTTTCGCCTTTGATCGGGGGAATTACTTAATTCTTTGCGTTGTATTTTTAACAGGATTTTGTTTGACTTATAATAAAAATGATTATGCAGCGGCTATTTTTCTAGCTTTAGCTGCTGCTGTGAAGCTCTTCCCCATTGTCTTATTTTTTGTTTTTATTCGATCAAAAAAGTGGAAACCGCTGGCACTTGGGTTAGGCGTTGGAGGCTCCTTAACTGTTATTTGCGCCGCCCTGTTTGAGGGGGGATTAGTTTTGAATCTGCAACGTTTCTTCTATGCGACTTTCCTATATACCGGTGGCTTTCCACCCAGTCATTCCTACTATTATAACTTTGCTATAGGAACACGTAATTTTTTCGGGACCTTTTGGCTGATACTACGTGATCATGCTACTATGAGTGATAAAATTGCAACCGTTTCAATGATTGCCAATCTTTTGCTTATGGTTTTAGTAATTCTACTTTGTATAGCGGATAAAAGAAGCTGGAGACAGATTATGTATCTAAGCTTTTTTATGATCCTTTTTCCCACACCATCGTTTTACTATAACTTAGCATACCTGATTGGGCCTGCTATGCTGTTTTTACTTAAGGAAGATTGGGAATTTTGGGATTATTTTTATCTCGTGGGACTAACGTTACTTATGATACCTAAAAATTATCACTATACCTTAGGTGTTTTTTCAAACACCGAGGCTTACGTAAGTATCAATTCTTTTTTAGATCCACTAATCATGTTCACTTTGTTAGGGCTAGCAGGTGTGGAACTCATCCATAAAAAAACTCAGCATAAGCGGCTTGTCCCAGTAACAGGAGATTAACCAATGAGAATACTGTTAACCGGAGGTTCCGGTTTTATCGGAAAAAACATACAAGAACAACTAAACGGACGTCATGAAATTCTTGCACCAAGGCACCGCCAGTTAGAGTTGACTGATTATCAGGCTGTAAAACGATGGTTCAAAGAGAATCGGCCAGAAGCAGTTATTCATTCTGCTACTAAGCCGGGTCACCGCAATGCCAAAGACCCAGAAGGGGTCTTTAAAGCTAACCTGCAAATGTTTACCCATGTCTTAGAGGCTGCCCAAAGTAATCAGGTGAAGCGTTTCCTCTTTTTAGGTTCTGGGTCGGAGTTTGATATGAATAATTATCGACCGAAAATGGCCGAGGAAACTTTGGCTGACTTTGTTCCAGTGGATGATACGGGTTTTTCTAAATATCTTTGTAATCAAATGCTGAAAGGAATTCCGGGCTATCTAAATGTTCGTTTTTTCGGCATTTTTGGTAGATATGAGGACTATGCCATTCGATTTATCTCTAATGCTATTTGCAAAGTCCTTTTTGATCTACCTATTACACTGCGCCAGGATAGGTTATTTGACTATACCTATATTGATGACGGGGTAAATGCAATTGAACGGTTTTTGCTCTGTCCGGAGGGAGATTTAAGATATAATGATTATAATGTGACCCCACCAAAGGCTGTAGGTCTTCTAGAAATCGCTCAACTTATTTGTTTGGTGGCGGGAAAACCGGATCATCCGATTAAGGTTCAGATGAGCGGGCGGGGGCATGAATATAGCGGTGATAATCAGCGGTTTACACAGCTGTTTTCCGACTTTGCCTTTACGCCACTGGAAGAATCTGTCAGAATGTTGTATGATTGGTACGCTTCCATTAAGGCAGAAATTGATATAAATTTATTGCTTTCGGATAAATAACCAGTTCTCTTAGGTTAATGAAGGAGACCGTAGATGAAAAAAATCAGTATTATGACGGCATGCTATAACGAGGAAGAAAATGTCGTTCAACTGACAGATGCAGTAAGAAAAATAATGGCAGAAGAATTGCCAGAGTATGATTATGAACATGTCTTTATTGATAACTGTTCAGAGGATAAGACTGTAGAGCTTCTACGCGAAGTTTGTACAAAGGATCCTAAGGTGAAGGTAATTGTAAACGCTAGAAATTTTGGCCATGTGCGTTCGCCCTTTCATGGACTGCTACAGACTACTGGGGATTGCACCATTAGTATGGCGGCAGATTTCCAAGAACCTCCGGCACTTATTCCTACCTTTGTAAAAAAGTGGGAGGAAGGCTATCGGGTTGTTTGTGCAGTTAAGACCACTAGTAAAGAAAATAAGCTGATGTTTAAAGTGCGGAAAATTTATTATAATTTGGTTAAACGCATGTCCGAAGTGGAATCTATTGATAATTTTACTGGCTTTGGTCTTTACGATCGCAAAGTCATTGATGCCTTGAAACTAATGGATGACCCATACCCATATTTTCGTGGTTTGATCTGTGAGATTGGTTTTAAGCGAGCCTTAGTTGAGTTTGAACAACCTCGAAGAGAACGAGGAAAGACAAATAATAATTTCTATACTCTATTTGATATGGCTATGTTGGGGATTACCTCGAACTCTAAGGTTCCCTTACGTTTAGCAACTATTTGCGGTTTTGTATTATCGCTGGTTTCCTTTGGACTGGCTTTTCTCTATCTGATTTTGAAATTGATTTTCTGGGACAGCATGTCTATGGGAATGGCACCGGTGGTAATTGGTATGTTTTTCTTTGCCTCTGTCCAGATCTTTTTGGTAGGACTGCTGGGTGAATATATAGCTCAAATTTTAACCAAGGTTACCAATCGGCCAAGGGTTATTGAAGAGGAACGAATTAATTTTGATCAGGATAAATAAACAGATTTAATAAAATTTTTGAGGTGAAACATGAGTAAAGAAAAAGCACAGGCTTTACGTAATCAGATTTTAGCATTAACAAAAGAGTATTATCAGGAAGAGTTCGGCGAGAAGAAGCCCTATCGTCCCGGCGATAGAATTTCTTATGGCGGACGGTATTTTGATGAGAAGGAAGTTGTTTCTTTGGTAGATTCAGCCCTGGATTTTTGGCTTACTTCCGGACGCTACTGCGAGTCTTTTGAAAAGTCTTTTGCAGAATATTTAGGCATTGGTTATTGTTCTTTAACTAATTCCGGTTCTTCGGCCAATTTACTTGCCTTTATGGCTCTAACTTCTTCTACTCTGAAGGAGCGTCAAATTAAGCCCGGCGATGAAGTTATCACTGTGGCCTGTGGATTTCCTACCACTGTTGCTCCCATAATGCAGTACGGAGCTATTCCCGTTTTTATTGATGTGACTTTTCCTACTTACAATTTAGATGTTAATCAGCTGGAGAAAGCCTTATCTCCCAAAACTAAGGCGGTCATGGCGGCTCATACTTTGGGCAATCCTTTTGATCTTCGCGCTGTTAGTGAGTTTTGTAAAAAGCATAATTTATGGCTTATTGAGGATAATTGTGATGCCTTAGGTAGTCTCTATGAAATGCCAGACGGCATGCGCTTGACGGGAACAATTGGCGATTTAGGTACCTCTAGTTTTTATCCGCCACACCATATGACGATGGGTGAAGGTGGGGCAATCTATACAGCCAGTTCTAGGCTGAGACGTTTGGTGGATTCCTTCCGGGATTGGGGACGGGATTGCTATTGTGCCTCCGGCAAAGATGATACTTGCCGTCATCGCTTTGACGGGCAATATGGTGAGCTCCCTAAAGGCTATGACCACAAGTATGTTTATTCTCACTTAGGATACAATCTTAAAGCCACTGAGATGCAAGCAGCAATTGGGGTGGAGCAACTGAAAAAGTTACCTCAAATTGTTGAAGCCAGACGCAGCAATTGGGATTATTTGCGAACGGCTCTTGAGCCGCTGAAGGATCTGTTTATTTTGCCGGAGCCAACTGAGTATTCAAAACCCAGCTGGTTTGGATTCCTGTTGACCGTTAAGGAAGGCGCCCCTTTTGGTAGAGAAGAGATTGTCAGAGAGTTGGAAGATAACAATATTCAAACAAGAATGTTGTTTGCCGGAAACTTGATTTATCATCCTTGTTTTGATCCATATCGTCAAAGTGGTACCGGCTATCGGGTTGTAGGTGAACTAAAAAATACTGACACCATTATGAATCAGACTTTTTGGATTGGCGTTTATCCAGGTATGGATGAGTTGCGCTTGAAAAGAATGGTAGAGGTTATTACTACCTTTGCCCGCAAAGGTTAAGTAGCTGGAGGAATATAATGAAAGCACTGGTTATAAAGCTCTATAGTCGCTACCATCAGTTTATTCGCTTTGGTGTTGTAGGACTCAGCAATTTCTTGGTAAGTGTTATTGTCTACCGTATTGTGTTGGCAGTTTTTGGATTATTTCCAGAGGCTCATAATAGTAGTAATGTCATTGTTGCCTTTATTTTTGGCACCGATGGGGTGGACTATACAATTGCAAATGTTTTTGCCTTTGTAATCAGTGTTTTGAATGCTTATATCTTGAATCGTCTGTGGGTTTTCAAACGAGAAGCTAAGAAAACTGCTAAAGGATCTAGTCTACGTTTTTATTTAAGTTACATTTCAACCTTTCTGCTCACGATACTTCTTTCCTTCCTTTGGGTAGAGTTTTTTCATATATCTAAGGAAGTGATACCCTTTATCAATGTTATTATTACGACACCACTGAATTTCTTACTTAGTAAATATTTTGCTTTTCGAGAAAAACGCTTGCATGTGGAGGGATCAGAGATCCTTCCCTATGACGAATGCGACGTTAAGGGGGATTAAGTATTATGAAAAAAGTTGCAGTAATTATGGCTGGTGGTGGCGGAACAAGATTTTGGCCCCTATCGCGTTTAGCGCGTCCTAAGCAACTGATTCCGCTGACCAGTGAGCAGTTGATGATCAACGAGACCATTGACCATTACCAAGGAGTTGTCAGTAAAGAAGACACCTTTATCGTCACCAATTCTCAGCAAAGTGACCTGATGCGCACGGAAGTGTATCCAGAGGTTGATCGCTCACATATCTTAATTGAGCCTGTGGGACGTAATACAGCTCCGTGCATTCTTTATGCTGCCCTAGTACTAAAGAAGCTTTATGGTGATGCCTTGATGGCTGTACTGCCTGCTGATCATCACATTGCTGATCTAAAAGAGTATAAACGAATCCTAAACTTGGCTTACCATACTGCCGAAACTACCGATCAAATTGTTACGATTGGTCTTTGGCCTACCTATCCGGCTACTGGATATGGCTATATTCGTTTTTCTGACCGCCCTGTAGGGGGAGAAGGTTCAGAAGTACACCGTTTGCAACGCTTTGTGGAGAAGCCTGAACTACTGCGGGCACAGGAATATATTCGTTCCGGCCACTATCTTTGGAACAGTGGAATGTTTATTTGGAAAACCTCAGTGATCTTGAAGGCTTTTGAAGAACATATGCCGGAGCTATTTCACAAAATGACAGCTATCTATGAAACCTTGCGTACCCCTCAGGAACAAGCGGCTATCAATGACTTGTATCCCCAGTTAGAGTCCGTCTCCATTGACTATGGGATTATGGAAAAGGTAACGGAAGTTAATGTCATACCCGCTGAATTTGGCTGGAATGATGTGGGAAGTTGGGAAGCACTAAGTGCTGTTTTTCCCATGGATGAAGATAATAACGTCATTAAAGCTTCTAATCACCTAACTTTAGAAACAGAAAATTGTGTTATCAGTAGTAGTTCAGATCGTTTGATTGCCCTAATGGGGGTGAAGGACTTAATTGTGGTTGATACTGGAGATGCCCTAATGATCTGTCACAAGGACAATGCCCAGGAAGTCAAAAAATTTGTTGATGAGCTTAAAAAGAGCGGCAGAGATGAGTATGTCTAAAGGGTAGGATAAAGCTAGCCGGATTTCTTTTTATACTTTATACTAGCTTAACAAGGAGCATTATGCGTATTGCGATTGATCTAACAGCGACCCCTAAGAGTAAAACGGGGATTGGACGTTACTTGGAGGGACTTGTTTCGGGACTGCAACAAGTTGATCAGGGTAACGAGTACTTGCTTTTTGTTCAATCGGATGACAAAGATGGTTTTACCATCACACAAAATAATTTTCGTATTATCACGGTTAATAGCAGACTGTTACGAAAAACTTGGTTAAGAATCCTTTGGGAACAGTGTATTTTTCCCTTTCGTTTATTGAAGTATAAGGCTGAAATTATACACTCCCCTAATTTTACAATGCCTTATTTAGTGCGGTTATGGAAGAAAAAAATCAAGGCCGTAGCTACGTTTCACGATATGACCTACTTTTTTTTGCCAGAATATCACATGGGGTGGAAGCGTGAATTATTTAAGCTCTATATTCGGCTTACCTCAAAGTGCTGTGATCATGTGATTACTATTTCTGAAAACTCTAAAGCCGATATTAAGACCTATTGCCATTTAAAAGGGCAGGGTATTACGGTCACGCCCATGGGGGTTAATCAAAAGTTTTTCCTGCGAAAAGATGATCTTATGCAGGTCTCTCAAAAGTACCGTATTGATAAAAAATATTTTATTTATGTAGGAACTTTAGAACCACGTAAAAATGTTCCCAACCTAATTGAGGCTTATTTAGGATTGTCTTCTGAGATTCGTTCAGAATACAAATTGGTTATTTGTGGCAAAAAAGGCTGGCTCTATGACGAAATATATGAGCGCCTAAAGCTCGATACGACGAATGGCATTCAAGATATCTACTTCCCTGGCTTTGTAGACGATAATGATCTGCCAAGTCTACTGCAAGGTGCTAGTCTAGTGCTTTATGTGTCCTTTTACGAGGGCTTTGGTATTCCCGTAATTGAAGGCCAGGCCAGCAGGGTTTTGACCATTACTTCTTTTGGTTCTTCGTTGGAAGAAGTGGCAGGTGACGGAGCCTTGCTGGTGAATCCGAATCAGCCGGAGGACATACGGAGTAAGATACTGTGGGCTTTGGAGCCTCGAAATGCGAAGGAAAAAGAGCAGATTATTGTGAAAGGGCTAGAACGAGCTCGAGGATATAATTGGGAAAATTGCGCTCATCAAACTATTTCTGCTTATACTTTAGCCTATAATAGAGCAAAAAAGTAAGGTAATTTGGAGATGAAAAATACTAAACTTGCATTTGTAATCTTAACTTGGAATTCAGAGAAATATATCAAGACCTGTATTGAGTCGGTTTTGGCACTAAGGCTGCTTGAATTGAAGCTCTATGTTGTTGATAACGGCTCCAATGATCTAACGATAGAAATTTTAAAAGACTTTGAATTAAAATATCCCGCCTGCATTAACGTTATTTTTTTATTGAAAAATTACGGAACTACCAAAACAAGAAATATTGCGCTAAAGGCTATTGAGGACGATATCGATTGGATTTGTATATTAGACTCAGATACTATTGTTAATCAGAATGCGTTTGATCAAATGATTCAAGCCTTACTTCAGGAGCCTAAAGCTCTTTTAGCTGCACCTAGAATGTGGAATTTAGAGGGGAATGAGCAGCTTTCTTGCAAAAGATTCCCAACAATGAGACAAAAGCTACTTAAAGTTATGCCGACAGAGAGGGCAAGATACGCAGGAAATAAAAAAGAAGCTTATGATTTTTTTCCATCAAAGTCTTCTTTCGGTCATCCACCAGTGGCAGATGACAAGCGTGTATACAAAGTTGATTACGCTATATCGGCTTGTTGGTTAATGAAAAAACAGATTTTGACTCTTGTTGGTTATCTGGATGAGCGGATTTTTTATGCGCCGGAAGACGTAGATTATTGTAAGTCTATATGGGAAGCCGATGGTGAGGTTCTGTTTGTTTCAGGTGCCTCTATATATCATGATACCCAGCGAATTTCGAAGAAAAAATTTCTATCAAAACATAATGCCCTTCATTTACTTGGGCTAATCTATTACTTTCTTAAGCATAGTAAGTTTAAATTGTGGCTAAAAGGAATAACTTCCTCTAAGGCTCCTGATTCTCTTTAAAGGTTTTGTGGTAGAGTTTTGGTGTAAAGATGGCACGAATCGTTTGAAAGCAGATTTTCACATCTTGGAGTATAGAATAGTTCTTGATGTAGAGTAGATCATAGCGGAGCTTATCTTCGGCAGAGGTGTCATATCTACCAGCAATTTGAGCTAAACCAGTAATCCCTGCCTTTACTGCAAATCTTTGCTTATAGGCGGGGATATCTTTAGAAAACTGCTCTACAAAGATGGGCCGCTCGGGTCTGGGACCCACAACACTCATATCGCCTTTGAGTACATTAAAAAACTGTGGTACTTCATCTAGCTTGGAGCGGCGAAGAAATTTACCGATTTTGGTAACTCTGGGATCTGATTTTCCAGAGATAACTGGACCAGTTTGCTTTTCAGCATCAGAACGCATGGTTCTTAGTTTATAGCAGAAGTAAGTGGAATGATCTAAGGTAACCCGCTCCTGCTTGAAAATTATCGGACCTGGGGAAGTGAGCTTAATGAGAAGCGCGGAAACTAATAAAAGTGGAGACAACAATATTAGAGCGGATAAAGAGATAACAATATCAAAGGTACGCTTAGCAATCCGCTGGTCAAAGGTCAGACGCAAACGGTCAAGCATGAAAACCATCAAGTCGTTGAAATTAATTAGCTTAGACTTAAAGAGTGCAATTTCATAAAATTCTGGAATTAAATAAGCTACTGTATTTTTTCGAGCACAATAGAGAATAATCTCAGACTTTTGATCATCTGGAACGCTTGGACAGATAAGCACCTCCGAATAATTGCTAATAATGGAACGTACCGTGTGTTTATCATCATAGATGACATGATCCGTAAGCTTCAGATCAAATTCACGCAAACTGCTACCAATCTGTCTTTCTACCTCGTCCATCTCCGCATCTGAGCTACCGATAATGACAATTCTTCCTGTAGCATATAACTTTCGACTTATATTAAGGCAAATCCCTGTCCAGATAGATAAAAGTATAAAGATGAAGACCATACTAATTAAAATAACTGAACTGGGAAACGCTCCGGCTTCGTCGCGGACAAAATAAGCCGCTGTGGTGGTAACTAAAGTTTGGACAATAGAAAAGTAAATGGTCTGTGAAACCACATCAATGTTCTTTTTACGAAAAAAGCGTGGAAGCTGGAAAAAATCAGCCAAAAGAAAGGCGGAAATAGAAATAAAAGGAATTAACATTAAATAGGAGCCAAGATTTTCGGTTGGGTTTCGAAGTAGTCCCAGAAGTTGCTGCAGCGCAAAGGCTAATAGATACGCGCAATTCACAAGGACAATCAGAACCAGATAGTACAGAATCTTGAATATATGAGTAGTTGAGAATTTTCTCTGTGCGGACATTCCTTATTTCCTCTCTAGGTATTATAGCCATTAGCACCAATCTTAGGCGTAATGAGAGCACATCTTGCTTTTGAAATGGAGTCATAAGCGATCCAGTAAGATCAGCTAAGCCTTAAAACTCCTTGTATAATAATTTAGCATGATACGAAAACCATTATACGATAACTGTTGGCTAAAAAATAGTCTTTACAAATGTGGGATCAAACACTTAGGGAATCTGCTTTAGGGAAGACTCTATAAAGTAATATAATTGTAAAAAAAGTTAAAATGCTTGTTATTTTACTTGCAAGAAAAGTTTAAGTGTAGTAACTTTTTATATATAATAAATGTTCGGTGGTGCTTATCGCTTACTACAATTGTAAAAAACGTAGCAGCGAGAATATTTGGGGTTTGAAAGGTTGAAGATTGCTCATGAAAAAAAATGGTGAAAACAAAACAGACCAGGAAGCAGAAGATCTTGTTGTAGCTCAGTCCGAAAAGGCGGAAGTCAAAGACTCCGTGGCAACGTCAGATAATCTTGAGCAAAAGGAAGCGAGTTTAGCTGATTCAGATGGGAAGCCAAGTTCGCTTAGTCAGCCTAATGAGGCGTTAGAGACTGGGGCAAGCTTTTTGGGAAGCAATTCTGCTCTAGAGACTAAAAAACCTTCTGGCAAGTGGAAGAAAGTTCTTTTAATTGCCAGTTTGGCTGTAATTGTTTTGGCCGTGGCTGGAGCTGGTGTTTTCTATTTTCTATTTGAGCGCGGACCTAAGACATATACCTTCAAGGATGCTAATGGGGATAATGTTGAAGTCACTCTTGAGGAAATAAAGTCCACTTTATTGACTGATAAATTTTACCCGGGTACATCTGTAAATGGTGTGGAAATATCAGGAAAAACAAAGGAAGAAGCTTTAGCTGCCATCAATAAATCAACTGCCGATAAAGAAGACAAGGTAGCTTTGAGCTTCGAAGTTGGAGAAGAAGTGTTTGATTTAGATGGGGCATCTGTACCTCTAAAGAACAATGCGGAAACTGTTATTGACGAGGCCTTCAAGGTTGCTCGTCCCGAAGATACATCAGATAATGATACTCTCGTTAAATACTACCAAGAGTATTTGGATCTAGCTAAAGCGAAAAAGGACTTTCCATTAGAATTCAAGCCTGATACCACAAGCTTGTCTGGAGCAATACATAACTTGTTAGATGGATTACAGACAGAGGCAGAAGACGCAAAGGTTGAGTCTTTTGATGTGGAGCGTCTGGCTTTCAATATTTTAGAATCAAAGGTCGGGCGCAAGCTTGACATTGATAAAGCGATTGAAGATGCTGAGAAATTGCTAGCAGAAGGCAAGCTTCAAGGGACTGTCAGTGTTCAAACCGAGGTCACAGAACCTAAAGTTTCTAAAGAATTTTTAGAAAGCAATTTGACTCTTATCTCTAGCACTACGACAGAGACTACAGGAGACGAGAATCGTAACACAAATATTCGTTTAATTGCTGAAGCTATCAATGGCTTGGTGCTGCAACCAGGTGAAAGCTTTGATTTTAATTCCTATATTGGTCAGAGAACTGCTGCTAAGGGATACAAAGAAGCTGGAGGAATTTTCGATGGTGCGCTTCGTCAAGAGTTAGGTGGCGGAATTTGTCAGACAAATACCACCCTTTTCCACTCGGTGGTGAAAGCTGACCTCCAAGTCAACAAGCGTCAGGCTCATTCTTGGCCCAGCTCCTATGTGGCAACGGGAACAGATGCAACAGTATCTTGGGGCGGCCCGGATTTTTCCTTTGCCAACAACACCGAATATCCCGTTGCTATTCATGCATATTATGCTAATCGCAAGATTACCGTTGAAATTTATGGTCGTCCCATTCCAGATGGCAAAAAAATTGAATTTGTCGGTGTGGTGACAGGTACATCAGGTTCGGGTGCACCTGAATACGTAGCTGATCCAAGTGCTCCGGCAGGAAGTCGGGTGTCGGTTAGACCGCCGCATGGTTACATTTCTGCCGTTTCTTATAAAGTCTATTATAAGGATGGCGTTGAAGTTGAACGGGTTAAGGCCTTTACTACTGTTTATGGTGCTATTCGTGAAAAGATTATGGTAGGTGTCCGAGGGGCAGATGGCAGTGTTTATCAAATGGATCCCGCAACCGGGGCTGTAAATATTCCGGCTCCACCGCCTACGGAGCCTGTCCCAACCGATCCGGTGCCTACGGAAACCGCTCCCCCAACGGATCCGGCACCGACAACTACTGCGGCAACCCAAGCACCTACTCAGGCTTCCACCACCCCGCCGACTTCCTCAGATACTACTCCAGTGGCACCGGCTGAAGGTGGTACATAATCGCTCCACGTACAAATGTATCAACAAACTAATAGAAATGAGATATAAATAAAGACATGAAAAGTAATCGCAAGTATAAAAGGAGAGGTCGAGGAAAGGGAAATAAGCTACTGCTAGTTACGGTTATTGCATTGGCTGTTGCTGTAATTGCAACTGGGGCTTATGTTTTTTTACATTGGGAGAAAAAATACACAATTACTGATGTGGAAGGGGTAAAATCCGAAGTCACTCTGGAAGAAATGCGAAGTGCACTAAGTGGCGATAAGATTTATCCGGGAATTTTTGTAAATGGGGTTGATGTTAGCAATAAATCAATAGATGAAGCTTTGGCGCTATTTCAAGAGGATAAAAAGCTGGATAGTCCAGAAATTGAGATAACCTTAGAGGTGAATCCAGAAAAATTCACTTTGAATGAAGAGCAGTTGAGTTTCACTTCGAATTTGGACGAAAAGGTTAAGGAAGCTTATGAGACTGCAAGAAGTAGTGCTGAGCAAACCGAAGAGAAGGCTTTGGTAGATCGTTATACCAAACTGATTAACTTACAAAAGTCACCCCTCAAACTAGAAACCCAATACCAGGTAGATGGTCAAAGGGCGGAGACCTTTATAAAAGAGAATTTAGAACCCTTGGAAGTGGCGGCAGTTAATGCTAAGGCGACAGACTTTGACGTAAATAGCTTGCAATTTGTCATTGAAGAGGGAACAACCGGTCGAGATCTGGATGTGGAATCTGCCATTACAGAGGTTAAGGCTGCCTTGGCCGCCGGGGAGTATAAGAAGACAATCACAGTTAAGAGTAATGTAGTTGAACCAGAACTTAGTAAAGATGAGCTTGCTTCTAAATTGGGCAAGGTTTCCTCGACTACCACGAAAACTACTGATAACGCTAATCGGAATGTGAATGTTGATTTGATTGCCAAGGCTATAAATGGTCTTGTTTTACAGCCCGGTGAGAGTTTTGACTTTAACTCCTTTATTGGTGAGCGCACAGCCGAAAAGGGCTACAAAGAGGCTGGCGGAATCTATGACGGGCAGTTACGTCAAGAGCTCGGCGGTGGAATTTGCCAGACTAATAGTACGCTTTTCCATAGTGTGGTAAAAGCTGACCTTAAGGTGGATTCTCGAACAGCTCATTCTTGGCCTATGGAATATGTGGATGTGGGTACGGATGCTACGGTTTCATGGGGGTGGCCAGAGTTTAAGTTTACTAACAGTACAGAGTATCCCCTTGCAATTGTTTCTTACTATAGCCAACGACAAGTTACCGTTGAGATATACGGACGAGCTATTGAAGATAATATGACGATTAAGTTTGTTGGACAGAAGACTGAAGAGCATCCACCGAAGGAAGGGCCAGAATATGTTGCTGCACCTGATTTGCCCGTAGGAAAGACCGAGGTGGATCGGAAACCACGTAACTATATTGCTGCTGAATCCTATAAGATTTATTATAAGGACGGTGTTGAGATTAAAAGAGAATTAGCTTTTAAAACCGTTTACGCAGCTATCCGAGAACGCATTAAAGTTGGAGTTAAGGCTCCCGATGGCAGTATCTATTCTATGGATCCCGCAACAGGTGTGGTGCAAGTTCCGACGCCTCCACCGCCTACTGAACCTGCCCCCACGGAAACCGCGCCTCCAGAGACCCAGGCTCCACCTGCACCAGAAGCACCAGCGGCGTAGTTTTTTGATTATAAATTAGTTGTTTTGAACAGAGTAAAAGGACTGCCTTCAAACTAGAAGTGCAGTCCTTTTTCGGTGTGCCCGACATGGTCGATAACTTGGTGGTGAAAGTCCACTACAGA
>CAZFHA010000025.1:0-57150 GCA_964518595.1 uncultured Oscillospiraceae bacterium
TTCCTTTTACATGGAGCTTACTTTTGCAATCTGGATTTTACCTTTTCAAGTGACCTTTAGTCGGAATTAATAATTTTAGTTCATAGCAGTAATGAATCTCAGCGGAAACCTACTTTTGAAAATCAACTCTGAGATGCTCAGAAAACCAATTTAGTCCTCAGGTTTAAGGAATAACCGAAAATAACTAACCGATTCATCTCCCCCATTGCCTTGTAATGAATAGCGTAGATATAAAGCGCTCTCTGGCCAAGCTGTGCCTAACCAATCTGATAAGACTTGAAACTTTTCTACGACGAACTCCATTTCCAGCTGACCATGAGGAGTATCTATTCTGCCAAAGGATGGTTCGTCAGAAGAAAAGGATAGTTTCATAGCGTACTCTCCCTGACGATGAATCGACAAAATCTTAGCTTCATATTCATAAGTTAGGGCGTAATGTGCCCCCTCTTCTTCCTCGGTCATGGGCGGTTGCCACCAAGTAAGCAAAAAGCCTTCTTCGCCTCTTGCCCACTGCCCCTTGAGGGATATACCTTCTTGTCCCAGCCAGGAACTCTCTAAATGAATCTTAACTTTCAATTCTTGCTGCATACTCTTCAATCCTTACTTGTGTAACCGGTCGTTCCCAATTCTCGCCTAAAAAAGTGGCCATAACTTCAGAAAACAGTCTGGGCTCATCACTGCTATAAAACTTTTGCCAAGGTTTTTCCTGATCCGACAAGTCAAAGCGCAATAAGCCGCCCTGGGTCAAGGTAGCTTTCACTACCTCTGCCACAGCCGCCCCAGAGTTCACTAACTTGACCGAATCACCACAGACTTTTGAAAGCGTATGGCTAAGCAGGGGATAGTGGGTGCAGCCAAGAACTAAAGTATCAATGTTCTGTTCTAGCAGCGGCTGTAAATACTCTCTGGCTGTAAGCTCGGCAATAGGATGATCCCACCAACCTTCTTCAGCCAAAGAAACAAAAAGCGGACAAGGGGTCTGTTCAACTAAAAGCTGATTTTCATCAAAGTCCAGTTGTCCCTTGGTCTTGAGTCGTTCTACTTCACGATGGACAGCGGCCTTGTAGATGCCGCTATTTACCGTGGCTCGCGTGGCAATAATACCAATTCGTCCGGAAGTACTCTCCACCGCTGCTAAGGCGGCACCAGGTGAAATAACCTCTACCACTGGCACTGGAGAATTGGCCTTAACAGCTTCATAAGCATGAGCACTGGCAGAATTACAGGCGATTACTATCATCTTAACATTTTGGCTAAGGAGAAACCGTAAAATCTGCAGGGAATAGGTAACGATAGTATCATGAGACTTACTGCCATAGGGTGTACGCCCACAATCCCCAAAATAAATCGTGTTTTCATTGGGCAGCACACGCCAAATTTCTTTTAAAACGGTCAGCCCCCCTATACCGGAATCAAACACACCAATGGGTCTGCTGTCACCGGTAGCTTTAACACCGAAATCTAAAGGTAGGATTTCTGGACACATTACACTATCTCCAATCGCTTTTTTCGCTCCGCCTCTAAAAAAGCCAATTCTACCAACTGAGATACCAGTTCAGACAAAGTAAGTCCAGAAACTTCCCAGGCCTTGGGGTAAAGGCTAATGGGGGTAAATCCCGGTAAGGTGTTAATCTCATTCAGATAAAGCTGCCCATTTTTACGATCTAAGAAGAAATCTACCCGGGAAAGCCCTTTGGCATTGGACAGCAAGTAAGCCTTTATTGCTAAAGCTCTAACCTCAGCCATGAGGCTCTCGCTAATCTGGGCAGGCAAAAAGATATTGGCTCCCTCATCACTAAAATATTTCGTCTGGTAGTCATAGAAAGGCACAGAACTGTTGGTAGAAATTTCTCCAGCCAAAGAAGCCCTAGGCGATTCATTGCCCAAAACAGCTACTTCAATTTCGCGTGCGTCAATATATTCTTCAATTATGACTTGGTAGTCATACGCCGAAACTTGAACCAGAGCCGTTTTTAATGTGGCCAAATCATCTGCCCGCATAGTTCCCACCGAAGAGCCACCATTAGCAGGCTTTAGAAAACAGGGCAAACCAATTTCAGCTATAATTTGAGCACTTATAGCTGCCGTATTTAGCCTGATTTCATCCCGATTAAAGGTCATAAAACGGCACTGGGGCAGCCCTGCTGCGGCAAATAAATTCTTGGCGTATAATTTATCCATTAGAATTGCAGAAGCTAAGACACCAGAACCCACATAGGGAATGCCGCTCAATTCCAGAAGTCCCTGTAAAGAACCGTCTTCACAGTTAATACCATGAACAGCCGGAAAAACCACATCTGGTAGCTCCCCATCGCAGGCCGCCTGTAAAAACTGCTTTACCGACAGCCCTTGACTCGAGGCAAGAGGCAGACTCACCAATTGACCATGCCACTTCATGTCACGAATATCTTCCAAAGAACCGTTAAATCGCCCCCAGTTCCCTGTGGGCTCAATACCTACCGGTATAACTTTATATCCTGCCTCTGTCAGTCCGGAAATGATATTATAGGCTGAGCGGCAAGAAACCAGATGTTCGGTGGAAACACCACCGAAGGGCACCATAATTATTTTTGTCATACTTCAGGTCTCCTTATATTTGACAAATAAAAACCATTCTATCACGAAAAAACCCCCTTGGGTATCGACCCATAAGTAAAACATCTGTTACAATGGTGCTTTAAAAGTAAAGCTATCAATAAATAATGGATTCTGCAGGCAGAAAGAAAAGAGAAATATGAAAGCATTTATTGTTCCTTCAGACAAAGACGGCAAGAAAGTTATCCGTGTGGCTTTAGCCCAATACGATACTTTGACTTTGCCAACGCTACAGCGAGCGTTAAAACACAAAGATATTAGGGTTAATGGTAAGCGTATCTCTCAAGATATAGCCGTAGCGGAGGGAGATCGCGTGGAGTTATGGTTGCCGGAAGAAGTCTTTGCACCGCCTTCCGTTTCACCTTATCAAGGCTCAGATTTTAAGGTTGTTTTTGAAAGCGACCAACTGCTTTTAGTCAATAAACGTCAAGGATTAGCGGTTCATTCCGGTCGGGGAACCTCCGGTCCGACCCTCATCGACATTGTTCGTCAGGAGCAGCGCAACCCTAACATTGATCTTTGCCACCGTATTGACATGAATACCGGTGGATTGGTTTTATTGGCTAAGAATAAAAATAGCCTTGAACATGCTAACCAGCTATTTAAGCAGAATCTAGTCACGAAGCGCTACCGCTGCTTAGTGAGAGGCGTCCCTACTGTAGGAGAAGCCGCCTTATGTAGCGATGACACTATTATGAAGGAAGTTCGTGCTTTTTTAGAGAAACCAGCCAAAGGAAATGTTTTTATTCATGATGCAGAAAAACCGGGAGACCTGCCAATAATCACCCGCTATCGAGTCCTCCAAGTAATTTCTGGCGGTCCGGATAAAGAGGATATTTCTGAGTTAGAAGTTGAATTGGTTACAGGGCGCACCCATCAAATCCGTGCCCACATGGCTCACCTGGGTCATCCTATCCTTGGAGACGGCAATTACGGAAGAAATGCTTATAACCAGTGGTTCAAAACTAAAAATGGCAGCAAAGTCCGCTATCAGCAACTCTTTGCTACCACTCTATTGTTCTCGGCGATTCCTAAGGACAATCTTCATCATGCCTTAGCCCATAGAAAATTTTCGATTATACCGCGCTATGACATTGAACTTGATTTTAAAGCTGTAGAAGAGTAGTAAGGGATTAATCCCTTACTACATTCCCTCTTCAATCAAAGTTGTACAAGCGGTAATAGCCTCTGTAGCCGTCTTCTCCCAAACCTCGCCACTCTTTCTATCCTTCAGTTCTACAATGCCATCTTTGGCCTTCCGCCCAACGGTAATTCGCAGGGGGATACCGATCAGGTCCGCATCCTTAAACTTCACACCGGGCCGCTCTTCGCGGTCATCCAAGAGCACTTCAATGCCTTGCTCTTGTAACTTTTGATAGATTTCTTCACTCAAAGCAAGAATCTCTTGATCCGCTGTGTTGGTAGGGATAAGAATGACATGATAAGGGGCTATAGCCATTGGCCAAATGATACCATTCTCGTCATGATGCTGTTCAATAACCGCCGCCAAAGTCCGCCCGACACCAATACCATAGCAGCCCATAATCATTGGCTTTTCTTGGCCCTTTTGGTCAAGAAAATTACAGCTTAAAGCTTCAGAGTACTTTGTTCCCAGCTTAAAAATATGTCCCACTTCGACTCCACGACAGGTATGTAAGGGTTTCTGGCAAAGGGGGCATAAATCCCCGGCTGCCACCTTGCGGATATCCACAAAGCTGGGAGCAGGAAAATCTCGGTCCAGCTTAGCATGGCAATAATGGAAGTCCGCTTCATTAGCGCCTAAGATAAAGTCAGTCATCTGGGCAACTTCCAAATCGGCAATAATTTTAATATCCTTTTTCAAGCCGATAGGTCCAGCAAACCCCGTCGGAGCACCGGTAATTTCCTCAACGGTATGGGGATCTGCCAAAGTTAATTCTAAGGCATCAAAATAATTAGCCAACTTCGTTTCATTAACTTCTCTGTCTCCCCGAATGAGGACTGCAACGGGCTGTCCGTCAACCAAGTAAAGCAAAGTCTTAACAAATTGATCCGCTGTAGTAGCAAAAAAGCTCACCAACTCATCAATAGTCTTGATATTGGGGGTAGAAACCTTTTCCAACGCCGAAACAGCCTTTTCCTCTGACTTCGGTATAAAGCTTGTAGCCTTTTCTTCATTGGCTGCATAGCCACAGCTATCACAATAAATAACGGCATCCTCTCCTACCTCTGACTTGACCATAAATTCCTGAGATCCTGAGCCCCCCATAGCTCCCGAATCTGCGTCTACTAAAATATAGTCTAATTGACAACGGTCAAAGATGCGGCAATAGGCCTTATGCATAGCCTGGTAGGAAATATCCAGCCCTTCTTCATCCACATCAAAGCTATAGGCATCTTTCATCACAAATTCCCGGCCACGCATTATCCCAAAACGAGGGCGTTTTTCATCCCTGTACTTATGCTGAATCTGATAGAGTGTAACCGGAAGCTGACGATAGGAACGAATATTATCCCTGACGGTTTCCGTAAAAGGCTCTTCATGAGTAGGGCCTAAACAGAACTGACGTCCGCCCCGATCTGTAAGCCGAAACATTTCCGGTCCAAACTTCTCCCACCGCCCTGAAGCCATATATACTTCTGCCGGTAGTATTGCCGGCATAATCAGTTCTTGAGCTCCGGAGCGATCCATCTCCTCCCGAACAATATTTTCAACTTTACGAAAGCTTCTATAGCCTAGAGGCAAAAAACCATAAACCCCCGACGCTACTTTGCGCATCAACCCCGCCCTTAACATAAGCCGATGGCTGGCAATTTCTGCATCTGCCGGAACCTCTCGCTGGGTAGACATAAACAGTTTGGAAACTCGCATGCTTTCTCCCGCCCTTCTTTTCTAAAAAATCCTTTTCATGTAAATATAAAAAAGTATACGTTCTGGTCATATCGATGTCAAATCCTTACTTATTATGAAGGAGTTGCCCTGTAAGTGACTTTTCTATATACTAGTCTATTATTAAACAATTTGTAAGGAGCGCTTATGACTCAGGAAACTGATCTTAAACTTAAGAAACTCCCTTTCTACAGGCGTCCCAGTTCCTTTGTAGCATTCTTCTGTATTATGCTGATAGGAACAGGTCTTTATACTCTATACTTATTGGTTGCAACTTCAGTGGGGGAACAATACAGCATTTTTTTTGGCGGCCCTTATTCGCCAGATACTTTTATGGATTTTTTCAATGTCCTAAAGTACATCTCCGGTCGTAATCCTTATCATTACACCGAGTATTTTAGCCTGGCGGAAAAAGCCTATCCTCCGCTGGCGTACTTGCTCTTGTATCCCTTTTCACAACTCTTTGATTACGCCAATAATACGCCACCTTACGCACGTGGTAGTCAGTTTGGATTGATGTCGGCAGTTTTTTATGTTGGAGCTTCATCCTTATTACTATTTCTCTTGATTTATCATTACAAAAAAGGGACAGGAGTTTCCAAAACCTTAACCGTTATTGCACTGGGGCTATCTGGGGTATTCTTATTTTCTTTGGAGAGAGCCAACACGGTTATGCTTACTGCGGTATTTCTGGGAGCCTTCTTATTCTGGTATGACTCCCCTAATAAGTGGCTGCGGGAGCTATCCTATATGGCCTTGGCTTGTGCCGCTGCCCTAAAGGTATATCCGGTAATCTTTGGCATACTGCTACTGAAAGACCGGCGCTGGTTTGCGGCGGGGCGTACCATGGTATATGGTGCAATGGCATTTTTTCTGCCCTTTTTATTCTTTGAAGGTGGCTTTAGTAACTTTAGCCAACTGCTTAGTAATGTAGATGCTAACAGTGAAGCCTACCGCTTTGTTGCGCCTACCTATCGTTTTGGCTGGTTAGCCTTTCACCTTTGGAACAACCCGGAGCATCCCCATTATGAGTCCTGGATTCTGGTAGGAAATGTTCTATTAGTATTAGGAACCGTTCTGTGCCTTTTATTTAAGCAAAATTGGAAAGCTGTAACTTTACTGACTTGCGCTTTAGTTGCAACCCCTGTTAATAGTGCCTATTATTGCGGCTTGTACTTTTTCCCTGCGATCATCTTATTCTTGAACGCCCGAGAGCATCGTCTGATGGATTGGCTCTACATGATAGCCTTTCTTCTTATTCTAAATCCCTACCAAATTATTCATGAGAACACGCCTATTACTGTTCCCATCGCTAACATTGCGCTGTTAATCATGTTCCTACTCTTGATTCTGGAAACCTTCTTTTACTTGGGCAAATTACTTTTCAAAAAATACCGACGACTCTTCCACCCCGAAAAAATAAGAGAGGATAGCCCCCAAATTTTATTCGACTCTTCCGGTAGCAAATAAAATTTTCGACTTGTATGGCTTAATTTATTACCCACCATGATAAAGGGCGTCCTCAGCCAAGGACGCCCTTTATCATTCAGAAACTATTATTGTATCTTTAGCCGCTTTAATAAAGGCGTCAATAGTAGAGCTATCAGTACACCGGCAGCTGCTTGACCAAGATTGGGTGGAATAGCCAAAGCAGCGGCTTCTAATCCGTACAAGAATATTTCATAAACAAAATATCCCGCAACCATTATACATTGAGCCAAAGCAAAAACTATCCCGGAGCGTAGCACCGAAGGTTTAGATTTATACAAAAGCAAGCCTGTAACCAAAGCCATAGCCCCTTTGATAAAAAAAGTTGCCGGTATGTAGATGGCGTAACCTGCCAGCAAATCAGCTAAGGCAGAGCCAATCGCCGCTGCAAAGAAGCCCATGGGCCCCAGAACATAGCCTGTGGCCAGAACCAAACCATCCCCTAAATGAACATAACCATATCCAACGGGTATTTTTAGCTGCGTAGCTATCAGAACGAGAGCCGCAAAAACGCCGGAATAGGTAATTTTCCGTAGAGTATGATGTCTAGGAAGTTTTGGATTTACATCGTCATTCATAAATAGCCCCTTACTCTTTAAAATAAAGATGAGTCAAAAATTACGCTTACACAGAAAACAACCTGATGCAGATAAAATTTGTCCACATCAGGCTGCCAAGCATTCTACTTCATCCTAATGTCACTTAGACTTGATGAGAAAGAACCCGTTCTGTCTCACGAGCAATCGCTAATTCTTCATTGGTAGGAATAACCAGTACAGAAGCCTTAGCTCCGGGAGCGGAGATATCTTTCTCTACACCACGAGCAGAATTGTTAGCCTCAGGATTAACTGCCAGACCCATATACTCTAGGCCGGCAATAGCATCCTGACGAATAGCTGCCGTATTTTCGCCAATTCCGGCGGTAAAAATAACGGCATCAATGCCGCCCATAGCAGCTACATAAGCACCAATAAACTTCTTGCACTGATAGATAAACATATCAAGAGCAAGCCTAGCTCTTTGGTTGCCGCTATCAGCCGCTGCATATAAATCACGGAAATCAGAAGAGACCCCGGAGATTCCCATTACACCGGACTTCTTATTCATTAAGCCATCAATTCCCTTCATGTCGAGACCTTCCTTTTCCATAAGAAAAGTGACAATGGCAGGATCAATATCACCACAGCGAGTACCCATGCAGATACCGGCCAGAGGAGTCAATCCCATGGAGGTATCAATACACTTGCCATTCTTAATGGCGGCAATGGAAGAACCATTTCCTAAATGACAGGTAACCAGCTTTAAATCTTCTAATGGGCGTCCCAAAAGCACGGCTGCTCTCTCCGCTACATAGCCGTGAGAAGTTCCATGGAAACCATAGCGCCTTACACCATACTCTTCGTAGACTTCATAAGGAAGGGCATACATGTACGCCGGCTTAGGCATTGTCTGATGAAAGGCCGTATCAAAAACAGCCACTTGTGGCACGCCAGGCATAGCCGCTTCACAAGCTTCAATTCCCGTCATATTGGCAGGATTGTGCAAAGGTGCCAAGGGAAAACATACGCGGATGGCAGCCTTTACCGAAGGGGTAATCAGAACAGAGTGAGAAAACTTTTCACCGCCGTGCACAACTCTATGTCCAACAGCATCAATTTCCTCCATTGAAGCGATAACTCCATGAGTACTACTGGTCAATAGTGCCAACACCTTGTCTACCGCATCTTTGTGATTCGGTAGGTCTGTATCAATCTGAACCTTTTCTTCACCAGCACGGACATGGACAATACAGGCATTATCAAGCCCAATTCTTTCTGCACCACCTTTGGCTAAAACCTCACCTGTTTCAGAGATTAAAAACTGATATTTAAGGGAAGAACTTCCGGCGTTAATTACTAATACTTTCATTGTATGCTCCTTTATCTGCTACATTGTGAATTGCTTCTATATCCAAGACAGGGTAAGACTTAAGAAATTGCCTGAACCGCAGTAATGGCAGCAACACCAACGATATCATCGGCGGTACAACCTCTGGACAGATCATTAACCGGTGCAGCAATTCCCTGGGTAACAGGACCATAAGCCTCAGCCTTTGCCAACCTCTGAGTAAGCTTGTAACCAATATTTCCTGCGTCCAAGTCAGGGAAGATAAGTACATTAGCTTTGCCAGCCACCGGACTGGTAGGAGCCTTACTCTCTCCAACAGAGGGAACAATGGCTGCATCTAGCTGCAACTCTCCATCCAAAGCCAAATGGGGCGCTTTCATCTTAGCAAGCTTAGTTGCTTCCACCACCTTTTCGGTTAAAGGAGACTTAGCAGAGCCATAGGTAGAATAGGACAACATGGCCACCGTGGGCTCTTTTCCAACCAATTTTTGAAAACTTTGAGCTGAAGATAGAGCGATTTCAGAAAGCTCCTCCGCATTGGGATTCTCCACCAACCCAGCATCGGAGAATAAAAACACCCCATCTGCGCCCATAGAACAATCCGGTACTACCATAATGAAGAAAGAGGACACTAACTTGGTACCGGGTGCGGTTTTGAGGATTTGAAGGGACGGACGCAGAGTATCTGCTGTACTATGACAAGCACCGGCTACCATGCCATCAGCCATCCCATGCTTGACTAGCATAACGCCTAAGTACATCTCATCCCGCATGAGTTGAGCTGCCTTTTCACGAGCAGCCTCTATGCTGGGGAATTTCTTCTGTCGCATTTGAGCAAAATTCTCGACAAACTCTTCATACTGAGGATAATTCAGAGGATCAACAAAAACAGCCCCCGAAATGTCCCAATTCCCCGAGCTGCTCGTAAGTTCTTCTTTGTTTCCAATCAGGATGACCTTAACTATGCCTTGTTGCATAAGCTTAGCTGCTGCTTCAATTGTTCGTGGATCTCTGGCTTCCGGTAAAACAATTGTCTTCTGAGCGGCTTTAGCCTTTGCAAAAACTGTGTCAATAAATCCCATGGTAATTCCTCTTTTCTTCTATATTGGTGTTACGCGAACACAATAAATTTTTCTTACGGCAATAGTATAATGAAAAAAACGCCACAAGACAAGGAAATTCCCCCGCATTATGGCATTTAAAAGCAGTTCCCTTTATTTAAACAAATTTAACAGCTAATTTTGTGTAATAAAGCAAAACATTTTTTGGTTATCAGGCTAAAGCCAGCCAAGTCTGTAAATTGTCTTCCCCATAGACGGAGATTCGCTCCTCGGGCAAAGTCTTATAAATCATGCCCCGAATAGGACTGGTATCGCTGGTTGCTAATCGCCGTTCCAATATTTTAACCGCTGCCTCATAAAGTTCGGCATCATCAGTTGCTTTAGCAATCTGCATGGCCAAACAATAGAGCATGGTGCTCTGGGAATCCGTGGTGGGTAGACCTGAAGTAAAGTCATAGCGGTCAAATAGAGCTTGATTATTTAGCAGCTGGGATTTAATCCACAAAATCGTGTTTTCCGGAGCTCTGCCAGCTCTGGCTAAATATAAGGTTATCTCAAGAGAATCCAGTAAATCCGCTTCAGTAGTGTCATTCCAATAGAATTGATACCCACCATCTTCCGGTGAATAGGTAGCGGCAAAAAGTGGCACGCGTTCAGAGATGATACCATTCTCCAAAACACTAACAGCCTTTTCATAAAGGGGCTGATAATCACTGTCAAGCACCGCCATCATCCGATAGGTTTCCAAATTTAAAGAGGCTAAGGGCAAAATAGAGATACTGCCACCCTTACTAACTTGATCCTTGTCATAATCTAAAATGCCCTCTCCACCACCCGAAGGCAAAGGCGTAGGTGTTGAGATTTCTATAGACGTTGTTCCTGGGAAAAAAGTTGCCGAGTCAGTCTTTTTATAGATCAGGCTCATGTACTCTCGAATCAGTTCTAAGTCCCCCGGACCGCCCCAACGGCTGTAATATCGAAAAAGAGCTTCCAGATAGTCCACTGTTAATTTATAGGAATTCGCCGAGGATCTAGGCAATCGATTGTGCTCACTTTCTACAACGACTTTCGGATTAATCGAAATATTGGGGAAAGACAGTAACTCTCTTTCTTCTATAAGGTATCCGTTTTCAGCCTGAAAATCACGCTGAATCCTGTCAATAATAGAGGCAGCCATCTCTTTTTGGCTTGTATCAACATAAATATTCAAAAGCAAAATTTGATCGGACACGCTAAGTTTATCACTTTGCAAAGGCGATTGACTTTGGATCGAACCTTGAAGCACATACCAGGAGGCAGTCATAGGGGCAACACCCAGGCGAGTCTGTAACTTGTCAAGGGTTTGACTAAGGAGCAGATCTTTACGAATGGCTGTGGGTGTATCAGTCGCATTAATGTTGGTCAAGACCGGCTGAAAGGGCTTTACAGCTGCCTTAGAATAGAAAATATTTTGTTGAAATAAATAGGCGAAAATCAACCCGCCTCCTAGGAGCAATAGTACGACAAAAACGATAAGATTTTTTTTGCTTAAGGTAAAATTAAAGAAACGTCTTTTTGACATAAGTCCCCCAATCAAATGGCTTCTACTCTCTTACTGATTATAAACCAGTAAAAAGAGACGTTAACCCCTATCTCTTTACTATAAATTACAATTTCACCTTGTAATTTTATCACATTTGCCTGTATCCTTGTAGATAATACTCTGTTTCTAAAGAAGGGATACGATTACTACATGGCAATTATCGGAATCATAGCTGAATACAACCCCTTTCACAACGGACATGCCTATCAAATGGCAGAAGCCAGAAAACAGTTTTCTCAAACCGCACCCATTGTCGTAGCCTTGAGCGGTAATTTTACCCAGAGAGGTGAACCGGCACTGGCAAGCAAATGGCTTCGCACCCGTATGGCGCTGGCAGCCGGTGCTGATTTGGTTCTTGAATTACCCTTCAGCTTTGCCTGCGCCTCTGCCGGACGCTTTGCCTCCGGTGGGGTTAATTTACTTGCCGCAACGGGTTTGGTAGACACCCTTGTATTTGGAAGTGAGGAGGATAATCTTACAATTCTGGAAGCGCTGGCAGAGATTCTACTCTGTGAACCACCTTTATTTCAAGAACAGTTAAAAGCCTTTCTGGCTCAAGGTTTTTCTTATCCTCGCGCCAGAGAAGAGGCACTTGTAGCTGTCGCCCTTGAGCAAGCCCTGACTACTTCTGATCATTGCCGAAAGCTCCTTCGTGCACCCAATTCCATATTGGCTCTTGAATATCTTCTTTCCATAAAAAAAGACAATCTTCCCCTTTCCCCTTACCTTTTACTACGCCAAGGTAGCGGCTATCACGAGAAACAGCTTTCTACCACCTTTTCCAGTGCTACCGCAATTAGACAGGTTATTTGGGAAAATCAAACCAGCTCTTTAACCCAAGCCCATACAGCCACTTTGGCCACCGCGCTCAAAGGACATATGCCCGACGAAAGTTTAGCTATTTTACTGGCAGAGTGGAATAGAGGGACTAAAGCGGTATTTTGGCAAAATTTGGCAGCCCACGCTGTACTAAACCTTAGAGCTCAGTCAGGAGAAGATTTATCCCCTTGGGCATATATGAATGACGGCGTAAGCGGACGTTTATTACATACGGCACAAAAACTTCGCCTTAACCCAGAGAATGACCTTTGGTCCTCTTTTCTTGAAAAGGCTCATAGCAAGCGCCATAGTACAACTCGATTACAGCGTGCAATGGTTTCCATGCTTTGCGGACATCGTCAAAGAGATCTGGAAGAGCAGACCGCTCCCGCCTATCTTCGAGTGCTGGGATTTAGTTCACAAGGTAAAAATTTATTGCGAAAAATGCGTAGCTCCGCAAGTTTACCCATTATTACCAAAGCTTCGGATTTTTTAGAGCATAAGGGAAATAGTCACTTAGAGCGGCAGGCTGAGTTGGATTTACTCAGCGCAGAGGTCTGGAATCAAGCAGCTGGTTACATCTATGGTGATGAATATCAAAGGCAAGTCCAACCCTTTAAAGCCAAAAAGCTGGAACTTCTTTGACAGAGCTTCTACTCATACGGTAAAATGTCACCACACTAATTATGTCTTACTAGACAAACGGAGGTAATGCCCATGTCTTCACAGAATGTATTTGATATCTTGGAAAGCCGAGGATATATCTCTCAAGCTACGCACAGAGAGGAAATCTACGAAAAGCTCAGCCGTCCGGGTGTTACCTTTTATATTGGCTTTGATCCTACTGCCGACAGCCTTCATGTGGGTCACTTTGTTCAGATGATGGTTATGAGCCATATGCAGAAAGCAGGGCACCGCCCCATCGCCCTGATGGGCGGCGGTACCGGTATGGTTGGCGATCCCAGCGGACGTACCGACATGAGACAGGTCTTATCTGTAGAGACCATTGCTCATAATGTTTCCCGCTTTGCCGAACAGATGAAAACCGTAGTTGATTTTTCGGAGGGAAAAGCTTTAATCGTTAACAATGCTGATTGGTTAATGCCCCTTAATTACATTGAATTTCTGCGGGAGATTGGTCCGCATTTTTCCGTCAACCGTATGTTGACCTTTGATTGCTATAAGCAGAGACTGGAAAAGGGCCTGTCTTTTCTGGAGTTTAACTACATGCTGATGCAGAGTTATGATTTCCTATACCTATACAGAAATCATAATTGTAATTTACAGCTTGGCGGTGATGACCAATGGTCCAATATCTTAGGCGGTGTTGAGCTGATCCGAAGAAAAGAGCAGGGCGAAGCCTACGGTCTGACTTTTACCCTCTTAGCCAATAGTGAAGGTCAAAAAATGGGTAAAACAGCTAAAGGTGCTCTGTGGCTTGACCCTAATAAAACCTCCCCCTTTGAATTTTACCAGTACTGGCGCAATGTGGATGATGCTGATGTGATTAAGTGCCTCAAGTTACTGACCTTTGTAGAGCTTGAAGAAATTGCCGAGTATGCACTCTTAAAAGACGCAGCAATTAACGAAGCCAAGAAGCGTCTTGCTTTTGAGGTGACGAAGATTATTCACGGTGAAGAAGAAGCTCTTAAGGCCAAGAAGCAGGCCGAGGATCTTTTTGAAAAAGGTGGCCGCTCTGATACCATGCCGACTACGGAAATCTCTTCAAGCAGCTTGGCTTCCGGGCTATCTCTGGCTGACCTCCTCTGTCAAACGAAGCTCACAGCCTCAAAAGGCGAAGCAAAACGTCTGATTCAACAGAAGGGTATCTATCTGAATGATTTGGTAGCCGAAGATCCTATGCTACTCCTAAACGAAAGCTTCTTTCCCGACAAGGAATTAATCCTCCGCAAAGGGAAAAAAATATATCACCGAGTCATTCTTCTTTGAGAAATTACAGCTAAAAAAAGCAGGTCGAATTGGACAATTGTCCGCCGACCTGCTTTTTTTTGTTCTTATTCACACAAAAAAAACGCCGCATCAATGCGGCGCTAAAATTCTTGTCTGAGCTCTATGATTAATGGGCAGCTTTAACAGCAGCCTTGGCCAAACGAGATTTCTTACGAGCAGCAGCGTTCTTGTGGATATATCCCTTTGAAGCTGCCTTATCAATAGCACTCTGAGCATCCTTCAGCAGAACAATCTTGCTGTCATCGTTGGCAACGATAGAGGCCTTCGCCTTCTTGACCACCGTGCGGATCTCGCTCTTCTTCATCTTGTTAGCGGCAGTCTTCTTCTCAGAGACCTTCACCCGCTTGATTGCGGATTTAATATTCGGCATTTCTTCACCTCCATCATTTCATCTAAGATACCATGGAATTTTATCATGATTTCTTTCATTCTGCAAGAGTATTTTTAAAAGTAGCTTCATAAGCCCCCCTGCTGGGAGGACTTTTCATGAACAGCAAGCTGATTTGAACTTTACCATTAGGATATCAGCCAAGCCTCTCAGTCCAATCCTACATTCACGTAATGAATTTTCTGCTCAGCGATTTTTTTGTTCAGCCAAAGGAGCTCCCGGCTAATGACCGTAATAGTAATCAGAATAGCAATACTATCAGAAATAGGGCTTGCCAGCCAGATGCCTTGAAGGCCAAGGAAATGGGGCAGAATCAAATACAGAGGTATTAGCAGTATGATCTGTCTTAGCAAAGTCATAACCAAAGCAACAAAAGATTTGCCTACAAATTGGAAATAGTTAGCTGAAACAATTTGGAAGCCTAAGGCAGGCATCATAAATAGGATAATCCGAAGAGCCGAAACCGCAATGTCGATGAGCTCCGGCTCATCATTAAAGAGCATGACGATATTTTCCGGGAAAAGTTGGATGAGCACCGCAAAGGTTATGGTTAAGGCTGAGGCAAAGCCCACGGCAAAAACATAGGTACTACGCACCCGAGAATACTTTTTCGCCCCATAGTTAAAGCCAATAATAGGCTGAATACCCTGATTTATTCCAATAATGGGCATAATGCAAAACATTGCGATAGAATTTATTAAAGTCATTGCAGAAACAGCCATATCGCCCCCAAAACGAGCCAATTGTAGGTTAGCTACAATCTGCACCAGAGAAGCCGCTGCATTCAGAGCAAAGGAAGAACTGCCAATGGCCATGATTTTTTTTACAATCGTCAACTGAGGCAAAAAATTGGAGAACTTTAAATGTACTGGAGACTTTCCCCGCAAATAGTAAAAACATACAATACTAAAAGAGACCATCTGGGCAATAACCGTTGCCCAAGCAGCACCTTTTACCCCTAGCCCTAAGCCAATCCCCGGCGGAAGCTTCAGACCCATAAGCTCTATTTCGTAAGGTTTAAAAATAAAAATCGGGTCAAGTATTATGTTGGTAACCGCCCCTATTACCTGAGTCATAACTGCCCAGACTGGATGCCCAACCCCTCTCATTACAGCTGACATCGAAAATTGAAAGCTATTAAAGGCATTAAATGCTAAGAGGATTACAATGTACTCCATAGCGAAAGGCAGAGTCTTTTCGCTGGCTCCAAACAGTTTTAGCAAAGGTTCGGCAAAAACCAGGCCAATAATAGCCAGAATTAAACCAATACCAAAAGATACGGAAGCACAGTTTCCCAAAACTCTTTCTGCCTCCCGCCTTGATTTCTCGCCTAATTTGATCGAGATGAGTGCGGTGGAACCAATACCAATTAAGGCCATAAACGAAAAGGTTAACGTCGATAGCGGTAGGGTAATACCTACTCCGGCCATGGCCAGAGCACCATCACTCATTTTACCAATCCAAAATCGATCCACAATGTTGTAGATAGCATTCACCATCATAGCAATCATTGTGGGTATAACAAAAGAAATTACCAGCGGTGGTATTCTCTTTTCACCTAATAGTTTTTCCCGCTGACGTGCCTGTTCTCCATGAGGGCTTAACTCTTCCATTTCTGGAATAAGAGCCTCCTCGCTGATTTCAGGTCTATTTTCTTGTTCAATACTCATTTGATCCCCTTCATTCTAAATTCTAAAAACCATTGAATTAACATTATACCTAAGTCTCAGGGCTCTGCAAGTTCCAATAAAATTTGAAGTTTAAACTTTTAATTTTTAACCATTTCTATAATATCTATGATTTATAAGAAGACAAAAGAAATCTACTGGTAAAAAAATCTCCACCATGTTAGAATACACTAGGAATATATTTAAAGCTTTAAGGGAGGCTCTTTTTATGGATAACAATTCAAATCAACCCACCACTTCTAATACTGGAAACAATCGAATATTTAACATTTTAGCCTATATTGGTTTGCTATGGATAGTCGGGCTTGTAGCCGCACCAAACGAACCAAGCGTCCGATTCCATGTTAATCAAGGTCTAGTATTATTTTTGTTTGAAGTTGCGCTTTCAATCATAATGATAATCCCCATCCTTGGCTGGCTAGTTGGTTTGGTAGGAGGAATAGCAGCATTTGTATTTGCCATCATTGGCATAATTAATGCCGTTAATGACCAACAAAAGGAATTGCCCCTCATTGGCAAAATTCACCTTTTAAAGTAATTCGAACTTTAGGGTCGAATTAACCTTTCGGCTCTAAGCATATCCTTACTCAGTTCTTCCATAGAGACCGTCTCGACCTTGGTCGAAGGCGGTTCTTTTTTATGTTCCAGAAGGCTTTCTTTACAAGCTCGTAGTCTAACATCCAGCTGCTGAATTTTTTCTACATACGCCCACACGGGATGCTCACTATCCAGTAGCAGTACTCCTCGCCCATAAAACAAGATACGATCTGGAATAATAGTTCTATCTGCAGCGGCCTTAAGAAAACTTATAAGTAGTGCATTACTGGCGTCCTCTGGCTCCGCTCCTATCCGATCTGAATCCAAGACTACAGTAACATGCCCTTTGGGAAAAGCCTCAGCCAGTAAGCAATACGCACTTTCTGGTTCTTCAGAATAGAGAATATCTTCTTGAACTATATCTAAGGCTATGGTTGGTCTATGGTGACTCTTATTGCCGGTTTTATGCTTTGACATATATAAGCCCTATCCTTTCTCCGTCCCTGCCATTCTCTCAATCCCTCGAGGTACTGCATCTACACTATTTCCCCAAGGCTTATCTTCGTTAATGTAATCAAATTTACGCGTGAACCACTCTAAGTCTTCAATCATAATTTTTGTTTGTTCATTGTGCTGCCGAGCCAGTTGGGCAGTAAACTCCGCTGCTTGATTTTGAGATAAATACTTTGCAGCACCACGTAGCAAAAAAGCCACATGTGGAAAGCAATGAATCTTACTCTGAAAAACAGTCTGAAAGCCCTTATCTTCGAAATAAAGCCAAAAAAGCACATCGCCATAACGTTCCATAGTAAAATTTATTTTGTCACAAATAATGCAGGATTGCATCCGCCCCTCAATTCGATCAGCCATATCCAGGAGCCGTTTTTTGTAGTCTTTATCTCTTCCCTTTAAAAAACTGCCGGAGCCTGGAGCCGAAGCTTCAAGAGCGGCAGCCAGATCCCTATCCAGATCCTGAAAGTGGGTATGTAGCATAAGACCCAGACCTAAGCGATTCTTTTCTTGAGCATAAAGCTTTTTAAGGTGTGGGTAACAAAAGCCTTTACTATTTGTTGCTTTTCTCGTATCTGGCTCCATTAGAGATGGTCCTAAATAATAGTTCAAAGCTCCGGTCTCTATCTCCTGATGTAACGCACAGAGGGGACAGCCACAGTCACTTCTATAAGCATCATTGACCGGAATGGTGTAAATCTTCTCTTTCATCACACTCTCCTTATTTAACCAAGGGTAAACCGTCTTTATGTACCAGTCTTTTGGCTCGGACATTAACCGCAACCGTATTAATAGAGGAGTATTCCTCCACATACCTTCCTATGAGTTCTTGGGAAACTCGTAAGACATCTTGAGCATTATTGCCATATTCCAAAGCTAAATCTAAACCTAATACTACGCCATAGACTTGTTTCTCAGCCCAAAAGCCTACCACACCCGCAACTCCCGGTACCTTCCGTAGAATAATCTTAATCAGATCTAGTAAGGCTTCATCTGAAATTGAGTAGGAGCCAAGACTAGAGAAGGTGGGTCGGACTACAGTTCGCTCTGTATCTGGGGCAATAGTTTGAACCCCGCGTTCCTTATCAAGTCTGCGCCTTAGCCGATTCAAGGGGTCAGAAAAATAGCCGGAAAACTCATGCTTAATTTCCATACTGGGTACCGGAATTGTATGCATTCCCTCCGTAAGCCGGGTATGTCTAGCCTCCTGAATCTCAGCTTCTGTACTAATATCTTCAATTCGAATTAGCATAGCTGGCTGGTTAAGCCACAAATTATTACAAATTTTTTCTAGCATGGCATGAGAAGTACCCAAGATCATTAAGGCAGTAGGCAGTCGCTCCGCTAAAGCTCTGCGCATGACTGCTGATCGACTTAAGTCAGCGAATAAAGCTTGTCGAACAGATTCCATTTTAGTGGGAGCCTTTTTAGCTGAAGTTCCGGCTACAATTCGACTACCATGAATAAGCAGGCCATCGTCAATGATAAAATGAATTCCATTCTCTCTAGCAACGCGAATCGCCCGGGTGCTCTTGCCGGTTCCTGAAGGACCCACAAAGGCTATAACCGTTATTTGTGACAGCAGTTCACGCATGGACTTTTCGGAACTCGCTGCATCAAGACTCTGCCTCTCGCTACGGGTGTGCGTTAGGTTATCTCCAAGGCGTTCAATTCGCCGCAGCGTTCCCATAAGCTCTGGAATAAAAATGCCTCGTCTTCCAGAGGTATTTTCATGGTTCTTATCTTTAAGATTTTGGCCTTTTACCGGTTCCACCATGAATACCTCCTTCCTGTAAAGTTTACTAAGACCTTAATTATCCCAGTTATGATAGACTTCTTGAATATCGTCATTTTCATCCATTTTTTCTAACATCTTATCAAGGCGGTCTGCTAAAGTCTCGTCCTCCAGCTTGGTCCAAGTTAAGGGTACGGGTCCTAAGGAAGCCTCGGCAAATTGATAGCCTTGTTCTACTAGCTGGTCTTTAACCTGATAATACTCTTCTGGGGCAGTAATAATCTCGTAATAGCCCTCTTCAGCATTGAAATCTTCTGCGCCGGCTTCAAGAGCCGCTAACATAACTGTCTCTTCTTCCGGATATTCCTCTGAATCAATGAGCAGGCTACCCTTTTCTTGAAATAGAAAAGCTACGCTCCCGGAAACACCCATATTACCGCCATATTTATCAAACAAGTGCCTCACGTCTCCGGCCGTACGATTTCGGTTATTGGTCAACGTTCTCACCATAATGGCTACACCACCAGGGCCATACCCTTCATAGAGAATTTCTTCGTAATCATCCCCTTCACCTGCACCGGCGGCCTTCTTAATCGCACGATTAATGTTATCATTTGGCATATTATTAGACTTAGCTTTAGCCACAACGTCCTTTAGCTTCGAATTATTCTCAGGATCGGCACCACCTTGCTTAACAGCTACCATAATCTCTTTAGCCATTTTCGTAAAAATTGCTCCCTTGACTGCATCGGTAGCTTCTTTCTTGCGCTTAATATTATTCCACTTGGAATGTCCTGACATCTGAACCTCCTCTAGTAAAAACACTTGCTATTTCTATCTAATTATAGTACCGGATAGCATAAAAAGAAAGTCAAGTTCTGCCCCACTGGATAACTTCGGTATTTTAGAAGATTTATAAAAACTTGGATTTGCCTTAGCCCTATAAAGTCAGTAAAATGGGTAAACCAACGTAAAAATTAAATTGTGAACTAAATTACATATTTGTATTGATTTAATTCACAAAAATGTTATAATATAGACACACAACAAAAACAGCAAATTATTGACAGGAGGAAAAGATTATGAAAAGCAGACATAGTAACAAAAAGGGCTTTACATTGATTGAGATGATTTTAGTTGTTGCCATTATCATTATTCTATCCACCGTGCTCTTCTTCTCTGTAAGTAACTACTTAACTAAAGCTCGGACCATCGAAGCCAGCTTTTCCAGCAGAAACGAGATTATGGAGTCAGTCAGTAGTGCCGCTGCCGAAGCTATAGGTAGTTAATAGTAGTGGATATGACCAAGATAATCTTTTCCGTCCTTTAGTTATAATAAGTTGCCGTTATTTTCCGAAAATAATTTATACGGAAAATGGCGGCAATTATTTTTTACCAATACATTAACCTCATATGTTGTTATACTTAAGATAAAGTTAAAATCCAGGGGGATCTGTTATGGAAAAATATGCTTTAGCTTTGGCCGGTGGTGGCGCTAAGGGAATTTACCAAATTGGTGCTTGGAAGGCATTAAAAGAATTGGATATTGTCTATGAGGCTGTAGCCGGAACTTCTATCGGCGCCATTAATGGGGCTTTCATGGCCGAAGATAACATTGAAAAAGCTACAGAGATGTGGATGAATTTAGAAATGGATCAGTGTATTCGATTACCTGAAGAAACCGAATTGTCCTCGGACAACCTTATGGAACGAAAGCATGCTGGTATTATTCTGAGAGAACTGCTAGCCCATGGCGGCATTGATCAATCCCCCTTCTACGAGCTATTAAGCAAATATATTGACCCAAAGGCAGTTTATGACTCTTCCATTGATTACGGTCTTTGTACCTATTCCTTGACCACAGGTAGTACGGTTAAACTTTGGCGCAAGGATATCCCCCCTCAACAATTTTTCTCCTATCTATTAGCCAGCTCAGCTTTCCCAGGTTTAAGGCAAGTAAAGCTAGACAACCAGCTTTATGTAGATGGAGGACTGGGGGATAATCTGCCCTTTGATATGCTTCGCAGCCGGGGGCTGCGTAACATAATTGCCATTGATATGCGCACCCCCAAAAATCGAAAAGTCCAGACAGACCGCTTACGAATCACTCATATCTGTAATAGTCTTGACCTTGGAGCTGTGTTAGATTTGACACCTTGCCTTTTGCTGCGCAATTATAATCTGGGTTATTTAGATACAAAAAAAGCTTTTGGCTTCTTTGATGGGCTCCACTACTACCTTCCTGTCGAAGATTATCAAAAACTTTTGAAATTTTGGGGAACGGAAGCACTTACCGGATTTGAACAAGCCGCCCTCATATATGACATGCCCCGAGATGAGGTTTATAGAGCTGAAGAATTTTTAGATAATCTGAAAGTTTACCGCCAAAAGGCCAATGACAGGTATCTGGCGGAGCGCCAGAAGTTAAATGCCGAAGGCATTATAACTGCAGTTAAAAGTGGAAGCCTATTACGGCTGAAAAAAATGCCTTCCGCCATGAGGCTACAGTTACTGTTGGAGCTTATGACAGAATTCAAGCAAAATGGCAGTAGACTGTCCATTCCTTTAACCCTTTTCAAGGATGTAGATGCAGCAGCCGAAAGTCTGATGAAACTAATCTAGTAGCAAGAGTTAGGCCTCAGCTTCCATTTCAATATCGGAAACAGCCTCCAAAGGTGGAACATAGGGTTTACCCTTACTGCCATAAATCTGATACTCTTCCAATTTTTCTCGTATCCCTCTGGCCGCTGCTGGATTGGTTAAGCGATAGGAAACCCCACCATAAAACTTCCCGTCCGGTGTCTTCTTCATTCTAATTCTTCCAGCAATCAGGTAGTGATCCTCACACTGCCATAGAGAAAAAGCTGATTTTTTAAGTCGAAACCAAGGAATTTGTTTGACGAGTGCCTTTTGGCAAGCCGGACAAATAGCAGTGTCTTTAGGAAAGTCAGCAAAACATTTTTCCCAGCTAGTATAGAGGCTGGTTTGGAAATTATGCTCCCCATGCAAGTCCGGGTTCTGAAGATAGGGGGTTAACTGAATTCTGTGGAGGTCGCCCCCTAAAGCTATTTCCCTCTGACCTTCGGTCGAGGATTCTGAAGGCCTTTGACTGTCATCTAAGATCTGGAATATTCTTCTTAAAACCTTAGCCGTATATTCAGCATCTTTGTGTGCCTTGTGAAAATCTTCTTCTTTAGCGATTCCTAAAAAATCCACCGCATACTCCACGCTGCGCTGCTTAAAGTTGCCTTCCGCAACTCGAGAGAAAAGAGGCTGGGCATCCAAGAAGAGGGTGTCCAACACTGCCGATTTTCCGTGGAAACGTAAGTTAGCCTTGAGTATAGAAAGATCGGAGTTCCCCCAGCCACAAAAAATATAGTCTTCCCCACACCACGCAAGAAAAGCTTGATAGGCCGCAGCAAAGGAGACGCCAAAGCGTAAATCTTCCGAAATCTTATTAGTCACCCGCGAAACATTCTTATTCATAACCTTGTAGCAAACCGGCCGTACCATCATGTGAAAAGGTTCTGACAGAATATATCCTGCTGGCGACAGGGTTAGCTTTACTGCCCCAATCTCAATAATTTCACCGGGAAGCTCTTTAGGATCGACTTTGGTTCGTATCCAGGGAATAGGTTGATTCCATTCCAAGTCAATAACAACATATGACCTCGAAGGATGGTCAATCCCTGTATAATTATATTCTAATTTATTCATGTAATCTTATCCTCAAATCCTACGCTTTCCACCATGACTTCTATTTTACCTATAAAAAGCAGCAACGGTCAATCGGTAGCTTTTGAGCCTACATCCGTCTCATCCTTAGTCAGGTGCTCATCCTCTACGACTTTAGCATCAGAAATGGTAGTTTTAGCCGTGGTCTCCGCCTGCTCGGGCATATCCTCTTGAGGAGGCGGAAAATGCTCTGTCGCACTTAGCCCGGATGGATGCTTTGGTCTTTTCATTACCTTGGGCAAGGCTATAACAGCAGAAAGAGCAAGCAGACATCCCAAAGAGATCCATAATCCCAGACGAATACCTTCAGGCCTATACTCTAAATGTATCTCATGGTTTCCTTGCTTTACTTCTATACCCATAAAGGCTTTGTCAATATTCTTTAGCTCCACCTCTTTACCATCCAAAGTTGCACTCCAACCAGTATCATAGGGTATGGTTAAGAAAAGAAGTCCATCTCGGTTGGCATCAACAGTGCCATCCAGGTGGGTCGAGCTATAGTCTGTAATCTTCAAAGAAGACATGGATAAAGTATCGATCATCTGCCTATAGGTTGTTTCATCAATGTAATAGCTTATAACCGTTATTTTTTCAGAGCTTAGTTTGCTCCAATTTAGGGTGATTCTCTGGTCTTTATCCGGACTATATGTTCCCAGATCAATAATCTGCTCTGTTCGCGTTTCCTGAGAAGAAGAGCTACCCACGGCACTTTCCTGACTCATATTTGTGGTTTCTGAGCGAGTAGCGCCTTCCAAAAGCGTATTATCCTCTACTATGGTACCTAAGTCAGCCGTGTTGAAAGTTACTTTAGGCGCTTCCTTAGACTGCACATACAAAAACATATGTGACCCAGCCAGACCATTTTGGGGTTCCAGCGTCAAGCTGGCAGACTTCTCTTTCTCTGTCACAGTAAATTGATAACCATTATCGGAATTTCCACCGGCAGCAACCAGATTCTGCCCTTCTTTCATCTGCAGCTCTTGGGGTTGATAGACATAGGGCAACTCCATAGCTCCAATGAATTCATTGGTAGTAATGAAGGGATTATTTTTCTTTTGGGCTTGGTAGTTCAAAATACTCTGAGGCACAACATAGCCAAGAGACAGGGAGTCCTCATTTCTGGCAATGCGTAGAGGATCTTTGTCTTCCAATTCATTGAATCCCGTAGGCACTGGAGCATCACCATTTACATCAATAAAGTAACGAATACCCAAAAGACTGGCCGTAACCTTAGTTAGCCCATAGTTTCTGACTCCGTTAATGCCGTTGTTATGAAAACCCAAGCTCTTCATAAAGACAACAAAACTCTCGCTGGCGGTAGAGGAGAATACCGACATCCCTTTTACATGGTATAGTGCTGTCTCATTACTAATAAACGCTGGATACATTTCAGCGCGAATGAAACCGTCACTTTCACCACTGGCCTCGCGTTCCGAAATAAAAGCACTCACCTCACTGTGCTTTTTCCCGAAAAATTCCCAACCAGTAAAACTTTCGTTCATAGCCACCATACCAACCCCTGCCTGAACCGCAACGACCAGCTCCACAGCTATAATTCCAGCCAAAAAGCGCTGTTGTATCAGCGGTGTTGCCCCCATCCGTGCCACAAGTCGCAAGGCAATTATATACAGCAAAATGAAGGCTCCACTGAGAAAAATTGCTAAAGTTTTCTCGGTGCCTTCACCAATTTTTTCATAGAGAATGATATACAAAATAACTAAGGAAGCTACAAGACCGATTTCTAAAGGGGAAAAAGCCTTAAGATTCCTAAGTACTTTATAGGCCATAATTAACACAATAAAGGACATAATAAAGGCCTGACGGTAAGGGATTTGATTTGGGAAGTGAAAACCATGCCAGATAAAATTCAACAGCCGATTCGCAAAACTAAAATACATGATTAAGAAAAGTAACCCATAGGCAATCTTTTCTCGCAATTTAATCTTTGTGCAGAGAAAGAATAAGGGAATCAGCAGAAGAATAATGACGCCGGAATAGACATTAGCCATCCCGTCTCGAATATTGGGTTTGCTTGCCAGAAAGAACCGCGAAAAAAAGTCAAACATGTCATGGGTCAAAGACATATCTTTAGGAAAAGAATCGCCGGTAGCTGACGCATTCTGTAAGGAAATCCAAGTAGGATAAACCAGAATAGCCGCCATCCCGGCTGACAGCGCCGAATAAAGACCGAAGCGCCAAAAGCTGGACCAAAAACTCTGCCAAGTAGGCCGCTTATAAATGGTAAAATAGCAGACCGGCGCGTATAACACCAAAAACAAACAGACGAAATAGGCGGCGTAGTAATTGGACCAAACACAAAGAAAAAGACTAATGCAGTAAAGTAGTGGTTTTCGGTCAATGAGCAAACGCCTTAAACCTAAGATTATCAGTGGTAAAAGTAGTACAGCATCAGCCCACATAATATTCCAAAAATAAGCCAAACTCCAACCACAAAGAGCATACATCGCTCCAAATAGGCTAAGGAAAATATCCTCTCTCTTCTGATCTAAATCACGAAGTAACATGGCAAAAAAGAGACCCGATAACCCAATGCGTAGGCAAGCTAAAAAAGCAATACCGTCAGACAAAAACCGCTGAGGAACCGGTAATAGTAGAAGATTAAGTGGACTTGCAGAGTAATTGGCAAAAATGGCCCAAAAGTTTGTGCCTAAGCCAATGTTCCACGAGAAAAACAAACTATCAAAGTGCAGAAGCTTATATCTGAGCTCAGCCAGAAAGGGCGCATATTGGTGATACAAATCTACGGTCAGAATCATTCTAGTACCGAAAGGATGAACTCGTTGTACAACAAAGGCCAATAACATAAGAAAGAAAGGGATCGCAAAAGCTAAAGCTAAGAAAAAATTAGGTTTAAAACCAAAAGGGCGTCGTAAGTTTCTGCCAAACATGTGATTACCTCTTTGCTATAAGTAAGAAAAAGCCGTCTCCGAATTTCTCCAAATCGGATAACATCGCTATTCTTTTGATATTTTATCATAAATTGCTACGCTACAGGAATTCTCCTTTAGTAGAAACTCCCAACAATACACCAATGTAGGTAGACTTATTTTTTTGTAACAAGAAAGAAACACAATATCTTGTGTTTACCTATTGCATCAACCACAAGATAGGGGTTAATATAAATGCGAAGAAATTGTGTTTGTGTGACAACAGGAGGACGAAAATGATTGCCCGAGTACTAAAAAGAGACGGACGGAAGGCTCCTTTCAACATTGAAAAAATATCTATTGCAATTCATAAAGCTTTTGAAGCCACGGGAGAGGCCGGTGCCAAAATCGATGAATTATCCTTAGATTTGGCAGTCAGAACCGGTGAGTATTTGGAACTGCAAGGAATATCTACACCTAAAATTGAAGAAATTCAAGATATGGTCGAGCATGTTCTTATGGAGGAAGGCTGTCCCGAGACTGCCAAGGCTTATATTCTCTATCGAGCCGAACGCTCCCGGGTAAGAGAGAAAAATACTCGTCTCATGAAAACCTTAGATGATATTGTCAATAACGAAGCTAAAAACTCCGATTTAATGCGGGAGAATGCCAACATTGATGGTGACACAGCCATGGGTTCTATGCTTAAATTCGGTTCCGAAAGTGCTAAGGCTTACTATAAGTCCTACATGCTCAAGCCCGAGCATGCTCAGTCTCACGACGCAGGGGATATTCATATCCATGACCTTGATTTTTACTCCCTCACCATGACCTGCTGTCAGATTGACCTGCTAAAGCTTTTTGAGGGCGGCTTTAATACTGGACATGGGCATCTACGCAAGCCTAAAGATATCCGAAGCTACTCGGCTTTGGCCTGTATCGCGATCCAATCGAATCAAAACGATATGCACGGCGGGCAATCCATTCCAAACTTTGATAATGTTATGGCAGATGGCGTCCGTTGTACCTATGTTAAGGAGTACCGTTTGGCGCTTTCCAGCGCTTTGGAACTCCTGCTGGACATCCCCTTCTCAGAAGGTGAAGCCGAAGTGAAGAAGCACCTTAGCCAACTAAAAAAGGCAGATATTCAACCCACACTAGCAGAAGATAAAGCCTTGGACGAAGAAATTCTAAAGCATTTGGCGACAGTTTTCCCTGCTCTTCAAGAGGCGTCCCCTGAACTAAAGAATAAAGTTCAAAGCTATACAAGAAAAATAGCCTTGCAACAAACCGATCGAGCAACCTTTCAAGCCATGGAAGCACTAGTACATAACTTTAATACTTTGCATAGTCGTGCTGGAGCTCAAGTTCCCTTCTCCTCTATTAATTATGGCACCGACACGTCCCCGGAAGCTCGGATGGTGATCCGAAATTTACTTCTGGCCACAGAGCAAGGGTTAGGTAATGGAGAAACACCAATCTTTCCTATCCAAATTTTCCGCTGCAAGAAGGGCATTAACTTTGATCCGGGCGATCCAAACTACGATTTGTTTGAATTGGCCTGCCGCTGCTCCGCCAAGCGCCTCTTCCCCAATTTCTCTTTTCAAGACGCCCCTTTCAACTTACAGCATTACCAACCACAGCGCCCAGAAACTGAAATAGCTTATATGGGTTGTCGCACTCGTGTAATCGCCAATATTCATGATCCGCAGCGTGAAATCACCCACGGCAGAGGTAATCTCTCCTTTTCTTCCATTAATCTGCCCCGTTTAGGTATATTGGCGGATGGAGATATCCAAACCTTTTATCAGCTTCTGGATCAACGTCTAGAATTGGTCTCTGAACAGCTTTATGAAAGACTCATGGTACAATCTCGAAAACATGTTTATAATTTCCCTTTCCTTATGGGAGAGAAGTGCTGGATTGATTCAGAAACTTTAGGCCCCCGGGACTCTATTGCCGAGGTACTAAAGCACGGCTCACTTTCCATTGGTTTTATTGGATTAGCCGAGACACTGGTGGCACTCACAGGAAATCATCACGGCCAAAGTGAAGAATCTCAGCGCCTTGGGCAGGAAATCATTGCTCATATGCGCCAGTTTTGTGATAATAAGGCCTTATCAACCAAGCTTAATTATTCGCTCTTGGCCACCCCAGCTGAGGGACTATCTGGTCGTTTTGTCCGAATGGATCGCAGCCGTTTTGGTAAGATCCCAGGCATTACAGATAAGGATTATTACACGAATAGCTTTCATATCCCTGTACATTTCAATATTTCTATTTACGACAAGATAAGACTGGAAGCACCCTATCACGCCTATACCAATGCCGGTCACATCTCTTATGTTGAATTAGACGGTGATACGGCTCTGAATTTGGAAGCCTTTAAAAAAGTTATTCGCTTTATGGGTGAGCAAGGCATCGGTTATGGTTCTATTAATCATCCTATCGATCGAGATCCGGTCTGTGGTTATAACGGAATCATAAATGATTATTGTCCTTGTTGCGGTCGTGCCGAGTATGAAGGTGACACAGGGCTTGGCTTTGAAAGAATCCGCAGAATTACCGGCTATCTTGTAGGCACCGTCGACCGTTTCAATGATGCCAAGCGTGCCGAAGAAAAAGATCGGATCAAGCACGGCTCAAACAATAAATAGCTCGTATTTCACTATCTTTTACAAAAAAGCAACAAATGGCAGCCCATTCTTTCCGTTATGGAAGTGGGCTGCCATTTGTTTTATAGACAATTTATGCTAAAATTAACAATGAATAAATAAGTAAGATTTTAGGTGCTTTAATGAAAGAGAATGGCACAGTATGGCTTTAAGAATCAAAACGATCATCAATCCTTCTTCTGGTCGCCAAACAATTCAGCACATGTTAGATGAAATTATTGGCTACTTATTGGAGGCTCAAGCAATCGAGCGTTTAGACCTTTGCTACACCCAGTCAGCCAAAGATGCCTGGAATGCGGCAGCAGAATTAAAGAAGGACGAATATGACTTTGTTTGGGGAATTGGTGGTGATGGTACCATCAACGAAATTGTAAACGGATTAATGGAAGGAGGCAGTCAAACGCCTTTAGCCATTCTTCCGGCTGGCACCGTAAATGATTTTGCCACCTTTATTGCCTTGCCGACAGATTCTTATTACTACGCCCAGATGCTAATGGAACAGCATAAGTTAGCTGTAGATGTGGGTTTAGCGGGAGAGCGCTACTTCTTAAATGTCGCTGCCGGAGGTCTGTTAACGGACATTGGTTATAAGGTTCCTGTTCAGGCTAAGACTGCCTTGGGAAGAACAGCGTATTTGTTAGAAGGTGCCAAGAGTCTGCCTGGTACAGTTTTAAGCGGCGTTAACATAAAGTGTAGTTCGAAAGAACAGACTTTTGAAGGTGAGGTATTATTATTTCTGGTCGCCAACACATCCCAGGTTGGCGGCTTTAAGAAACTTGCCCCCTCAGCGCAGGTAACTGACGGACTACTAGATGTACTAATTGTATCGAAGTTAGCACCCAATCACGTGTTACCGCTACTGGGTCAATATTTGATTAAGGACCACTTAAGCAATCAAAATATTATTTACTTCCAAACTGATTGTTTACACTTAGAGAGTTCTGCTCCTCTTCAACTAGACTTAGATGGAGAAGCCGCCGATTCTTTGCCCTTAACTGTCCGTTGTTTTCCCCAAGCATTAACGTTATTGGTCCCCAAAAGCCAAGCAGAAATGTTAGCAAGATAAGAAAGGTTATGTCATGAAAAAAAATCAACAGCGTCAACCCTCATCTTCGGATCTAGAGAAGAAGGATTTACAGAGAGATACTGAGCCTTTACATCTGCCCAGTGCTGATTACGAACAAGCAGCCCCTTGGGAAGATGAGGATCTGTCTGTATTAGAGCCCCTAAACGCAGATGGTGACGTGCCTTTGGCAGAAGCTGAATTTATACCTGTAGAGCTTAACTTAGCTTCGCCTGAAGTCAGGCGCGCTAAGGGTGAAACACTCTTTGAACCCAGAGCTAAAAGTCGGCCAGGGCTAAAACCTAAGGTTATTCTAGTTAGTTTGGTACTTGTAACGCTTTTAGCCATAACTATATCTGTTCTCTATAATTTAAATCTTCAGGAGCGTGTCGCTAGCCCCATGACCCTTAAAGATCAAAGCATCTCAAACGCTGAGTTTAGCTTTGTATATCATTATGTTCTTCTGGAAAGTGGATTGGATATTTATCGTGAGGGTAGCGAGGAACTCTTAGCCGGTCCTGGTCAGAATGATTTTGCCACCTTAAGAGAATATTTTATTGATATGACGGCGCGGGAAATCCAGATTACCCAGCTCCTATATGATGACGCTATTGCTAAAGGATATAAGATTGAAGATAGTCACAGAGAAATGACCCAAGCCTATTTAGATTGGCTTTCAAAAAAAGCCGCTGAATTGGGCGTAGATCGCAAGACCTATATCAGGGGCTATTTTGGTGAATTTGTCACAGAGGAACTTCTTACAGAACTTTTGACCAAGCGCTATTTTACCGAAGCCTATAGTGAAGGCCCTAAACTTGAAGAGCTCAGAGCCAGCGACCAGCAGGCTGAAGAAGCTTACGCAAGTAATCCTTATCAATATGATCTTGTATCTTACCGTATTTTACGAATTGTATTTGAGCAGACAGATCAGAGCTTTATTGATACAGCCCAGCTCCGAGCCCAGCAAATTATTGATGGAATTAACCATGACGAAAGCAAGTTCGAATCAGTAGCCGCCAGCTTCTTTACCGGAGAAGCCAAAGAAAGATTATCGGTGCCAAATACCACGTTAGTTTCCAATGTCCGTTACGCAGGAATCACAGATAAGGAATGGCAAAGTTGGCTCTTTTCACAAGATAGAAAACCTGGGGATAGTGTTATTTTTAATGACGAAAATGGCTTCCCCATCATCCTCTGTTTTTCCTCACGAGCAAGGCAATCTGAAAGTTTAAGAGATGTGCGACTCTTCTATCTTAATCGAGAAGATACAGAAAAAGGGGTCAAAGGAATCTCCGCCAATGATATCTTGCCAATGGCTCAAGGTATTTATGACGAGATCAAGGATGAAGCTTCACTACAAAAACTAGAAACAGCCTATGCTGACGAAATCAAGGATGAAAAGATCAAAGCGGTTCACAAAACCGACGCCTATCCGGGAATGTTTGGTCAAGCAGTAGATCAGTGGGTCTTTGATGCCGCCAGAAAGCCTGGAGACAAAACCATCATTGAAACAGAAAGCCAGGTTGTGGTGGTGTACTATGTAAATAAATCTCAAAATCCCGAGTGGTTTGATCGAGTAAATAGTTTTATCCGGATGAACAACTACCAAGCCTTTTTACTTGAGAAGGGTACAGAATATCCTTATACCCTCATACCAGAAGGCATTACCTACATTAAAGATGTTCCAGGCAAGTAACTTATCTTTCTCCTCTTAAACGATAGCAAGACAAACACAAAGGCTGTATTCTCTGCCCCTACCATTGGTAGTAAGACTTTGATACAGCCTTTATTGATTGCTTATATCTATACAAAAATTTACATTGAAATTATTCTGATTCTTCTAACACCTCAGCAGCAATTATAAAGGTGTCAGACACCTGTTAACCGTTGGCAAAAAGTGCCAGCACAATCATACCAATAATTGAACTTAGCATCATTAAAGCCAGTACAATAGCAATTACTTTTACTATGAAAGAATTCTTCTTAGGTGTGGACATATCTTATCTCCTCTTATTTGGTTTGGTTTGTCAAATTTTCTATAGGAAAAGCCGATGATACCTCTTTAAGTACCATCGGCCATCAGGTATTAGTTTGCAGCTGGTTTACTTTCCTGTAGAGTCAAATCTAATTCTAAAGTCTCACCACCACGGTAAACCGTGAAGGTCAGTTTATCGCCAACTTTAAACTGGTTCTTTACAGCATTCACATCTTCCACCGAAGTAATGTCAGTGTCATTAATCTTGGTGATAATATCTCCTACCTTGATTCCAGCCTTCTCAGCCGAACTACCTTCATTAACTTGGCGAACATAGGCGCCAATCGGCCAACCAAATTGTTCCGATGTCATTTCATCTATAGTTTGTGCTCCGATACCAATTTCAGGACGTCCTTTGACATAACCATCATTAATCAGATCTTCAATAATGGATTTCACATCATTAATCGGAATAGCAAAACCAAGACCCTCACCTCCGGATACCTTGGCATTGGTGACTCCCACAACTTCACCATAGGAGTTGACCAAAGGTCCGCCAGAATTTCCAGAATTGATGGAAGCATCTGTCTGGATTAAATTGTAGGTAGATGTATCAATATTAATTTCTCGATCCAAAGCACTTATGATGCCTGCGGTCATTGTACCGGCTAACTCGCCATATGGATTTCCAATAGCCACAGCAAGCTCTCCTACTTGAAGAGCATCTGAGTCACCTAAAACGACAAAAGGCAGATCCTTCTTGTCAATCTTTAGCACAGCAATATCCGTGCTAGGATCAGTTCCCACTAACTTAGCTTCAACAGGTTCAGCCTCACCGGGGATATCTACCTTAATTGCTGTCGCACCACTGATTACATGATTATTTGTGACGATATATCCGTCTTTAGATACAATAAAGCCCGATCCGGTTGCTTCTGCTGGAATTTCATTCCCCTCCTCATCGACTTGTCCAAAAGGATTGTTAGAATAGGGTAATTCTGCAATAATGGATACTGTTGCAGGTCCAACTTTTTTGGCAATATCAACCGTGCTTAAGGCTTTTTTGTTGCCTGAATTGGGTAGTGTAGCAGCATCGGTAATCGTTCTAAAATCGTTATCCTGGGAAGAAGTTTCAGAAGTAGTCTCCTCTGTATCCTTATCCTTTGTTCCCTTTGTCTCTTCCTTATCTGTGGAAGATGGCGCCGGATTGGTGGATTCAGGCTCGGTAGTCTCCGTAGTTGTGGTCACATATTCCGTAGGGCGCTCTGCATTCCGGTCATAACGGAAAAACACCCACATCAAGCCCACGCCGCCAACGATAATTGCCAAGACTACTACGGCAGCGATTACTGTTAACACCACCGCTCCTGTGCTCATAGCACCACGTTTTCTTTGCCAAAACTTTCTGGAAATTCCAGAAGTTTGAAGCTTTAGTTTTTGTTCATGTTTTGAAAAATCGTCCATCTTTTTCTCCTCTCAATTTATAACGATGTTGATTTTATTCTGTAAATAGTTAACCTAGTTTTTAACTCCTATATATGTTGTACCATAAAACCCAGTCCGGTTTTTGGGCAGGATTGTGGTAAAAATGGTCAACTTCTGCAGTTTTACGCTTTTCTATCTCGTAACTCCGTAAGGGAAAACCTGTCAACCTGCACCACATCCTCACCAGATTTTTCAATTCTTACTTGCCCAGAAGTAAGGTCATTAACTTTAGCATATAAGTCCTTAACTTTATCTGTGGGACTAGAAACCCAGAGTAGGGCTTCATCTGTAAAATCAACGCGATTTATAATGAAATCCCCTTGATTTAAACAGAAACGCAACCGCTCCAAATGCTTATAGCTTACCATAATTTGAAACTGTTCACAAATCCGTAGCTGACAGATTCCAGCTGCTGTAACAGCCAAGGTCGCAGCCTGACTATAGGCTCGCACCAACCCGCCAGTCCCTAACAAAGTTCCACCAAAATATCTGGTCACAACAATAATAGCATTATCAATTTGATTCTTACGCAGTACATCTAAGACAGGAATTCCACCTGTGCCAGATGGTTCACCATCATCACTATGTCGCTGAAGCTGTGTCTGCCCCTTTAGTTGCCAAGCATAGACATGATGCCGAGCATCTGGATACTTTTTTTTAGCGGTTAGAAGTACCGTTTCTGCAGCATCTGCACTAGATATCGGTTCAGCCGTTGCTAAAAAAATCGATTTTTTCTCTTCATAAGAGGCTTCGCCTCTTCCAGCCAAACTAAACCAGTCCTTCTCTGTCACTTAAACCAGCTCCCGATATTTCTGATAAGCCAGCATCAGTAGTGACTTATCTTGGCTATAAGTAACTTTATCTAAAGCCTCTTTGACAGAAAAAAATCCCCCATCGACAAAATTCTGCGCCGTACTGGGAGCCACTTCCATGCTCTCAGCCGTCATCACGTACCAAGCAATTTTATTACAAACCGGTGACTGACGGCTAATGGAGTAGAATTCGTAGTTTGTGCGTCCCGCCGGAGCTAAAATAGTGCCCTTAACACCGGCCTCCAACTCCACTCGAGCAGCTGCAACATCTTCAGGTTTCTCACCGGAGCGAATCACACCTTTGGGAAAGACCCATTCATATTTCTCGTTACGCAAAAGCAAAACCAGATCCTGAAAAAAAACAATTCCTCCGGCACAATTTCTGACTAACATAGCCGTCACCTCTCTATCATTAGCTGCTGCTTCGACCTACAATATTTTTTATTTTAACACGTAAAAAACGGGCAAACAATGCCTTAGGCATAGTTTACCCGTCCTTCTGTCTGTAACATGACAATTAAGCTTTAGCAGGATTCTTCCAGTTCTGAATTCTACCTGCAACCACCAAAATAGATGCCATAGTCACCGCTAGTGCCAAATAGAAAAGTATTTCTTCAGCCTGCAGCAGTAGAAACACCACCATTAATAGCAGTTGTACGGCCAATACCAAACGAGCCCGCTTTCGGTAAGCACGGTATTCCGGGGAGCTCAAGGGCTTAGTCAAAGCCGGAACCGGTGCTAATAGCCATACCAGAACAGCCGCCCCCAAAAATAAAGCTACACTTATCTCTTTCTCAGGAAGCCAAAAGCGAAACATCAATTGACTTATTAACATAGATCCGGCAGAAAGAAAATAGCAACGTAGACTCGTCTTCGCATGATAGCCCCCGGCATACTGTCGTAAAGGCATAAAAAAGAGTAGAAACAAGCAAGTAGGCCAGAAGACTTGTAAAAGGGCACCTAAAGTAAGTGCCGTCACTGCATTAAGCGCAGTAAGCAAAAAGAGATAGAGGCCGTACTCATAAATGGTTCGGTTCTTTTCCTCTATGGCTTCCCGACTCACTAACCAATCCGTCATACTACGACATAGTTTTTCTGTCATTTAAACTTACACAACTCCTTAATATTTTCAGGGGCTTTAGGCTGATAATTCCATAAACAGCAAGCTGTATTAGCATCTTTCTTGCACAGCAGTAAAGCTGTTTTGGCAAGACCCTTCGCAATAGTTTTTTGTACTTCCATCGTAACTCTCCTTCCTCAATCAAAATTTGTCTCTTTAATTATAGCGAAACAACTAAAAAATAACATACCTGTCACCCAAAGTATAATTATAAAATTCAAAAAGCAAACTTACATAATGTTCTGATAAATCTTGGCGACAAAGAGACATGTGTCTCTTTACTGAGACGTTGCAGCAGTCGCTCTATCTTCAGAAGCTTCTTCAACAACCTCAGTAGGTATTGTAATAGTTACACAAAAAATTTGTTCCTGCAATTTTATTGACAGAGTGCCTTGATATTTTTGTAGTGAATTATTTACACTAAGTAATCCTAGACCATGTTGCTTAGACGATTTTAAACTTTTTAATTTCCCCTCTTCCCAGACCAGTGTCCCCTGATATGGGTTAGTAATCTTAATTGTAAGCAGTCTACTTGTGTAAACTATCTGGATGTTCAACCATTTAGAGCTGGCACTCTCCAGTGCGGCAATAGAATTGTCTAAGAGATTTCCAAGAATTACTACCCAGTCAAAACTTGAGATGGGTAACCGAGGAGGAATTTTTAGGGTTAGTTCCGTAACAATATCGCGCTTTTTAGCCTGTTCTATTTTAAAGTTTAAAATACTGTCAACCTCTAAGTTGCCTGAGGTGGCATATTCTGTTTCCGTCACCATTGCCGCCTCCAGATCCAGCAAATAATTAAGGATTGCTGAATTAGCCTCAACTTGGGCAAAAAGGCGCAAGACGGAAACATGATTTTCAAAGTCATGCCGTAAGGTTCTAATCTTAAGGGCCGACTCCTTCATAGCATGAAACTGACGTTCATAGAATTGATTTTGTTTACTCAAAACAGTTTTCTCCATGTGCTCTTGAAAAGCTAAATTCAGGGAATCATAAAGACTAAAGACAGAGATATTCGCTCCCAAAAGCAAAACAAATACTACTAAAAACACGAGAATATTTGGGTTTAAGTATAACATGAGAAAAATTATAAAGAGCGAAACACTTGGCACCATAATTAAATTGAACCAGGATTTTACAGGGAGCTCTTGTCTTTGGCGAATATTCTTATATTTTTTAAACAGAATAACTGCCACATAAGTGAAAAATTGAGAAATAAAAAATTCCCAAAAAGGCAAATCCAAAGCTGGAAATAAAGAGGAAACAAGAAAAAATACACTTTCAATCGCCACTCTAACTACATAGATTAGAACCGATGCAAAGATACGAGATTTTGTATTAGTTTGATAAATTAAAGACAGTAAATAGTACCCACAAATATTTACCACCAAGTTCAAATAGGGGTTATCAAAGACCAAAAATAAAGAACTATTTACGAGAAAGTAAGCAACAAAACAGCCAATCTGGAACTTCTTAGTTACCCTCCGCTCCGCATAAAAAACGTCAAAAAATTTATAGAGTACATATGTACTCAAGCCGTTACCTATCAAATATATCAAAGTATTCCAACTCAACAACTGATCCATAAAAACGTATTTCACTCCACTCTAGTTATAAATTTACGATACTGCTCCACAGCCTCTCGGCGGCTCTGACTAATGGTCAAAGATTTTCCCGATAGTAAGACTACTTTATCATAAGAAAAAGACTTTACCTGAAAAAAATTGACTAAACATGATTTGTTAATTAAAAAAAAACCTCGCTTACGCAGTTGTCGTTCCAGTTCATACATACTACTGTAAAAGCTACCGTTATGAACTTTAGGTCGGCTATACAAACTAATTTTGCGTCCCTGACTTTCAAAGTACAGAATAGATTTAAGGGGAACCCGGTACAAGGTACGATTGGCGTAATAAGAAAATACCAGATCCTCTTCTGCTTGTAAACGCAAGGCCAGTTCCATTACAGGAAAGAGCTTTTCATAATTAAGCGGTTTGACCAAAAAATCCAAAGGACGATTCTTGAAGAGTTCCATAGCATAATCTGTTCTGGCCGACATATAGACAATCTGAATCCTTTGATTATTCTTTTTGAAGCGTAACCAACTTCCCAGCGACACCCCATTCATAGTCTCGGTTTTGAGGCAAATATCAAGAAATATAAGGTCGAACTCCTCGCCACGCTCCCAGGCACGGCAAAAATCCTCCGCAGAATGGAAAGTTGAAACCACCATTTCCACAGCCAAATCTACCCCAATCCATTGAACCAGCAGCTTGACTTGCAAGCAAATAGCAGGCTCGTCATCACACACGGCAACTCGAAACACCTGAAAACCTCACTCATAAAGTTTATTCAATGCGCCTATTTTTTACCTTTTGAATAATACTGTTTGTGTTCTAAACGTGCTCATTATAGCATCAAATTGGGCTGTAGGTTACAAATTAATAAAATTACGTTATAATTTATTTTAAAAGATTTGAGGTTGAGGGATTATTCTACCCTCATAGGAAAGTGGGAAATTTACATTCCCCTGAATGAAACATGGAGAACAAATATGAAACACTCTGCTTACTCTCCGCCACCGGCACCAACCGGGCGGAATGCTCGAAGACGCAAACAAAAGCTTCTTCGCAACTTAAGATTGGCCACTATTATCTTGTCACTGGTGGTAGTAGTCATGGCAATCTTTTTAGTTAGCCGAACCCTTAGAGGTGTTGATGCCCCTATCGCCGCTACCAGTAGCTCAATGGCTGCTGTCGTTAGTAGCATTCCGGCCACTACCACAGCCACACCAACCCCCTTACCTACCCCCCAGCCTGAATTATTACAGCAGTCGGCTAATGTGGAAAGTTTTTTTGGACCACTGCCTATCTCTGAGGCAACTAAGCCATTGGTTCACAATGAGATTCGGGCAGCCTACATTGGTGCAGGTGCTTATGTAGACAACACCTTGGCCTTGGCAAAAAATTCTGAGATAAACGCTGTAGTTGTAGATATCAAAGAATCTAATGGTGTACTCTTTGATAGCCAGAACCCCCTGGCTAAAGAGCTAGGCTTGGTAAAAAGTCTTTATAATTTAAGCGACCTGGTCAAAACTTTTCACGATAATGATATCAAAGTAATTGGGCGTATTGTTTGTTTTAAGGATCCCGATTTCGCAGCCCAGAGACCAGAAGATTGTATCAAAGACGAAGCGGGCAATACTCTCTATTTTAAAAACGAAGGTGGTAAAGCCTTTACTAATCCATATGATAAAGATATCTGGGAATATAATATTGCTTTGGCTGAGGAAGCCATCCAAGCTGGTGTAGATGAAATTCAGCTGGATTATGTTCGTTTCCCCACCGGTTCTACTACCTCTGGTGCCAAGCCTTACTTTGGTGATCCGGCCACTACCCCTACCAAAGTAGAGACGATTAATCGCTTCTTGCAAACAGCTCGAATTCGTCTACAAGAAAAGTATGGCATTCCCGTTGGCGCTGACGTTTTCGGTATTATTCTTTCCAGTGACTCTGATGGTGATATTTTGGGACAAAACTGGGCAACTGTGGGATTAACGGGAATTGATAACTTAGCGCCCATGGTCTATCCCTCACACTATGCCGAAAATACTGTACTAAACGGCAAAACCTTCCCCGTTCCCGATCAAGACCCCTATGGAGTGCTTTTCAATGCTTTTGAGCTTGGCAAAACAGCTGCCTCCAAAGAAGGCTATGCTACCATTCGCCCCTATATTCAAGCTTTTACAGCTAGTTGGGTTAAAGGGTACATCAATTACGGCTATGATCAGATTAATGAGCAAATTAAAGCTATTAAGGATGCCGGATATTCGGAATGGATATTGTGGAATCCCGGCGGTAAATATCCTGAAGGCAAGTACGACGGTGCTTAAGCGTTCAAAATATCAACTACTATCGTAGGGGCTGTCTCAAAAATTGAGACAGCCCCTTCTTTTTTGTAATAGTAAAAAATTTAGAAGATTGTGAATCGCTCAGCTTGTGAGCATTGGGGCTACATAGCCATGAAGGCCTTTATTTGACAGTAGAGGCCAGCCCTATAAAAAATGCTCTCCCACCAGTTAGAACCGTAGTTAAACAATTCACTGTAGAGAGAGCATCTATACCCTGTTCAGCTGGCAGAAGCCAAAGACTTATTTCATAATCACGGTTTGCCCGTTCATCCACTTTTGCAAAACCTTAGGAATTAAAACAGAACCATCTTCTTGCTGATACTGTTCTAAAATAGCAGGCAAAATACGACTGGTGGCTAAGCCTGAAGCATTTAAGGTATGAACAAAGGAAATCGTTTTCCCATCCTTACGGCGGAAACGCATATTGCCTCTTCTGGCTTGATAATCACCTGCATTTGAAGCCGAGCTTACTTCTTTATAGTCGTTCATAGAGGGAATCCAAACTTCAATATCATAGGTCTTCATCATAGAAGCAGAACAATCTTCTGCAGCTAGTTTTGTCACTTGATGATGCAATCCAAGACCCTCCACCAAATGGGCAGCCTTACGAACCAATTCTTGAAGAGCCTCTTCGGACTCCTCCGGTCTGGCGTACTGGAACATCTCTACTTTGTTAAATTGATGCCCTCGTATCATACCTCTTTCCTCGGCACGATAGGAACCGGCTTCTTTACGATAGCAAGGGGTAAAAGCAAAATACTTAAAAGGCAGCTCTTCCTCTACTAAAATCTCATCCCGGTGCAAGTTGACTAAAGCTGTTTCGGCTGTAGGCAACATAAAATGAGTAAATCCGCCGGTTGCCTCTTCATCTCTGATCTGGTAAACATCATCTTTAAATTTGGGAAATTGGCCGGCTGTATAGCCACAAGCCGCAGAGAGCATGTGTGGAACAAAAAGCATCTCATATCCATCAGCCATATGTTCTTCCATGAAATAGTTAAGCAGCGCCCACTCTAAGCGGGCACCATCCTTCCGATAAACCCAATACCCTGAACCGGACAGCTTAACACCGCGCTCATAATCAATCAGCCCTAGGTCTTGTGCAATATCTACATGGTGCTTGGGTGCAAAAGAAAATTCCGGTCTTTGACCAAAAGTAGAAACAATTTGGTTGTTCTCTTTGCCTCCGGGAAGAACATCCTCAGCTGGTATATTGGGCAGAGCATCTAAAAAGGTCTGCTGCTGATCTTCAATGGCCGCTAAGGCTTCATCCAAAGTTTTTATTTCTTCTGAAATGGCTTTCATAGCTTCAAAAATAGGTGTCACATCGGCTCCGGCCTTCTTTAGCGCCGGAATTTCAGCAGATTGCTGATTCTTCTGTGCCTTGAGCCCTTCTGTTTTAACGATAAGCTCCCGACGTTTCTGATCGTTCTCTAAAAAATCAGTAAAATCAACTTGACAGCCCTTTTTCGCTAATTTTGCTGCAATTTCTGCGGGGTCTTTTCTAATAAGATTAATGTCGAGCATATGAGCCTCCTCAGCGGGTTTAATTAGGGCTAATTATACTCTAAAGCCATAGAAAAAACAAAAGTTGATTATAAGCCCTTTGTCTTTTCAGAAAAAATGCATATAATAGCTTAAGATAGTTGTCAAAGGAGGGAGCAGATTTGTTAGTTATGCGAAAATTCTCCGGCGGTGTACATCCCAAAGGAAATAAGAATACCCACGATTATCCTTCGGTCAAACTCAGGGATTTTACTCAGGTAGAAATCCTCCTAAAGCAGCACATTGGTCCGCCCTGTAAGGCCGTTGTTCAGAAAGGCGATAAAGTCTTGGTCGGTCAACTTATTGGCCAAGCCGAGCATCCTATGGCTGTACCTGTTCACGCCAGTATTTCCGGGACAGTAAAAGAAGTAAAATATATTATTTCTGCTACCGGAGAGCCCGTAGAGGCGGTAATTATTGAATCTGACGGATTGGATATCATCGACCCCTCTTGTCAGCCCCCTTCGGTTAATTCCCGCCAAGAATTTTTAGATATGGTCAGGAATGCCGGACTAGTAGGTTTAGGCGGTGCGGCTTTTCCTACGCACATTAAGATGAAGGCACCGGAAGGCAAAGAACCAGATTTCTTATTAGTTAATGCGGCTGAGTGCGAACCCTACATAACCTCTGACTATCGTCAAATCTGCGAACGACCGGAAGAAATTATTGCCGGAATTGAAGCAACTCTCCATTGGCTCAATATTCCTGCCGCCATTATCGGGGTTGAAAATAACAAGCCTTTAGCACCTGGCATTCTTAAGCGAGAACTAGAAAGAAGGGCTCTTGAGCTGAAGCATTCACTACCAATTTCGATTGTAGAACTACGAACAATCTATCCTCAAGGAGCCGAAAAAATGCTAATCCACTCCTTGACTGGCCGCAAGGTTCCTACCGGCGGGCTCCCCTCTGATGTAGGCGTGCTTACGCTCAATATCAGCACGTTGCGTTTTATTGGTCACTATTTGCGTACCGGCGTTCCTCTGGTTCGAAAGCGCCTGACGCTGGACGGAAGTGCACTCAAGATGCCCGGCAATGTTAATGTTCCTATTGGTGCCAGGATCAGTGACGTTATTGAGGCCGCCGGTGGGCTCAAAGAAGAGCCTCTAAAAGTTATCATGGGTGGAGCGATGATGGGCTTTGCTCTAGATCGCATCGACTGTGGCATTATTAAGGCCAACAACGCTGTATTGGTTTTTGGCAGCAAAGAAGCCCGAATCCCCAGCGAGTCCCCCTGTATCCGATGTGCCCGCTGCATTAAAGCCTGCCCTATGAATCTTTTACCCACCGGCATCGATCAATCAGCCAGACGCCAAGACCCCCAAGATTTGGAATACTATCATGTTATGGATTGTATTGAATGCGGCTGCTGTACCTATGCTTGCCCAGCCAAACGTTATCTAACTCAAAGTATTCGAAATGGCAAAACCATTGTACGGGCTGAACGTGCGCGGCTAGCCGAGGAAAAAAAGCGGGAGGCCGAGCTTTTAGAGGCTTCCGGAAAGGAGGGGCATGCCCAATAACCGGGCTGTGCCGGCTTAATATGCCTTTACAAGTATCTAGTTCCCCTCATATTCGTGATAAGGTTACTACCGTTTCTCTTATGAGGGATGTGGTGATCGCCTGTGTCCCTGCCATCATTGCAGCAGGGATTTGGTTTGGCGCCAGAGCTATACTCATTATACTCGTCTCCGTTATCGCTTGTGTCATTTTTGAGTATATGAGTCGACGAATTATGAAGCGCAATCAAACTATCTCAGATTTATCTGCCGTCATTACAGGCATCTTGTTAGCTTTTAACTTACCACCAACACTGCCGCTCTACATGGTAGTATTGGGTGCCTTCTTTGCCATCGTTGTAGTCAAGCAAATGTTTGGTGGTTTAGGCAATAATTTTGTCAATCCGGCTCTTACTGCAAGAATTTTTTTATCCATTGCCTTTACTAACGAAATGACTGCCTGGGCCGTTCCAGAGGGATCATTCAATCTACTACAGTCTTTATCTGGAGCGGATCTGGTGTCTTCTGCTACACCTCTTGCGATCTTGAAGACACAGGCTCAAACCGGAGCAGAACTTCCTCAGTACCTAAGTCTCTTTTTAGGCGATAAAGCGGGTAGCATCGGCGAAGTTTCCATCTTGGCACTACTGTTGGGTGCTACCTACCTGGTAGTTCGAAAGGTTATCACCCTATGGATTCCGCTGTTTTATATTGGGACAGTTCTACTAATTAGTGGTCTTGGAGGGCAACCGATTCTATATAGCCTATTATCCGGTGGTCTGGTGTTGGGCGCTTTCTATATGGCTACAGACTACGTTACCTCTCCCGTTACTCGAAAAGGACGGATTATTTTCGGTATCGGCTGCGGCATTATAACTGCCCTGATACGTCTTTTCGGTAACATGGCAGAAGGCGTGTCTTTTTCGATTATTTTAATGAACATACTTACACCACATATTGATCGCTTAACTATGCCGAAAACTTTTGGGGAGGTAAAAAGTCGTGAAAAAGCTTAAGTTTATTCAGCCGGCACTGGTATTAGCGCTAATATGCTTAGCTGTAACTTTACTTTTAGCCGCTACAAATGAAGTTACCCTAGGCCCTATTAACCGGCAAAAAGAAGAGGCCTCCTTGGTACAAAAAAAGTTAATCTTTCCTGAGGCATCAGCATTTAAAGAAGTTGCGATTACGAAAGAAATCGGTGCTGCTTTTAAAGAGGGTGAAATAGATGTATTAGAGATAAGCCAAGCGATTCAGGAGAAAGATCAAACTCTTGGCTACGTTTTTATCAGCCAAAGTCGTGGTTATGCCGGTCCGGTAATCGCCACCACCGGAATTGATTTGGAAGGTAAAATTGTCATGGCAACCATTTCCGCTCCTGATGATACTCCCGGCTTGGGGAAAAAAGTTGAAGAGGAAGTTTTTACCGCACAATTCACCGGACTGGAAGTAGGTAAGAGTATCTCTGTCAGAACAGGCAATGATGTACAGGTAATTGATAGTGTTTCCGGTGCTACTATTTCTTCAAATGGGGCGGCACAGGCTGTAAATCATGCTCTCCAAGCCTTTAAGATGCTAAAGGAGAAGGGGGTAATTTCATGAAAGAGCTCGTAACCCAAGAAAAGAAAGATCTACCTTACCAAGATCCGGAGGAACGCCTGCAAAAGCAGAAGAAGCAAGACGCGCCTTTATCGATCTTGAAAAATGGCGTCCTCTTTGAAAATCCCGTCTTTCGGCTTGTTTTAGGTATCTGTCCGGTTTTGGCTATCACTACCTCAGCTAAAAATGCTATTAGTATGGGGCTAGCAGTTATTTTTGTCTTAACAGGCTCGGAAATTATCATCTCTCTTTTACGTAACCTTATACCTGACAAGGTACGTATTCCGGCTTTTATCACAATCATTGCGGGTTTTGTTACCATAGTACAAATGTTAGTTTCGGCCTATTTGCCAGCACTTAATGATTCGCTGGGAATTTATATCCCTCTTATTGTGGTTAACTGTATTGTGCTGGCCAGAGCCGAAGCCTTCGCCAGTAAAAAACCAGTATTTTCAGCTATGATAGATGGCATTGGTATGGGTGTAGGTTTCACCGTTGCTCTTTTCTTTATTGGAGCGATACGGGAAATTTTGGGTGCCGGCTCTTTTTTCGGGTTGGCTATACCGGGATTTGGCAGTCTTTTTCAGCCCATGATGTTTTTCATCTTGCCACCGGGCGGTTTTTTTGTCTTTGGAATTTGCATCTGCTTTTCCCAGCTCTTTGTGCGTTGGCTTGAAAAACGCCGCTCACTTCCCCAGAGCCCGGCTCCACAAATCGGCAATTGTGAGGCCTGTGGTGGTTGCTCAGAAGGTTGCGGTGATAAAGGAGGTTCCACATGACTCAGTTGATCATTATTCTTTTCTCAGCCATCTTAGTGGATAATTTTGTTTTATCAAAATTTCTAGGTATTTGCGCCTTCTTAGGAGTCTCTAAAAATATTAAAACAGCCATGGGAATGAGCGGTGCCGTTATCTTTGTTATGTTGGCAGCGACGGCCATTACCTGGCCCATCCAATATTTGATTTTGGAGCCTCTAAATCTAAAATATTTACAAACACTAGTCTTTATTTTAGTCATCGCTGCGTTGGTTCAGATGATTGAAATGGCTATGAAAAAAACCATGCCACCGCTCTATCGAGCCTTGGGAATCTATCTTCCTCTTATAACCACCAACTGTGCCGTTTTGGGAGTGACCATCCTAAACATAAATCAGGCTTATGACTTCCCCCAGTCCATGGTTAACGCCCTTGGAGGTGGACTGGGCTTTCTCTTAGCGTTATTCTTATTTTCCGGTGTTCGCAGCAGAGTGGATAAGGCTGATGTGCCAGAAGCTTTAAAAGGACTTCCCATAACTCTTATTTCTGCCTCACTGGTTGCAGTCTCGTTCTTTGGCTTTAAAGGTCTCATCGAAAATATTTTTACATAAGGGAGGTTTATTATGACGCTTTTAGTCTCGCAGAATACCTCTTCCTTGCTACAAAATATTCTGGTGCCCGGTCTTGTAGTTTTAGGGATTGCTTTACTCTTAGGAGGGCTGATTATCACGGTGGCACATTTTTTTCAACTCCCCTCCAATCCGAAAAAAGATGAACTTTTGTCTGCCTTACCTGGCGCTAATTGCGGTGGATGCGGCTATCCCGGTTGCGAGGGTTATGCCCAATATTTGGCTGAAGGGGGGAAGGATACAACTTTGTGCACAGCCGGAGGTCCGGATTGCGCTGCAGAGTTAGCTGCAATATTAGGTGTTGCGCCTACAGTCTTTGAGGCCAAAGTAGCTGTACTTTTGTGCCAAGGTACCCAGCAACACACACAGCGGCGCTATGAATATCTTGGTACCCAAACCTGTAATGCAGCCCATGGGCTGCTGGGTGGGCCAGGTGCTTGTACCTATGGTTGTTTAGGCTTTGGTGACTGTATTGGGGTCTGTGCTTTTGGGGCATTAAAAATAGTCGACGGTATTGTCCAAATCGATCCAAATGAATGTACCGCTTGTGGTCAATGCGTCAAAATCTGCCCCAAAGAACTTTTACAACTGCTTCCGCGCTCAGCCAAACAGGTAGTCGCTTGCAGTAACTCCTGGCCCGGCGCCCGCACGAAGCAAAATTGCAGTGTCGGTTGTATCGGCTGCCGCCGCTGTGAAAAGACCTGTCCGGTCTCGGCCATAACTTTAGATAAACCTTTGGCCAAGATTAATCAACAGATTTGTACCCGTTGCGGTGAATGTGAGAAAGTCTGCCCTACTCACTCTATTTCAAGCCTAAAACTTTCCTAACTTATTTAGCTATTATTCTCCTTGCTTTAGAGCTAAGCGGCCTAATAAATGCCGCTTAGCTCTTGGTATAGACTCTTGGCATAGCTATCTGTCATACCGGAAATATAGTCATTTACCAGCAAAAGTCGATAATAAAGCTTTTCCGATTCGCTGAGTCCTTTGCTGCTACGGAAGTAGTTATTTTTATAATTGTCCGAAACCAGATGTATCAGTTTCTTGTCTACAGAGCATCCGCCTGTAGGGGTATCGAACTCCAATACTGCCCCGACAAAGTGATCAAGCAAGAAATACAAAATGTTTTTCGCAGCAATTTCTAATTTAACAATCCCCTTGGAAGAAAAAACATACTTTACAGCAATATCGCTTACGATTCTGCCCAGATAATATGCAGGGGTGTCAAAGAGTAGCTCTTTTTCATAACTTCCAGACATAATTTCCGTATAGTGATTACAAAAGCTCTCGGAAGCTGCTCGAATCAAGCACCCTTGAACATAGATCACCCAATTTTGGATAGCAAAAGCTTCCGGGTTAGGTATTCCTTTATTTTTAGCTCGCTGCAAAAGATCCTCTAACTTTTTACCTGCATCAATAACCCCTTGATAGGCTGGGGTTATTTCATATTCCGTATAGTTATTTTGCCAAAGCTCGCTTCTGATAAGCTCAAAATTAATCAGATTTTTCTTGTATGCATCCTCAATATCAGCCGTTTTGTAGGCAATGTCATCAGCGGCTTCTAATAAAAATGTTAGTGGATGGCGCACCTGAAGGGCACCAGTACTCTCCACTATACTCTGGTATGTCTTTTCTTCAGCCAGAAAAAAGCCCATCTTTTTGTACTTAATATCTACGGATTGGGCGTTAATCTCCGTGGAGGGGATTGGATACTTAATAATCGTATTTAAAAGGGCTTTCGTTAAGTTCATGCCATTTTCATCTACCAGATAGTGTAGTTTAGTAACTACCCGCAATGCTTGACTGTTCCCTTCAAAATTGCACAGATCGGCTCTCATTTGTGGTGTCAGTAAATCTTGAACAGGCGTGCCTTGAAAAGTTATCTTTCCCAGTTTTTCTCTATACCAGGTTCGCAGAACGGTCTCTCCAAAATGTCCAAATGGTGGGTTGCCTATGTCGTGTATTAAGCCGGCACACAATAATATATCAGACATTTGTGTGGCTTGGGCCTCACTAAACCCCTCTGTCTTTCCGGCTCGCTGCAGGTAGGTGTATGTAGATTGCCCTAGAGATTTAGCTAAAGAAGCAACTTCCATGGAATGTGTAAGCCGTGTTCTGACAAAATCACTTTTATCTAACGGAAAAACCTGCGTTTTGTCTTGTAGCCGTCGAAAAGCGGCACTGCCGACAATCCTATGATAGTCTTTTTGAAACTCACTACGGCTATCTTGCCAACTAGAAGCCTTACCTGCTCGGATACGTTCACCTGTTAAAAGCTTTTCCCAATTCATATCATCCTCCGTTTACGCTTTAGGTTCTCTTTGGTTCTTTTCTTGAGCAAGCTAAATCTATCGCTTGCGCCTCTTGTCAGAAGTCTAAAAATATGATATCATACCTTCTGCGCGTTATTTGACACACAGGAGGTGTTTTCTATGGCAAAGTGCGAGGTATGTCAAAAGGATATGTTTTTTGGCAGAAAGATCAGCATAACCCGTTCCCAGATTTCCCGACGGGCTCTAACCAAGCAACAAGCTAACATTCGCAGTGTTAAGGTTGTTGTTAACGGTACCCCTAAGACCATGCACGTTTGTTCCCGTTGCCTGCGTGCCGGAGCAGTAACAAGAGCTTGATTTGGTCTTAACTTGTTTAGCCCGGTTTTTGTTTTAGCAATCTTTGGGCTTTTACATGTAAGGTTTTATGTCCTGACTACCTATTATCTTGATAATAGGTAGTCAGGACTTTTCCTTTTAAGGGGTTGCCTCCTATTTAAAAATTCGCCGAGCCGTTACCACGCGCCCTAATAGCGATGTATTTTGCGACAAATTAACGAGTCGCAAGGTAGTACCAGTAGCTGACGCCATAATTACCATATCAGAACTTGTACAGATGCCCATTTCATAGGGTATATCGGAATCTGGTTCACTTGGTTTAGAGAAAAAGACTAAATCCCCAGGTTTAATACTATCCACCTCAAGCATACCCGTAACTTCGTTAAAAACTAAATCTACCGCTTGTCCAAACGCTGCCTGTTCCTCCATTCGACGGGGCAGCTCAACCCCATTAACATTTGCGGAGATATAGGCCAAACCTTCTACCGAAAGGCCTCGCTTCGTTAGTCCATGATCCAATTGAGTAATATTCAAGAAGCTAAGAACGGAGCTGACAAAATAACGAACTCCCGTTATTCCAACTTTATCATTTACCCCTAATTCAATTACACCACTACTTCCAATCCAACCCTCAATCCCTCCGGGAAGTAAAACTTTATAAACACCATCACCCTTTTCATCAGCATACAAAACGGTGTTCATCATTACTTCCGCTAGCAAGGTTCCATTATTAGCCTGAGATTTAACATTTCTAGACATATCTGAAACAACCAATTTGAGCATGTGTAGATTAGGCTCAACGGAATCCAAATGGTCAGTTAAATCAGCCGCTTTCACATAGCCCTTAATAAAATCCTGGGTCTCAATCAACACAAAACCACCCTGATCGGTTTCATCCAGAAGGGTAACCGGCTCATTATATAATATCTGAGTAATTCGAGCTGAGGTAATGGAAGGTTCTTGCATCAGACTGGTAGCATATACATCTACAACACGGGTTGTGGTAGTATATAGCCGCACGGGTTCAGTTTCATTAGTTTTAGCTTCATTACCAGAACTAGACATCCTAGCTACAATCCCTGGCAAAAGCCAAAAAATCATTATGACACTAAATAAAAAAACAAATGCCGGTATCACAAACCGTGGCAGACGCCCCTTTCTTCGTGGTTCCACATAGGCATCATCCTTCGAAAGCGACCACAAAGCTTCTACATCCTCAGCTTGACCAAAGGCAGAGGCCTCGTTTTTGGATTTTTTACCCTTCTTAGAGAAAAAGAAAAATCTCTTCCTTCCAGCACGTATATGATATGATTTGACCTTTCGTATCGGCTCAACATCTTTATTTCGTTTAAGAAACTTCATACTTTTATATCCTCCTGCAGCCGCTGTGCCCAAAGTATAACGCACATAGCTACCGCTTGATTTCCATCATGAGATAAGCTTATATCAATAGTTTGCCCGCCTTGACACGCAAATTGTCGTAAAGCACCACCATGCAAAATAACCTGGGGCTTCCCCAAGGAATTTCGTTGAATCTCAATGTGCTGAAAACGGATCTGATTTCTTCCAATACCGGTTCCCAGAGCCTTAGCGACCGCCTCTTTAGCTGCAAATCGAGCAGCCAGAGATTCATAGATCAACTGACCCTTAGATTCACAATCCATTCTCTCTGTAACTGTATATACCCTTGATAAAAAGGCTTGTCCCTTACGTTCACAAACCCCTTGAACTCTTGAAATTAAAATCGTGTCAATACCACAAGTAACCTGCAACTGCTAAACCTCTGCTTAGTTAATTTTAAAATTCTGTAGATATATTGTAACATAATGGGGTGAGGTAATAAAATCCTCTAAACCTTACGGTAAGAAGGATGCAAACGAACGTCGTCACCGATAAAATGAAAAACAGTAAAATCGCCAAATACTCTGGAATATAGTCGGTTGTCGTAGGATTTTTGGAGTTCCTCAGTTGTAAGGTTGGTAGTAATAATTGTGGCTAACTTATTTAACTTGCGGCTATTAAGGATCTCCAACCAATCCGAAATGGTATTAGGATTTTGCGTTTCCACACCAAATTCGTCGATAACCAATAAATCAGCTGTCAAAATCTGTTGCCGCTGCTCCTTAACCTCTGCCAAACGATCAATATCCGGATTAAAAGACAAGCTAAGCATCCGATAGATATTCATAGTCTCCATAACAACCGAGGCGCGGGAAAAGTAGGTAGAAAAACCTGCTTTTACAATCCTCTTAGCCAACGCAACTGCCATAAAGGTCTTCCCTGTGCCGGGTTTTCCCATAAAAATTAAGCTGCGCCGCTGCCCAGAAAAGGCATCGGCATACCTTTCAAATGCATGTTTAAGCTTATTCATATGGACAGGCTCTGAGTAGAATACATCCGTATAATTTTCAAAGGAAGCTTCTGTATATGGGATAAGACCTGACCGCTCCAGGAGCAGGGGATATAGTAACGCTTTATAGCATTCGCAAGGCGCGCCCTTAAGAAAACCTTGATCTTGGCAAAGAGAGCAGTAAGGTCTAACTTGGTCATACTCTCTAAGCTGAGGTTTTTCTTCCAAATAATTAATTTTATCCTGTTCCAAGGCCTCCAATTCCTCTTTACTGAGCAGCGGAAGAGGAGTATCTAAAGTCGCCAACAACAGTTCTGCCTTGGCAACTTTGATGCGGCGATCTAGCTCTAGTAAATATGGATACTGTTTATAATAGGCAGCAATGCGCCGTTCTCGCTCTAACTCCGCTCGAGCTCTTCGGTCAGCCAGAATATTTTCAATCGCTTTTGTTTCCAGACTCATTTTAACATCCATCTACTTTCACAAAATCCTCGCATCCTTGCTTATTCGCTCTTAGCTTGATTCAAACTCTCCACAAAAGCATCAGGATCAGCATAGAGGCTCTCTAGCACTTCCGTGGAATATTCCACCCCACTAAAGTTTTGGCGCTTCTGACTACCCTCTGGCGCCCTCTGCTTGCTTTGCTGATATGCCAGTTTATTGGCTTTAGCACGTTCATCCTCATACGTCTTAACTTCTGCTAAGGTTTTGAGACCGGCAGCAAACCATGACTTAAGATGAGCATCTGCCTTGTTCATAGTCGGCTGTTGGTACTCGCACATCTTGCGAATACCGAAGTCAATAATCTCATAGGAATACCCCAATTTTTCAATCCAAACTCGAATATATTCTTCATCATAATCTGTCATTTTCCGATGTAAGCGTTTGCCGATCTTGCGGCTGGTCTGAAAAATTACATCTTCATGAGCCAGATAAGAACTTAGCTGTTCCATTGTAGATATCCCCTTGCCTTTCCATAGCACAGCCATAGACTGCATCTGGGTTACAGTGCCTAAGCGTCTGCGATCATTACAGATCTGAAATAACTTATAAACCACCTGGGGTTCAAAGCCAAATTCATCCAATAGAATATCTATTTGCCGATACCACTTATAGGCCATGGAACCGTGAAAAAAAGTCTTCTCCAAGGAACGTGCAAGGCTGTCTCTTTGCTCATTTTCTTCATCCAGCAGCTTAGGTAAAGAGCTTTCTCCTTGATGGCTATGGATATAACTCCTAACTTCCAGCTCTTTTAAATCGATTAGCCTAAGGGTTCCTTTATCATTCCATTCAACAATGCCTGCCATTGATAATTCTGACAACGCGGCCTTAATTTCATCCAGAGACAAGGAAATCCTTGCTGCCAGATCCTTTTCTGAGAGGCTTTTTTGCGACTTAAAAGCCAACAATATATAGAGGTAGCTCTTTAAGGCAGCCGAAGAAAGGCTAACCATATATTCGGAAATAAAAATATCTGCCACCAAAGTGTCGGATAATAATAAATTATTTACGCCTTCCATCTTCATGACTTAAACCTCCCCAACATAAAGAACTTAATTATATCACCGAAAGACTTTTTCTCACAACTCTTATCCCGCCCAGAAAAGGAATTTCCCATTAACGCTAAAAATCCCCGGAGAAGAGATTACTTCTCCGGAGACTTTAACTTTAGCATCTTAAGACGAAGGATTGCTCACATCACTCTAAGTCTGCAGCCATTCGCTTATAGGCTTCATAACGAGCTTTTGCATCTGCTTCATTCTTCTCAAAAACCTTATCAACGTGCTCTGCAGGGTATTTCTTATACAGAGAGTTATAACGAACCTCACTCTTCAAGAAACCAATGAAGTCGCCGTTAGGAGCCTTGGAATCTAAGGTGAAAGGGTTCTTGCCTTCTGCTTTGAGAAGTGGATTGTAACGATAGAGATGCCAATAGCCAACATCAACAGCCAATTTCTCATGAGACTGAGAACTGCCCAAGCCACCCTTAATACCATGATTGATACAAGGTGAGTAACAAATAACCAGTGAAGGACCCGGATAAGCTTCTGCTTCAGCAAAGGCCTTTAAAGTCTGAGCCTGGGATGCACCCATGGCAACCTGAGCTACATAAACGTAGCCATAACTCATAGCCATCATGCCCAGATCTTTCTTCTTGATGGCCTTACCACCAGCAGCAAACTGTGCAATTGCACCAGTAGGAGTAGACTTAGATGCTTGACCACCCGTATTGGAGTACACTTCTGTATCCAGTACGAGAATATTAACATCTTCGCCGGAAGCCAGAACATGATCCAGTCCACCGAAACCGATATCATAGGCCCATCCGTCTCCACCAATAATCCAAGTAGAACGCTTGGCAAAAAAGTCTTCATGAGCCAAAACAGTGTCAATCAAACCCTTGACTTCACTATTAGCGCCTTTGTAGTTTCTGAGAGCAGCGGCCAAGTTGTCAGACAGCTCTCTGGTCTTTTCTCCTGAATGACGATTCTCTAGCCATGCATTCACGGCACTGTTAACAGCCTCGTCATGTACATCTGCATTCAAAGTCTCAAGCTGGTTGGCAACCCGATCACGAATCTGCTTAGCACCTAAGTGCATTCCAAGACCATGCTCGGCATTGTCTTCGAAGAGTGAGTTAGCCCAAGCCGGACCCTGTCCCTTTTTGTTAAAGGTGTAGGGCATAGAAGGTGCTGAACCACCCCAAATGGAAGAACAACCAGTGGCATTGGAAATCTGCATACGGTCGCCAAATAGCTGGGTTAACAACTTAGCATAGGCTGTCTCTCCACAACCTGCGCAAGCACCGGAGAACTCAAAGAGTGGGAGCTCGAATTGGCTACCCTTAATAGTCTTCTTATCCAATGGATTAGCCTTTACCGGGAGATTAATAACATAATCCCAATTGTCTTTCTCTACCATGTTGTCCTTTAAAGGTTTCATGGTCAAAGCCTTTTCCTTGGCAGGGCAGACAGCGGCACAAGTGGCACAGCCAGTACAATCCAGTGCGGAAACTTGAATACGATAAGCGTAGTTCTCGTAGCCCTTCATACCTGTTTTGGTGGTAAAGCCGGACTTTGCGGCCTCTTCTTCCGTTAGTAAGAAGGGGCGGATTGCTGCATGGGGACAAACCAAAGAACATTGGTTACATTGGATACACTTAGCTGCATCCCAAATCGGAATATCAACGGCAATACCACGCTTCTCGTACTGAGAAGTACCTTGTGGGAATGTACCATCTTCTCTATCCTTAAAGGCAGAAACAGGAAGACTATCGCCCTTCTGAGCGTTCATAACTTCCACAACATCCTTAATAAAGGCTGGTACATCTTTCGATTGAACAACAGAATCAGAAGCATTTGCCCATTCAGCCGGTACATCAATAGCAACAACAGCATCTACACCTGCATCAATAGCGGCATAGTTCATGTTAACAATATCATCACCCTTAGCACCATAAGACTTCAGAGCAGCCTTCTTCATGTATTCTACAGCATCAGCAGCAGGAATAATGTTAGCAAGCTTAAAGAAAGCAGCTTGGCAAATTGTGTTGATTCTTCCACCCAAGCCCAGCTCCTTTGCCTTTGCCACAGCATCAATGGTATAGAGCTTAATCTGATTCTTGGCAATAAAGCGTTTCATCTCGCCAGGAAGCATAGTGTTCAATTCCTCAGCATTCCACTGGGTATTCAGAAGGAAAGTACCTTGAGGCTTCAGAACAGAAAGCATATCGTACTTATCTACGTAGGATTGGTTGTGACAGGCAACAAAATCAGCCTTATTTACTAAATAGGTAGAGCGAATTGGTGCCTTACCAAAACGCAGGTCAGAGATAGTAACACCACCAGACTTCTTTGAGTCATAAGAAAAGTATGCCTGTGCATACATATCCGTATGATCGCCAATAATCTTAATAGAGTTTTTGTTAGCACCTACTGTACCATCAGCACCTAGTCCCCAGAAACGAGCCGCAAAAGTTCCCTTATCTGCAACGTCAATGGTCTCAGAGGTATCAAGTGAAAGGTGAGTTACATCATCATTGATACCAATAGTGAAGTATGCTTTAGGTTCAGCTTTAGCCATCTCTTTGAAGACTGCCAAAATCTGATCTGGTGTTGTATCTTTAGAGCCGAGACCATAACGTCCACCAATAATACGAGGAGCATTGGCCTTTCCAGCATAAGCAGCACAGACATCCAAATAAAGTGGCTCACCATGAGCACCTGGCTCCTTAGTCCGATCAAGAACAGCAATCTCTTTCACGGTTGCAGGAAGTGCCGCCAAGAAACGGTCTACGGCAAAAGGTCTGTAAAGACGAACCTTAAGCAGTCCAACCTTCTCACCCTTTGCACACAAATAGTCTACAGTTTCTTCAATAGTCTCATCAGCTGATCCCATGGCAATAATGACCCGCTCAGCATCAGGAGCACCATAGTAATTAAACAACTTATAATCGGTGCCACGAATAGCATTGATTTCAGCCATGTAGTGTTCAACAATCTCCGGCAAAGCTAAGTAAAAGGGATTCGCAGCTTCTCTGGCTTGGAAGTAAATATCTGGATTCTGAGCAGTACCTCTAAGTGTTGGATGGTTGGGGGATAGAGCTCTTTGACGGAAAGCCTTTAAAGCTTCTTGATCCAACAAGGCCCCCAAATCTTCATAGTCCATAACTTCAATCTTCTGAACTTCATGAGAAGTTCTGAAACCATCAAAGAAATGTAAGAAAGGCACACGCCCTTTAACTGAAGCAAGGTGTGCAACAGCTGACAAATCAGCGACTTCCTGTACACTGTTCGCGCATAAAAGTGCAAATCCAGTTTGGCGACAAGCCATAACGTCGGCGTGGTCACCAAAGATACTTAATGCGTGAGCGGCCAAGGCTCTGGCAGAAACATGAAAGACACCCGGCAAAAGTTCACCAGATATCTTATACATATTAGGTATCATTAAAAGGAGGCCTTGAGAGGCAGTATAGGTCGTGGTCAAAGCACCGGTAGCCAAAGAGCCATGAACAACGCCAGCAGCGCCACCCTCTGACTGCATTTCAATGACATTAACCGTCTGCCCAAAAATATTTTTACGTCCCTCTTGTGCCCACTGATCTGTGTAGTCGGCCATAGGTGACGATGGAGTAATAGGAAAAATCCCCGCTACTTCAGTAAATGCATACGAAGAATAGGCGGCGGCGGTATTTCCGTCCATGGTCATTTTTTTTAATTTCTTTGCCATCTTGTCTCTCCTTTATAAAAACAATTAATTGTTATCAATTGATTCCGCAAGAAGTATGCCGAACCGCATATATTATAGCACACCTGTCCGAAAAAAACGGAAAAAAGCGAAGTGAAAAATTTCTTTTTTTAGGAAAAAATTATTATCTTGTGAATTTGACCGAATTCAAGCAAAATTTTTATGCGCAATAAACAACTTCTATAGGATTTCACCTTGGGTCACCCTTCTTTTTTCCCTTAGGTGGAAGATTTCCCCAGATCAGTAGCACCTCTTAGGATGAATCTAAAAAACAAGTTGACTTTGCAACAAAATTAATCCCAAGGTGAGCCCCACTCCATTTCTGAGATTCCTTATTTTTATGCAGAAATCCCCTGACAGGTATGATATGATATTTTTGTTAAGTAAAAAATTGAAGGAGTGCAATCATTATGAGTATATCTTACCAAGGACCGATTGTATTAATTATTATGGATGGCGTCGGCCTAAAAAATACAGACGTAGGCAATGCAGTTGCTATGGCATATAAACCTACCCTAGACAACTGCATGCGCAATTATCCTTTTTTGCAACTAAAAGCTCACGGTAAAGCAGTCGGGCTTCCCTCGGATGATGACATGGGTAACTCTGAGGTTGGTCATAATGCCATTGGCGCCGGTCAAATTTATAGTCAAGGTGCTAAGCTGGTTAGTGAGTCTTTGGATAATGGCTCCCTTTATCAGAATGAGGTCTGGAAATCTCTCCTCCAAGATGCTAAAAATGGTGGAACCTTACACTTTATTGGTTTGCTCTCAGATGGCAATGTACATTCACATATTAATCATCTCTTACAAATGTTAGATGAGGCCAAAGCAAATGGTGTCCCTAAGGTACGTGTGCATATACTTCTGGATGGACGGGATGTAGGTGAAACTAGTGCTCTGGAGTATGTTGATATTCTTGAGACAAAATTAGCAGCTCTTAATGATAGTGCAACAGACTACCGCATTGCCTCTGGTGGTGGACGGATGAAGATTACCATGGATCGCTATGGCGCTAATTGGACAATGGTAGAAGAAGGCTGGCGTACCCATGTTCTGGGAGAAGGCCGGGGCTTTGGAAGTGCTAAAGAAGCCATTGAAACCTATCGCCAAGAAAATCCTGGTGTCATTGATCAGGATCTACCTGCTTTTGTTATAAAAGATCAAAATGCCCCCGTTGGAAAAATCCTTGATGGAGACAGCGTTATTCTCTTTAATTTCCGTGGAGATCGTGCCCAAGAATTAACTGTGGCCTTTGAGTCGGGCGAGGACTTCAAAGAATTTGACCGCGTATTTGTACCCAAAGTTAATTATGCAGGTATGTTAGAGTATGATGGTGATCTGCATATTCCAAAGAAATTTTTGGTCTCTCCTCCCTTAATCAGAAATACCTTGGGAGAGTTTCTTGCCAACCAAGGGGTTGCGCAGCTTGCTTTGTCAGAGACGCAAAAATTCGGCCACGTAACCTACTTTTTTAATGGAAACCGGGCGTCAAAATTTAATGATCAATTGGAAGAGTACATTGAAGTCTTATCTGATGTAGTTCCCTTTGAACAAAGACCTTGGATGAAATCTGCCGAAATCACAGATATTTTAGTTGACAAGATTACCTCAAATAAGTTCCCCTTTATTCGGGTAAACTTTCCTAATGGTGATATGGTTGGTCACACCGGCATTCTGGAGTCCACAATTATTGGTGTTGAGTCCGTAGATATTGCGCTCAAACGAGTTCTTAATGCCATCGACAGCGTAGGCGGTATGGCAATCATTACGGCAGATCACGGAAATGCCGAAGAAATGTACGAGTTAAGCAAGGATGGCCAACCCTCCAAAGATAAGACTGGACGAATTAAAGCAAAAACAAGCCATACCCTGAATCCTGTCCCCTGTATCTTCTACGACAATACAGAAAATGTTAATCACTATAAGGTGATTGAGCGTGACAATTATGGATTAGCGAACATAGCCTCAACCATTGCTACACTTTTAGGTCAGAAACCTCAAAGTGCTTGGGAAGAGTCTATGATTGAAGAGAAATAAAAATTCATCTTCAGGTTTTAGCCCGTGCTGGACACAATCGAGTAGGAGGCTAGCCATTAGTTGGCTAGCCGACCTCTCACACCACCGT
>CAZFHA010000026.1:0-55580 GCA_964518595.1 uncultured Oscillospiraceae bacterium
CAGATTTATAGGGTTTTGAAAACCGATGCTGTCCTTTCTATAGGGTACAGTTTAGAAAAGTTCCCCTAAAATGCCAAAAACCCTTGAAAATCAAGGGTTTTCAGACGGATTGTGGCGGAGAAGGAGGGAGTCGAACCCTGATATAAACGTATTCCACGATCTGCTAACGCCTGTAATCCTCTTTATATCGGTCTTTTAACAATGTTAATGTATTATAGAATTGTGATAGTTACGTTATAGTGTGACCAAGAAGTGTGACCAGAATCCTTAAACAAACTTCCTCAAAGAATTTTTGGAGGAAGGGAGTCGAACCACATTCATTCCGTATCCCCTGCATTGTTATAAACTTATTTGTTACAAACTATAAGCCAATGACACCTCATAGTCTGTGACATAATTAGAATAAATATTAATATAGTAGTCATAGAGTTCTGGCTCAAGTCGAGTTAAAGACCTATAGACACCGGTTCCCGAAAAAACAGTATGATATGCTAGTGTTGCTGTGCCTTTCTTATAGGCCTTAAACCAAACTGTTATCGGATTGCAACTTTCAACTGAATATTGTATTGCTCCACTATAGGGAAGATTCACCTTTACCCAGTCCTCATCGCCTGTATGCTGAATGCCACCGGTTAAAATGACGCCAGAGGCATTAACGGCCTCCTCTTGGCTAGCCAGCGATTGCGTGTCAGGAAATTCATCTTGCTTACTATAAGCCAATGATACCTCATAGTCTGTGACATAATTAGAATAAATATTAATATAGTAGTCATAGAGTTCTGGCTCAAGTCGAGTTAAAGACCTATAGACACCGGTTCCCGAAAAAACAGTATGATATGCTAGTGTTGCTGTGCCTTTCTTATAGGCCTTAAACCAAACTGTTATCGGATTGCAACTTTCAACTGAATATTGTATTGCTCCACTATAGGGAAGATTCACCTTTACCCAGTCCTCATCGCCTGTATGCTGAAGACCATCAATGAGAACAGCCTGAGAAGCACTAACAGCTTCGCACTGATTCGCTGCTTCCATAGTATCCGGAAGTCTATCTTCCTCAGCCTTTGGCTCTGGATAAAACTCCACGTCAACTTTGTTAGTCATAGGGCTATGAACTGTTATATCTTCCGGAAGAACACCAACCCCATTATCCACAATTGCTTTATTCTCCAAATCTATTCCCTGGCGCATAAAACCTGCCCAAATCAGTGTTGAACACATCCAAGTATCTTTTTCCTCCATATAATTATGTGAAAGATCAAGCCCCCAATCCTTTCCTAGTTGGCTTTTATAAAAAGCTATAGCCCAGTCTATTTGTTCGCTTGTAACACCACGAATTCGATAAATCGAAGTATTACGATCATGATATCGATCCTCTGACAGAACTCCATAGCTAACACCTGTTGAAACAGATTCAATTATGCGAATATAGTTTTGCTTTTTATCAGCATCATAGTATATTCCTTCAATAATACCTGCATGCCCAAATACTCGTCCCCCTCCATTTTTATCAAAAATAAGATCCCCACGTTTGACCGTCTGCAAAAGATTATTAGTTGAATAATCCACAGCTCTTGGAAGTGTTGTTCCGGTGTCATAGTACCATTGCAAATCATCAGCACCTGAAGTGGATCTCCCTTGTCTTCCGCTATTTGGGCGAATGGTATCTTTGATCAGTTGAACATACTCTGCAACATTTTTGTTCTCTCTTAGATTATATTCATACAAAAAATCTTCATATTTGAAGTTAATATCATTTCCTCTATCCAAGCAATATTTCATTAGCTCATCGTATGCATTTCTCAATTCGCTCTCTTGGATAGAATTTTCAAAACCTGAAATGGCAAGACTTGTTTCTTCTTGAACTCCACTCTCCTGAATTGTCCCTTGAGTTGTTTCTGCTGTAATTACTGATGCTTCAGTAGTAACCTGAGGTTGGGTTTCTGAACCGCTACTTTCCTGAACTAAATCACTTTGCGTAGTGTCTTCTGCAACTGCCGGTACTTCAGGAGTAGTCATTTGAGGTTGAGTCTCTAAACTTTCCTGAACCGAATCACTTTGAGAAGAATCTATTATTGAACTATCTAATCCAGTTCTTTCATCCGCGGAATTCTCGCTAACAAAATCTATTTGGCTAACCTCTAAAGCTATAACCTGTTGAGAAAGCATTGATAGTCCAAATGACATTGCTAAAAATATGGCAATAATTCTTCTGTTTTTCATTTTTGACTTCTCCTCCTTAAATTGTTATAATTGTGTGGCTCCTAGATGTGTATATCATACACAAAATCCCATTGACACTCAAGAGAATTATAGTTCATTTTGAATAAATACGAGGAGGAAAAGCATTATGAAAAAGTCTACCATTCTATTTTTAGTATTTATTGTAATGCTTATTGTTGGAATTTCATTTGTATATTATTTTATTAACCATCCAGAAAAAGATATTCCTTGGCCATTTTCACTTCTTCCGAGTGACATGGTAAGAATTTTTTATCTTTTATACTTGATTACACTTATGGTGTTACCTGCAATTGCTATTACACTAAAAATTCGCAAAAAATAGCATCACTCAGCAAGTGCCATTTATGTATAGTATAATTGAAACAATTAGGGCTAATGGCCTACAGCCCTTTACTTCCTTTATGTATTCAGGAATACATCTGACGGAATCTTCGTAACCCTGAACAAGTGCTCAAGCTGCTGCCTACAAACGCACCTCAGTGGTGCAAAGTTGTTCCTGTGAAATAGATGTCAAGGGATAGCTATATTTGCCGCTTACAAATAAGCAAGGTGATGGGGCATTTGACGATTTCAAAGAATCTAGCCTACAATCGGTTTCAAAAGGAAAGATGGAGGAGCCCATTACCTTCTCTGTAGAGGCAAAGAGAAAGCCAGTGCCGAGATAGGGCTTAGTTTTCTTTGCTATAATTTGAAACGAGTGATCACAGAACTGGGAGTTAAGGGGATTTTAGCCGCACTATAGGGAAGAAATATCTTCCTTTTTTTCACAAATAAAGAATTTATAGCGAAATAGAAAAATCATAGCCAATTTAGGTTGGTTTTTCTCCGGAAAAGTTCCCCTAAAATGCCAAAAACCCTTGAAAATCAAGGGTTTTCGGACGGATTGTGGCGGAGAGAGAGGGATTCGAACCCTCGGTTGGGTATTAGCCAACACACGATTTCCAGTCGTGCGCCTTCGACCAGCTCAGCCATCTCTCCAAAAATATGCGCCTTTTCTATGTGGCAGGATAAAATTAATTCAAACCTGCTACAAAAGTATACTGATTATTTGACTTCTTGTCAATCGCTTCCGCAAAATTTGTGACCAGCGTCAATCCTAGAAAATTGCATTTCCGCTCTAATGCTATGAAGCAGAATAAGAATACTCTATTTTCTCTTAGCTCTGCTCTTTGCCCACTACATTACTTTCGCCTGCTGAATACTAGCACAGTTTTCTAAGCTATTCAGAATCATATCTTTCTATATATTTCTTGGCTTTCTTTTTTATCCACAAAAATTTGCTGGTTGTAAAGGGTCTTATAATTTCTCCATAGCCTGGTGCTTGCATTTTTAAAAGGGTATCAATTACTTGCCCTGCGACGTTTGAATCATATATTTGTGACGCAATATCACTTGAATACGACTGATATTTTTTGTAACCAAGAAGCATTATAAAACTTTGTCTGCCGTTCTTGGCATTTTTGTTGGTTGCGATTTGGTTAATGCGCTTTAATTGTGAATCACTTAATTTATATTTCTTGTTTTCAACAAGAAATAGGCGAATTTGCTCGCCCAGCTTCCATATGTCATGTTCAAACATATACCATTCTGGCTGGTCAGAATATTTTCCGGGCGGTTGATCTGGCAATAAGGTCAATGGAATAAGCTTTTCTGCTGTTAAAAGCAATTTATCAATTGTGTCATCAATCATTTTGCCCTCCAATATTGCCAGTATAAATTATCACCTTCATCATCCTCAGACCTTCGGTGAAGATTTACTAATTATCTGGCTGATTTTACCATTATTACAATTGAAAAGCTATCTAAATCTGTTTTTTGACCGTATTCGTCAATTGAATTAGGTTGCACATGTTAAATTGTATGAATAGATACGTGAGCTGTGATTTGCAAAAGTAAAATCCACACCTTGAGCAGCCAGGTTGAATCATTTCCTGGAAAATCCAAGTCCAAAGCTTGTGTCTGTAAATGGGATAGTTTTCGGTAGTTGGTCAGACCAGAACTATAATTATTACATTAAACCCTGCACTTATTACAAATCCATAGACACTTAGCCTAGTAATAAATATACTTCCACTACCAATAGATTTGAAATAATACATCTGGGAAAAATGGAGCCTAAACATAAGGGAATGGAGGTTTCGATAAATTTAATGCTTTATTTATGACTATTCGGGCAAAAAAAGATACCATTTGGGCAGAATTGCTCCAAAAATAATTTTATCTTCTATAATGGTAAGCAATTCAACGGACAAAAGAATATAGTGATGACAAAGGAAGGTGAATTTTGTGATTGAAGTAAAAAATTTAACCAAAGACTATGGTAAAGTTCTGGGGGCAGATAATATATCTTTGCGCGCAGAACCGGGGGAAATTACAGTTCTGCTTGGTGACAATGGAGCAGGTAAATCGACTACGATTAAGAGCATTACCGGTCTGCTAAAATATCAGGGAGAAATTAAGATTTGTGGTTTTGATAATCATAGTGTCGAGGCCAAGCGCTGCTTTGGATACATACCTGAGCTGCCGGTGCTGTATGATATGTTAACTGTACAGGAGCATATTGATTTTATCGGTAATGCTTATGAGGCAGAAGATTATCAGAAGGAAGCAGACCGCTTATTGGAGTTATTTCACTTAACTGAAAAGCGTAATACGATTACGAAGGAATTATCAAAAGGTATGCGGCAGAAGCTTTCTATGACCTTGGCTCTTCTTATCCGCCCGGAGGCACTACTGGTAGACGAGCCAATGATGGGACTTGATCCTCAAAGTATTGAAGATACCCTATCCCTATTGAAAAGTTTGAAAGAACAGGGAACCAGTGTACTGGTAAGCACCCATATCATTGATATCATGGATGAAGTTTGGGATCGTGCCTACATCTTAAAGCGGGGCAAAGTCTTGGTAGATGTGCATCGCCGTGACCTAAATGGCAAGACACTTAAAGAACTTTTCTTCGAACATGACGCAATGAATGAGACAGTTTAGAGAGGGGGAGGGGTATGGGTACATTACTTCGTTTATCTTTTTTAAAGAAAAAAGCTAAGATACGTAACTTGTTTAGTCGACCATCTACGGCAATTTTAACCGTTGTGATTGCGGCTTACTATATTCTGATATTTCTTATTCCCATGATTAATCAAAAGGCAACGACTTTTACTTTTGAACAAAGCCAACAACTAATTATGACTTCCCTAGGCGTAGTCTTATTTCTCAATTTAATAACCTTTATGCAGAGCCGGAGGGCATTGTTTTTTGTCGAAGACTCTTATTACATGTTTACCGGCCCATTTACCAACCGGCAGATCTTGGCCTTGCAGGTTGTAGACAGTGCATTATCTGCTCTGCTATTTGCTGGTATTTCTTTGTTTCCTATGGTTTACCTATCTTCCAGCATGCGTATTCCTTACTGGTTTATCGGTCAACTATTTTTAGTGAATTTTTTAATTAGTTTTTCATTGATTTCTCTTTTCCATCTTCTTTATTTGCGTGAATTAATCCGTGGGAAAAAGACCAAAACCCATCAAGTTCTCTTTCTCCTTTTGATTGCAATGATTTTGGCTATCTTCGCCTATGCATATGTTAGTTCTGGTTTTGACCTTCAAGCTGGCATTAACACCTTTATGAATAGTCAGCTATTTTACTTTGTTCCCTTATTTGGTTGGGGAAAATATGCTCTCGGAAGTCTTTTACTCTCTCAGAATTTAGGCTATTTTCTTGGACTTGGAAGTCTTTTAGTTGCAGCTGTTCTTGTGGCGGTGGTGATGGTCAATTCAAAGGGCTATTTCTTTGAACAGGCTATGATTGACTCAGAAGAATTTACAGATTATTACAAAAAGGCGCGTAGTGGTCAAACCGATAATAATATTTCCGGTAAGACTGTGCGCCAAGTAAAGATGAAATTTCGAAAAAAAGAAGGGGCAATTTATAGTAAAAGTCTTCTGGTTACCTTGAAGAGTGGGTCTCTTATTCAAGTTCGACAGTTATTATCCATTGCTTTTCTGGTGGGGATTGCCTATTTTCAGAAGATGAATTTTATTGCACTACTAGCTATGATGCTTTTTGTTCTCTTTTCTTTAGCTAGTTCTTCCGGTTTGACAGATGATCTTAAACATCACTATATTTACTTGATTCCCGGGAATCCGTTTTTGAAGCTGATTAATGCGTCAATTATTCCTTTTATCAAGAATGCTATTATCTGCACCGTGGGGCTCGTCGCCGGAGGAATTCTATTAGGGGAGCCTATCCAAAACATTATTCTGTTTTTACTGTTTTCTTATAGTATGATGTTGATCTTCCAGGTTAGTAGCATTGTTAATTTACGAATTCTGCGCAGCCAAAGCAACAAGATGCTTGAGACCACGATTGGATTTTTAGTGGTACTTGTGGCACAAATACCTGCAGTTCTGGTGCTGGGCATTCTTTACCTCGTTATGGGACAAGCCATTTTCTCTTTGGCTCTGGTTCTTGGTCTGATGGCTGTTTTCAATGTGGTGATGAGTATAATTGGAATTCGGGTCTGTGCACCCATGTTAAACAAGGGTTCCATCTCAGCCGAATAAAGCGAAAGAAAACTGCTTGATTTCCAACGAAATGCTTTAAACCCTCGAATTTGACTTGTTTTTTTTACTAGAGACGGTAAAATGAGCCATAAATCACTTGGCAGGAGGGTAGCAACTTTTATGGAATTCAAGTTGGCAAAACGAATGAACCAGATCAAGGCTTCGGAGATTCGGGAGATTTTGAAAGTGACCCAAAGGCCGGAGGTGATTTCCTTCGCCGGTGGTCTCCCGGCTCCGGAGCTTTTTCCCATAGAGGCTATTAAACAGGCTTGTCTGGATGTGTTGGAGCAGGATGGTATGAAAGCCTTGCAATATACCACAACAGAAGGTTACGAGCCTCTGCGGCAGTGGATTGCTCAGCGGATGAATAATCGCCTAGGCACGAATTTTTCTGCCGATAATATATTGATAACTCATGGCTCGCAGCAAGCACTAGATCTGACCGGTAAAGTATTTTTGGACGAAGGTGATGTAGTTTTATGTGAGAGCCCTACCTATTTGGCTGCTATCAGTGCCTTTCGGGCTTACGGCTGTGATTTTATCGAGGTGCCTACAGATGACCAGGGGATGGATCCTGAAGCTTTGGAAGAAATTCTGAAGGTAACACCTAAAGCCAAATTCATTTATGTTATTCCTGATTTTCAGAATCCGACTGGACGGACTTGGTCCAAGTTTAGACGGCAACAGTTGGCAGAAATATCGAATCGATATCAGATTCCGGTACTTGAGGATAATCCTTATGGCGAACTGCGCTTTGAAGGGGAGTTTCTCCCCGCCGTAAAGGCATTCGATCAGAAAGGCAGTGTAATGTGTACTGGAACTTTTTCGAAGATCTTTTGTCCGGGTTTTCGATTGGGATGGATTGCAGCTGAAGCAGATCTAATAAGGAAGTATGTACTGGTAAAGCAAGGTACTGACTTGCAGTGTAATACCTTAGCCCAGATGGAATTGGCCAAGTATCTGGAAAATAATAACATTGATGAACATATTGCCGTTATACGTGAAACCTATAGAGCTCGGCGTGATCTGGCAGTAACTGTTATGGAAGAAACGTTTCCAAAAAGTGTTACTTTTACAAGGCCGGAGGGCGGACTATTCGCTTGGATTGAACTTCCGCTGGGGGTGGATGCAAGAGATGTTTTGGAAGGCTGTTTGAACGAGAATGTCGCTTTTGTTCCCGGTAGTCCGTTTTTTCCCGCCGGAGGTCACGAAAATACCTTTCGAATTAACTTTTCTAATATGCCGGAAGCTAGAATTGAAGAGGGACTTAGGCGCTTGGGTAAAATACTTCATAGCTATTTAGCCTAGTTATAAGTAATTCCTAATTTATGAATCGGTAGAGAACCAATCAAAGAACTTTAGATGAAGAATGGAGCCTCGGGGAATTTTCCCTAGGGCTCCATTCTTACGAGTGGGGATAATCTAATTAGCGTCCCTCAATGATTGCTAAAAGTTGGTCATAGGTCAGGCCTTGTAGGGTAGCAATTATAACTAGAACGAAAACAATTCCAGCTGCAATGGTTCTGAAAATATGAATGCGGGGGCTTTTTTTTACAATTTCAATAATTCCCACAAGTAAGAGAAAGCCTGTAACGGCCATAAGCACGTAATTGATTATCACCTTAAAAATTCTCCTTAACGAAGGATCTGAATTGAACCGCCTTGTCAGTTTGGTCTATAGGCAGCATATAGGTTGAGGCCGCACTACTGGGAGTATAGCCGGGAACCATAACACGATATTCCTGATTGGCATCAGTCTTAATCTTGACATCTCCCTGCATACCAAACTTGGCTGAGACAATATTGTTTTTCTCTAAAACAACTGTCTCTCCGCTATTACCATTAGAATCAATAGTAATTAAGACTAAAGATGCACCTTGCTTCGAGAAACCCACAACATAGTTGGTAACCTTCTTGCTAAAGAGGCCGGATTTCATAAAATATCCGTAGACTACATTGTACTGCTCTGAACTGGGTACCTTATCCATAAAAATTTTTTCGATAAGCTGCTGGGTTTCTTGACTCTGACTTTGATTTGGTTTAAACATAAATTTCCTTTCTACTTCCAAAACTTACAATAAATACGGTATAAAAACTATCATAAGTTTATTGCTGGGTCAATATAAATTTGTATGGTAGGAGTAGAATAAGAGCTGTTTTCTGAGTCTTTATACCCTGAGCACCACAGATAAACACTATTATAAGAATTTGCTGTTATTTACACTTTATTTCTAATTTTAAGCAAATTTTTACTTCCTAATGTTACAATAAGAGTAAAATTTTTAGATTAGTTGAAACCTTCGTGGAGGAGATATGTATAAAATTCTTTTAGTTGAAGATGATACCATAATTGCTGATAGCCTGATACAGTTGATTGAAGGTTGGGGCTATACCGGCGAAAAAGTTACAGATTTTCAGGCTGTAAAGGAACATTTCGTGCGTTTTTCTCCGCATCTGGTTTTAATGGATTTAGCCCTGCCGGGGCGTAATGGCTTTTACTGGTGCGAGGAGATCAGAAAGCTTTCCAAAGTTCCGATTATTTTTATTTCTTCTGCCAAAGATAATATGAATATGGTTACCGCAATGAATTTGGGAGCAGATGATTTTATTGCCAAACCTTTCGATATTCACGTCTTGGTAGCCAAAATTCAAGCTCTTTTGCGTAGAACCTATGATTTTTCCAGTGGGAACAATCTCTTGGAGCATGAGGGGGTTTTCTTGAATCTTAATGATTTAATGGTGAGCTATAAAGAGGACAAGGTAGAGCTAAGCAAGAATGAGTTTAAAATTCTACAGATCCTAATGGAGAATCCCGGGCGAGTGATTACCAGAGAAGTAATTATGCAGCGCTTATGGGAAAGTGATAGTTTTATCGACGACAATACTTTGACCGTAAATGTGGCTCGCTTACGTAAGAAATTAGAGCAAATTGGGATTAAAAACTATATTGAAACCAAGAAAAATTTAGGTTACCGGATTCCTTAAGGAGAGATTATGCCGGATAGAGAGAAGCAGAATTATTCAATTGGGCGAGTTATAGTAAGCTTTTTGTGGGAGCAACGCTATGGATTTTTCGGCCTGTTTTTGGGGTTGGGGTTGATTCTATTAATTACATATTTATATAATCTGCCTTGGGCAGTCATGGGATATATGCTACTGCTGCTGGCAGTGCTTGCCCTAGTCATGACTTTAGGGGCTTTTGTACGTTTTTGGAAGCGTCATCAGGGGTTAATTCAGGCTCAGAATAGTATTGCCAATGGTTTTGATGCTTTGCCTGAAGCTCAAAATCTATTGGAAATGGATTATCAAGAATTACTCCGGATTCTTTTTCAAAAGAAAAACGAAGATATTGCCCGTTATAGTCGACAGAAATTAGAAATGATTGATTACTATACACTCTGGGCGCATCAAATTAAAGTTCCCATTGCCGCCCAAAGGTTAATTCTTGATATTCATGGTGCAGATACTCTACCCATAAAGGAACTGGGCTCAGAACTTTTCAAGGTTGAGCAGTATGTTGATCTAGTATTACAGTATTTGCGAATTGAAGATATGAGTAATGATCTAGTACTCAAAAGCTATGATTTAGAGGATATGGTTCGCCAAGCTGTGCGCAAATATGCGCCACTATTTATTTCTAAAAAAATCAATCTGAATCTTAGTGAAATTACCTGCCAAGTGATTACTGATGAAAAATGGCTGGTTTTTGTGCTGGAGCAACTCCTGTCAAATGCTTTAAAATATACCACTGAAGGTAGTGTTAGCATCTATTTAGATTCGGAGGAAGAAAACTGTTTAGTTATTAGCGATACTGGTATGGGAATTGCGAAAGAAGACTTGCCGCGGGTTTTTGAACGGGGCTTTACCGGTGCCAATGGCCGTATGGATAAGAAGGCTACCGGATTGGGACTGTTTCTTTGCCAGAAGATTTTGGACAAACTAGCCCATACCATTGTATTGTTCTCTGAGCCGGGAAAGGGCGTAACTGTTAAATTATATTTTCAACAACCACAGCTAACCGTTGAATAATGCTTACGGTTTTGTAAGTTTTTGTCTCTATTTGTAAGTCAAGTAACACGATTACTTGGCTTATTATTATTATAATCATAGTTAGATTTCTCTTCTTTTTAGAGAATCATAGGTAGACCAAGGAGGTAAAGAAATGGCTCTTCTTACAGTTAATGGGGTGAAAAAGACCTATACTTCTCGCTTTGGAGGTGCACAGGTTGAAGCTCTCCGAGATATGAATTTTACCGTAGAAAAGGGGGAGTATGTGGCGATCATGGGGGAATCCGGATCAGGAAAAACAACACTACTCAACCTACTGGCTGCTTTGGATCAACCTACGGCTGGTGAAATTACTTTGGACAATAAAAAGATTAGTACTTTACGCGAAGGGCAAATGGCTAGTTTTCGCCGCCAGAATATGGGCTTTGTTTTTCAAGATTTTAATCTTTTGGACACTATGAATGCCGAAGATAATATTCTCTTGCCATTGGTTTTATCAGGGGTTTCCTATAAAGAGATGAAGAGTCGATTGACTTCTCTCGAGAGCCTTTTAGATATTACTGCTATTCTCAGGAAGTTTCCTTATGAAATTTCCGGTGGTGAAAAGCAGCGGGTGGCCATTGCCAGAGCTCTTATTAGCCATCCACAAATTGTTCTGGCAGATGAGCCTACCGGTGCACTTGATTTTAAAAACTCGGAGAGACTTTTAGATCTGTTTGCCCATATTAATCAGATGGGACAGACTATTTTGATGGTTACCCATAGTGCCCGGGCGGCCAGCAGAGCTAGTCGGGTATTGTTTATAAAGGATGGGATTGTCTTCCATCAAGTTTATCGTGGTCAGGCTGATGATGATGCTATGTTTCAAAAGATTTCAGATACCTGGACGCTTTTGGCTGCAGGAGAGAAGGGGAAAGGGCATGAGTAGATGGTTCTATCCCCGGTTTGCCTGGGGTTCAATTCGTAAGAATTCACAGATTTATTTTCCATATTACTTGGTGGGTTCCTTGACTGTAATGTTGCTTTACTTGTTTTTATCCATGGCCGATAATCCTTGGGAGTCCATTCCGAAGGGTGGCAGTAATGTTTCGCTCGTTTTATGGTTTGGAATCTGGATTATTGGTATTTTCTCTGCGCTTATACTCGTATATGCCAATAGCTTTTTAATTAAACGGCGTAAAAAAGAATTTGGCCTGCTGCATGTTTTAGGCACGGGTAAGCGTCAACTGATCTATTTGCTCTTTTTAGAGACGCTTATAATTCTGGGTTGTTCACTACTAACAGGACTTTTGGTAGGTACTGTGCTACGGCAGTTAGTTATTACAACTTTAACCAAGCTACTTGGTTTTGATTTGGGGATGGAATTTCCTCTACGGCTACAACATTTTTGGAAAACAATGCTTTTCTTTATCGCTATTTATTTTATTAACTTTTGTCTTAATGTTGTTAGAATTCGTTTGGCTGATGCAACCCAGCTATTTCAAAGTGGGCGTCAAGGCGAAAGAGAACCGAAAACGCGGATTTTTTGGTCGTTGTTTGGTTTTCTCACTTTGTTTTTGGGTTACTTTATTGCCCTAAATCCTTTCAAGAGCGAATCAACGGTTATCTTATTTTTGTTAGCCATAATTTTAGTAATTATTGGCACTTACTTGCTTTTTATTGCTGGTAGTATTTTGATTTTAAAAGCTTTGCGAAGGAACAAAAAAATTTACTATCGTGCTACCAATTTCCCGGTAATTTCTGGTTTAATTTACCGGATGCGTCAGAATGGTGCGGGATTAGCCAACATTTGCATCCTTTGTACCATGGTGCTGGTAACGGTCATTACTACTTTATCTTTTTATGTTGGTGTACAAAGAAGCGTTAAAGAAGAAGCGCCTTACGATGTAGTAATAACTTCAAATTTTGAAAAACGTGAAAGTTTTGAGAAAATGAATGAAGTTATTAAAGAGGTAGCTGGAGAGTATCAGCAGACTTTATATAATTTTACTAGTATAGAATTTAATCCTTTAATCTTAAAAGAACGTGACCAGATATTTACTGACCTAGATATTGATATGGCTGACGAGGCACCTGTTGATAGTATTTTTTCACTTATAAAGCTAAGTGACTACAACCGAATTGAAAACACGAATGTGATACTTGATTCTAATCAGATGATCTTGTGGCGTCGTACCTCTACGGCTAATATCCCTACCGAGAAGACGAGCATTACCTTACGGGATTGGACCTTTGAAGTTGTACCTGGTGAGTTAAAATGGCTGTTTGCTGGTAGAAATTACTTGCCAAATTCTTACATAGCGGTGGTAACAGATGAGGATTTTGATCGCTCACTAAAGAAATTTCTCCCGGAGAGTGTACCATATTCTTTTCTAACTGTTTTTGATTTAGATAACTTAACATTAGCAGAGACGCAAAAAATGTTGACAACTATGAAAACAGAAATAGAGGAAAGACTAGTTATAAATTTTGGTGCGGATAGCTTTTACATGCAAGACCTAACTACCGTACAAGATCAGTATATGAGTCAGTATGGAACACTTCTATTCCTAGGCATTTTCGTTAGCTTTTTGTTTTTGGTGGCCGTAATTTTGATTATCGCCTACAAGCAAATTTCTGAGGGACTTGACGACCGGGAGCGCTATCAGATAATGAAGCAAGTTGGTATGAGTAACATGGAAATTAAACGTTCCGTGCGTAGACAGGTACTTCTGGTTTTTGCTATACCACCGCTGCTGGCAATCAGCCATACCGCTTTGGCACTGCCATATTTTCTGAGCTTGCTGTGGAAGGCTGATTACCGGCGAACAGAGTGGTTTGACATGATTTTCTTCGTTACTATTGGTATATTTTTACTGATTTATGTATTGGCCTACTTCTTAACCGCCAGAACCTATTATCGAATTATTACGGTCAAGCGAAAATAGATCTATGGATGAATCATACTCGCTATTCCTGACCGGTAAAGAGTTTTTTTAGCCTTTCTTCTTCTAGCGCTGTACCAATTAGGACTATTTCTCCTTGGGCATCTTCAGTCCAAGGGGAGGTAGTCCACCCTGACAAAGAAAAATTAATAAGTTGCGCTTGGTTTTCTACGATAACTGTGCCTTTGGCGCGCCAAAGCTGCCCATGGCTACTCTGAGTAACTTGGCTTAAAATCTTTTCCAACTCATCCTTCTGATAGCAGGGTAAACCTTTTAAACTGAGACTCTGATAGTTATCGTGCCTAGATGAATTAACACTTTCTTGGGCAGATGGGAGCCCTTCGCCCTGAGCGGCTTGAAGAAGTCTCTTTAGGGCGATATCATCTAACCGACTGAAATGCTCGGCAAAGATATAGGCCTCGGGATTGATTGCCCTGATTCGAAGCCATACATTGTCTTGGCTGTTTAGAGACGTAGATAACTTACTTACTATCAGTGCCGGTGCTGTTGCAATTTGCTTATAAGCAAAACTTCCCGGTAGCATTTTGTATTTTTGAAAAAGTGCCGGATCAATAATGCACCATTGTCTGGACAGATGGATTTGCCCTTTAAGTTTCTCATCCTTTAGTATAGCGGCGAAGTTTTCGGGAATAAAGATACCCGAGGGTTCAAAAACAATTCGATCTGGTTTAAGGCCTTGGAGTAGTTCCAAGATAGTTAGACTGATCTCGTTTTTAAGGGAACAGCAGATGCAACCGGAATTGACTTGGCGCACGGTGAAGCCATCGGCAGCTATAAGTTGACTATCCAGAGTGGTTTCTCCAAATTCATTAACCACGTAAACTACTCGAAGATTTTGACTTTGGTAGTAGTGCAAAAGGCGATTGGCAAAAGTAGTTTTGCCAGCACCTAAGAATCCGGTTATTAAATCAAGCTCAATCATGTGACGGCTACCTTTCTTTGCGGGCTGTTAGAAAACCGGATCAACGTAGTAGTGTCGATCCGGTTAGAGGTATATTTTAACAGATTTTTTGGAGGTTACGTGGAGGCGTTTGTGACCGCTGACAATCATTGCCTATTTTGCGAAAAACCGCGGTTCTTAAAAAGTAAGATCATACTTGGCAGGGTCGAGCTTTTCGCATTCCAGTAGTATTTCTCCTGCAAAGGCAGCCTCATCCTCGGATAGAGTTTCAATTTCTTCTAAATAGGTATCCAGCCACATTTCTTCCCTGTCCTCTAAGATAAGTTGACCTTGGTCAAGTCCTTTTTTCATAGCCTTCAAGGCTAATTCTGCAGCCTTTTTGGTTTGGATATAGTAACTCTTATCTCCGGTTGTGGCGGCTAATTCTTTAGAAATTTCTAGCACTACGTCTGGGCGTAGTACGTATGCTTGAGGATCAAGGGCACTGTCACTGTCACAATGTAAATCCCTCAGAATAACTGCAGTTGGATGACCTTTAGCTGTAGCTGTGTTAAAGAGGCGGCAATCATAAACCAATTGTTCAAAAGAAACTGTCGGAGCCATACCGCCCAGAAGTTTAATGTTTTGAATGGATTCATTGCTCCATAGGTCGGCTACACAGCCAGCAATATTACCGATAGGGGATAAGTGGGCGCAGGCAGCGCTTCTACCTTCCAGAGAAACGGGTGTTCCGGTAATTGCCTTGACATAGACATTCTCATAGCCACAATCTTTGTGTGGACCTTGGGCTCCTACAGCAACTGATACTAAGTTACGAACTGCACTCATAACACGAACCGTTGCGGCAAAGACTTTAGGAATGTAACCTTTATCTGCCAGAACCATAGCCGTATTAGCAAAGCCACAAGCTGTATCCCCACCAGGAATAACTCCTTTAGCTTTAGCAATTTTGACAATTTCTGTCCAAAGTTTCTCCATGTCGGGGCAGCCAATGATGGATAAGGCAAAGAGGGACTTCTTTAAATCGGCGTACATGATGGCTTCGTCATGGGTTTCTTTTCCCCCTACCGACTCAATGGCTAGAATTTCTGCACCGGCATCGGCAGCTTTGACAAAGGATTCTAATAAGAGTTCCCAGTGCTTTCCGCGGTACATGTGCTCCAGATCACGGCCTTCACGAATATCAACCGGAGTATAACGAACCGCCCCTTTGACACCGTACTTAGCCTCATTTTCTTTGATGATATCTACTACATTACGACAAACTTCCGCTCCCCAATCAGGTTGGAAGGTGAGTGGCGGTAAAACTTCAATTTCGGCAATGAAGCCTTCCACTGACAGCTCACGGGAGCGCTCGCAAACCCCGGTAATAATTTCTTTGTAGTTATGTAGCACTTCCGGTAAGGTGTCTTTGGTGATAAGTAGTGGTGGTAGCGTAAAGTTGATTTCCGGATAAACTGTGCCTCCGCCGATGACCATACCGTTAGATAAAGATACAGGTTTTTTTGAATGGCCAAAAATAAAGCTATCGAGATTATCATAGGCCGGTACCGTATAGATTGTTTTGCTCATTGCCAAAGCCTCCTGTGTTGTTTTTTACAATCCTAGCATGATGGTCATTTGTTTTCTTTTAATTTCTCAAGATTATTTTTAAAATTTATACAAATTTTAAAAATATGACAAAGAAATATTGGTGTTTTTGGTAAAAAACCATGCACATAAAATCTACACAACTCTTTGCTACAATGGCAGTGAGAAAATCGAAAAGAGGTGACCTTGGTGTCAGATGGACAGAAGGTATACATACGAGTCAATGGGATGACTTGTAAAAGCTGTGAGGGTCGGGTTCACAAAAAACTCTTGTCTCTCAATCATGTAAAGTCTGTGAATGTCAGTTATGAAAAGGGTGTAGCGGAGATTGAATTTCGTAAAGATTCTCCGGATTTTTCAGTGATTTCATCTGCACTTTCGCCTTTAGGTTATGAGGCCTTGCCTTTGCATCAAAAAAATCCCCAAAGAATCAAAGCCCTATTTTCGGTCGCTGCTTTGGTTCTGGTTCTGGCGTTCTTTTTTGTGCTGCAATACACCGGAGCGGCAGCCTTTTTCAATGCCTTTCCTACAGCCAAAGCAGGCATGAGTTACGGAGCTCTGTTCTTGATTGGTTTACTTACCTCTGTTCATTGTGTGGCGATGTGCGGCGGAATTGCGATTTCCCAGAGTGGGACTGGTTGTGCTTCAAAGCAAGTCAAAGATGGTCTTCGTCCGGCTCTACTTTACAATGGGGGAAGAGTCGTATCTTACACCCTGATTGGTGGCGTAGTGGGGGCTTTAGGCTCTGCCATCAGTTTGTCGGCGCAGGTCAAAGGGGTAATTGCTCTGGGAGCTGGGTTGTTCATGATTCTTATGGCTTTAAATATGTGGGGCGCCTTTCCCTGGCTTCGACGTTTTATTCCCCGTTTACCTAAAGGCTTGGCTGGTAAAATTCGACAAGAAAAGGCTAAGAGCAGTAATCGTCCTTTTTATATTGGTTTACTTAATGGCTTCATGCCTTGCGGCCCCTTACAAGCGATGCAGTTATTTGCTTTAGCCAGCGGCAGTTTCATTAGCGGTGCTTTATCAATGTTCTTCTTTAGTTTGGGAACTGTTCCCCTACTATTTGGTTTAGTTGCTTTAGGTACGCTTTTAAACCAGCGATTCACCAAGGTAATGATGACTGTGGGTGGCGCTTTAGTGCTAGTTCTTGGCGTATTTATGCTGGGAAATGGTCTGGCCTTGGCTGGGATCGCCTTACCAGTGCAAAATCAAACCGCCGTGGTGGCAGAGAATAAAGCTCAGGTACAGGAAGTAAGAACAGAACTTTTGCCCAATGAGTATACGCCGATTACGGTTAAAAGCGGAACTCCAGTGCGGTGGACTATAGAAGTCTCTGAAGAAAATCTTAATGGCTGTAACAATAAGATTATCATTCCCGAATATAACATTGAACAAGAGTTGAAGGTGGGCACAAACCTTATTGAGTTTGTGCCTCAGAAGGCAGGTATCGTTCCATTCTCCTGTTGGATGGGCATGATTAAGAGTCAAATACAAGTGGAAGAAGCAAGCTAAAGTTAAAGCGCTTATGAGGAGGTTATTAACATGAAAAAAATGACATTAAAAATGATTGCACTAGGTATTCTTGTTCTTGGGGTAGTGGCAACAGTCGGAGGCTGCATGATGGCCGGCCGAGGACGTGGAGTAAGCCCGGAGCCACAGGCAAATCCGATTACCACAGAAGCAACGGTTACATCGGGACAACAGGATGAAGCTACGCAAAATGGTGCAGTACAGAAGATTACCGGAAAGATGACATCCTATTCTTATCCGGATATTACAGTACAAAAAGGTAAACCGGTAGAACTTACCTTGCAAGCTGATAGTAAAGACTTGAATGGCTGTAATAACGCCGTAGTTTCAAGAGATTTTGGCTTTGAGTCAAAGCTTGAGGCTGGAGATAATGTTATTACTTTTACGCCCAAAGAAACCGGGGTATATAATTACTCTTGCTGGATGGGGATGATAACTGCTACTATTACCGTAGTGGATGGTGAGGTTGATCCAGCCGCTGCCGTAGTGGAGCAAGGCACTAACGACCCGGCTGTGATTAATGGACAAGCCGCCCGCTCCGGAGATTCAGCCCAGTGTCCGATGATTAATAATCAAGATGAGGATCAGGATTATGGTGCAGGTAGAGGCGGAGCAGTAGGCAGAGGTTGCTGCGGCTAAGATAAAATGTAGATTTGTATTTAGTGAATAGAACAAGGAGAATAGTTATGGCTAAAATTGTATTATCAGTTGATGGAATGTCTTGTGCTCATTGTGAAGCAGCGATTAAAGGTGCATTGGCAGATCTAACTGGGGTTTCGGACACGCTTGTGGATCTATCAGCAAAAACAGTTACAGTAGAGTATAATGATGGACAAGTAACTATTGGTGCCATCCGTGAAGCGATTGAAGATCAGGGCTATGATGTGCTCTGAGTCTTTAGGGTAAACCTATGAATAGTAAAGGTATTCTATTAGTGGAAGATGAAGCCAAGATTGTTGAAGTTTTATCTTCCTATCTTGAGAGTTGCGGTTTCTCCGTTTCCAGTGTTTCCAGTGGGCATAAGGCGCTGGAACTACTGGAGACGGGGCGGTTTTCTCTGGTCTTGTTAGATCTTATGTTACCGGATATTTCCGGTGAAGAGGTTTGTCAGCGAATACGAAGTCTGTCCCGCATTCCTATTATTATGATTACCGCGAAGATAGATGAGGCTAGTCAGCTGCAGGGCTTACAAATTGGGGCTGACGACTATGTTACCAAACCCTTCAGTCTCCAAACGTTAAAAGCTCGGATTGAAGCTGTCTTACGCAGAAGTGAGGATAAGGGGCCGCTTTGTTGCGGTTTGTCTTGGAATGACGGTGATTTACGGGTGGATTTTTCGGCCTGTCAAGTATTTCGCAAAGGTAAAGCTATTGCCTTTACCCCTTCTGAATATAAACTTTTCCAAGTTATGGCCTCTAATCCCCACAAATCTTTTACTAGAGATGAGCTGATTGAAGCTGTTTTTTCTCAGGATTATATGGGGTATGATCGGGCTATCGATGGGCACATTAAGAATATGCGGCAGAAACTAGAGGATGATCCTCGGAATCCATGCTACATCTTGACGGTTCATGGCATTGGTTATAAATTTTCCAGTAATCAAAAGCGGGAGGCTTAGCGTGAAGAAGCCGGGTATCAGAAGCTATTTATCCTTGGTTATTTTATTAATTGTACTTTTGACTGTAGCTTTAACTAGCCTAGGGACAAATATTCTGATTGAAAAGCGTTTTCAAGTTTATAAGCAAGAGCAAATTGACGGAGCAATCGTTAATTTGCAGGAGAACTTAGCTAAGCAGTATAATCCTCGAGAGGATCAATGGAACGTAACAATGGTGGAAGCCATTGGTATGCATGCCATGCATGAAGGTTTTATTGTTTCAGTACTTGACGGTAAAGGGCACATCCTTTGGGATGCTGAAAGTTGCGATCAAATGGCCTGCCATCAAGTTATGGAAAAGATCGAAGCGCAAATGCAAGGCTATAGGGATGTAGAAGGTGGATTGGTTAGTAAATCCTTTCCGCTATATCAGAATGATCGAACTATTGGAAGCTTGAGGATTCAGTATTACGGACCCTATTTTCTCGATCAGGGTGACTTTGCTTTTTTAGGCGCGCTGAATAAGATTTTTATTTTTATTGCCTGTTTTGTTAGTGTGCTGGCTTTAGTCATCAGTGTACCTTTAGCTAGAAATCTAAGCCTGCCTTTGCGTCGGGCAGCAGAGGTAACTAAGGCTATTTCTCAGGGTGATTATGAAGCCCGCCTTCAGCAGCCGATGTGGATTCGGGAAGGTGAGGAACTGATGCATTCCGTAAATGCGCTGGGTAGTTCCTTGGGCAAACAAGAAGCCTTACGCCGCCAAATGACCGCCGATATTGCTCACGAGTTACGAACTCCTTTAACGACTTTGCAAACCCATATGGAAGCCATGGCTTTAGGACTTTGGGAGCCTACTGCTGAGCGTTTAAGCAGTTGCCATGAAGAAGTTCTGCGTATGGGTGAACTGATTCATGATTTATCAAATCTGGAAAACTTGGAAAATAACCAGTTGGCATTGGTTTTTAGTCAAGTTGATATAATGCAGCTTTGGCATAAGGTCATTGCCGCAGTCGAATTTTCTAGTCAGAGACAGCAAGTAGAAATATCTTTAGAGGGTGAGAGTTTCTCTATTTGGGCGGATGAGTCACGCTTAATACAAGTAATGCGCAATCTTTTGACGAATGCGATTGCCTATAATAAGCCTCAAGGACAAATTCAGATCACTGTGGGCAAAGACGAAGAGTGGGCTTTTTTCTCAGTTAAAGATCAAGGTATTGGTATTTCTGAAGAAGAGCAAACCTTGGTTTTTGAGCGGTTTTACCGAGCCGATAAGTCCAGAAGTAGATCTACCGGTGGTCGTGGCATTGGCTTGGCTATTGTTAAGGCAATTGTAGATGCCCATGAAGGTAAAATTACCTTAGTAAGCTGCCCGGGAGAGGGTTCTAATTTTAGCGTTTTTCTCCCGCTTCATCGCGATAATAAATCTTAGCCTTTCATCTATTTCGTACCAATATTGACTAGGCTGTTTTCTGCTTTAGTGACTTGGGATTAGACCTTAATTAACTGATTTGTTCTTTTTGTAGTAAATGTATTTATTTTTTCTTTGTTATTTTGGTTATTATATACCTATTGTCGCAAGTCCGGATTTTGCAGTATTTTTCTGCTTTTGCCTATGCTATAATCGTTATGTTTTAGGACGTAATACATCTATCAAATGGAGGAAAGAAAATGGAAGTAAAACTTTGGCAAAAACTGCTGGCAGAGGCTCTGGGGACAGCGATTCTAGTCTTGCTGGGCTGCGGAACAGCTGTCTTTATTAAGGGGAGTGAGTTGGGGGCTCTGCCCTTAGGTATTGTAGGGGTAGCACTGGCTTTTGGCCTTTCAATTGTTGCCACAGCCTATGCAATCGGTCATATTTCCGGATGTCACATTAATCCGGCTGTTTCACTAGGAATGCTTTTGAGCGGACGTATGAAGATTGTTGAATTTTGCGGCTACGTTGTGGCCCAAGTAATTGGTGCGATTGGCGGAGCAGCACTACTAAAATACATTATTTCTCAAACTAATTTGGGGGCGGAGACCGGCTTAGGCCAGAATGGTTTTGGACAGGCTTCCATGTCAGGGCTTTCTATGGGTGGCGCTTTTATTACCGAAGTAGTTCTTACCCTGATCTTTGTTTTCTTGGTTATTTCTGTGACAAAGAAAGACCAATTCCAGGCTGTTGCCGGTTGGTCAATTGGTGGTGCTTTGATGTTGGTTCACCTTTTGGGCATTAATTTGACTGGTACATCCGTTAACCCTGCCCGTTCTTTTGGGCCGGCCTTACTCCTTGGTGGCGAAGCACTTAGCCAAGTATGGGTATTTTTAGTTGCACCTTTGGTGGGAGCCATTGTGGCGGCCTTACTTTTAAAAGTTTTATCAACTAAAAAAGCCAGCTAAAAAGTGGACTAAAATTGAATTGTAAATAAGTGACGACTTGATGGGTTTCTACCTTCCAAGTCGTTACTTTTTTAGTACAGAAAATCACCGATATTCTATGTTTATCAATTTTAGAAAAATAGCGTTTTTATTGGGCAGGGAATCTTGATATAGGGGGATTTTTCTTGCCAGCATATGCTAGAATAAGGCCATTAGCAATTACTAAGGAGGCATGTAAGATGGAATATCGTGTCATTGGTAAAACCGGTATGAAGGCAAGTGTTATCGGTTTAGGTGCTGAGCATCTGGATAATCAGCCCTATGAAGTTGTCGCTGAGACTGTTCACGCTGCCCTGGATAGTGGAATGAACATCATTGATGTTTTTATGCCGGGGGAAGAGGTTCGTCAGAATATTGGTAGAGCCTTAAAAGGCAAGCGAGATCAAGTCTTAATACAGGGACATATTGGCTCTGTAGACTTGAAACAGCAGTATGATATAAGCCGTGATTTACCTACTTGCCGCCGCTATTTTGAAAATTTATTACGTGATCTTCAAACCGACTACATTGATTTTGGGATGATGTTCTTTATCGATTCTGAAGAAGACTATGCCGGAGTTTTTCAGACCGATTTTGTTCACTATGTTAAAGAATTGAAGCGTGAAGGTATCATCCGCAGTATTGGAGCAAGTTCACATAATCCAATTATGGCCAGACGGGTGGTGGAGACCGGTGTAGTTGATCTTCTGATGTTTAGTATCAATCCGGCTTTTGACATGATGCCAGCTCAGGATTATGTATTGGATACCCTGGATACAGGGTTAACCGGCCGGGTATACACTGGGATTGATCCTGTTAGAAGCGATTTGTACCGCTTATGCGAGCAACAAGAGACCGCTATCACTGTAATGAAAACCTTAGGGGCAGGAAAATTACTATCTGCTGCACACACCCCTTTTGCAAAGCCCCTTACAGTGGCTCAATGCGTTCACTATGCTCTTACCAGACCAGCCGTGGTCAGTGCTTTGCTGGGGTTAAAGAGCAGAAGTCAGGTAGAAGAAGCGGTGAAGTACTTTAGTCTTAGGGAAGAAGAGAAAGATTATTCCGAGGCCATCAGTGCTTTCAACTCAAGTTTTAGAGGCAGCTGTGTCTATTGTAATCACTGCTTACCTTGTCCGGCAGAGATTGACATAGCCGCTGTTACTAAATATCTGGATATTGCTAAGCTGGATTCACAAGCTGTTCCACCCAGTATCCGCCAGCATTACGGGGCATTAAAGGCTCAGGGATCAGACTGTATTGCCTGTGGCCAGTGTCAAAAGCGCTGTCCCTTTAGTGTCGAGATTATTGCCAATATGGCGGAAGCCGCTCAGATTTTTGGGAAATAGGAGACCGCATTATTCTCAAGTCAAAAGGCGGTGAGAAATCACGCTTCAAAAGCCTTTTCATCAGGTAACGATAAGCGAAAAGCCTACAGGGATGTTTATTCCCCGTAGGCTTTTGTACTTGTCTTTATTTGACGCCTTAGGCCGTAGCCTTGGCAATATAGTGTTGAATCACTTCCGGATCATCGGTGCATTCTACTATTACTTTGTACGTGAAGCTTTCTCCCCCGGATAAAATTCGAGTATCCTCTTCGTGGTTAAAGACACCGGCAGTGGCAGGCTCCAGCCCTAAAGCGTAGTCACCGCTGGCCATAGACTTCCACTGGCAGAGGAGAGGACATTGCTCTCGGTCGTAGTGGATAATCACAGCCAGGGATTTATGAGGATTGTGGAGCATGGCAAAGGCTTCTTTATCACCCTCCACATGGAAAAAACACTGTTCTTGATAGCCGTCAACAGGAGCACAAATCTGACTCTGCTCTTTAATTCCGGAGGCGGCTTCTCGGTCACGAGGGTGGACTTCCTGGCTGTTACTGTAAACTCGACAACCTTCTTCCAGCATGGGATAACCGAAATTAATGTGGTAAAGCAGTTTGATAGGGGTCTCAACAAAACCACGATTCTCTACTACATCCTCAATGGTTAGACGGTTACTTTCTGTTTCCAGTACTAGGCGACGTTGCAGATATAAATTGGGGCCAAAAACTCTAGCCTCCCTTACAGCACCTTCCAGATAAAGACTTATATCATCCCCATTGTAGCACTCACCAGCCCGAATGTTCTCCGCTGGGGTATTATTTAAAGACCCATGAAGTCCATATTCGTGTCCATTCTCTTCTGAAGGCGGACCGGCATGACGAATTCCGCCGGTAGTTAGAAAGCCACCGAAAAATTGCTTTAGAAAGCCGTCCAAACCTCTTTCGACAAAGAATGAAGGGGCTAAAAGACCGGTCTTCGAAAAACAACCCACGTTAATACCCTTGAAGCGTAGATGGGAAATATCTAGCCCCCGATCAGCCAGCACGGTTAATTCCAGGCCGCCGCCATTATCCAGATCAAAGGCACGAATGCCTCTGGCCTTGCCCTCTGCCCAATAATATTCTTTAATACCATAAAGGGCAGAAGGGTCACCAAGGTAACGAAGTAAATCTCTTTTGTTTGATTTTTTCATTATAACCTCCTAGGAGTATCATTACTTGATTTCTTTTAAGAGACTTTCAACACTTTGACGAAAGCCTGAAGCCGAGCGGTCTTGAAGTAATCCCGGTTCTAACTCAGGGGCTAACTTAAGGGCAGCCCAGATGCCCAAGGCTATGGCTTCTGGATTGATCTTGTGCTTGAGACAGAGATTGAAAGCCCCTACCAAGCGATCATTGGGAGAGAGCTTGCGGCCAATATCACGACCTACCCGCTCGACGGTATCCCCTAAGCGGCGGTTGCGAAAGCGTAGTAGCAGGTCATCGGCATAACCCAGCGTAATAGCCAGATCCATGTTGTGCTCCAGAGCCAGGGCTTCAGCAGAGGCATACATAGCACTTTTGACAATGATACCTAAATCCTTATCTTCTGCACCTTCCCAAATATATCTGTAGCCCTTAAGTTGGCTCAAATAGGCTAACAAAGCGTGTCCCATATTGTGCAAAAATAATTTGCGCTGAATATAGTAAGCAAAGGGAGTCGCCGGAACTAAATTATTAATTTTTGGTATGTCACCCCGAAAGGCGGCCGCATCTACGGGGAGTTCACAATAAGGCTCTACATAGACCCGCAGAGGATTTCCCCCTTCGCCTTCAGCAGTCATTACCGGAACCATCCGTCCCACAGAAGCTTCTACAAAGCCGATTTTTTCGGTTAATAGCACCTGCTCTTCCGGGCTCAGTAAAGGCTTTAGCAGCTGAATCAGATATTTATCCGCATCAATTAAATTCTCGCAGATAATAATATTTAGCGGAGCACTGTGGGAATCTTGAAGACGGCTCCGAATTCCGGCTGCCAGATTTTCGACAATATAAGGAAGGACATTTACGCCTACAGCGGTAGCCATAATATCTGCCTCAGCGATTGCTTTAATAGCGGCTTGGGTGTCATTCCCGTCTACACCCTTCACACCGGAAACTATGACTTCTTCCACACCTGACTCAGAGACCACGGAGATGGGGTAGGCGTGATCTTGATTTAAACGATCCAAAACCCTTTGATTCACATCAATAAAAGTGACTTCATAACCAGACTGGGCAAAAAGCTGACCGATAAAGCCCCGGCCAATATTACCCGCTCCATACATAACTGCTTTTTTCATAGTTGCCTCACTTATACGTCATTAGATTTTCTTTATTTTAATACAAAATTCCAAATAGAGAAGCTGTTTTTTGTAAAAATTTGCTAAAAATAGCAGGAATGCTTGACGGATAATCTAATTCCAAAGGTTTTTGGTCAAAAATTATCTTGATGGACCGATTCAAAGACATACCCAATTAGAATTTACAGCAAAAAGTAGCTGTGTGGCTTCTGGGGACTTCCTCTTGATTAAAAAGCATAATATATCTAAAATGATACAATCTTACAGATATAAAGGTGAATGACGTGCTGATTTTAGATGTTAATAAAGTAAGTAAAAGTTTTGGTTATGGGCTACTTTTCGAAGACGTGAGTTTTTCTATCAATGAAGGCGAACGTATCTCTTTGGTAGGTGCCAATGGCTCTGGAAAATCAACTTTGTTAAAAATGATTGCCGGACTTGAAAAGGCTGACAAAGGTAGTATTAATCTTCGGAAAGAAGTAAAAGTAGCCTATCTTGACCAAACCTCTCCCGATCAAACCGATGACCGGTTAGTAGAGGATGTCATTAAAGATGCCTTTGCCCACTTGCTAAAGATGCAAGAGGAGTTACATATACTCTATGAAAAGCTGGGAGAAGAGCAGAGTCCTGAGGACTATGACCGGCTGATCAAACGCAGCTCTGACCTGCAAGAAAAATTTCAGGAGCTGGGCGGCTATGATATGGATACCAATATTAACATAGTTTGCAACGGTTTAGAGATTTCTGATCAGATGCGTGGCCAAGCCTATAATAGTCTAAGTGGGGGAGAGAAGACTATTATCCATCTGGCCAAATCACTACTACAAAAGCCAGATTTGTTTCTCCTTGATGAGCCCACCAACCATCTTGATATCAATAGAATTGAATGGTTGGAAAGTTATATCAAGAGTTTTCGTGGCGCAATAATCGTTATATCCCATGACCGTTACTTTCTGGATCAGATGAACGGCAAAATCTTAGAAATTGCCAATGGCGAGGGAACTCTTTATAGTTCAAATTACTCCAGCTATTTAGAGGAACGCGAACGGCGTTACGAAAAATTGATGGCTAACTGGGAAGAACAGCAGGCCTACTTTAAGCGGTTGGAAGAAGAAGCCAAGCGCATGGCTCAAGCCGGTATGGCCACCAATAGTCATGTAATGACCCGAAAAGCGGCTGTTATGTTTGCCCGTATCGAAAGGGAAAAGAGCAAGTTTGCCATCAAGCGTCCAGAGAAGAAACGCCAAAGCAAAATTGATTTTAAAGAGGCTAGAAAAGGCGGCAAGCATGCTGTTGAAATAAAAGAGCTTCAGGTTACTACCCCGGAAAAAAATATTCTTACAGGTGCAAGCTTTCATGTCGGTACCGGAGAAAGGGTTGCTATGATCGGCGCTAATGGGAGCGGAAAGTCTTCTATCATCAAAACAATTCTAGGTGAACAGACATTAGAGCATTCCGGTACCGTAAAATTATCTCCCAGCTTGAAAATTGGCTATTTGCCTCAAATCATTAATTTTGAAGATGACAAGCAGAATCTATTGGCTTATTTTCAGCAGGAAGCTTCCGTAAATGAAGAGAAAGCCAGAGCCATTCTTGCCCGTTTTCAATTTGATAAAGAAGATATTCTTAAGCGGGTAGGCAGCTTGTCCGGAGGAGAAAGAATTCGTGTGCGGTTGGCCATTTTATTACAGCAGAAAATCAACATCTTAATCTTCGATGAGCCGACTAACCATATTGATATACCCACCAAAGAATCTATGGAAGAAGCACTGGATGACTTTGAAGGAACTTTGCTGTTCATTTCCCATGATCGTTTTTTCATCAATAAGTTTGCCGATAAAATCATTGAAGTAAGTCAGGGGAAAGCCCACACCTATTGGGGTAACTATAGCGACTATTTGGCGACGAGAAAAGGGAGCTGACCTTGTGCCAATATGGATAATCCTAGGGTTTTTAATGAAACGCTAATGAGTTTTATTGACGGCACTTACCTTAAAATTAGTGTTAATAGAGGACATGACAATGGGCAAGACTTCTGATTATCGTACCAATATTATAGGCGCTAGCGAGGTTAGCGGAGCTGTTTCTGTCGGTATGGACAAGGATACAATTTACGAAACAAACAGCATCTTTTGGGGGACAAAAGATGCTGTTTTAGGTTCTATCTATCTTCCGTTCTATGGAGCCTTTATCACAGAAGAAAAATGTAAGTTTTTTGGAAATGTTTCTGGAAAAAAGATGCTGGAAATAGGCTGTGGAAGTGGTCAATCACTGAAATATTTGGGGGAAAACAAGGCAGCTGAATTATGGGGCATGGATATATCCGCAGAACAGATTGTAAAGGCTAAACAGCATTTAGCGGCGTACGGTCTTTCGGCAAACCTAATCTGTTCCCCCATGGAAGAAGAATGCGGTATACCGGTAGATTATTTTGACTTTGTTTATGCTATTTATTCCATTGGTTGGACTACCGATCTTGAGGGTACTTTTAGTCGAATCGCTTCTTACCTTAAAAAAGATGGTGCGTTTATTTTCAGTTGGTCTCACCCTATACACAAATGCGTTGCAGAAAATGAGATGTTTGTATTCAAGAAATGCTATTTTGATGAATCCTGGTATTCAGTATCTTTGGGTGGGGGTACCCTGTCATTGTCTGACCGCAAGTTGTCAACCTATGTAAATGCGTTGGCAAAAGCGCGATTTGTCATTGAGCAAATGATTGAAGAGTCTGAGGATGAAATTCTAAAATCGAAGGACGACGATTTTGCCCAAAAAGCCAAAATGCTTCCTGTTACATTTGCAATCAAGGCAAGGAAGAGATAGGAATAACGAATAATTTTGGTGTAGGATGGGAGCAGCTGCCTAATAATGCTCTCGGCACTGAGCAATGTATATGGCATCTTCGTCAAATTTATAAATCAGTCGGTGCCTTTCGTTGATACGCCTACTCCAATAGCCGCTAAGTTCATGCTTTAGCGGCTCTGGTTTTCCAATTCCCTCATGTCCATTTCGCTCTATATCTTTAATTAATTCATTTATTTTCTTTAAAATTCGTTTGTCATCAGTTTCCCAAAAAAGATAATCGTTCCAACTTTCCTCACTGAAAATCTTCTTCATCTTCAATAAGCTCCTTAGTCATAGTTTGACCTTTTTCCAGTTGATCAATTGATTTCAATAAACGGGCATAGTTACTTTTATTGCTTCGTACATATAAGTTTTCTAACATATTATTGTATTCTGCTTCTGACAACATTACTACATTCTCGTTGTTTTTTCTCGTAATAATAATTGTTTCAAAATCCTTGGTAGCTTTATCGCAATACTCTTTTAGATGTTCTCTTAAATTTGTATAATTAACTGCAATCATTAGGATCACCTCCGTACAATTTATTGTACTTTTTTTGAAAAGGGAATGCAAGCGTTGTTTGTGCCAAATTTTATTTAAATAGCCCATATGGAGAAATAGTACTAAACCTAGTTCCAAATCTGATCTATCAGAAAGGGGCTAGAAGTTATCATGGATGGTTGAATTTCCTGATCTAACTATTTTCTCCAGGAAACAGAACAAAATTATCTCTTGTTCACTCCGACACAAAGTAGCGCAGTACTGTTTTCTGCTTAGCTGCATCACCTTTTCGAGGATCGGTTAGATAGATTTCCCGATGCCAAAAAGAGGTGCGGTTAAGCCTATGCTCTTGGCAAAAGATTTTCATTTTGTCAAAGCTGGTAGATTCCTCATCAAAGGAACCTATATGGAGCATTTGCACTGACAGGCCATCGGTTATAGTTTCAAGTTTAAGCTTATCTAGTATAGGCGCAGGAACTTTCTTCTTGGCTCTGTCTTTAATATCTAGGAAAAGATCAGGGGTAAGAAAGTCCGGCTGACGGATCATAATTTTATAAATCAGTTTATCTTTATCCAGAACCTCAAAGCTTTCAGAAGTGGTCCAGAGTCCTTCCAAAGGAAAAATAGCATAGTCATAATAGCCCTCAGGCGTAACTCCCTTTTTGGGCAACATCTTTAGTGTATAGGAAAGACTGTATAGCCCACCAACGGCTTCGGTAAAAGCTGGGCTGTTAGGATTTCCTTCACCATCAAAGGTCAAGAATGTAAAAGCAGGTATTTCACGCTTTTCCGGATTGGCCTTGGGCAGATAGAATTCCTTGTCTTGTTTCTTCCATTCATATTTCATACGTTCGTCCTCCGGTTCTATATAATTCCGTGTTTGTTACAGTAATTCTAAAAAGAGGGCATCAAGTAACTGAAAAGTATTACTATCAGTATTGCCAAGAGCTGATAGCGTTAACTTTGTCTTGGGAAAATAGGCTGTAAAAAAGCTTATACCAAAATCACAACCAACAGCGTAGTAGGCCGTGTTTGTGTGTCGATCTATGCGATAGACTCCTAAGCCATAACTTTTGTCATTGCCTCTTATTATGTGAGCTCTAAGAAAATTTTGCAGCATATTTTCTGATAATATTTGACAATTAAATAATGCCCGCCAGAGTATATCTAAATCTCCAGCACTAGTATACATTCCACCGTCAGAGCCACCAATAACGGGAATACTAAATATATTTGTTCTCCATTCTCCGGATTTTTCATAAATATACCCATGAGCTGTATGGGAGGGGAGGGCATCTGTACGGTAAAACCCAGTACGCTGTAGTTTCAAAGGCGAAACAATCGCATCTACTATGTACTGCTGGTAAGGTTTTCCGCTGATAACCTCAATAACAAGACCTAATAGGATAAAACCTGCATTAGAATAGCTAAATCTAGCACTTGGTTCAAATTTGGGCTGCAGTGGTGTAATCATTTTTAAGTAGTATTCCAGATTCTCCCATAAGTAGACCGGATATTTTGAGACTAGTTCTTGACTAATAGCTTGGTAATTGGCGGCCTCCTCGTCAAGATAATCACCAATACCAGAAGTATGGGTAAGAAGGTGGAAAACAGTTATGGCTTGGCTTATGTTGCCCAGATCATAGGGGAGAATGTCTCTGATTTTATCAGTGAGCGACAAACATCCAGCTTCAATAAGTTTGCATATGCCTAGCCCAGTGAATAATTTTGTGCCCGAGGCAATTCCAAAGGCTGTGTCTGATCTATTTGGAAGACTTTCGCTTCTGTTTCGAAAGCCACTACAGGTTTCAAAGATTACGTGGTGTTCATCCTTAACAGAGAAAACTCCTGAAAAACTATTATGTGCTTTCCAATTAGCCCATACTTTTTCAATATTCATCTAATCCTCCCCTTCTTTACTAAAGCTGGCTTAAAAGCAAATTGTTCCCTAATCTAATGAGCTCATTATCTTACATCTTCAGGCGAATAACAAATTTTGTATTATTCCATTCATTTTACCCCCTTATTCTCGGCTTTTTTATTCCAAAGTTAAATTGTATAATTTTTTCAACAGTAAAAATTCCGGAGGCTGAAGGTGCTTAAAGGGATTTTTTGGCAAAGGAAGAGGGTTTTGGAGTCTTACTTACGTTCTTGGCTCTAACACCAATAGTCGAAAGCTAAACTACAATACGGCGGTAACGGGGTTTACTGCTGTAGAAGAGAGATAGGAAGGGTAGAAAATGGCAACTCTATTTGAAAAATTATGGGACAAGCATGTAGTTGTAAAAGAAGAAAATCGTGACCTGCTCTATATTGATAGGCATTATATTCACGAAGTGACCAGTCCTCAGGCTTTTTCGGGGATTCGATTAGCAGGGCGTAAGATCAGAAGACCGGATAAAGTTTATGCCACCATGGATCATAATATCCCTACCACAGCTCAAGAGCGCTTGGACTTTACCGATCCTCAGGCGAAGCTTCAGGTTGATACCTTAGTTGCAAACTGTAAGGCTAACGGTGTTGAGTTAGCTGAAATGGGTGATCCTAATAATGGGATCGTGCATATTATCGGGCCGGAAATGGGTCTGAGCTATCCAGGTCAGACCATTGTTTGCGGAGATAGTCACACGGCGACGCACGGGGCTTTTGCCAATATTGCCTTTGGTATTGGTACCAGTGAAGTGGAGCATGTTTTTGCCACCCAGACTCTTTGGCAGACTAAGCCGAAGACCTTGGGTATAAAGCTCACTGGCGCACTGCCTCAGGGCGTAACTTCTAAGGATGTTATCTTGAAATTGATCGGACTTTATGGGGTTTCCTTTGGCACTGGTTATGCTCTGGAGTTCTACGGTGAAGCCGTGGAAAAAATGACCATGGATGAGCGAATGACCATGTGTAATATGGCTATTGAAGCCGGTGCTAAATATGGACTGGTTGCCTATGATGAAATAACTGAAACCTATGTAAAGCAGACCGAAAAGGCTAAAGTGCTGGTGGAGAATCCTCAGATTAGGAGCCAATGGCAAGAACTCAAAACCGACCGGGAAGCTGATTTTGATAAAATTATCCAGCTTGATGTGTCAACCTTGGCACCACAAATTACCTGGGGAACGAATCCCGGACAGGAGATTGGAATTGATGAAAGAATTCCTGAGCTTTCCGACCCAGAGTCTCAAAGTGCCTATGAATATATTGGTTTGGCGCCTAACACTAGAGCTCTTGATATACCGGTAGAGTATGTTTTTATTGGTTCATGTACTAACGGACGCTTATCGGATTTGGTCGAAGGCGCAAAATATATTAAGGGTCGTAAAGTAGCTTCCGGGGTGAATGCTATCGTAGTTCCCGGCAGTGAAAAAACTCGTAAAGCCGCCGAAGAGATGGGCTTGGATCAAGTTTATATTGAGGCTGGTTTTCAGTGGCGTTTGCCGGGTTGTTCTGCCTGCTTGGGGATGAACACCGATCAGGTGCCCCCGGAAAAACATTGCATTTCCACCTCTAATAGAAACTTTGTCGGACGTCAGGGCTATAAGGCGAGGACACATCTTACCAGTGTACCTACAGCGGTTTTGGCCGCTCTTAATGGAGTACTTGTGGACAGTAGAAAGGAGCAAATCTAATGGCAACCGTATATACAGGAAAGACCGTAGGTTTTTTAGTTGATAACATTGATACAGACCAAATCATTCCTAAAAACTATTTGAAAAGTATTGAAAAGACTGGTTTTGGTAAATTTGCTTTTGCTGAGTGGCGCTATGATGAGTCAGGTGAAGAGATCGCTGATTTTCCCTTTAATCAGGCAGAAAATAAAGGCGCTACTATTCTGATTACCGGTGATAATTTTGGTTGCGGCTCCTCACGGGAACATGCCGCTTGGGCCTTACAGGAACTGGGGCTGCATGTGATTGTGGCTGGAAGCTATTCGGATATTTTCTTTGCCAACTGGCTAAACTGTGGACATTGGGCAGTAATTGCTTCTCAGGAGATAAGGGAAAAGCTGGCTGGTAAGCAGCAGGAACTTACTGTGGACATTGAGAAGCAGACTATCACTGTCGGGCAAGAGAGTTTTCCCATTGAATTGGTATCCGGGAGTGCACTAAAAATGCAGCGCGAAGGTGATTTTATCAGTGAAGCAGAAAAGTACGCTGAAGATATTGCCAAGTATGAAGCGATACATGCGTAACCGTGTCTTGTTTTTATCCAGATACAAGTTGACAAAATCTGGATAAAAAAATAGCATCTACTATTGGCGTTTCAGTTAAATTAATGATATTGTATGTATTGCAATCCCCCCTATGATTGCAGAAGGATGGAAGAAGAGTTTGTCGGCTTACTGCCAGGCAGGTTCTTCTTCTGTCTACATAATTGGGGTTGCCTAATTGTTATGTAGAGCTTGTGCTCTGTAGATAAAGGAGCGATCTTTGAATGAGTCAATTTGCCATATCACTGGAAGAGTTTGCTAAAGCGGCGGCTGTAATTAAGCCAACCCTCTTTAAGACTACTCTTATACCCAGTGAGTGTTATTCCAAGGCTACTGGAGGAAATGTTTACTTTAAACCTGAGAACCTCCAACGAACCGGTTCCTATAAAGTGAGAGGTGCTTTGTATAAAATTTCCCAAATGACCCCGGAACAGAAAGCCCACGGCCTAATTGCTGCCAGTGCCGGGAATCACGCCCAAGGTGTTGCTTTTGCGGCTCATCAGGAAGGCATCAAAGCTGTTATTGTAATGCCAGAATCTACCCCACTATTAAAGATTAATGAGACTAAAAGTCATGGGGCAGAGGTGATATTGTCAGGCATTGTCTATGATGATGCTTATGAAAAAGCCTGCGAGTTGGCGCAGGAACATGGCTACACATTGGTTCATCCCTTTGATGATCTGGAAATTGCCACCGGTCAGGGAACCATGTTTTATGAAATTTTTGATGAATTACCTAATATTGATACTTTGATTGTTCCCATTGGTGGGGCAGGACTTATAACGGGTATCACCATGTTGGCTAAACAACTAAAGCCGGATGTTCATATTATCGGGGTTGAGCCCAGTGGGGCGGCCAGCATGTTTGCGGCAAAAGCAGCCGGGAGACCGGTGCCGCTACCGGTGGTAGATACTATTGCCGATGGTACGGCAGTTCGTAAGGTAGGCGAGAAAGTTTTTCCGGTGGTGGCTGACTATATTGACGAAATTGTCACAGTACATGACGTGGACTTAGTGGATGCCTTTTTGACTTTGGTGGAAAAGCATAAGATAGTAGTGGAAAATGCCGGACTCTTGTCTGTAGCGGCTCTGCATAAACTTAACCTAAAAGGCAAGAATGTAGTAAGCATTCTTAGTGGCGGAAATATTGATGTGCTAACTATTTCTCAGATGATTCAGCGAGGGCTGATGCTACGGGAACGTGTATTTACCTTTTCTATTTTTCTATCGAATAAACCCGGAGAACTGGTTAGGATTGCCTCCATTGTTGCCAAGGAGCAGGGAAATGTAATTAAACTAGATCACAACCAGTTTTCCAGTATGGATCGTTTTTCACAGGTAGAATTGGTGGTAACCGTAGAAGTCTTTGGACCGGAACATAAAGATCGTATCATCAAGGCCTTAGAGCAGGCTGGTCATAGTATCGTTATTGTCAAAGAAAGAGGGTCACTATAATGGAAAAGAATAAAATAACCGGCGCTTATGCTGTTCTGGAAACTCTTAAGCGTTTGGGTGTAGAAAATATTTTTGGCTATCCCGGTGGGAGTATCATTCCAATCTATAATGAAATTTTTGATTTCGATGGGGGTGTAAACCATGTGTTTGTTCGTCACGAACAAGGGGCGGCTCATGCTGCTGACGGTTATGCCCGGGTAAGTGGAAAAATTGGTGTTTGCTTGGCTACCTCAGGTCCCGGTGCTACCAATCTTGTAACGGGGATTATGACTGCCAAGATGGACTCCATTCCGATGTTAGCGATTACCGGTCAGGTAAACAGTTCACTCTTGGGTAAGGACGCTTTTCAGGAGAGTGATATTGTGGGAATTACCATGCCCATTACAAAGCATAGCTTTCTGGTTACTAAAACCGAAGATATTCCCTTCAGTATCAAAACTGCGTATCACATTGCCATGAGTGGACGAAAGGGTCCGGTACTGATTGATATTCCTAAAGATCTACAGCTACAGACCATAAGTTGGGAAGAATATGAGGCCTCTTTTGCTCGGGTACCCAAAAAAGAACCTGTTACGAAGGAGACCTATGTTCTGGGCGATGAAGCTAAGCTAACGGCTTTGTTAAAAGAGGCTCAGCGCCCGGTAATTATTGCCGGAGCTGGGGTGGTATGTAGTGAATGCACCAAAGAATTACTGAAATTTGCCCAGCATTATGATGTTCCGGTTACCAATACTCTACTGGGACTTGGCTCCATTCCCTTAGACCATTCCCATGCCCTTGGTATGGTGGGGATGCATGGCAGTGTGTATGGAAACTATGCTTTGCGTGATGCAGATCTGGTTATTGCTATCGGTATGCGCTTTGATGACCGAGTAACCGGAGACCCGGATGCCTTTATCGAAAATGCTAAAGTTATTCATATTGATATTGACCGCTCAGAAATTAATAAAAATAAAATCGTAGATATCGGCATTATTTCCAGTGCTAAAGCTGGGTTGGCACTGCTTACAGCGTGTGCGCCGAAGGTGAAACACAAGGCGTGGTTAGATCAGATTAATGTCTGGAAAGCTGAGTATCCGCTACTACCTACCAAATCTTCAACGGGGCTGACTGCCAGTGAAGTTATCAAATTTGTCAGTGATGTGACTGACGGTAAGGCTATCGTCTTAACAGATGTAGGACAACATCAAATGTGGGTAGCTCAACATTATAAATTTACCCAGCCGAGGTTTTTCTGCTCCTCGGGGGGAGCTGGAACCATGGGCTACGGTATTCCCGCCGCCTTGGGGGCGCAGATTGCCAAACCCCAGGAAAAGGTTATTCTGTTTGTGGGAGACGGTGGTTTTCAGATGACCGCTCAGGAACTCATGACCATTACCCAAGAAAAATTACCGGTGAAAATTATTATTATCAATAATGGTTTTTTAGGGATGGTGCGGCAGTGGCAAGAACTATTCCATGATAATCGCTTATCCTTTGTGGATTTAACCCTTAACCCGGACTTTGAAAAATTAGCAGAAAGTTATGGGGTTGAGGCTTTAACCGTTACATCAACGGCGGACTTTGCGGCCTTTGAAGAGGCCATCAACAATGACAAGGCCATGGTAGTAAATGTTCTGGTAGCCAAAGAGGAAAATGTTTTTCCCATGATTCCCGCTGGAAAATCAGTCGCGGACTTAGTACACGGAGGTGATGAGCGTGCCTAAACAATATATTAAGATTCTGACCCAATCACATGCCGGTACGGTAGCTAGGGTATTGTCGCTATTTGCCAGCCGGGGAATTAGTATTGACACTATTAATTCAGGTGATGAGGCAGGGACACCCTATTCACGGGTAGTTCTGGGTATCGAAGCTTCTGAGGTTCAACTGGAAATTATTTGCCATCAACTGGAGAGACTGTATGATACTGTATCCGTTAAGCTTTATGAAGCTGATGCCTTAGCCGTTGAGGCCTTATTGATTAAGGTTAAGCTGCAGGGAAATAAAGCCGAATTACTACCGCTATTGTCTCAGCACAATATTGAGATAATTGAGGATGGTGAAGATATTCTTATTCTGGGAAAAATTGGAACCGAGGCTCAGCTTCAGGCCTCCCGGACTATGTTGGCCGCTTATGACGTGGTTGAAGTGATTCACACTGGAGCTACCGTGATAGATAAAAATTAATTGTTATAAGCAGTGAGGTTTCAATACTACTTTTAAAATCCCTTTTTGGCATAAGCTGAAGAGGGATTTTTTTGACTGCTGCTTTAGCGAAGGTGTTCAATTTTTTATTATAAATTTTGCTGCCAGATGAAGAGGTGTCCGGCAATTCTTATCATTTCAGGAAATCTTTAGAAAGTTAATCTTAAGTTAATCTTAAGAGGCTAAACTGTGGTTACAAAAAACAGGAGGCGTTGAATTATGGCAATCGCGAAAAAGAAAAAATCAAATAAAGGTCTGTTTGTGGCAATTTTAATCGGCTTACTTGTACTCGTAGTAGTAGGTACCTCGATGATAAAAACCGGTGACACAGGAAATTATCAGAGTGTTCCGGTAATAAAGGAAACTGTTACCACTTACTATACCTTCTCAGGAAGCGTCGGAAGCAAAAACACCCAAAGTGTAATGGCAGAAAAAATTATGCAAATTTCTGAGATAAAAGTATCTGAAGGCACTAAGGTGAAACGGGACGATTTGCTTTTTACAACCACAGATGGAACTGAGATTAAGGCGAAAATTGACGGAACGGTATCGCAAATCTTTGTGGAGCCGGATGAACAGCTTATGTCAGGAGCCTTACTTTGTGAGATTTATGATTTCGAAAATTTAGAGGTAACCATCAAAGTAGATGAGTATGATTTACCGGCAATCACAGTCGGTAAAGAACTGGAGGTAACCATTAATGCTCTTGATAAAAAAGTAACCGGTACTGTATCAACCCTTTCCGATACCGCCACTAATCAAAATGGTATAGCTTTTTTTACCGCTACTGTGGACATAGTGCCAGATAGCGAAATCAAGATCGGCATGACTGCGGAAGCAAAAATTTTGAATAAGCAATCTATTGATACTCTTACCATTCCCCTCCGGGCGTTAATGTTTGATAGCGAAAATAATCCATATGTTTACACGAAGGACGATAAAGGCGTAATGACAAAGACCACAGTAATTGTAGGTATTAATGATGGTAAAACTGTTGAGATTACCAGTGGGGTTCTCGATGCCGAAACAATTTATTATAGTACAGCAAGTGCAGAGCAAGAGTCAGGTGGTGGATTTATGCCGCCTGTATCGAACTGAGATAAGGAGTGAGAACAATGGCTCATCAAATACTAAGAATGACGAATATCGTCAAAACCTATCAAATGGGTGAGGAAGAACAAACGGTTCTAAAAAATGTTAATTTTTCTCTTAATGAGGGTGAATTTGTGTCTATACTCGGACCCTCTGGCTCCGGAAAATCTACCCTGATGAATATTATTGGCTGCCTTGATGTACCCACAAGCGGTGAGTACTCTCTAAATGACAATAAAATCGAGGATCTTGATGAAAGCGAGTTTTCACAGATCAGAAATAGCGAAATTGGTTTTGTCTTCCAGCAGTTTCAACTTTTGCCACGACTTACAGCTCTACAAAATGTAGAATTGCCACTCATTTATTCGCGTATCCCTGAAAAAGAGAGAAAGCAAATGGCGGCCGAAATGCTGGTTAAAGTAGGACTTTCAGAGAAACTAAAGAATCGTCCTAATCAATTATCCGGCGGGCAGCAACAAAGAGTTGCTATTGCCAGAGCGCTTGTTACAAAGCCAACAATTCTCCTTGCAGATGAGCCCACCGGAGCCCTTGATCAAAAGACGGGACATCAGATTATGAATCTTTTCCAAGAACTTCACGCTGAAGGAAAAACCATCGTAATGATTACCCATGATGAAAAAATTGCCGATCATGGTAGTAGAGTCGTTAAAATACTTGATGGAGAGCTCAGTGAACGAGTAAATGAGCCGTTTGATGAGATGGCAGCAATTACTTTAAAGCGGGAGGCATAATGAGATGTTTAAGGAAAGTATAAAAATGTCATGGCAAAACATCATCCATAACAAAATGCGCTCGTTTCTCACGGTGTTGGGGGTATTTATTGGAGTAGCTTCCATCATTGCACTAATTTCTATTGTTCAAGGTGTTACAGAAAATATTACTTCACAAGTTATGGATATGGGAGCAAATAAAGTCACAGTACAAGCAATGGGTACACCACTAAAAAGCGGACTTACCATAAATGATATTGAAGCGATCTCTTCTCTAGACAATATTGAAGGTGTATCTCCAAGTGTTAATGGGAAGACTAATATTGCCTATAACGGTGTTGTAGTGGAAAATGCCACGATAATGGGAAAGAATCAGGTTTACTTTGCTAACACTAAAGATTATTTGCAAAGTGGCCGAGAAATAAACCGCTTTGATGTGACGGATAAGAATCATGTTTGCCTGATTGGCAGTAATATTGTATCTCAGTTATTCCCTACGGAGAGCCCCATCGACAAAGAAATTATCATTAACGGTGTGAATTATTTGGTTATTGGTACAATTCAGGATTCTGATAGTTTTTCCGCTGATGGAAATGATGATGCAGTGGTCATGCCTTATACTACAGCTATGAGCCTTCTGGGAACGGGTTATATTAGTTCTCTTGATGTCTATATGGCTGATGAGGACTTGGCTGCAACCACAACAACAGAAATTGAATCAGCCCTAAATACTGCTTTTAATTATAATGACGATGGTTATAAAGTATCTAATATGCAGGGCATTCTAGACACTGTCGCGGATATGACAGGTACCATGACTTTAATGTTGGCAGGAATTGCCGGTATTTCTTTAATTGTAGGGGGGATCGGCATTATGAATATGATGCTGGTTACAGTAACGGAACGTACGGCAGAAATAGGCCTTCGCAAAGCCCTAGGTGCAGAACCTAAAACTATCCAGTGGCAATTTGTTTTGGAGGCGCTATTTCTGTCCCTATTTGGGGGTGTGCTTGGGCTATTAGGCGGTATTGTGATTGCCTTTTTAGCTAGCTTAGTTATTGGCACGACTTTTGTGCTAGCTGGGTATTCAATTGTCCTAGCCCTTGGTTTTTCTGCCATTATCGGTTTGGTTTTTGGTTTTACTCCGGCACGAAAGGCAAGCAAACTAAACCCGATTGAGGCACTAAGAAGTGTATAAATATTGTACACAGTAAGGTCTACATACTGACCCAGACCAGACCCCGTAAGCACTGTAAAGGTAGTTTTCGGGGTCTGTTTAGGCATAGATGACCTGTCTTCTGTTGTGATATAATTTTTTTGTTCTGAGGTTTGGAGGAAAGCATGTTTACTATATTAGTTTGTGAGGATGAAAAAAATATTCGGAAGCTTATGGTGGAGTACTTGACTGCTGAAAGTTATAGTGTTTTTGAAGCTGAAAATGGGGCTGAGGCTCTTGAGATTCTAGATCGTACCCATATAGATTTGCTGATTACTGATATCATGATGCCCCAGATTGACGGTTATACTCTGTCAAATGATTTACGAAGTGCAGGTTACGAACTTCCCATCCTTATGATTACCGCCAAAGAAACCTTTGCCGATAAGAAAAGAGGTTTTACCTGTGGGACAGATGACTATATGGTAAAGCCGGTTGACATGGATGAAATGCTGTTGCGCGTCGCAGCTTTACTACGTCGAGCTAAGATTGCCAGTGAAAAACGATTGGTAGTAGGCAGTACGATTTTTGACTACGAGAATTTTACGGTCACCGTGAATGATGTGCCTCTGGAGGTTCCCAAAAAAGAATTCATGTTGGTATTTATGCTTTTGTCGCGGGCAAACAAGATTTTTACCAGACAGCAAATCATGGATGAAATTTGGGGCTATAATACAGAAAGCGATGAGCAAACAGTAAACGTGCACATAAGTAGGCTTAGAGAGCGCTTTGAAGGCAACCATGATTTTATTATCGTTACAGTCAAGGGATTAGGATATAAGGCGGTAAAATTGTGAAAAAAATACTTTCATCACTTTTTATAAAGTACCTGCTTACTTTTATTGGCATTATGGTTTTGTCGAATATTGTTTCCACGGTAGTTATGTTTTTATTTTTTGATGTTGATTTTAAGTTGCCTATTAGAGGAATATTATTTGAGGGTAGTCAACCAATTTCAAATTTTGCCTTTGGACTTGGCTTAACGGCAATAATCATCAGTGCCATTGCTATTTTTATTGCTGTAAAATTCCTTGTAAAACCAATAAAACAGATTTCTCAAGCCTCAAAAATCGTTGCTAACGGAAATTTTGATGTCCATGTTAGGGTATCAGGAAGTGATGAAATTGCCCAGTTAGCTCATAATTTTAATACCATGGCAGCAGCTCTTTCAAAAAATGAATATTTGCATAAAGACTTTGTATCTAATGTTTCTCACGAATTCAAGACACCGCTTACCTCCTTGGGGGGATATGCCAAACTCTTAAAAAAGCCCAATTTATCTGAAGCCAAACGTCAGGAATGTTTAGATATAATTATTGCGGAGACTGCACGCCTCTCTAAAATGACCTCAAACTTGCTTAGACTTTCCGAGTTAGATAACGAAGTTTTAACTAGCCGGAAAGAGTTTTTTTCACTGGACGAGCAAATTCGTGATGTTTTGGTGTTGTTGCAAAATAATTGGGGAGAAAAAAATCTTGAAATTGACCTTGATATGGATGCGATTCAATTTGTTGGTGACAAAGCACTCTTGTATCAAGTGTGGGTAAATCTTATTGGTAATGCTATTAACTATTCCTTCCCTAAAGGCATTATTCAAATCCGGCTCTATAAAAAGCAAGGGATTTATTTTGAACTTAGGGATAATGGAATGGGGATGACAAAAGAGTCTCAAGAGAGAGCTTTTGAGCGGTTTTATAAAGGCGATACTTCTCGAAATAGCAGTGGAACTGGACTAGGATTATCGATTTGCAAAAAAATTATTGAACTTCATGGTGGGTCAATATCTATTCAAAGCGAAGAAGGCAAAGGTACTAGCGTTAACGTTATGTTTAATTGATTGTATTTTTAATTTTAGCAGTACTGGATTGATAATCTTCTCTTCGAGTCTAGTAGGCATATGATAGGTAAAAGGATAAAATGCTGAAAAATACAGCCCACAAAATTAAAGCCGAGTGATATAATAGGTTTAATTGGAATAGCAGGAGGGACTATGATAGACAGCTGTGACCTGACCCAGGAACAGGTACTTTCCTGGATTGAAAATCGCCGTAAACAAGCACTAAATTTCTTAGATAATAATAAAAATATTACTTTTTTAACCTCGGCTGAGCAAGATGAACTAGAAGGGGTTATTGGATTTTTTGCCCATTGGAATGAGAATCTGGCTGAAGATGGGCAAGTGGAAGATGAACTTTATCAGGCACTAGCTGATGCAGCTTATGACGTTCGCTTGAAAGCCTATGGCAATAAAGTTTTTTTTCGTGGGTTGATTGAGTTCACTAATTATTGTCAGAAGAATTGCTATTATTGTGGTATTGCTGCCGGGCAAAGACATGTGCACCGTTATCGCTTGAGTACAGAGGATATTCTTGAGTGTTGCCGTTTGGGTGAGTCTTTGGGTTATCATTCTTTTGTTTTACAGGGCGGTGAAGATCCCTATTATAATGATGATCGGCTTTGCCAGCTTATTACTACGATTCGGGAGCACTACCCTCAGGTGGCTTTGACCCTTTCTGTGGGGGAAAGGAGTGCTGAATCCTATAGAAAGATTCATGAGGCCGGTATTGATCGTTTCTTACTCCGGCATGAAACGGCAACTCCGGAGCATTATGCTCAGTTACATCCGGCGGCTTTGACCTTGGCAGATCGACTTCAGTGTCTGACTGACCTTCGTAAAGCCGGTTTTCAAGTGGGCGCAGGCTTTATGGTAGGTTCACCTTTCCAGACCGTGAGGAATTTAGCTAGAGATTTAGTCTTTTTGCAGCAGTTTAGGCCGCAAATGATCGGCATCGGTCCCTTTCTACCGGCGGGAGGAACACCTTTTGCAGAGTATGCTCCCGGAAGTGTTAACCAGACTTTACTGATGGTTGCACTTACGCGCTTACTACTGCCTGACTCACTGCTCCCTGCCACCACCGCTTTAGGCTCTATTGACGCTTGGGGAAGAGAAAAGGCTTTTAGTTTTGGTGCCAATGTGGTAATGCCTAATTTATCTCCCGGAGAAGTGCGGGCGGACTATGCTCTCTATGATAATAAACTTTGCTTTCAAGGGGCTGCTAAAGATCAACGAGATTTTTTGGTAGAGCGAATGGCCTCTTGGGGCAATGTTCCGGATTTTACCCGTGGGGATCATGGTGATTTTATTCAGGAGGAGACCAGGGCGTGATAGACGAAATATTTTCGCGGACAGGGATGCTTTTAGGCCAGGAAGGCGTAGAGAAATTACAGGCGTCTTCTGTAGCTATTTTTGGTGTGGGCGGTGTAGGTTCATTTGCAGCGGAAGCGCTGGCTCGTTCCGGCCTTGGGCATATAGCACTTATTGACCATGACCAAGTTTGCCTTTCTAATATTAACCGTCAGCTGATTGCGCTTCATTCTACGGTGGGACGTCTAAAAGCGGAGGTTATGAAGGAGCGTATTTTAGATATTAATCCTCACGCCCGGGTGGAAGTCTATCCGATGTTTTACGGTGCAGAGACTGCTGACAAAATTGATTTATCCACCTTCTCTTATGTGGTTGATGCGATAGATACCGTAACGGCTAAGTTACTTTTAGCTGAAAAATGCCAAGCGGCTGGGGTAAGGATTATTAGCTCCATGGGTGCAGGTAATAAGCTTGATGCCACTGCTTTTGTGGTGACAGATATCTTTTCCACCTCAGTTTGCCCTTTGGCTAAAGTCATGCGCCGGGAATTACGAGCCCGGGGGGTGAAACAACTTAAGGTTGTCTATTCCGAAGCTCCGGTAGTTATGCCCAAGACTGAAGATGAGGGAGGAGCTTTGAGACCTGGCAAAAAGACTCCCGGTAGTATCGCTTATGTACCTTCTGTGGCTGGGCTACTATTGGCTGGAGAAGTTATCAAAGATTTAACAGGTGAACTCTGATTTAAAGGCTGGCCAGATTTTAGGGGTATCAAGAGTTGACGCTCTTTATCTTAGCTTTTATCCTATTGCAGTATCTAAAGGAGATTGATAATGAAAGATAATACCAGACTTGTACATGGATTTTCCGGCGCAGATCCGGTGACTGGGGCAATTAGTTTCCCCATTTATCAGACAGCCACATTTTGCCATCCGGCGGTGGGAGAGAGTACCGGTTTTGATTATTCTCGGGCTCAGAACCCAACCCGTCAGGAACTTGAGAGTACCTTGGCAGCTTTGGAGCAGGGCAGTCTGTGTCGGGCTTTCTCCTCTGGAATGGCAGCTATTGCGGCAGTTTTTCATTTGTTGCGCCCCGGTCAGCATGTAATTCTTTCGGAAGATTTATATGGTGGAACCTATCGGTTAGCTAAAGAGGCCTTTGAACCTTATGGAATTAGTTTTGAATATATTGATACAGCAGATGTAGCGGCATTGGCTGGAGCTATTCGACCGGAAACGGCAATGATCTTTCTTGAAACCCCCTCAAATCCTATGATGCGGATAACTGATATTGGGGCGGTAAAGCAGTTGATTGGGGATCGTAAAATATATCTGGTTGTTGATAACACTTTCTTAACGGCTCTCTGGCAAAAGCCTTTACTTCTGGGTGCAGATATTGTTGTCTATAGTGGGACTAAATATCTTTGTGGTCATAACGATGTTATTGCCGGGTTTCTGGTAGTGGGGAATAACCAAGAATTGGCAGATCGCTTAGCTCGTTTTTCCATGTCCGAGGGGGCTGTTTTGGGTGTTTTTGATTGTTGGCTGATGCTTAGAAGTTTAAAGACATTGTCAGTCAGACTCTTAAGACAGGCAGATAATGCACTGAAAATTGCAGCGTTTTTGCAATCTCACTCACAGGTTACGGCAGTCTATTATGCCGGATTACCGGAGAGTCCAGGGTACAAAATCAGCTGTAGCCAGGCGACAGGGTTTGGTGCAATGATTTCTTTTCGGGTGCAGTCGGCAGAACTGGCGAAGGAAATTTTGCGCCGGGTTAAGCTGATTTATTTTGCCGAGAGCTTGGGCGGTGTAGAGAGCTTAATTACCTATCCTTTTTTGCAAACCCATAGTGAAATTCCTAAAGACCATCGGGATCGCCTGGCTCTGGATGATACCTTGCTACGTTTGTCCGTGGGCATTGAAGACGTTGAGGATATCATTGAAGATTTAGAGCAGGCGTTTGCTCTAGATAGGTAAATCTTCTTGCAGTACAATGATAAAAGCAATCAGTATGACAATGAGGTGAGGCTATGGATAGACAATTTACTATTTCTTCCGACTATTCTTTTGATGAGATAATTGACCGTGAAAATACCCGGGCAATCAAGTTCGACTACAGAGAACGCTATCAGATGCCCGAGGATGTCTTACCTCTTTGGGTAGCGGATATGGATTTTAAGGCGCCCCCATGTGTTTCAGCGGCTTTAGCTGAGAGGGCGGTTCATGGTATTTATGGTTATTCCGACATTACTTCTGATTACACCGAAACGGTTTTAGCCTGGCAAAAAAAGCGTTTTGCCTATGAGCCATCCTCAGACAGTCTGTTTGTCTCACCGGGTGTAGTTTTTGCCTTATATAGAGCCATTACTGCTTTAACTCAAAAAGGTGAAGCAGTGATGATCCAAAGGCCGGTTTACTATCCCTTTTCCAGTGCGATTCTTGACCAAGGACGTAAATTGGTGAATAGTCCGCTAGTGAATCAAAATGGACATTATGAAATGGATTTTGCAGATATTGAAAAGAAGGTTATCGAAGAGGGGGTAAAAGTATTTATTCTTTGTAATCCTCATAATCCAGTGGGGCGTGTTTGGACAAAACAGGAACTTAGCCAGTTGGGTGAAATTATGCTGAAACATAAGGTTTGGGTCATTTCTGATGAGATCCATCAAGACTTTATTTTTCCTGGACACAAGCACCAAGTCTTCGCAGCTTTATCACCGGAACTGGCTCAGATTACCATTACCTGCACAGCTCCTAGTAAGACGTTCAATCTTGCTGGACTTCAGATTTCAAATCTATTTATTGAGAACCCCGAGCTCAAAAAGCTTTTCCGGCAGTCTATGAAAGAAAGTGGTTATAGTCAGCCTAATCTCATGGGGCTGATTGCTTGTCAAGCGGCTTATGAACATGGGGAGCCTTGGCTGACTGATTTATGTAAATATTTAGAGGGGAATGTTACTTTCTTCCAAAATGCTCTTGCTCAAAAGCTTCCTCAAGTCAAATGTATCCAACCGGAAGGAACCTATCTCCTTTGGGCAGATTTCTCCGCCCTGGGAGAGGAGAAAATTCTAAAAGAAAAACTGGCTCAAGAGGCTAAGATTTGGTTGGATCATGGCAGTATGTTTGGTCCGGAAGGTACCGGATACCAACGTTTTAATATCGCTAGTCCCCGCAGTCTTATAGCAGAGGCAGTTAAAAGATTAGAGAAAATTAGCTAGTTTGTTTTTAAACAAAAGTGAAATGAAAATCAAAAGTGCTAAAATGCAAAAAATAATACTGGACTTTGCCAGTAATGCAAAAATAACGATTGTAATTGAAGAATTTTTTTACTATACTGGATTTGCGTTTAGAAAACAAAATTGTAATCAGTATAATTTGTTTCTATTAGCACAAAGGTAGTAAGTAACACTTACAGACGAGAGGAGTATTCACTATGGCAAAGATCGTATTAATCGGTGCAAATCACGCTGGTACCGCCGCTGCCAACACTATTTTAGACAATTACCCTGATCAGGAACTGGTAATTTTTGACAGAAACTCAAATATTAGTTATTTGGGGTGCGGAACCGCTCTCTGGATTGGTAGACAAATTGATAGCCCTACTGGTCTTTTTTATTCCTCTAAGGACAAGATGGAAGCTAAGAAAGCAACCGTTCATATGGAAACAGAAGTACAACGAATTGATTTTAAAGCTAAGAAAGTTTATGCCACCAAGAAATCAGGTGAGGCAGTTGAGGAGAGTTATGATAAGCTGATTATCGCAACTGGTTCAATTCCCATTATGCCTGCTATTGAAGGTACTGAGCTAGATAATGTTCAGTGTGTAAAGTTGTATCAAGATGCCCAGAAAGCGGAGAGCTGCCTTGAGGATTCTTCCATTAAGAATGTTGCCATTATTGGTGCAGGCTATATTGGAGTTGAGTTAGCGGAGGCAATGCGTCGCCGAAACAAGAATGCCAAGTTATTTGAAGTCTATGATACCTGCTTAAGTAATTATTATGATCCTTGGTTCTCAAAGGATATGGATAAAGTCTTGGGAGATCATGGTATTGAACTGCACTATGGTGAAAAAGTAGTACGCCTGGAAGGCAGTGATGGTGCAGTAAATAAGGTTGTAACCGATAAGGGTACATATGAAGCAGAGCTTGTTATGATGGCCATTGGTTTCCGTCCGAATTCAGGCCTAGGAAAAGACAGTCTGGAACTTTTCTCTAATGGTGCTTACAAAGTTAATCTCCATCAGCAGACCAGTATGACAGATGTCTATGCAGTGGGTGACTGTGCTACGGTTTTTGATAATGCCCGTCAAGACGTCAACTATATTGCTTTAGCCACGAATGCTGTTCGTAGTGGTATTGTAGCCGCTCATAATGCCTGTGGAACCGCTATTGAATCAGCTGGTGTACAAGGTTCTAATGGTATTTCAATTTATGGTTATAAGATGGTCTCTACCGGCATGACTGTGGCGGCCGCTGAGAAGGCAGGATTTACTCCTCTTTATACTGATTTTGAAGATTTGCAAAAGCCGGCATTTATTGCGGAGAATCATCCGGTTAAGATTCGGATTGTCTATGATAGCAAGACCAGACGAATTTTGGGCGCACAAATGGCTTCCTATGAGGATGTTTCTATGGGAATACATATGTTTTCTCTGGCCATTTCAGAAGGTGTTACTATCGACAAGTTGAAACTTTTAGATATCTTCTTCTTACCACACTTTAATCAGCCTTATAACTATATTACTATGGCAGCCTTGTCAGCAAAATAAGTTGTGCTTTTGATTCGGGCAAAAGCGCTCGAATTTGAATGACTTCAAAAACTCCCCCGAAAGAGATTTCGAGGGAGTTTTTTCTTTAAAAAGCTTGACAAATCCAAAGGCTAATATTATCATCAATTCAAGAATTCCTACTAAACTAGTATGAATAGTATGGAATAGAAGAGGAGGTTGTTATTATGCTCGTGTTAAAGAATAAAAAAATGGGCTGTCGAGCTCTTGGGTGTTGGACAGGATTAGAGCGAATGTGATATATATATTGGTATCTTAAGGAATAAGGGGGATTTAAGTCCGTGATCGATATTAGACATGTCAGCAAGATTTACACCACGGATGAACAGGATCTCACTGCAATATCAGATATCAATCTAACCATTGAAGATGGTGACATTTTTGGCATTATTGGTATGAGTGGAGCAGGAAAGAGTACATTGGTAAGATGTATCAACCTGCTAGAGCGTCCTACAGAAGGAGAAATTTGGATTGATGGCCAAGAGGTCACTGGTCTAAGCGGCAAAGATCTCTTGAAATTACGCCGCAAGATTGGGATGGTATTTCAACGATATAATCTGTTGATGCAGCGAAATGTCCGCAGAAATGTTGAGTTTCCCATGGAAATCAGCGGAGTGCCAAAAGAGGAGCGCCGTAAGCGTGCCAATGAACTTTTGGAGCTGGTAGGATTGGCTTCTAGGGGAGACAGTTATCCGGCTCAATTATCCGGTGGGCAGCAGCAACGCGTTTCTATTGCCAGGGCTTTAGCTAATAATCCTTCACTGCTTTTGTGTGATGAGCCCACATCGGCGCTTGATAATTTGACTACCCAGTCACTTTTGAAATTGCTTAAAGATATTAACCGTAAGCTGGGCGTTACCATCGTAATCATAACTCATGAGATCAGTGTTGTTGAGCGGGTCTGCAATAAAGTAGCCATCATTGATAACACTCGGATAGTGGAACAGGGAGCCATTGAAGAAGTACTTTCCTCTCCGACCCAGAAGATCACAAAACAGCTATTGAGTAAGGAGAGTTGGGATGACTAATTATATATCCGAATTTTTTGCCGAGTATGGTACATTACTTTGGAATGCTACCTTAGCTACCTTGCAAATGGTTGTCTGGTCCACACTCTTAGCCTATCTCTTAGGTATTCCTCTGGGTGTACTGGTAGTAATTACTAAGCCACACTCAATCTTGCCTAGGCGTACCCTAAACAATGTGCTCGGTTGGATTGTCAATATGGGACGTTCTATTCCCTTCATTATCTTAACCGTAGCCTTGATTCCGGTTAGCCGGATTATCATGGGAACGCCGCTGGGGGTGAGGGGTGCAATTGTACCGTTAGTTATTGCCGCTACGCCCTTTGTAGCGAGATTGATTGAGAATTCTCTCTCGGACGTAGACCATGGTGTAGTTGAAGTGGCTCAGTCTTCCGGTGCTACCGTGTTCCAGATAATTACTAAAGTTATGCTGCCGGAAAGCTTACCTTCCATTGTAATGGGTTTATCTATTACACTGATAACTCTTTTTGGCTATTCAGCCATGATGGGAACAGTGGGGTCTGGTGGTTTGGGTGATGTGGCTATTCGCTATGGCTATAACCGTTACCAAACCGATGTGATGTTAGCCACTCTGGTAATTATGATCATACTGGTGCAGTTGATTCAAATGCTCTGCAGTGCCATTGCTAAAAAATTAGACAAACGTATTCGTAAAGCCTAAGACCTGTATTAAAGAAATTATGCTAGATTATTTTTGACAGAAGAGAAAGGAAATTTTATATGAAGAAGTTTAAAAAAATCCTCGCAGGAGCCCTTATAACTAGTTTGCTAGCCGTAGCTTTAGCGGCTTGCGGTCAGTCTACTACTCCAACTACTAACGGATCAACGGCTGAAAGTGTAAAAGATAGTACCAGTGCAGCCGCAACTACCCAGGCCAATACGGAGAAGATAACCTTAAAAATTGGTGCTAGTCCTGTTCCTCACGCTGAGATTTTGGCCAAGGTGAAAGAAATTTTAGCTAAGGATAATATTGAATTGGAAATTTTAGAGTTTACAGATTATGTAACTCCCAATTTGGCTTTAGACAGCAAAGAAATTGATGCTAACTTTTTTCAGCACTGGCCATATTTAGACAATTTCAATCAAGAAAAAGGCACGAACCTAATTTCCGTTGCCGGTGTTCATTTTGAGCCACTCTCAATCTTTGCCGGACAAACAAAGACTTTGGCCGAGTTAAAAGATGGTGCTAAGGTTGCCGTTCCAAATGATACTACCAATGAGGCTAGATCTTTGCTCCTGCTCCAGAAAGAAGGCTTAATTACCCTCAAAGAGGGTGCAGGCTTAACGGCTACACCCAAGGATATTGTAGAGAACCCTAAGAATCTTTCTTTTGTTGAGATGGAAGCAGCTTCTGTTGCCAGGACCTTGCCCGATGTTGACATTGCTGTTATTAACGGTAACTACGCCCTAACCGCCGGATTGGACCAGTCTTTGATTTTAGCTAGTGAAGATGCTTCTTCCGAAGCGGCCCAAACCTATGCTAACATTCTTGCTGTTAGAGATGGTGATCAGGACAGACCTGAAATTAAAGCTTTGGTTGCAGCTATTACCTCAGACGAGATCAAAACCTTTATTGATGAGACCTATAAGGGTGTTGTAGTACCTGTTTTCTCTACTGAAATTCAGAAAACCACCGCTGCACAATAAGTCAGCTTCCTAAGATGAAAAGGAGATATAACCATGTCTAACATTAAAAAGTCACTTACAGATCTAATTGGCAATACACCTCTTTTGGAATTAGTTCGTTATAACAAGGGAGAAGAGCTTAAAGGTACAGTTCTGGCTAAGTTAGAATATTTTAACCCTCTCTCTTCCGTGAAGGATCGAATTGGTTTTGCTATGATTGAGGCCGCTGAAAAAGCTGGCCAGCTTAAGCCCGATTCAGTTATCATTGAGCCTACCAGCGGTAACACAGGTGTCGCTTTGGCTTTTGTAGCCGCGGCCAGAGGGTATCGACTGATTTTAACTATGCCTGAGACCATGAGCGTGGAGCGGCGTAATTTATTGGCGGCTTTAGGAGCAGAGCTGATCTTGACCCCTGGTGGAGAGGGAATGCCCGGTGCTATTGCCAGAGCAGAGGCTTTAGCTAAAGAGACACCGAATTCCTTTATTCCCCAACAGTTTCAAAACCCTGCCAATCCTGAGATTCACAGAAAGACTACAGCCGAAGAGATTTGGCGTGATACCGATGGAGAAGTTGATATTTTTGTTGCTGGTATTGGTACCGGCGGCACTATTACCGGTGTAGGAGAAGTTTTAAAAGCTAAGAAACCTTCTGTACAAGTAATCGCTGTAGAACCGAAAGACTCTCCAGTACTCTCAGAGGGACGCAAAGGACCACACAAAATTCAAGGCATCGGTGCAGGATTTGTACCGGAAGTTCTTAATACCAAAGTCTATGATGAGGTTTTTCCCGTATCGAATGAGCAGGCTTTTGCTACTTCAAGAAAAGTAGCCCGGGCAGAAGGCTTACTGGTAGGTATTTCTTCTGGCGCCGCACTTTATGCCGCCACTGAAATTGCCCGGAGGCCGGAGAATGCTGGCAAGAAAATCGTTGTGATTTTACCGGATACAGGAGAACGTTACCTCTCAACACCGCTCTTTTCCGAACAGTAATGAATTGAAGGATGGAAGTGAAGCATGACAAGGATAGAAACAGCCGCTAAGGGTAATACTTTAGCTGAACTCATTGGGAAAAGGCCCCTGCTTCTGGATGGGGCTATGGGATCGGTCCTGATTCAAAAGGGTATCGCCTCCAAACAACCTCCTGAATGTTTAAATATAACTCATCCCGATGTAATCACCAGTATACACCGGGAATATCTGGAAGCCGGTAGCCATTGTGTTACTACAAACACCTTTGGAGCCAGTCACTTTCATCTAAAAGATGCCCCATATTCTGTTACAGAAATTATTGAAGCAGCAGTCCGAAACGCTCGGGCTGCTGTTTCTCTGCAAAAGGCCGAGGATGAAAAACAGGGTAAAGTGAAGCCAAGATTTGTACTTTTAGATCTGGGGCCTCTGGGACAGTTGATGGAGCCAATGGGCAGCTTAACTTTTGAAGCGGCTTACGAGGCCTTTAAAGAGCAGATTCTAGCAGCTGGAAACGAGATTGATGGTATTATCATTGAAACCATCAGCGATTTGTATGAAATGAAAGCGGCGGTTTTGGCGGCTAAAGAGAATTCCACTTGTCCCATTTTAGCCACTATGACTTTTGAAGCCGGAGGACGCACCCTTACGGGAACTTCCCCCGAAATCATGGTAACCGTATTAGAAGGCCTTGGGGTAAGTGCTCTGGGAGCCAATTGTTCCCTTGGACCAAAGGAATTAGCGCCTATTGTGGAACGTATTCTCCAAACTTCTGGTATACCCGTGCTTATACAGCCTAATGCGGGCTTGCCAATTTTTGACGGTGAAAAAACCCACTACGATATTGATCCTCAGAGTTTTACCGCAGCCGTAAACCAGTTTTTTGAGCAAGGAATCAGCTTAGCCGGTGGGTGTTGCGGTACTTCTCCAGCCTACATTAAGGCTTTGGCAGAGGTTTGGGGGGAAGGGAAGCTTAATCCACCCACAGTCATGCCCCAGACTAGAATTTGCAGTAGCCGGGAGCTGGTTACCTTTGATGGTTCAATTGTGGTTTGCGGTGAGCGTTTGAATCCCACCGGTAAGCCCAAGTTAAAGGCGGCTCTCTTAGCAGAAGATATGGATATGTTGGTAGATGAGGCGCTGGATCAGGTTGAAGCTGGAGCCAAGGTCTTAGACCTAAATGTTGGTTTACCGGGTATTGATGAAAAAGCAGTTATGATTTCGGCGGTTAAAGCCGTTAGTGAAATGTGCAGAGTACCTCTTCAGCTGGACAGTTCGAACCCGGCTGTATTGGAAGCCGCTTGCCGAATCTATGATGGTAAGCCCTTGTTAAACTCAGTTAATGGAAAAGCAGAAGTTATGGCGGCGGTTTTTCCCATTGTCAAAAAATACGGTGCGGCAGTTATTGGCTTAACACTGGATGAAAAGGGCATCCCGGCGCGGGCAGAGGAACGCTTGGCTATTGCTAAAACTATTGTCGATAAGGCCGCAGAATATGGCATTGCTCCAGAAAATATTATTATTGACTGTTTGGTCTTAACGGCAGCAGCACAGCAAGCAGAGGTTCTGGAAACCCTAAAGGCCATTACACTGGTAAAAGAGCAGCTGGGAGTCAAAACTGTTTTAGGTTGCAGTAACGTGTCTTTTGGTCTGCCTAACCGCCCCCTACTAAATAAGACTTTCCTGGCTATGGCTTTTTATGCCGGTTTAGATTTAGCCATTATAAATCCCCTTGATCAGGAACTCATGGATACGATCTCCGCCTACGAAGTCTTGGCAGCAGTGGATCAGAACAGCGAAAGGTATGTTCAGAAATTTGCGGCGACTCCTCCTGTCTCAAATAGTAATTCCAGCGAGAAAGTTACGCTAGCAATCCCCAAAGTTGCAAAAGTTGAGGGCGTCGGTGAAACTTTGTCTCAACTAATAATTTTGGGTAAAAAGGTGGAGGCGGAAAAAGCCGCCTTATCTTTGCTGAAAGACCATCCACCGCTGGAATTAGTCACTGAACATATTATTCCGGCACTTAGAGAAGTAGGGCGGCGTTATGAAACGGGGCAGTATTTTCTTCCCCAGCTAATTATGTCTGCTGAAACGGCTAAAATTGCTTTTGCTCTCTTAAAAACCCAACTGGAAGCCCAGGGGCAGGGACAACAGGAAAACAAAGGCCTTATTGTTCTGGCAACGGTTCAAGGTGATGTCCATGATATTGGTAAGAACATTGTCCGGATTGTTTTAGAGAGCTATGGATACGAGGTCTTAGATTTGGGGCGAGATGTGAGTCCGGAAGTCATTGCTGATACGATGATAGAAAAGCACCCCATTCTCATTGGCTTGTCAGCCCTTATGACTACCACGGTCCCCTCCATGGAAAAGACTATTAAAAAGCTTAAGGCTCTGCCTGATTGCTGTCCGGTTATCGTTGGTGGTGCTGTTGTTACTGCAGAACTAGCAGCGCGAATTGGAGCGGATTTTTACGCTGAGGATGCTTTAGCTGCTGTGACTGTGGCAGAAGGTATTAGTAATAATAAATAAAGCTCTTAGCCCAGCAGTGGAAGGGATACCTGCTCGGTAAGAGTAGAGAATAGGCTCTAATTTAGGCTTGTTTGCATAGCCTGCCATTGTAAGCTAAAATATATGGCAAAAAGCGTGAGGTTTTTATCAAATGGCCAGAATGAGAAAAAAGAAGAACTTGCCTGCTAGATTAGCTGCTTGTTCTAGCTATTGGTTTAAGGTGCCGGTGGCTAATAGAGGACAATGGCGGGAAGCCTGTAATATGCCTAAAGATTGCTTTCTTTCCTTAGAACTGGGTTGTGGTAAAGGTGAGTTTGCAGTGAAGCAAGCCTTGGCGCATCCCGACCGTTGCTATATTGCTTTGGAGCGTGATGAATCCGTTATTCTTATGGCTATGGAGAAAGCGGCTAAGCAGGGTTTACGTAATCTATTTTTCTTGCAAGCAGATGCAACCCAATTGCGGAATTATTTTTTAGATGATGAGCTAGACCGGATTTACATTAATTTTTGTGATCCTTGGTCACGTCGAAATAAACCCAAGCGAAGACTCACGTATAGAGAGTACTTGAAGATGTATCAAGAACTACTTAAACCCCAAGGGGAAATTCATTTCAAAACTGATGATGATACGCTTTTCGAGTTTTCTTTAGAAGAATTTGCTCAAGCTGGTTTTTCCGTCCAAAATACCACCTGGGATTTACACAATAGCCAGTGGGATAAGAATAATATTCGCACGGAATTTGAACAGCGTTTTGCTAGTTTGGGAATTCCTATTAAGCGTTTGGAGGCTTTTTTTCCTCAGACAAAAGCTTAAAGCTACCAGGGTTAAAACGATTTGTTGTAATTGTCATATGAGTGTCTATGCCTGCTCAGACTATAGGTAAAGATACTCATATGACTTTTTCAATAACAAAAAAATTTTTTTCTGGTATAATTATTAGTAATGTATTATTTTTCTATGTTAATAAATTTGAGAGTACATTTGACAACGCAGTAAATAGATCGCATAGGCTAGCAGCAGGCTGAGGTACAGACTATGGAGTATTTTGACACAATGACCACCCACAAGCTACCGGCAGGAATTTTATCTAAAATTCCGATAACCACCTTTTTGAAAGGACAAAGGCTCATTAACCAGGGAGATCCTTGCAGCTACGTGTACTATCTTTGTACCGGAAAAATCCAAGTTTTTGACGAACGAGATCAAGGCGAGGTGGCTTGGGTTGTATGGATAAATCCCGGCCAAATTGTTGGAGAGATGGAAGTTTTGGCGGAGATGAAGAGTTTTCTTTATTCTGCTAGTATCTATAGTGATAAAGCAACGATACTCCAAATTCCAGTCGAGGATTTTTGGGAGTGGATGCGTACGGATAGTGGGTTTTGCCGTGAAATGGCCCAGAGCATGGCGAAAAAACTGGTAGATACTGTGAAAGCTCTGCAGAAATTTCTGTATAATGATGCAATCCACTCGGTTACGGAATTTATTCTAGATCAGTGCTATCTACCCGTTTTAGAGCAACGAACACCGGTTAAAATTAAGCACACCAGAATTGAAATTGCAGGAATATGCCATATTTCCGAGCGAACCGTTAACCGATCTATCAAGGCTTTAAAAGAAGAAAATCTCGTTACAATCCAAAGAGGTAAGATTACTGTGACCCGGAAGCAATACGAAAAATTATTGCAACGGAAACTGGATGGAGAAGATGATTTTATTTAGCGAATTCGTCAGATAAGCCCCTCTTTTAAGGCTTTTCCTACCGCTCATCAATAAAAATAAACGAAAACAAACGAAAAAACCGTAAATTCCTAAAGTAAATGCAACAATAAGAAAGCGATTGCATTAAGTCTGAAA
>CAZFHA010000027.1:0-53615 GCA_964518595.1 uncultured Oscillospiraceae bacterium
ATCTCGGCACTGGCTTTCTCTTTGCCTCTACAGAGAAGGTAATGGGCTCCTCCATACCATTTTACTGTACCAAAGGGGTGCTCTACATGGCACATACGTTCTTTGAGTTTTTTCTTGTCTTCTTTGATTCGGATTACGACTTTCTTCTGTGCCCCATAGTCTTCTCTGTCCAAGGTATGGTTAAAGGGGCTAATTTGCGCATCTGGGGGAATGGATTGTAAGCCTAGTTGATGATTGCCATACATACGAACAGGAACGCAGTTTGTCTGCGGGCCAAAACTAACCGTCTTGAATTGCCCAGAAGACGTGCAGCGAGTGGAACACTGACGGCAAGCGTCCTTGTTCGCATAGACGGTGTTATTGCCTCTCTTTTTTATGGCTGAGAGAATCTTTCCCGTAGGACAAACTACGGTAGTATTGCTCTGTTTTAGAAAACAGCTGCACGCAGAGGGTTCTTGTATTTCTATTGTTAAACCTTTGTCTTTATAACAGTTAGGTAAAAATCCGGCATGTAGGCAGGTTTTTATATCCTCAGGCTTCTGAGAGGCTAACAGCAGAGGGGTGATGCTGGCTTCTTGGTACGCAAGATTGAAAATTCTTTCTTTCTTGTCGTATTTAAGAGCTACTTGAGGTACGGTTCCACTGAAAAGACATTCCAGTATATCTTTTCGGCTCTCGTAGCCTTTGTCCGCAACCACTTCAATCGTCTTGACTCCCAGTTGTTCTTTGGTTTGCTCACATACAGACTGTAAGAGCCCTTGATCGGTGTTATGGTTGGTTACCTTATAGGCAGCGATTAAATGACTGCCTATATCTACGGCTGTCTGCACATTATAGCAGCAGTGGAAACCATCTTTGGTATGCATCCTTCTGGCCTCAGGATCAGTTAGAAGAAGCTGACTCTCTCCGCTCTCTTTAAGGTTTTGTAAGTGTGTTTGGTAGAGCTTCTTTCTCTTCTTGAGATCTAGAACGGCCGTCTCAATTTGTTCTGCAGATAAGGGCTCTTCTGATTCACTTTGATCATTTACATCTAGACCACTTAGGTAAACTGCGAGTTTTTCTTCGATATGTCGTAACTTTTTCTCCAAAACTTCTTGGTTATAGCAATTGTCGTCACTATTTTGTGCGCGGAACTTACTGCCATCTACAGCAATAAACTCACGACGATAAAGCCCTAACGTAATGCAGAGTTTAACGAAGGCCATAAAGACTTGCTTGAGTGCTTGGGATTGTCTTTTCTAAAATCAGCGATGGTGCGAAAATCAGGCTGAAGTTTGCCCAAAAGCCAGAAAAGTTCTAAATTACGGCCACATTCCTGTTGTAGCTTTCTACTGGAGCGAATTTTGTAGAAATAACTATAAATATATAGCTTAACCATGTCACTAGGATCGTAGCCAGGCCGACCTGTACAGGCAGGCTTAGCCTTGGTGAAGCCAAGTTCTTGCATCTCTAAGCTATCCACAAAAGCGTCAATGACACGTACAGGATTATCTTCAGCAATATAATCGTCTACACATTCTGGTAGCATAATTTGTTGACGCAAACTTTTTTCTATATAACTCATACTAGATCACCTCACAATATATAGTTATTATACTATATAATTCATAGATATTAAACGCGACTTTTCGGACAGTCTGGCCACAAAAACCTTAGAGAATGTATGCTCTCTAGGGTTTTTATTTATCTCTGGTCACACTTTTGGTCACACTTCAACTAATTGAAAGAATCATATTTCCAAGAGATAGTTTTTTCTTTCAGGCAGAAAAAGGGAATTAGAACTTAATTCAATGCTACAATAGAAATAAAAGTAGGAAGCTTATGAGTAGATTATGTTTGTTTGATCTTGATGGGACATTAACAGATCCCAAAATTGGTATTACCAAATCAGTCGCCTATGCGCTTAATTCTTTTGATATTCCTATTACTAACCTTGATCAATTAGTCAAATTTATTGGACCGCCGCTAAAGGATTCCTTCTGCAAATATTACAATTTTTCAGAAGAAAAAGCTAAAGAAGCAGTGAGCAAATATCGAGAATATTTTTCTGAATTTGGAATTTTTGAGAATCATTTGTATGATGGAATTGTAAATCTACTTACTAAGTTAAAAGACACAGATATGATGATGGTAATTGCTACATCGAAGCCAACTGTATATGCTGAAAAAATTGCCGCGCATTTTGACTTTAAAAAATATTTCGATTTAATAGTTGGAAGTGAGTTTGATGGTAGACGTAGCCGTAAGAACGAGATTATTAATTATGCTTTAAATAAATTTGGCTATGATAAAAAGAACTCTGTTATTATGATTGGTGACCGTAAACATGATATTATTGGGGGACGTGAGACTGGAATTAGAACCATAGGGGTTACATGGGGATATGGTTCACCTTTAGAATTGGAGGCTGCTGAAGCCACCTGGATTGTGGACTCACCGGATGAATTACTCTATACAATTTTAAAAGAGTTGCCTAGGGGGTTGAATGAAAAATAAAAATAGAAATAAAAATAGCAATTGGTTTTTTATACTTGTACTTGCTGTAGTTGGTATTCTATTTTACAATTCTTTAAAAGATAAAAATAAAAAAAGACTTCACCTTATGATACTTATAATTGTTGTCGTTGCAATTATTTTATATGAGCCTTTAACTTCGGGTCGTATGCATTTATGGTCTGAAGAATTAGAAGCTCCAATTCAAATTGCATTAGACGGTGTAACATACACTTTTTCAGAAAACTTAACTGTTGCGGACTTTGAGAAAAATGGGTGGACTTTGGATTATGTTAATGATTTAGAGGGAGAGTATGTTGATTTAGAAGCAAAACTTATTCCACCTGGAGAAAAAATGAAATTATTTCTTATAAGACATAAGATTTTTATATTGAATCGAATTACAATAGCTATAAAAAATAATTCTTCAAATCCAATGCCTTATAATCAATGTGAGTGTATTTATATATTTTTAAATGATAAATTTGGATATGAAATTAATGTAAATCTTCCCAAAGGTATAACTTTTGAAGATAGTTATGGAAGAATTGAGGAGGCTTATGGGAAGGGAAAAATAGGATTGATAAAGCTATCTGATGGACAGACAATTAATCCTCTATATTATGAAAAAAAACTTATTTATTGGTTTGATTCTCCTTATACTCGTGTGAGGTTTACATTCTTTTTTGGGAAACTAAAAATGATAGATATACTCAAGTACAGTAATAGAGAAGAATATGAGCGTTCTCAAAAAGAATATGAACCGTTATAAGCAAAAAATTTAAATTTACCAGAATTTCGGATCGAAGGTTTTGTCACACATTTGCATACTTTTCTCAATGTGCTAGCCTTCTATAACTATCATGAAGCTAATCGTTTTTTCAAATTGGCACTAATTATGAAGTTAAATTGTAAAAAAGTATATGATATGAAGTGTTCAATGTTTGAAGTAAAGTCTTTGACGAATATTAAAAAGACTATATACTGTTTATACATACAGATAAAAACCTTTCCTAAATCCGCTGATGTCTATTTCGTTAATATCTTTAGGAGGAAATAAGCTGTGAAGGAGACAAGAAAGCAATATATAAGGCTTTTGATATTAGGAATTATTGTGATGGCAATCATTTTATATGAACCTATTTCCTCAGGTCAAATTTTTCAAGGGGCAGAGAAGTTAGATATGCCTTTAAGTATTACATTAGATGGTGTAGAGTACGCTTTTTCTACAGAATTAACGGTTGCTGAGTTTGAGAAAAATGGATGGACTTTAGTTTCCTATTGGGATGAAAGCCTATCTTATGGAGATAACAAATCGGATAAGAAAGTAAAAAGTATAAATGAGATAAATATTACTGAGGAACAGCATAATGATAGAGTTATTCCACCATATAAAACGGCCGTTTTATCATACACAAAAACCCCCTGAGGGAAGTAGTTTGTCTACACCTCTAAACAAAGTTACCATATCCATCAGAAATATTAAAAAAGAGATATTACCTTACAATCAGTGCGCATGTATGGAAATATATATAAACAGTTATAGTTTTGATATAAGTGTCGAACTTCCCAAAGGAATTCGCTTTGGAGATAGCTATGGGAGAGTTCAAATGGCTTATGGGAAGGGAAAAAGGGTAGTCCCTTATGAGGAACTAATTTCCGAATCGGCCTCAAATTTACGCTTACATAATGAATCTCGTCTCTTATATTACTTTGATGATCCAAATTGTGGTGCGGAATTTAGATTTGTGAATGGGCGCTTAAAATCAATAGATTATAAAAACTATGCAGGTCTGGAATTAAGTGTTTATTATCCAAATGGTTTTATGGAAGGTTAAAAATCTATTTAATTGTTGTGGCGCTTGTGGAAAAAGCCCACTCTCTCCAATTTTTAGTGTTATTTGTAATTAGTATTAATATACAAGGTTTAGCATATTTTTAAATTAGGTATACATTGGCTATAAATTACCCGCTGATAGATAAAGGATTTCTTATTTTCTAAGTAAGACCAGATTTAACTAGAGTTGTGATAAAGTAATTAATAATGAGGTTTTGGAGGGTGTACATAAATATGAAGGAAACAAAAAAGCAATATTTAAGGCTTTTTATACTAACTGCTATTATTACTTTCGTTCTTTTTTATCAGCCAATTTCTTCAGGGCGTTTTTTCAAAGCCTCAGAAAAATTAGAAATACCTTTAATCATTACGTTAGATGGAATAAATTATGCATTTTCAAAAGATTTAACTGCAGCTGAGTTTGAAAAAAATGGGTGGGTATTACTCTCAAGCCTAAACAAAGAGGATGAAGATATTGGAATTTTTAATGATCTAGTTCAACCCGGAGGAAGTATGTTCCTAACATATCTAAAACTCAACCCCAATACGGGTAGCTCTAGGGGCAATATTACTGTGCACATCCAAAATACATCATCTGAGCCTTTGCTATACAATCAATGTGAGTGTAACGGAATAAAAATAAGTGAAGGTCTTGTGCGCTTGAGTGTTTATTTTCCTAAAGGGATCACCTTGGGTGATAGTTACGGACGAGTAAAAATGGCGTATTCAAATGTAGAAAGGTTAAAGACATACCACGTGCCTAATCCTTATACATTTGATCCAAACGTTGAGATTGTTGATACTTTCTATAGTTTTGATATTTCCAATTATCATATTGATTTAACTTTTTTTAGAGGTCGGTTACGATATTTTGAATTACAAAAATTTAAAGAGCTCTCTGATTTGATCAAGGCTAAGCGGATAGATTAAACTTTGAAAAATAGAAATTGTCTTCAAACGTGAGATCTAAGTAACCTTATGATAATGCAGCAAACTCTACGGAGCGTTTATTGTATTCCTGCCTGCATACAATTATCCTATTAGCGAGGAGGTGAACGGCATGGATTGTAGTAAGGTAGGAAATTTAATCCTTACTTTAAGGCAAGAAAAGAAAATGACACAAAAGCAACTTGCCGACTTGATGAATATTAGCGATAAAACGATCTCAAAATGGGAGAGGGGATTAGGTTGCCCGGATGTATCTCTTCTTGCTGATCTCTCCAAAATATTAGGTGTCAATATTGAAAAAATATTGGCTGGAAATTTGCATCCTAACGATGCAGATAGAGGCAATATGAAGAGAATAAAATTTTATGTTTGCCCCATTTGTGGCGGAATACTGACTTCCACAGGGCAAGCAGAAATATCCTGTTGCGGTCGAAAATTGGAGGTGCTTATACCCAAATTGGCGGAGGCACAACACAAGTTACTGGTCGAAGAAATCGAAGATGATTTCTTTATTACTGTTTCCCATGATATGGAGCGAGCCCACTTTATCAGTTTTGTAGCATTTGTCACATTTGACAGAGTTTTGATAGTCAAGCTTTATCCTGAACAGGGCGCGGAAGTGCGGTTTCCAAAAATGTACGGTGGAAAGTTCTATTTTTATTGTACACTACATGGATTTTGGGTGTATGGTTAATGATAAATTCAGCGTCATTTCACCCCATTGACTTGCAAACATGGCCTATGGCGGAAGCGTTCCACTATTACACCGAGATTGCCCCTACTACCTATACTGTTAACGTATCAATGGATGTAACAGCTATGCGGAAGAGTTTGAAGGAAAAAGCTTATAAATTCTTCCCAGTATACTTGTTTCTGGTAGAGCGAAGGCCTTGGCAGAGCAACAGGATAGGCGTATTATTATGCCTCTTTCAATAACTGTTCACCACGCAACAGCCGAGGGCTATCACCTAAGCAAATTTATTGAGAAACTTCAGTATAATATGTCAAATTTGAACGAATGGCTGTCATGAAAAGGAGCTATTATGAAAAAAGCGCTTATTATAATTGATATGCAGATCATGCCGTTTATATGGAAAGATTATGGTGGAAAGCCATTGTATAAGGAGGAGGAATTAATTGAAAATACAAAATCTCTACTCCAAAAAGCTAGACAAGAAGACGCACCAGTTTACTTTGTTTTATATACAGAAAAAGGCGATTCTCCACGTGCAGAAAATCAGCCCTTGTGGCAAGTTCACCCAGAAATAGTTCAACAGGAACATGACACCTTGGTCGTCAAATACCATGCAGATTCGTTTTTACATACTAACTTAGAGCAAAAACTAAAGCAGGACAAGATAACTGATTTAGTGATCTGTGGAGTACAGACCGAATACTGCATTGATACGACTGTGAAAAGTGCTTATTCTCATGGTTTCACTTGTGAATTGGCTTCAGATGCACACAGTACCTATGACATGGAAAATTTGTCTGCAGAGCAAATTATCAACCATCATAATTTTATTTTGTCGCAATTTGCTTCAATTAAACCAACTAGCTTGCTGGCCTTTTAGATAAGTAGGATATAAGTGATTATTCTTGTGAAGAAATTTATTTATAATTCCTCTTTGACCCAGTTCTCTAACTGAAGGTTTTCTACTCTCTCAAATTCTTTCATGTTATTTGTGACTAATATTAGCCCACATGCCTTAGCGTGTGCAGCAATTAAAGTATCCATAGAACCTATGGGTGTTCCTTTTCGCCGTAAATTGGCACGAATTATTCCATACTCGGTAGCGGCAGTTGTATCAAAGTCTAAAATTGTCGGAAGTGTAAGAAATTGAGCCAATGCGTTGGCATTGGTTTCATATCTTTCACTCATTGCAACCCCATACTCTAATTCAGCAAGGGTAATTGAGGAGATAGAAATTCCTTCCATCATGTTTAAATGTAACCTTTCAAGGACAGCTTGTGGTTTTTTCTTAATGAGGTACACACATATGTTAGTATCTAGCATGTATTTCATATATGCTCCCTCTCTTGATGCTCCCCTTGGTCTCGGTCTTCGGCCATGTAGTCTGCTGTAAAACTATTAACACCATCCATAAATATTTCCCAAACTTGTTCTTTAGGGTATAGCATTACAATTTTTCCAATCTTTTTTACATAGACTTCATCTCCTGAAAAACGATATTCCTTTGGTAGCCGAACAGCTTGGCTTCGACCATTTTGAAAAATTTTTGCAATTTCCACAGGTATCACCTCCTTTATCTATATAATTAGTATATATCTTGATATATACTATGTCAACTTTAATGATTTCTTCCTCTAGTAGAATGACCAAAAAACTGGTATCCTAAGGCGCATAAAGTATTTTTCGAGGGGTGGATATGCGATTATTATTTAAACAAAGAATGTTTTCTTGGTTTGACAGTTATGATATCTATGATGAACAGGGACTAACGGTATTTACTGTGCGTGGTAAGCTAGCGTGGGGACATATGCTAGAGATCTATGATGCTAATAATCACCATGTGGGAACGTTGAAGGAGCGGGTTATCACTTTGCTTCCAAAGTTTGAGATTTATTTGGGAGACCAGTTTGCTGGGGAGATCGTGAAGGAGTTCACTTTTTTCAAACCTTCTTTTTCAGTTCGCTGTAATGGCTGGCAGGTAGAGGGTGATTTTTTTGAATGGGATTATCAGATTAGAAATGGAGCTGAAGTGGTGGCAACCATCCAAAAGCAGCTGCTTAATTGGACGGATACCTATATCATAGATATTAATAATCCAGATAATCAGCTGCTGGCTTTGATGGTGGTTCTTGCTATTGATGCAGTAAAGTGCAGCCAAAGGAATTAAGCGGTTGTTCTGCGCTATTTGACTACTCTATGTAAATTCCAAGAGCTATAAGATGCTGTATCCATTTTTTCCAAGACGGCAGGGGATAAAGCGATTGATGCGGCGGCCAGATTTTCGCTTAGCTGTGAGAGATCACTTACGCCTATGACTGGCAGCACAAGAGGGTTCTTTTGCATAAGCCAGCATAAGACGAGTTGTCCTGGGGTTAGATTCATTTCGGAGGAGAGCCTGTTGAGGATTTTTTGACGCTGTTGGTTGTCCTCGTTTTGGTAGTGCTTGGGCAGTAGTTGCTCTCGGTTGTAGACGCCATGTAATAGGGGAGAATAGGCTATTATTTGCAGATTATGTTTTTGGCATAGCGCTATTTCTGCTTGTCTGATTGGCTGCTGTACCCCAAAATCAACATTCTTTTCTGGTTGGAAATAGGAGTAGCGACCTTGAAGACAGGCGTAGGGATGAAATTTTTCTTGTTGGCTGATGATAAGGGCTTGTTCTAAACGGAGATGATGGTAATTACTGCAGCCGATTTCTCTTATTTTACCTTTTTCTATAAGCTTATTTAGAATTTCTAAGGTATCCTTTAAAGGTGTTTTGAGATCATCAATATGAACGTAGAGCAGGTCAATATAGTCTGTTTGCAGTCGGCGAAGACTACTATCAACGGCGGCTTCTAATGCTCTAGGTGACAGTCCTTCAGCTTTCTCAAAGCCGCCCCCTGCTATAAGCGGGCGTGCCCCAACTTTGGTAGCTATAACCAGTTGATGTCGATTTTGATTGTTTTTCATCCATTCGCCTAGAAAGCTTTCACTTTCGCCGCCCCGGCTCTGGTTATGCCAAAAGGCATAATTGTTAGCCGTGTCAATGAAATTGCCACCTTTTTCTATGAATTCCTGTAGGATCGCGGCGGCAGTTTCACTTTTAGTTTTGGTGGCAAAATTCATGGTTCCTAAAGCAAATTCACTGACATATAAATTTTTTTCTCCTAATGGATATTTTTGCATATAAAAGTTTCTCCCTCGATTGTTTTCTTTCAGCGTACATGTTAAAGTGCACTTGAAGTCAAGTGAATATTTTTGGGACTTGGAAAAAGGAGGATTTAACAGATGTATACAATAAAACAGGCTGCGGAAATACTGTCTGTGCCTACGGCAACTTTGCGCTATTATGAACAGGCTAAGCTTATTCCGGAGATAAGGAAAACGGATTCAGGACATCGTGTATATACAGATGCTGATCTGGAATGGATTCGGGTGATTTTGTGTTTGCGTCAGACTGGCATGGGAATAAAGGATATCCAAGATTTTGCTGCCCTGACTTTTCAGGGCAAGGAGACATTACCGGAGCGGTTAAAGCTTTTTCTAGCACACCGCCAGCTAGTTGAAGAAAAGATTCAAAGTTTGAATAAGGATTTACTTTTAATTGACTATAAAATCGAACGCTACAAAAAGAAAATGAAAGAGCATCATATTTCTATGGAGTGATATGTGAATTTTGAGTCAATTTCAAATATAACTCCCACAGTATAAGCGCTTGAAGGTCAAAATGTAGTAGAGAAAGATTCTCCCAGCATTACACCCTATCAGGAGGCTGAATATATGGCATATTTTTTTGGAGGTAGGCCTACTGTTTTGGTGAAGGCTTTAGCAAAATTACTGTAATCCTTATAGCCGCATTGGAGTGACACTTCCCGGACACTATGCCCCTCGGCCAGTAAGGCTTTGGCGATGCTGATACGCCGGGCGGTAATGTATTTGTTGATTGACATCCCGGTCACAGCTTTAAAGATCCGACACAAGTAGGATTCGCTTAGATAAAAATGGGCAGCAAGTTCTTCCAGAGAAACGTTGGTGTGGATGTTTTTGTTAATGTAGCTTAGGATTTGGTCAACGGTTTCGCTGCTTTTAATCTCGGCGATGGATTCAGTTACCAGGCCCAAGTTGGAGCGGTAGGCTGTGTTTAGAAGCAACATTAACTCAGTGAAAGCGATTTTCTCAATTAGATCTTGGCCATATCCCTGACTGGAGGTAATTTTATTAATGAAGTAGAGGAAGCGCTTCTGCTGATCGCTTTTGAGGCTGAGCTTGTGGCTGAACTGGGGGGGACGATAATCTAGGCAATAGGCCAGATCGGTGTCTTTGGTGGACAAGGACTTGAGGAATTCCGGATATACAGAGATGACAATCCGTTCATGAACAGCTTTATCCACTTGGGTAATGTAGTGGCTTTCATAGGGGTTGATTACAAAGACATCACCGGGATCAATGGTATAAAGGCGGTTATCTACTAGAAATTGCTTTCCGCCAGAGATGGAAAAATAAATCTCATAACTATCATGAATGTGCATTTTCATGGTTTTTTCTTCTTTGTGAAGATGGGCAATGGCAAAGGATTGCAGGCTTATACATTGCTCCATGGCTTCTTTGCAGGAAGATAAGGCTTTCATAGTCCGGCTCCTTTCCGCAGGTTCAAGTTTTTGTTTAATTATAAGATAATTCAAGTGTTCAAGATTTGCAACTTTTAGGCTTAGAAATACCATTAATTGGAAAATGCAATATGATATACTTGAGCAAAATTAAAGACAAAATGGTTACAAGGAGGAATGAATTTTGAGTAAAAAAGTGATTACCTTTGGAGAAATTATGTTGCGTTTGGCGCCCCCTGGTCATTACCGTTTTGTTCAGACGGATGTCTTGGGAGCAACCTATGGTGGTGGAGAAGCCAATGTAGCCGTTTCTTTGGCTAATTATGGTTTTGATGCCCGGTTTGTGACTAAACTTCCCAGCCACGAGATTGGCCAGGCGGCTGTTAACTCTTTACGTCGTTATGGTGTTGATACCTCATATATTGTCCGTGGTGGTGAGCGTGTTGGTATTTATTTTTTAGAAAAAGGTGCTTCTCAAAGACCTTCAAAAGTAATTTATGACCGAGCCGGTTCGGCTATGGCTACAGCGTCGGCTAAGGACTTTGACTGGGCTAAGATTTTTGCTGGGGCTGAATGGTTTCATTTTACCGGCATTACACCGGCTCTGAATGACGAAGTTGCTGCAATTTGTCTAGAGGCTTGTCAGGCCGCTAAGAAATTAGGCATTACTGTCTCTTGTGACTTGAATTATCGCAATAAGCTCTGGTCTAAAGAGAAGGCCGGCAAAACTATGAGTGAGATTTGCCGCTATGTGGATGTTTGTATTGCCAACGAGGAAGATGCCGCAGATGTTTTTGGCATTCATGCTCCTGACACCGATGTTTCTAAAGGTGATGTTAATACGGAAGGCTATATTGAGGTAGCTAAGGAACTGACGGCTCGCTTTGGCTTTTCGAAAGTTGCCATTACTTTGCGGGAGTCTTTGTCAGCGGATGATAATAATTGGTCGGCTATGCTTTTCCAAGATGGCAAGAGCTGCTTTAGTAAGAAGTACAAAATTCACATTGTTGATCGGGTTGGCGGCGGCGATAGCTTTGGTGCCGGTCTTATTGCTGCGACTTTAAATGGTCAGGATCAGCAGGGGATTATTGAGTTCGCCGTGGCAGCGTCTTGCTTAAAACATACCATTGAAGGAGACTTCAATCTGGTTTCTATGGATGAAGTGGAAAAACTCTGCGCTGGAAATGCCTCGGGGCGGGTGCAGCGTTAAGATCAGGTGAGAAGTAAGCAGGCAAATAAGGTTTGACGGGTGAAGTTTAGCTATAGGCAGAGATTAAGTAGCATTTTCACCGTCTTCTTAAGAGCCTATTTAGAGTAAAACGAAAGCAGAGGAATATTTATGGAACTAAGAACAGCGGCTTCGCCACGGGATGTAAAGTACTACACCACCGAGCGTCTGAGAGAAGAATTTTTAATCCAGGAACTATTTGTTCCCGGCGAAATTACATTAGTGTATAGCCATATTGACCGTATTATTACCGGTGCAGCTATGCCACTTACCACCCCGTTGGCTCTGAGCGCTGGAGAAGAATTACGGGCGGCGTATTTTCTGGAGCGCCGGGAAATGGGTATTATTAACATTGGTGGTGCCGGCACAGTCACTGTTGATGGCAAGAACTATTCTTTAGGTCTTAAAGATGGGATGTATATTGGTATGGGGGCTAAAGATATTTCCTTTAGCAGTGTGGATGCCTCTCAACCGGCTAAGTTCTATTTGAATAGTGCACCAGCCCATAAGGCCTATCCCACAGTGCTGATAAAGCCTGAAGGAACAGCTGCTTCTGATGTAGTAATTGTTAAAGACGAAAATAAAGTTGAACTAGGTTCTATGGAGGAGTCAAATCATCGGGTTATTTGCAAATATATCCTGCCGGGTCAAGTGGAGAGCTGCCAGTTAGTTATGGGAATGACCAGCCTTTTTCCGGGCAGCGTTTGGAATACCATGCCTTGTCATACCCATGATCGCCGGATGGAAGTTTACCTCTACTTTAATATGCCGGAGGATGCCTTTGTGATGCACTATATGGGTGAACCTACCGAGACCAGACATATTGTTGTGAGAAATGAAGAAGCTGTGATTTCACCTAGCTGGTCGATCCATGCCGGTAGTGGTTCAAGAGCCTATACCTTTATCTGGGGTATGGTGGGCGAGAACCAAGTCTTTACGGATATGGATGGCGTAGCTAATCAAGATATACGATAAGGAGGCACATCTATGAATATTAGTTTTTCCTTGGAAGGAAAAGTTGCACTGGTTACAGGCGCTTCATATGGTATTGGTTTTGCTATTGCTTCGGCCTATGCTTCTGCTGGGGCGACGGTCTGCTTCAATGACTTGTCTCAGGAAAAAGTTGATCAAGGCTTAGAGGCTTACCAAAAAATGGGCATAACTGCTCATGGATATGTTTGCAATGTCACAGATGAAGAAGCTGTTCAGGCCATGGTTCAAAAAATTGAGCAAGAACTTGGCGGCGTGGATATTTTGGTTAATAATGCCGGCATCATCAAGCGTATTCCCATGGTAGAGATGAGTGTGGAAGAGTTTCGTCAAGTAGTGGATATTGATTTAAATGCTCCCTTTATCATGGCCAAGGCCGTTCTCCCTCAAATGATAAAAAAGCGCAAAGGCAAAATTATTAACATCTGCTCCATGATGAGTGAGCTAGGACGAGAAACCGTATCGGCCTACGCTGCTGCCAAAGGCGGTCTGAAGATGCTTACCAAGAATATTGCTTCTGAGTACGGTCAGTACAACATTCAGTGTAATGGTTTAGGCCCAGGCTATATTGCTACCCCACAGACCGCTCCTCTTCGTGAAGACGGGCATCCCTTTAACTCTTTTATTGTGGCCAAAACTCCGGCCGCAAGGTGGGGTGAGCCGGAAGACCTGATGGGGCCTGCGATCTTCTTGGCTTCGGAGGCCTCTAACTTTGTCAACGGCCACGTACTCTATGTGGATGGTGGTATTTTGGCATATATTGGTAAACAGCCATAATAGCTTCATAATAAGACACAGTATTCTCCCCCTAAGAATTCTCCAAGTAGACCTACCGGTACAGACTTCCGGCAGACGTATTTGGAGAATTTTCTACTTTAGGCTGAAAGAAAGTAGGCGAAAGCTTCCCTATGTTGTATTATCTAAGCTAAGTTGGCGAATATAATTATAAAAGGAAGTAGACAAGGTGAGAAATCGATATACCAAGTATTTAATGGTGACAGTACTTTTGGCTATAGTTTTGACTGTTGTTTTTGACTTAGCGATTGTAAGCAATCCCCACTTCAACATTAATGATCTGGCAATGAATTTACTGTCCGAATTTGCGGGGATGATTTTCACCGTTGCCATCTTCAATGAATTTTTGAATCAAAAGGATAAAATTAAGCTTGCCTCTAGGAGCAGACTACTATACCAAGAGTTGGAGCAATGGCTGGCTAATCTTACCTTTACCTTTTCAGCGCCTGCGCGCCAATGTATGACTGACTTTGATGAAACCCAATTGTGGAAGAAGCAGACTTTTGATCGAATCTGCCATAACTTAAAGTTAGATGAATTAACCCAAGAGGTACATCCGCAAATTTCATGGTACTTGTTCTTTTATCTTCAAGGGGTTGACCTGGAAAATGATTGCAAAAGCTTATTGGAGCGTTTTCAAAATTTACAGGATCAGAAGGTCACAGATATTTTGAATCACTTTCTCTATAAAAGTGATATGCTCCGCAAATTGCCAGATGTTAAAATTATTCTTGAGTCCGATGTAATTATGGGGCATGATAGACCTAAACAGTTAATAAACTATTATAATCCCCCAAGTGAGGAAGACATTGCCCGCGTTAAGGAACTGATTGACTGGCTTTCAGAATGTAAAAAAATGGAGCAAATTACCGTAGCCCGAAACAAAAAGCTATCCAAAGTTATCTTTGTACTGTTTCTTGTTGTTTTTCCAGGGTTGGGTATAAAGTATCTACTTGGTGGAAGCTACCTTTTGTTTGGGATTTACCTTGGAGCGGCACTTCTTTACTTGGTGGAATATGCTTATTATTTTTATAAAAAGAAGCGATCCACATGATGTTACTTGTCCCTCATGTACTGTCCTCTTTAATTGGTGCACAAATTAAGAGGAATCTTAAACCTATCTTTCCTATAATGAACTAACAAGGAGCGAATGATATGGAATGGATTGATCAGCTCAATGAAGCTATAGAGTACATTGAAAGTCACCTAACGGAAGAGGTGGAGTACAAAGCATTGGCTAAAATTGCCAAGTGCTCTACCTATCACTTCCAAAGAATGTTCTCTTATGTTGCAGGAGTATCCTTGTCTGAGTACATTAGACGAAGACGAATGTCGTTAGCTGCGACAAGGCTGCAGGAATCTAATGCAAAAGTTCTGGATGTAGCGCTACATTTTGGTTACGATTCCCCCACAGCCTTTAATCGTGCTTTTCAATCTGTGCACGGGATTCCCCCTTCTAAAGTCAAAAAAGAAGGGACTTCTCTAAAGGCTTATCCACCAATTCGCTTCCAATTAACTATTAAAGGAGATGTGGAAATGAATTACAAGATTTTGAAAAAAGACGCTTTCCGAGTAGTGGGGGTATCTGAACCACTAGATAAGGTTTTGGAGAAGAATTTTGAGAGTGTGCCTGCGTTCTGGCAAAAAGTAAGTGCAAGTGGAGACTTGCAGCGATTGCTGCCCTTAATGAATGGGGAGCCTATGGGTATATTGGGCGTATCCGCTTGTGGAGATGATGAGAATTGGCGCTATTATATTGGTGTGGCAAATGATCAGGACAGCAGTTTTGAAGAATATACTGTGCCTGCGGCTACTTGGGCGGTATTCACTGGTGAAGGTCCTATACCTAACGCTATCCAACAACTGGAGCAGAGGATTATATCGGAATGGTTACCCACCTCGGGTTACGAGTATGGCATTGGGCCAGACATTGAGGTATACCTCAATGCTGATCCCCGCAATGCCCAGTTCGAAGTCTGGATTCCGGTGGTGAAGAAGTGATAATCTAAGGCAAGATGAATGAAAAGGGTTATTTTCTACTAGGAGTAGAGATAGCCCTTTTTCTTTGGGTTTGTAACAGTGTTATTTAGGGATATTCGCCGTTTTCTAGGGAAGAACTAGAAAAATGCTTCCCTTTGCACAGCGATAAAGCAACCTTTTCTCAAATAATAAGACATACATAGATTGACCTAAAGGCTAATCACAAAGAGAGATGGCCATGAAGCAGGAGATGACTTTGCCCACAATTTCTTGGGGTGTCTGCATCTGTATAAAAGTTAAAAGCTGAATGGTAGACAAGGTGGTACTGGCCATTAATATAAAGCTCATGGCGGTGATAATTAGAAAACTAATAAAAAAATGGATATAATTGCCAAACTCGGAAGTAAAACGCTGCCAAACTCGGAAGTAGATGTTATTCTGTCTATAAAAGAGGATATATTCTCCACAGTTCACCTGAGAAAGGCGTAGCCCTTCTAGGGGAATAATACTCGCCTCCAGTAGAATCAGATGCACATTTTTGGGAGCATCAATGTGAGTGCCATTATGGAGGCAAAGAGATAGGGTCGTAAGATTATAGCCATCTGTAGCAATATCTTTAATTCGATGACAGGAGAGATTAGGATCACCTTTATAGACTTGACTTTCTAATAAGGGCTGAGTTATATCAATGATTCTCATATAAAATCTCCTACTCCTTTGTATTGCCTCTTAACCTTGCCACGGACAAAGACTGTAATGGCCTTCTGGGGACAGGCATTCACGCAACGATAGCAAAGTGTGCAGTCTTTATGGAATATTACTTTGCCATTCTCCATAGCCAGGTTATTTGTTGGGCAGATAGAGGCACAAAGGCCACAGCCATTACAGGCGATGCTAGTCTGAATCCGTTGGGCAATTCTATACTCTCCTCTACGGAACATTGGTCTCTGCAGAAGGGCAAGGGCGTGGGAAACCGGATTAAATCCTCGCTTAATTAAGATGCCGTTTTTAATATTTTGACAGACCTTCGTCATCTTACGATCAGCCTTGGCTAAATATTTGCGGATTTTCTTGTCTTTGGCCAACGTGAGTAAACAAAAATTTCCAATGTTGTTGGGCATAAAGAAGTGCTCTGCATATATTACCTGATGATTTGGCGGAAGATTAGCGGTGAAAATCCTTGCCCCATCCCCAGAAAAGAGATATTGTGTGCAAAAAATAATGATTTTTTTACCCACCAGTTTATCGTGATATTGGGTAGCAAATTTGCGCATGATTTTGGGTACACAAGAACCGTAAATAGGATAGCAGAAAGCAATAGTCTCATTCTCCTCGATCAGTGAAACAAAATCTATAGATTCTTCAATAGAATGACAGGCACAGCCCATTTTGCGGGCAAATAACCGTGCGATATATTTTGAGTTACCGGTTCCGGAAAAATATAAAATAATCACCTACGTATCCTTTCCTTGATTGCCTGACGCTCTAGCTTTCTAGTAATTCTATAAGCTTAGCTGCAAAGGCCTTGTCTTGATCCGGAGTTCTTTTTTTATTACCCTTTATGCGACCACCAGCCATGCGAATTTTCTTAGCTGTATATCTTTGATCTAATAAACTATCTATATTACTATCTGTATAAAGCATTCCGTTCTGGCTAATTGGACGGGCACAGCGAGCTAAGCACATGGCAGCTAACCCATAATCTTGGGTAATGACAATGTCGCCCTTTTGAACCATGTTGACCAGAGCAAAATCTACACTATCGGCACCTTTAGAAACAGTAATTGTTTGGGCACCAGCTCGGCTAAAATGATGGGCGGTGTCGCACAATAGAATGCAATCTACCTGACGGGCTTGGGTGATTTGGATAGCCACATCTACTACCGGACAGCCGTCAGCATCGATTAGAACTCTTACTTTCTGGTTCATGGTGCATACTCCTTGGTGCGTTCTTCCTCAACAGTAAAATCTTCTGACTTAAAGTTACTGTAGTAGCGCCCACGTAAGACAGTACACTTTAAAACACAATAATCAGGATCTGTTACCCCCAGGGGATAATACATAGTATCACCTTCACGCCAGATGCGCTCTTTTGTAGCGCTATCGGTTAGGACTTCTACCGTACATAGCAGCATAGCACCTCGAAAAAACCTTACATCACTAAAATAGATGCAAGCCTTAGGGTTCTGGATAAATTGAGACACACGCAGGGAAGAGGTATTGGTACTAAAATAAATTGTACTAATGCCATGTCGTTCTCTGGGTGCTAACATGGCTTTGGTATTAGGAAAGCCGTCTTGGTCCAGTGAACTTATATATACTACTTTCTGTTTATCCAGCATAGTACCAATGGTCTTATGGGCATCTCTCATCTATATGCTCCTCCAAAACTTGTTGCTCTCAGGAAACCTTACCTTATTTAAATAGCAGAATACCATTAAAGTCGGCTTCTATGTCAAGAGAAAAATAGAATCATCCTTATTTATATTTTTTCAAAAGCTACTCCATGCGGATGATATTTTTCAAATATGTGTCAAAAGGAGTTTATGAATTAGCTGCGAGCCCTGCGATAATAAAAGAAAAGTTGAAGAAATTTGGTGGATGAATTTTTCACATATAAAAATTTGCACCTGGCCAAAAGTGTCAAAAGAGCCTTATAAAGTGATTGCAAATGCAGGGGGGACTATGGTATAATCCCTTAAGTAAAAGTGAGTGACAGCTATACTATTGTCATTCGCGGAACTCGGAGAAGTACCCAAGAGGCCGAAGGGGAGGCTTTGCTAAAGCTTTAGGCGGGGTAACCCGCGCGAGGGTTCGACTCCCTCCTTCTCCGCCAATTCGAAAGCCTAGAGACTTTAGTGTTTCTAGGCTTTTTGCATAAGATGAAGTGATAGGTGAGGGCGTCGAACCGACTGGCATAGTCGTAGGGGTAGTGATGTACATATAGATATTACAACAATATAATAATATAACAATATAATAATATAATAATCATTCAGATTGGAGGGAGCAAAATGGATAGTCAAATTGAAAAAATCATTCATGACATTGACTTTACTATGACCATGGAAAATATGCCCTTGACTGAGCAAGACAAAGATCGCTTGCGGGATTGCCTAACTGGCAAAGCAGATATACAGGAAGTTTTAAAATATACCATTTCCAAACACTCTAAAAAGGAAGGCTAACAGATGACTGGATATGATTACATCTATCAAGGAGAAGATAGCTATTGTTATCATGGCACGGATGTTTTACGCAATAAAGAAAACATCCGCAATCATGATGAACTTTTAATCGCCGAGCGGGAAATCACCAGCTTGAAGCTATTGATGCTTAGAGCAAAGCCGGTGCGTGGTCAATATGGGTTTCCCATCTGAAAGCCATCCACCGGTTTATTTTTTGTGACCTCTATGATTGGGCAGGAGAAGTACGCCGTGGTGAGTTTCTAATGAAAGGCGGCACTGTATTCTGCCGGGGTCAGTATATTGAAAGTTTTGCGAGTGAGATATTTTCCAAACTGGCAAAGGAAAATAAACTGCGAGGTTTGGAACAAGAGCAATTTATCCGGCGGCTTGCATATTACATGGGTGAGATCAATGCGCTTAATATCCATACTGAACGGTATTGTCACAAAGAATAAATCATAATAAAGTTTGCAATCAACGACCCTTCTAAATCAATTTAATTTTCAATAATTTCCGCAACTATTATACCCACGCACTATTTGATAGATTCTCAAAAATATCGCCAATTTTACATATAAAGTCTGAGATTTTAATAAGACTTTCTGCCATAAAATGTTTGACAGAAAGCCTTACGTTTATTTGTGATCATGTACGTACTTTTTTAATCCTTCTTGCAAAATTTGCGAATAGGGTGCATTGAGGCGTTCTGCTTCGTGGTTAAGCCAAGAGGGGATGGTAAGCGTTTTTTTCACCGCTTTGGTATCTGTCCTTCGACGGTAGTCATCTGTATCTGCAGGAACTAAATTAACAAATTCCTCTTTCTCCAACTGCAGCTGATCGTGTTTAGATGCAGGTGGAATATCCTCTTTATTTTCTTCCGCTATTGCTAGCCACATTTCAACAGCATCTTGCGCCATTTCTAATGCATCGGGTAAAGTTGCACCAAAGGTAACTAGACCAGATAAATCAGGAACCCGAATTTGAAATCCATCTTCATCGGGGGTAAAAATTGCTGGGTATACATATTTCATATGATATCATCCTTTCCTTAGAGGCAGTATATATAGTTACTCAAGCTCGGCTTGCTTCAATATTGCCTTAACCGTTCCTTTAGGTATATCTCCTCGATGCCGTGGGATGGGTATTTTCTTACCAGGAAATAGCGGATTGTTAATAGCCATTGCGTGCCCTGCACCTTGTACTATTTCCCACCCATTTTTCTTGAGCAATTTCTGGATTTCCCGTTCCGTCATTTGAGGCGCCTCCATTCTTTTGTATGATTTAATTATAGCACGTGTTAATACGTGTGTAAATGCACCGGTGAACTTGTTAATATGAAAATAATTTATGTCTGTGACAGTACTTCTCCCCCCTTTACTATTATTATCACAGTTATATCTGTCCTTCGACTCTCGGAATTTTTGATTGAGAAGTTAGGTTTAGAGAAAGTTTTGAAAAAAACCATTACTAATCCTTCAAAAAAGATAGCCCCTTTAAAATGAAAAAAACGGGTTCCATGAAGCTCACAATTCCAGTAAAATTAGTCTCATGTGGAAAGTAAAGTTACAGATATGGAGTACTGTAGGATGATGGAAGAAGATGACAACGTGCAAGTATTAGAGTCTCCCCGTGCCCAAATAAGAACAACCACCCATCGCCGCGAATGGTGGGGCTGGTTTGGCACGGTAAACTGGCTAGTCATTATGATGTATGCCTTTTCGTTCTTTAGCCTGCCAAGCGCGAGTAATGCGGAGGTGGTGGCTAATGACTATAACTTTTATTTTATACTTATTTTTGCTGCCGCAATTGTTACATGTAGTTTTTGTTTTGGAAGAAGCTTAGATCGCCTTTCTACTATTGCTCTTTATACTACACCTGTTGCAATTTGCATTACAGTGGTATTCCCTTGGCTTCCTCTGGGGTTGGGTTTAAGTTTGTACCTGATTTCCCCTATACTTATGGCTCCTGCACTTGTACGCCGGGTGTTTGGGGTGCTTCACACTGCACCCAAAGGCAAACAGCTCTTAAGTTATATATCTGCTTTTTCACTAAGCTATATCTGCTATTCTACATGGTTAGCAATAGATTTTCCCAAAGAAACTGCCTTTCTATTCCCTGCACTGTTAGCTATCCCAGCCTGGTATGGAATACGCCGTATCATAAAACCATCAGATATACCCACCAAAAGCAGATTTAAATTTTCCTGGAAAGTAGTAGTTCTCTTTACGGGAGCAACTTTACTACTTCTATGGATAGCTACTATGAATACCATTATTTTTACCAATATTTTCGCTACAGGCCTTGAAACAGACAACACAATCATCACACTTCTTAGTTATGGGCTTTCAGGGATAGGCTATTTATTGTATGCGATTGTTAGCGATAAAGGACACGAACGAGCAGGACTAACCATTAGTATGATGCTGTTTATTCTGGGCATTTTTATCGGCTTATTGTCCGGCAACGCCCAAGGCTTATGGAGTGTTCTGCTAATAATGGCTATTACTCTGGGTGGTTCTTACTTTGAATTCTTATTTTTATCTATTCCTGTCTACTTCCTTGCCAGTGCAAGACGCCCTTTGTTTGTGGCTTCCCTTGGCGTGGTAATGGAACTCATTTTTTCTGCTTTAGTTTGGAAAAATGGGCTATGGGTTCCTCAGCTATTTTGGACTTTTGGTCCGCCACTACTTTTCTCAGCGGCCTTCTCTGCCGTGGTCTTTGTTATTCTTATCTCTTTCTTGTTCGAGCGTTATCGAGAAAAATCACTGGCAGCGGTACTGCATAATTTGCTATATAAATTCCCCGATAGTCCCGGTAACAAAGTAAAATCCATGAACGACGTAGTAGAAGAAACTGAGGTGGCGGAAAGAAAAAGTTTAGCGGCTCTGGAACTAACCCCAGAGGAAATTGAAGTTGCGCTATTGTTGGTGGATGGTAAAACCAGAAGTGAAATTACTCGTAAACTCCGCCTAAAGTCCAGTGATGCTACCCATCTCATTAATTCCATTAAAGATAAGATCAGCGGTGGGTCTTCAAATCCCATTATTGCTACTGTTGTAAAGCGATATAAGTTAACACGAAGAGAAACAGACATGCTGTCCTATTTGCAAAAGGGCATGACAAATCAGCAGATTGCTGATGAGTTGTTTATATCTGAATCAACCGCTAAAAATCATGTTTACCGTCTAATGAATAAATTGCCCGTGAAAACCAGGCAAGAAGTTCCCTCTTGGTTGGAAACTATTGATAGTGATAGTGAGTAAGATATATTCTTAGCCTTACCGTTTAACCTTTTGAGCCTCTTTTTTAGAATTTTGCAAGCTTTTTATGCGCTAAATTAGCTTTGTTTTAGCAAGGACTAATTTTGTGAAAAAATTGGAATTGCAGGTTGTGATTCTCCCATGCTAGTATAGGGCACGACCCAAAGATAACAGCGGAAGGAGGATCTGAAAATGGAAAAACGTGTGAAGAATACAATAATAGGAATCGTTCTTTTACTGGTAGGTTTTGCAGTTTATGCAATCTTTAAGATGAATGTTTTTGCATTAAATTTACCGGCATGGATAGATATTTCAGCAATGGTTATTGGTATACCTTTGCCAATATTCGGCGTAGCTTTAATTGTGAATACATACAGAAAGAAAGCTTAATGCTATAAGCTAGAGCAGAATAATCTCTGTACCTAGAGATTATTCGTATCCGATGAAAAGAGGATGTTTTGATGCTTAGGTACGAAAGTGTGCTTCTTGATGCGTCCAGTTCGATAAAAGGTAAACTGGGCTCCAAGGATATCTCTATTCTTGATGAAGAAATTAACAAACGAGCAGCTGATGGATGGGAACTTGTAACTCATTCCTACTCGGTTGCAGGGTATGCTCAATTTTTAGTGACATTTAAAAAAGAGAAATAAATCGCTTAAGAGCGCAAAAGCAGGCATGGTTTTTTGCCTGCTTTATTTCTCATACAAACTAGCTATATTCTGTATTTTACGCTTTATTTCTCTGCGGATGTGTGGCGGCTCCAAGCATTCACATGTATCCCCGAAACCCAAAAGAATATTGTAGTAGTAATCGTTCTCTATAAATGGAAAATGAACAATATAATGTTCCTGACCATCCGGCAGAAAATTTTCATACATACAAAATTCAAGGGCTTTATCCATGACAGACTTATGAATCCGAAGCTTAATATTTGTCTGCATAGGTGCCACTAGGTCAGTAAAATCAAGTTGGGGTCTCTGATAGTCTCGTGGTATGAAGGTTTCTTCTTGCATTTGCAAGTTTGACACACGGGTTATTTTAAATGTGCGAAAATCATTTTTTTGCAGGCAGTAGCCCTGCCAATACCAGTGGCTATTTTTCAATATAAGTTGATAGGGTTCGACTTTTCGGGTGGTTTTGTTTCCCTGTTGATCTGCATAATTGAAGCAGAGTAGTTTCTTTTCTTGTAAAGCGGTTTTGATAGTTTCTAGATATGGCTGTATGTTTCTGTTACCCATCCAAGGCGTTAGATCAATATAGATCTGATTGGCTTTCAATTCGATATCTTTTGCCCTGTCGGCAGGGATAAAACTCTTCACTTTGGCTAGGGTGTTTATTACTTCATCACCGCGCACCGTAGTAGAAAGATTGGAAAGCCCCATGAGAATGGCAGACAGATCCGCAGCTGAGAACACTTTCTTATCTAGCTTGTATCCCGGCATGATCTCAAAGCCACCCCCAACTCCAGGTACGGAATAGATAGGGATGCCTGCCAAGTTTATCGTGTCTATGTCACGATAAATGGTGCGGGATGAAACTTCAAACATATCTGCTAAGGTCTGTGCACCAATTCGTTCTTTTTCAAGGAGTAGCATAACAATGCTAATGAGCCTGTCTAATTTCATCTAATGCCCTCATTTCTAATTGTGGCCATACTAGTGTCAGTAATTACAGCGTAAAATAAAAACATAAATAAATCAATCTTTCGGCATCTATGCTGGAAATGGAATGGAGCAATTTTATGTTAACCGTTTATGTTTATATTCTTGATACTCTAGCCGACTGGGAAATGGGGCATGTAATGTCCGAACTATATTCAGGGCGTTTTTTCAAAGCAGGGGCTGAGCCTGTGTGTCTAAAAAAGGTTAGTTATTCAAATGAATCGATTACTACCATGGGTGGACTGACAATTAGACCTGATTGTGTGATTGCCGACATGGTTACGGACATGAAAAGCATATTACTATTACCAGGTGCAGACACTTGGAGTGATCCGAAGCACATGGCGATTATCGAAAAAGCAAGGGAATTTCTCTTCATGGGTGCTACAGTGGGTGCAATTTGTGGGGCTACGGCGGCTCTTGCCAATTTTGGATTGCTTGATAATCGTTCCCATACCAGTAATGGTTTAGGCTATCTTGAAATGTTCTGCTCCGGTTATAGAGGGCAGGCGTTTTATAGAGATGAGCCATCTGTAGTCAGTAATAATCTTATTACGGCAAGCTCTACCGGAAGCTTACTCTGGGCCAAGCAGATTATTGAGCAACTAGGTGTTTTTCAATCTGACACACTGGAATCTTGGTATGAGTATTTTACTACCGGTGAACCTAGGCATTTCTTTGCCCTTATGGAAACTTTGAGACCCAGTGATGAATAATGTGAGCTATATTTGTTAAGATGATTTTTCTGGGCTATAATGCTAGAAAAACTAAAATAGCGGCGAAGATAGAAACACTAAAGGGTAGTTTTGAGGTAACCTTAAATGATTACTATAGCCATCTGTGATGATGATATTGTTTTTTTAGATTTTCTGGAAAGAATATTAGTTCAGACTTTCATAAACAAAAATCAACGTATAGAAATTTCTAAATTTGATAGCGGAAAGGCATTAATAGATAGCATTGAAAAGGACAAACAATTTTATAAAATTATCTTTTTGGATGTCGAAATGCCGGTGGTTAATGGCTTTCAAGTTGCAGATAGACTAAAAGCCGTTAGTGCAGATTTTTACCTGTTGTTCACGACCTACATGGAACACCAATCCAGAGAGGGATACCTTTATGGTGCTTATCGGTATATTTTCAAAAATCACTTAGAGTCGGAAATCGAAGAAGCCGTGTCAAGTTTGCTGAACAGATGCGCAGATACCTGTAGTAATGATGAAACGATCACTTTTAAATATCGTAATACCTCTATATTTGAGGACGTAACTATCAAAAAAAATGATATTTTATTTCTCAAAAGGGAGAAAAATCGGCGAGTAATAGTTAAGACAATTACTTCTGAATATGAGCTGCTAACAAAGCCCTTATCCGAATATTCTAACATGCTAAATGGATTAAATTTTTATCCGGTTATGCGTAATTACATTGTGAACTTTAATCATGTTCGGAGCCTTGATGAGGAATCCTTCATCTTAACCGGAGGTATACATGTGCCTTTAGGGGTAAAGCGAGAGGTTAAGAACGTATCAAAGAATAAATATTTTTCCTTTCTACAGGAGCAATTATAATATGGAAAATAGGTTGATGCTGGCGATATTTTCCCTAAGCACCATGGCTAATTACTGCCTTCAGACATATCTTTATTACAAGAGTCTTGGGCTCAACCGGCATGTGGCAAAAAAGCATTTTTTTCTTATCATACCTGGATTGACTATTCTTTCTACAGCTGTGATGATACTGAGTAATTTTGTAATTTTTCCTATTCTCCCTATCATACTGCTCTATCCCGTTTTAGTTATGGGTGGCAAGCTAAAGGAACGGTTTTTTTTCGGGATTGTCAGCTGCATCATTCTTTTATTTACCAATGTTATTGGTATATCGATTTTTTCAACCTCTTTGCTCTGGAACATAAATGAAGCAGGGCCAAGAGTATTTCTTGGCATTGATATGGTGGTTGTATTTATTTATTGGGTTTTGACCATGTTGGTCTTACATTTTAATTCTAATGGGAGAAAATACTTACCTCCCCGCTACTGGCACAGAATACTCCTCGTTACAAGTATTTTGTTTACTCTGGTTACCTTTGTTTTTACCCTTAGAATTTGGTTCAACGAGCAGCTTAGCTCCTATCTTACACTAGTATTTACTATCGGCCTATTTCTAGTCTTTATGCTGCTGTATTTTATCTTTTATTTTGTCTGCAAATATTTTTCTCTGGCTAACGAAGCCAACTTATTAGCTTCGCAAAATAAAATGATTGAGAAGTTTTTACAGCAGAAGCAAACTTCTGATAATCAAATCAAAATACTTAGTCACGACTTGAAGCATAGCCTGATAGAATGGAAGTCCTTAGCCATAGAAAAAAATGACAGCACGGCCTTGCGTAGCATCGAAGAATATGAGCGGCAATTGGCCTTAGCGGTTTTGGTGGATGTGGGAAATGAAAGCGCTAATGCCATTATCAATCAGAAAGCTTTGGAGGCTCGGCAAGCAAATATTATTTTTGCTATTGATGGGTTTATCTATGATGATCTAATAATAAGTGGTCTGGATTTGTGTGCCCTGCTTGGAAATTTACTGGATAATGCTCTGGAAGCAGCCAGTAAGACTGAATCGGATGAATTGAGAAGAATTAAGCTTAGTATGAAAAGAAGAGATGGCTTACTTATTTTTATCGTTGAGAATGGTTATGCCACTGAACCGGTTACAAGGAATGATACATTTCTCACAACAAAAAAGGATAAGAGCTTACATGGGATTGGGATGATGAGCATTAAACACATTGTAGATAAATATTATGGGACAGTCACCTATGCCTACGCAAATCACTGGTTCAAGGCTGCTATTATGTTATCTGGCTACCAAGCCGTACTTTCGGACAGGAGTTGAACTTTCAGACAGAGTTTGATCTATTAAATCAATTCGCCATTTATACTTAGTCCTGTCAGCTATTAGAGTTGGTGAACATTGTATAGTAACGGAGGATTGACTATGAAGCGAAAAATTTCAGTAGTACTACTTATTGGATTGGTTCTAAACTCACTTGGACTTATATTGACGAGATTTTTTTCAGATAAATTACCCTCTTCTTGGATTCCTACTGCTATTATTTTAATAGCAACGGTTCTTATTATCGTGGGCATTATCCTAACGCGAAAGATGAAGTAGAACCAAACTTAATATATTAATCATGGCCTAAGAAAGCCTCCTTGGCTGCTCATTCTTCACTGAGCGAGTTGAGGAGGCTTTGTTGTGGAAAAATTATCTGCTTCCGTCATGTAGGAACTTCAGCGAATTAGCTTGCCATTTTCTTTGTGGATTTTGCCTTTTTGGGCTTATACAGTTCATCATAGAGCATATTGAAAACTGCCGATGCCACTGGCAAAAACAGCCGGATTTTGTTAGAAACTACCGGCGTAAAGACGAGAAGTGCCAATACTAAGAATATAACCACTACAGAGATAAGCAGGCGCAGCCAAATAACGGTGCGGGGGTGTTTGCTGGCAAGTCGATTCATTCGTTCCTTAAGTTGTTGAGCATTTTCTTGTTCACTGGTAGTTAGTATATAGTGAAGAATAAGCACATAGCTAAGATTTATAAGTATGTAGATAATGTTGTATCCCAGAGCCGGAATTATCTCGTCGGGGTTGGCCATGACCCAATTGGTGAGCAGTGGCATGAGGGAGAGGAAAAATAGAAAGAGCAAATTAAGCCATATCATGGTGCGAGTGACATTCTCTACATAGCGGAAGGCTCGATTATGTTGTATCCAAAAAGCCCCAACGCCTACAAAGCTTAAAAAATAGACCAGTATGCTATTTAAAAACACGCCAATATCTTGAGGTGTAAGGGTTTGGGGTAAGGGAATGCTCAGAACCATAATTGTGATAATAATGGCAATGACGCCGTCACTGAAGGATTCAAGACGCTGTTTGCTAATTCTCATAGTTGTTATCCTTTGTGCAAGATATTTCTTCAAGGTGATTGCGGAACAGGATTTGTACCTCAAAGGGATTTTATATTATACACACCTTTAGCCTAATGCGCTTTTATATTTTTAGGAGCCTTTCTTCTTGAATCTGTTTTTGGTATTGGCATAAATAATGGCAAATAAAGATACAACAAGAATGAGGGCGATGGCGGTGTAGGTAATCCAGACCAAATCCAGAATTTCACCTAAAGCGAATAGTGGTATAAGTAGTCCGATGGGGAGGACAATTTTACCCATAAATTTACATAAGGCTTTGCTATCGTAACGCCGTTTTTCTCTCGGTGACATGGTATTATAGCCGGCAATAAAATTAGCGCCCCGGCCTTTTAGAAAGAAGATTCCCAAAACAATCAGGGGCAAGCTTATGATTCCAACAATTACCAAACTAACTATATTTTCTCCACTCATGTGCCATACCTCACTTGTATAATTTCAAATGGTGATAGGCTATAATAATGTGATAACATTACTTTTCATATATGTCAAACAGCATTTAGATTTGAGTATTTGAGTATAAGGAGAAATAAACTTTTGGGGATTTTTGATAAATGGAAGAACTCTAACAATGTATCTAGTGGTGTAAGTAGGAAGACAGCTGCTTCATCGTCACCATATTTTGAGGCCTTATCTAAATATATCGGAGTTGCACAACTCCGGCAAGTGGCCTTTGGAAAGATAATTCGGGATGCCAGCCGCTGGGATGCTGACATGCAAAAGGGTGAAATTACTTTTGATAATCAGAAATTTTCTGTGCTGCTTTTGGGTTCAGAATCCCAAAGTACACATACTTGGATGTGGGGCTGGAAAAATATTAATAATTATCCTGATTTCCTTTGGGAGCCTACCCAATTGATCTATGAAAAGCTTGTTTCTGAGGGGATGAGGGAGATTGAAGGAGAGAAGATTCGGTTGAGTAAGCTGGTTACAGGACATGCTATTGCAGCTTTAGCTGTAACGTCGAGCGTGGATAGATTCTGCTATTATCGAGCGCCATATAGTAGTGGTGCTGCTTTTTTACTAATCAAATCGCCGCCAGAGTGGGTGTTTACAGAGGCCACGGCTTTGGATGCTTCTAGTTGTATAAGTGCAGTAATTTCTAATTTTTCGATTAGTCATAAACTTTTGGTTAAGGGCATTTTTGAGGAATATTGTTATAAAATTGAGGAGCAGGATGCAACTATCAGTGGCTGTTTTCACGATGAGTCCAGTTTGACTGTTTCTTTTGATAAAAAGGGTAGAATCCTTAATCTAAAAACCAACTGACCGATATATTTGAGCCGTTATAACCATGTTACAGTATATTTTGATAGTGATATCTGACAATAATCAGACTGTTTATCAAGTTTAAGTTAGTCCTATAAAAATTTTAGTTGAAATTTTACATGAGGTAGGAATAATTAATGAAAAAATCGATTGTAGTTTTTCTCTTGATTTCGATGCTGAGCCTAAGCTTCGTAGGTTGTAGTAGTGCTAAGGCTGAGACGCTGTCCTCCGATACTAAGACAAGGCAAGCTTCAGAAGTGCTTGGGGAAGTCTCTGCCTCAGCCGCGTCATCTTTAGCAGGGGGAGATGAAAGATTTCCCGGCTACCGACTCCTTGAAGTAGAGGGAGGGGATATTTCCGGTGCGCGCGAAGCGAATGTAGTCGTTGATATAGGTTATGGGGATCGAGAGTATTGGGCTTTTACTAATGAATATGGTCAGCTTGTCAGGGTGGAAGCTAAGGAGATTATTCTGCAGGATGAGAGTAACGAAGCTGTATCTGCTCAGGGCAGATATTTTTCGGAGGAGGCAGAGGTTCCTGGTACAGAGCTGCCGGATTTTGACCAAGGTCATATTATCGCCGACAGTTTGGGGGGCGTAGCCAATGCCTATAATATCACGCCCCAAGATAGCGTACTTAACCGTCACGGTGATCAGGCCTATATGGAAGATACCATCCGAAAAGCAGGCGGTTGTACAGATTTCACAGCTGTTATTACCTATCCAAATGAAAACACTCACATACCCAGCCATTATAGCTACACCTATACCCTTAACGGTAATGTTATTTATGACGAGTTTGATAATGTGAACCCGGATAATGTGCCTATTACGTCACAGAGCGAAGCTGTGGTAGCCTCTACCAATGATACAGCAATTGTTACTGAGGCTGGTGCGACCGAAGAAGACATTTCTGGAATCGATACGAACGGCAATGGTACGGTTACTATTGCGGAGGCAAAAGCTGCAGGCTTTTCCATGCCTATCATGTCAGATCATTGGCTCTATAAATATATGATTGATAAGGATAAGGATGGAATGGTTGGAGAGTAATAGCGAGGAAGATATGAATAATTTTGGTGTATTACTTATTCATGGTTTTGCTGGTACACGCAATGATGTAGAACCGCTTTATAGCTATTTTAGTAAGCAAAACTATATAGTTGAGCGACCTTTACTGGCTGGGCACGAGCGGGGGAAAAAGGCTTTAGCCGCATCAAGCTATCAGAGCTGGATTGACAGTGTTTCTGACGCATATCAACGGTTAAGGCAAGAGTGCAGTCAGGTGCTTGTAGTTGGTTTTTCCATGGGTGGGTTGTTGGCAGTCAATATGTATTCATTATTTCCTTTTGAGGTACTGGTGACTATTAATACACCAATATACTATTGGAACGTAAAGCAAATTACCGAAAATCTTTGGCGAGATTTTGGTTTTTATTCGCGCTATTATTTTCGTTCCAGTCGTGAAAAGCCCTTTTCCTCGCTTTTAGAATTCCGAAAAATACTAGTGCGTACAAAACCGTTGGTATCTGGGATTCATTGTCCAACCTTGATTTTACAGACCGAGGATGATGATACAACGCATCCCAAAAGCGCCCTTTGGCTTTATAAGCAGGTTGCGGGAGTTAAAGTTAGGCGAACGATTCCTCAGGGCGGGCATATGGTGCTATCAAGTTCGATGGCTCAGAATGTAATCAAAGAGCTTGAGGATTTTATTTCTGCTCAAGCTCTTTGATAATCTTCTCTATAGTGGTTATAAGCTTGTTTCTTTCCTGTTTGTGAAAGGCTTATTTTAAGGCGATTTCCTGGCTTTTGATTCTTTGCGCCAAAATTTTAACCTTAGTTTCAATTTCTTGAATTGTGGCTAAAAAGACGGCATCTTCTTTGCCACTGGGATCTTCTAATCCCCAGTCTTCTCGAAATTGGCAAGGCAGTGTAGGGCAATCGACATTACATCCCATGGTTATAACGATGTCTACCGGAGGAATCTGGTCTAGAAGTTTAGAGTGCTGACTCTGGCTCATGTCAATCTGATAAAGCTCTTTGACTAGTCTGACGGCATCGGCATTTATGGCGGGCTTTGTTTCTGTACCGGCAGAGTAACTTTCAAAAGAATCTGAACAGAAGTGCTTCCCCAGAGCTTCGGCAATTTGGCTACGACAGGAGTTATGGACACAGATGAAGGCAACTTTGGGCAGAGACATAGAGGTTCTCCTTTATTTAAGATGAATTTTTACTTGCTTTGTGTGGCGGTGAAGTTAGTTTTTTTGCAAAAGTTTTTTTACTTCGGCGGTTTTTAAGGTGCGACCGGTGGAAACGACTTTTTCGTTAATCACCAGTGCCGGGGTTTGCATAACCCCGTAACGGGCAATTTCGGCAAAGTCTTCTACCTTCTCCAGCTCAATCGTAAGATCAAGTTCTTTTGCGGCTGTTTTCACATTTTCTGCTAAGGTGGTACAGTTTTTGCAGCCTGATCCAAGTACTTTGATGTTCATACTTTTTCTCCTTGTGTGATTATTTTTAACCCAGAAAATCTGTCTGTTTCGGGTTGGTTGAAAGAACGGGATGTAAAGGATAGTTTGAAAGTATTTTATATAAACAGGAAGGCTAAGGCATTAAAGGTATAGCCGATTATGATAATCCCTACGGCCACGCTGGCCACGAAAAAGGCCAGAAGCTTGGGTTTGATAACTCTTTTTAGCAGGATAATGGAAGGTAAAGATAGGGCGGTGACTGCCATCATGAAGCTCAGCAGTGTTCCAATTCCGACCCCTTTACTAAAGAGGGCTTCGGCTACGGGGATAGTGCCAAAAATATCCGCATACATGGGGATTCCCACTCCGGTGGCCAGAATTACAGAGAGCGGATTCTGACTGCCGAGGATTTTCTGGATAAACTCAGCCGGTATCCAGTTATGAATGGCCGCTCCTAAAGCTACGCCCACCAGCACGTAGGGAAGTACCTTCTTGAAAGTAAAGGCAACCTGATTAGCCGCAAAGGAAAGCCTTTCCCTACGGCTTAGGGTTTCTGCCTCTACGGGAACCGGCGTGGCCTGATGGACAAATTCTTCCACATATTTTCCCATACCCAGCTTTTCAATCAGTGTTCCCAAGGTCACGGCTAATAGTAATCCTAGAATTACATAGCCGACTGCTATGCGCCAGCCAAAGATACTCATAAGTAAGATAAGAGCACCTAAGTCAACTAAGGGTGAAGAAATTAAGAAGCTGAAGGTTACGCCTACAGGCAACCCTGCACCGGTGAAACCGATAAATAATGGGATAGAAGAACAGGAGCAAAATGGAGTAACCGTACCGAGAAGTGCACCAACGGTATTGGCACCGACGCCATGAAAACGTCCAATAATTTTCCGGGTTCGCTCCGGTGGAAAGTAGCTTTGAATGTAGGAAATAATAAATATCAGGCTGGAAAGTAGAATAAATATTTTGATCGTATCATAGAGGAAAAAATGAATGCTTCCTCCTAAGCGGCTTTCCAGATTTAGGCCTAAAGCAGTAAGGAGATTAGCCACCAGCTGACTTAGCCACTGCATACCCAAAATTTGATTTTGAAAAAAATTCCAGAGCTCTAACATGAAACCGTTGCCTCCACCTTGGAGTTTTCTTCCAGTTTGGTCACAGACAAAAAGACCTTTTGGGCTTTTTCAATGCCTTGGGCGGAAAGGGAGTAGTAAATCCATTTACCTTCTTTACGTCCTTGCACCATGCCACTTTCCGTCAGTATTTTCATATGATGAGAGAGGGTAGGTTGGCTAATGGCCAGTTTTTCCAAAAGAATGCAGGCGCATTTCTCACCGTCTTTGAGATCTTCAAGAATCATGAGACGATTTTCATCGCAAAAGGCTTTAAAGATTTTAGCATTTTCCAAGTATTTATTCTCCATAGCAACCTCCAATTGATTTTTGTCTATATGAAAAAGATAAATGATAAATCGAAATTTGTCAATGTATCTTTTAACGCTGGCATATTTTTTCTTCTATGATAAAATTGAGGCAGAAAATGTATCTTCTACCAGTATTAATCAAGGGAAGGCTTTTATGCGAAAAGAAATCTACAATTTCATTGAACCCTCAATTGAAGCCAGTCGGCTAAGTAAAGTTTATGACTTTATTATGATTATTGCTATTGTGGCCAGCTTAATTCCACTGGCTTTTAAAGACAGTATTCCTTTATTCGATACCATTGAACAAATTGCGCTGGTGATTTTTTTGTTTGACTATTTTTTGCGTTTAATAACGGCCGATTACAAGCTGCCGCATCTCGGGAAGCGAGCTTTTTTGGCTTATCCCTTTACTCCCATGGCGATCATTGATCTCTTGTCTATTTTACCGTCACTGAGCCTTGTTAGCAGTGGATTTCGTTTGCTAAGGCTGTTGAGGCTCCTGAGAATGATGCGTTTGTTTCGGGTCTTCAGGCTTCTGCGTTACTCTAAAAGCATTAAGCATATTACCAATGTTTTAAAGAAACAAAAAGCATCTTTAATTACCGTTGGCTGCATGGCTGTGGGCTATATTTTGCTTCTGGCTTTGATTATTTTCAATGTGGAGCCGGATACTTTTCATAATTTTTTTGAAGCGGTTTATTGGGCTACAATTTCTCTTACCACAGTAGGTTATGGAGATATTTATCCGGTGACAGTGGGAGGAAGAATTATCACCATGATTTCGGCCTTGGCAGGTATTGCTGTGGTAGCTTTACCCGCGGGTATTATTATTTCCGGTTATTTGGAAGAATTAAATAGTAATAAGAGTGAAAAAGACACCCCAAAGGAAGCTGAGACAACTGATCCCAAGACCTCCGTGGTTTCAGAAGCCGATCAAAATCATAGGTAACCTGTGAGGGAATAAAGGGTTATAACTTTGGGGGAATAGCCAGGCCACCAGAATAAGGGCTGCCCCGTGCTATAATGGGGCAACAGGGAGGATCATGTATGCAAGCTATTTTTGAAAGCGCTTTTGATGGAATTTATCTTGTTTCTATTTTGATTATGGGAATCTATATTTTAAAAAACAGTAAGGGTGAAAAACAGTTCCGCCTTTTCGGTGTTATGGCCTTAGTTTTGGGCTTGGGTGATGCCTTTCACCTTGTGCCAAGAGCCTATGCCTTGCTGACCGATGGCTTGGCGGCTCATACCACGGCCTTAGGCATTGGAAAGTTTATTACCTCTATTACTATGACAGTTTTTTATGTTTTGCTCTATCATGTTTGGCGCAGTCGCTACAGCATAAAGCAGCGCTCCGGCCTAACAATAGTGGTCTACCTATTAGCAGGGCTGCGTATTGCACTTTGTCTCTTTCCTCAAAATGCCTGGCTGGAGTCAGATTCACCGGTGATTTGGGGCATCTACCGCAACTTGCCTTTTGCGGCCATGGGAATTTTGCTTATTGTTTTATTCTATCAAGAAGCGAAGAAACAGCAGGATAAAGATTTCCGTTTCATGTGGTTGGCTATCACCTTATCTTTCTTACTTTATGCCCCAGTGGTTTTGTGGGCCGATCAATTCCCGCTGGTGGGAATGCTAATGATCCCTAAAACTTTGGCTTATGTTTGGGTCGTTTGGATGGGCCTTAAGGCTTGCCGAAAGGCCTAATGGGCTTAGGTAAGTATATTTTTCTTTACTTGTGACACAGATTTTTATAAACTTAACATGCTTAAAATTATTGCAAAATCTTATAGGTAGATTTTGCAATTTTTATATGAGGGAAATACGAGGAGAATAAGTGTATGAGGCGTTGGATAGTGGGTATATTGCTGCTGCTGGTTTTGGCAGGTAGCATTGGTCTTGGATTTTTGCAAATCCGTCCGGAGGGACACATACCAGTCGAGGATAGAGCTGCTTATGAGCAGGTGATTTTAGATCTGGAGGCTCTGACAGATGTAGGCCCTCGAGTGGCAGGTAGTCCGGAGGGGACTGAGGCCAAAAATTGGCTGGTGAACAAAGTCGAAGCTCTAGGGCTCTCACCGGAGATATTGCCATTCCAATTAGATGTTAAGGCGATTATTGATAGCTGGCAGGCGGATTATGATTCAAGCCCCAGTTGGAGAAATAAAATTGATACCTATCTTTCAAATGGAAATTTTAAAGATATTGAAGAAATGGTACGCTATCAAACCCAGGCTGGTGACAAAGATAGTTTAACCCTTAATAATGTTCTCGTTAAGGTGGAAGTCCCCAAAGCCAGTTCTACTATTATGCTTGTATCACATTATGATAGTGTTGCCATGGGCCCCGGAGCTGCGGACGATGGTCTGGCTGTAACCGGTATGCTTCAAGTATTAAAAGAAGTTTTAGCACAGCGGGACAACCTTAAGAATAATGTCTACTTTTTATTCACCGACGGAGAGGAACAAGGCCTTTTGGGAGCCGCTGACTTCGTCCAGGAATATCCACAGTATCAGGAAGAAATTAAGCTGGTCATGAACTTTGAAGCTAGGGGAAACTCCGGTGCTCTTTTGATGTTTGAGACTTCCAATTATAATTATGAGCTAGTAAAAGCTTATGCAGCCAATAGCTTTCAGCCTACTTCAACTTCTGTAGCTACGGCGGTATATAAGCTTATGCCTAATGGGACGGATTTTACAGAATTCATTAACGCCAACTATCAGGGATTGAATTTTGCCATGATTGAGGGTGCTGAGCATTACCATAAGCCAACAGATACCGTGGAGAACTTGGCTAAAGATACCGCTTTCCAATACTATAAAACAATCCAGAGCTTAACTTCAGCCTTCGCCCAAGAGGATTTAAGCCAAATGGGGCATAGGCAGGAAGGGGTATTTTTTACTTTTGGGCGTGGCAATTTGATAGTTATGCCCGCTGGGGTAGCTTTGGGACTGAGTTTTCTACCACTTCTTTTGGCACTTGTACTGCTGTGCCTTGCTCTTTTTTACGAAAAACTTCGTGGTAAGGCTCTGGCAAAGCGGCTGCTACCATTAACGTTTCTAGGTGGCTTGCCAGTTTTGGTGGGACTGTTTTTTCTACCGGGGAGTTATTTGTTTTTTATACCTGCCCTGGGAATGCTTATGGTGCAAATGGTTCTTACCTGGCCTAAAAAGTCCTACCCAATTTTAGCGGCAGTGCTATTGGCATTGACTCTTGTAGCGACAGTACTATTGTTTACACCGATTGTCTTTTTGATTCAAGTAGCCTTGGGATACTGGTACATAACCTTAGTGTTAGCCCTTGTTCCATTTGTACCGCTCTGCCTATATGCAGGAAGAGTTTTACGGCAACTGAAAGGCGAAGTGCTTTCCGCTACGTGATGGTAGTAAGAACGATTTATCAGATAATAAATGAAGTTATGAAAATGGGGGAGTTAACCTGCTATGAAACAGGAAAAAGGTTTGTCTAAAGGAGCACTGTTGGAACAAGAGGCCGAAGAGAAAATTTCCAAGATGGAGGAAAATGATTATGTCTTTCCGCATCCACTTAAGCGCAGAGACTATATTATTATTGGTCTGTTAGTAGTTATCGGCATTATTTTACTACTTTGGGGGGTGTATTTATGAGTATAAGGGGAGAAACTGTTGATAAACAAATGGAAAAAGAAGCCCATTTTGGGATGATTCCCATTCTAAAAAGCGGCCGAATTTACGGGTTCTTAGATGCTTTTTTAGTGCTGTCCGGTTATTGTATTGCTACTTGGAGCTACACCCAAGGCGTGTACCTTACTACCTTAGTTGGATTTAAGCAGCTCCTCATTGGAGCTTTTGTAGGTGCGCTTGTCATGCTGGCAATTTATCAGCTTCCGGTTATACTATCTGTTCGTTATGGTATTGATATTTGGGTTTGGCTTAGGACTGTTTTTGGACAAAAGGGAGTTAAATTTGTTGCTATTGTTATATTGCTGATAAATTTCCCCTGGTACGCTGTCTGTGCCGACCTATTTGCCTCCTCTATGACGAATTTGGCCAAGGTAATGGGCATTACATTACCCTCCCAGTCACATCTGTTTTTAGCTATTTTGTGTGTTGTGGCGGGTAGCTTTATTGCTCTTCGTGGTCTAAAGGCCATTACTCGCACTACCAGGATTCTTGTCCCTTTGCTACTTTTAGTCGGAGCGGTGGTAATGTATATTGGTTTTACTTCAGTATCTTGGTCCGGAGTTTGGGAATATCGTCCGCAGAATACCGGCTATGCCGACAACTTGATTCCCTATATTATTTCCATTGAGGCAAACTTTGCTTTTGTTATTACTTTAGTGGGTGGAATGGCCGGTATTCCTCGGTTATGTAAGACCGAGAGGGGCGGGTACTGGGCAGGGGTATTGGGCCAGGGTATTTCCGGATCATTTTTTGTAATCCTGGGAGCCGTTATGGCTATTGCTATGGAGCAAATTACCGGCCAAGTGACCGATGATCCTACTATTATGTTGGCAACCCTCTCTGTACCGGCTCTGGCAACAGCGTCACTTTTACTTGTGGCTTTTGCCAACATTGGTACCCAGGCGGTAGGATCGTATATTTATGGTGTAATGGTAAAGTCTACTTTTAAGTCAGCCAATTACCGAATCGTGGTTGCCATTTTGGCCTTTTACATCATTCTCTTTTGCATCTGGGGTAGAATTATCGAATTCTTTGGTTCTTTTCTTACTATCAGTGCGGCTATTTATGCTCCGCTGGCGGCACTCTTATTTGTGGACTTCTTTTTTGTCCGCCGCCAAAAACTAGGACTACGTTCAGCCTTTGGATTACCGGGATACAAGGCCTATCACTATAGTTATGGTTTTAATGTGGTAGGATTTGCTTGCCTGCTACTTGGGGCAGCAATGTCTTGGCTGATCTATAACCCTTTGCTGGGGGAGATCTATCAACCCTTTTTGTTTTCCCTTACCCCCACAGGATTTTCCTTTTTAGCCACCGGTATTCTGTATTTGGGTTTGAGTTATATTAAACCTTTGCGACGTTACCTGTTGGCGGATCGTCTGGAGATAACGGTCTAAATAAGTCTAGCCGTAGTAATTGCTTGCTACCTTTTCGGGTGTGGGGATTTCGGTAAAAATAAGCTTCAGGAGTTAGGGAGACATGAAAAAGAGCAAAGACAACACTACCCCTTTTGATCGTCATAGAATACCGCCAAAACAAAATGTATTTCTGACGCCTTTTATTTGGGGAATTTGCTGGATTCTGACAAGGAAACAGCGCTTACGTATTAAAAAGATAGGCATGAAGGGTTTAAAACCTCCCTATTTGGTTTTGGGTAATCACTTAGCCTTCATGGACTTCTTGGTAACACCTTTGACCTTATTTCCTCGCCGAGCCAATTATGTTTCGGAATTGGAAGGTTTTGAAGCCTATGGGGAAACACTCTATCGACAGATTGGCTGTCTGGGAACAAGAAAGTTTATTTATGATATTGCTCTTATTAAGAATATCAAACGTGTGATGGAGCGCCGGGGGATTTTGGTTCTATATCCAGAGGCTCGTTATGCAAACGTAGGCACCTCATCAGAACTACCTGATTCTGTAGCAAAATTGGTAAAATGGTTGAAGGTTCCCGTGGTGGTTTTGCGTATGAAAGGGAATTATCTTCAGTCCCCTATCTGGAATCTTCATAAACGCCCCGGAGTAAGACTTGAGGCCACGCTGGAAAAAGTATTTGACGCGAAGGCAATTCAGGAATTATCTCCGGAAGAAATCTCTGATTGTCTAGGGAAAAAACTACGACATGATGAATATGCTTGGCAATATGAGCATGGTATGAAAATCAATTATGACAAGAGAGCCGAGGGGCTTGAGGCGGTGCTCTATCTCTGCCCAATCTGTAAGGCGGAATTCCAGATGGCGGCTATGAATGCAGAATTAGTTTGCCAGCAGTGTCAGTCCCGTTGGGAATTAACGGAGCTTGGCCAAATTAACGTTATGGGTGATGTAAAAGGCAAAGGATACACGGAAAGAAAAAGCTTTACCCATATTCCGGATTGGTACGAATGGCAGAGACAAGAAGTTATTAGCGAAATTGATTTGGGTGATTATCGTTTAGAACAGGAAGTTCTGGTTGAGGCTCTACCCAATGCAAAGAAGTTTATTCCTCTGGGTAAGGGGATTCTGAGTCATAATAGAAGTGGTTTTTCTCTACTATATTATGATGAGAGCCAGGAGAAGCAAGACTTGTTTTTCCCCTCTCAGGGGATGACTTCGATACACACGGAATACGATTACCGAGGAAAAGGGCCTTGCGTTGTATTGTCTACTTTGGATAATAGTTATTTCCTGTTTTCCAGAGATTTGAAATTCAATGTTACGAAAATTCAATTTGCAACCGAGTACTTTTATAACCTTAGTAAGGGGGAAAAGAAGCCGGAGGCCGAATCGCAATTGTGATATAATCAGACTATCTTCCTGCTCTCAATCTGAGGCATAGGAGATAAGTTTAGATTTGATAAGGAGGCATCCTATGAATCCAGATAAAGTCATTTGTCCCTGCAAAGATGTTACTAAGGGCGATATTTTAAAGGCTATTAAAAAAGGTGCTGATAGCTATAAGGATATTCAGAAGGAAACCAAGGCCGGAACTAAGTGTGGGAAATGCGAAAAGGATATTAAGCATTTTCTTAAAAAGCATAAAGACGATTTTACTTGATCTTAGATTCGGATTACAGAAAAAAGAGGCACTTCACAGCTGTGAAAGGCCTCTTTTTTCTGTACTTGATAGGGTGTAGTTCCGTAAAACTATTGCACCTCAGAAGATTTAACCTTCTTTATCGGTCTTTTTTCTCCGCCGAAAAACAATAAGGATAATCGCTCCGGCTGCTCCAACAGCTACAACACCCAAAATAATCCAGATACCTTGGCTGACTTCGCCGGTTTTGGAGATAATATTATCTGTTTTTTGGTAGTGATAGGTAACCTTTTGCGACTGATCGGTATAGGTTCCCTGAGGATTCCCTTCCACTTTAACAAAGGTATAGCCGGTAAAGGCCTTTTGTTCTGTTTGGTAAGGAAGACCGATATCTTGACCCTTGAGGGTGATATTGGCGGTGAGGGACTTGCCGTCTTGATCAAGGTAGCTAACCACAATGTCTCCCCCTAGGCGTCCGGGGTTAACATCACTTTTTTTGTAAAAATAAGTAATAACTTGCTCCTGATCGGTGTAGAGACCATTTTCAGAGCCTTCGGTCTTGAACCAGCTGTAGCCCTCTATGGCAGTTGCTGAAACCTGATACTTCTCACTGATAAGCCCGCTTTGCTTCAGATCAGGCTGGATACTATTACCTTCAGCGTCCAAGTATTTTACAATAATATAACCATAATTTGCCGGAGGATTTTCTTTTTGGAAGCGGCAGGTATATACCTGAGCCTGCAAAGAAAAGATCCCATTAACTTCTGTGGTCGCAGCTTCTGCCAGTGGCTGAGCCGAGGCAGGGTCTATGGCGCTGGCTGCTTGTGGGAGGGATTCAACTTGAAGAAACCTGTATCCACTAAAGCCCGGAATGGAATAGCTATAAGTCTGGGTAACCTTTCCGGTGAGGACAACGTCTTGAGAAAGGGTGTTGCCATCTTGATCCAAGAATTTAATGGTAACAGGTGCTGCTGTCTTCAGGGTATATACATAGGTGACTGTCTGAGGAGTATAGGTAAAGGTGCCGGTGGCGTTACCTTCAATGCGAAGAAGCTGGTAATTTTCGAAGGTCTTTTCTGCGCTGGTATAGGCCGTGGTAACTTTGCCTGAAAGGGAGACGGCTGTTTCTAAAGGGCTGCCCTGATCATTTACATAGTTAACAGTAATGGCTGCACCGGCTTTTAGGGTATAGACATAGGTGACAGTTTGAGGATCATAGGTGAAGGTGCCGGTGGCACTGCCGTCCACGCGGACAAGCTCATAATCATCAAAATCTTTGGCTGAGCTATTATAAGTAGCACCTGGATTACCCACGAGATCTTCTTCATCCAGAATTGTTCCATCCTCTGTTGTGTATTGCACGGTAACGGCATTATTAGGCACCGGCGGTGGTTCAGCGGTGCTAAAAATTCGCTCTTGGTAAGAGAAACTGATGGTCTCCCCAGGGTTTAAAGTGGTTCGGGAAGGGCCAAAATACATACCGCTATCTACACCCATAGCTAAAGCTGTGTCAGCAGCAACCCCAAAGGTGGTGGACACTCCATTAAGATTATTTTCAAGGTCGTTAACATTCATAATATGGTATCTGCCAGCATAGGCCTTGGTGGTTCCGGTAAGAGGCTCACCGTAAAGCATAAAGGTGCCTGACTTCATGTATACACCGCCACTTCCGGTGGCGTAGAGATTAATATAGTCATCACTATTAAGCTGTGTATCAATCCGAGTCAATAGAGCCAGATCGGCAAGGGGGTTAGCAGTTACATTGGTGGATTCTATCAGATGACGAATTTCACCGCCAGCAGTTACCCAAGTGGTGATAGTGATATCTAAGCCAAGGGTGGTGTGATAGATCTTTTTAAGCATCTCGCTGCCATCAGCATTCTGCTTCATGTAAATCTCAGCGGCACCAGTATAAACAAAGTTTTCATAGGAAGAGTTGCCCAGTTTGTTGTACCAGAGATTTGATAACGTTCCAGCTCCTCCATAGTAAGTATATGTATAAATTTCCCCGGTGGTTAGATTAGTAACTTTATGGTTTTCGTTTAGGTAGAGAGGGCTCTTTGAGCTGGATTCATTAATCCCAGAATCAATCCGGAAATTAATTCCATTTCGGCTAAAACTATTAGAAATAAGGTTATTGGTTTGGGCGGTGAAATCAGGCAAGCGCAGCCATTCATCGACCCCTGCCAGGACAGTCACAGGGTATGAAATGGAATAGCTAATACTGGGGATGCCAAAATTTAGTGAGGATGTTAACGTTCTCAGCCCCGGGGTTAACCAAGTAATTTCTGTAGTGTTTGTCAAGGTATAATCAACACCGCTGACCCCTGGTATGACATAGGGGATCGGTGAACCAGAGTAATCTATCAAAGCAGGAATGGTAGTGGATTGATTGACTGTAGCCCGTGCACTTCCAGCTATAATTTGATTTGTAATGTCAAAATGTGCCCCCGAGGACACTCCGGAAAGCTGTAAATTCTGCAGATTAGTAAAGTAGTTATTCTGCAAATTAATGTCTGCGACTAAGGGCAAATTAGTTAAACTGATCTGGGATAAATGGTTATTGTATAAATACAGAGACTGAACTAGAGGTAAGTCGTTCATTTGGAGAGTGCTTAGTTGAGTATTATTACTGCAGTCCAGAGATGTTAAAGCTGGCAGATTGGCTATTTGCAGTTCTTCCAAAGCCGTATTATTACCTATGTTTATGTTATTCAGGAGGGGAAGATCCTTAATCGTAAGGGATCTAAGCAAAGGATTTCCAACTAAATAAAAACTAGTTAGATTTGGTAAATTGGTAAGATTTAGCGATAGAGCATTACTTTCGACAATACCTAGACTTTGGAGATTAGAGAAAACAGAGAAATCGTAGGTAGATAGATCTAGGCCGGGTATGGATAAATAAAATGACTGCATGTTTGTGGCATACTCTAAGCCCTTTAGATCAATGTCTAGCGGTGTGGAAGAGTATAGAGAAAATGAGTTCATTAACAGCATTTGCTCCTTAGTAATCTCCTCAATGGTGATTCCTAAGTATTGGGCAACTTGCTCCTGCAATAATGGGTCGGGCATCCAATCACTGAGCACCTCGGTAGCAGGCATAATATTCTGGATAGTGGTCTCAGTGGAAGGCGCTGAGGGTTGTGCCGGTGTTGTTGCACTTTCAGTTATTGCTCCACTGGTCTGTGAAGCTGTAGTCCCTTCACTGGAAGAGGCGGTGGGTGCTGCACTTGCCTCTGCAAGCGGCATGCTACTTTCGGAAGCTTGGATAGTCGGAGCTGAGCCTACTGTTTCAGTACTAAGAACAGAAGGCTGAGTAGATTCAGTCTCGGCTTGTGCTGGAGAACTTGATTCACTGGCCTGCACCCAAATGGACACATTAATAGCGGTGGTCAGTAAACCAATGGCTAAAATAATAGCTAAAAGTTTGCGAATTTTTCTCATAAGAAAATCCTTTCTTTACTGGAACCGTGATTTAGGCGAAAAAACAGAACAAAGGGGTATGATAGGGCTAAAAAGGCTACAACGAAGGGCACATAGAAATACCCGTATATTAGCTACCTATCCTAAACTGAATTTGTTCAGAAGTCAAGATAGCTCTTATAAAGGAAGCTTTCTATGCTTTACATTAGTCAAAAATTTTCGTTTGAGGACGGATTAACTGATTTCCCTTAGGGCAACTGGCAAAAGAACTGATATTCGCCTGATCCCAGAGACAGAGGGCTCTGCCTGGGTAGTTTTGTCGGCAAGGGGGAATCAATCGGGGGAGTAGGCAAAATCACCTGTCCTGTAGTGTTAGCTGGGATGGTTATCGTAACTTGGAGGTGATCCTTTTCTTTCCGCCAGACACATGTGGCTGAGCCATAAGGCGTAAGGAGTTTGGCTTCCGCCCAGGATAGGCCTGATCCCGGCCGAGGGGCGAACAGGATTTCTCTATAGCCGGGTGCGGCTTCTACAGCATCAATGCCGCCTACAACACTAAAGAGCCAATCGGCTACGGCACCATAAGCATAATGATTAAAAGAGTTCATGTCCGCACTCCACATTGTTCCGTCCGGCTTTAGTCCGTCCCAGTGTTCCCAGACTGTAGTTGCACCTTGCTGAACCTGATATAGCCAGGAGGGGTAGTCGGTTTTTAAGAGAAGGGCATAGGCTTCCTCCAGGTAATTATTATCGCTAAGGGCATAACAAAGATAAGGCGTGCCTAAAAAACCTGTGCTTACGTGTCCACCGTTGCTTTGAATTAGCTTAACAAGGCCTTGAGCTGTTTGTTTTCGCCATTGCTCTGGGGTAAGACCAAAGACTAGAGAGAGAACATGAGCCGTTTGGGTCTGAGCGGTGAGTTTTCCTGCCGTTGTAAAAAATTCGCTTTGATAAGCAGCCTTAATCTGGTCTGCCAGACTTTGGTACATTTCTCTATCTTCTTTATAATCCAGCACATTAGCTATTTTAGCCATCAGTGAGACGGAATAGGCGTAATAGGCTGTGGCGGTTAGGGCATTAGGGGTTGCACCGTAACAGCTTCCCTCTTGGGCGTCCAGTGCCAACCAATCACCAAACTGAAAACCTTGCTCCCAGATGAGACCTTGAGTTGCCTGATTCCTTATGAATTGAATCCAGGCGGCCATGCTTTGATATTGATTGCGCAAAATATTACTATCGGCATAGTATTTGTAGAGTAGCCAAGGGATAATAACACCGGCATCGCCCCAGCCACAACCGCCATTATCATTAAATTCTAAAGGATCTTTCTTCGCCAGTTCCTGCAAGACATTAGGAATGACATGAGGAATACTGCCGCTAAAGAGCTGAGCTGCGGCGAGATCTTGCAGCCACTTACGGAAGAAGACTACAGTCTCTCGTAGATAGGAGGCGGTTCGGGCAAAGATTTGGGCGTCGCCGGTCCAGCCTAACCGTTCATCCCGCTGAGGGCAGTCGGTGGGGATATCAACAAAGTTACTCTTCATGCCCCACTCGACATTTTTAATAAATCGATTTAGGAGTGGGTGTGAACATTGGAAAGTTCCTGTTTCGGGCATATCTGAATAAATTGCCACAGCCTCAAACTGGTCAAGACTAAAGGCGCCTGGAAAGCTGTCTATGCAAATATAGCGAAATCCTTGATAGGTAAAATGAGGGCTAAAGGATTCTTCCTCGTCGCCTTTCAAAATATAAGTAATCTTCTGCTGTGCCCGGCGCAGATTGTCAGTATAGAAGTTACCGGCAGCATCCAATATTTCGCTATGGCGTAAGACTACCTTGTCACCAGCTTTGCCTCGAACCCGAAAGCGAACATAGCCGGCCAAGTTTTGACCAAAATCAATTACCTGCTCACCTTTAGGTGTGATCAGGGAGGCTTGCGCCGGGAAGATTTCATGCTCCCCTACCGGTAACCCATCCGTGGGATACAGTGCTTGGGTGTCTGAACTTTCGGTTAAGGCAAAAAGCCAGCTCTGAGCATCAAAACCCGGGCAATCCCAGCCCCTTTGTTCCAAGCGAGCATCGTAGGCTTCGCCGTGATAAATTTCAGAAAAGGTTATAGGGGAAGGGGCGGTCTGCCAAGTGGAGTCGGAGGCAATGACTTCTTTATCCCCATTCTCGTATTCTAAGTGAAGTTCAAGCCAGAGCGCACTCTGAGAACCATAGAAATTGCGATTGCCTACCCAGCTGGCCAAATCACCTCTGTACCAGCCAATACCAACCATCACTCCCAGTGCATTTTCACCGGGACAAAGTAGTTCTGTGACATCATAGCTATAGTAAAGCAAACGCTTTTTGTACTCTGTCCAACCGGGCGCCAAACAATCATGACCTACTTCCTGCCCACTGATGGAGGCCTTAAAAATTCCCTTGGCGGTAAGAAAGAGTGTGGCATAACGTAGCTTAGAACGAAGGTCAAAGTTGCGCCGAAACAAATAGGCAGCAGAGGAGTCATCGTTCTTTGCCTGCGGGGCGGTAATAAAAGCCCCTTTATATGCCCTAGAATCCAAAGCAGTATGAAAATACCCCAGTTTACTCCAATCCGTTCTTTGTTGGTGATTATCCTCTAAGCGAACTCGGAAATAGTAGCGCTGATTAGCTAAAAGAGGGTGCCCCGAATAAGTAACTTGCTGGGATTGGGCGGAAAGGACAATACCGCTTTCCCAAACAATCTGCCGGAAATCTGTATCTAGAGCTACCTGAATCTGGTAGGACTTTTGCAGACAAGGATGTTGATCTGTCTTTATTTTCCAACTAAAGCAAGGGTTGTCCACCTTGACACCCAAAGGATTGGCACGATAGTCCAGACGCAAATCATAAACTTGTAGCATAAGCTTGTCCCTCTTTTCTGGATGGCATTCCCCTAGGGGCTCTTACCATTATGGTATAAGCAAAAGGTAGCAGTGCAAATAGAGGCTGGAATTTGTACTTACTATATCACCTGATCAGATAAGTTTCTAGCTGTTTTCGGGATAAAAATTACTTGAAAAACCCCAGAATTATTTACTTTTTTCTTGCTTGAGACGGTATTTTTCTGCCGAAAGTGGTTGCTTGCCTTAACTAAAACTGACCAGAAGGCAAAAGTTTTGTCCAAAGATGATTAAATTACAAAAGTTTTAGCCATTGTAGCCAATGAGTTAGCTACCCTGAAATAACTCTTGTCTTTGCGATTTTCTCTATGCTGGATCTTTCTGGACAGGTATAATTATCAAGTAATCCATGGGTATACAGACACTGCTTTTAGCACAAAATAGCTATTTAATTTTCCGTATTATAGGGAGAACACTCATGTTAAAAGAACGTATTCGATATTTATGCAAAACGCAAGATGTAACTAGAAAAACCTTGATCGAAGGTCTGATTACCCAAGCTCATTTCGCCAATATTTTAGCTGGCCGCTATGCCTTAGCTTTAGATTTGGCTCAAGCTATTGCAGAGCGATTAGGGGTTGCGCCGGAATACTTGATTAAAGTGGAAGATTCAACTTCCTTAATGCTGTCCCGCATTGATCTGATGGCAAATCAACTCTTGTTTGTCCAGCCTCAGGAGATTAGTCTCACGGCTACTGTCCAAAAAGAAGACGAACTGGCATTGGAGCTGGCCGAAAATATTATGTTAGCCGGTACACTCTTGAAACAAGGGCAGATAGAGGCCTGGCAGAGTTTGCATCAGGAGTATTTAGATTTTTACTTGGGTGAGTTCACCGATGAAAGAGTAGAAACCTTGGTGCCGGAATTACAAAAAATACTCTATGTCTATAGAATGCTATTAGCTCGCCAACGTCAAGATCACGAATCGGTTATCGCTTATGCCGAGCGCTTGCTGCTTTTAAGTCAAGCGCAAAGAGAGGTCTGGATTGCTGTGCAAAAATTTTTTATTGAGGCCTTGATCTATCTTACTTGCTACGATAAAGCACAAGAGGCCTTTCGCGATTTAAGTCTCTGTATTCAACGGGAAAACTTATTTCACCATCTGCCTACTTTTCACATTATGCAAAGTGCTTATTATGAGCGGCTGGGGCTGCTGGAGAGTGCTATTATCGATTTGGCTAAGGCTGAAGAGGCTCTACTCTATTGTAGTTCAGAAAGCCGAGGCCCTACCTTGGGGGTTATTTTGCATAACCGTATTCTTATTCTTATTAAGCTTAAGTATTATCAAGTTGCTGAGATGGTAATTGAGACATTTATTAGTTACTTGCAAGGGGATATAAGCAGATCGGAATTAGACATTCAGGTAGCCGTAGGGGGGTATCGCTGCGCCATCTTGCTAGCGCAGCAAAAATGGGAGGAGTTAGACACCCTACTGCAAAAGCTTAAAGAAATACCCATGCGCCAAGATCAAAAATTTCTTTTGCATTATTATTTAGGAAAGCTATACTTCCAACAAAAAAATTATGCGCAGGCTGTGAGCTTTGGTAAGAAGGCTCTGGAGTTTATTGGTCAGTTTGATCCTCAGAATCAATGGATAGCTGAGATCTGCTTACTTCTAGCAGCCGTGGCTGAAAAACAAAAACACTATAAATCCGCCTTGGATTATTATAAAAGAGCATACAAAAATAGAGCGATGAGGTATTAAAAATACCTTTATCGAGAGGAGCGGACAGATGAAAACCTTAGGGAAAATTTTATTTTTAGTTGGCATAATAAGTATGGTAGGCGTTTTTGCGGTCATGCTATATGTATTTTTATTACGTCCCACCTCTGAATGGTCGGTTATGGGGGAAATTTTACCGGCACTAAGTGTAGTTGCAGTTGTAGGACTCTTTGTCGGCAGCCTGCTGCAAACAGCGGGTAAAAAAATTAAAAATGGGTTTACAACCATCGGAACAATTGTGGAAATCCACCCCACCGGAACAACGATTAATGATCAACCTGAAGTGGTGCTGCGAGTGTCTTTTCTGACTCAAAGTGGTCAATCAGTTACGGCTACTGCTAAGACTGTAATTATCCTTACTAATTTGCCTTTATTTCAGCCTGGTGGGCAGATTCCACTCTCCTATAATCCCAATAGGCCGGAAGAGATTTCTTTTGATGTGCAGATAGATCAAATGAATTTACAGGATATTTTTAATCAAACCCGAGTAGCACAAGGGGTAACTACTACCGAGTCGCTGCAGATTGCTAAGGATGGAGTAGAGGCTCAAGGTGTGATTCTTTGGACTCAGCCAACGGGTAAGATCGTTAATGGTAATGCGGAATTAGACATTAAGGTTAAAGTGACCAAGACTGACGGAAGTGCCTATGATGCCGCGCTTACACGCCCCATAGAACAAAGGTATTTACCGAAGCTTCAACCTGGTTGTGTGGTAAAAGTTTTCTATTTGCCGGAAAATGAACAGAAAATTACTATTGGCGTTTCGGCAGGCTAAGTATAAAATATAATAATTGGTATGGGTGGTCTTTCATATGTAGGATTGGGGGATAGGTATTGCCTGGATGGTCTGGCAGATTTTAGGGGTGGAAAAAACCAGAAATAAAATTGAGATTAAGCGAGCTTATGCACAGCAGCTGCGTACCAAGCGACCGAATGAAGACGCCTTGGAGTTCCAGCTTTTAAAGAGTGCCTATGAGTTCGCTTTGCTTTGATCGGTGATAAGACGAATTAGCAGTTGTACAAATATACAATATCTATGTAACAAGAAGATTGAAAAGGTTGCGATTTTTAATTAAAATAACTTAACATTCATTTGATGCTAAAGATTTTGGATATGAACTGGTGACGCTGGAAGAGGCGGGGCATGCCACCCTGTCTGCTTTGGAGTATTCTTGTTCATAACCTTGGTGGCGAGTATCAGAACCGAGAACTGCTTTGGAGGAGGACATAATACATGGCTAGTGATATTCAAGATGCAATAATCCACACTGTGATGGATCTGCTGGAGGACGGTATTCCTGTCGAATCGGTCACAATAAGAGATATCACTTCACGTCTTGGCATCAGTGTTAGTTTAGTCAATTATCATTTTACTAGTAAGGATAACCTGATTAAAATTGTTGTACAACAGGTGATTGATAAGGCGGTTGCAACCATTCCGCAGCTGCTTGATAAAGTGGCTGAGAAATCTCCGCGGGAAAAACTGGCTTCTTTGCTAAATTGGTTAGGGGATTATTGGGTAGGAAATGCTGCCTTAGCTAGAATTTCTATTTTAGCTGATTTACAGGATGGTCATGAGCGAGACAGTACCTCACAATTATTCAACTTTTTGCTGCCTTTGGTACGAGAGGCCTTGGATAGTAGTGAAAGTGTTGCCCAAATTAAAACTAATATTATTATTTATACCTTACAATGTAATTTTTTGCGAGCGGAGCGAATGAAGAACCGGGGCGGTTTCGATTTCTACCAAAAAAACCAGCGTGAAAAAATTATTAACGAGCTTTTAGACACGGTTCTTGTGGTTTAAAGGCAGTAGAATCAGGACAGTTAATATTTTTAAAAAAGAGGTATCGGAATATTTCGGTATCTCTATTTTTTGCCCTGCTTCGAGCTACAAATGGCTCATGGTAGGAAAAGTCTATTGGGTGAGCTCCTTGCTGCTTAGTATTTTTATAAAGAGTAATAGTATTAAAATTCTATTTACAATTTGCTCTTAGTATGTGACAGATTTAGAGACGATATTTTGTTAGTATTAGGTTATAGAATTTGGCTTTAAGGCAGAAGGGTAAGTATTTTTAATTTCTGAAAAAATTTTTCTACATAAACGACATACTTTTAAATTTTCGTCACTCCTATTAAGTAGGAGGTGAAGAACTTCGGCACAGAAAGGCAGAAAATTATGAATTATTTGGAACTTGCTCACCTCGTGGAGCAAGTCAAAGGTGGAAATACAGAAGCCTTTACAGAGTTATATCAGGAAGTTTGGAAATCTCTTTATTATTCAGCCTGCAGATATCTGGGTGATGATGATGAGGCAAAAGATGTTGTTCAAGAAACGTGGATTGAAGTCTATAAAAATATTCACCATCTTAAAGACAATCAGGCTTTTGTGGCCTGGTCCAACCAAATCCTATTCCGGAAATGTAACATCGTGCTGAAAAAGCGAAAAAATACGATGGAGATAACAATGGAAGAGCTGGCTACAGAATTATGGGAAGACCGGGTAGAGTTTTTACCTGAGGCGCTTCTGGAAGATTATGAAGCCGGTCAAAGACTTTTAGCACTTATTAATGATTTACCCCAAGAACAACGGGCTGTAATATTACTTCGCTATCATGGGCAATTATCCACCCAAGAGATAGCAGAAAGCTTGCATATTACACCCAATGCTGTACGGTTAAAGCTTTCAAGAGCCAAGGCTTCCTTGAAGAAAGCCGCGGAACAGCTTACTCGCCAAGGCATAGGCCTCTACGGTGTTGTGGGAATGCCGGTACTTACCAGATTGTTTACAGGTGAGGCGGAGAGACTTTGCACAGTAGAGATTCAGGATCAGATTTGGAAATCAATTCAAGCCTCTTTAGCTTTGGGACTCACCGGGGCAGCGGCTTCGACCAGCACTGCGGCCGCCGGTAGTAGTGCGGCAGGGGCGAGTACAGCGGCCGCCGGTACTCACAGTGCCCTTTGGATTGTGGCCGCGGCCTTGGCACTGGGTGGGATTGGTACGGTCTCCTTGTGGCAGCAGTCAAAAGGCGAAGATCGCTTAGAGACATTACCGGTTGTGGCTACAGAAGTCAAAGAACTACCTCAAACAGTCCCGATGGTGACGGAGAAAACCCAAGAAACGGCAGGGATTCGTATTATTGCTGATATGGTGGGAAGTGAAAATGCCCAGCGTTTGGCAAGTTGGCAAGCCGTGACAAGTGAACGAGACAGCGAGAGTTTTTTAGCGCTGATGCAAGAGCAAGGTTTTCAGCAAGAATCTGTTTGGGCAGGTTTAGAACCGGAAAGTGGTTTTTATGTTCTTTATACTTTAGAAAAACAGCAGAAGCGATTATTGGTATGTGAATACCATAATGTATATACTCGAGAGTGGGGTGTCAGAAGTAGATTAAATGACATAGACAGCCCACTACCTGAGCCGGATTCGCTAAGAGATTGGTTTAATGAAAACGGATAAATTTTTAATCTGATTCAATACAAGAACGGAAAAGTTTTATTTAAAAGGAGATTTTTATTTGATGAAAAAGAGATGGTTATCATTGTTTCTTTGCTTAACCTTGGTAGCGGGTCTTATTATGCCCCAACTTTCCGTGTCGGCTGCCGAAATTGAAACGACAACTTCGGCTACCACAGAGGACACGGCAAATAGCCCTTCCAAGGAAACAACAGTGAATCAGGAAGGGGAGGAAGTAAATCCTTCTGATCCTTCAGAGACCTTGGGCGAAATCAGCAGTACCGAAAGTGATGGTGAACCTGCGGTTACTACTACACCCCAGCCGCGGCAAGCCCGAGCCGCAACAGCAAGCACATCATCTGTCACCTATGATGGTGTAGACATTGGCGGTACGGGAGATCGTGTAAGTTATGATGTGGTGCTTGCCTCTTCTGCCCCCCAAATCCTCAATATCAGTGCCTCTTTCGGAACAGACGCTACTGTGACTGATCGAAAGATTGCAATAACTTTGAATGATGGCCTAGGTTTATCTTCTGCTCCCGGTATGAAGAAGGTTTCTGGCAATTGGGTTTTTGATGCAGCTACTTTGCCTTCCCAATTAGCAGGGGTCATTGTAGGCGGAACTTTTGTAAATAATTCAACTATTTACGGATATCAACCAGGTAGTGGTGTGCTAACCTATGCCTTTGTAGATGGTACAGAAAGTGTTAGCCTGTCATTGGCTGTTGTCTTTGACAGTGCTTTTGGTTTGAATGATACTGTTAGTCGCGATTTTAGCAATCCATTAGAGGTGAACATTGCCCAAAGTGTATCTGGTATAGCTACTCCACTGTATGATCAGGTCTTGGATACTTACACCATTGAGAAAGGCTATAGAGCTATGCTGATTGGTGGAAGTGCTACAGCTAATGCAGGCGGAAATTTTCAGCTTGAGTCCTATATCTCAATGAACTCTACCTCGCCAAATAGCTCAGGTACAGGGACAAGAAATTCTCTAATGGAGCAACTTCATGCTGTTTTTAGAGTTCCTAAGCAAATGGGAATTCAGGGTCTAAGTTTTCCCGCGGGCAGTCTACTAAATAGTACAAACACTGTTTATAGTATAGATACTTCTAATGGTGCCTATGACCTTCTAACTATTGATATTACAAATCATTATGTTACAGTCAAATCACTAGTTACACTTGAGTTCAAGCTAGCAGAGGATGCTGTTCCTGGGACAGTCTATGCTTTGACTCGTGATTCTCTTTCTTGGCAGAAAGCTTATGGAATGACAGCCAATACAACGGCGGGGACAACTTCAGGTCTTTCTGTCACTACAGCACAACCTTTTATTAATTTAATTCAACCCCAAAATGCCATTGGTAATGTAGCTTATACAGAGGTGCCGGTAGGTGATCAGGTCTATATGGGCGGTGGCTACTTACTGAATCCCTATGGTGATGCAATCACCGATCAACTTTTGCGCATTAAGATTACCGATCAAGATGTGGGCATTCGTAGTATGCGGTTGCCTACCGGCAGTGTTTCAGGTGCTACCGATATTACCATCAAAACAAATAAGAACAATACCTATACAATTCCTTCTGTACCTGGTGTATTTAATGGTTCTAGCCAAGCATTTCTTTCATCTGTTTCACTTCATTCCTTGACTTCGGACAAGGAAGAGTATATTACTGAGCTGACTTACAAAGCGACTGATTTTGCTGCCGGCTTTGGAAATAATGGCTTTAGTGGTAACTTTGCCTATCAAGCTAGCTTGCATCTGTCTTTCTTTGGTCGTTATCTTAGTGTGCCTGGAGATGCAGCAATTAACTATGAGGTTTCTGTTGTCGAACAGGCAGACGGAGACTTGGATGGAGCCTCAGCCCTTATTCTTGAAGGAAAGATTCCCGTGGTGAGCAATAAGTCAGCAATTTCCTTAACGGGAGGAGCAGGTTTCAGCTTATCAGGCAATAAATTGGCCGGTCAAAGGTATTCTATGAAAGCGAGCTTTGCTGTGGCTGGAAGCTATACGGCTACGTATATTACGCCTGTTTCTACCTATCATAAAGGCTTTGCTATTTATATTCGGGATACTGAATATTTAACAATTGATCCCAATACAATTAAAGTAACACAAAAAAGTGATCTAGCCGATGTTACCTATTCTGTATCCGATGGCTCTTTAGTTGCGGCTCAAAGCTTGGATAACACGGGCAATAAAGTCTATACGTTAAAAATTCCTGATCTTAAGATAGGATATTTGTCGGCTAATTTAGTGGACTATGGCTTTGTGCTGGACTACGACTATAAAGTAAATAATGCAGCCCCTTCGGTTACAATTACAGCCGATAAACTCATTCAAGTTGCGGCATTGAATAGTAATACACTCATGACAACTAAAAGTAATACCTCTTCCTATATGACTACAAATATGTATAACGTAGATGGCAGTGGTGACTTAAATAGAACCTTCAATGTAGTCTCAAGTCTAACAAGTTTAAGCCTAACTGCTCAGAAGGATTTCTCCGTCACTACCGCTGCCAATTTGAATGGTGGCTCATGGACTACTTATGACTATGCAACCCAATCTACTGTAATTAACT
>CAZFHA010000028.1:0-38900 GCA_964518595.1 uncultured Oscillospiraceae bacterium
AGAAAGTATGCCTTTTTCCCGTTCCAGAAGAATGGGGGTTTGTGGGTAATTCATAATGGCTACCTCAGCCTGATTACTATCCGAGAAATGCTCGTTAATAAATTTAGCCGCTTCATCACCGATAGCCACCCCCAGTTTACTATTATCCAGTACCCAGTTTAAATCTGTATTGATCATTTTATCGTCCCAACACATAACCTTAATGCCTGCTTCTCTGGCCTTCTGCAGATAATCCTCTAAGGCATTAGGATCAGAGGGATGCACCATAATTAAGTCAACTTTATTGGTAATAAAATTTTCAATCTGTTGAATTTGGGTGGCTGAATTATCCTTGCAGGCCAAAATAGTATAGTCCCAGCCCTTTTCCTTTAGCAGCGTCTCTACTTCGCCAAACACTCCGGCCCAATAGCTGTTTTCTAAAGACTGAATCGTAATTCCAACTTTATAATTTTCATTTTTATTGGCCGCCGCAACTTCGGAATTGTTTTTGGCGGCAGTGGTTTCACCACCGGGGGGTGTAGTTGTACATGCGGTAACTAAAGATAATAAAACTGCCATAAGCAAAAATGCACTGAAGAATTTTTTCATTTTCTTTCCTCCCTGTACTATTTATCTGAGATTGGAATTATACATACATGAATACGTCGCCCAGAAATTCTAGGCTGCAAGTAAAAGCAAGGCAAATCTCATCCTATCCCTGCCAACCAGAACTGGCTTAGTTAGCTAGGGCAGAACCCATTCAAGGCGTAGGCATATAAGGCACTAATCTTTACGAGAATACCTCCTTAAAAACTCTATATAGCAATTAATAAATCCAAGCGAAAACAAGCTGCCAGCCTAGCTGTAAACCTCAGGCAATTGGTATGCGATGACTTTTTATACATAAGCACGTGCTTAATTTTACGGAAACAAGAAACAGAATAGATTTTAATAAATAGTTTTATAAAATGCCTTTAGAAATGCCTATCTATAAAATAAACCAGAACTAAGTCGTTGTCAACAATAATTTTATACAAAATGGCAATAAACCTATTCTTAGTTCTCTCTATTAGCTAGGAGGTGATTCCAATCTCACCAGTAATCGAAAAAAGGATCATAAAACCACTCATGGGCGGTTTTATGATCCTTAGATTTTAAAACTTTAATTTCAGTTGAATGTAAGTACAGTGTAGTTGCATATAGAGATACGTATCAGACTCCCGTAACAACTATAAGGGTTCATAAATAGATCAGTCCATTAAGTTAAAATTTTTAGTGAAAAGTATCTTCAGCTTCATAATATTTGATTAGCAGCGAAGATCAAAGCTGGAAAGGCCCTTTTCGAAAAATTGAAACGTAATTTTAGTATCATTTATTTTGTATTCCATTGAAAGTCGCTCGCCCTCTTTATTATCATAAACACTGGAAGGAGCGCCATAAGCAGCTTCTATTTCTTCTGGAGTAGAACCTAATGTAATACCACCTGGTAGTGCAATAGGCATATCTTTGATATCATAACGGTCAATCACCAGAGCAGAACACTCACACTGGTTTATAGCTACAGGAGAAGCTGTGGTATTGACAGCCGAAAGCGATATAGAAAAATCACCCTTAGAATATTCCACACGAGTAGTAGTGTTTGCTGCAAGGGTTGCACCATCTGCACCGGGATCAATGGTCCAACCATTGGCTTCTAAATCAGCAAAAGAAGCGCCGGGAAAGCTATAAACAACACCATCTAGCATTACTTTAATTTCCTTGTCCAGTGTCTCCCCCAGTTCAGCACCTTTTACAGCTACTGATTCCTTAGGCGTAGAACTCTCTATACTCTTGGCGGAAGAGGTTGTGGTAAGCGTCGATGAGGCAGAAGTGGCTTCTGAGGTGCTGGCAGTTTTTTCTGAGCTGGAGGTAGTTGCCAAAGAAGAGCTAGAGGCTGCTTCTGAAGCGCTTGTGGTAGATGGTTTATTCTCAGAGCAGGCAGCCAAACTTAGCAGCAGAGATGCGGTAATCAGGACAGAAAATATTTTTACTTTCATGTTCGTTTCCTTTCTTTTCTATTGTACTAACTACAATAGTATTAACTCACCAGTATGATACCCATAGCATAGACTTACAAACGCAGTCCAGTATAGCATACTCTTTCTAGAAATCTACACTCTCTTTAGAATACACTCACAAAAGAGTAATTGTTTTCATCAATGCATCTTTAAAAACATTTCAATTTCGAACATTTTACAGATAATAAATATTTTATAGTTGATAGCTACAAAAGCTCGGAGTATAATTACTCATGCTTGTAGATTACTAATAAATCTTATTCTCATATCATGGGAGGGGCTTAGTTGTGAAGCAAATAAAGAGATTTTTGATCCTTCTTCTTGTACTCTGCTGTACCATATCAATTACTTCTATGCAGTCCTTCGTTTTGGCTCAAGAAGATGTATCTTCCGAACCTCCCAGTACCACCCCCACTCAGGTTGATACCTTAGAGACCTTGCCCAGTACCTCTGTAATCCCAGAAGGCAGTGCTACTGAACAAGGAGAAAGCAGTGCGGCAGGTAGTTCTGCTGTGACTGACTTCCCGAGCATTACTGTGGCGGAGAGTAGTCAGGAAGAAACGGCCGTCTCTTCTGAGGAAAATAGCTCTATCCCCCTACCCACTCTCCCTCAATTTCCTTTTTTACCTGCCACTGCCTCCAACTGGATGCCAGACGCACAGTTACGCCAAAGGGTCGCAAGCGCACTGGGAATTTTGGAAACGGATCTAACCCAACTTCAGATATTAGGTTTAACTACCCTAACCATCAATTCTTCTACAGATATAGATTTAACCGGACTGGAATTTGCCACGAATCTAACTCGTCTTACAATCAATACGGATAAAACTGTCACAAGTTTTGATTTAGGTTCATTTCCCAACTTAAAGGATTTATCACTTTATAATCTTAGCCTGCCCAGTTTACCCCTTAGCGCTGCGCCTAACCTTGAAAATGTCCAGCTAAATTATGTCAGGATTGGTCAGCTGGAGGCTACCGGTCTTTCTCGATTACGTACTCTTTCTATTCTTGAAGGTAAGGGGATAAGCGAATTATCCTTAACAAATTTGCCCTTGCTGAGTAGCCTTTCCTTAGCCCTACCGGATGTAAGTACCCTTACGTTACAGACTTTACCGGAATTATTCTACTTTTCCCTATCGAATAACAACTTAACTGCCTTATCCTTACAGGCTCTTCCCAAACTCAAATATGCTTACTTGAATGGGAACACCCCCCTTGCCACGTTAAGATTGGAGCAATTACCGGCGCTGATAGACCTTAGCTGTCAATTGACAAATTTAAAAGAACTTACAATGAATGACTTGCCCGCCCTACAATCGCTAGAGATTAGTAGCAGCCGTCTTCAGAATTTAGATTTACATTCCTTTCCGCTAATCAATAACATAGAACTTTATGGCAATCATCTACTGCACCAGCTGTCAGTTAAAGATTTATCCGAGCTTGTCTCTCTTTCTGCCGACTACAATTCCTCTTTGGCAAGAATTTCCTTAACAAATTTACCTAAATTATCAACACTTTCCTTAATTAGAAATGCTTTAACGACTTTGACCTTAGCAGATTTTCCCCTGCTGACAAGGATTAATGCCTCAGAAAACCAGATAACAGCTATTAGAGTAACTAATCTTCCTTTACTAACAACGCTTAACCTCTCCGCCAATAAGATTACTGATCTGAGGCAATTGCAAAGAAGCACACTTTCGGCTGGTCTGACCTTACATGTCAATAATCAGAGGCTTGACACGCTAGATAAGGGCGCAATTAATCAGGTCACTACTCTGCCAACGCTCTATGATGAAACCGGAATGCTTATTCCTTGGGTTTACCCGGGAACATCCGGCTCTGACTACAGCCTTATCTCTCCCAACCGGATAACTTGGTTAACCGGTGGCTTTAAGGAAATGACTGCCAGTTTCAATCAAGGGCAGATTACTTATAGCGCCCGAATAACACAAACCGTTCTGAATCCGGATTCAGAAGGCTGGACCTTATTGGATGGCTTTTCCGGTCAAGCTGACAATCTGATCTCAAATACATTTACCCGAGGTAATTATTCTTACCGTATCGATTCTGGTGCTACTGCAGCAGACAGTAGTGGTGTGGCAGTAACTCTCAATGAAAATCACCGTATTACCCACTTAGCCACAGGTGCCGTTTACACTTATACCTATGCTGACGGTAATGGATCATTTGCTAATGTTCGCTCTCTACAGAGCGGAACAAGTTTTTTTAATCTAATTCACCAAGCTAAATCCAAGATCTACATTCGAATCAAGGCTGACGGCAGTGAGGAAATGAAACGAGTTGATGAGAACACCCATCAGGGCTTTAAGATTGAAACTGTTACTTGGGTAACCACCAGCGGAGAGATTCGTCATCAAGTTACTGCCACGAATATTTCCGGAGCGCCTATGACTGATGTGGAGCTACTTTTGCATATTGATACGGAGTTAAACTTAAATGATGATATTAATATTTATGCCACTGGTGGCGGTGGTATCTATATGAAAGGCGGCGGCCTTACTCTCTATGGCGAACCATTGACAGGAACAGATGTAGTCTATGGCGGCCGTTATAACACAACGGCACTGTCAGATTTTCAAAATGAAAATAATGTAAAGTCTGCCTGGGAAAAAGCACCTGATGAACTTTTAGCTTTTAATGTTGATAGTGCTATGTATTTTGGTCCTGCACCTGTCGCACTTTTAGGAACGGGTGAGTCTATCAGTTTTTCCTACCAAGAACGAGTTTTTATTGAGGGCGAGCCCCTACCCAAAGCCGCCAACAACGTTCAAGTAAACTATATAAATGAAACAGGAATGATTTTGGCTGAAGAAGTTTTACAGGGCTCCCCTGGGGATAGTTATACTACCAGTATTAAGCCTTTTTCGAATTATTATTTGCTACGCACGGAAGGACCGCTTTCCGGTCGCTATACCTTTGAACCCCTGGTAGTAAACTATATCTACCGTTTAAAAGATGGTGCTCCCATTACCGTCCGTTATCTCGATCAAGTAGGCAAAGCATTAACTGAGGACATGAAAATAACGGGTCAGATTACCACAGCCTTTGCCACAACGAGAAAAGCTTTTAGCGGCTACAAATTACATTCCGTAGTTGGTGACGAAAGAGGATTTTTTACCAACACAGAACAAAAGATCATCTATTATTATCAGAGGGAAGATATCCCTTTGGGTGGAGCTGTAACTGTACAGTATTTGAACCAGGACGGTAATCCCCTAATTGATGATATTCTCATTCCCGGTGGCACAATTGGCAGTACTTTCAGCACTGAACAAAAAAGTTTTAGCGGTTATGAATTTGTAAGAGTGGATGGCAATAGCCAAGGCCAATTCACAGGCGAAGAACAAAAGATCATTTATCATTATAAGGTTGAGGCTAAGGTTAAGGGTAAGACAAAGGATAAGGACAAGATTATTGCCCAAACCGGGGAGAAAGACAAAGTCATTCTATGGGGGCTTGGGTCGAGTCTTTGGGCAGTTGTTTTGTTAGCTATTAGGGCTAGACTTCGCTTTAAAAAGAAAGGCCAAACTTAAAGTTTAACATCGCCTTCCTGTTTGAAGGACTTAGACAACCCTCTAGCTTAATGGTTCGGTGTGGATATTATCTCTAATACCCGCTCCTGATCATCGGGGCTAATCCAGATCACCTCAGGCAGATGACGAAACCAAGTTAATTGGCGTTTGCCATAATTTCTGGTGCGCTGCTTCATCTGCTGGACAGCCTCTTCCAGAGACATTTTCCCCTTTAAGTACAGGCTGATTTCCTGATAGCCGATGGCCTGCATAGCGGTACTGTCTAGGGGGATTTCCATCTCCAATAAAGCCCTTACCTCATCCACTAAACCCTCGGTTAGCATTTGGTCTACCCGCAAATCCATCCGCCGATATAGATCCTCTCGGAGCCACTCAATGGCAAATAGACTAAAGGGATAGAGGGGACCTTTTTCTTTCGACTTAGCATTATGATCGCTCATGGTTTTACCCGTCTGACGGTAAATTTCCAAGGCTCTGATCACTCTTCGATGATTATTAGGATGTATTTTAGCGGCGGCTTCTGGATCAATAGCCGTCAGCTCAGCATAAAGTGCTGGGTAGCCTTTGTGCTGAGCTTCTGCCTCTAGTTCTGCTCTAATCTTTAGATCTGTTTCAAAGGAAAGGTATTCAATACCTTGGGATAAAGCACTGACATATTGTCCTGTGCCGCCACAAAATATCGGCAAGCGCTTTTCCTTGGTCAAGCAAAGCTCTATGGTCTCAAGAGCCAAAGCCTGCCACCTTACTACACTAAAAGATTCACTGGGTTCTGCAATATCAAGCAAACGATGAGGAACCAGCGCCTGTTCAGAAGCAGTTGCCTTAGCTGTGCCAATATCCATGTGCCGATAAATCTGCATAGAATCACAGGAACATAGAACACCCTGAGTCTTTTGGGCAAGAGCTAGAGACAAGCGGCTTTTGCCACTGGCAGTGGGCCCACAGATGATGGGAATTTTATAGTATGTATCTTTTAAGTAAGGATAAATCTCTTTCATGTTACCTCTAGAGAATGCGCTTAAATTCTTTTTCTAAGTCCTTTTGCGATAGCCGAATCAAAATAGGTCGACCATGGGGGCAATGGTAGGGGTTATCAAGGTTCTGCAAATCAGCTAATAATCCCTTTATCTCTAACAAATCCAAGCGATCCCTCCCCTTCACCGCCGCTTTGCAAGCGGTTGTAGCCAAGAGTAGCAGCAGATCGTCTTTGGTTTTAGGCAATTCTTGTTGCAAATTCTCCAGAGCACAGCGGAAGGCGTAGCTGGGACTTCCCTCTTTGATAACTGCCGGAACTTCACGTAGAGCCACCGTCTCTTTGCCTAGAAAATCATAGTGAAAACCCGCGTCTTTAAGTAGCTCCTGAGCATTTTGCAGAAAAAGCTGTTCCGCGGCAGTTAAGGTTATCATTTCCGGCACCAGTAGTGGCTGAGAAGGCATATGTCCCCCCTGCTCATGATCTGACTTTTTCTTAAGCTGCTCAAAAAGTACTTTTTCATGAGCGGCATGCTGATCGAGAAGAATCAAATATTTCTCCAATTCCAGTAGGATATAGGTGGAGAAGGCGACACCGATTATTCGAGCTTGGTTTAAATCTTTTATAGAGAATTCATAGGGGCTGGCTACTTGCTGGTGGGGTGTTGGCACTTCTAACGGATCTTGAGTTTCTGATTTATTCCCCACTACTTCGGAATCGGAAGAGGCAATTATTTCCAGACTCTGCTGCAGCTTTTCTGGCGCCTTTTCCGATTCATAAGTCACAGGTTTAGCCGAAAGTTTTTCTAAATCTTCCACTAAACTATTCCTAATCACTTCATAGGAAGTGGGAAGTAAGGCTTTAGCTTCAGTCTCCAGAGGCGCAGAGCGTGTGCCTTCGCCAACCTTAAGAAGACCGGCCTGCGTGGGCGACGTCTTTGTATACGGCTCTTCTGCACGAGTAGCGGCTAAAGGTTCTTTCTGGTTCTGGGAAAAGATTTTTTCGGAGCCATCAAGTATATGGGTAGTAGAAAGCAAAGCGTTATGAATGGCGTGATAGACTAAACTAAAAACACTCCCATCACTCCAAAACCTAACCTCGGCCTTCTGTGGATGAACATTTACATCTACCAACTGACTAGGTATGGCTAAAGACAAAATAATGAAAGCATGACGGCCTTTCATCAGCATAGTCTTATAGGCTTCATCAATAGCCGCTGAAATCGTCTTGGAGCGAACCAAGCGTTCATTTACAAAAAGGATTTGTTCGGCTCTGGTACCCCGGGCAATCTCCGGCTTCCCTACAAAACCACGTATCTGCACACCCTCCACAGTTGCATCAATAGGAATGCAATGCTCGACAATTTCTTTACCATAAATTGAATAAAGTGCCGACATAGGATCGTTGTTACCCGGCGTGTGCAAAATTTCTTTGTTTTGATTTATCAGTCGAAAAGAAATGTCCGGACGAATCAAGGCAAAGCGCTGACATAGGGTAGCGATATACTGTGCCTCGGTCTGATCTTTTTTTAGAAATTTATAACGTGCCGGTAGATTATAGAATAAATCTCGCACTTCTATCCGGGTACCCGAAGGACCGCTGGTGGGAGAAAGATCCACCACTTCTCCAGCCTCAATAGTAACCTGGGTACCCATTTCTGCCCCTGGTTGGCGTGTTTTGAGGGTTACCTTGGAAGCGGCTGAAATACTCGCCAGCGCCTCACCTCTAAAGCCCATGGTGTGCAGAGCAAAAAGATCTTCCAACTGGGAGAGCTTACTGGTAGCATGGCAGGTAAAAGCCATAATGGCGTCCTCCTCATCCATGCCACAGCCATCATCACTTACCCGGATAAGTTTGATACCGCCACCGGCAATCTCCACAGTAATAACAGTGGCGCCTGCATCCATAGCATTCTCCACCAACTCTTTCACCACGGATGAAGGTCTTTCCACCACTTCGCCTGCTGCAATTCCATTGGCTGTAGCCGGATCAAGGAGCTTAATTCTACCCATGCTTATGCCTCCTCACCTTTTGCTTTTGCAATCATTGCATAGAGCAAATTCATCGCTTCCAAGGGAGTCATGTTGGAGATATCAAGTTCCAGCAGTTCCTGACGAATGGGATCCATTCGCTTCGAAAAACTTGGCTTTTTATCAAACAAATCCAATTGACCGACCATGGGCTTTTCTAAAATTTGGCCATTCTCTTCCCCAAGTATTTCGGTTAAAGGGGCGCCGCGAATTTTGCGTTCCTTTTCTAACTCACGTAAAATATCCTTCGCCCGTTCCACCACTTCCAAAGGCACACCTGCTAACCGAGCAACTTCAATACCATAGCTGTCGTCCGTTCCACCATTGGAAATCTTATGAAGAAAAATGATTTCGCCATCCTTCTCTTCCACCTCGACATGGGCATTAACAATACCACTGATCTGCTCAGCCAGCATATTTAGCTCATGATAGTGAGTGGCAAAAAGAGTTCTGGCAAAGATCACGTTGGGATCACTGATGAACTCAAGAATAGCCCAGGCAATAGCCAGCCCATCATAGGTACTGGTACCGCGCCCCACTTCATCAAGAATCAGCAAACTACGTTTGCTGGCATTGCGTAAGATAGTAGAGACTTCATTCATTTCCACCATAAAGGTAGATTGACCGGAGCTTAAATCGTCAGACGCTCCAATTCGAGTGAATATCCGATCTACAATGCCAATATGAGCACTTTCAGCCGGAACAAAGCTACCCATCTGAGCCAGAAGCACGATCAGAGCTACCTGACGCATGTAGGTAGACTTACCTGCCATATTCGGTCCAGTCAGAATAATAATACGACGCCCATCCTTGGAAAGCCACGTATCGTTGGGCATAAACTCCCCTGAGGGTAACATTTTCTCTACCACCGGATGACGACCATTATGAATGGCTAACTCAGTAGAGTCATCCATCTGAGGCTGAACATACTTTTCCCGATCGGCCAGTTCCCCTAAGGCTAAAAGAACATCAAGAGTCGCCAAGGCCTCAGCAGTAGACAAAAGCCGCTCTGATTCCTGCGCCACTTGTTGACGAATTTGGCAAAAAATCTCGTATTCCAAATGAAGTAGCTTTTGCTCCGCCCCAAGGATGGTATCCTCTAAAGACTTTAATTCCTCGGTAATATAGCGCTCTGCATTAGCCAGGGTCTGTTTACGAACATATTCCGCCGGAACTTGGCTCACACTCCCCTTGGAAACTTCCAGATAGTAGCCAAAAACCCGATTATAGCCCACTTTCATGGTCTTGATCTGGGTCTTTTCTTTTTCTCTGCTTTCCAGCTCCATAATAAGACGCTTGCCGTCATGAGCTGCCACTCGCAAAACATCAATTTCCGAATGATAGCCTTCTTTTAGCAAGCCTCCGTCTTTGATGGTAATAGGGGCATCCTCAGAAATAGCGTCTGTTAACAACTGGCACACTTCGCTCATAGGGTCAAGCAGGTTTTTAATTTGTGCAAAAAGTCCCTGGGTCAGCTTCTCCGCTAATTGACAAAGCGCCGGTAATTTCTCTAGCGTATACCGCAGAGCCAACAAATCCCGGGCATGAACGGTTCCTAATACGATTCGTGAGGTCAAGCGCTCCAAATCATGAAGACCCCCCATGGTTTCCCTCAGTTCCTGCCGGAGCATAAAGGCATCTTTAGCCTCTGCCACCGCCTGATGACGAGGAAGTATATCGTCCAGACTAATTAAGGGCTGTTCCAACCAGCGCCGTAGCATCCGCCCTCCCATAGCGGTCTGGGTATAATCAATTGCCCAGAGCAGGCTACCTTTCTTACTCTTGGTTCGTAATGTCTCTGTTAACTCTAAATGCCGCCGGGTAGATAAATCCAATTCCATGGTCTCTTCCAAGCGATAGACTTGCAGCTTATGAAGATGTGTAATAGGACACTGCTGCGTCTCTTCCAAATAAGTCAAAAGCGCACCGGCGGCCGAGGCATATAACATGCCCTGCATAGACTCTTCTTGACCGGATTTATTTTTAGCCCCACCCTTAAGCGGCTCCGTCTTGTTCGCTTGATGTAGTTTTAAGGTGGTAGCGGAAAACTCCTTATCCGGGCGTAAAGATATAAGTACCGGAAACTGCTCCCGCACAGAGGCATAAGCAGGATCTTGAAGAAATGATTGATTGCAAATAATTTCCGACGGACTATAGCGTGCAGTCTGATTGAGCAGTTTGGCCGCTGTATTCCCACTGACTAATTGAGTGGCCTCAAAAGCACCGGTAGTCAAGTCTGCAGCAGCTATGCCATACTGCATCCCCAGCCGATAAATCGCCAAAAGATAATTGTTCTTTTTGTCATCCAGCCCGCTCATATCTGTAATCGTTCCCGGAGTCAGAACTCGAGTCACCCCGCGCTTAACAATCCCCTTAGCCACACTGGGATCTTCCATCTGATCGCAGATAGCGACTTTAAAACCATTGGAGACTAATTTCTGCATATAATTAGCCGCAGCATGATGCGGAACACCACACATGGGAGCCCGCCGATCTAATCCGCAATCTCTGGCAGTTAAAGCCAACTCTAAGGTCTTAGCCGCTGCCACTGCATCGTCAAAAAACATTTCGTAAAAATCACCCAGACGAAACATTAAAATAGCATCCGGCCAGCGATCTTTTTGCTCCAGATATTGCACCATCATCGGCGTCAACTTATTGCGGTCAATATCGGCATAGCTCAAAAGGTCATCTCTGTCTCTCATAGGAAACGCTCCCACTGACCTTCCAAGGAGAAAGGTCTGGCTTTTGTTATAGTGACTTGGCAAAGAATCCCCTCTAAACTATCTCCTTGAAGCGCTTCACTGTTTTGTAAAACATCTCCATTAGGCAGGGTAGTTCCGGCTGGCAACGTAAAATTAACTAATCGGTTAGAAAGAGTTCTGCCAGATAAAATATGCGGTGTAGTTTCTGTCCCGCCTTCGATAAGAATTTCTTGCTTTTCACCCACCACTGACAGATTTGACTCGTAGCAGTGACGGTTCTGCAGCTCTAAAAGACGTCCAAACCGCTCAGTAACAACCTCTTTAGAGATTTGTTTCTCCATCTTATCCGCCGGGGTACCCGGACGGGGAGAATACTGAAAAGTAAAGGCTGAATCGAAGCGAATCTCTTCCATAACCCCCAGGGTATCTTGAAAATCCGCCTCTTCTTCTCCGGGAAAACCTACAATTATATCCGTGGAAATCGTACCGGTGGGAATTCTCTCCCGAAAGAGCTTGGCTGTGCGCAAATAGTCTTCCTTAGTATAGTGACGATTCATGGCTTTTAAAATAACATCACTGCCAGACTGAAGGGGCAGATGAAGATGCTTTTCCATGACCGTTTCTTTGGCCATAATTTCAATAACCCGGTCAGATAGGTCTCTGGGATGAGAGGTCATGAAGCGTAGGCGCTTAAGTCCTTGGATCTGACAAGCCGCTTCCAGTAAGTCGGCAAAGTCCTTCTTTTCCCCTTCGGTATCCTTACCATAGGAATTAACATTCTGTCCCAGCAGCATGATTTCTTTGTAACCCTCAGCTACCAATTGCTGTATCTCCGTTAAAATCTGGTCAAAAGCTCTGGAGCGCTCACGGCCTCGGGTATAAGGAACAATACAATAGGTACAAAAATTATTGCAACCAAACATAATTGGAACCAGCGCCCGAAAACGCCGGGAACGGTCAATGGTCATGTCCAGATCATCTGCTAAATAGTCAATTTCTGATACAGAGTAGACTTTCTTACTTTCGAAAAAATAACTATGCAATAGCTCTGGAAGACGGTGAATATCTTGAGGTCCAAAAATCATGTCCACAAAGGGATAGCTCTGCTTTATCTTATCCACATTTTCGGTTTGTTTCATCATACAACCGCAAACAGCCACCACCATATTAGGATTTTTACGCTTCATGGCCTTAATCAAGCCCAGATTACCAAACAAACGATCTTGGGCATTCTCGCGAATACTACAAGTATTGAAAATAACCAGATCGGCTTCCTCAGTCTGCCCAGAGACAAAACCCATACTTTTCAGTGTACCGGCTAATTTTTCACTGTCAGACTCATTTAGCTGACAACCATAGGTTCGTATTGAATAGGTATATTCATAGCCTCGAGCTTTAGACGTATCAGCTAAATAAGCCGTTATTTTCTCTTTATATCCTTCTTGCTGTGCAATCTGTTCTGCACCAACTACTTTAATTGACAATGGTCTTACCTCGTTTCCATATTATCCGTCATAAACATATCCAGTTACTATATTCTATAACACTTTAGGGTCTTTCCTCCCTAAGCGAAAATTGCGTTTGCGATTCATACGTAAAAAAATCAACAATACCACCAAAAATAACCCTATCAGACCAGCGATCAGAATAACCTGACGCAAGATGACCCAAATCGGAACCTTCTCTTCCTCTTCTTCCGCCAGCTTCTGAGCCACTTCTGGTGTGGCTAAAATTACGGTGAAACTGCCAACTTCATAAGATTTATTACCATCATACTTTATAAGTAAAGGAAAGATAAGTTGCTGCTGCGGCTGGTCGGCCAGAATAACAGCACCGTCCAATTTAGTTTCTGTAGTATAAGGCTGTTCAGCCAAGGCTGAAGCTACGACAATATGAGGTTTCACGCTAAGGGTTTCCTTGGCAATCTCCAGATTATAACCGGAGGTGTCAAGGGCTGCGTGAATCTGCTCCTGAATTTGCTTAATTGGTTCAGCGAAATGAGCCTCTTTTATAGATAAGGCAGCGGAATTGCTAAAACCGGCATTAAAAAGCTGTACCAAATCATTATAACGGCTTTCTGTAGATTCAGCACCTAGTATAACCCCTATCAAAAGGCGTTCACTTTTCTGTGAACCAGCACTAATAGAGTATCCTGTAGTCTCAGTATAGCCGGTTTTACCACCCACATAGCTATCAAAAGTATACTCTTGCGTCTTAACAAACCGATTGCCATTGCTAAGAGTTCGACTTCGGCTGTATTTATTTGTCACTGGAATTGTATATTCCGTGGTGGTGGCAATTTGCCTAAAAGTTTGGTTTTGTAAGGCCGCCGATAATATCAATGCCAAATCATGTGCTGAGGTATAATTATCCGCCTCTTCAAAACCATAAGGATTAGTAAAATGACTGCTGGTGCATCCTAAAGTTTGAGCTTTTTGATTCATTAAATCCGCAAAATCCTGATAGTTGCCACTAACACTTAATGCCAAGGCATTAGCAGCATCATTGGCGGAAATAAGCAGAGTTGCATATATGGCCTGCTCAACGGTAATTTTCTCGCCTTCGACCACCCCTAGACGAACATAACCCTCAGGAATATCACTATAAACAGAGGCAGTTATAGCAATCTCTTGATCCAGAGGCAGATTTTCTAAAGCTAAGAGTACAGTCAAAACCTTGGCCATACTGGCAGGCGGCAACGCTACATCTGGATTCTCTCCCCAAAGGAAAACCTGAGCCAAAGAATCGTACAGAACATAAGCCTTACCGGCAGGAGCATAGAAATTTTTGCCTTCCGGCATAACAAAATCGGTTTGAGAGCTACTTTCACTTTCTGAGGATGCGGCCTGTAAAGGCAGAACGGAAGGCATCAGTGCAGTGAAAAGAAAGCCTATGAGTAGTGACCAGAGCAGAATTACTTCATAGGACCCTTTTCGTTTCTGCTGTCTGCCTTCCAGCACGCAATCAGGCTTTAATCTATTTCTTATACTAAACATGCGTTCTAACACTTCACCGCCCCTACTCACCTGATACGGCAATATCAGAAAGTAACAGAGACGGAGCTCCGATTGAGCCTGACTCCGAGGGTGGGCTAAAGTAAAGATCACTACCAACCGCTAAAACCTTTTGTAGTAAGGTATAGAAATTCTCTGCCACTGTAATCTGATCAACGGCTCTGGTAAGCTTGCCATCCTCAATCAGAAAGCCTTCTGCCGAAAGAGAAAAATCTCCGGAAACGGTATTGGCTCCGGCATGAAGACCAGCTATCTCCTTGATGTAGATACCATTCTCAGCCGCAGTAAGAAGTTCGTCAAAGCTCTGGCTCTTAGGCTGAATATAAAAATTAGTCGGTCCCACCGACAAAGAACCCTTATATCCACCACGGAAACCATTTCCCGTAGACTGGGTGTTCCCCTTCGCAGCAGTTTTGCGGTTGTGCAACACTTGGACTAATTTTCCATTATCAATCAGGACTTTATTAGCGGTGGCCAAGCCCTCCGAATCAAAGGGAATCGAAGTAATTGATAAAGGTGTAGAAGCGTCATCCCGAATTGTTACACAATCAGCTGCCATTAAAGTATTCATTTTGTCCCCCAAAAGAGAGAGACCCTTTTGAATAACGTCAGCGGAAAAAATTCCGCAGAAACAGCCCAACAGATCTGCGGCTGCCTCGTTGCCCAGCACAATGGTATATTTATCAGAGGGAACACTGGTAGCGCCCAGCTTAGATAAAGTATCCTGACAAATATCAGCTGCCAATTTCTTTATATTCAGCTGCTCCAAATCCCGGCCAAACCAAAACCCTGATCCAGTCTTGACCTGATCTTTCTCTTCAGCTCTGGCATCAGCATAAATGAAAAACATGTTACTTTCATGAGCAAGATCCAGACCTAAACTGTTCTTGATTCTAGTAGTAGATGAGCCCATAGAAACAAAGCAATGATCAACGGCTACAATTCTGGGATCAGACTCTAGGATCAGTCTCTCTAACTCAATTCCACGCTTAGAAAAATCCTCAAAAACTAACTGTTCAAGTTTAGGTTCGTAGACCTTAACCGTCTGATAATTGTCATCACCTTTGTAAAGCGTTTCAGCCTCTTCCAACTCTAATACAGCACAATTCTGTTCGGCAGCAGTGAGCAAAAAATCAATGGCTTCATCGGTAAAGGCCTCTGTAAAAGCATAACCCATCTGCCCATTCTTGCGGCCGCGAAAAGATAGACCCTGGGTGGTAGAAGACTCGAAAAGCGACACTTCACCTTTTAGAATCTGCACCTCCAAGGCACTGCCGCTCTCATAATAAACTTCCGCTTCCTCAAAGCTGGCAGCGGATTTAGCTAATAACATATCAATGAAACGATTAGGTTCGTAGATCATATTGTTTCTCCCACTCTTACCATTATTCATACTATCAAGCACTTTCTCTACCGCCGACAGTTATTTCGGAAACTCGGATCATCGGCTGACCCACATCAGTAGGTATATTTCCGCTAATTGAACCACAGACACCTTGCGCTAATTCCAAGTTCGTTCCTACCCGGTCAATTTTCTGTAGAACTTCTGCCCCTTTACCAATTAAAGTGGCACCGCGAACCGGTTCAGCAATCTTACCATCTCGAATCATATAGGCTTCCGTCACAGCAAAATTAAATTCGCCCGTGGCCGGATCTACCGAACCACCACCCATATTAGCCGCATAAAGACCATAGGGGGTATCGGCAATGATCTCTTCCGGTGGCGTCTCTCCTGCCGCAATGTAGGTATTGGTCATTCTGGAAGTAGGTGCGTACTGATAGTTTTGACGTCTACCTGAACCGGTGGAAGGCATATTCATTCTCCGTCCGCCCAGAATATCAATCATATAACCCTTAAGAATACCTTTTTCAATTAAAACTTTATTCTGGGTGGGCTGCCCTTCATCATCAATGGCTAAGCTTCCCCATTCACCGAGAATGGTGCCATCATCAATGGCGGTAACTAAGGGACTGGCGATTTGGTTGCCCAATTGATCACAGAAAACCGAGGCACCCACGCCTACCGCCGTAGCCTCTAAACTATGCCCACAAGCTTCATGGAAAATAACTCCACCAAAACCATTATCAATCACCACCGGCATTTTACCTGAAGGACAAGGTTTGGCATCCAGCATGGTAACCGCAATTCTTGCGGCCTCTCTTGCCGTAGTAGTAATATCAGCCTCTTCAATAAATTCATATCCGCGACCGCTACCCGGCCCAAAATGTCCGCTCTGCTTTTCTGTGTCAGAGGAAGCTACAGCCTCAAATACATAGCGGGTTCGCACCCGATTATCTTTACGGTAGAGCCCGGTGGAGTTGGCAATATAAATAGTCTTCTCGCTATCTGCATATCCAGCAGTAGTCTGAGAAATAAGAGGACTGTAAGCTACAGCTGCCGCTACCCCTTGACGCAGAAAATCCACCTTCCGCTTCTTATCAACAGAAAGAGGGGCAATACGACATTCGCCCTGTCCAAAATCCATTCTGGGGGTTAAATAAATCTGACCGTTCTGGGGAACAGATTGAAGCGAGGCAGAAGCATCTTTGGCTAAACGAATCAAAACCTCTTCTCTCATATCATTGGAATAAACATAGACGCAACGGGTGCCATCCAAAATTCGAATTCCTACCCCAGAGTCCATTCCAGAGGAGACCTTATCAACTTGCCCATTAATTAAAAATAAACTTGAACTCTTTGTTTCTTCTATATAGAGCTCTGAAAAATCCCCACCTTTACTTAAAGAGGCCTCCAAAACTCTTTGCATTGCTGTTTCTGAAAGCATAATTGTCCTTTCTTACGCCTTATACTCGCGTTTAATTTTTTTTGAGGTAGTCTTATCAAATTCACTGTCACGCAAAATTGTTTTACGGACAGCTTTATAACTAACCAGTTGCTGGTTTACTTTCTTGACCTCTTCTTCCAATACCTGCTGTAAATCAGCCGGGGAGTATTCCTCGCCCAGCAGGGCTGTAACTGTCTCTTGATTGGGAAAAATCGTAGCGGTAACAATAACATCCCCCTTACCATCGTCCTCACCAGAGACCAGAACTTCAGCGATTAAAGGAGATCTTCCTAACAGGGATTCAATCTCTTCTGGGAAAATATTCTTACCATTCTTAGCAATAATAACATTTTTCTTTCGCCCAGTAATAATTACAAAGCCTTGATCATCCAAATAACCCAAATCACCGGTATGGAAAAAACCGTCTTCGTCAATAGCCTTAGCGGAAGCTTCCTTATCACGGTAGTATCCCAGCATCACGTTAGGCCCTTTACCGATTATCTCGCCAATACCATTCTCGTCCTTATCAATAATCTTCACTTCTACTCCAGGCAAGGGTAGTCCGGCGGCTCGATTGTTGTAGTCGATGTCACGGTTAAGAGCCAAAATCGGGGCACATTCCGTAAGGCCATAACCTTGAACACAATGGATGCCCATATCCTGCATATCCGTTAAAATTTGCGGATCAATACCTGCACCGCCCGAAACCACCAGCCTTAGAGCTCCACCGAAATTATCGTGAACAGCTTTAAAAATCTTTCTCCGCTTATCTATACCCAAAGTACGCAAAAACCGTGTTAGCTTGATACCAAAGTTAAACTTTCGCGCTGCGGCTTTGTCAGCTTTTGCCTTCTTCATAATGGCACGATGAAACATTTCCAGCATCAGGGGAACCGCCAATAAAATGGTAACCTTACTTTCCTGCATATTCTTCGTGATATAGCGCAGGCCCTCACATTGAGCAACGGTACAACCACGATAAACCGGGCACAAGAATCCACAAGTACACTCATAGGTGTGATGGAGAGGGAGCACCGACAAAAACACATCCCCAGGGCCGATATAGAGCATGGAACACATGCCTTCCAAATTAGCACAGATATTACGTTGTGAAAGCATAACCGCCTTAGACTGATCTGTGGTTCCGGAAGTGAAAAGTAAAATTGTCATCGCCTCTGGGTCAATCTCCTGCTCCAGATAGCTTCTATCACCTCGGCTTAAAGCATCATGGCCTTCAGCCAAGACTGTAGCGAAGGAATAGTGGGCTAAGGCCTTATATTCCTTATCATCCATGGAAATAAAGGAAGAAACCGTATGCAGTTCCGAAGCAATGGCTTCCACCGTTTCGGATTTGCTGCCCGAAAAAATAAGACAATCCACTTCAGCACGATTTAATAAGTTAGCAATCTCCTGATCGGGTAATTCCTTATCTAATGGAACAACAATCCCCACACCATTCGTAACTGCCAGATAGGAAATATACCATTCATAACGAGTCTCAGCTAAAATTGCCACCCTCTTAGTAGAGCCAATCAAGGCTAAGAGCCTCGTACCAAAAGCATTAACATCCAGTCCAAATTGCTTATAAGAAATTTCACCATAAGGCTCACCCTTACGCTCTTTAATTAAAAAGGCGGTTTTATCCTGATACAATGTAACACTTTGTTGAAGCATATCTCGTAAATCTTTAATTTTACGTACTTCATAGAGTGGAATGTTCTTCATAAATTGTACCTCTCAAATCTTTTATCCAAACCTTATTTAATAGTATAGCTAATAGACCCACTTCACGCAATCAGGGCGCAGAAGCTAGGCCCTTGGCAATAGCAATTTCAACCTTTTCTTTTGTCTTCCCACCCAAAGCTAGCTGCTCGGCAATAAAACCAGGATGTGAAGCCAGAAAGCTCTGCATATAGCCTCTAGGATCTTGCATGAAGTCTAATACACTTTGAAGCTGGGCTAACGTAATCTCACCCTTTTGTTTGGCAGTCTCAAATAGATCGGGAGAAATAGAAGCAAAATTATAGAGGGTGATCCCTTCATCAGCCAGAACCTGACGGCCGCTTTGGCAACGATCAACTACGGCAATAGTCGCATCAATTTCTGCCCCATTTTCTCTTAAGGTAGGAATCCATAGACGTGTATAACTGGCAGCTTCTGTAACTAAATCTACAATGTGTAGAGCTCTTTTGCCTGTCAAAGCTACTTCTGACACCCATTCTGCCGATGTAAATGTCGGATCGGAATAGACGGCTTCAGCACTTTTGAAAATTGAGAGGTGCGGCTTCTTTAATAGATAAGCCGGCAGCAAAGAAAAAAAGAAATCCCGACGTTCTCCCCCGGAAACAAAGTCAAATTCGAGGGTCTGCGCCTTGGCTACAATCAGGTCTATAACCCGCTTATAAATGGCGCTCTTTTCATATTGGCGCATAAGATATGGCAGTAGTAGCGCTGGAAATTCCAGTGGCCCCTCTGCAATCCCGGACTCAATCACCGAAAGTAGCTCCTGAGCATCAGCCTCACTACCATAGAGAAAATGCGTATTAATAAAAAATGGTCCTAAAGTACCCGAGGTGTACCAAAAAGGCTTATCCGCCTCCGACACCCGTACTGCTTTGGTTAAAAATAGATCATCAATAATTTTATTATCCATTTCACTGACCTCCTCACCTAAAAGGTGCTCCTTAAAGTTTCTAAGTAAGTTTACTCCCATAGGCGCAGCGCACCGGTTAACTCCTGAAGTTTTACGTGATTCTCCTGACAATAATCTTTCAGATCACTCACGATGGTAGTAGCTACCGTTGGTTGAATCAAAGAGGCTGTTCCTACTTGAACCGCAGCCGCTCCGGCTAACATAAACTCCAACACATCTTCGGCAGTCATAATACCGCCAAGTCCAACAATGGGTATGGAAAGAACCCGGTAACATTCAGAAATCATCCTAATTGCAACAGGCTTAATCGCGGGGCCGGATAAGCCGCCGGTATTATTTCGTAGAATTGGCCTACGAGTCTTGATATCAATAGCCATGCCTAAGAGCGTATTAATCAAAACCACGGCATCGCCCCCGGCCTCCTGAGCCGCTAAGGCCGTTTCGGTTATGGAAGTTACATTCGGTGTTAACTTAATCCAGAGCGGTTTATCCGTTAGATCCCGCACAGCTTTAATAATCTGATAAACGCCCTCGGCAGTTGCACCAATGGTCATACAGCCTTCTTTTACATTAGGGCAAGAAAGATTTAGCTCTAAAGCCGCAGCCGAAACAGCTGGAGAACCTAACCTTTCGACCATGGTCTGGTAGTCTTCCGTACTATGTCCGGCGATATTTAGAATGGTAGCCGTATCCAGTTGGTTCATAAAAGGAAGCTCATCGCTCATAAAAGCTTCTAAGCCTGGATTCTGTAAGCCGACACTATTTAGCATACCGGAAGGAGTCTCTGCAACACGACAGCTAAGATTCCCTTCCCGGGGTAAAGGGGTAAGTCCCTTGGAAGAGATACCGCCAATTTCGGAAAAATCAATCAATTCCTGAAGCTCGCGACCAAAACCACAAGTACCAGAAGCCAGAATTAAAGGGTTTCTTAACTTTACATTGCCTACATTTACTTCAAGCTCTACCATACTACCTCCGATGCCGCGAAAACTGGGCCCTCTTTACAACAACGCACATGGTGAAAAGGCTGTTGCTCTGTCAAAGCCTTAGTCTTACAGACACAAACAAGACAAATTCCAACCCCGCAAGCCATGCGCTCTTCCAAAGAAACATAGCAAGGTAATCCCATCTGCGCTGCCCATTCGGCGGTTTTCTTCATCATAATGGTGGGGCCAACAGTGCAAAGAGTAGCATTGGCATAGGATTCTGGTGTTAGAGCCTCAAGAGCAGCTAAAACCGTTCCTTTGAGGCCTAAATCTCCCTCATCGCTGGTTAAAACGCATGCAGAAGAGACATCATTAAACTCGGAGAGGAAGAAGCTTTCCTTTTGACTGCGAAAACCATTAATAGCTATGGTAGGAATACCTAGCTCCTGAGCTTTGGACTGTAAAAAATACAGCGGAAATATACCTGTCCCACCACCAACGGTAATAAGCTTCTCCACGCCCTCTAAGGAAAAACCTTGCCCTAAGGGCCCGAGTACAGACACTACAGCTCCCGGAGTTAACCGGCTTAATTCTTGGCTTCCCTTCCCCACAGTCCGAATACCCACAGTAAAAGTACCGGACTGGGGGTCAACACTACAAATACCAAAAGGACGCCGTAAAAAAAGACTACAGCTTAGATTTACAAACTGCCCTGGCACTGCGGTCTGAGAAATCTCGTCTCCCTTTAAGGTCAATAAAACATTACAATCATTTAGCTGACGCTTTTCAACAAGACAGGCTTCGAATTCGATTCTTTTCATATCGGTTATACAACTCCCATTCCTTTAAGGCAAAATATGTCCGGCAGCTTTATAGAGCGCATACCACTCCGGTCGTGTCAGCCTAATCGGGGAAGCGGCACAGATTTCCTTTAGGCGCTCGCTGTTCAGTGTTCCTACCACAGGCTGCATCTGAGCTGGATGACGTAAAATCCAAGCCGTTGCAATAGTGGTCTTGGAAACTTGATACTTTGAGGCCAACTGCGAAAGCACTTGATTAAGCTCCAAGTATTCCGGATGTTCTAAAAACACACCCCCAAAGAAGCCATGCTGAAAGGGTGACCAAGGCTGAATGGTAATATCGTGCAAACGGCAGTATTCCAATACGCTGCCATCACGCTCTACCGCTTCCTCTGTCAACATATTGACATGCAGTCCATTACTAACTATCTGCGAATGAGCCAATCCAAACTGTAATTGATTCACCATAAGCGGTTCATCAAGATATTTTTGGAGCAAAGCAATCTGCATGGGCTTTTGGTTACTGACACCAAAGTGGCGAACTTTTCCGCTGGCTCTTAAAATGCCAAAGGCTTCTGCCACCTCTTCAGGTTCCATTAAGCTATCGGGTCTGTGCAGCAGCAAAAAGTCAACCCAATCTGTTCCCAGACGTTTGAGACTTGCATCTACCGAGCTTAAAATATGTTCCTTGGAAAAGTCAAAATATCCCTTACAGATGCCGCATTTTGTCTGTATAAAAAGCTTACTTCGGTCAATTTTTTCTTGAGACAAGACTTGGGCAAACCGTTCTTCGGAAGTGCCCCCTCCGTAAATATCGGCATGATCAAAAAAATCAATCCCTTCTTCCAGAGCAGTCTGAATCAGCTCTGCCCCTTCCTTGACGGATAGTTGATGCAGTCGCATACACCCTAAAGCAATTTCAGAAGCCTTCGTGGTAGATTGTCCGATGCTAATTTGATTCATTGGCCTTCCCTCTCCCTTTCCTGTGTCAACTTTCGTATAATTCTATCACATTTTTAGCGGTTGCTCTGTCACTTTACCGACAAAATTTTACTTTTTTAGTCAAGCAGAAAAAACCAAAAAGCCACTCCTTTCGTTTTACCTTCTGGAGTGGCTCTTTATGCTTACCTTGTAGAAAATGAGTTATAAGAAATAGAATCAATCATGACTGTAGCGTTTTTTCCGCCAAACAAGTAAGGCTCCTGCTGCCAGTAAAAGAGTTGAGCCAGCCAACCAAAGCTCTGCATTCAGAGTTTCACCTGTCTTAGAAGCACCCTTAACATCAGTGTTCTTTAAAGCCTTCTCAGATAATTTAACGGTTACCTGATTTGAATCATATTCGAGAGCTTTTGCGCTAGTCATCATCTTGTCAGATATTTCCAGAACAGCCACATTATGAATATCCTCTGTAGTTAAGCTGTTTTGGTCAAACTGAAACTTAAAGGTCAAGGTAATGGTCTTTTGGTTTAAGTACAGGTAAGAACCATCTTGCTTGTTAAAGCTAAAGCTGATTTTGTTATCCTTAATGGATAGACTACCTTGATCCAGCATATTAGCACCGCTTTCATCGGTGACGGTCACAGACTGGGCATCAATTTGAAGACGCTTATCCACCTGATCCTGCAGAACAACTCGGTCTTGATAATCCATGTAATTGCTCATTTCATAGGTCAAAGAATAGCCAGCCTTAGCTGCTTTGTCATCAAAAGTAGCCGGATGTGGCAAGTTCTTTCCGGAAGCATCTGTAATCGCTTTTGTTACCTTAGGCTCTTTCGGTAGGGGCGGAATAATAGTAACCCGGTTAGAAACAACGGTGTCTTTGCCCTGCTGGGTAAACCAATCATTTCCATAATGTAAGGAAGCGGTATTAGGAATACCTGCGTTCACCTTCATGTACTGTTGCAACTCTTCCCACTCACCTTCAGTAGAGATCACAGTAGAAAACACTAAGGTATATTTCTGGTTAGCTAAAAACGCAAAACCATTTTGCTGATTTTCGTTAAAAGCAAAGCGAATCAGATTATCTTTCACAGTAAGACTTCCTAAGCCTAAGACCGAGTTACCATCAGCATCCCGTAGGTCAATGGATTTTTCATCAATCACCAGATGATCGTCTACTTGATCCTCTATAACGGCTCTGGTCCATAAATCGGTTAGAGATCCCATATCGTAGGCCACACTCCAGTGGGCAACTTCCGTTGTATAGTCAAGTTTACCGGCCGTATCCCCCGAGTCAGAAACTACCGACTTAGTAACTGTAGGTGAAACAAAACCTGGTGGCGAAACTTTTACCACATTAGAAGTGATAGACCCCAGATCACTGGTCTGCATCCAATCATTTCCAAAGAGCAGTGTTCCGGTATTGGGAATACCGCCTTCAAGGGTAAGGAAATCTTCCAATTCTTTCGGATCAACTTTACTGTCAATCGCTGTTTTGTAGACCAAACGATAGGTTTGGTTAGCCAGATAGGTATAATCGCCAGCGACTTGATCAGGATTAAAAGTAAAAGTAATCAGATTATCCGTAATATCTAGTTGGCCTAAGCCTAAGACTGATTGATCAGCTGAATCCAGTAGATCAACACTCGTTTCATCAATGATTAACCAAGGATGAACCTGATCTTCCAGAACTGCCCGGGTCCAAATTCCAGTCATACTTCCCATGTCATAATTAACAGTCCAAGTAGCTGATTCCGTTACAATTTTGAGGCTACCCTCTTCATTGCCACTTTCAGTAATAACTTCTTTTGTTACCAGCGGATCAGCTACAGGCGGTGTAACCGTGACAGGCTCGGAACTAATCTCACCTAAATCATAAGACTGTTGCCAATCATTACCAAATTCCAGCACACCTACATTAGGAATTCCTTGATTTGCGTCGATTTCCGCCTTCAAAGCGGTCAAGTCAACTTCCTTATCTATAGTCGTTTTATAGACTAGGCGATAGGTATTCCCTTCTAGGTAAGAGAAATCATTGGTAGTGGCATCAGCTGTAAAAGTAAAGCTGATAAGATTATCGGTAATATCAAGAGTTCCCTGACCCAGAACCGATACATCACTACTATCCAAAATATCCACCGAGCTGGGATCAATAATCAAAAATTCAGAAACCTGGTCAACCAAGTTAGCTCTGGACCACAGCCCAGAATAATTACCCATCTGGTAGGTAACTGTCCAAGTAGAAGGTTCCAAGAACTCTGCCATAATGCCATCTACATCACCAGCTTCGGTAACAACGGATTTAGCAATTGTGGGCTCTTCCAGTTCAGGTAAGTCAACTATAACCTCATTTGTATCTAAGCTATCACCATCACCATAGCTTAAGCTGGCTTGATTCTTTACCTCACCGGCAGCCGTCAAAAGGTTCAAGTCTGCTTCTTTGTTCACATGACAAGTGAAGGTCATCGTATAGACTTGATTATTCAGATAACTAAAATCAGAAGTCACTGCATCCTTATTCATGGTAAAGGTAATCAAATTATCTGTTACATCAAGGGTGCCACGACCGGAAACATCCACATCGCTACTGTCTTTAATCGTAATAGAACTCTCATCAATAACCAATAAGTCATCTACTTGATCTAAAAATTTGGCCTGATTCCAACGATTAGCCACATTGCCCATATCGTAGCTAACAGAGAAAGTAATGTCGTCATTCCAATCAGTAATTTCTGTTAAAGACACAGTCTTAGTTGCCGTTGGGTCTTCAGGAACCATTAGATTGGTAACTGTAAGCACCTTTTGACTCTGGGTAGCATCCTTAGTCAGTTCAATTTTAAGCGGCTCTACTAAAGAATAACCAGCTTCGGTAGCCGTCTCCTTCAGGAAATAGGTCTTAATAGGCAGGTAGGTAAAGGCTAAGGCCAGATCTGTGGTTGACTTTGTATCTACCAGAGTATCTGCAGGAGTCAGAGCACCATCTTCATCCGTATCCTCGTACAGTTCAAAAGTACTCACATTAGTAGTAAGAAGACTGTTCTCAAAAACTTTAGTTATCGCAATACCACCTTGAAGATAGGTAATAGAAGCATTATCAAAGGCGATTTCTTTATTCGAGAACAATAGTCCAGCCCGGTTAGGAATCTGAATTTTATTACCAGCGATGCCATAGTCTTCAAACAAATCTGCCCAAGGCATAGTGGCATTAAGGGTGGTCTTATATACTAGTTTAAAGTCGCGGTCTACCAGATGGTAGAATGACCCATCCTTAAGCTTAAAGACACAGGTAATTTCATTGTTCACCACTAGAATATTTGCTAAATCCGATACATCTACATCATTTCCATCAAGTAGCTTAACACTATTCGCTTCAATAGCTAAAGCCGGGTCAACAGGGTCTACCAGGGAGATGGAAGTTTGATTCATTACATCATTCCCCAAGTTCACATCCACGGTCCAATCTGCCGTCTCATAAAGATTGTAAGGATCGGTCTGGCTAACACTCTTATCCAGCGTAACCGGAGTGGCCGGTGCCAGAAGTGTCTGAACTTTAACAGGCTGAGCCGGACTTACTGGAATGCCAACCGTATACTTACCGGAGTAAGCAAAATCGTTAATGGCCAGCTTATCTTGGGCGGCTGCGGCTGGTGCCTTGACCTTAATGCGCATCTCAATAGCTCCGCCACTGGCAAGAGTGCCATTGAATTCGAAGAACAGACCCTTTACTGCAGCTCCAGTAGCTCCCGGATTAAATACTGTGGTAAGTGCTGAATTGGGATTGTTAATGTCATTATTGATAGTTGAATAGTTAATATTGTCCATGTATTTTACCGTTACACCGGGAGACATGGAAACCACGGATACAAATTCAATCCCAAACTCACTGCCACGAGCCAATCCATTAATTAACTGGGTATCTCCAGCAAAAGGCAAGACATCGGCTACACGTAAGTAACTAATATCTGACAGTGATAAGTTCTCAATGGTGAGGCGATAGTCAAAGACTTCACCGGGAAGCACACGATTACTACGTAGGACACGATCATTACTGTCAATAATCGCCTTCTCAGAAATAACCGTTCTACCGTCAATTACCCGCAATTCCAGACTTTGCGCTAATACCTGACTATTCAAAGCCACATCGCCAGCGTTAAAAGTATTGGTCAAGTAGGTTAAGCCGGTAGCACTAGTGGTGGAATTAAAGTTATTGTCTAATTGGAAAATTTCACTAAAACCATCTAAAAAATTTGGAGAGGTTGAATCAACTTTTTGATTGTTAAAGTCTTTAGTAGTATGTATTAAGTATACTTTATAGTTGCCACTGCCTGGATTTCCGTTAAGGGTCAACTTAAATCTACCATATACATTAGTGCTACTGGTCATATTCTGAGTTCTAGGATAGGCTTTGTAAGTAACACCATCAATAACCGTTGTAAAAGCAGAAACATTGCTAAAGGACGATGATATATTTGAGAAAGAAAAAAAATCAGGAAGTAATATATAGGACTGAAGGTCATATGCTTCAAGAGAATTATTAGCAGTACGATTCTGAAGATAATCTACATAAATTTCCTTTGATTCGCCACTAACAATAACATTATCATAGCCAGTATTAAAATACAAAGAACTCTTTAAAGTATGAGTTAAAGCCTTAACATAAGTAGGCACATCAATGGAACCAGTACTTGTACCGTGAGCAGAATCACCTGTAAAGGTTCCCCGGTTAGTAACAATATAGTCCCCTTGAGTAGCCTTATTAAAGACTGCCGTAATTCTAGGGCCATAGCTAGAAGTAAGAGTATAGCCGGGAGTAATTGACTGACCATTTACAGTTGAGTAGGTAAAGACTAACCGAGAAACCTTATTGCCTGCCGAAGCAAGAGGAGCTAAGTCAATATTAACCACAGAATTGAACTGGGTGGTTAAGTCAGTTAAGGTACGATTATCAAAACCGGGAATAACGCGAAGTGTAGGATTATCAGTAGTAGCATATTCTACCTTAACCTGAATATTGTCCTTCTCAAGAGCACCAGCTGTACTTTCTGTTTTACTAAAATTTGTATAAATCGTTGCTGTTTTCCAAGTGGTGTTATCAAAATAATGCGCATTTCCAGTTACAGCAAGAGGATTATCATCAAACTTCATCACGGTAAAGTTTTCTGATAAATTTTTATAGAAAGGTTCAAGATTAGACTGTAAAGCCAAATAATAATAATGTTCTTCCTCAGGCGTAACAGGCCAATAACCATTACCACCACTAGGGAAGCTGCCATAATAGCTAACTGCAGTACCGCCTTTAGTAAAGTAGCCCGTTGGCCAAATAAATTCATTGGCTACCCTTTGGGATACGGAATAATTTTTAGACCAATCTTTACAAGTCATATCATGATTAGGATCAATAGGCTCAACCTTTGTGTTAATAGTGGCATTAACAATTTCACCAGGATTACCGGTGAAATTTACTGCCTCTATAGGAAAGTAAAAATAATCATAACTCGAATAATCTAATAATAAACGGCTTGAATCCTTTCTAACCAAAGTAACAGTTGCCTCAGTACGATTAGCATTATAAGTTACATTAGTAATGTCAAATTTATCGTAAGTATCATAAAAATCCGCCGCAATATCACCGAAAACCAAAGCTACCTTAGTCTGAGTAATCTTAAGCTTAAATTGTAGGGCATCACCAACTATATTTTTATTGTAATAAACATAGGAGTAAGCAAAACCTTCATCTCCAGCTAACATAGTGCCGCCCGGAACATAACTAAAGATGCTTATATCACTCTTTTGCAGAGTGATTGACTGAGTAGCTGTAGCATTAACAGTATTTACAAAATCTCCTGCTGCCGAGGCTGTGGGAGTGTAGGATAAGGCCGGATCACAATTCCCCAGATTTGGATCCACCATCTTAGTAAACGCCAAGCGCAAAGGAATCAGATAGTTATCTCCCACCACAATACTATTCTTATCCTTTAGGGTAAGTACTAAATTCGAACCCTCACGAGTAATCGTAAACATATTCGTCAACATGGTACTTTGGCTAATTGATGAACCAGTAATATTATTTGTATGGCTTAGATAATCTGGCAGAGGAATCGTAATCTTAAAATTACTAAAATCTGAACTATTACCTGTGTCAATGGCAGAAAAACCAATATAGACAAGAAAATCTTTTCCAGTCTCTGAAGTTGGAATCTGGGTCTTTTCCAAACCTAGAGACAAAGTAATATCAGAATTTGACGCTGGAGAAATGGGCATAAACTCCTGAGGAGGATTCACTGGAGGATTGGTAGGGGGAAGAACAGTCTCCTCTGGGTTCACTCCTGTAGAATCACTGGTAACAACTGTTGGCTGATTGACAGATGCTTCAGCCATCACCGTCTCACCAGCTACACTTGCCTCAGCCTCAGCAATACCGCCAGCTGCAGTATCAGAAGTACTTTCACTTGCCGCCGGAGTTGGCGCTAGTTCCGATGCCCAAATCGGAATATTGAGCCCGGCTAGTGCCAGAACAAAAACCAGTAGCAGTACAATCAAACGTTTCCTTCTTCTAAATATCCTCATACTTCCTCCTCAAAACACAGCACAATCTCTTACAATCTAATAATCTTTGTTAGCGTTAGGAACTAAGCCTCTGGCTATTTTGCAAACCAGCTTTTGGGAAATAGGTAATGGTATAGGTTAGGAAAAAGGCTCAAGAAAAAAGCCAACAAAAATACACCTGTATAAGGTTAGCAAAAAAAATAAAATGAGTCAACAGAAACATAACAGTTCATAATAAATAAACTGCCGAATATTGCCGAATGTATTTTGGATATATGAAGATTCTAACATAAATAATTGCGGCATTCTAGTGTATCTTCACTAAAATACCGCAAACCAAAGTAAAAAAGCCCTAAAATCATTCATTTCGACCTGAAAATAGCTGACTCTACCTCTTCTTCAGAGGAAAATAAATTTCTGTCACATACTCCTCGGCTGGAACTTTAGCAGGATCAGTTACATAAACCTCGTAGGGTGAATCGGCCAAAAGATATTGGCTCTCTTCCAGCCATTCCCCTAATTTAGCATACACAGAAGGCAGACCATCATAGGCTCCTTTTAAGGTTCCTACAGCGCAAAGGCCACCGGTTAATATCCGTGTTCCCTCACCCTCTTCCAGCACAGGCACAGCTAGTTCCACATCAAACTCCTCAGGATTAAAGTCAGGAGAATGATAAATTGACATGGGTGCTCCCAAAATGGTAAGGTTCTGAGCCGAAACCGCACTAAAAAGTTTACCTAAGTAGCTGCCAAATTGTTCCACGTTAATTCGCTCTCTAATCGAAAAAATCCTGCGGTCGGAAATCTCTTTTGTGGTAATAGTAATTTGATCTAAATAACTCATAATAGTATGACCCCTTTCTAACACGAAAATATCTTTCTTCATCTGCTGGATAAGAAAAGTACCTTCCTGTATCTTCGCTTCAAGTTGATTCTGTTTCTGCTCAATCATGTAACGTAGTAAAGGATAGTTGTCTTTGTCCTTTAATGCCGCAGCTACCTCCTCTAAAGAAAAACCGTAACTTTTTAAACGGTTAATGAATAGGATAGTTTGTAACTGACCGACTTCATAGTAACGATAATTGTTGTCTACATTAACCACTATGGGCTTAAGCAGATCAATCTCATCATAATACCGCAGAGTCTTGGCTGAAACACTGCTGAGTTTTGAAAATTCACCAATTGATAGCATAGTACAGATGCGCCTTTCTTATGATTACCCGGGTACAAAGATAGTGTATAGCTTCCTGTAAGGGGAAGGTCAAGAGGGAATTTTAAAAAAATAAAAAATCATCAAAAAAATAATCCGAACCTCCCACCTAAGTAAGAGATTCGGATTACGCCCTGGTGCACCTTCAGGGATTCGAACCCGGGGCCCACTGATTAAGAGTCAGTTGCTCTACCAACTGAGCTAAAGGTGCAAATTTGTTCCTTCTGAAAGGATTCTCTCGAAACGGAACAGAGACTATTATATAGATGCCTTCCTCTAATGTCAATACTGAAAATGCTGATTAGCAAAAGTAATTTCTACACGATTTTCACCGGGCTGTGGGAGCTGCTCTACCCGACCAACAATGCGAGCCTCCACAGCAAAACTTTTCGCTATGGCAATCAACGACTCAGCAACCTCTTGCGGACAGAAAATTTCCATCCGATGCCCACAATTAAAGACTTGAAACATTTCTTTCAAAGAAATTTCTCCGGAATCATAAATGGCTTGAAAAATAGCCGGAAAAGGAAATAAATTATCTTTGATGTAACGAAGATTATGACCAAAGTCTTTGCATTTTACCTGACCGCCACCAGTACAGTGTAGAATACCGGAAATATCCTTCCTGTGAGCTGCCAAAATCTTCTTAAGTACCGGCAAATATGTTCGTGTCGGCGACAAAATAGCCTCACCCACAGTCATAGAACTATGGGGGAGCGGATCTTGTAAGCGAAAAGCACCGCAATAAACTTTATCTTCCGGAATGGTTTCAGATACGGATTCTGGGTAGGCCTGGGCATAATGACGTGAAAGCAGCATGTGACGAGCAGCGGTTAAGCCATTAGAACCAATACCGGAATTCTCTTTGGCTTCATAACTGGCTTGTCCAAAGGATGCCAAACCCACAATTACATCTCCGGGACGAATCTGAGCCGCATGAATTACCTCTTGGCGAGGAATCCGAGTTACCAGCGTGGAGTCAATAATTAGGGTTCTAACCAGATCCCCCACGTCAGCGGTTTCACCACCGGTCATGTGAACCTTGATTCCATAAGCAGCTAAATCAGCAATTACCTTATCATAACCGGAAATAATTGCCTTTAGGCAATCGCCGTTAATCCGATGGCTATTGCGCCCAATGGTATTAGACAAGTAAAAATCACTGGTAGCACCTATACAGGCTAGATCATCCGTGTTCATTACAAGGGAATCTTGGGCTAGAGAAGCAAAAACCGCCGGATCGCCAGTCTCCTTATACAAAAGATAGGCCGCTGAAGCTTTGGTGCCTGCACCATCCGCATGAATGGCTGAACAGTATGCCGGATTTCCGGCTATATCTTCAACTAACTTACAAAAGGCTCCCGGAAAAACACCACCGGACTGACCGGAGACAGCTGCCTTCACTTCATCTTTCGTTGGAGATACCCCTCGACATAAATATGATTCTGCTGACATCTGTAAACCTCCTTATCAGTAGGAAGATAATAAAAATTTTCTGAGTAAGTCTATAAGCCGGGTTCTGTATTGGGCAATCATCTATCTAGGCTGATATTCTCATAACAGCTCAAGCCACCTCCCTGAGACCTGCGGACCACAGACTTGTCTCGCCACGGTGTTGCTCCGAGTGGGGTTTACATAGCCGGAATGTTGCCAAACCGCTGGTGGGCTCTTACCCCGCCTTTTCAGCCTTACCTCTATCCCGAAGAATAGAGGCGGTATCTCTCTGTTGCACTTTCCTTAAAGTCGCCTTCACCGGGAGTTACCCGGCACCCTTATCCTATGGAGCCCGGACTTTCCTCACGTGAGACCTTTCGATCTTCACCTGCGACTGCCTGACTTACTCAGAAAACCACTTTATTATAATCTAAGCCGCCGTCTAAAACCACCCCAAGGCCAGGAAATTGTAAATTCAGCCATTTTTCCAGATGGGGCAAGACTACCCGCTCACTTACATCATGACCTACAGCTACCGCTGCCATGCCTAAAGCCTTCATCTCCAGCAACTGATGATGCTTGATTTCTCCCGAAATCACCAGATCCACATGGGCTTTCTTTAAGTTAGGGATAGAGCTTTCATCAAAGGCTCCCCCAGCAACGAAGATCCGAGTAATTTTGGGATTTTCATCGGTATTCAGAAAAAATCCCGTTCCTTCAAGGATTTTTTTCAAGCGAGTCAAAAGGGAATACAGATCCTCACTCTCCTTCAAATCACCACACAAACCATAATTCACGCCAATTATTGACATAGGCATAGGTAGTCCCACTGCTTTAGCTAATGCAAAGTTAACCCCTTGCTGTGCCTTATCCAAGTTGGTATGTGCACTGTAAACCGAAATATCATTTCGGATAACTTCCCGAATGATATCCCCCTGAGGGGTTCCAAAACGAATTCGCCGTAGGGGCGAAAATAGCAAGGGGTGGTGGGTGATCAGGAGCTTAGCATTATGTTTTTTACATAGCTGTACTGCCTCCATTCTCCCATCCAGAGCCAGAACCACCTGACTTGTAGTGCCTTGACCGTCTCCAATCATGAGACCGACATGATCCCATTCCTCAGCTAGCTCAGGCGGTGCTAGGCTTTCCAGTTGTGCCAGAATTTCATCAATGGGGTATTCCTTATATTTATTCATTGTGCATCTCCTCTCCTACTAGGCGAATACTATCTTCAAGTTCTTCTAAGACGGGAAAAAGTTCAGGATTTCCTTTACTCTGCCAGGTTAAGGTCTCTTTCCGACGAAGTAAATAATCCCAGCGCTGAGGTAAAGCCAGCTCTTGCCACCCTGTACCCACATACAAAGAAAAGGCCGTAGGCTCTGCGAGAATCTTTTCGGAAAAACGCAAAGTCCATAAGCGATAGAATTTATCTCTGTCGTAAGAAATCTGCTCCTGGGTTATTTCAAAACCCTGAAGAGCCAAAAAACGACCTAGCTCCGCCCAAGATTTTTGTGGCTGCACCAAGAAGCTGGTCTGCGCTAAAATAGCGCGTTCAGTCTTTGCCAAAGCCGCCGATAAGATTTTACTAATTTCTAAACCGCCCATACCGGCGATAATAACACTGTCTCCCTGCTCCAGAGTTACTTTCTCCAAGCCATCACAACAAAAAACCTGATAGCGCCCCTTGAGGCCAAAACTATCCAATGTCCGCCGACTCCTTTGCGCCGGAGCCTCATGAATATCTGTAGCAACGCCCATAACCGCCTGGCGGTGGAGTAGCAGCCAGGCTAGTAGTAGCCCATGATCCGCTCCTACATCAATGATTCGCCGCGCCTCCAGGGGAACTAAATTAGCCAGAGCCTGCAGACGAGCAGGTAATATGAGACGCTTTACTTGATCTGAACTATCCGCTTTAAGGGCTTTCATCCTTGATACTCCTTAAGTTTTTGTTTCAGAAAACTTAAATACTGATTGAGCTTAACAAATTTTGCCTTAGCCAAAGCTAATTCTTCACCGCTATGACCACTGTCAAGGTATAGTGCCAAATCATTTTTGGCTTGGGTATAACGCTGAATCCGCCGCCGGTAGAGCAACGTTAAAATGCGCTGGTGCTGCTCCTTTACATCTCGATTGGTCTTAAGACGCATCAGGCTTTCGGTTAATACTTCCCGGGCAGAACGGTTATTGATAAACTTACCCTCTCCTAGGCTCAGGAGTAAGGCACCTTCTAATTGTCCCTTCTCCGCTAAAATCAGAGCCTCTTTGGCAATTTCCTGCATAGCTCCCCCAGTAAAGTCTTCCGAAACCGGTTTGTCTGGAAGTTGATCCCAGGTCTGTCCCAAAGTCACTAATAAGCAAAGTAAGGTTAACTCTTCTTGACTTATGGTTTCAGAATTATCCGGTTTAGGGATGCTCTCTTCCTGACGTATCTGCTGGCGGTGTTCGGTTATTTTGTCTTGTTCTTTATCTTGGCTCTCTATCCGGCTGGTTTCTTCCAACACACTACGTACAGAGACCCCTAGAAGGTTAGCCGCTTGCCCCGCTGCCTGCTCACGCAATACGGCATTAGGCTCCCAAGACAGGTAGGTGCAGGCCAATTGCAAATACTTCCGGGAATCAAATTTACCGTCTTCAAGGCTTTTTTCTTTCGCCACCTGCATCAGATATTCCAGAACAGATGCCGCTTGATTCACAACCTTCTGGAAAGCCGCTGCCCCGTGCTCCCTTAAGTATTCATCCGGGTCTTTGCCATCGGGAACTCGCGCCACGGAAATTCTGGTGCTGGCGGCCGTATGCCGCCGCTGGCGCTGTAAAAGCATTTGTAGTCCCCGCAGAGCGGCTGCCTGACCTGCCCGGTCTGAATCATAAAACAACACCACATCCTCAGTAAAACGAGTTAAGAGATCCAGTTGTCTTTCTGTTAGTGCCGTACCTAAAGAGGCGACGGTATTGGTAAAACCGGCCTGATGCATAGAGATTACATCCATGTAGCCTTCGACAATAATAAGTTGCTTTCCCTTGGCAGACTTGGCAAAATTAAGGGCATATAAATTGCGCTGTTTTGAATACACCAGCGATTCAGGCGAATTGATATATTTCGGTTGTCCTTCGCCCATAATTCGGCCACCAAAGGCTATTACTTTGCCTAGGACATCGAAGATGGGAAACATTAAACGTCCACGGAACAAATCAATCAGTTCCCCGCGCTTATTCTTAGTGAAGAGTCCAGAGCCTTCCAGCACCCCTTGGGAATAATTTTTCTTTTTGAGATGTTGGTATAGCCCATCCCACCCTTCGGGCGCATAGCCTAAACCAAAGGTTTTAGCAGTGGCTGGGGATATTTGCCTTTTTTGTAAATAATCCCAGACTTTCTTCCCTTCCGGTGAAACCAGGTTGCGGTAATAAAAACGAGCAGCTTCCACCAAAGCCTGACGTACTTCATCTCGTAGTCGTGCCTCTCGCTGATAATTCTCATCTTGAGGTTCAGGTAGTTTAATACTAGCCCGATCCGCCAAAAGCTTGAGAGCATCCAAATAGCCACATTTTTCTATTTCCATAATAAAATGGACTACATTACCACCCTTATGGCAGCCGAAACAATAATAGATCTGTTTGGTGGCTGAAACAGAGAAGGAAGGTGTATCTTCAGAATGAAAGGGACATAATCCAAAGAGATTCTGCCCGGATGTCTTAGTAAAACGCACATACTGACCAACCACCGCCGCAATGTCATTCCGGCTGATGATCTCTTCAATAATCGTTTCTGGGATTCCCCCGGAGTAACCGGCCACGCTATTTCATCCTCAATTCTACCCTTTATAGTAACTGGGTCTGGTTAATATACAGTTCGAAGGTCAGGCCGAGAAAGGCCGCCGCCTTGCGACACATTTTCATTCGTTTCAAAAAAATCTCAAAGTAGTCCATCACCGGACAAATCGCTGTATCAATTTCAATTTCTAGTTTAGCTTGCTTACCAGAAACATTCAAGCTAGAAGTAGTGGCAGCATAGTTAACACGATCATGGATGTCAAAAGTCTTATGATCCTGGTTAGTGACCCGGCTACGGTGAACATCTGCTTTATCTGCCAGAATCAGTGCTGCGGCGAGCTTACTCACAGGTGCACCTTCACCCTCGTCATGGTTAGCAATAGCCATCATAATCAGAGCAGCATCGGCATAGTCCATCCCTTTGCGCAAAAGCATGTCATAGGCCAATAAGGCTCCAGACATGGCATGATGATTTCGGTTCACCGCATTGCCAATATCATGAATATAGCCGGCAATTTCTCCCAGCTCAACAATCTCTTTTGGTTCGCCAATAGCGGTTAATATCTCACCACATTTTCTGGCCACCAGACGGCAATGCCGGAAAGAATGTTCTGTAAACCCCAAAGAGGTTAACTGGGAGGAGGAAGCTAAGAGTAATACCTTAACCTCTTCGCTCTTCTGAATCTCCTGAATTGTTACTTTAGCCATCAGGAAATAACCTCCATATCCTTATAACGTTGTCCAAGTTCAATATACTCCTGACAATTAGCGATGATATGTTTTTCAGTAGCCTCGCCTAGTTGTTTCTTGAAAACCGCTGGCATACCTGCTACCAGGCTTCCTGGAGCAACAATATCCCGTTCTTTAACTACTGCCCCAGCCGCTACCACCGCACCATCGCCAATCTTAGCACCGCTGAGCACCACCGCCCCCATGCCAATCATCACATTATTGCCAATTTCGCAGCTGTGCAGAATCACACTATGACCCACAGTAACATTTTCACCAATCTTTAGAGGAATGTCACGGTCACAATGAAGAACAGCATTGTCCTGAATGTTCGAGTTACGACCCACCAAAATAGGCGCTTCATCCCCCCGGATGACCGCCCCAAACCAGACCGTTACTCCGGTTTCAAGGGTAACCTCTCCCACTACAGCAGCACTGGGAGCAATAAAAACCTCTGCCTCTACTTGGGGTTTTATCCCGTTAAACGTATACTGCATTTCTTACACCTCCTGTTTGGCAATTTCAAGCCAAAGAGCACACTCTAGACGCTTCTTGGCCAATGCACAGCCTAAAAGATAGACTTCATCCATCGAACCGGTAGATTGAAGATTATTAGCAGGGCAACCACCGCCACAGTGGTAGCGGGCAAAACAACTTTGGCAAGCACTAGGTCTGGGTAAAAGCCGCTCCATAAACTGCCCATGAACCTTAGGATCAAGAATATCCTCCGCCCTGTGCCCGGCTTTCAAATTATTATCCTCATCCAGTAAAGCCGCGATATCGGCGACATTTCCCATCCGATACTCTTCCTTACCTACAAATTGATGACAAGGGTAGATATCGCCTTCCGGGGTAACGGCGCAGTACTCTGAACCTACACCACAGCCCTTTAAACGCTTGTAAAGGCAAGGGCCGGAAAGATTGTCGGAAATGAAGTGGAAAAATTCCACCGGCTCACCGCTCTTATGTCGTGCCAAAAGATACTCGGCCAAACGCTCATACTCCCCTTCAATGGCCGGTAAATCCTCCATGGATATACCGTAGTCAGCATTCTCTTCCGTAACTACCGGCTCAACGGATATATGTTTGGCATTAAGCTTTTCAACCAAATGAGCCACATCTAGAGCAAAGTCCAAATTATGCTTGGTAAAGGTTCCCCGCACATAATGCTCATAGTTATCTGAGCTATCAGCAGTACGCTGAACCAAAAACTTCTTAATCCGCTCTGAAATCACCTTATAAGAGCCACTTCCGGAAATGGTAGGACGCATATGGTCGTTCACTTCCGGCCGCCCATCAATACTGAGCACACAATTCTTCATATGCTGGTTGATAAATGCAGTTTTTTCTTCATCCAAAAGTAACCCATTGGTGGTGATGGTCAAGCGTAAATTCTTACCGGTCTCTTTCCCTCTAGCCTCACAATACTCAGTTAAAGCAACCACCACCGGCCAGTTCATTAAAGGCTCACCGCCAAAAAAATCAATATCCAGATTTTTACGGCCATGGGAAACCGCCAATAAAAAATCAATGGCCTGCTTTCCCGTCTCAATATCCAGCATGGTACGATTGCCACTACCGAAATCCCCAGTCTCTGCAAAGCAGTAGCGGCATCTCAAATTGCAATCATGACAGATATGTAAGCACATCGCCTTAATCACCGGAGCCGTAGGATAGAGCTGATCTTGGGTAACGGGCTTGGCTGCCGAAAATAACACGCCCTCTTGAATCAATTGATCAAATTCCCCACAGCAGGCCTCTACCTGGGCTAAAGGCAGCCCCAACTGTTCAGACAATCTTTCCAGCACCACCGCACCGGGTCTCTGACCTTCAAAAGCAATGTACTGTTCTAAAACAGCATAGGCTAAAGCATCCAATTCCAACAGTGCACAACTCTCTATATCATAGGCAATTTTTTTGCCTTTCATTTCAAATGTATGAACCAAAATAAACCTCCACGGCACAAAACACCGTCTCTTCTTAAACGTCTTATCCTACTGGGTTAAAATAAAAGCGAAGACAGCTGCGCCGTCCTCGCCTTACACCTAAACTGCGCTTCATCGAATTCGATACTTAACGCTCTGCCTCACATTTTTGATTGGCTACAGTACAGCTGGTCTTGCAAGCAGACTGGCAAGATGTCTGGCACTCACCGCAAGCCTTACCGGATACGGGATACTTTACTGAGGGTTTAGCAATAACTTTAATATGTGTCATAATTCTGCTCCTTTACTCTTCCTGCAACAGGCGGAAAACAATAATAATTTATGCCATCGTCAATTATTGTTGACGAGGAACAACGGAATTAATAGCTGATTTCTTAAATGTAACCATAGTATGGGCAACACTGGTAGTAATCGTCACATTATCATCTTGAATGTTGGCAATCGTTCCAACAAGACCACCGATGGTAACCACAGTATCTCCCACAGCCATCTTAGACATTTGAGCCTTCAGATCCTTATCCCGCTTACGTTGGGGTCTAATCGTTGTGAAATACATAACTGCCAGCAGTCCTACGACCAGAATAGGTAACATTAGATTGCTAAGTAAGGGATTAGCTGCAGCCTCGGTCTCAGCAGCGGCACTGGTAGCAGTTAATAAAACTGTTGTGAGCATGGTAACCTCCGTTGGCTGGTAAACAGCCTAATTAATAAACAAACACGTTAATTCTATCACTTAGACCTAGAAAAATGCAAGGTAATTTTAGTAAATCTAAAATTATCTAACGTCTATTCCCAATTGAGTAAATTCCTAAAGTAAATGCAACAGTAGCAAGAGGAGTGGCATTTAGTGT
>CAZFHA010000029.1:0-36694 GCA_964518595.1 uncultured Oscillospiraceae bacterium
TTTCAGACTTAATGCAATCGCTTTCTTATTGTTGCATTTACTTTAGGAATTTACGTCCGGTGAAAAGTCGGTGAAAAGTTCGTCGCTACAGAAGTTTAACCGGTAGCTTATGCCCTCCAATTAAGTGAAAATGAAGATGCATAACCGTCTGCCCCCCATCTTCCCGACAATTATTAATCAGACGAAATCCGGGCTCCATCCCCGCGATAGAGACTACCTGAGAAATCGCCTCCATAACCGACTGCATCACAGCCTGACTCTCAGCACTTTGGTTTAAATCCAGTAAATCCTCAAAGTGCTGCTTCGGCACTACCAAGACATGGACAGGTGCTACCGGATTCACATCACGAAAGCAGATCACCTGATCGTTTTCATAGACTACAGATGCCGGTATTGCTTTCTCGGCAATTTGGCAAAAAATACAAGACATATAGCCTCCCTATTATCCTTTACCCTACATTGGAGGGCTCGAAGCAAATTATTTATCTCCCAACTGGGTCTTAATTGTCTTCAGCGCTACTGCTAAAGCCTCGGGTAGTTTATCTACATCCTTGCCCCCAGCTTGCGCCATCTCCGGTCGACCGCCACCGCCACCACCGGCTGTCTTAGCTGTCTCACGAATAATATTACCGGCATGAGCTCCCACAGCTACCGCATCTCTAGTAGCCATAACAGTAAAGAGTACCTTATCCTCCCGGGGAGCTCCTAAGGCAACGATACAAGCAGGAAAACGGTCTCTAATTTGGTCAGCGATGCTTCTTAACTCGTCAGCATCCTTAGCCGCTACCTGAGCAACTACCACAGAAACACCTTGAATCACTTGAGCTTTAGCGGCTAAATCTGAAGCCACTCCTGCTGATTGTTGTTCCCGTACCTTATCCAGTTCTTTTTCTAAAGACTTTACATCCGTGACCAGCTGCAAAACTTTTTTCGCAACCTGATCCGCCGGAACTTTCAAAGCCTGACAAGCATCTTGAAGAAGCTGATGCTCCTCCATGGCTAGATTGTAAGCTCCCTTTGACGTCATAGCTTCAATTCTTCTTATGCCTGAAGCAATTCCCGTTTCGGAAATAATTCTAAACTGCCCGGCTGTTCCGGTATGGGTAAGATGTGTACCACCACACAGTTCAATCGAGAAAGGACTTTCACCACCAACACTGACCACCCGCACCTCATCGCCATACTTCTCACCAAAGAGCGCCATGGCTCCGGCAGCACGTGCCTCATCAATCTTCATGGTTCTGGTTAGCACCGGAAGATCGTCCCAAATAATACTGTTAACGCGATTTTCAACTTCACTTAGCTCATCTTTTGTTAAAGGTTGAAAATGGGTAAAGTCAAAGCGTAAGCGATCCTCTGCCACCATAGAACCAGACTGTTCTACATGGTCGCCCAGAACTTCTCGAAGCGCTTTCTGCAGAAGGTGAGTGGCCGTATGATTACTGGCGGTAGCTTGGCGGCGCTGCCTGTTTACAGCCAATGTAACAGTGTTACCAGAAGAAATATGACCTTCAACCAAGGCAAAACTATGGAGAAATTTACCCGCCGAATCTTTATCTACCCCATAGATATCGCCTGCAAAAGTATCACCCTTCATCGTACCCTTATCCGTTTGTTGCCCACCGGAAGTGGCATAAAAAGGTGTACGATCAAAAATGGCTACGCCTTTATCTCCGGCAAAAAGTTCTGGTACCAGCTGGAGCTGCCCCTCTTCATCTTCCTTCAAAAGATAGACCAACTTAGCCTGAGAAGAAAGCTCCGTGTATCCGGTAAAGTCCGTCGCCGATTTATCCGCCAGCAGCTCTGCCGGAAGTTCTTTACCGCCCCAAGCTGTACCGCTCTTAGACTTAGCGGCACTACGGGCAGCTTCCCGTTGGGCCTTCATAGCCACTTGGAAACCGTCTTCATCAATACTTAGCCCGGCATCCTCAGCAATTTCACGAGTCAGATCAAGAGGAAAACCATAGGTATCATGGAGACGGAAAACTTCTTCCCCAGACAAACCAGAGCGGTTCTCACTTTTAGCTTTGGCAATATAATCATTTAAAATTTCGGTTCCTTGCTCCACCGTTCGCAGAAAGGCTTCTTCTTCTTTTCTGATCACGGTCATGATATAGGTCTGTTTCTCTAGAAGTGCCGGATAGGCGTCTTTATTCTGGTCAATCATAACGGCAGCAATATCGGTAAGAAACAAATCCTTAATGCCAATCATCCGACCATACCGGGAAGCACGGCGTAAAAGACGACGCAACACATAGCCTCTGCCTTCATTGGAGGGCAGTACACCATCCGATATCATCATTGTAGTAGAGCGGACATGATCGGTAATTACCCGAATGGCAATATCGGTCTGGCTGTTTGTACCATAAGCAACCTTGGCCTTCTCGCAAACGGTATCCAAAATCTTACGCACAGTATCTACTTCGAAAAGATTATCCACATCTTGCATAATGCAAGCGAATCGCTCCAACCCACCACCGGTATCAATATTTTTCTTAGCCAGAGGGGTATAGGTTCCATCTTCTTCTCGGTTGAACTGGGTAAAAACCAGATTCCAAAACTCCACAAAACGGTCGCAATCACAACCTACCTTACAGTCTGGCGAACCACAGCCATGAGCTTCCCCACGATCAAAATAAATTTCTGAACAAGGACCACAGGGGCCGGTACCATGTTCCCAAAAATTATCAGCCTTCCCTAAGCGTACGATCCGTTCTTCTGGAACACCAACAACATCGCGCCAAATTTCATAGGCCTCATCGTCCTCTTCATAGACTGAGGGAAAAAGACATTCAGCCGGCATCTCTAGAACCTCTGTGCAAAATTCCCAAGCCCAAGGAATAACTTCTTTCTTAAAGTAATCACCAAAGGAAAAGTTGCCCAGCATCTCAAAATAGGTACCATGTCTGGCGGTATGTCCCACTCGCTCAATATCTGGTGTACGAATACACTTCTGGCAAGTAGTAACACGAGGCGCAGGCGGAGTTTGAGCCCCTGTAAAATAAGGTTTCAGAGGTGTCATCCCGGCATTAATTAATAGAATAGAGGGATCATCCTTAGGGACTAAGGAAAAAGAAGGCAGACGTAAGTGCCCTTTGGATTCAAAAAAAGCTAAATATTTTTCACGAATTTCATTTAAGCCCAGTGGTTTCATGGAAAATTCTCCTTATGTAACATTCATTCCTGTTCAGAAGTATACCATAAAATAGGGGGATTATTGTATAACCTGCCTTGACGATTCTTCAGATTACTTCTATGCTGTAGCCACGGGGAGGTGGATTATGACCAAGACATTTAAAAACACCGTTTTTGCTTGTTATCGAGGCTATATCACCCAAGCCACAGTTAACAATTTAGCGCCTCTCCTTTTTATTATTTTTCAAACTCGTTTCGGGCTTAGTTTTGAGGAAGTTGGGCGCTTAATTCTGCTAAATTTTTTTATTCAAATTCTCATGGATCTTTTGTCAGTAAAATTTCTAGATCGAATTGGTTATCGGGCTGGCGCACTATTGGCTCATGCTTTTTGTTGCCTTGGGCTCATCCTTTTGGGTGTTCTGCCCCAACTGCTAGCCTCACCCTATCTGGGTTTGATTATTGCCGTAATTTTCTATGCCTGTGGCGGTGGTATTTTAGAAGTTTTAGTTAGTCCTATCGTTGATAATATTCCCAGTAGTCACAAGGCCAGTGCCATGAGTCTACTGCACTCCTTTTACTGTTGGGGGCAAGTCGCCGTTGTTTTTCTAAGTTCTTTAGCCCTTTGGCTCTTCGGCCAGGATTTTTGGCCTTGGCTACCTATTCTTTGGGCTATCTTACCCCTATACAATCTTATTACTTTTCTGCAAGTTCCCTTACCCAAGGCACTTAGTCTGGAAGAACTAATCCCCGTTAAGAAACTACTGACTTCAAAGATTTTTGTACTCTTTCTTTTGCTTATGCTCTGTGCCGGAGCGTCGGAACTAGTCATGTCTCAATGGGCTTCTCTCTTTGCTGAAGAGGCTCTGGGTCTACCTAAATTTCTTGGCGACATTCTGGGGCCAGGACTGTTTGCTATTTTTATGGGGCTTGGGCGTATGCTTTATGGCCTATATGGGGCTAAAATTCATCTCAAAGGGGCACTGTTTCTATCCTCTATCACCTGCACGATTTGTTACGCCTTAACTATCTTTTCCCAGAACCCCTATTTGGCATTAGCCGGTTGTGCATTTTGTGGCTTTACTGTCAGCCTCATGTGGCCAGGCACTTTCAGCATGAGCTCCGCCGGTTTTCCGCTAGGCGGTACAGCCATGTTTGCCCTTCTGGCTATGTTTGGCGACCTAGGTGGCGCCTTAGGGCCATGGCTCACCGGCTTTGTTTCTGATTTGGCAGAAAATGGGAAGCTAGGATCTCTAAGCAATATTGTTTTGCGTGAAGGCATGGAGACTTCCCAGTTGGGACTAAAGACCGGTTTATTGATTGCGCTAATTTTTCCACTACTGATGGCACTAGTGCTCGTAGCCCTACCTAATCACAAAGAGCCGCCTATCAGTGATCTGTCTGAGGATGTGGAGTGAGATTATTAGCTCTGGTCTGCCACAATATTAGGTCTTTTTTTGGTTTTGGTCAAGCTTGTTCCTGGAAAAAGAAAATCAAAGTAATTAATAGCTTCCTGAGCCTCTGAAGAGGTGAGATATTGGTGATAGCAATTCTTTAACCAAAATAACCCACCTGAATTCTTAGCTTACCTTTTCTTGATATATCCCGCATTTCCAGCAGCTTTACCCTGCCCTTTCCACGCCAAGAAATAATATCACCGACTTCAACAGTTCTTGTAATGTCCAGACATTCTTGATGTCGAAGCTGTACCAAGCCTGCTAAAATGGCCGCACTGGCTTCTGAACGTGGCCGATGAAAAGCAGCGGCTATAAATGCATCCAGCCGTAAAGACGCTACCGACAGCTGTTCTTCCGTCAAATTAGGAGCTATATCCGGCAGTTCAGCCAAGGTAATCCTTTCGGCTTTAACACCAACGCGTCCCACCTTAGTCACCTGCTCAGAGATAAGCGGAGCTACTTGGCTTAAGCAGACTAGATAGGCACAGTCTTCGCAAATTTGAATATCTCCCAGCATCTCCCGGCTGATGCCTAAACCCAAAATTGTACCCAAAACATGTTTATGCCCCACCTGATCCTGAGCCCGAAAAAGCAACTTTATGGGAATTATATGCTCAGATTCCTGCCATGATCCCCCATCAGGCTGAACCAGTACAGCCACTTGCCGTTCTGCCCCGGAAAAGCCTCCGGCAAAGATTAAACTGATATCTTGACGCTTCGAAAAAGCTACCTCTACCCGGGTTCGCTCAGCCGGAGTTAGAAATTTAGAAAAGGCAGCGCCTTTTCCCTGAGCCTGTATTATCAAATCTTCTATATGTTTCAGTAAGATTCGATCTTCGTTCATTACTGTAGTTCTCCTTGTTTGGTATTATCTGTAATGTAGGATAAAGGGTACTGAATTAGGAAGATCAATAGAAGATTAAGTCACTGCCAGCGAATTACATTAAGTATAGTACTACTAGATACTAGCACTAATTACCCTATTTTCTTAAAAAAGCCGCAATCGCTTATTCTTCAACAGCTTAACTATAGGCCTCCCCCTATCCAAGGATGATTTTATTGTTGGAATCTGCTTCTATTATAGCGATAAAATCAACAGGTTAGGATTAGTACCGCTAGTTTTTCTAAACCCGTAAAGCAGCTCTATGATATACTAGCAAAAACATCATAAATAATAAGGAAAAATAAATGAAAAAGCAATTAATAAAAATTGAAAATATCCCGGCAATATTGTGGGGGGAAAGCTCGGATCGCATCTATATATATGTTCATGGCAAGAATGGAAATAAGGAAGAGGCTTTTCGTTTTGCTGAAAAAGCCCTTAGCAAAGGATTTCAAGTCTTAAGCTTCGACTTACCTCAACATGGTGAACGTACTACGGAAGATTATCTCTGTGTCCCTTGGAATGGATTGCACGATTTAGAAACTATCTGGGCTTACACCCAACAGAGTTGGACTACTATTTGTCTATATAGTATAAGCCTCGGTGCATATTTTAGCCTACTGGCCTACAAAGATAAGCCGATTAAAAAGTGCTTATTGCTTTCCCCTGTACTTGATATGACAGGATTAATTAAAAACATGATGTCATGGTTTGACATTACCGAAGAAAAATTAAAAGAAAAAAAGATCATTCCACTTCCCATAGGCGAAACCTTAGACTGGGATTATTTTTGCTACACGCAAAACAATCCCATTGTTACCTGGAACATCCCCACTTCCCTGCTATTTGGTTCTGAGGATAATTTGACCCCGATGGAAATAGCCGAAAAGTTTGCCAAGGAATTTACTTGCGATTTATCTATTTTACCCGGCGGTGAACACTGGTTTCACACCGAGAATCAACTGGCTTTTTTAGAGGAATGGCTCGATAACCAAATCATGACCGATGAGGCTTAGTTACCAAAAAGGCTGCAAACCATTTCTGATTTGCAGCCCAAATGTATTTTCCCTTATTCAATTATCAATCTAGACTTAAAGTCCGGCCAAAGTCTTATAATGCTCCTTCAAAGACGGGTATAGCGCCTTGTAGAGCTGATATTGAGCATCATAGGCTTGATGGCGTACGGCATCGGGAGTAGCTGCATCTTTAGTCTGGACGGCTACATCGCAGGCCTCAGCTACACTCTTATAGATACCTGTGCCAGTTCCGGCCAAGAGAGCCACACCCAGAGCCGGACCCTCTTTAGATTTCAACGTAGTCACATCACAGTTATAAACATCCGCCAACATCTGCCGCCACATAGGTCCGGCACCGCCGCCGCAAGCCCGCATAATATCTACTGGGGTTCCCATAGCCGTGATGATTTCCAGGCAATCCCGCATAGAGTAGGAAACCCCCTCCAGGACAGCCCGGATCATGTCACGCTTCTGATGCATAGCAGAAATTCCAAAGAACACGCCTCGGCTATCAGGATCTAAATGCGGTGTACGCTCACCCATAAGATAAGGTAAAAATAGCAAACGATTCGCCCCCACCGGAGACTGAGCCGCCGCCTGATCCATAAGATAGTAGGGGCTCACATTCATACCGGCAGCAGTTTCTATTTCTGCCTGACAAAAGGTATCCCGAAACCACTTTAAGGACAGACCTGCCCCTTGAGTTACCCCCATCACATGCCAACAACCAGGAACAGCACAGCAAAAGGTGTGCACACGCCCAGCCGGATCAATGTGCATAGTTGAAGTGTGGGCATAGACCACACCGGAAGTCCCAATAGTAGTGAAGGCTTGTCCATCCCGCACAACACCGGTTCCGACCGCAGCGGCCGCATTATCACCGGCACCACCCACCACAGGGGTTCCAGCTTTTAGTCCGGTTAATTGTGCTACTTTAGCACTAACTTGTCCAGTGATCTCCGGTGACTCATAGACTTTAGCTAAGAGAGCTTTGTCAATCTCTAATTTTTGTAGCACTTCATCGGACCAACAACGCCCACCGATATCCAGTAGCTGCATACCTGAGGCATCGGAAACCTCCGTAGCAAACTCCCCGGTAAGCTCAAAGCGGATATAGTCTTTGGGCAATAAAATCTTGCGGCAACGGGCATAATTTTCCGGCTCATGATTGCGTACCCATAATATTTTCGAGGCTGTAAAACCGGTAAGTGCCGGATTTGCAGTTATTTCAATTAAGCGTTTCGCTCCTACCCGATTGGTAATTTCCTCACATTCAGCAGCGGTTCGCTGATCACACCAAATGATAGAGGGGCGAATTACCTGATTTTTATCGTCCAGCATGACCAATCCGTGCATCTGTCCTGAGAGTCCAATACCAGCAACCTCATCACCAGAGACACCGCTTTTCTCCATTACGGCTTTTAGGGTGCTAACCACACCTTGCCACCAATCAGAGGGCAGTTGCTCCGCCCAGCCGTTCTGAGGCTGATAAAGAGGATACTCATAGAGTGCATCGGCAATTACCCGACCTTGCTCATCAAACATAACCGTTTTGGTACCGGAAGTTCCTATGTCTATACCTATCAAATATGCCATATTTTTCTCCTTACGAAGCACAATATAATTAGCGCAACAGACCTATGATAATTCTAAATTTAACCTAAGAAAAGAACAGGCTTTTGGCAGAGAAATACTCTGCCAAAGGCCTGTATCAAAGTCAAAAACCAAACTTAGCCAAAGAGAATAGAGTTGAAAATATTCTCCAAATATTCTTGGCGGCCGCTGGAAGGTTGAACCTCACCGTGCTTTAAGGTATAGGCTTCTAAATCGGCTAAAGTAACCTTGCCATTAACAATATCCGCACCAATGCCAGACTTGTAGCTAGCATAACGGTCATCGGTAAATTGATCAATCCGACCATCCTCAATGAGCTTTACAGCCAGCTTTAATCCTAGTGCAAAGGAGTCCATTCCGGCAATGTAACTATAGAAAATGTCTTCATCCGTGTTAGAAGCCCGGCGAGTTTTGGCATCAAAGTTAAGTCCACCCTTGGTGAAGCCTCCGGCTTTGATTACCTCATACATAGCCAAGGTACAGTCATAAATGTTGGTAGGGAATTGATCAGTATCCCACCCTAAGAGCAAGTCACCCTGATTGGCATCTACTGAACCAAAGAAACCGTTTACCCGAGCAACCCGAAGCTCATGTTGAAAGGTATGGGTTGCCAAAGTGGCATGATTAGCCTCAATGTTAAGCTTGAAATCCTTATCTAAACCATATTTAGTTAAGAAGGCAATAACGGTAGCTGAATCAAAGTCATACTGGTGCTTAGAAGGCTCCTTAGGTTTTGGCTCAATATAAAAATCACCGGTAAAGCCAATGCTTCTGGCATAGTCAACAGTCATTCTCATTAAGCGAGCCATATTGTCTTGCTCAAGTCCCATATCGGTATTAAGAAGCGTTTCATAGCCTTCACGTCCGCCCCAGAAAACATAACCTTCTCCGCCCAAGCGCACGGTAATTTCAACAGCTTTCTTAATTTGGGCGGCAGCATAGGCAAAAACTTCTGCTTCAGGAGCTGTGCCCGCACCATTCATATAACGGCGGTTGCTGAAGAGATTAGCTGTACCCCAAAGCAATTTTTTGTTGTACTTTTTCATCAGAGCTTCCAAGTGATCGGCAACGATGTCTAAACGGGCATTGCTTTCAGCCAAAGTTTCACCTTCAGGAGAAATATCTCGATCATGGAAGCAGTAGTAATCAATGTCCAATTTGTCCATAAGTTCGAAAGCAGCGTCGGCTTTGGCTTTGGCACGCTCTACTGGATCAGTCTGTCCATAGGTCTTATCAATGGTTCCGCTACCAAACATATCGGCACCTTCGGCACACATGGTATGCCAATAGGACATAGCAAAACGCAAATGCTCACGCATGGTCTTACCGGCAATCACCTCTTCTGGATTGTAGTGGTGAAAAGACAGCATGTTCTTACTGCCGCTTCCTTCATAGCGAATCTTCTTAATTTGGGGATAATACTCTTTCATAAATAGCCTCTCTTTCTTAATTTAGCATCATATTTATTCTTCTAAATTCTCACGAATCAGAATATCTAGTTTGGTATGGATACGCTCAGAGCTGGGCACTTGATTATCAATAAAATAATTATAGGCCAACTTTACCGGTAAATATCCTTGTTGGAAGGGATCTTGCAGGATTGACGCTGTGATTACCCCGGCTTCAATGAAAGGTTTACTCTCACTGGTACAATCATGGGTAATGAGCCGCACTTCACCAGCTTTTCCCGCATCCACTAGAGCCCGGCAGGTACCACCAATACCTCCGGCTGAGATATAAATAGCCTCCAGGTCAGGATAGCGTGCGAAAAGTTCCAGTGTATTTTGGTAGGCCACTTCTGCATCTTCAAAAGTCTCACAAGAACCTACAATTTCAATATTCGGATGGTATTGTTCCAAGTTTTCTCGGAAGCCCAGATGACGCTGAGCATGACCTAAAACATCCTGCGCCCCCAGGAGAATAACTACGGACATCGGTTTTTTACCGGCAACTAGACCCAAGAGTCCGGCCGCAATCTCGCCGCTTCTTTTGTAGTCAGCGCCCACATAACATAAACGCTGGGACCCTTCCAAATCTGTGTTAGAGGTAATAACTAAAATCCCATTAGTTACCAACTGGTTAATTCGTTTCTGAATAGTGGCTTCGTTAATTGCGGCTAAAACTAAAACTTGAATCCCCTCTGCTAGTAATTCATCAATAAGATGAAGTTGGGTTATAGGCGAAAATCGCTTCATGACCTTCAGGGAAATAGAAACACCATAGTCGGCATATTCCTTTTCAGCTACACGTAGCCCATTAACAACGTCTTCAAAAAACGGATTTCCTTCTAAAGGAAAAATTGCCCCAATTTTCAAAGGTTTTTTCCGTGCAGCCAGGGCTCTGGCAGCACGGTTGCTTTTATAGCCTTTTTCTTTGGCAATTTTCTTAATCTGAGCCGCAACCGCCGGATTGACTCCCCCTCGATTATTCAGCGCCCGGTCGACAGTGCCCCTTGAGACACCGGCCAAGGCTGCAATTTCTTTGATTGAAGTCAAGATCTAGTCCTCCTTATCCAGCAATACAAAAAGGTTAGCGAGTTTTGCGCTTAGAAATAACATCAAAGGCAACGGCCAAGAGTAAGACAAAGCCCTTTACAATCTGCTGTACTTCCGAGCCAATACCCATAATAGACATTCCATTGTTCAGCACACCCATGAAAGTAGCTCCAATTAAAGCACCACCAATAGTACCAATACCGCCATAAGCAGAAGCACCTCCGATAAAGCAAGAGGCGATGGCATCCATTTCAAAACCACTACCAGCAGTAGGGCTAGCTGAAGCCAAACGAGCACCAAACATAAGTCCGGCTAGAGCAGCAAGGAAAGACATATTTGCATAAACTAAGAACATAACTCTTTTAGTGTTGATACCTGAAAGCTGTGCGGCTTTGGCATTTCCACCAATAGCATACAAATAGCGCCCACCAACGGTTTTACTTGTAACATAGGTATAGATAAGAACAATGGCAGCTAAGTACAAGAGTTCCGTAGGAATACCTTTGTTAGAAGCTAGCTTGTAGGTTAGGAAGACACCAATGCCACTGATAGCTAATATTTTAAATATAAATCCACTATATGCATTTACCTCATAGCCCTTGGAAACTTTGCGGCCACGACTTACAAATTGCAACACAATAAAGATAAGGATAGCCAAGATGCCTAGTATCCAAGCTGTGATGTTTACCTTTCCCCATGTTTCTGGAATAGAGACAATTTGTCTTACAACATCTGGCACATAACCTACAAAAATATTGATAAAATCTTTGGGAAATTGCAGTGTAACACCACCAGTTAATACCACAAGGGTAAAACCACGAAAAATTAACATGCCAGTTAAAGTTACAATAAAGGGAGGGATTTTTACATAGGCAATCCAGAACCCTTGCCAAACACCGATGAATACACCGAAAACCAAGCTCATCACAATGGCCAAATAAATATTTACACTGAAAACCGATATCATTGATGCGGCTACAGCACCAACTAATGCAACCGTTGAACCAACGGATAAGTCGATATTACCACCGGTTAAGATACATAAAAGCATTCCGGCCGCCAACACTACAATGTAAGCATTTTGAGAAATCAAGTTAGATATATTCAAAGGTGACAAAAACACCCCTGACTTCCCACCTACATAAGTGGTTATAAGCCAGAAAAAAACAATAACAAATGCTAAAGCAATCAACATAGAATACTTTTGGATAAAGTCCACATTATTCTTTGGATTTTTATTGGCTGCCGGTACTTTCGGCACCGGGTTTTTAAGTCTATTCTCCGCCATAGGTTACGCTCCTTTACTTGCAGCTAAAATCATTGCCATAATTGCTTCCTGAGAAGCTTCATCCCGACTAAGTTCCCCAACGATTTTACCTTCATTCATAACATAAATTCGATCACTAATGCCTAAAACTTCAGGTAGTTCTGAGGAAATCATGATTACAGCTTTTCCCTCAGCAACAAGCTGGTTAATGATGCCATAGATTTCAAATTTAGCCCCCACATCAATTCCGCGGGTTGGTTCATCAAGGATAAGGACATCTGGATCAGTAAACATCCATTTACTCAGTAAAACCTTTTGCTGGTTACCACCGGACAAATTACCGGTAGCTTGCTGAACAGAGGAGCATTTGATATGAAGCTTTTCTTGAAACTCTTTGGCAACAGAGGTTTCCAAATCTTTATCAATGTTTCCCCAATTACTGACTTTAGACATTTTGGCTAGGGTGATATTTTCTCGGATAGATTCGCCCAAAACAAGACCATTTCCCTTACGATCTTCCGTTATATAGGCTAATTTATGGTTAATAGCTGCTGCAATATCATGCAAGACAATTTTTTTACCATCTTTTTTAAGTGTTCCCTTTATTCCGGTACCATAGGCTTTACCAAAAATACTCATGGCCAGTTCTGTTCTACCTGCCCCCATCAGCCCAGCAATGCCCACTACCTCACCTTTACGCACCTGTAAGGATACATCATCGACCACTTTGCGCTCGGGAAAGAGAGGATGCCGAACAGTCCAGTTCTCAACACTCAAAGCAACATCTCCAATTTTAGGTGTTCGTTTAGGAAAGCGGTCAGTAAGTTCTCGACCAACCATTCCCTTTATAATTCGTTCTTCCGAAAATTCATCTACACCCTTAGTTAAAGTCTCAATAGTTGTTCCGTCACGGATAACCGTTATCTTGTCTGCCACATAAGAAATCTCATTTAATTTGTGAGAGATGATAATTGAAGTAACCCCTTGCTTCTTAAATTCCAGAAGCAAATCGAGAAGCTTTTGGGAATCATTTTCATTTAGAGAAGCTGTAGGTTCGTCCAGAATCAGAAGTTTAACATTCTTACCTAAGGCTTTGGCAATCTCCACCAATTGCTGCTTACCTACACCGATATCCTTAATCAACGTACGTGATTTTTCAGTTAGGCCCACCAATTGCAAGAGTTTGTCCGCCTCGTGATAGGTTTTATCCCAATCAATGCCTAAGGCACTCCCACGCTCATTGCCCAAAAACATATTTTCACCAATAGAGAGATAAGGGACTAATGCTAATTCCTGATGAATAATTACAATTCCCTGAGCTTCGCTATCGCGAATAACCTTAAATTTACACTTCTTACCTTTATAAAGAATATTACCTTCATACGTGCCATAGGGATAAACACCACTCAACACATTCATCAAGGTAGATTTTCCCGCGCCGTTTTCACCCACCAGAGCATGAATCTCTCCTTCTTTAACAACAAGATTAACATTATCCAGAGCCTTAACGCCGGGAAAGAGTTTGGTAATATTTTGCATTTCCAAAAGGGTTTCTGCCACCTTTTTTCACCTCCTGGCTCATTCATTTGTAAAAATGAAGCGTGACCATAACCCACTTACGGCCACGCCTCTGCTCATCAATCCATTCACAGCCTCGACCAATACCGCTTCGTTCCTAAATTAGCCAGAAATATCGGCTTCTGTATAGTAACCGCTGTCAATCAGCAACTCTTTGTAGTTATTGATGTCAACAAAGACCGGTTTAACCAGATAGGTAGGAATAATTCCTGTTCCATTGTCATAGGTTTTTGTATCATTAACTTCTGGCTCTGTACCATTCACTAAAGCTGTAACCATTTCAACAACTTTAGCAGCCAAGGTACGAGTATCCTTGAAAACAGACATGGATTGCTTGCCTGCGATAATATTCTTAACGTTAGGAATATCGCAATCCTGACCGGTCAGAATCGGCCAATCCTCACCAGGAACATAGCCAGCACTATCTAAAGCATTGGCAATTCCTAAGGCAATAGAATCATTGGGTGACAGTACTACGTTAAGCTTAGCGCCGGTAGCGTAATTTGCAGTAATTAAATTATCCATACGAGATTGAGCTGTCTCAGTCTTCCACGCATTAATAGCAATGGTGGTAAAGTCTGTCTCACCAGAAGGTACCTTTAAGGTTCCCTTATCAATGTATGGCTTAAGCACATCATAAGCACCTTGGAAAAAGAATTTTGCATTGTTATCATCAGGAGATCCGGCAAACATTTCCAAATTAAAGGTGTCCTTAGTATCTTTCAGCTTCAATGTATCTACAATATAATCGCCTTGAATAGTACCAACCATATAGTTATCAAAGGTGGCATAATAGGAAACTGCATCACTATTCATAATTAAACGGTCATAGGCGATAACAGGAATATCGGCATCCTTGGCTGCAGTCAAAACATTTCCTAAGGAAGAACCATCAATAGCAGCAATAACCAGCACCTTACAGCCACTGGTAATCATGTTCTCAACCTGACTTACTTGGGTAGCTACTTCGTTATTGGCATATTGCAGGTCAACTTTGTAACCGGCTTTTTCCAACTGCTCTTTCATGTTGGCACCATCTTGATTCCAACGTTGCAGAGATTTGGTTGGCATAGCTACACCAATCAGGGTTCCATCAGCGGGAACAATACCTTGGGTAGTTGCTCCGGCTTCGCTTGAAGCACCGGAAGCAGCAGCTGTTGTGGTTCCGGAAGTAGTAGCCGGGGCAGTACCGCAGGCAGCTGTTCCAATTAAAGCAGCTGAAGCAATAAGTACGGCTATAAGACTTTTGATCTTTCTCATCTGTTTACACTCCTTAAAATTTGATTCAGGATTCAGTGGGAAATCAAGGCTGTGAATTTTGATTGCTCATACCGTGCTCGAGCACGGTCTTGGATGAATTGTACACCTTTGCTATATTAATGTCAACACAATTTCATATTATTATCATTTCGACCAAATACAAAAAATTATTTTCACGGCAAAAAATTGGTCGGACTACTGGTTTTGTGATACAATATCTCTACCTTAAAGGGGAAGTGAAGCCTAGAGTAGCCGCCCTTTTTTAGAGAACGAATTGGCACGAAATGTAAGGAGAATGATCTTGAATACAGTTGATACTTCCAAGCTGCCCTTGCGTGGAGCAGCGGTACTATTACCACGTAAAGATATTGATCTCAAGAGTTGGTGTGTTGTGGCTTGTGATCAATATACTTCTGAGCCGAACTATTGGCAAAGTATTGAGTCTGCGACCACAGAGGTTCCATCGTCCTTTCATTTGGTTCTGCCAGAGGTCTATCTGGAGTCCCTTCCTACCGCAGCCTTAGAAGATCGCATCAAGCATATTAATCAGGCGATGCACAGGTATCTTGCAGAGAATCTATTACTCCCGCTTAACCCGGGCTTTATATTAGTCGACCGTCAAACTCCGCTACATCCCAGCCGTAAAGGTTTTATTGCTGCTATTGATTTGGAGCAATATGATTTTGCACCCGGTAATAAAATGCCCATCCGAGCCACGGAAGGCACCGTGCTTGAGCGCATTCCGCCCCGGGTTAAAGTGCGCCAGGATGCGCTTTTAGAGCTTCCTCATACGATGCTGCTGCTGGATGATCCAGAGTTTAAGGTGGTGGAAGAGGCCTTTTCTGCTGTAGAAGAATTATCACTTCCCCCTACCTACCAAAGTGATTTACAGGCTGGCGGTGGTCGTGTAACCGGTTACTATATCCCCGAGTCTTCGCCAATTTTTACCCAAATGCTGAAGGCTTTGGCAGAGTTGCAAGAGAATTTAGTTGATAATTTTTTTCTGGCTGTAGGAGATGGCAATCACTCCTTAGCCACAGCTAAAGCTCATTGGCAGAATCTGTCTCCTTCTCTTTCCGCAGAGGAGAAAAGCAGTCATCCGGCTCGTTTCGCCTTGGTAGAAATCGTTAATATTCATGATGCCGGCTTAGATTTCGAGCCAATCCATCGGGTTGTTTTTGGTTTAGAGCTTGAATATTTTCTTCAAAAAGCGCGCCCTTATTTTAAAAATCAGGGTATAGAAATCTGTGATCCGGTAAAATTCTCCAGCCAGAATCTGGATAGCAAGTCGCAGGTAGTGATTTTAAGTAATGGCGCAGAAGAAAAGTATATGATCTTACGTAGCCCACATTGTTCTTTAGCGGTAGAGTCTTTGCAGAATTTTCTGGACGAACTAATTAGAGAGAACAGTAAATTACGAATAGATTATATTCACGGTGAGGACACCACCCGTAGTTTGTCTTCAGCTGATACCCTTGGTTTTATTTTGCCGCCGGTTCATAAAGCCGACTTTTTCTCTACTATTGCCCAAAATGGCTTGTTTCCCCGTAAAACATTTTCCATGGGAGAAGCTTTTGAAAAGCGCTATTACCTCGAAGCCAGAAAGATTGTTCAAGACTAATTTATCTGGAAAGGAGTCATTCTTATGACCACCCCCAAACCAACTATCTGTATCATTGGTGCTGGCTTAACCGGCTTAGTATGTGCTCGGGAATTATCCCGCAGTGGATTTAGTGTGCGTGTTGTTGAAGAACAGTCAACGGCGGGGGGCATGTTAACGTCTATGCGCCTGGGACACGAATACATTGAAACGATTCCCCATCATGTAAGAAAGAGCGACAAGAAACTTATTCGCCTTTTTGAGGAGCTGGGCTTAGGTGATAAACTGGAATGGTTTGACTCCTATTGGTACGGTCGGGTTAGCCGCCGAAAGCTAGGCTACTTATCCGGTGGTTTTCACGGCTTGGTGAGCGCATTAACCCAAGAGATTACCGACCATGGCGGTTTAATTTACTACGGATACACCACCATGGACATCACTGCCCTTCCCACAGAACCGGAACAGATTTCTGGAACAATTAGCTCAAGAGAGCGGCATAACGCCAAGCGTTATCAGATTTCTTGTATTTTGGCCGACTGCAGTACCGTTAAATTGGAAAGTGATCTAGTTCTCTTTACCGGCTCCTGCCGTAATTTTGCTCATATTACCCATGAGCTCCCTTTGGCTACTGAATATAGAGATGCTCTAATGGATGTAACCTATCAGGCTAATATCTGTCTTATGCTCCTTATGAAGACCCAATTTACCGGCTGTTTTTCAAGGCCACTCCCCTTTGCCGCACCTTTTCAAAAGATTATTGAGCATACCAATTTAGTTGGGAAGCGGCGCTATGGTGGGCATGTGCTCTTCCTATCCGGTTCCTTTTCCACCAGCCATCCTCTTTGGACAGAATCCGATGCCGAGGTTTTTAAGATTTTTCTAAAACACTTACAGCAGATGAGTCCTACTACTACCCGTCAAGATATACTTACCTGGCGCCTAAGCCGAACACGTTATGCTTTGCCGGTTAATCGGGCTTCCGAAGACTTGTTTTCTCCGCTGCCCGGACTTTACCTAAGTAGTCTCGCCATGGTTACAGTAGAGGATGATAAAACCGATGAATTCCGTATGAATGCTTGTATTGCCATGGCACTTAAAACTGCTGATGCAATTATTACAACACATGGAAGGGGAATTTCCTATGACCGAGCTTCAGTCTGAGCCTAAGATACCCTCCACACTTCCTACTTTAGATCGTAAGCTAAAATTTTCCGCCTTTTTCCCGCTCTTGATTCCTGTTATTTTAGCTTTAGCTCTGTCCTTTCTCTTAAGAAAGGATCAGGGCTACTTTTTACTTTGGTGGTTTACCTTACTCCTTTTCGGTGTAGGTGCATTTCCAATAACAGCAGTGCTATTCAAGAATTTTAAGAGTCGTGGCTATGGCTTTTCCAAGGCCTTGGGCATTTTATGTGTCTCTTTTACCCTATGGACTTTAACCTATATCAGGCTTACCCCTTTTAGCCAGCCTTTTATCATTATTTTTTTACTGCTACTCTTCGCTTTTGCTTGGGGGCTCCCTTTTACCCGCCAAGCGGCGCTGGATGCCCTTTCGTCAAGGCAAACACTTAGCAATATTGCCTTGGAAGAAAGTCTTTTTGTGGGGGCGCTCTTTCTTTGGTGTGTAATAAAGGCCATGAATCCGGCGATTAATGGTGAAGAGAAGTTTATGGATTTTGCCTTTTTGAATTCTTTACTTCGCTATGATTCTCTGCCAGCCCTTGATCCTTGGCTGGCTGGCAGAACCATGAACTATTACTACTACGGTCAGTACATCTATGCCCTATTAACAAAGCTCTCCCAAATTCCATCGGGCATCGCCTATAATTTTTCTATGTGTACGGCTTTTGCCCTTTGTTTTACCATGGCCTACGCCCTTGGGTCTCTCTTTATGGAGGGTGCTCGGCTGATAAAAGGTAGGGAACAAAGTTTTATTCGAATTGGAGCCGGCTTATTAAGCGGACTCACAGTTGCACTTTTTGGTAATTCCCATGCCTTTTTCTACGACGAACATAGCTTGGGTAACCGGGTTTTACATTGGGCAAAAACCTTAGGTATTAATGTTGGTGAGACTACCGGCTTTTTTTATCCTGATTCAACTCGGTTTATTGGTTGGAATCCAGATAGTCGAGTCATGGATAGTGCCGGAAATATGATCAAGGATGGGGATTATACTATTCATGAATTTCCAGCCTATTCCTACTTGTTGGGCGACTTACATGCCCACGTTATTAGCCTCATGGTTGTCATGCTTATCATCGCTATTCTATTTGTCTTCTATCAAAAAGCTAAGCACCCTCAAGGAGATGAACGGCTACTTAACCCCTTCCCTTCCAACTTTGGCCTATCAACCTTCTCCTTTAGTCTACGTCGAGAGTTTAAGGGTCTACTAAAACCGGAACTCATCTGGGTAGCCATACTTTTAGGTATCGCTACGATGTGTAACTACTGGGATTTTTTAATTTACTTCATTGTAGGCTCCATGGTTCTCCTTATTTATCAGCTGAAGAGTTCTAAGTATTTTGCCACTTTTGTGGGTAGTTTTGCTTTTCTACTGCAAGTAGGCTTAATTTTTGTGGTCTACCTGAAGTTTTCATCCTCCGCCCCCCTTCACGTGCTCCTACAGTTACTTGTTTTGGTTGTAGCAAGTTTACTGTGTGCTCTGGCACCTTGCGCTTTGAGCCGAACAGGACTGGGGATGTCCTTTCTTTTTTCCATCTCTTCCTTGGCCGCTTTATCCTTTAATGCTAATTTTGATATGATTGCCAATAGCCTGGCTCGTACCGAGAACCAAAGTAAGCTTTGGCAGTTTTTAGTGGTTTGGTGGGTACATTTGCTCTTTGCGGTTATACTTATTTTAATTACCCTCTTCTCCTCCCGTGCCCGAAAATCCGCTACGCTGTATCAGGAGGAAACGGCTGCATCTTTAAGGCCTGTAGGCAGATTTTTCGCCAAGCTCCGTTCAACCGATATCTTTATGAGCGGACTGGCAGTGGTAGCTTTCTTAGTGCTCTTAGCACCGGAATTATTTTATGTTCGGGATATTTACGGCGGAAGCTATAAGCGCTCCAACACTATGTTTAAGTTCACCTTTGCAGCCTTTGTAATACTTTCATTAGTGATGGCTTATACGTATTTCCGAGTAATTGCTCTAAAAGTAGTAAAACGCAGCGGCTATATCGCTAAAATTATCCTAGTATGCTGTCTCACTCTTCTTCTGCTAATTCCAGGTCACTACCCCACTATAGCCATCCCTCAGCGCTCTGGAAGTATTAGTCTTGATCTCTATACAACAATTGATGGTACGGCCGCTCTGCCTTATAGAAATAGTCCGCAAATCATCGATGGCGTTCCTGGTAATCTTAGTGGCTATGCTAGTGGGATTAACTGGTTAAACGAAAATGTTCAGGGCTCGGTCAATATCTGCGAGGCCTTTGGCTATAGCTATACAGATTTCTGCGTGGTATCTGCTTATACCGGCCTTCCCACTATTATTGGTTGGCAGACCCATGAATGGTTGTGGCGTTTTCAAGGGATCGTTAATGAAAAGGGCGAGCTAGTAAATAATCCTACCAAACCGGATGTCTGGGCTGACATTATCACTCCCCGCCAGACGGACATCCGCAAAATCTATACCAGTGGCAATCTAATGGAAGTCAAGGGTCTACTGGAACGTTATAACGTTACCTATCTTATAGTAGGCGACTTGGAGCGTGCCCAATTTAACACCACTGAAGATAGTTCGATTGACACAGCCTTTTTACAATCTTTAGGCGAAGTAGTTTTTGAAGAGGGTAGTTTTTCTATTATCAAAGTGGCTTAAAGATACCTTGATTTACATGACATAATAAGGAGATACAAACGATGCAAAATGCCAAAACCAAAAAAATAGCACTATTGGGACTCCTCTTAGCTCTCATGATCGTCTTTGAACGCTTTCTAGGTATAAGAACGCCTATTTTAGCGATTACCTTTGCTTTCGTTCCCTTATCTATAATTGCTATTCTATATGGGCCATTTTTTGCCGCTGCTGCTGCCACAATTGCTGATCTACTGGGAATGCTACTCTTTCCCAGCGGACAGTATTTTTGGGGCTTTACTTTATCCGCAGCATTAACCGGATTAGTCTATGGTATTTTTCTTTATAAAAAGCCTAAAAAGCTCTGGCGCATCATTGCTGCTTGCCTAATCATATCACTGGGGATTAGTCTGGGGCTTAATTCCTTTTGGCTTTACCTGACCACAGGCAAAGCCTTTCTCGTCTTACTACAACCCCGTATCCTTCAGAATCTCATTGTGGTACCTTTGCGAATTTTGGTTATTTATTTTCTTGTCTACCGCCTATTGAACTTGGTTAAGGCGGAGGAATACGTTCCTAAATGATCAGGGTGCTAGCCCCAAAAGTAGATTAAGAATGATCAGAATCGCAAAAAGAAGGAGTCAAGAGTTAGTACTCTTGGCTCCTTCTCTGTAATCTGACGGATAATTTCTCTATGTTTATTTCAATTATAATCAGCTCAAGAGAAATCTAATTGAGATACTCGTAAAACACCGGGAATTTCTCTTAATTGGTTGACGATCGCATCACTAATAGGCTCGTCAATAGAAATAAAGGATTGCGCCTTGTGAGAATCTATCTTTCTCCCCCAATGCATAGTAGCAATGTTAATGTTGTTTTCACCCAAGATAGAAGCTACTTTTCCGATGATACCTGGAATATCTTCGTTCTGCATAGCAATCACATTGGGAGCTAATTCAAAGTTCATTTGATAACCAAAGAAGGTTACCAGTACCTCAGTATCAATCCCAAAGATAGTGCCGTTCACCCAAAGCTCCCGGTCATCTTCAGTAATAAATTTAACATTAATCAAATTATTATAGCGCTTAATCTGTGTAGTCTTACTCTCTACAATCTCAATACCGCGTTCTTCGACAGCTTGACGCACATTAACAAAACTAATCCGATCTGAACAGAGTGCCGATAAAAATCCTTTCAGCACGGAGAGAGTCAAGATGCCTGTTTCCTGCTTGGCCAACTCTCCACGATAGACAATATCAATTTTTTTGACTGGAGTCTGCTCAGCTTGGTAGTAAATCTTACCTAGCTTTTCTGCCAGAGAAATATAGGGGCGCAGTGCGGTCAAATTACCGGAAACCGCCGGCATATTAATAGCAGCTACCAACTCACCAGACAGAGCCTTAGCTACCAGCTCCGTGACGGCTGTGCCTACATTCTGATTAGCCTCATGAGAAGAAGCTCCTAAATGAGGAGTAACCACACAATTGGGCGCATGAAGTAATGGATTATCATAATTCTGAACCCCAGGAGCCTTATCATAAGAGGGCTCGACATCAAATACATCAATACCCGCAGCTGCTACTTGACCTGAATGAAGAGCCTCGGCCAAGGCATTTTCGTTTACAAGACCTCCACGGGCGGCATTTACAATCCGAACTCCCTTCTTGCAGAGTGCCAGCTGAGGAGCATCAATCATGTTATAGGTTTCTTTATTCTTGGGTGTATGAAAAGTAATTAAATCTGAAATTTTTAAAAGATCTTCTAATTTGGGACAGTGTTTAACACCTAAGCGGTCAAAGTTATCCTGAGGAATATACGGATCATAAGCGATAACCTCCATTCCGATGCCCTTTAATTTCCGAGCTACAATAGAGCCGATTCTACCTAATCCAATAATACCAGCAACTTTTCCTTCCAACTCATTGCCAATCATCTGGCCCCGTCTAAAATCATCCTGGTGGGCTTTACTGTCAGCCAAAGGAATATTTCTAAAGATCGCAAAAGCCAAGCCGACAGCCAGCTCTCCAGCGGCCATGATATTAGCCTCTGGAGTGTTAACCGCCAGAATACCTTGAGCGGTGCAGGCGTGAACATCAATATTATCAATTCCATTACCAGCACGACCAACTACCTTAAGCTGGTTAGCATGACTCAATAAGTTCTTGTTCACTTGGGTCACACTCCGAACAATTAAGCCATCATATGGGGCTATAACCTCACAGAGGCCAGCTTCATCCAATCCTAATTTTTCATCTACAACGAACCCCTTGTCCCGTAAGTAATCTACCGATTCTTGAGCAATTTTCTCTGTAATAAGTATCTTCATAACTGCTTCTCCTTTTCAATTTCCATAATTGCTGTATCTAATGTATCTAGCAACTCAACTATATCTTCCCTACTAGTATCGGCCATATGGGCAATTCTAAAGGTACTGTCTTTTAATTTTCCATAGCCACCGGAAATCAAATAGCCTTGTTCAGCCATTTTCTGCTCCAGTACAGGAAATGGGATATCCCGGTCATTATGTACACAGGTAACTGTTACCGATAAATAATCTGGATTGGAGTAGAGGGCAAAATTCTTCTTAGCCCAAAGCCTAACCAGCTCTGCCATTTCTTGATGTCTAGCGCAGCGCACCGTCATTCCCTCTTCTAGAATACGAGATAGCTGGTAGTTTAGGGCAAACATCTGTGATAAGGCTGGAGTAGAAGGATATTGATACTTCTTCTCTTTAACAAAATTATATAGTTCCACGTAATCAAAGTATAGACCCCGATTAGGAATCGTCTCTGCCTTCTTAATCGCCCGGTCACTTACGGAGGCAATTGCCATTCCCGGTGGCAGGCCTAAACATTTCTGCGTCGAAGTGATACAAACATCAATACCTAAGGCATCCACTGCTATGTCATCGCCTCCAAGGGAGCTCACTGCATCAACACAGAAAATCACTTCCGGAAAAGACGTTAATACTTCGGCGATTTCTGCTAAGGAATTTCTCACGCCGGTAGCAGTCTCATTATGTGTAATGGTAATTAGGTCATACTTTCCCGTGGCCAAAGCTTCCTGAACCATGGCCTTGGTGGTGGGTTGCCCTAGGGGTGAAGAAAACAAATCGGCTTCAATCCCATTAGCTTTGCACATTTTATACCACCGGTCGCCAAAAGCACCAATAGAAAATACCGCTGCCCGCCGAGCAGTAAAACAGCGCACAGCCCCTTCCATTAATCCACTGCCTGAGGAGGTGGAGAGTATAATTGTATTCTCAGTCTGCATAATCTTTTGCAGTTTACGGGAAATACTCTCTTGAAGCTGAGAGGCATCTTTGGTTCTGTGACCAATCATCGGATGCGACATTTGCTCTAACACATCTGACCTTACGTCAACGGGTCCGGGTATAAATAGTTTCTTTCGCATGTAAAGACTAACCCTCCTTTTGGCTTTTGCAGAATACAGGAAATCTGCTTTCAATTGTAAACGGATTTTGAAATTTTGACCAGTCGCAAATAGAACAGCATTCTTTACGAGACCAGGCTTTTATTTATGCCAAAAATAAAACACCTGCCCTGATTTTACTCTCTCAGGGCAGGTGCTTAAATTTATTTCGATCAATACGGTCAAAGGGATTAGTTAGGTAGCCGCTGAACTACTGGTAGTAGTGGATTCAGAAGCCGTCGCTGCAGCTTCAAAGTAACTCTTCTCCGGCAGGTAAATTCTGTCACCAGCTTTAGGTTTAAAGTCAGCGGGTAGATTATTAAAGGCAATTAATTTTGCAATTTTTGGATCAGTATCCTTCTCCAAGGTAATGCCATAAGCCGTATTAAATAAATCCCACCATGTTCTGGTTCCCAGTGCATCACCAAAGGTAAATACCTTTTCCGCATTTTCCGGTACATTTCCAGCCGGAGGTACCGCAGTCTCGCTAGGTGCTGCAGTGGGGGCTGTGGTGCCGGAAGTAACACTAGCAGCAGTAGTAGCTACCGGTTCTGTCCCCTTCTTGTTATTGGATACAGCAAAGTAAATTAGAGCAATCAAGCAGACAATACAAATACCCGCCAGTACAATCATCAATATTTTATTTCGATTGTATGCTCGGTCCGGTGCACCATACTCCAACTCTTGCTCTTGATCAAAGACGTCCTGAGGAGCACGTCTTTGAGTATGGCGAGGTGGCATAGGCTGACGCCCGGAATGGGAATTAACCTGACGATCTGCACTTTGCGAGTGAGGTGCGGTGCGAGAAGGATGATAGCCACTATCACTTTGACGGTACTTGGGGGTAGCCCCGTAAGGCGGAATGGTCTGACGGGGTGGTTGATAGGTAAAGCCATCTTCCTTAGAAGCTGCCCCTTGAGGCGGAAAATTAAAGCTATCTTCTTTAGGTGTTGTACCTTGAGTAGGAAAGGAAAAACTCTCCTCCTCATTCTCCAGCGAGTAAGCCCCTCTGGAATAGACCCCGACATTGTCATAGCCATTTGGCATATAACTGTTGGCAGGATAGGTGGGCGGCGTGTAACTGGGCGGCTCATAAAGAGGCATATCGGGGATATCTTCTGCCGAAGCAGCCTTCGTCGTAGGAGTTTCGGCTGTCTCAAATGGAATAAAATAAGAAGAACTATCCGTGTCCTTAGTGCCGCCGGGAACAGCATTGTCAATCTCATCAGCGGGTTTTACAAAAGGACTAAATCCCTGACTTTCATCTTTAGGTAGAATAACCTTAACATCTTCGTCAGATACAGGATCTTGAAAGAATTGAGGAATACTTTGACTCGGTGTGGGTGTTGATACTGCCGGCACCGGTGGAATCACTTTTTCTTCCGGCACTATCGGGGCAACCGGTACTTCAGGTTCAGGCTTTACATCTCCAAACAGAAGCTCCTCGCCGGTCGAAACAGTCGGACTCTCTGATTCAGGAATATACTGAAAAGGAGCTTTGAAGGAGGGCTCTTCCGGTACGGGGGAAGCAAGTATTGTTTCTGAAGATGACAAGGACGGCTCCGGCTCTGTGGAAATTGCCGCCAGTTCTTCCGCAGAAAAGCTATGAATCGGTTCCTCTAAAGGCGGTTCCGAGACCACAAAGCCACCTTCGTCAACTTTAGGTTCTACTGCTTCAATTGGCTCACCAAAAGGAGCTAACGTTTGATCCTCGAACTGAATTGGCTCATCCGCACCTAAGGGGGTAACCGGCTGCTCAACTCTGGGCTGTGCCTGAGGGTTAGATTGCTCATTACCGAAATAAAGCGGCTCAGCCACTGGTGTCTCTCCAACCAAGGGTACAGAACCTGCCATGGGTATTTCAATAGCTTCGTCTTCAGCTTCATTATAGGATTGTTGTTTATTCTTTTTTCCAAAGCCAAAAAAGCCTGACTTTTCTTGAGCGGCAACAGACTCCACAAAAGCAATCATAAATTGTAAAGGTACACCGGGAAGCTTAGCAGCAGCTTCTGTAATTACCATACTGGCTGCATCAGACTGGTCCTCTGCATCATATAGGATACGTAAAATCTCTTGTTGACCTAAGGCGTCATAAACTTCTCGGTTACAGAGGATAAAGCAATCGTCCATCCGCAGCTGGGCGATATTGGAATATAAAGCCGTAGCTGTTTTACTGGCACAATAGTTATAGAAATTATCCACCTGTTGGCGTTCTGTATTTACAGGTTCAATGGCGATATCTGTAGCAGTTAGGGGAAATAATGTATCATCCCTATAGAGGAAGGCCAGACCTCTGCCCATAGTAATAGCAAAAGCTTCCGAGTCCTTAATCATAATACCTGCGAAAAAAGGCGTTCTGACATTTTCAGCCGAGAGCCGCATCCGTCCGGTAACTGCCACCGAAGTATTCACAAATTCGCCAATCTGATCGTCCAAAGCTCTCTTGCCCAATTTAATCTCGTCAAGAAACTTTCGCAGTGGCGGCTCAAAGGGCGGTGGTGCCGCCGGATCTCTACCAGGTGTCACCGCATGAGAGAAAACCGAGAACATAAATCCTCGTTCTTCTTTGTCTAGAGTAATATCTGCCGATCTTGCTTCCCGTTTCCCAGAAAGTCGACCATCCATAAAAAACGCATCAATTAAGTCGGGCGCCGGGTAGTAGCGGGCGGTGACAGTAGTCGCAAGACGAGTTAACTTTGCCATAAAAGAGCCTCCGGTCTCAAAATATATTTATTTTTGATTTTTTACTATATTCAATAGAAGCGATAAAGTAATTATAACATTAAAGCTTCCCTAGAATGGCTAGAACCTAAGCATAAGAGTAGAATTCCCTTAGTTCTTCTGCTCTTCAACATATTCATCCATGTACTTATCCAAAATGGGAAAGGGTCCCGGACCCAAGTCAAGGAAGGCTGTATGAATCTCCTTTAGACTTACTTGATTTTCCAGTGTATCTTTCGCCTCATCCAGAATCTGATTTACATTGATCTCTCCCAAAGCATAGGCCATGAAATAGCCAGGTATTTCTATAGCCATATCATAAGAATATGCAGCATACTCCGGCAAATTCAGGTTATAACTCTCCAAGAATTTTTCAGTTTGAGCTAAGTCCCACCCTTCGTAATTTACGCCAATATCAATGCGTGCCGGAAGTAGCAGATTAAAAATGGTATCCTCAATGGTCACATAGCTCACCACGCTTTGATCAAAGTCAGAATGAGTCTTTATATAGTCCTCGGCATATCTTGCCCAGCCCTCAGAAAAGCCCTTAAAGCTACCGGAGCGTTGAAACAGACTCTCAATCTCTACAGCATGGTAAACATTTTGAAATAGATGCCCAGGGTAACCTTCATGAGCTACCGTACCAAGAAGATCTTTAGAATTTTTTAAAGCGTAAGCATTAGTCAAAATTAAGTTCTCCGTAGGATCATCAATACGACAAGAAAGGTATGCAGCTGGGCTGAAAAACTCTTCCAACTGGGGCGGCACTTCCCGCAAAGTAACATTATGGTCAATTAGTTCTGGGAAGTCCTTCTTGATTGCTGCTTTACAGTAATCAAGATTCTCTTGAACAGAACCCTTGGTAAAATCATAAGATTCATATAAGGATTCAAACTTATCATCCATGTTAATCGACTGAATTTCGTCGATGAGATCATCAATTGTATTTTCTAGTAGTTCGGCTGCCACTTCAGGCGTTGCATCAGTACTGCCTTCAGACTGCAACAGAACAGAGTAATACTCTTTACCCTCAGGGAAAGCAGACAAGCCACCTTCGTTTTTGCCACTACCTAATAAAGCAGTAAAACCATCAACCAAATCTTGATAGGCCGGATACAAATAGTCATCCAGAGCTTTCTGATTGTCTTTGATGTAGGCTGACTTTTGCGCCTCATCCAAGCCTTCTACACCCTCAAGTCTTTCGGCAAAGCTTGTGACCATAAAGTGATTAGCTCTGGTGTTTTTGGCATCTTCTTTCAAAAAGGCATTACAAGAGTCAATGATCTTTTGAATATTCTTGTCTGAAGCCAGTAAGCCCTTCGTAGCTCGTTCCTGTTCAAAACTAAGCAAATCTTTATAATAACGACGAACATCCTGAACTAAAAGCAGATAATCATCAATATCTTCTTTACTGTCAAAAGGAAATTCTGCCAAGATAAGAGGCAACTGACTTTGAATTCCTGTAATTGAATTAAAAGAAGACCCATAGTAGTAAAAAGGTTCAAAGGCCAGATTCTCTTCTAGGGAGTACTTGATAATATCATAAACCCGCTGCTCTTTAGTTGGCAGCTCCTCATAAGGAATTTTATCTAACTCCTTTAGTAACCGATTATATTTTTCTGTATCTTGAGCGGCAAGTTCAGGACTAAAACTACCTAAAGTAACCGCCGGCGACTCAATGCCAAGAGCTTTTGGATCTTTTAACGTCAGGTGGAGGGTAACAGTATCACTGGTTACCACATCAGTAAAAAGCTCTAAATCTATAGCGCGCAGAGCTTTAACTGCCTTACTCTCATTGCCATCAGCTTCAGTTCCACTTGCTTTTGTTTCAGAGGTGGCCTCCTTGCTGCTAGTCTTTGTAGTGGCTTCGGTAGAATTACCTGTTCTACCAGCTAAAAAAGGTAAAAAAGCACAAGAGGTTAAACTCCCTGACAATACTATGGTGGTGGCTAAGCCTATAGCTAGTATCCTACGTAAAATCCACTCTTTTATCTTCAAAGTACTCTCCTCCTGAAATCCCTGTCTATTGAATAGCACAAATCGTCAAAGTAATACCATTATACTACAGGAACATTTGCACTTGGGTTAGGGACAGACTACATACAGATTTCAAAGTAATGGAGTATTTGTAAAAAAGGGGCAATCTATTCTTAGAATAGACTGCCCCTCGTATAGAAAAAATGTCTCCTTTATATCAATAATTTACTTAGATACTATTTTCACTGTAGCTATACGAACTAACAAATTCTCCAATATCTCGTATTGTTTTAAATGCCACAGGTAATCTAACTTACTTTTTGGCTTGGAATACGGTATACTTTTACAAAGGGAAATTCCCTAATTAACCTCCTAACTATTGCCTAATAATAAGCCTGCCAACGCAGATTACGGCTATAGTTGCAAGGGCTATCACCTAACGGAAAATGTATACACCAAATCTATAACCACCACATAGGAGTATCTATATGGCTAAAGCCAAGAGTTTATTTGTCTGTAATCATTGCGGTTACGAAAGTTCCGGCTGGTTGGGTAAATGTCCTTCCTGTCAAAGCTGGAATAGTTTTGTCGAAGAAAAAATTGTTGCCAAAAACAGTTCCGCCAAGCCCTCTTTAGCTGGAAGCTGGTTAAAAGAAGATAGCCTTGTTCCTTTAGCGGAAGTTGAGACCAAAGAAGAGAACCGCTTTTCCTCCGGTCTGAAGGAATTAGATCGAGTTTTGGGTGGCGGCTTCGTCATCGGTTCATTAGTTCTGGTAGGGGGAGATCCCGGTATTGGTAAATCTACTCTACTACTTCAAGTAAGCCACCTGGCTAAAGCTCAGGGGCAAGTACTCTATATTTCTGGCGAGGAATCGGCCAGTCAAATTCGTTTACGAGCCAATCGACTAGAAATTGAAACAAACCATATTACCCTCTGTACTCAAACCGCCTTCGAAGAAGTAGCCGAAATTATTCAAAAAAATCGGCCTGCCCTTTGCATCGTTGACTCCATTCAAACCCTCTATTCTTCAGAGATCACCTCCGCACCAGGCAGTGTCAGCCAAGTTCGAGAAGTAACCGCCGGACTTTTACGCCTGGCCAAAGGGTTGAAGATTACCATTGTATTGGTAGGCCATGTAACCAAGGATGGTTCTTTGGCTGGACCGCGTGTTCTTGAACATATGGTCGATAGTGTGATGTATTTCGAGGGAGAAAACAGCAGCCCTTTCAGACTGTTGCGTGCCGTTAAAAATCGCTTCGGAGCAACCGGCGAATTGGCCTTTTTTGAAATGACTGGCCAAGGGCTGGCTCAGGTTGAAAACGCCTCCTCCCTTCTTCTGGCTGGAAGACCCATTGATGTTTCTGGATCCGTTGTCACTGCCTCTATGGAAGGTACACGGCCCTTCTTGATCGAAATTCAGGCACTCCTCAGCCCCACCGCCTATTCGGTACCTCAAAGAATGACACAAGGTCTAGATAGGGGCAGGTTAGGAATGATCTTAGCTGTCCTGGAAAAGAAATTCGCTTTAGGTCTCTTTAACATGGATACCTATGTTAATGTGGTAGGGGGGCTAAGAATTAACGAAACCGCTTGCGACCTGCCGGTTGCCGTTGCAGTATTCTCAGCCTTAAAAGATCGAGCCTTGCCACCGGATACCTTAGTTTTAGGCGAGTTAGGATTAACAGGTGAGATTCGCCCTGTTAGTGACGTAGAGCGCCGGGTTCTGGAAGCTGGCCGCTTAGGTTTTACCGCCTGTCTTTTACCCGGCAGCAATAAAGGAACTTTTGAACGTTTGCAGAAGTCCCATGTCCAAGAATCCAAAAGTAAGAAAACAAGTAAATTGCCTGAATTAATCTATGCAGATACCTTATCAGAAGCTATAGACATCTTATTTTAAGTAAGTTTTTGATTTTTAGTAGGAGGAGAATATGAATAAGAAAACTGACATCTCAGATTCGTCTCAACTGCAAAAAATATCCCTAGCCCCTGAACATCTCTACGTTATCATCCCGGCCGCTGGTCAGGGTCGAAGAATGGGTGATAAGGCTAATAAGCAAACTTTGCCCATTGGGGGTATACCTGTAATCGTCAGAACCCTTTTGGCCTTTGAGAGATACAGTTATGAAAAGCGTCAAAAACAAAAAAAATTTCAGCTCCACTTGGTACTAGTCACAGGGCACGAGCTGATTAAAGAAAGTCAAATTCTCTGCGAGGAGTATAAGCTCTCTTGTGTAGAAAAAATTGTCGTAGGTGGGCGTAGTCGCCAAGATTCGGTGTGGGAAGGTATTGTAACACTGGGTGAGCTTGAGCGACCTCCCCATGCTCAGGATGTTGTCTTTGTTCACGATGGAGCTCGCTGCTTTGTGGACTCTAAAGTACTGGACAACTGCTTATCCGGAGCCTTAAATTATGAAGCCTGTGCAGCAGCCGTTCCAGTGAAAGATACGATAAAAGAAATACTATCCCAAGAAGTGCCTAAAGTAACACGAACCCCAGAAAGATCTAAGCTCTACGCCATACAGACCCCTCAAGCCTTTTTATACCATGTTCTATTAGCGGCCTACACCTTTGGAAACCAAAATAATATCCAGGCCACCGATGATACTTCTCTGGCGGAGGCCATGGGGCTATCCGTTTATCTAACTGAAGGTTCTTACATGAATATTAAAATAACAACGCCAGAAGATTTGCTCTTAGCCGAACTTTTGGAAAAAACGCAAAAAGAGAGTTAACTAGCTCTCTTTTTGCTAAAATACGCTATTAACAGAAGCCTTACTTGACCCTTAACAGTCTTACTGATTTAGGCTTCTTTTATTTCCCTTCGGACACTTAAACAACAAACAACAGCAATACCCTGCCCCTGCCCCACAGCAGTAAGCTTCTCCCCTGAAGTTGCTGTAAGACCTACATTACTAGCATGAATCCCCAGTAACTTGGCAACTTGTGCCTTAATCTTGGGAATGTACACTTCAAGTCTTGGCCGAAGACACTCAACAGAGAAAGATACGTGACAGATTTCCCAATCCCTTAAGCTTGCCAGAGCTAGATCTAAATAGGCACTACTATCTGTAATACCTTCTTCCAAGCATAACCGATCAGCGATTGATCCTAAAATATTGACACCGCTGATTCCGGAAATAGCATTGGTTAAAGCGTGCAAAACCACATCGCCATCACTATTTGCCTTTAGAGGTCTTTCATTCTCCATCAGGTATCCGCCCAAAAGAAGAGGCTTATCTGAAAGGGGCTCGGAATCAAAGGCATGGCTGTCCTGTCCAATAGAACTTCTATACTCGTAGAGGATCATAGTCCCTCCTCTTAAGTCTTTTCAATCAGGTTTTCCAGGAAACTAACCGCATTATCTAGTACTGGCGTAGAAACCTTTTCGATCTCACCCTGATCGATCAGACGGGTAACCGTAGGATCAATAGCAACTTTATCAAGTACTGGTACACCTAATTCTGCCGCTGCCTTATCCACACCGCCTTCACCGAAAACAGTATGATTCTCACCACAATGACTGCAGGTAATGTAGCTCATATTTTCAACAAAACCTAAAATGCGAACCTGCATCATTAGAGCCATATTCCGAGCTTTATTAACCACCATAGAGACCAAATCTTGTGGAGTAGAAATCAGTAAGATGCCATCCAAAGGAATAGACTGAAAAACAGTTAAGGGAACATCGCCTGTGCCAGGTGGCATATCAATAAGTAAAACATCCAGCTCATTCCAAATAACATCAGTCCAAAACTGCTTTACTACGCCGGAAATAACCGGCCCACGCCATAATACAGGAGCTTCTTCATTCTCCATTACTAGATTTACGGAAACAACTTCGATGCCTGAATGGGTAATAGCAGGCTTAATCCCTGCTTCGGTACCCTTTAGTTGTCCAGAAAGGCCAAAAGCCTTAGGAATAGAAGGGCCGGTAATATCTGCATCGAGTATACCTACGCGATAGCCCTTACGTGATAACTTAGCTGCCAAAACAGATGTTACCAAGGACTTTCCAACACCGCCCTTTCCACTACAAATACCAAAAACCCGCTTAATCTTTGAATCTGGATGTAAGGGTGCCTGTAGGGACTCCGGCTCTTTAGGTGAGCAACCACCGGTAGCTGCCGAACCGCAGCTATCTTTACTTTTGCAACTATCACAACTTGACATAATTTATAATCCTTTCTCGCTCGCTGTAGGCTTACTATCCTTTTCGATCTTATTTGACCGTAAAATCCAATAGCCTGCATCCTTATTAATTATTTCACAATTTCCAAATAACTCAATCAATTTTTTCACACTGGAAGGAGCACCTTGTTTCTTTTGCAGAACAACAAACAGACTTCCTCCTGATACGATCTGCTGATAAGCACCCTGATAAAAAGAAAAGACTACTTGTTTACCTGCCCGGACAGGCGGATTTGTCACTACATTATCAAAGCTGCCTGACAAGTTCTCCCACCCATCAGAGAGTACGATATCAACAAAACTACAGTGATTCTTTCGGCTATTCTGCCTTGTCAGCTCCAATGCTCTTTGATTTACGTCAGCCAAAGTCACCTCAAGAGCAGGAAAAAGACGCTTAAGAGAAAGACCTAGCACACCGTAACCACAACCTAGGTCCAGTAGTCGTCCTTTGCCCCGATTCTCCTCTCGAAGAATAACTGCAACCGTTTCAAGTAGGAGTCTACTACCAAAATCAATCTGCCGCCGGGAAAAAACCGCTGTGTCAGAGATGAAAGTCAAATCAGTACCCTGAAGTCTTAAACTAAGCTCTCGGGGCTGAGACGTTTTTTCCGGAGTAGAATCAAAATAGTGGGACATAATACCATCCTTCACTGTGACTACGCCCAAAGCCGCCGTAGTCCACTTTTTTGTAAAACCAATAATAGTGGGAAGCCAATCACGTAAACCACAAAAGCTTCGCTTAAGGCGATATAAAAGATGTTAATTCCAATAACCGCCAGAGTAACCGTATCATCGCCACTAAGTAAAAAAGACAAGTACGTCCCAACAATCAAAGCGTTGATTACCACCGGGGGGGTTAGGGCAATACCTTGAATCAGTAGTGGCCTCTTCTTAGGTAGTCGGGTATAAAGGTAACGAGTCAATACTGCAGCTAAGCCTGTTGCTAAAGTGCCAAAAACAATATCAATGATTCCCAGATTCATTGGATTAAGTAAATTACTTAAAAAGCAACCTAAAATAACCCCTGGAATTGCAGCGCCGGTGAGAATCGGCAGTACAACCAAAATCTCAGCCAAACGAAACTGAACCGGCCCAAAGGCAAACTGAGCAAAGGGCAGAGTTAGTACAACATAAAGAGCCGCAATGACGGCAGCTGTTGCAAGGCTTCTGGTACGTCTCAACCGAAGTGTTGAATCATGTGTCATATTATCCTCCAATATTATATGAGTCGAGAAATAGTCGACCGGAGTAGGTACAAAGAAATTTGTCCACATTGAAAAAGTCAAAAGGAATCAAAAATCCATTACTACTATAATGAATTAAAGGCAATTATGCAAGTGATCGAAGAGAAGTATCTCCCCCCATATAAAAAGACCTGGATCAAAGTGCTCCAGATCTTTTATGGTAGTCTTATTGTACTCTTCTTTGAAAGAATAAAACCCGAAGTAAGGGTTAATTAATTAACGGCTCGCTTCCAGTTTAATTTCTTTCAGCCGCTTCATTACATCATTCTCACCGCGGCCAAAATAATCGTGGAGTCTTTTATACTCTTCAAAAAGTTTATCATAAATCGCCGCATTCTCAGCTTTAGGCATATATACAGTGTCCTGTATTTTTCCAAGCTTTCTAGCACCTTCAAAAATCGTATCAAAACCACCTTTTTCAGCACCCGCCGCCACAGCTCCAAAAAGAGCTGAACCCAGAGCCGGACCTTGGGTAGATCCTGCAATCCGGATAGGCATGTTAAGAATATCAGCATAGATCTGCATTGTCATTGGATCTTTTTGTGAAATTCCTCCTGAAGCATAAAACTCCTCCACAGCTACGCCATGATTACGAAAATTCTCAACAATCATCCGTGTTCCAAAAGCGGTTGCTTCAATTAAAGCGCGGTAAATATCTTCCGCTTTGGTCTGTAAATTCATGCCCAATAAAAAACCGCTTAAGTCAACATCTACCAATACAGATCGGTTTCCGTTCCACCAATCAAGTGCCAAAAGTCCAGATTCACCGGGCTTTTTTCCTTCAACCTTTTGACGCAAATAAGCGTGAATAGATTGATTCTTTGCTTTAGCCTCCTCATAATAAGATTGAGGTAAACAATTATCAATAAACCAAGCAAAATGATCCCCTACGCAAGACTGTCCGGCCTCATAACCATAAAAACCCGGCATAATACCATCAGCGGTCACGCCACAAATACCTGGAACTTGTATCTCCTTCTCGTCCATAATCATATGGCAGGTAGAAGTACCCATAATCGCCAGCATCTTATTTGGCCCATCAATACCTACGGCCGGAACGCAAACATGAGCATCGACATTACCAACGGCTACCGGAATCCCGGCTATCAGCCCAGTTAAAGCCGCCATCTCAGGAGTCAGTTCCCCTGCCTTACTCCCAAGAGGAAGAATATCACGGGATAACTTATCATCAACCACATGTTCCAATTGGGGATTAAGTGCCGCAAAAAAGGAATCAGCAGGGAATCCTAAAGACTTATTCCATAGTTCTTTATAACCGGCAGTGCAAGAATTTCTTGTCTCTTGCCCCGTCAACTGCCACACAATCCAGTCAGCCGCCTCAATGAAACGATCTGCGGCCTGATATAGTTCTGGATTCTCCTCGAGAACTTGCCAGATCTTGGGAATCGCCCACTCCGAAGATATTTTACCCCCATAATTCTTAAGCCAAACTTCTCCTCGCTCTTCTGCAATCTGATTTAACAAATTCGCCTTATCTTGTGCAGCATGATGCTTCCAAAGCTTAACATAAGCGTGGGGTTCATTCTCATAACCTTCTAAAAAACATAAAGGTGTACCATCATTCTTCACAGGAACTAAAGTACAAGCTGTAAAATCCGTTCCAATACCAATAATGTCACTAGGATTAACTCCCGAGCTCTTTAATATCCGGGGAATAGTATAAGCCAATACATCAATATAATCCTGGGGGTGCTGAAGCGCCCAGTCATGTCCTAGTCTCTTCCCTGAAGGTAAAGCTTCATCCATTACTCCGTGGGGATAATTGTAGACACTTTCCGCTATTTCTCGACCTGAATCTAAATCAACCAACAGTGCCCGACCTGATAATGTTCCATAATCCACTCCAATTGCATACCTAGACATTACTTACCTCCACACTACTATTGAAATATTATTGACTGTCTGAATAGTACCCTTTTTTGATTAAGCATGTCAATAGAAAGAACTATATGTTTCTATTATTTTTTTGTTTAAAAACAACAAAGATCTTCTACCTCAATTGAAGCAAAAGATCTTAGGTCATCAAGAGCAGTACTCTAAGCAGATTAGCCGAGTTAAAACTTCTATAAAGACTTTTATACTAGAACAAATCTAGAGACAAAATATCCTCTGGATGAGAAATTACCAGCTCAGCTCCAGCTTCCTTTAGCACAGAAACATCTCGAAATCCCCAAGAAACTCCAAGTGGAAGCATACCGGCATTATTTGCTGTCTGAACATCGACTTCAGAGTCACCAATATAAATAATATTCTCCGAATCAAGACCCATGGTTTCAGCAATTTGTAGCACGCCTTCGGGATCAGGCTTAGGCTTAACTCCAGTTCTCTCCCCTGCAATTGTTAGAAAAACTGGCGGAAGTAAGCTTTGAGTTAAAACTTGGGTAGCAGCATCATGCTTATTAGATAAAACAGCTAATTTCAAATCTAATTTGTTTAAGCTATCTAATAAAGAAATTATACCTGGATAAGGTTTGGTTTCCTCCATAAAGCGTTGTTGGTAGATTTCCTTATAGCGCAATAAAGCTTCATCAACAGCCTGCTCATCAGCACTCACCCCTGCCGGAAGACTCTTCATAATTAAATTTCTGGCACCTCCCCCTACAAAGGATTTGTACACCTCTATAGAATGAGTAGGATAACCTCTCTCTGTCAGCATCTGATTTACGCTATTTGCTAAATCGGCAATCGTATCCAGTAGTGTGCCATCTAAATCAAAAATAATTCCCTTATAGTGCATGTATCCTCCCTTCGCCCACTGGGCGCGCTCAGAAACGCTACCCCTTGACCGCAGGATCGCAGGTTCTTAGTTCATTCTAATACAAAAAAAGGATCAATACCTAAGTATTGACCCCGTCTCTGGCTCCTCAAGTAGGACTCGAACCTACCGCTCGCTGCAAGGTCAATTCGCTCATTTTATTCGCGACTCTCCCGCTGCTCCCTAGCTTTTTCTTCGCTTTTTCGCCCACTGGGCGCGCTCAGAAACGCTACCCCTTGACCGCAGGATCGCAGGTT
>CAZFHA010000030.1:0-22594 GCA_964518595.1 uncultured Oscillospiraceae bacterium
GGCTTGGTTTTGTTTGCCCCTTTTTGTGCTTTAACTGCTATTTTCTTTCACACTTTCCTCTTTCATTTATTCATTTTAGACTGTACCTTTTAATGTTAAAAAAGCAGGAGCCGCGGCTACAATCAACACCGCTACCAGATCTAGCATCATTGGCCCTAGTATAGTAAGACTATCTTTTTCTTTTTTCCTGCGGATATTATTTCGGCATAAGGACCAGCAAGCCGAGGTTTGAAGGCTGAGTAATTGAAGCACCTCACTTACACCGCTTTTTTCATAGCGGGTGGATAATAAAATGGCCGATTGAAATTCAGGTATAGGAGTGCGAGCGGCAAAGTTTTCTAATACATTTATTGCAGATTTTCCTCCTTGCATTTGTAATTTCATATAAGTAAACTCTCTTCCCAATAAAGACTGAGCTTTGTAAGTGCGACTGCATATCTCTAAACTCTGATTTAAGAGTATTCCGGAATGGAGCAGAGCACAGAGCATGGATAAAAAGACTGGCAGCTCCTCTGTGATGACATCTCTACGCTTCTGTGCCTGTGCTCTTAAGTTAAGATAGCTTAGTAAAAATATCATCGGAATAGCTAATAAAATTAGAAACGCATAAATATTTAGACTGGTACTTGAAATAACGCAAATAAAAGCAATTAAGATTGTGATTAGCATTAATTTGGTCCAGTAATGTCTAAGTTCCTTGCCAAAAGTAGGCCTAATTTCTTGAAAAATTTCTTCATGCTTTATTTGAACCGATCTTGGTACGATTTTTGTCATTATCTCCCCTAAAAATCCTATTCGGCAAAGCCCTTTGTTTGGATTGCTAAGTAAAGAATTATGGGGTTTGTTTTCACTTAAACCGCGCAGAAGTAGAGCGCAGGAAAAAACTGCAATTGTGAAAGCCAAAAATAATAAAGCATTACCGGTTATACTGCTTTTAGCAGTTTGCATATAACTTCCAGTAAAGGAAGATAGTAAAGATGTAAGTCCAAAAGGCATGATACAGAGTATAGTAGCCTCTGCGTATTTTCCAGCATTATTGGCATCAACTTCTTGGCGAAGGGCGATAGACTCACTTACCATATGGCAACAGTTTTCTATGAGTACTTCAATGCCATTTCCAATTTTTCTCACTAGGGTTAGTGCACGAACGATAGGCAAAAGTTCAAGATAATCGAGTTGTACGCAGAAGTCGTACAGGACTATAGACAAATCTTGCCCCGAAGAAAGCCTTTGTTCAAGCTTCTTTAGTGGCTTAATCATACTGGCTTTTGAACCATAGGTTTTTTTTAGGTTAGGGCTAATAAAGCATAAGGCATTTTCTAAAGAATATCCTGCAGAAATATGTGTTAGTAAGGTTTGTAAAAAAATTTTAGTCTGTAACTGCAAGTGTCTTTTTCTTTGACTGTACAATAAATTAATTAGACAAATAAAAGGGTAAATCATTAAAAAAAGGCAAACAATTAGTTTGATTTTCTGGCTTTCCAGAAAGATTCCCGATAAATAGTAAAGTAAAGCATAGATGATTGGAAGGAGCCATAGGTGCCGAAAGAGGAATTTGTGTTTGCTAGTTTTCAACCATTTTTGATCCTTCTTGGCAGGGCAGAAGCACATATAAATTGTCCTCGTTTCTTAATTCATAAATTTTATGACAGAGAATATTATTGTCACCGCTACTTACAATCTCAGCTATCTCGTTTATTTTTCGGCGGCCGTCAGCTAGCCGCACAATATGTACTATGACATCAATTCCCATTGAGATTTGTCGTAAAATTGTCTCAAAAGGTAATCTACTGACTTCTTGTATCATAATGGCCAATCTCATCATCATCTCGTAGCAGGAATTTGCATGTCCGGTGCAGAGAGATCCCGGATGACCTGTGTGTATTGCTTTAAGCATTTCCGCAGCTTCTTTACCGCGAACTTCGCCTACAATTAAGCGATCTGGGCGCATACGTAAAGCAGCTCGAATTAATTGACCTATATCTATTTCTGATTGTTTGCTATTGCAACTGGGGCGTGCCTCTAAACGCACAACATTACTCAGTCCTTGGAGAGATAGTTCTGCAGAATCTTCAATTGTAATTACTCGCTCGTTTGGATCAATAAATGAGGATAGAATGTTAAGAAATGTAGTTTTCCCACTACCTGTGCCACCACATAGAAAAATTGTCTTTTTATTCTTGACTGCCATTTCAAGGTATTGTAGAGCCTCTTGGCTAATAAATTCTTGCTTAATGAGTGTTTCGGTATTTGGTCGGATACCGGCAAACTTTCTAATGGTAAAGATTGGACCGTCCGGTGCTATTGGGGGAAGAACAGCATTGGCTCGTGATCCGTCTGGAAGGCGTAGGTCTGCTATAGGTAGACTTTCATTTAAGGGCCGGTTGGCTCTTGAAAAAAAATTAACTAGAAGTAGATTCAGTTCTTCAGTATCTCTAAATTTTACTTCTGATTGATATAAGCGACCAGCACGTTCAAAAAAGATTTTCTTGGGACCGTTAACCATAATTTCTGTAATTTCTGTATCTTCTAAAAGTGGCTGTAGAACCCCCATTCGGCGCATGTGGTTAAAAATAGTTTTGGCCAAATCTCTTTTATCTTTAATGTTCATTTTGGAGGATTGGGTTTCTTCACGAATAACTTCTGCAATAATCTCTTGAAAGAGCATGTCATCTGTGCTGGTATAATTTTGAATTTTTGCAATAATAACCGATTGTAAATGGTGACATAACTCTGTCTTGTCGATGGATTTGGTTGAAGCGTTTTTTATATAGAAATCTTTATTCGCTGAAGCAAGTTTTTTCATAGGCTCTTCCTCTAGGTGTACATATAAATTTTAAAATATGTGATGGTAGATTAGTAACCAGATTATGGATCTCTTTTTGATAAAATGATATATCCTGACTATCTGCTGGCAGTAGAAGGTGTAATTCTTGACCATAATTGCAATAGCTTCTAAATACCTGGAGGGGAAGGGATGCAATACTAACGAGTACGATGATATTTTCAGGAGAGTTAGTCGTAAGACGATGCAGGAGCTGGAGCAGTTTTTCAACTGTTTGACGTGAGCATAGCAATAGATCATCAGCTTTCTCTGGTAGTCCGAAAAAGTAACAGCCTAGACAATCCACCTGTAAAAAGTTCCACAACTCTTGCGCTTTACATTTATTATTTTCAAGATACAAAAGAAGGCTACTTATACTACTGGAATTTCCAGAGATATTTTGTGTTGTACCAGCTCGGGATAGCATATGTAGTCCCGACATTATTTCTAAATGAATTACTTTATTTAGTGGCTGTAAAAGTGCTTTAATCATTGTCCGTAGATACACCTTACGCTGACTATGCTCTCCTAAAGCGGTAATAATACGTATGTGGGATTTTAATAAAGTTGATTCCTGAGGGGGTGAAGTTTGACTTGCTACTGACAGATGATTTGATAGTTGCGAAGCCGAAAGTGTAATTTGTTCTAATATTTCGTCAGCAGGTATTACTTCATCGCTTTTGGTGCTCTTTCGTAAGGGTATAAAAATCGGTGGACTTCTGCCAGCAAGGAAAGCTAGTAATTTAGTTTTCTCAATGGCTAATTGATCGTACAGAATGACTTCTTCCGCAATCCTTAGGCAGCCGCTTAATACTGTCGATGGAAGGTAGTGGTTGATCTGATAGTTTTTAAGTAAATAAGCTAAACGGGTTACAATAGTATTAGCTAAATAAACATCTGACAATATTAGTGCAATACGTTGTTTCATAACTGCTCCTCCTCTTTTTTCTAGTTTAATCTCTTTCTAACTTTCTATTTTTCTCGGAATACGACAAAAAATAGAAAAAAGGGTAAAGTATTTAGATAGAGCGAAAGTAAATTTGTTTAGCGATTAGGCTATTTCAGAGTTTTAATTGATCCGTTTTTTTGGCATTTTCATATTGGCTTTTCTTGCTAAGAGTGGTTGCAAGTCGTTTTTAAATATGATAAGCTTACAAAAAAGTGAATACAGTCATCGCTTATCAAGAGTGACGGAGGGATCTGGCCCTATGAAGTCCGGCAACCGCGGTAATGCGGCGGTGCTAATTCCAGCAGGTTATACCTGAAAGATGAGGCATTTTTAGTTATGTAGGCCTTCCTTTCAGGAGGGTTTTATTATTTTTATGGTAATTCAGAAAGGGAATATGTATGAGTATTAAGAAGGGTAAATGGTTTTTTACATCGGAATCTGTGACAGAAGGGCATCCCGATAAAGTTTGCGATCAGATTTCGGATGCGGTTTTAGATGCGATACTTGCTCAGGATTCTGAGGCAAGAGTTGCCTGTGAAACAGCCTGTACAACAGGGATGGTTTTAGTTATGGGAGAGATTAGCACATCTGCATATGTGGACATCCCCTCAATCGTCAGAAATACGGTAAAAGAAATTGGTTATGATGGTACCGATTCGGGTTTTGATTATAAAACGTGTGCTGTATTGACTACTCTTGATGAGCAGTCACCCGATATAGCTCAAGGTGTAAATCAGTCTTTAGAGAGTCGCTCAGGAGATTTGTCAGATAGCTTGGCTACAGGAGCTGGCGACCAAGGAATGATGTTTGGATATGCCAATGATGATACACCTGAACTCTTGCCATTACCTATATCTCTTGCTCACCAATTGACAAGGAAACTGGCAGATGTCAGAAAAAGTGGACAAATGCCATTTCTAAGACCGGATGGGAAAAGTCAGGTAACCATTGAATATGAGGGCAATATTCCTAAAAGAATTGAGGCTGTAGTTATTTCAACCCAGCATAGTCCTCAAATTAGTGAGGAAGCACTGGCTGATGCGGTGAAGAACGAAATAATTTTACCAGTATTACCTGCTGAACTACTTGATGAAGAGACGAAGATTTTTGTTAACCCCACGGGGCGCTTCATTATTGGTGGGCCTCAGGGAGATAGCGGATTGACGGGGCGTAAAATAATTGTTGACACTTATGGTGGTTTTGCCAGACATGGTGGTGGCGCTTTTTCAGGAAAGGATCCGACTAAAGTGGATCGCTCCGCAGCGTATGCTGCTCGTTATCTGGCTAAAAATATTGTGGCAGCTAAAATTGCAAAGGAATGTGAAATCCAGTTTGCCTACGCAATTGGTGTGGCGCAGCCTGTTTCTATCATGGTTGATACCTTTGGTACAGGAAAGATTAGTGATGAAGCAATCACTAATCTGTTACATGAACATTTTGACTTGCGTCCGGAAGCGATTATTCGTGACCTGGATCTACGTAAACCTATATATAAGAAGACGGCGGCTTACGGTCATTTTGGAAGAAACGATGAGTTGTTTTCTTGGGAGCGTACAGATAAAGCCGAGATTTTAGCAAAGGCTGCGGGACTTGTTTGAATAAAGGAGTGAACAGACTGTGGATCAAAGTCAAGAAAGATATCTATCCGGTTTGGAGCGGCAGGAAAAATTTCTGCCGAACGCCTCTGGAAATTTGATTTTGCGTCAAGTAGTTTGTGAAACTATTATTTTTAGAAATGAGCAAACCGGGTATACCGTTGCAGTCTTTTCTCAGATTGAAATGGAGGGGGTGGAATTTACCGCTACAGGAAGTCTTCCCCCTCTTGATTTGGGAGATGTTTTTGAACTTGAAGGCAGTTGGATAGAACATGCAAATTATGGCCGACAGTTTAGAATAATTTCAGCTGTTCCAGTAATTCCACAATCACCTACTGCTATGATTGCTTATCTGTCTTCAGGACTTTTTTCAGGCATTGGAACTAAGATGGCTCAGCGTATTGTTGATAGATTTGGTGATGACAGTTTGACCGTTTTACGTGATGAACCGGGTCAGGTGGCAGTGGCCATTAAAGGTATAAGTCTTAGCAAAGCTAAGAAAATTTCCGAGCAAGTGGCTGCTAAGACAGATGTACATGAACTATCACTTTTACTTGCACCATTAGGACTTGGAAGTCAACGCGTAGGCGCAATCTATAAACGTTTTGGAACTGAAGCTCTCGAAATTATCCGCTCGAATCCTTATAGGCTGGTTGATGAAATTAAAGGTATTGGATTTAAGACGGCAGATCAGCTGGCAAAGAGTTTAGGTATTGGTGAACTATCCCTGGAACGAGTCTCCAGCGCCATTCTCCATCTACTGAATGTGGCGGAAAACGAAGGTCATACATATTGTTTGAAAGCGGATCTTTTAAATAGATTAGGCGAGCTCTTACAAGTTAATTTACCAAAGGAATATCCACAAATCGACAGTTCTGGTGATACTCTAAAGTATAGTCAAGGTTTTTTAGCAGTTTGGCAGCAGGCATTGGAATCACTATCCTTATCCAATAAAATACTTCTGTATGATTTTGATTCCGATGGAAATTTCTCTGCTAATAAACTTGATACAGAAATGGCTAGAATAAGTCTAATAAGAACCTTTGAGGCAGAAGCTATATCTGCTAAAGTCTTAGCAAATAAGCTAGAATCAGAAACTGATGTATTTGACGAGGGAAAGCTTTTAGAGGAAGTATTAACTTCTGCACAATCTCTGGGATTAGTTTTAGCTCAGGAGCAAGTTAAAGCCGTCTCTCAAGCTTTAGCCTATAATGTTTCTATTATCACTGGTGGCCCAGGTACAGGAAAGACTACTATTATTAAAGTGCTAATTGATCTGCTTCAAAAAAGAAAAAGAAAGATAGTTTTAGCAGCCCCTACAGGTCGTGCAGCTAAAAGAATGACAGAATCAACTGACTTTCCTGCCTCCACATTGCATCGTTTATTAGAGTTTGAGCGTGGAGAAGATCATGGCTTCAGTCTCTATTTCAGAAAAAATCAGGATAACCCAATAGCCGCAGATGTAATTATTGTTGATGAACTGAGCATGCTTGACATTTACTTATTTAAGCATTTTTTATTAGCTGTACCTCAGGGCTGTCGTTTGATTTTTGTTGGTGATCGTAATCAATTACCTTCGGTGGGAGCCGGTAATGTGCTTTCAGATTTGATTAGTTCTGAGTTTCTTCCTGTTACTGAGCTTACCAAAATTTTTCGACAAGCAGAAAAGAGTCGAATTATTGTTAATGCCCACCGAATTCTTCAAGGTGAAAGTATTATTTTTGATCAGAGTCTGTCCAGCGATTGTCTTCTTGTAAATAAAGAGACTCCTGAAACTATCTCTGCTGCAGTAGTTAAACTGTTTTCCAATGTTTTACCCAAAATTTATGGCCTTGATCCACTTAAAGATGTAACTGTTTTAGCTCCTGCAAGAAAAGGGATAGCCGGAATTGCAAATTTGAATTTGCTTTTGCAGGAGTCAATTCTACAGGACAGCAAAGAAAGTATAAAAATACGAAATTTTTCATTCCACCTTGGAGATAAGGTTATACAGAATAGAAATAATTATGACTTAAGTTATACGGCTTCAGATCAGTCTAGTGGCGTTGGTGTATTCAATGGTGAAGTGGGCTATGTAAAAGCTATAGATACAAAAAATAATACACTATGGATTGAAACGGAGGACATGCGCCTGATTGAATACAGCGGTGCAAACCTTGAAGATCTGGAACCCGCCTTTGCTTTAACTGTGCATAAGAGTCAAGGCAGTGAATATCCTGTAGTTGTTTTAGCGATCTCTCCAGGGTCATCGTTGTTAAATAATCGCAATTTGCTTTACACCGCATTAACACGAGCGAAACAACGAATCTTCATTGTATCTTCAAAACGGATTTTAAGGCAAATGATTGATAACTCCGATCAAAAGAAGAGAAGAACAGCTTTGGCAACTTTTTTAAAGCTTTATGAGGCATAAAGTATAAGAGGTTTCTTTGAAAAAAAAATATAATCTGGCTTCTTTCCTGTCTCAATTTATGGGGGAAGTGTGTAGTTTGTGTGGCCAAATTTTAGTAGAGCTACATCAGTCCACCACCAGTAGCGTGGCAATTTGTAAAAGGTGCATGGCTAGACTACCTTTACGTGTTGCAGAGGAACGTTGGCTTTTTTGCTCTAAGGATCAAAATTCTGGAAACTATGGCGTAGACGTTGCTGTTCCATTTTGGTATGAAGGAGTTGTGGCTTCAACTTTAAAAAATCTAAAATTTGCCGATCAAACCTATTCAGTTCCTTTACTGACAGAGTTTTTATCTTGCATTCTTTGGCCATTTCGAGAAGATTTTGACTTGATTCTTCCGATTCCTTTAGGGAGGAAGCGATTAAAACAACGTGGCTATAATCAAGCGGCTTTAATTGCTAATTACTTACAACAATCACTGGGAATACCTTGCTCAGAAAAATTTCTTTTGCGCACGAAGGAGACAAAACAGCAGAGCAGCCTGATAGGTGATGTCAATCGTGGGATAAATGTTATGGACGCTTTTATTGTTCCAGAAGAATATTGTGTAGATAATTTACGCATTTTGATTGTTGACGATGTACTTACCACGGGTGTTACCTTGTTGGAAGCATCTAAAATGCTATATAGCCAAGGCGCAAAGTTCTGTGCTGGAGCAGCAATTGCTTCAGGAAGAGTGTTTTAACGTTGGAGTGATGGTATTAGCTATAAATTTTCTAGTGTTAAAGCCATCCTTGTTCTATTGAAGCGTTATTGGTGTTCGTAGAAAAATAGCATAATTTTTTTCTGATTTGAGCTCCCTTTTCCTATGAATCTTTATTTGGGTTAGTGTTGAGGTAAAGGATTGCAATTGGTATAATATAAGTGCCTGATATGTCCGAGACTCACGTTTTTGAACCTTCGTGACTTAAAAGGGAATCCGGTGTCAGAGCAGAGCGGATCAAGCCTTACACCTGAAAAGGTGATTCGGAGGAAGATCCAAGACTGCCGCAGGATACCCACCTGGCTGATAGCTGGGTGTCAAAAAGTGGGAATCGGCATCTCAGGTTTTTGTGTCTATATTTAAAGAAAGACAGGCGAAAGTAATGGGACTTTTGAACGATGCAAAGCAAATATCTAAGCGCGATCCGGCTGCTAGGGGGGTAATGAGTGTTATCTTACTTTATTCCGGTTTCCATGCTTTAGTTTTTCATCGTATCAGCCACTTTCTTTATAAACATAAGCTTTATTTTTTAGCTCGTTTCATTTCTCAAATTAATCGTTTTTTTACAGGAATTGAGATTCATCCCGGTGCTGTATTAGGTTCAGGGCTTTTTTTAGATCATGGAATGGGTATTGTTATTGGTGAAACGGCTGTCGTAGGTAATAATTGTACAATTTATCATGGGGTAACCTTAGGAGGGACGGGTAGACAGCGAGGGAAAAGACGACATCCAGAGATTGGCGATGAGGTTCTAATAGGAGCTGGTGCTAAAATTCTGGGCCCTTTCAAAGTGGGTAATCATGCTATGATTGGCGCTAATGCCGTTGTTTTGTCAGATGTTCCTGACAATGCTACGGTAGTCGGTATTCCTGCTAAAGTAGTCAAGATAGATGGTAAAGCTGTATCTTATGCTGAAACCTTGGATCATGGCAATACCGCTGATCCTGTCGAACAAGAAATTTGTAAAATATTGCATAGGGTAATCGCTTTAGAGAAGGGTATGAAGATTAATCCATCTTCTCAATTTTGGGTTGAGCGCTGCAATGAAAAGGGAATTTGTGATATAGAGAGTTCCTCTAATTTTCAATTGACTTCTGATAGTACTGCTAAAAATATTGCTGATAAAGCTGAGGAAATCTGATTCGTAACTAGTTAAAAATAGAAATAACATGATAAATGTTTTGGAGGTATTATGAAATTATACAATACCCTGACCCGCCAGAAAGAAGAGTTTGTAACCCTTGAACCGGGAAAAGTGAAAATGTACGCTTGCGGACCAACCGTTTATAATTATTTTCACTTGGGAAATGCTAGGCCTTTTATAACTTTTGATACTTTGCGTCGGTACTTAGAATATCGTGGATATGACGTTATGTTCTGTCAAAATTTTACAGATATTGATGACAAGATGATTGCCAAGGCTAATCAGGAAGGAATTACTGTAAAGGACTTAGCAGATCGTTTTATTCAAGAGTACTATACCGATGCTGATGGTCTGAATATTTTACGACCAACTTTTCAGCCAAGAGCTACAGAATCAATGGATGAGATTATTTTTATGATTGAAGAGCTGGTGAAGAAAGGGTTGGCTTACGAACTTGAGGACGGTGTGTATTTTGAAGTCGCTAAGTTTGACACATATGGCAAGCTTTCCCATCTAAACCGCGATGATTTAAAAGAGGGGGCGGGAGAGAGAGGAACCCATAACCAAGCTAAGCGAAATTATATGGATTTTGCTCTTTGGAAGAAGGCTCGTCCAGAAGAGCCTTTTTGGCCCTCGCCATGGGGGGATGGCAGACCTGGGTGGCATATCGAATGCTCTGCTATGATAGGTAAATACCTTGGGGAAACGATTGATATTCATGCAGGAGGACAAGACCTTGTTTTCCCGCATCATGAAAATGAAATTGCCCAGAGTGAAGGGGTGAATGAAGCTCCGCTGGCTCGTTTTTGGGTTCATAATGGGTTTATTAATGTTGATAATGAAAAGATGAGCAAGTCAGCAGGAAACTTTTTTACAGTTAGGGACATTGTATCACAATATGATTATCGTATTATCCGTTTCTTTATTCTTTCTGGCCACTATCGCATGCCTATTAATTTCTCTTCTGACTTACTGCAAGCTGCGGCGAATGGGCTTGAGAGAATCGATAATTGTTTTTCTACACTTACATTTGTGGCCGAGAGTCGCACAACCCTGGCTTTAGAGGATGAACAGGCTGAAAATTTGCTTCTAAAATCTATAGAAGAGGCAGAAGTGGCTTTCGTTACTGCCATGGATGATGATTTAAACACTGCAGATGCCATTACGGCTATTTTTGAATTAGTGAGAGTGGCTAATTCTCATGTACAAAATCCTGGAATTTCGGCTAGGGTACTTTTAGTAGCTGCAGATAAAATTAGACATCTGACTCAGATTTTAGGCATTAGCCTTGGTGGTGAAGCTAAAGAGCAGAAAGTACCCCAAGAGGTATTGGAGTTGGTTGACCAGCGGGTGGCTGCCAAGGCGGCTAAAAACTTTGCTCTAGCTGATGAACTCAGAGACCAAGTACATGGGTTGGGCTACCAGATTAAGGATACGCCTCAGGGGCCTCAGGTGCAGAAAATATGATTATTCCTTTGTTGGATGGGGATATTCGGGAAGCTTCAACAGCTATGCTCGCCTATATTGGGGACGGAGTTTTTGATCTTTATATTCGACTACAAATGGTTGGGCAGAACGTTAGCCGCCCAAAGGCTCTGCACCAACATACTAGCCGCTATGTAAGGGCGGCCTCGCAAGCCGCTGCTGCGCGAGTCTTGTTTGCCGAAATGAGTGAGGTTGAGCAAAGTATTTTTAGACGTGCTAAAAACAGCAACCCAGGTAGCATGGCAAAAAATGCCAGCCCGGCGGACTACAAATATGCAACGGGGCTAGAGGCTTTAATTGGCTATCTATACTTAACAGATCAGAAGTTACGTTTGGACTATTTGTTACAAAGGATTTTTATGGTTCAAACAGGAATTGAAAAGGGAGAGATTAATCCTTATGAAGCCAAAGAGAAAGACCTTTCAGACTAGTGGAAAAGCTCCAGATAAAGTTGAAAAGCGAGATGCCTTTACAGTAAAAAAGCCTAAGGCTAATTACCATGAAGAGGATAGTACGTTGGATAAGAGTCAGTCCAGCGATCAACTTGAAGGGCGAAATCCTGTGCTTGAAGCACTTAAGGCTGGGCGTACAGTTAATAAGCTGTGGCTTTTAAAGTCTGATTCGGGCGCTTACGATCCTACAATTAAATATATTATTTCCTTAGCAAGGGAAAAGAATATTCCGATAGCAGAGGTGCCAAAAGCAGCTTTAGAACAGATGGCAATTACCCGCAATCATCAAGGGATTATTGCGCAAATTGCCGCTCATGATTATGTAGAAATTGATGATATTTTATCCCTAGCGCGTGATAGGGGAGAGGCTCCATTTCTTCTGATGTTGGATGAACTAAAAGATGCTTATAATCTTGGCTCAATTTTGAGAATTGCTGATTGTGCAGGTGTCCATGGTGTTATTATACCCAAACATCGTTCGGTGGGCCTTGACTCTCAGGTTGCCAGAGCTTCAGCCGGTGCTATTGAGCATGTTCCCGTGGCTCGAGTAACAAACCTATCTTCTACTATTTTGGAGTTGAAAAAAGAGGGATTCTGGGTAGCGGGCACAGATGCTGAAGGTAGGACTGCCTATTATTCTGCAGATCTTAAGGGGCCTTTGCTGATAGTAATTGGCAGTGAAGGTGAAGGAATTAGTAAAAACATTAAAGATAAGTGTGATTTTTTATTATCTATCCCTATGCAGGGGAAGGTCAATAGCTTAAATGCTGCTGTAGCTACAGGTATAGTGGTTTTTGAAGCCAAAAGACAGCGTTTGTAACAGTGTTACAGACCTTTCTGTATATACGGTATTTGAAAGTAGAGAGGAGAGTAGAAGATGAATGGTCGCCACAGTTTAAAAAAAACATCAATGAGACTCTGTAAGTTTCGGACTAAATTATTATTGCTGTGCTTTATTCTGATTCTCTCTACTTCTTCTTGTAGTTTTGATAGCCTCTTAAAAAATGACGGCATCTTAAATCGAAGGGCAATTTCGCTGGCAAATTCTCGCTTGAATCAAGAAGACTTTATCTTAAAACTTATTGCCGGAATTGCAGATCCTTCTCAAATTCAAAATATTTATTCTTCTATACCTGAGACTCAACTAGATCATATCTCTTATGCAACTTTTGATGCTTATATGAGGGTGCTTGCCAGAAGTAAAAGTAGCAGTAGTACGGTTGTTTCTTTCCGTTTTCCCTCGCAAGAAGAGCGACTCTCTTTGCTGGGGGAGATTGCCGCTAAGGCACCAACGTATAAAGAACTGCTTTTACAAACATATCCTGTTCGGCTTCAGTTTAGCAAGGACAATGGATCAGGACCACCCTTTTATCTTTTCTTTCAGTTGGACGAAGACGGATATCCTTATTTATCTTCCGTCTGGGTACAGGAATCCTTAAGGCTCTACCATACTGCAGAGCTATACTTTGAAGCTCTGGCTAAACAAAATGAAGCCGCTGTTGCTTCCTTGTTGAATTCTGGTAATGCCAATGGCAGTGGTCAGTTTTCTCAGGCTGTAATAGAGCGAAAGGCACGAGAACTGGTTGATTTTTATCATGTGCGTGTCCAATCTTCACCCTCGGATTTTCAGTTGACTGCACTTAATATTTCATGGATATCTTTTTTACAATTAAAGGTTCTAGATGATTCTCTAACAGAGTATAAAACTAGAACCGTTAACTTTGTTCGAACTAATCAGGATAGCATTTCTGTTAGGGATAATATTAGTAGCCCCTTGGAAAGCAAGGACTTTTATCTTTATTTTAATGATGAAAAGGCGGTTCGCCTAGGCGATCAGGCCTATCCTGGTTATGTTAGTCGTATTCTGGGTGACCCCAAAATGACAGCCTTCGGCGTTGATTTCACTCTAGGGTTAGAAGATGATAAAGCTTCAAATAAACTTATTTATTTGTCTTACCCGTCTTTGACAATGACGGTAGGAGGGAATTATTACGATGGTGGAAGTTGGGATGGTCAAATTGTTAGGATGATTATCAGAGACAGTAATTCCGCCTTCAGACTGGGAGAGAGAATTTATGTTGGCATGAGTCAAGATGAATTGCTGCTGCTGTATCCCTTTGCAGATCAAAGTGACTACAATTTGAAGACTGAAATTGATGATAAAACCTATAGTATGTCTTTTGTTTTTTCTCAAGATGAGAGTCCGATAGTTGAAGAAATTCGCCTGGAAATCGTTAGGTAATCGTAGAATAGAAAAAGACTTGCTGTAAACAGCAAGTCTTCTGGCGCACCCGGCAGAGGTCGAATCCACAACCTTCTGATCCGTAGTCAGACGCTCTATCCAGTTGAGCTACGGGTGCATTCACGCTGAGTAAGTGTTTTAATCAGCAGAATGTATTCTATTCCATTCTTAACTCTTTGTCAATGCCCTTTTTATAAATTTCTGATTTCCAACCTTCCCAAGCATTCCATTGATCAGATTTGTCTATTTTTTGTATTTGGCTAATTTAGGTTTTAGTAGATCTCCTATTTCCTTGGTTCATTTAGGTGTAGTCGGTGGGGCTAAATACTTTTCGATCATAGGTGCAGTGACTTGGCGTTGATTTATTATTTCCTGATAAAATTCAGCGCTTTTCCTTACTCTCCTCTCTTGCGTAGGATAATTACAGGCCAATAATCCAAAAGGTGCGCTCTCTCCTTCGGCCCACTCAAAATTATCAATGAAGGTCCAGTGGTAGTAACGTTCAATTGGAAGGGCTAGTCCAGCCAATTGTTCTAAATGATCGTAAATGAACCTTGCTCTAAATTGATCCGCACTATCGCAGGTACCGTTCTCGGTTATCCATATGGGTGCATTGAATTTTTTGTACTGGCTTTGACACAATTCAGCAATTCCTTCAGGATAAATCTCCCAGCCTAAATCGTTGACAGGACGATTGGGCAATACACTTTGCTTAAAGCCCTTTACCGCTGTACGACTGTAATAATTGATGCCTATGAAATCATAAAACTTGCCTTTTCCAAGGGGAGAAGATATCCCCAAAGGTAAATGCAAACGACCTTGTGACATCGATGTGGTAATAGCTCCCTGAAAAAGATATTCCATAACCTTAGAACCAATATGATCAAGAAGATTTTTTCTTCTTGCAGGAACAAAAACTCTTAAATGATTAGCAAAACCAACTTTTACTTGGGGGCTGGCAATGATTTCGTGTATTTTTTTATAGGCATGGAGGTGACAGAGGGTTAAATTGCGCATAACTTTAAATGCTTTGGGTAAGGATTTTTTCCCTGGTGGCCAGTCGCCAAATATATAGCCGCCGGTGACATAAACATTAGGTTCATTAATAGTAATATATTCCGTACAGAGATCCTTGAGATTTGAAACGGCAAACTGCACATAATTTAAAAAAATAGCAATGCTGTCTGGATGCTGGAAAGCACCCATATCTTCAAACCACAACGGATTTGAAAAGTGATGAAGTGTTATCAGCGGTTTAATTCCAAGAGCAATCATATATTCCAATTCGTCTCTGTAGTGCTGCAAACTTTCTTTGGAAAACTTGTTTCTCTGAGGTTCAATGCGGCTCCACTCTATACTAAAACGATAATGTTTTATTCCTAAATCAGCCATCAACTTTAAGTCTTCCTTATAACGGTTCCAATGGTCATTCGCTCGTAAAGGGCTCGTTCCATCCTTAATATGCCCTTTGCCCTCTGCCCATTGAAACCAAGAATTGTTTTTATCGCCCCCTTCGATTTGGGTTGCTGCCGTGGCACAACCAAGGCATAGATCAGGTGGAAGTCTAAATGGTTTTACGTTACTCATATGGTTAAGTCCTTTCTTTGATATTTAAAAGAGTGAAAAAAGAATTAGGAAAAAAGACTCTTTTATATATAATATAACCTAAGAATGTGATAATAGTTGATTTGGTGAATTTTATCCTGGGAAAGAACCAAGTTAGGAGATTTTTATGGCTGGAAAAGAGCAATCTAAGCACAAGCTGCTATACTTATTACAATTTCTTGCATTGGAGTCTGATGAGGAGAATGGGGTTAGCATGAAGCAAATCTTAACCTTTCTTGAATCAAAGGGGATTACTGCAGAAAGAAAAGCTATCTATAGGGATATTGAAACCTTAATCAGTTTTGGGTATAACATAGAAAAAATTTCGAATCGGCCACTGGAATATGCTTTGGTGGAAAGGCAATTTGAATTTGTTGAATTAAAATTGCTGGCAGATGCGGTTCAGTCTGCGCGTTTCATTTCTCAAGAGACTACAACAAAACTTATTGGTAAACTTGAAAGCCTGACCAGCCATCGTAAAGCTGCCCAACTTCATCGGCAGGTCTTTTTTGCCAAGAGGGTTAAAAGTGATAATGATCACATTTATTACATTACAGGCATTATCCATGAGGCAATTCATTCTAATAAATGTATCTCTTTTCAATACATGGAGTATTTGCCTGACAAGACCATTCGGCCCCGGCATCAGGGCGAAGTATATATAGTTAGCCCTTATTCATTGGTTTGGAATGAAGACAAGTATTACCTTTACGCTTTTTGTGCTAAGACTCAGATGGTTAAAACTTACCGGATTGACCGAATGAGGAAAGTTGATTTAATGGAGACCTTACGTAGTCCCGAGCCGAAAGATTTTTCGCCTACAGATCGGCTACGAAAAGAATTCGGTATGTTTGCAGGAAACACGACTTTGGTTGACCTTCGGTTTTCTAAAGATTTACTTACAACGGTAATTGATAGATTCGGTTCAGACATTACAATTTTTGAGGAGGGTGAGGATAGTTTTACCGTTCATGTGTCTGTGGATATAAGCCCTGTCTTTTTTTCATGGCTCTTTCAATTTGGTCAAAAAGCAGAAATCATCGGCCCAGAATTTGCCATTGGCGAGTATAGAAAAACACTTCAAGCTGTTTTAAATAAACTTAAAAAAGCTGAAGAGGGTAAGCGCCTCAATGCCCGAAATCAGAAAATAGAGCTGGCTGATCCTACTACAACGATTGTATAATCAGGCTTACTGAATACCCTATACAAGTCTGCTTTGGCCGGGGGGTTTGCATGCTTGCCAACTGTGTGTTAAAATCACTAATCGGTTAATACATGCCGCAAGGCTTTTTTGGAGGAAATAAATATGGCTTCTTTGCTGGAAAAACAGGAAAATAATGTAGTCGTTTTGACGATTGAGATCCCGAAGGAAGAATTCGCCGAGGCTATGCAAAAATCTTTTGAAAAAAACAAAGGTCGTTTTCAGATTCCCGGTTTTCGCAAAGGTAAGGTTCCATACCACATGGTCAAGCAATATTATGGCGAGGGCGTTTTTTATGATGACGCCATTGATTTTGCCGTTAATCCGGCTTACCGCGCTGCCGTTAAGGAGCACGATTTAAAGGTAGTTTCTAAACCAGAAATGGATATTCTTGAAATTGGCTCTGAGAAAGGTTTAAAGATCACGGTAACGGTTACTTTAAAGCCTGAGGTTAAGCTTGGACAGTATCTGAATGTAAAAGCACCATATCACTACCATGCTCCAGATGAAGAGGCTGTTAAAGCTGAACTAGACCGTGTCTTGGAGCGTAATTCGCGCTTAGTGCCAGTAGAAGATCGTTCGGTAGAGGATGGCGATACTGTTACTATTGACTATGAAGGATTCTTGGATGGTGTTGCTTTTGAAGGTGGTACTGCTGAGGGTTACGATCTTAAAATTGGATCAAAAAGCTTTATTCCTGGTTTCGAAGAGCAATTGATCGGACACAGTATTGATGAAGAGTTCCCTATCGAAGTTACTTTCCCAGAAGAGTACCATAGTGAGGAGCTGAAGGGTAAGGCAGTTACCTTCCAGATTAAGATTCATAATATTAAAGTTCGTGAACTCCCAGTACTTGATGATGAATTTGCTAAAGATGTTAGCGAGTTTGATACACTTGAGGAATACAAGGCTGATATTTTGGCTAAAAAGACCGAACAAGCTCAAAAGCATGCCGAAGCAGATTTTGAGCAAAGTGTTGTCAAAGTAGTTTGTGACAATGCCGAAGTAGAGATTCCTGCCTGTATGATTGAGACAGAGGTTGATCAACTTGTTAACGAGCAAGCTATGAGAATGAAATATCAGGGAATTGAACTAGAGCAATACCTGCAATATATGGGTCAAACTATGGAAGAATTCAAGAACGGTTTGCAACCTGTTGCAGAGTCTCGCGTCAAGAGTAACTTGGTTATTGAAGAAGTTGCTAAGGTTGAAAAAGTTGAAGCCAGCGACGAGGACGTAGAGGCAGAATTAGAAAAAATGGCTGGACAGTATAACATGAAGAAAGAAGAGCTGATTGCTCGTCTGGGCGGAAATGATTCTTTTGTTCGTGAAAGCATTATTGCCCAGAAGACTGTTGAGATGCTGACGGTAGCAGCCGAGAAGACCGATTTCCATGAGCATGACCATCATGAAGAAGAAGCTTCTAAGGGTGATGAATAAGAACTATAGAAGTTCTCTTAGTTTTTGTGGAAATTCAGTTACGGCTTCTTAGTTCCACAAAAATGAAATAGAATTTTAACGAATTCCTTTCAAGTTTCGATTGCTAGGAATAAACTGTTGGGTTACTATTATAGTCAGCAGAATACTGCGAGGCCTCGGCAGAGGCCTCGTTTGTTATATTCGACTGTTTCCGCTCTATCCCTGTCAGGAAACGTATCAAGCCCATTACTAGGCTTATAAAGGAGACCAAAAATGAGTGAAGATGAAAAGAACCTTCAAGGCAGACATAAGAAGCCTTCTGATGACAAACCAACATTGGTGCGTTGTTCTTTCTGTGGTAAGACGGAGAATGAGGTAGCCCGACTTTTTGCCGGCCCTTCTGTCTTTATCTGCAATGAGTGTATTACCTTGTGTGACTCTCTTTTAGAGGACGATGAGGAGTACAATACACCAGCACCTAATCGAGTATCCTTAGAAAGAGTCCCCACGCCGATTGAACTTAAGGCTTCTCTGGATCAGTATGTTATTGGTCAGGAACAAGCTAAAAAGGTGTTGTCAGTTGCAGTTTATAACCATTATAAGCGAGTTTTCGCCCCTAAAACTAAGGGTGATGATATTGAGCTTTCTAAAAGTAATATTTTGCTAATTGGTCCTACCGGTTGTGGAAAAACCTTATTAGCTCAGACTTTGGCTAAGGTTCTCCATGTCCCTTTTGCTGTGGCTGATGCCACCGCTTTAACAGAGGCAGGTTATGTAGGCGAAGATGTAGAGAATATACTTTTAAAACTACTCCAAAATGCCGATTTTGATATTGAACAGGCGCAGAGGGGCATAATTTACATTGATGAAATTGATAAGATTACCCGCCGTTCGGATAATCCCTCCATTACAAGAGATGTAAGCGGTGAGGGTGTACAGCAGGCACTCTTAAAGATTCTTGAAAGCACAGTTGCCAATGTTCCGCCTCAAGGTGGCAGAAAGCATCCTCATCAAGATTTCATTCAGATTGATACCACTAATATTTTATTTATTTGCGGGGGAGCCTTTGATGGGCTAGAGAGCATTATTGAAAATCGCGTCGGCCAAAAGTCCTTTGGTTTTGGTGCTGAAATTACTACCAAGCGCGATAAGCAAGGTGGGGACTGGCTCAAACATTTGCTACCCCAAGATTTACTGAAATTTGGGCTTATTCCTGAATTTATTGGTCGTGTTCCTGTTTCGGTTACTTTGGAAGGTCTTAATCAGGATGCACTGATTCGAGTTCTTCAAGAGCCACGTAACGCTTTACTAAAGCAGTACTGGAAGATTTTAGATATGGATGGCGTGGAATTAGAGTTCACAGCCGAAGCCATCGAGGCTATCGCCAAACGAGCAATTGAGTTAAATACTGGAGCAAGAGGCTTGCGGGCAATTCTAGAAGACATTATGCTGGATATCATGTTTGAAATTCCTTCCAGAAAAGATATTGTTAAGTGTGTTGTCACCAAGGAAGCTGTTTTAGAGGGTGAATCCCCCCAGCTTACTATCGGTACAAGAGCTAAAAAACGTAGTCGCCCCAATAGTAGTGAACTAGGCGCATAATAGCTGCAAGTAAGTCAACGTGGTAGGGAGGGTACATGGCAAAATATACCATTTGTCTTGATATCGGTGGTACAAAAATTTTGGGCGCAATCTTTGATGATTTAGGTCAGATTGTTTTTCGTCTAAAAAAGAAGACCAAGGCTGCGGCAGGCATGGCTAATATTGAGGCCACTATTGCCAGCCTAATTGATGAGCTTTTAAAAGGCTATAACATTACTACCGATTCCCTGCGAGCCATTTCGGCCGGAGCACCGGGGGTCATTGATGAGCAAAGGGGAGTCATTTTGTTTGCTCCTAATTTGCCCTGGCAGAACTATCCCATCCGTCAAGCTATGGAGAAACGTTTCAAAACGCCATTTTTTATCGGGAATGATGTGAATTTAGGGGTTTTGGGTGAGTGGAAATATGGCGCTGCCAGAGGCCTAGAACATGTAATTGGACTATTTGTAGGTACTGGTCTTGGCGGTGGTATGATTCTTAATGGACAACTTTATACTGGGTATGGTTTCAAAGGCGCTGAACTTGGGCATATGATTGTAGAGCCAGAGGGACCTTTATGTAATTGTGGTCAAAGGGGATGCCTAGAAGCTATTTCTAGCAAACTTGGTATGACTGATTATATTCGTGTACAAGTAAACCGCGGACGGGATTGCTGTCTTAAAGACAGCATCACGAGTACTGTCTTTAAGAGTAAGGCTTTGCGCTCGGCCTACCAAGAGAAGGATATAGTGGCAACAGAAGCTATTGACAGAGCTTGCCACTATTTAGCTATTGCCAGCGGCTCGTTAGTTAACATATTTTCGCCCCAAATGGTTGTGTTTGGTGGTGGGGTTATCGAAGCAATGGGGGAAGTATTTCTTGATAAGGTTTTAAAGGAAGTTGATAAATATTCCTGGCCTTCAATTCGTTCCACGGTTACTTTTGCCAAAGCCGCCTTAGGGGATGATTCTATTCTCTATGGTGCTTTAACTTTATGTGAAAAAGCCTAAATCTATTTTTTTCTAATGGAGGTAGCATCATGATCAAGCACATCGTTTTATGGAAATTTGCAGATTCAGCAGAGGGAAACAGTAAGGAAGACAACATTAAGTTAGTTGAGGAAGGTTTGCTTGCATTGCCAGCTTTTATTCCTCAAATTAAGCATTTAGAATTTGTTAGAAATACCAACCCCACAGATCGCAACTCAGACGCAGCTCTCATTACTGAATTTGATTCTTATGAAGATCTCAATATGTATACAATTCATCCCGAACACGTCAAGGTGGCTAAATTTGTTGGTAGTGTGGTAACTGCTCGTGGGGCAATTGATTACGACTGCTAGTTGGGGGAGCATTTATGACCAATCAAATAGCGGAAATTGCGGAGCGAATCCGTGCACTACGTGAAATAGAAAATTTTTCTCAAGGGGAGGCGGCGGACTTTTGCCGCCTTTCTTTGGAAGAGTACCAGATCTATGAAGCCGGAGGCAGGGATTTCCCTTTTTCTTTTTTAACAACCATAGCTCAATTTCTAAAAGTAGATGTAGTCGATCTCATCCAGGGTGATTCGCCTAAGCTGTCGACCTGTTGCATGGTTAAGCGGGGAAAAGGCCTAGACATTGAGCGACGTAAAGCTTATGACTACAAACACTTGGCTTTTACTTTTAAGGACAAGTTAGCAGAGCCGTTACTTGTGACGGTTAAGCCTAGCGGGGAAGAGGCACTGACTCTCAATTATCATCCTGGACAAGAGTTTGTTTATCTTTTGGAAGGAGAAATGCTCTTTCAGATAGGTGAAATTTCCTATCAGCTATCTCCGGGAGACAGTGTTTATTTTAATTCAGCTATTCCCCATGGTATGAAAGCTAAAGACAATCAAACTTGTCAGTTTTTAGCTGTAGTTGTTAATGAGTGCTAAGGTGATAATCAAATAAACTTTGACTATCCCTGTAGTTTTGACAATAAAGACGTAATATATATTAGGAGGATTTTTGATGGCATATCTAGATGAAATAGCAAAGGCTTTTGAGCCTGACAAGGTAGAAAGTTCCTTATATAAGCAGTGGCAGGATAAGGGATATTTTAGAGGGACTCCTGATCCGCAGAAGAAACCTTTTACTATTGTGATGCCGCCGCCTAATATCACCGGTCAATTGCATATGGGCCATGCGCTGGATAATACCCTTCAGGATATTTTAACTCGTTTCAAAAGAATGCAAGGCTATGCTGCTTTATGGCTACCAGGAACAGACCATGCTTCTATTGCTACAGAAGCCCGTATTGTCGATACTATGAAGAAAGAAGGCCTTTCTAAGGAGGATCTTGGGCGTGAAGCTTTTCTGGAAAGAGCTTGGGAATGGAAGGCGCAATACGGTGGACGTATTGTTGAGCAGCTCAAGCGCTTAGGCTCTTCTTGCGATTGGGAACGTGAAAGTTTTACCATGGATCAACGGCTCTCGCAGGCTGTTACAGAAGTATTTGTTCGCTACTACAATCAGGGTCTCATTTATCGGGGAGAACGAATTATTAATTGGTGTCCTCATTGTTTGACTTCAATTTCAGATGCTGAAGTAGAGTATGAGGAAAAAGAAGGATCTTTTTGGCATATTCGGTATCCTCTAGCCGACGGATCGGGTGCGTTAATTCTTGCCACCACTCGACCGGAGACTCTGCTGGGTGATACAGCTGTGGCTGTGAATCCAGAAGATGACCGCTATAGCCATTTAATTGGTAAGTGTGTAATTTTGCCACTGCTTAATCGTGAAATCCCTATTATTGCCGATAGCTATGTAGAAAAAGATTTTGGTACAGGTGTAGTTAAAATTACCCCAGCACACGATCCTAATGACTTTGAGGTAGGCCTGCGTCATCAGCTACCTGTCCTGACCGTAATGACTGAGGATGGACATATTAATGAGCATGGTGGAGTGTACCAAGGTCTTG
>CAZFHA010000031.1:0-20286 GCA_964518595.1 uncultured Oscillospiraceae bacterium
TTACTGCCACCGATGAATCTGGTAACCAAGCCACTTTAGTGGTAAAGGTGACCATTACCGATACAACTGCCCCAGTGATTAGCCTTGCGAAAAACAGCTTAAGCTATGAAGTGAACCAAAGTCCTGTTCCTGCCGAGGCAGAAATTCTTCAGGCCGCAGGCATTACCGCCAGCGATGACTCGAAGGTTGCCCTTACCATCAGCAGTGATTTTGCTACCGTGGTAGACCTGTCTAAAGTAGGAACCTATGTTGTTACTATTAAGGCTACCGATGCAGAAGGTAACTACAGCACAGTCAGCCTGAGCATTGTGGTTGAAGACAAGATTGCGCCAACCCTAACTCTAGCTAACGGCCAATTGAGCTACACGGAGACGGAGAGCCAAGGTTTAACAGAAGAAGCTGTATTAGCAGCTGTGCAAGTGACCAGCAGTGACAATTCTGGCCTAACCCCGACCATTACCTCAGACTTCGCTTCGGTAGTAAAACGGGGAACCCCCGGCAGCTACACCGTAACGGTAACTGCTACGGATGCCCAAGGTAACAGCACCACTACCACCTTCAGCTTAACCATAACAGCAGTGGCTCCCGCTAAAAAGGAAACCTTTATTAAGCTGCCTAGTAAGACCAAGGTGCAGACCGGAGACTTGATTGACTACACACTGTCTGGGATTGGTAACTACTACGCAGATGAAATTACAGATTTAGTTATTGCTGACAAGCCACCAAAGGGTTTAGACTTTGTTTCTGGTAAATTGCCAGCCTTTACCAAAGGCGAAGGGTTGACCTATAGCATCACTTACACAACTAACTTGCAGGTAAATCCTGTGGTGGTTGAGGCAGGAATAGATGCAGGGAAGGCATTCTCTTTTCAAGCGCCTAGCCTCAAAAATGGCGAATACATTACTGCAATAAAAGTGCATTTTTCTCATGCACCCATCGGTTTTGGCTATGGAGACAAAATTGTCTATACTTTTAAAGTTTCCGGCAGCGAAATCGGTGATACTCTAGTGAACAAAGGCTATATGTCCTTCGTCTTTAACGGAAAAATCCATACGGTAGACAATGAGAATAATAGCTCTGTTACTGTAGTGGGTGCCAATGGAATTTTAGGCGTGGCTAAAACTGGTGAAGCCGCTAGAGATGCAGCCGCTATGTTAGCACTAAGTATCCTGGCACTGGGACTAGTCTCAGTTACACTCCTACGTCGTAGACAGAAGAATACGAAGTAATTTGCTATCATAAAACTCACATAAGAATTCCTAATGGGATTAATATGCTCCTCTTAAAGTAGCCAGTGGAAAACACGGTTATGGAAAGGGGGGCATATTTTTAGCCTTATTTTACATTCCTAATTAAAATGAGCTAAGAGAAGAAGCTGGCATATCAAATATTAGTTATTTGTTTTCTTTGAATTATTATCAGTTGAATGGTTGTTATGTGTACAAAATGTGTCTTTGGATATATAATAATCTTGTAAATGTGAATTTTTGATCAGAATTGCGGCGCGATTAGAGAACTAAAATTTTAAAATGTAGGTAGAGGGCAATAATGGAAAATAGTCTTAGTTTTAAAAGGATGACTATGAGGAGGTAGTGCTATGAAACGGACGTATAGGAATGTACGCATTGGACTTTTGGCTGTTCTCTTTTTAAGTTTTAGCCTTGGTATATTTTTCTCCGCTTCTCCTCAAATCGATGCAGCTGGGAATCAATTTACTTTGGGGACACTGCCAACACCCAGGCACGAGGTTTCAGTAACTCCAGGTAATACTGTGCATGTGCAGTCAGCAGCAGAGATTTTGAATAACTGGGCTAATCCCTCTGTTTCACGTATCGTTATGGACAATGATATATTTGTGGACTTTAATGTAGCGGCTACGATTTTTGCTATAACGCTAAATCGTGATTTGCAGCTAGACGGTAATGGTTTTACCTTATCTTTCAACGATTTTGGCAGCTTCTCTGCTTTAGTTTCCTTAGCAAATAATGCTGCAGGGGATCGCACCTTTCATTTGCGTAATATTAATATTCAAAAGAATGCCCGTCCTAGTACGGATCAATTCATAAGTGGTGGTAATAATCGTTGGGAGATTATTTTAGAGAATGTTACTTTTGATAGAGGCGTTAACTTGGACTGGATTATAAACAACGGGACAGAGGTTAACTTGTTCTTGCGGGGAAATGTTACAGGAAATCGGTTTACTTCTGGATTTGCCCGTGGGATAAGAGATGTTGTGTTTGAAGTTGGTTCTCAGGTTACATTAGCTGCTACTCAACCTTCAGCCAGTATATTTTTTGATAATTCAGCTCCCTTTGATGGTACGATTTATTTTGGGCCTAACGCAACGGTAAACCTTGAGGGTGGTTCAGGATTATCGGTTATCTTTCCTTGGCAAAATTTTGATTTTTATAGTGGATCTTCAGTCACATTGTCAAAGGTGGCAGATGAATTCGGGGTTATGGAAGGTTTACATACCAATCAAGTCTATCGAATTGACAGTGGAGCTACCTTTAACATGACTAATGGCATTGGTCCGGTTTATGATGATGCCGGTTTTGCAGCCTCGATTTTGGTGAATCCGGGAGGTGTAGTTAATTTTGTTGGTGTTACTAATACCCGAGGAATCGTAGTTTTTTCCAATCCGGAGTCAAGAATGATTTTACACTCGCCTGGCAATTATAATATTCAGAATAATACTGCCGATGCTCCGGCACTGTATAATGAGACTGGAGGCAATGGTGATCCACTTTTTCAAATAATAGATAGTAATATTTCTGTTTGGAATCAGCAGACTTCTGTGACCGGTTCGCAAACGGAACCGTCACCTTTTGTGGCTGCAAGTTTAATAACTGATGGTAGTGGTCTGCTGGCGGGTTCGACTCCAGCTTTAGATACCATGGAGGGTGGCTGGGATACGGCGGCTTACTCACGAATTGCTTTTGCCATACCACCGGTATTAGATGTTGAGGATAAGATTATAGCGGTAGGAAAAACCAAAAATCTTAACGCTCAAGTAACTCCTGTCAGTGCAACTCTTACCTATCAATCTTTGAACCCTGAACTGGCTACTGTTGACGGATCAGGCAATGTTACCGGTGTGGGTGTGGGTTTGGCGACAATACTGGTGCGAGCCACTGGCAGCGATCAGATTACCGTATCGCAGCGGGTAACGGTAGATGTAGAGCCGGATAACCCGCCGGTGCTTACTACGCCTGGTTTTACGGAGATCGCCTTAGGCAGTAGTTTTGACCCGATGGAAGGGGTTACGGCCTATGACCCGGAAGACGGGGACTTAACGGGAGCAATTACAGTGGAGGGAACGGTCAATACCTCTGTTGCCGGAGTGTATCCGCTAGTTTATTCTGTAACCGATAGTACGGATAATACGGTCACGGAAACTCGGGTTGTTTTGGTAAATGATGGTAGCTTTGCAGTTGGAGAAGAGTTTGTTATGCAGGCTCGAGATTTTACAAGGCGGGTAGGTCAAGTAGATTCATCTCCTGCCGTGGTGAAGGCTGCTGCCCATGTCAGAGTTTACGATAAGACTAGCGGACTTTTAGTCGGTGAGCCAGTACAAATTGACAGTTTAGGTGGATATAATCCTACTGTAGGTGACTATACTATTAGCTTTAGTATTGTATCGGAACCCACAACCGTGAAGGACATTACGGCTAGAGTAATAGCGGGAGAATCCCCTGTGATTTCGGCACCGACTTTTACCCAGATTGATCAGGACAGTAGCTTTGATCCTTTGGCTGGTATAACCGCTGAGGATGAGGAAGACGGTGATATGACAGCACAGTTGGAGGTAAGCGGTCAAGTAGACAGTACCATTCCTGGTATATATCCTTTGACTTACAGTGTTACCGACAGTGATCAAAATATGACCATTTTGGAGCGGGTAGTATTGGTGACAGACGGTAGCTGGGTGGTGGGAGATCGCTTTATTCTTACAGCTTCTGACTTTAGTCGCAGAATAGGTCAGGTAGATACCTCTGCGGTTCAGGTTAAGGCTGATGCTCAGGTGGCGGTGTATGATAAAGCGACAGGCAGCCCTGTTAATGAACCGGTGCAGATTGATAGCCTTGGCGGTTATTCACCTCAAGTGGGCAGTTATACCATCTCTATGCATGTAACTTCCGACCCTTTGGCCAGTCGCAGTATCACAGCTACAGTAATCACGGGTGATTCGCCAATTATTACTGCGACTGCCTTTAAAGAGATTATGAAGGGCAGTAGCTTTGATCCTCTTTATCATGTGACGGCCTATGATACGGAAGATGGCAATCTCACCGGAGCTATTGAGGTTACCGGTACGGTAGATGTGAATACGCCTGGTTTTTATCCTCTGACTTATCGCGTTACGGATAGTGATAGCAATACCACGATCTTAGAGCGCACTGTTCTGGTTAATGACGAAAGTTACGGTATTGGCGATAATTTTATCCTTCAAGCTCAAGATTTTGTTATTGAACTTAGTGCAGTAGACCTAGCGGAGAGCGCCATCAAAGCGGCAGCACAGGTACAGGTTTTTGAAAAGCTTAGCGGTACATTAGTCAGTGAGCCGGTTCAAATTGATAGTTTGGGTGGATTTGGGCCTGCAGCCGGTACCTATCTGATTCAGTTTAGCGTTGTTTCTGATCCCACGGCTACTAGAACCATTGAAGCCTATGTGACCTTAGGACAACCCCCTGAGATTACTACGCCTGGTTTTACGGAAATTCCTGTGGGAACAAGTTTTGACCCTTTGGCAGGCGTTACAGCTAGTGACCCAGAAGATGGTGATCTTACCGCCTCTATCATAGTAAGCGGTAGCGTGGATGAGAACACTGCTGGGGTGTATGCCTTGGTTTATCGTGTTAGTGACAGTTCGGGAAACACAGCAGAAGTTGAACGAGGTGTACTGGTTAATGACGGTAGTTTCCAGGCCGGTTCTGTCTATATCCTGAAAGCAACTGATTTTACCTTAAGGGTTGGTCAGGTAGATGTGGCGGAAAATGAGGTAAAGGCTGCTGCGCAAGTTGCGGTATACGAGAAAGCCAGTGGTCAAGCCGTGAGCCGGTTAGTACTGGTAGATAGTCTTGGTGGTTATGCTCCTCAAGTGGGCAGTTATACTATTACTATGAGTGTAGATCCAGACCCAGCCGCTCTTCGTAGCATTACTGCTACGGTGGTGGCAGGTGATGCGCCTGAGATCCAAGCACCTAGCTTTACGGAAATTTCACTGGGGGCAAGTTTTGATCCTTTAGCTGGGGTAACCGCTGATGATAATGAAGATGGCGATCTAACGGCTGGGTTAGAGGTAAGCGGTGAAGTAGATAGTAGTATTGCCGGTGTATATACTTTGACCTATTCGGTTACTGATAGCGATAGCAATACTACAATATTTGAACGGGTAGTATTGGTCACAGATGGCAACTGGGCGGTGGGCGATGATTTTATTCTTAAGGCTTCTAATTTTAGCCGGAGAGTGGGGCAAGTAGACACTGCTGATTCACAAGTAAAACTTGATGCTCAAGTTGTTGTTTATGACAAAGTAACCGGAGTTCAGGTAAATGAGCCGGTGCAGATTGATAGCCTTGGTGGTTATGCTCCCCAAGTGGGTAGTTATACCATCACTATGCGTGTAACGGCTGATCCTTTAGCTAACCGAAGTATTACGGCTACAGTAGTTACGGGTGATGTGCCGATTATTGCTGCCACTGCCTTTAAAGAGATTATGAAGGGAAGCAGCTTTGATCCGCTTTATCATGTGACGGCCTATGATACGGAAGATGGCAACCTTACTGGAGATATTGAGGTTAGTGGTACCGTTAATGTAAATGTCCCCGGTTTTTATCCCCTTACCTATCAGGTAACCGATAGTGACAGCAATACCACAATCTTAGAGCGAACGGTTCTGGTTAATGACGAGAACTACAGTATAGGGGATAATTTCGTTCTGCAAGCCCAAGATTTTGTCATTGAGCTTAGTGCCGTAGATATGGCGGAGAGTGCTATTAAAGCTGCAGCGCAGGTGCAGGTTTTTGACAAATTTAGCGGCACATTAGTCAGCGAACCGGTTCAAATTGATAGTTTAGGTGGTTTTGGCCCAGTAGCCGGTAGCTACTTGATTCAGTTTAGTATTACTTCTGATCCCAGTGCTACCAGAACCATTGAAGCCTATGTGACCTTGGGACAGCCACCGGTAATTACGACGCCCGGCTTTACGGAAATTGCCCTTGGAACAAGTTTTAATCCTCTGGCAGGAGTTACTGCCAGTGACCCGGAAGATGGTGATCTTACCGCTGCTATCGAAGTTAGTGGTACTGTAGATGTTAATGCCGCTGGGGTGTATGCTTTAGTTTACCGTGTTAGTGACAGTTCGGGAAACAGAACCGAAGTCGAGCGGGGTATACTAGTTAACGATGGTAGTTTTCAGGCTGGTTCCGCCTATATCTTGAAAGCGGCTGATTTTACTCTACGCGTAGGACAAGTGGATGTAAGGGAAGCGGAGATAAAGGCAGATGCCCAAGTCGCCGTGTATGAGAAAGCCAGTGGTCAGGCAGTGAGTCGATTAGTCCAGATTGATAGTCTTGGTGGTTATACAAACCAGGTGGGTAACTATACCATCACTATGAGTGTAGATCCAGATCCAGCAGCAGTTCGCAGCATTACGGCTACAGTGGTGACGGGAGATTTTCCCCTGATTCAGGCTCCTGCTTTTACAGAGATTTCTCTTGGGGCAAGCTTTGATCCCTTAGCCGGGGTTACGGCTACTGATGATGAAGATGGGGACGTAACGGCTGCGCTAAGTGTTCAAGGCAGTGTAGATGTCAATCGCGCTGGTGTCTATGTGCTTAGTTATTCCGTCACAGACAGTGACCAAAACACTACGGTTTTAGAGCGTGTGGTATTGGTAACCGATGGAAATTGGGCAGTGGGAGACCGCTTCATTCTTAAAGCCTCTGATTTTAGCCGCAGGGTTGGACAGGTTGATACTACTGAGGTCGAGGTAAAGCGAGCAGCCCAAGTGGCTGTTTATGATAAAGAGACAGGCGGGCGAGTAAACGAACCGGTGACAATCGTTGATTTAGGTGGCTATAGGGGCGAAGTGGGTAGTTTCAGTATCATTTTCCGCGTGACCTCTGATGCGCTGGCAACTCAAAGTATTACCGCTACGGTAGAGACCGGGAATTTTCCTGTGATATCGGCACCAGCCTTTAGCGAAGTTCCTTTAAATGGGACTTTTGATCCTCTGGCTCAGGTTACTGCGGAGGACATAGAAGATGGAGACCTAACCGCTCTCATCACCCTTACTGGAGATGTAGATACCAGCACTCCTGGGCTGGAGAGTATTCTTTATCGGGTGGAGGATAGCGATGGGAATGTTACTACCTTTACCAGAAGTATTCTTGTTAATGACGGTACTTACAGTGCAGGTGAAAACTTCATTCTCAAAGCCAGTGATTTTAGCCGTCGAATTGTTGAGGTCGATACCGGTGCTGCTGCAGTAAAAGCTGCGGCGCAAGTTCAAGTATTGGACAAACTCACCGGTGAGCCGGTTACTGAACCGGTGCAGATTGATAGTTTAGGTGGCTATACTAACCAAGTAGGTACTTACACAATACTTTTCCGGATTACTTCTGACCCTACCGCCAGTCGCAGTGTAGTGGCTGAGGTGGTGGCGGGTAGTATGCCGACTTTATCCGGCGTGGATTTTGCCAAAGTTGTACTTGGAGGTCAGTTTGATCCTCGAAAGAATGTTACGGCTTTTGATGAAGAAGACGGAGATATTACAGCCAATATTGTTATTACCGGTGCGGCAGATGTCAATACCCCAGGTGTTTACCTACTCACCTATAGCATAACGGATACAGATGGAAATCTGATTGAAAAGGATCGGGTAGTGTTGGTTAATGATGATAGTTTTAGCGTGGGCAACCACTACCTGTTGGCAGCGCAGGACTTCACCGTGGATTTAGGGGCGGTTGATACCGGAACCGCTGCCATAAAAGCGGCAGCTCAGATTAGAGTTTATAACAAAGCTACTGGAGCTGTGGCTAATCCGGGGGTACAGATTGATAATTTGGGTGGTTTTGGACCACAAGTTGGTACCTACCAGATCACCTTTAGTGTTATCGGCGATGCCTTAGCTACAAGAACGATTGAAGCTAAAGTTACACTGGGGCAACCACCGGTAATTACGACTCCAGGCTTTACCGAAATTTCTCTGGGGGCAGGTTTTGATCCTCTGGCAGGGGTAACCGCCAGCGATCCAGAAGACGGTGACCTCACAGCCTTTATTGAGGTAGATGGAGTGGTCGATGTGAATCAAGCCGATGTCTATAGTTTGGTTTACCGGGTGACAGATAGTTCGGGAAATCAAACAACGGCTAGCCGGGGCGTTCTGGTCAATGATGGTACGTTTACAGCCGGAGCGGCACTAATTATACAGGCACAGGATTTTGTCCGGCGGGTTGGGCAAGTGAATACTTCTCTGAGCGCCATTCAAACAGCGGCAGAAGCTAGAACTTTTATGCAGAAAAATGGTCGTGAAATCCAAGACGAGCTTTTGCTAGATGATTTGGGTGGATACACCAGTCAAGTGGGTATCTATCAGATTGCTTTAAGTATTGCTGAAGATCCCGCAGCGCAGCGCAGAATCCAGGCCCAAGTTATCACGGGAGAGATGCCTGTTCTTACGGTGCCTACCTTTACGGAGATTAGCAAAGGCAGTAGCTTTAACCCCAGAAGTGGCATTTCTGCCTCTGACCTAGAAGATGGTAATATTACCGCGCAGATTTCAATCAACGGTAGTGTAAATACAGCTGTGGCCGGGCTTTACAGTCTTACTTACTCCATTACGGACAGTGATCGGAATACAGTTAGTGCCAGCAGAGTCGTTTTAGTCAATGATGGAAACTACTCAACCGGAAGCCTCTATGTGATCCAAGCGGTAGACTTTAGCAAACGCTCCTCTGAAGTGGATGTATCTTTAACAGCTATCAAAGCGGCAGCTCAAGTGCGGGTCTATGATAAATCTACTGCTCTGGAGGTGACCAGAGAGGTTCAAGTTGACAATGTTAGTGGGTATTCTGTTGACCCCGGAGTCTACAACATTCAGTTCAGTGTAGCGGCTGATCCTTTGGCAATGCGGACGGTTAGAGCTACTGTAATTCCCAATGACCCACCTGTGATTGAAGGGCAGACCTTTAGTGAAATTAAAAAAGGTTCTACCTTTGATCCAATGGCAGGGATATCGGCACGAGATTTTCAAAATCAAGATATCACCAGTCGAGTTTTGGTGGTTGGTACTGTTGATAGTAGCCGCCCCGGTCCGTATAAATTAGACTATACCGTTACGGATGATTTCGGTAAACAAGCTTCATTGACACGAATTGTGCTGGTTAATGATGATAGTTTCCGTTCTGGACAACGCTATTTGCTCCGAGCAACAGATTTTTCTCTAAGGGCGGCTCAGGTGGACACATCTCTTTCGGCAATCTTGAAAGCCGCTCAGGTACAGGTCTACGATAGAACTACGGCTAGTGCTGTGGAACAGAACGTGATTATAAAAGATCTGGGAGGCTACAAGGCTCAGGTCGGCAGCTACAATATCACCTTGCAAGTAGAGGCAGATCCACAAGCTTTGCGAACAATTACTGTGCAAGTGACCGGTGGAAATGCGCCGGTGTTTGAGGGATTAGATTTTGTAGCTCTAAATCGGAATCAAGCCTTTGATCCATTGAAAAATGTAACTGCTACAGACAAAGAAGACGGGCTGTTAACGAGTGAAATTCAAGTGGAAGGTAAGGTAGATATTACTATCAGCGGTATTTATGTACTCACTTATAGAGTAACGGATAGTGATGGAAATACTACCGCCAGCCCTAGAGCCATACTGGTAAAAGGCGATGGCTTTGTTGCCTCTGAAGACTATATTATTCAGGCGAAAAACTTCCGCATAGGAAAGTCTAAGGCTAACCTGACGGATAAGGATATGATCGCTTTGGCAGATGTGAGAGTGTTCTCTATTTCTGATGTCCAATACCTTGTGAATCCTGAAATTACAGTGGATAAAAAGGACTTTTCGCCTCAGCTGGGTACCTATTCGGTGACCTTTACATTCAATCCTTCTATAACCGTTAAAGCAACTGTCTACGACGATACCAAAATGACTAAGACTGGTGAGGCAGAAAACTCATTATCTCTAGTCTTTGGTTTAGTTCTACTTGGAAGCTCAGTGATCTTGACTGTGGCAAAAAAGAAAAGATTCCCGACCCGTTAACCCTAGCCCTTGTTTACGTATAATAAGCTGCCTCTATCCCTAAGAATCTAAAATTAGGGAAAGGGGCAGCTTTTTTCTACGGAATTTTTGCCTAGAAAAAGCGCTGATGTGTAGAAAAAAATTTCTACATTCCCAGTTAACCTATGCAATCTGCTTTTTCTATTTAATCAGTGTACCAGGCTAAATAAATAGGATATAATCATACTTGTTGGCGAATTTATGATAGTGTCAACTGGCAAAGGAGGAAATCATGCCGAAAGTTACAATTAATAATGATTTGTGTAAGGGTTGCGGACTCTGTGTCTCAGTATGCCCTAAGAAGATATTAAAATTAGATGTTGACCGACTAAATAGTAAAGGCTATCACCCCACCTCTTGTATTGACCAGTCTGCCTGCATTGGCTGTGCTTTTTGTGCCGTACAATGCCCAGATATGGTTATCACAGTAGAAAAGTAAGGAGCTGTCTATGACAAAGAGAGTCTTAATGAAAGGCAATGAAGTCATTGCCGAGGCGGCTATAAGAGCCGGCTGTCGCCATTATTTTGGTTATCCTATCACGCCCCAGACGGAAATTATGCATTACATGGCGAAACGGATGGAGGAAGTCAAAGGTTGTTTTCTTCAGGCGGAGAGTGAAGTAGCCGCCATTAATATGGTTTATGGCGCTGCTGCTGCCGGAGCTAGAGTACTTACTTCCTCTTCCTCACCGGGAATTAGTCTAAAGCAGGAAGGTATCTCCTACATTGCTGGTGCTGAATTACCGGCTGTAGTGGTTAATATTGTCCGTGCTGGCCCGGGGCTGGGTGGGATTTTGCCCGCTCAAGGTGACTATTTTCAGGCAACTAAGGGCGGTGGTCACGGCGATTATCGCAATATTGTAGTGGCTCCGGCTTCAATTCAGGAACTGTATGAGCTAACCGTTGAAGCCTTTAACTTGGCTGACCGTTACCGGATGCTGGTTATGATTTTAGGCGATGGAACTATTGGTCAAATGATGGAGCCGGTAGCCTTTCGGGAGGAAGAGCCCATTGAAAATTGTGACAAGAGCTGGGCGACTACCGGTCTACGTGGTCGAAAAGAGCACAACGTTGTTACGTCTATCTATATTGATCCCGATGAATTAGAAAAGAAAAATTTAGAACTGGTGGCTAAGTACCAAGAAATTGAGCGCCAGGAAGTACGCTATGAAGCCATTGAGATAGAGGATGCGGAATTTATCATTGCCGCCTACGGTGCTTGTAGCCGTATTTGCCGGAATGTTATTCGCCAGGGAAGAGAGCTGGGGATGAAGATCGGAATGATCAGACCGATTACCCTCTGGCCTTTTCCTAAGGAAATTTTCCGCCAAGCAGCTTCCAAGCCTAATGTAAAAGCTTTCTTAACTGTGGAAATGAATGCAGGACAAATGGTGGAGGATGTTCGTTTAGCCGTGGAAGGACAAAAGCCCGTAGAATTCTATGGTCGTATGGGTGGAAATCTCCCAGAGCAACAGGCGATTTTAGACCAAGTGTTTAGGTTAGCTGGAAAAGAGGTAAGATAATGGCCATTGTTTTTGAAAGAACACCGGGACTACTGGATATTCCCATGCATTATTGTCCGGGTTGCACTCATGGTATTATTCATCGTTTGATTGCAGAAGTGCTCTGTGAACAGAACTATTTAGATCGGGCGGTGGGCGTTTCTTCTGTCGGTTGCACATACAATAATTATGAATATTTTGCCTGTGATATGGTACAGGCGGCTCATGGTAGAGCACCGGCAGTAGCAACCGGGCTCAAACGGGTAGATCCCGATAATATTATCTTCACGTATCAAGGTGATGGTGATTTGGCTTCGATTGGTGTTGCGGAAGTGATTCACGCCGCTGCGCGAGGAGAGAAAATATCCATCTTTTTTGTAAATAATGCTATCTATGGCATGACTTCCGGGCAAATGGCTCCTACAACTTTATTAGGGCAGGCTACTACGACGTCACCCTTTGGTCGGAATGTGGAACAACATGGTTATCCAATAAATGTTTCTGAAATGTTAGCCACTATGCCTGGATCAGTATATATTGAACGTGTTTCCTTGCATAACTTCAAGCACATTCAAGAGGCGAAGAAAGCTATTGCTAAATCTTTTCGGGTTCAGCAAGCCGGGTTAGGTTTTTCTATGGTAGAGTTTTTATCGACTTGTCCTACCAACTGGGGGCAAAATCCAGTGGATTCTCTTCAGTGGCTCAAAGATAACATGATTCCCCAATACCCCTTAGGTATCTTTAAAGGAAAAGAACTGGAGGTCTAAATGACAGATTATTCAATTGTAATTGCCGGATTTGGCGGTCAAGGTGTTTTATCTGCCGGGCGGATGGCTGCCGAGGCAGCTCTTTCTGAAGGTCAGGAGGTTTCCTGGTTTCCCTCTTATGGACCGGAAATGCGAGGTGGTACAGCCAACTGTACAGTGGTTATTTCAGAGGAGCCTATAGGGTCTCCGGTAATCTCTCACCCGGAGGTTTTAATAGCACTAAATCAGCCTTCACTGGAAAAGTTTGAAGCTTTAGTTAAGATCGGTGGAATAATACTAATTGATAATTCCCTAGTCACAACACCTCCAAAGCGTAATGATATTACCTGTTATTCTTTGCCGGCTTCAGATATTGCCAACCAATTAGGCAGTATGGCCTATGCGCCCATTGTGCTTTTAGGTTGCCTTTCGTCTATTAGCGCCTGTTTTGAGCGAGATTCTTTTGCTTCGGCACTTAAGGATGTACTCCCTGCCCGGAGACAACATATGGTGGCACCCAATATGGAGGCCTTTGACACCGGGTTTCAGGCAGCTACTGAAGAAGGCACTCGACTTTAAATCCTAAAGGACAGGGTGTTCTATTCTAAGTTAGAGCTGACAGCTGTCCCAATCGAAATTCGTATACGTTATTAGGAAGAAATAAGCAGAAGTAAGCATGGAGAGCTGATATGTCTGTTTCTTCCTAATTTTTTTGGGGTAAAAATTGCTTTTCATATTTCGATAATTGTTGTAGTTGCTTTTGGTTTAAACTTGACCCGAAAAGGATTGTTTGATAAGATTTATCTTAGAGAAATTTTGTTGATATAGTCATTATGAGGAGTACAGAATGGGCATAAGATTTAAAAAATTTGGCTTTACTACTACTGTGGCGGTAGTTTTGTTAATAAGCTTTTTTATAACCAGTATACCGGTTTATGGAGCGAGTATGCAAGGAGGTGAAACAACAGTAGAATCTGTCACTCAAACAGAGGAGAAAACCGAACCAATAAGCGATTCCTTGGAAATAGCCGGACAGGAGTCTGTTGCAGCCACCAATGAGGAGCCTAATTTACTCCAAACTCAAGAGCCGACAGCAAACTTGGCTGATGTATCCCCCCTTGGTCAAACTGTTATAGATGGAGTTACATATGCTGTATCAATTGCCAAAAGCACTGATGGTGGTCGACCAGCTGATACTGCGTTTGTGGACTCGGATAGTATAGACTTGGCCTCCGTTGGCCGCTATGATATGTTTTATGCATATTTGAAGATTGATTATGAAAACCATTCAGGCGCTGACTTGAGCAACCCAAGCATTACTATGCAGATGCCAAAGATAGGGGATGCCGGATACTACGAAGTCTATTCTCAATCGGGTGCGCCAGCAAACTGGGTAGCCTATCCCAATACACCGACGGGGGATGGCAACGCTAATTTTCCAGCAGGAAACATGAATACGAATGCAACCAGCCGTTTGATGACATGGACTGGTTCGGGGATAATTAATGATGGTTCATCAGGAACCATATATATCAAGATTCCTATGCGCGATCCATTTACAAAATTTGGCACTATAAATTTTAACCCGGTGTTTCATTTTATAAAAAGTGGGCTTAATCTGACAGTTGATGAAAGTGCAACCTTTATTGTATCTGGGCAAGATGATACGCCGAGCTTCTCACTAACTAAGGTAGATGATTTAGGTTTTGTGCCAACAGAGCCAGATGCAGATCAATATTTTTACGTAAAGTATCATATGACAAATAATGGCTTTTCTTACTATTATGCATTACCCAAAAGAGCCTATGAGTTCGACCGTTTTTTACTTAATGCTTACATAGATATTACCTTTCCGCCAACGGCTGAGTTTGTTTCAAAGAATTTCAGAAATTCCTCTGTTAATGCCAGCATATTACGCGCCGATGCTCATTATGGAACAGGTGATTTTGTTTTACGATACCCCAAGAGTCTCCACAGTAATCCTCTAGAATTAATTGATGTTAGTGGTGTGTATTATGGTAGATATTCAGGAAATATTGCAGCCTCTAATGTTCTGGGTACAGAGAGTACTTTTTCACATCAGATAGGAACGGGCTCTACAATCCCTGATCCCATTTTAGGAAATATTACTACGGTAAGGCCTGCTTTGCCAATTTCAGAAGATTCTTTGAAAGTGGGCTCCGTTGCATTTACCAGATCTGCGTCAACCTTAACCAGATCACTGGACACAATAAGAGGCGATCAATTGACTTTTGAGTTCAACGGAGTTGAATATCTTAAAAATAATATTTCGTTGCCTACAGACTATGGAATAACTATAATTTACCTTGCAAGTGCGACTTGGTCTGGAAATTTAGATCCGTTGCATCCTATGTCAGGTAGTATTACAGTATTTTTTGATGATGGAAGTTCAGAAGTACTAATAAACTTAAATGAATCTAATTTTGTGGCAGCCAATGGAGGGGCGTTATATAACGGGAATGCCCCTCAGATGGCTGGCGGATATATTCCGCCGGCTGGGAAAACTGCTAAAAGAGTAGTCTTTAATTTTTATAACGTTCCTCAGGGATTTCAAATCAATCCATACGTAAATGGATACGTGACAGGATATCCTGAAGGTGGAGCTGATTACCTAAGAATATTAAGAACAACAAATCTTTATGGTACAGACACAGGATCAGGGCGACCTACTGCGGTGGGCTCTGGCGATACAAGTAATAATGTTGCAATTGCCAAAAATACAAAATTCGAACCTACTTTTACAATTGAAAGGAATTCATCCGGCACTGTAAATCCAGGACAAACGGATACAATTAAATTGCAATCGTTTTTTGGTGATAAGGCCAAACAAAGCTTTGTCAATCCTGAGTTTGATGTATTGCTGCCTGTTGGATATACTTTTGATAGTTATACGGATTTTACTGTGGAATTTCTTTATGCAAGTATGACTATATTTAACCTTCCAGACGGCGTTTTAACGCAAGTATCTCCAGTTATTGAAATAATTCCCAACTATAATGGCACGGGAAGGATGCTTGTGCGGATAAAATATAGTGGTATTTTGCAAGAATCAGAAACCTTAGCAGGTTTACTTACCATTCGAGCTGCCCAATATATGAGTCCGGGCAATTACCAAATTGATGGTTATTTTGCAGCTGAGAACATTGGCACAACCAATAACCTTAGTTCTCTATACACGCCATATAGTCTTGATGTAAATGACATGAATGGAAATGGTATGGTGGATGATTATATCTTTGGAGCTGTAAGTAGCAACCTAACTATTTCTAGAGGTACTGGAACTACATTGTACTCTCAGATGAAGGGTAGCTTTGATCCCGCACTTACTGGACTGGGTACCACCAAACAAAATACTATCATAGATGGAGCTCTAACTCTGGAATATAATGGTGCTACGGCTATGAATAATATTCGACTGATAAGCGTGCTACCCTATGAAGGGGATGGGAAAACATTTTACGGTGGGATAGATGATGGGCAGCGGGTTCTGTTATCCTCTCCCGTAGATGTTAGTGCGTACCCAGGTTCAACCGTGTACTACAATACAACACCGACAAATGATCCGAATGCAACGGGTTGGACAACGACTTACAGTACGGACGCACGAGCTGTTCGTATAGACTTATCTCCAACATTTGAGTTGCTTAGTGGGGCTATAGAAAAGATAAGTATACCACTCAATCTTCAGGTTCCGGGGACAACTAACCCCGCTGATTTGCCGATGGTACAGGGACGTGGTTATTTACCAGTGAAAGTCTATTCAAACATTAACGGACTTGGACTTGAGGGTGCCGGTAGCATCGTGGAAAGTTTAACACTTGGACTAAACGTAAATGTCTTTAAAGATACTAACGCTAATGGAATTAAGGACAGTAATGAAAGATGGCTAAATAATGTTCGTGTGGAAGTTTTTAACCTGACTGACGATATTGCAACAGCTACACCGCTGTATAGTGGCATGACTAATGTTAATGGAAACATTTCCTTTTTAGATGGAATTAGTGGCGTTATCTTTGCACTTCAAGGCTATCGAGTGGTGGTTCATATGCCGGGTGGTGATTATAACTATGTGAGTGGTGTGGGGGACATCACGACAGATGGTAGTGGACAACAAGGTGTAGTGTTTAATACAAGCAATCAACTGGTGAATGTGTTGACTGCCTTTGCTCCACAAATGATGAGCATTAGTGGAAGTTATTGGCAAGACTATGAAACTGCGCCCAATGGCATCTTTGATGCACATGACTTATTGACACCGGCGGGAAGAGTTGTAAGGTTATTTAATGTAACCGGTAATACCTATGAAACTAGCACGGCAATGGTGCAAGCAGATGGGTCATATTTATTTCCTGCTGTAGCGATAGGCCCAGAATACAGAGTGGAATTTCCCTATAACAGTGCAAATGAAGAGCCATCGGTGCTTGCTGAGAACATGGTAACGATTACCGCATTAAATACTTTAGGATATCCCTTTGACAGTAGCGGTCAAGTAGAGGGCTCAGATTTTGTTGTAAATGCTGCTATAATTGAGAATGGTACTATTAATGTGCGATTTTCTACTGATGGCATAAATACTATAGGGACAACCGTAAGTCTTAGAAGGTGGTTACCTACTATCTACACGGCTCAAATTGGAACCAGTGGGAATACGACGGAACAGACACTAGGAACATTCGTGGTGCCTTATGGTTATCGCTTGTTAGCCAGTGAACCTACGGAAAAAACCGCTACGATTGACAGTACTACAAAAACTCGAGATATTATCTTTTTGGTAGAGTTACTGGAACCTGATTTGAGTGGGGTTAAAACCAGTAACCCCTCTACTGATGATTTACATCCGGGAGATACCATTACTTATACGATTACTGTAACGAACTCAGGAACGGCACAAGCAAGTGATATTGTAGTGACAGATCAGGTACCCGCGTTTACTTATTTTGTGAGTGCAGATCAAGGGGGAACTGTAGATGGAAATGGACAGATCCGTTGGTCGATAGCTACTCTTGCTGAAAATGGTGGTAGCTACGCTGTCAGCTTTACTGTGAGAATTTTACCAAGAGCTGATTTGGGTGAATGGGCTGTGGTGAACGACCAGGCTAAAATTAATAATGTACCAACCAATTCAACTACTAATCTCGTGACTCAAAGCGTATTGACCAGTAAAAAGGTTTCCGATGTTAAAGCAGGTCAATCTATTTACAGAGGGCAGACCATAACCTATACCATTACCACTACGAATACCGGTGTGATTCCTTCGGAAAAGGTAATTATTACAGATACAATTCCTGAAGGTACTACTTTTGTTGCCGATAGCCTGTCGTCAGGAGCAAATATGGTGGATACAACTATTTCTATTGCTATTGAGAGTTTAAAACCGGGAGAAACCCTTACATTGTCTTTTAAAGTTACCGTTAACAAGGATGTCAAAAAGGGAACGGTTATAAAAAATATCGGGAGCGTAAACGAAACGGATACTAACCCTGTACATATTCAGATAGCTGAGAATGTTGAAGAACCAATTATATTACCTAAAACAGCTGAAATGGATAGTTTTTCTGGACTTTTGGAACTTGCACTTCTAAGTGGAGCATTTACAGTAAGTCTATTATTTCATAAGCGCAGAAAGACTAGAGTAAGATAAGCTCTTAATTTGTTTTAAGTGGTAAGCACAGATAATATACGTATCACTGGCAGCGAATTTTAAAAGATTTGCTGCCGTTTTTTCGAGTCAAAAGGTATTTTTTAAATTTGCTGACAGATTTTACCTGCATAAAAACTATCTTTACAGAAATAGTATTCCTATGATATACTTTCCCGAGTCAGTTTGTTTTGCTTCGTCAGAACAGACGATTTTTTGAATATAAATATTTTTGAAATAATATTGGGGCATCTTTGTCAGAGGGGTATCATTTTTCATCATTCACCAATTGCAGCCATTTCCGTAAAGGGTTATGAAGGTTTTTAATTCTTGAATGAGGTTGAAGTCAGCTTTAAGTGGCTGTTTAGAATAATTCTTTATTCGTTTAGATTTCCTAGTAAGTGAAAAACTTTAATTAAAAGCACAAATATGTGAGGAGACTTAGCATGAAAAAAAACAATAAAATTCGCTTAAAGCGTAATACCTTGCCCCTGCTTGTGATTACGGTATTGATATTGGGAGGGATTTTGTCACCACTAAAGGATGTTGTTAATGCCCAGTATCTGGTAGAGAGTTCTGCAGCATCTCAAGTATCGGCATCTTCTTTAGGCGAGGAAATGCTGCCTCAAGTTTCTGATTCTCTTAGTACTGATCCAGCAGAACAGACAGCTTCTTTAACTTCCTTTCCCAGCACTGCTGCTGATGAGACGACTGAGGTCACAGCCCAAACAGATGCTACAGAGCTACCTTCTCTTGCACCTGAAACTAGTCCATCGCAGAATGCTCAGGCATACACGCCTGCGTTCGCTCCCCTTGTAGCCGCTGCTGCAAGTGATCGACTAAGCTATGAAGTTTCTGTAGTTGAGGATAGCAGTTTTAATAACGGCATTAAGTATACTTTAACTAATGCTACTGTTTCTGCCTCTTCAGTAGGGTATGGTTCTTTGAATTTTGTTATACCGGAAGAATATGAGGCTCATTATACTACCCCAGCGAATTGGAATATTTTTATCAGTGGCAACATTGTTAACTTTATCATTAAGACTCCGGCTACTAATGGTACTCCGGCAGCAATTGTTGATTTTTTGGAAAACAACCTTTACTTTACTCTAAAGAGTCAAGACGGCTTTCCTGTGGCGGCCAGCAAGATTACGGTAAATATTAGTGAAAACCCGATGTCCTCACGGGTTGATCAGAATGGGGCGGTACACTACTATGAGTTTATTTCCGGGAAAGTTTCTTGGCTAGCAGCTTACAATGCCTCTAAGTCAAGAGTTTATAACGGCTTAACTGGATACTTAGCTACAATCACCAGTCAAGAAGAGCAGGATTTTATATACAATTCGATTGCTAAGCAAGGTGGTTGGTTAGGCGCTACCAGAATTGTGTTTCAGGGTAGTTATGACCTGATTCATGATGAAGCGACCCTTCCCACAACGATTTCTTCCTTTGAGATCGGGGCGGCTATTGCCAAGAATTGGTATTGGGCCGATGGACCGGAAGCGGGAACAGTTTTCTTTAATGGTGCAACTGTTGGTGGAGGTGGTACCCCCGCAGCAGGTCAGTTTAATTATTGGACTTCGGGTGAACCTAACAACTATGGTAGTAATGAACATGTGATGCAGTTTGCTTTTAGCGGTTCCCGGTGGAACGATCAAACTTACAATTATAATGGCTATGCGGTAGGCTACTATGTAGAGTACGGTGGATATCCGGGAGAAGAACCGGAAGAAGAAACCGCTGGCTATCAGGCTTCAGTACCTGCGCCAGTCAAAGTACAATATACAGGGACTAACGCTCTAGGCGAAACTATTGTCTTTGATGAAGGAATTTTGACTGGAAATGCTACAGCTGCTTACAGTACCACCGAGAATAGTTATACAGATTATGAATTGCTGCGCATTGACGGTAACGCCGAGGGGACTTTCACCTATAATCCTCAGACGGTAACTTATGTTTATCAGCTAAAATCCGGGGCTGCTATAACCGTAAATTATCTTGACGAAGATGGCACCGCTATTACAACCGCAGTGACCTTGCAGGGACAAGTAACCACTGCCTATGCCGCAGAAGAAAAGACTTTTACGGATT
>CAZFHA010000032.1:0-19439 GCA_964518595.1 uncultured Oscillospiraceae bacterium
AAATACCCGATGTTTAACATCATCAAGCAGAATATTTTTGTAGGTGAGTTTTTGATTATTACTACCTTGACTCTTCTCGGCAACTATTTCTGACTCTGATTTTGACAGGGGCGTTATAGCTTTACTACTGCCCACCTCCGGTTCAGCTTTGCCCGTTAAAGATTTATTGTAGCGCCGTACATGAGCCTGTACCCGAGCTAAAAACTCACGAATGCCAAAGGGTTTGGTAATATAATCATCCGCCCCAGCTTCCAGACCTCTTACTTTATCAGCCTCAGTCCCCAAGGCAGTCAACATCACAATAGGAGAGAGGCTGTATTGTGGATGCTCTCGCAATTTGCGACAAATCATATAGCCATCACTACCGGGAAGCATAATATCCAAAAGAAATAAGTCTACTCGGCTCACGGAATCCAAACCCTGAAATAATTCAGTTTCAGAGCGGAAAGACTTTACCCAATAGCCTTCACCGGCCAGATTGTATTCAATCAATTCAGCAATAACTAAATCATCCTCAACTAATACAATCAACGGTTTATCTGTCATGTTTCATCCGGCCTCCTGCCACGTACATAAAAGAGCACCCATTCGGCAACATTTTGGGCGTGATCGGAAATGCGCTCGAAATACTTACATACCAGAAGTATCTCTGTTAATATTTCAATACTATCAGGATCTTGGCGCATCCGCTGTACCAAGTAATTTTTGACCTTATAGTAAAGAGCGTCAACTTTGTCATCCATATGCACCACCCGAGCCGCATCTTCTTCGTTTCGAGTCACATAGGATTCCAAGGCAGAACGAATCATCATTTGTGACAAGTCTGACATCCGAATCAAATCAGCCGGAATGATAATATTCTGTCCCAAGGAATCAAGCAGAATAACTTTTTCTGAGATATCACTGGCATGGTCGGCAATTCGCTCTAAATCGGTAATCAACTTCAAAGTAGAAATAGCATCGCGTAAATCCCTGGCTACCGGCTGCTGACGTGCAATGAGCTGTACGCAAGCTGTATCAATCTCCCGCTCCATTAAATCAATAGCATCATCTTTGGCAATAACTTTTTTAGCCATCTCTACATCCATTTCAACTAAAGCGGTTACTGCATCCTCAATAGCTTCACTGGTCAGTTTTCCCATTTGAATAATTTGTTCATGAATATTCTTGATTGATTTATCAAACTCACTTCTAATTGTCATTGCCATCTCCTTCTTAGCCAAAACGGCCTGTTACATAATCTTCGGTTTTTTTGTTTTTCGGCGAATCGAAGAGCTCTATAGTTGGGCCGTGCTCAACAATTTCACCGAGTAAAAAGAAGGCGGTCTTATCCGAAACCCGGACAGCCTGCTGCATGTTATGGGTCACAATAATAACAGTGTACTTCTTTTTCAGATCATTCATCAAGTCCTCAATCTTTAAGGTTGACATAGGGTCCAGTGCCGAAGTGGGTTCATCCATTAGCAGGATATCCGGTTCTACCGCCAAAGCCCGGGCGATACAGAGACGCTGCTGCTGTCCACCGGATATGCCCAAAGCAGAACCCTTAAGCCGATCCTTAACCTCATTCCAGAGAGCCGCGTTGGTTAGCGCCTTCTCCACAATCACATCCAAATCAGCCTTTTTGCGGATACCGTGAACCCGAGGCCCATAAGCAATATTATCATAAATACTCATAGGGAAGGGATTGGGTTTTTGAAAAACCATTCCAGCCCGCTTACGTAAAAGATTAACATCGCAGTCCCGCCCATAAATATTTTGCCCGTCTATCTTTACAGTGCCTTCTACCCGGCAATCAAAAACCAGATCATTCATTCGATTCAATGTCTTTAAGCAAGTGGATTTACCACAACCTGAAGGTCCGATAAAGGCTGTGATTTCATTTTGTTTCACCTCAAGGTTAACATCTTTGAGCGCTTGAAAGGTTCCATAAAATAAATTAAGGTGCTCAATAGAAATCTTAACCGGTTGTGGTGCTGGTGGTGGTATTACATTGGTATAAGACAGATTGGCCGCAAATTGACTTTCTTGATTGGATAACGTTTTATTCATAGATAAACCTCTCTAGTTGTTACTGCTATTTAGTAGAAAATTAGCCCTTTCGAAGTCGCTTGGAAAAGAATCCGGCTAAGCGATTTAGTAAAAAAATCAGAATTAACAGTGCCGAAGCTGTGGCAAAAGGAACGGACACGGGATCTTTACCATTCATTGCCGAGTTGTATAGATGCAGTGCCAAGGTATTTCCTTGACGGAATACATGCCCAAAAACCGCATCCAAGATATTGTCTCCCTTGGGCATACCGTAACCGGAAACTCCAACAGTAAACAGGAGGGCAGCAGTCTCTCCCACAATTCTTCCCATAGCCAAAATCACACCTGTAAGCACTCCCGGCAGAGCGCAGGGTAAGACAATTCCCATAGTCGTTCTAAGCTTTCCTGCACCTAATCCCATGGCGCCTTCTTTATAATAAGAAGGCACAGCTAGAAGAGCCTCTTCAGTGGTTCGGATAATAGTGGGAAGAATACAGATCATCATAGTCAAGCTACCTGAAATAATGGACAACTTTAGCTGAAATAAAACCACAAATACCGCATAACCGAAGAGACCAAAGAGAATCGACGGAATTCCAGCCAGAACCTCAGTAGCGAAACGAATCATACGAACCAACCGCCCCTGCCTGGCGTATTGGGTCAAATAAATCGCGCCTCCTATGCCCAAAGGTGTTGCCAAAACTAAACTGATAATGACAATATAAAGAGTATTTATAATCATGGGCAAAATACCTTTATCGCCATTCTTACTGGCAGAATAGGTACTGGTCAAAAACTCCCAAGTCATATGAGGTAAACCGTTATAAAGTACATAACCCAAAATACCCACCAAAACTGCCACTACAATAATCGAACTGCCCCAAATGAGAACCGTTAAAATCTTATCCTTAGTCTTATTTTTCATTTATTTGTACCCCCCTCTTGGAAATAAACATGAAGGTAATATTAACTAACATAATAAAGATGAATAGCACCAACCCAATGGCAAAAAGCGACTGGCGGTGTAATCCGACTTCGGCATATCCCATCTCAAAAGCAATACCGGCGGTCATGGGACGAACTGAGCCAAAGAGGGTCGGGAACTGCACAATATTACCGGCCACCATAATTACCGCCATGGTTTCACCAATCGCTCGTCCTACGCCTAAAATCACACCGGCTAAGATTCCAGAACGAGCTGCCGGAATCTGAATGCCAAAAATAGTCGAAATCTTTGTGTTACCTAAAGCCAAAGAACCTTCCGTATACGTACGGGGAACACTTTTTAGTGCCGTAACAGAGACGCTGATAATCGTGGGGAGAATCATAATAGCCAAAATAAGTATTACCGCCAAAAGCCCTGCACCGGTGGTGTTATAACCCATTTTACTGCCCAAATCGCGAATAACCGGCACAACCACTTTCATCCCCCAAAATCCATAGATAACAGAAGGAATACCTGCCAATAGCTCCACCGCCGGCTGAACAATTTTAGCCATCCAACGGGGAGAGACTTCCGCCAAAAAGACAGCAGTCAAAAGTCCAATGGGAACACCAATAGCCATTGCTCCGAGACAACCAAAAATAGAAGCCAAGATCATATAGAGAATGCCAAATGAGGGTTCTGCTGCCGTAGGAGCCCAATTGGTTCCGAAAATAAAGGGAAGTATACCAATCTGAACAATGGCTGGAGAACCGTAGATAAACATATATAAAGTTATTATAATTACAATTCCTACCGACAGGGTAGCCAGAAACTTAAAGACAATTTCTGCCGATCTCTCCACCCCTAGCTTAGCCAAAGTTAAAAAAGCCGCCCCCAGACTTAGTATCCAAAATACATACCAACCGCTTACTAAAGCCGCCAAAGATTTGCCTAGCCCGGCAGAACTGGCTTGGGCTGCCAGCTGAGAAGCAAAGGGAATCTGTAAAAAGGCCAACAGGCCTCCCACAAAGAAAAGCCCACAGGCCCAGGCTAGAGTCTTACGAAGGAGCAGGACAACACCTCCGACCAATGCTAACCAGGAAAAAAGCACACCCAAACGCATAAAAATTGGCAAGGTAATCAGAGCCCCATCAGGGAAACGAATATTTTTTGTCAGCACTTGCCACCCGGACAAAGCCACTTCATAGTCACCAAAGAGAAAATATATGAAAGGTAAGAATTGAGAGGCTAAAGCTATAAAAGCCAAGAAAATAATTCCATATTTTAACCGCTGCTGCAATTTACTATTGTCTCTTCTTGAAATTGATGTATTATAATTTTCCAAATCAACCACACTCCTCTTCGCCAAACATCAGCGGTTTATTTTAGAGCCTCTCGCCCCTTTGGATTAGGAACAAGCCCATCTTCCGCTATCACTTTTAAGCCAGCCTCTGAAAAAACATAATCCAAAAAGCTCTCCACCAGAGGATCTTGATTTGTAGCTAAAGTAATCATGATAAAAGGCCTCTGCAGGAGATATTCTCCGGTTCTTATGGTCTCTTCCGAAGGCGAAACACCTTCAATAGTAATGCCGTGAACCGACTCGTCCAGTGCTGAGATCGAAATATAGCCAATTGCGTTGGGGTTAGAAGCCACTACCTGTTTAATATTACCTGTAGAGTTTTGCTCCTGCTCATAAACAGGCTCTTCAATTCCAAGTAAGTCTTCAAAAGCACTTCTCGTTCCAGAAGCGGCTTCTCTGCCAATACGCTGAATCGGAGCATCTACACCCATTACCTCCTGCCAGTTATTGATTTCCCCACTAAATATCTTCTGAAGTTGTTGGCTGGTAAGTTCCTTAATAGACGAGGATGGATTCACAATAATTACAATCCCATCATAGCCAATGGTATATTGATGAAAAAGTTCCGGATTTTCAGCAGCTTTTAAGCTCCGTGATAAAAGTCCGATTTGAGCAATAGAATTCTTAACCGCCGTCGGCCCCTCTCCCGATCCATTACCGCCTACGGATACCGTAACGCCCGACTGCTGCTCAGTAAAACCTTCACCCAGAGCCGTGGCCACATCCGCCATGGATGTAGATCCTGTTAGCACCAAGGAACCGGAAAGTACTTTCGAGGTCGCTTCTGTAGCTACAGTTTCCCCATCATGATTATTTTGGCTCACTACAGTCGCCATCACTTCACCACAACCAGTTAATATAGAAAGACCTATCGTTAGGACACCCAAAAGTGAAACAAACCTTATAGTTTTCAATGAAAATAACCCAATGACCGCTGTCATCCCTTCTTATAACCTTTGACAACAGCATATCAATCTTATAGCCCTACATCATTATTTCCATGTTATGAATGTAATCCCTATGTTAAGTCTATGTAAAATATATCCTCAAAGTCTCACCGATACAGCAAAATTTCAGCGTAAAAAGACTACCTCAAGAATAATTTCTTACCTTTGAGATAGCCTTTTATCCATCATAAAATAAATCTATTACTTTGCTGCAGGTACCACACCATTATCCAGGACGATTTGTTGACCCTCTGCACTCATCACAAATTCAAGGAAAAGATTTGTTAACTCATCTTTGTCATTGGCCTTTACAATCATCAGAAAGGGTCTTTTTAAGGTATAGTCTCCAGCTTGAATTGTCTCTTCACTAGGAACCACCCCATCAATAGTTACACCCTTTATGCTCTCATCTAGTGCTGAAACGGAAATATAACCAATCGCATTGGGATTACTGATAACAGACTGTTTGACATTGCCGGTGGAGTTTTGCTCCTCAGCGTAGACTGGCGCTTCCAGCTTTAGTAGTTCTTCAAAAGCACCACGAGTACCTGATGCCGCCTCTCTTCCGATAGCTTGGATAGGGGCATCCGCACCACCTAATTCTTTCCAATTCTTAATTTCTCCAGCAAAAATCTTAGTTACTTGCTCTTTTGTCAACTCTGTTACAGTAGACGCTGGATTAACAACAACAGCAATACCATCGTGACCAATAATCTGTTGCTTGAAGTCAGCCGGGGTTTCGCTGTCCTTTAAATCTCTGGACAACATACCAATTTGGGCCGTACCTTCCTTAACAGCGGTAGGGCCTTCACCAGAACCATTTCCACCAACAGAAATGGTAACCTCGGGATTCGCTGCCATAAAAGCCTCAGCTAAAGCATTACCAACATCTGCCATCGAAGTCGAGCCAGTTAGTACCAATTCTCCCGAAGCACCGCCTTTCGAAGCGGCAGTTGTGGCCTGGCTATTGCTTGCAGAGTCAGCCGCAGTAGTTTTTCCAGAAGTTACACCGGTAACGCCACCGCCACAAGCTGTTAGGGCAACACATAAACTAGTTATAAGGAATGAACTTAAAAGTATTTTTGTTTTCTTTAACATATTTTCTAACCTCCTCGTTGTTACTCTCATCATAACAAGGAAAGGTTAGAGTAAGATTATCATCAGGTTAGGAAGGTAAACCTTTGGTTCTCCTTAGTTTAACTTTAAGTAAATTACGTTTTCACACATAAAAAAAGAACCCCTTCTCTATAAGAAAGAGGTTCTAAAGGTTAATGTCTTGTTCTCACTTGAGAACCACAACGGTAACGCCGTCATTTGATCTAGCCCAGTCCGGATCAGAACGGAAGGCAGGACAAATTTCAATCACAGAGCGCCCCACTCTTTCAAAAGGTCCAAACTGTTCCCCAGGACAGTAAGCTTTGATCCGTCCCTCACCCATCATCGAACGCAAACATTCGTGAGTAGCCGACTTCAAAGATCCGCCTGTACCCGCAGAACCGTAACCATGAATAACCTTAACCTGATTAATACCAATACGACGCATGGTGTTTAACTCCAGCTTAAGCTTCTTCATCGCCCCATCCACTCTCGGTAACCCTTCTTCAATATTAATGATACTCGCAGCCATAAATAAACCTCTCCCAATCCCAATAATAAATTGACAACCTGATAACAATGTTGGCAGTACACCAAAACAAGGAAAAAAGACGCGACGAAATGCCCCAAAGAGACATCCTCCGACATCATCAATTGCCGTATAACGGCGGTTGGTTACTTGTGTTTTAATTATAACACAAGGAAGTAAAAAAAGTTGCCCTGAAAAGTAAATAAGCAAAAGATTTTATTAAATTCATTGCAAAATCACCAAGAGAACAAAAAAATCACCCTATAGAGTATGTTATAATGGCGTCTATGAGAATAGATCGTATATTAGCAAATGCTGGCTTAGGAAGCCGCTCGGAAATGAAATCCTGTATTCGTGCAGGTAGAGTTAGCCTGCTAGGAGAAAAGATTTTTGACCCCGGTCTTATCCTTAATCCAGATCAGGCGAAGGAACTTTGTCTTGATGGGGAATTGATTCTGGGAGATAGATTTCTTTATATTCTTTTAAATAAGCCTGATAAATATCTTACCGCATTAGAAGACCAACGTCTTCCAACCATTGCAGAACTACTTCCACCCCAGTGGCTTAACCGTTCCTTAGCACCTGTAGGAAGGCTTGACTACCATACTACCGGTTGGCTGCTGCTTACTAATGATGGTCAGCTTTCACACCGCCTTACCAGCCCACGCTCCAAAATCCCTAAGCTATATCAGATTACTTATAGCGGTGAACCTCTGGATGATAGCCATGTTCAACTTTTCAAGGAAGGGCTGCTCCTCCAGGAGGCCGGAAAGAAACCATTGGAATTAGCTCCGGCACTGCTTGAACCGCTTACTCCCGGAACTTGCCAGCTAACCTTAACCGAAGGTAAGACCCACCAAGTAAAGCGAATGCTGGCTGCGGTTAACCGCAGCGTTCTAACCTTGCATCGAGAAGCCGTTGGCGGACTTTATTTAGAGAATAATCCGCCCTGTGGGGCTTGGCGGCGGCTTAACAAAGAAGAGACCAATCTGCTTTTAGAGCAAACTGGTCTTCAAACCCGTGATTAAATATGTAAAGAACTCCTTAAGGCGCACTAGATACTGTTTCTAGCCTCTCCATAAAGAAAGCCTTGTTCAGCAACAAGTCGGTCAAGATAGCCTCTGATCGAGTATTGTCAGAACTTGAAGCTGGAATAGAAAATACCAAAGAAGGTTGTCGATCTGGCCAAGAACTCAAAAAGCCAAGAGCTAGAATCCACTCTCCATCAACTATCTTAAGTCCGTAAATATGTTCCACTTCGTCATCAGGACTAATCTCTGCTGTTTCATCCGGTAAGGTTGTCCGTCGAATATAGTCAGCCATAGTTAAGCGAATCGGAATGATTTTGGCCAGAAGCTCCGGTGGCAGAGTCGTCTTCAGCTGTTCGTAGTAGTCATCCATTGGCTGAACGGCACCAAGATAGAAAGGAATGGTAGAACCATCAAAAATCAGCAGTTCCGGATTTGAAGTCAAATAAGCTGCAAAGGCGGCAGCTCCATAGGTAGATACACTATTATCAGCTTGGCTACCGTCAGCAACTAGATCAGCACCTGCAATGTAAGGATTTATATAGCCTTGCTTAACTTTCAAAAAATCCGTTAAAGCTTCATTATTAAGCTGAAAATGACCGGCGGCCACAATTCTTACATCATAACGGCCACCAAAAAGCATTTGCTGTCCCAAGGTAATGACAATCACTAAAACCACCAGCGACAGTACATACTTCCACCAAGAATAGTAGAAATGAACTTGCCATTGGCGTTTGTTCTTGCCTAAAAACTTTTTACCCTTTTGATTAAGAGCTTCTTCTTCCTTCTTAATTTGCAGCTTACCGGTTAACACCTCGTAAGCCAAAGTAGCTTTTGCCATCGCCTCAGGATCTTCTTCCGAACGATAGCGCTTCGAAAGTTGCCAGTAACGGTTTTCAATTTTATAGGCATTGGCAGAACTATCCAGTTTAAGGATTGCCAGTGCCTCTTCTCGAGTCATCTCCTCCGCTGGTGAGAAGATGACCTCTTTCATTTCACTTTCAATACTATCTTCTACTTGGGTATTCTCCTCCGCCATGTGAACCCCCTTCGTTACTTAGCTAATTGGCTTCATGGTAGGAAATAGAAGCACGTCACGAATAGAGGCACTATCCGTCATCAGCATAACCAACCGGTCAATACCAATTCCCATTCCACCGGTAGGCGGCATACCATACTCCAGTGACAGACAGAAATCTTCATCCATCAAATTAGCTTCATCATCACCGGCTTCTCGCTTACGAAGCTGATCGGCGAAACGTTCTCTTTGATCCAGAGGGTCATTCAGCTCAGAGTAGGCGTTAGCATACTCTCTACCATCAATGAACAGCTCAAAACGCTCTGTATAGGCAGGATCACCGGGTTTCTTCTTGGTTAAAGGAGAAATCTCAATAGGGTAATCACAGATAAAGGTCGGCTGTATGAGCTTATCTTCACAGAAAACTTCAAAGAATAGATTTAGAATTTCGCCGCGTCTTAAGCCCTTATCTAATTCCAGACCTTTAGCTTCCGCTGCGGCTCTGGCTTCTTCATCACTAGTAATCGTCGAAAAATCCACTCCGGCATAGGTCTGAACAGCCTCCACCATTGTCATTCTGGCAAAGGGAGGCTTTAGGCTAATCTCTTTACCCTGAAAGCTCAGCTCAGTAGTGCCGATAACCTTTTCTGCAACTGTACTTAAGAGATTCTCTGCCAAAGCCATCATACCACGTAAATCCGTATAAGCCTCATACATTTCAATGGTAGTAAATTCAGGATTATGCTTCACCGACATACCTTCATTCCGGAAAAGACGGCCTATCTCGTATACCCGCTCAAAGCCACCGACAATCAGTCGCTTTAGGTAGAGCTCGGGAGCAATACGCAAAAACATATCCAGATCCAGTGTATTGTGATGGGTTACAAAGGGACGTGCCGTTGCTCCGCCGGGAATTAAATTAAGAATCGGTGTCTCTACTTCAATATAATCAAGGGAATCCATGTAAAGGCGAATCTCACGAATAATCTTTGAACGCTTCTCAAAGGTATCGCGTACTTCAGGATTAATAATTAAATCCACATAACGCTGACGATAGCGCTTTTCGGTATCTTTTAATCCGTGGTACTTCTCCGGTAAGGGGCGAAGTGCTTTAGCTAAGAGGGTGTACTCCTGGGTTCTGACCGAAATTTCGCCTTTGTTAGTGCGGAAAACTTCGCCGCGAATGCCCACGATGTCACCAATATCTAATTTCTGCCAAGCAGAGTACTTCTCTTCGCCAAGCTCATCAAACTTAGTAAATAATTGGATACGCCCTCGGCGATCATGAAGATCACAAAAGCTCACCTTACCCATGCCTCTTTTGGACATCAACCGACCGGCAATTTTAACTTCCTGGCCTTCCATAGCTTCAAAATTTTCAATAATATCTTTTGAATGACAAGTCACATCGAAAACGACTTCTTCGTAAGGATCTTGTCCGGCAGCCGCCAAGTCCTGAAGCTTCTGAACCCGGACACGCATTTGCTCCTGCATATCCTCTTCTTGCACACCGGCAGGAGATAAAACTTCCTCTTCTGAGGCAGCCCTTTCATTTTTCACTTCCATTACCCAAACCTACATCTTTCTAAAAATAATTTATTTTTAGCGTCCAATTTTAACAATTTTGTACTTAAGAGTACCTACAGGTGTAGTTACCTCAACAATTTGACCCTTCTTTTTGCCAATGATAGCCTGACCTACCGGAGATTCAGAAGAAATTCGGTTCATGAAGATATCACCTTCGTTGGGGTTTACTAAGCTATACTCAGCCTCTTCCTTTGTCTCTTCGTCACGCAGAACCAAGATAGACCCTAAAGAGACTTTAGTCTTACTGATTTCATCGTCATCAATAACCCGGGCATTTTTGAGCATATCCTCCAGCTCAATAATCCGAGTCTCATTTTTAGCTTGAGCTTCTTTGGCGTCATCATATTCAGAGTTTTCTGAAAGGTCTCCCTGTGCTCTTGCTTCTTTTAACCGCTCAGAAATCTCTGCCGCCTTTACTGTCTTTCTATCTGCCAATTCATCCTGCAGGCGCTTTAGCCCCTCAACGGTAAAAGCGTTTTTTTCTAAATCAACCATGATCGAACTCCTTTTCTGCCGGGTTTACCGGCCAGCCTTACTTTGCCAATTTATTATTTTACCTTATTTTTAGCGTGGACGGTCATTTTCTTTTTGAATTACGTCATGAGCACCACCTTCAACGATGGAAGTAGAGGATACAATAACCAGTCGTGCCTTCTGCTGCAGCTCCTCTATAGAGGATGATCCACAAGAACACATAGTAGCTTTCACTTTAGCCATAGAAGAATCAAGATTATCCTTCAAAGTACCCGCATAGGGCACATAGGAATCAACCCCTTCTTCAAAGGCCATTTTACCACCTTCACCACCATCATCATAACGCTGCCAATTTCGAGCCCGGTTGGAACCTTCCCCCCAGTACTCCTTAACATAATTACCGGCTACCAACATTTTACGGGTAGGACTCTCATCAAAACGAGCAAAATAGCGTCCTAACATAAGAAAATCCGCTCCCATTGCCAATGCCAAGGTCATGTGATAATCATGAACAATGCCACCATCGGAACAAATCGGTACATAGATACCAGTCTTAGCGAAGTAATCATCTCTGGCTTTAGCCACCGCCAATACAGCCGAAGCTTGACCACAGCCAATCCCCTTCTGCTCTCTGGTAATACAAATAGAACCACCGCCAATACCAACTTTAATAAAGTCAGCCCCGGCTTCAGCCAGATAGAGAAAGCCTTCTGCGTCGACAACATTTCCAGCACCCACCATAACTTCTGGGTTATATTCCTTAATCCATTTCAGAGTGCGCATTTGCCATTCGGAAAAGCCATCAGAAGAGTCAATACAGAGAATGTCAGCCCCCGCTTCCACTAAGGCCGGTACTCTTTCCATGTAGTCTCGGGTGTTAATACCTGCTCCAACCATGAGACGTTTATTACTATCTAAAAGCTCCTGAGGATTTTCTTTATGAGATTCATAGTCTTTTCGAAAAACCAAACCCACCAGACAATTATTCTCATCAACGATAGGTAGCTGATTCACCTTATGTTCCCAAATAATATCATTAGCTTCCTTAAGGGTTGTACCATCACGAGCTAAGACCAGCTGATCGAAAGGCGTCATAAAGTCTTTCACCAAGGTATTAGGATCCATCCGGCTCACCCGGTAATCACGGGAAGTAATTAGGCCCAGCAGCTTTCCATTGGGAGTACCGTCATGGGTAACAGCCATGGTAGCATGACCCATTCGCTCCTTCAACGCCAATACCTCAGCTAAAGTGGCCTCAGGCACAAGATTAGAATCAGAAGTAACAATTCCGGCCTTATACTTCTTAACCTTACGTACCATCTCACACTGCTGTGCAATGCCTTGGGATTGAAAAACAAAGGAAAGCCCGCCGTTCTTAGCCAGTGCAATTGCCAGCCCCGAATCAGATACTGCTTGCATAATAGCTGAAACCACAGGCACATTGACAGAGAGCTTCGCTTTTTCCGCACCCTTCCTGTAACGCACAATCGCCGTAGAAAGATCTACACGATCCACTGTATTCTCTGCTGTAGTTAAGTTGGGCACCAGCAGATATTCACTGAAGGTCCGGGACTCTTCCGAAAAAATAATTGCCATAAATCAAATCCTCCGCCATGCCGTAAAGCGCTTGCTAGTTAAAATCGTTGCATAATATCATAGCATAAATCCGCGGTCGAAAGTCAAAAAAATAAAAGACTCCCCAGAAAAAGATTCTGGGGAGTTTGCACAATACATTTGAGGGAATAGCGAAGCGAGCTATAATCATGCATTAGCTCTGGAAACCTTTACAGCGCCAAGGCTAAGCCGAATTGCACCAAGCGCTAAGAGAGCAATAATTGTTTCGGCTAAAATAAAACTGCCATTATATAGCAAAGAATATAGCCAAACCGCCTGTCCTTCCGGCGCGTAGGAGCTATAAAATAAAATGCCGGAAAGAAAAGAGCAGCTAAACATGACAAAGGCTGGAACAAGGGTAGCCGCTAAGAGTTTTTGATAAGAAATTTGTTTCAACCGCTGCCAGATAGAAGTTTCTTTTAGGCGTATCTCTTTGGGCTGAGCAAAAAATCCAGCCAGCCCAAGAGCCGTATAGGCCAAAATATAATCCAGCAGCACTTGAAAAGGTGCCATAACATAACCACCGAATAGAATTTGGAGCAGGCTAAAGATAAAACCTGCACCCAGCCCATATGCTGGGCCAAAGCATAAGGCAAAAAGAATAATCGGCAAGATAGACGCCGGAGTTACAGATCCTCCCTGAGGCAGTTGGAACATTTTAATCATAGACAAAACTTGTGCTAAAGCCAGTGCTATACCACCAGCGGCAATAGCTCGAATCTTTTCTCTACGTTCTTGGATATACATATCAGACATAAAAAACTCCTCCTATTCACTTGCCGGCTACAAAGACAACAGGAGAAGCCTAACTTCTGCTATGAGTCCCTCCGCCGGCATTATCCGGTTCAGGTAATGGGTCGATACAGCTGTATCCTCTCAGCCAACGCTCTCGTTAGCTCCCCTTTTGGTATATCACTAGCTTACTCCTCTTGGAGGTAGAAATCAAGCCAGATCTTAAGCAATTAATAGCGACAAATTCTAAGAAAGCTCTGAATTTCTTTCGTATATACAGAAGGCGCTAAGTTATAGCCTTCCACATGATCGGCGTCTTCAATTTCTACCAGCCGTTTTGGCGCCCGGATTTTATCGTAAAGATGCTCGCTCATTTCCAAGGGTACAAAACTATCTTTCTGCCCATGAAAAAATAAAACTGGAACTTCAATATTAGGTGCTACCGCTAAAGCCGAGATGCGATTTAAGCCATAGCCTAATTTTTTCCGTGCCTTTCGATCTAAAAGCCAGAGCAAGGTCTTGGCACTCCAGGGTTGTCGTTTTTTAAATTGAAAAGCAAGTTCATTTTCAAGCGTATCATAAGGGCTGTCTGCAACCACACCCTTGAGTTGGGAGGAAGCATGACGACTTCCAGCAGCTAGCAGAGCAGTTACGGCTCCCATTGACCAGCCGTGATAAATAATAGATAAAGGACTGGGCAGATTCTTCTCAACATAAGCTGTCCACATTAATAAATCTTGGCTGTCAGCCAACCCAAAACCGATTTGTTGCCCATCACTCATACCATGAGCCCGTAAATGAGGAATCAAGATATGGCAATCGCCTTGTTCCAGATATAGCTGAGCAAAAGCCGCCATGACAGAAGGATTATCCGACCAACCATGTACCAAAATCACTAACTTATTGCTATGAGGATTTTGAGCCGGCAGATAATAGCCCTTTAGCTTAAGATTGTCAAAGGAGCGCAGGGTCAGGTCATAGAAATCCAATCGTCTTGCGTAAAACCAGTTCTGCCCCCGCCCATAGATAGTCTCTTGATTAATTTCTGTAGGCGAACGGTCAAGGGTTGGTTTAGGCTGAGGTCGATCAAAAACCTCGGAAAAAACTCGATTCCCCAGCCAATTGGCAAAAATAAGCATGCCAACAATCAGGCTAACCAATAATAGTGCAATCAGAATGCCGATTCCCCAACGTGATAAAAAATCATTCAAAGTGTCTGTCTCCTTAAGAACCCATTAACCGACAAATATCATCCATCTCCCGCGGAAGGTCTGCAGATAAAACTAAGCAGCCCTCTGAGGTAATGAGAACATCTTCCTCAATTCTGAAGCCAGTCCCCCATTCCGGAACATAAATCCCTGGTTCCACGGTAACAACCATTCCGGCTTCTAAGCTAACCTCACGCCCCACAATATCATGAACATCCATACCCATATGATGAGAAACATTATGCCAGTAATACTCATCAATTCGACTTTCCTTCTTTTCATCATCGGCAATAAGTCCTAGCTCCACCAGCCACTTACCGGCTTCTTGACGAACAATCTGGTTGACCTCAACCAGATTAATACCCGGACGAAGAGCGGCAAAAGCGATCTCTTGGCAGGCACGAACGGCTTCATACAATTTCTTCTGTTTGTCAGAAAAAACACCACTGGCAGGAAAAACACGAGATATATCAGCGCAAAGTCCGGCCACTCGTCCACCCACATCAATCTGAATCAGACGATCTTTCTCCAGCACCCCTACAGGATTCATGTGATGCAGGCAAAGAGCATTATCTCCGGCAGCAAAAATCGACGGAAATGCAGGTATCAGACATCCGCGTCTTGCCAACGCATAGTTGAAGCGAGCAGAGAGTTCCAATTCAGTGACTCCCGGCCTGATTGCTTCTGCCATCTCCCGAATAGCCAAGTCTGTAAGAGCTATACTCTTTTTAATCATTTCAATTTCAATGGGTTGCTTTACTCTCCGAAGTACGGAAAAATGCTTTGCCAAATCAATCCGGTCATATTCTTGACCTAAAGAAAGAACTCTTTTCTGAAAGGCCTTTCCAGGACCATAAGCCAGCCCCTCTTCTAAGGCAATATGAATGCTACTATCAGCTAAGAAAGGCGTAATATATGTGTCCAGCTCGGACAAGTAGAGAATCTCCTCACAGCTGGAAAGCTTACTTGCTTCCTCTTTCGTCAGCCGCTTCCCTACCCAACGCTCGCGATGAGCATCATAGGGCTGCACAAATAGGCGTGTCTCCGCTTTTCCCTCTGCTGATTTGTACAGAACCAGGACAGAATCCTCTTGTTCAATACCTGTTAAGTAATAGAAATTGCGGTTAGCAAAAAAAGGATAATCATTATCCGCCGACATCTTAACTACGGCTCCAGCAAAAACTACCACAATGGTATTACAAGGCAGTCTTTCCAAAAGTCTTTTGCGGTTCCCACTAAAAAAATCAGCCGGCAGATAAATCTCTCTCACATCTTCCATCATATATCAAAATTGGTGTATCCCCCGATACCCCGTCTCCTCTCTTTACTTACAAATTTAGCATTTACTGTCCCTTACCCACTACTTAGAGCCATGGAGCAGAAAAATATTATAGTAATCTTAACGCTAAACGCTCCAGAGTACAAGTTTCATCCTACTTTAAGGCTTTTATAATCTTATCAGCCGCCAGCTTACCCGTTAATATAGAGATAGGAAATCCTGAAGGTGAAAATGTCCACTGCCCAGCCTGAAAAACCTGAGGAAAAGGCGTTTTCACAGCTTGAGCTACCTTAATCATCTTGTGGACAGCAGGCAGCTCAGAGGCGGTCATATCCCATCCGGTAATAGCCCCTCCACTATTCCCACTAAATCTCTCAATCGTTAAGGGCGTGGCAGTAAAGCAAGTTTTTAGCTTTGTGGTAAGCTGAGGATAAAGCTTTTCTTCCAAGATTTGAGGGATTAAGCTTTGACCTAAGGCTTTAAAGTCTTCATAAAGTCCCACATCAGCCAAATGTCTAGTTAGAGAATAATCAAATAAACAACTAACCAATAAAGCTGACTTACCCGGCGGGGTCAAGGAAGAGTCATGAAGCCCCGGTGATGCAATTTCATAGGTAGTAAAGTGGAAGTACTGTTTCACCCAGTCCATAAGTCTATTTTTATCTTTAGTATAGTTCCCATCTGTATCCCTGATTGCAGCTAAAGAGACACTAGACTGTCCTTTAATTTCCGGTGTATAAAAAATATGCCCTCCGGCTCTCTGGCGCAAATAATGTTCATCTGCATCTAAAAGCAAGTAGCAACTGAAAATAGAATCTCCTCCGGCAGTTTCTTTAATGGATTTATATTTCAGGCTAAAGCGCTTCCGTTCTTTCTTACTTAATTGATCTTTGGGGTACAGATCATATAGCCTTTTGCTATCTGCCGCCCAGAGCAAATTTTTAAAGGAGTAGGCATTGCCCTTCTGATCCATCGCCTGATGTGGAGTAACAAATTCAGCAATCTGGCTTTCAAGGAAAATTTCTCCACCATAATTTTTAATAAATGCCATCATTTCTTCCGGCACCTTACCTGTTCCACCCTTAGGATAGAGATAGCCATTGTATTGACCAAAGTAACTTAAGGCAAAAAAAGCCGGGGTTCCGCGAAAAAAATGTTGGGTAATCACATCAATAAGTGCCTGATTCTGCGTAAATCTTAGTAAGTACTGTTCTATAGGCATTTGTAATTTATCAATTTTTCCCATAGTACCGAGATAACGAAAAAGCCAGGGTAATAGTACCGTTACATTGTATTTAGCATCGGTTTTATCATGGGAAAAAAGCGGATTGTCCACTTCATAAAGGACTTTCATATAGCGAATGGCTTGGTTGATTTCCTGCATAATTACTTGAATAGCGCTTTCTTCCTGAGGAAAGCAATCCGTTAAAAGCGCCTGATAACGTGTAAGACTATCCGGCTCATTCATCAGTAAGACTTGATCCTGAACCCCCACATAGACCGGATCAGGAACAAATTCGATGGGGAGCCCCAGCTGCCTGAGCATAGGCAAGACTGTGCCGGCATTTTCAAAAGCTCGAATTCCGCTATCCAAGGTAAATCCATCCCGACAAAAAGAATTAGCTAAGCCACCGATAGTAGCATTTTTCTCACACAAAGCCACCTTACATCCGGATCGGCTTAAATAGGCCGCCCCTGTTAGGCCTGCAATTCCTCCCCCCACGACTAAAACGTCATAACTTTTTTCCATCACTACATCCTACCTAAAGCACAAATATTATAAATCCAGAACTAAGAAAGGAAAATTTCACACATTTTCTTATTTCAAAAGCATCTTTCATAAATGTGAAAAAAATTCCAGACTAGATTCTTATTGACTCTATAGCTATAATAAAGTAATTATCGCCAAAATAACAGTAACATCAGTTAAATTTTGCTCTGACCTGAAGATTATTGGTAAGGAAGTTTAAAATATATATGTTGGAATATGGACTAATCATGATTGTGCTTGGACTCATTTCCGGAGTCCTACTATTTTTGCGACACTCGGCCTTACCTAGGACCCTCTCTCCGGTCTGTTCAAAGACGATTTCGGTTATCATCCCGGCTAGAAATGAACAACATAACTTACCCAAGCTTTTAGAGGATCTTCGCCAGCAGGAGCCGGCACCACTGGAGATAATTGTTGTGGACGATCAATCTGAAGACAATACAGCGGCTATAGCCCAAAACTATCGGGTCAAGCTAATTTCTATTACAGACAAACCGGCTGATTGGCTGGGGAAAAATTGGGCCTGCCATCAAGGTTCTCAAACTGCCCAAGGCGATATTTTGCTATTCTTAGACGCTGATGTCCGTCTGGCGCCGGGTGCACTACAGAAACTACGGCTGCTACAGGAATCTCAAAACCAAGTTATTTCTGTTCAGCCCTATCAACAGGTTCGGCGGTTTTACGAATATTTCTCTTTCTTTTTTGCCCTACTGCAGATTGCCGGTAATGGACTTAGCTTCATTAGCAGTCGCTTTCAAGTCAGTCTCTTTGGCCCTGTCATCTGCTTATCACGTTCTTGTTATGAAAAGTTAGGCGGTCACGAAAGTGTGCGTAATGAATTAGTAGAGGATCTGGCCTTAGGCAAAAGACTAAAGCAGCTGGGAATGCCCTTCTCCCTCTATTCTGGCGGTAAAGATGTTCAATATCGGATGTATGGCGATGGTTTGCGTAGCTTAATCCAAGGTTGGACGAAGAATTTTTCCACCGGAACCGGTCAAGCCTCTAAACTTCTTTTGCTACTCTCTATCCTTTGGCTGGGAGGCTGTACCACCGCTGTTGTAGCCTTTGGACGCAGTCTATTCAGTGGCAGCAGAACTTTCATAATTATATTTGGTCTTTTATATCTTCTCTGGCAGATTCATCTTTTATACGCTGCCAAAATCACCGGCAATTTTAAAAAAGGCTGGCTACTTCTTTTTCCCCTCTATAATGTAGTATTCTACCTATTGTTTATTCGCTCCCTCTACACCAGTTTGTTTCGCCGTAATGTTTTATGGAAAAATCGTATCATTAAGAAGAAGAGGTGACCTGTGCCAATACTTGTGCTTCCCCCCCTACCAAGCCTGCTATTGTATACTGCTTTATGGATTATTTTTCAATTTGGTGCTGCTTTTATCGCCTTAAGAATCATACCAGACAGTTTTTACCGTTACGATAAAGGCATCTTCAAACCCTTTGCTTTCGAAAAAAACGGCCAGATATACCGCCGTCTTTTTCGGGTTCACCGTTGGAAGAAATATTTGCCGGATGGGGCGGCCATCAGTAAAAAAGGCTACCGCAAGAAAAAGCTGCCACCACCGCAACCGGATAATTTAGAAAAATTCTTATTAGAGTCCTGTCGGGCAGAAATGACTCACCTGATTGCTATTTTCCCCTTTTGGGTTTTTATCTTCATTGGTAGCCCGCTAATCGTAGTTTTAATGCTTATCTATGCCCTGCTAATCAACCTTCCCTGCATTATTGCTCAGCGTTATAATCGACCTAGACTTGCTCGGCTCTTAAGTAAATCATAACTGCCGGCTCAGCCGGCAGTTTGTCCCGCCCCTATAAGGGGCCAT
>CAZFHA010000033.1:0-16726 GCA_964518595.1 uncultured Oscillospiraceae bacterium
TCTGTAGTGGACTTTCACCACCAAGTTATCGACCATGTCGGGCACACCGAAAAAGCTCCTAAGCAGGACGAATCATCCTACGTAGGAGCTTTATACCTGCCGCAACCGCAGCGATTATAAATACTTAACAAGCCAAAAATTTAGAAAAGCAAAGCTTGGCAATGGAGCTAACGTGTAACTTTAACAATGCCCTTGAAAATAGTATCCAGTGCTGAAGCCTTCACCGGAGTTCCATCTAAGGTTACATAAACCTCGTCTCCTTCATGGCCCTCTTTCAAGCGAATCGGCCATACCTCCACAAAGACCTCCATCTGTTGCTCAGATATCTTCGCCTTTACCTGCTCAAGCAATTCTTGAGAACCTTTTTCTAAGCAAGAGTTACAAGTACAGATACGGAAGTCATGCGCTTTTAAGGCGGAGTTGGATTTCTTATGGACATGGCTAGCTTGTTTGTCGCCGCCCACAGCCCGATAGGTAGTATGGAGTAGCTCGTGAGCCAAGGGTGAGTTAGGTTCACCGTAAAAGTCTTTATAAAGCCGTAAAATGTCCGGATTTTCTTGAGATTTACGGTAGGCGGAAGTCTTATCAATGTCCACCAGTACTTGCTGACGGATGTCAAAGGCATCAATTTTTTCCGGCACAGGATGACCGGCTCCGTCAATACAGCCACCGGGGCAAGCCATAACTTCGATCAAGTCATAGCCCACTTCTTTCCCTTGAATAATTTCCTGAATCAGAGGTTCTGCATTATGTAGACCGCTAATTACTGCTACTCGCACAGCCGTGTCATTTACACGAATTTCTGCCTCTTTCAGACCCTGCATACCGCGAATTTCTTCAAATTCTAAATGATCAGTCAAAACCTCACCGGTTAGCTTTTCTACAGCCATTCGCAAAGCAGCTTCAGCCACACCACCTGAAGCTCCAAAGAGCATTCCTGCACCGGAAACTTGCTTGTAAGGCTCATCAAATTCAGAAGGAATCACCTTATCAATCCGCGCCAACTGTAACATCTCCAAAAGCTCGGTGGTGGTGAGAACTGCATCCACATCACGAATCTTTCCTTGAGCAAATTCCGGACGTGCGGCCTCTGCCTTCTTAGCGATACAAGGCACGATCGACACCACAAAAAGATCCTTGGGCTCAATATTCTCAACCCGGGTAAAATGATTTTTAACGGTGGAAGCCATCATCATTTGCGGAGATTTACAGGTTGATAGATGTGGAATTAGTTCTGGGTAACGCCGCTCGACGAAATTCACCCAGCCCGGACAACAGGAGGTAAACTGCGGCATCACGCCTTTAGATTCAACCCGTGTCAAGAACTCTGTAGTTTCCTCCACGATGGTCAAGTCGGCTGCAAAGGTAAAGTCAAATACCTTATTAAAACCGAGTTGCTTCAACATTCCTGCCATGTAATCAGAGGCTTCATTAAAAGGAATATTGAAGTGGGTGGAAATTACACTCCGTACCGCCGGTGAAACAAAAGCTACAACGGTCTTAGCCGGATTATTAAGAGCGCGGAAGACTTTACTTCGTTCCCGTCTATAGTCTAAAGCACCGCAAGGACAAGCATTGACACACTGCCCACAGCTCACACAATCTGTATCACGCAAAGGTAAGCCACTCTTAGTACCCACTAATTGTCTGCCATGCTTCATGTAAAAAGTCAGAATATCCGGACCTTCGATCTCCGCACAGGCAGCAATACAACGTCCGCAAGAAATACACTTATTCTGATCACGCATAATAAAGGGATGATCGTCAACCAGAGGGAAGTATGGCCGCTGATGAAGCGGTTTTTGGAAGGCAATATCATGATCGGTGGCTTCTTTACGCAGGTCGCAATCATAACGCGAAGTGCAACCGCAACGTAAACAACGCTGGGCTTCGGTTTTAGCCATAGATTCGGTTAAGCCCTTTTCCACTTCTAAAAAATTATTGCGTCTGGCTTCAATTTCCAGCTCCGGCATTACAGCCCGTTTAAAACGGGGATAGACCATAAATTCCCAGCGCGGAAGATCTTCAAGACTGCCACGGCTACAACTGTAGTCTACACTGCCTTCTTTAACGTATCCTTTAACTAAATATTCATCCATTGCGTCGGCTCCATGTCGTCCCGCCGCAACAGCTTGAATAACCGTAGCCGGGCCAGTGACACAATCGCCCCCTGCAAAGATATTACTTTCTGAGGTTTGAAAAGTCTTGCCATTGATGTCAATGTCACCCCATTTATTTAACTTTACCGGCATGTCATTATAAAGGAACTGGGTATTTGTACTTTGGCCAATTGCGCCAATAATGGTATCGGCTTCAATAATGAACTCACTGCCTTCTAAGGGTACTGGACGTCGTCTGCCAGACCGATCCGGTTGCCCCAAGGTCATCTCTATGCAGTGCAACTGCTTATGCCCGGAGCTTTCCGTAATTTTGGTAGGGGCTTTCAGGAATAGCATCTCGACCCCTTCACGCAAAGCTTCCTCTACTTCAAAAGGTTCTGCGGGCATTTCCGCTTGGGTACGGCGATATAATAATTTAACTGATTTGGCACCTTTACGCAGTGCGGTTCTGGCACAATCAATGGCCGTGTTACCACCACCAATAACAATAACGGAATCGCCTACATGGGTATCTACGCCCTTTGTTTCCTGCTCCAGATATTGAATTCCCAGCCAAACACCATCTTTATTCTCGCCTTCAATCTGCATAGGTGTTGCCTGCCATGAACCGATAGCCAGAAAAACAGCATCAAAATCTTGATGCAAATCTTCCAGATGTAAATGCGTTCCCAAAGCTTTTCCGGTCATAATGCGGACACCCAGAGCTTTCATGATAGAAATTTCTTTGTCCAAGTCAGCTTTAGGCAAGCGATACTCTGGAATGCCATAACGCATCATTCCGCCCGCCTCCGGCTGGCGTTCAAATACAGTTACCTCATGACCCTTAACAGCGCTATAATATGCAGCGGTAAGCCCTGCAGGACCTGCGCCAATAATCGCAATCTTCTTACCGGTAGATTCTTTTTTACTAGGGAGCCATGGGGCTTCTCTGGACATATCCCAATCAGCGGCAAATCGCTTAACATAATTAATCGCTACTGGGGTATCAACTAAATTCCTACGGCATTCTGCTTCGCAAGGGTGGGGACACACACGACCACACACCATAGGGAAGGGATTGGAATCTTTAATCACCCGTAGTGCGGCTTCATAATTACCATTACCTACATGGCGCAGATAGGCTTGAATATCTATATTTGCCGGACAAGTTTGAACGCAGGGAGCGACACAATCGGCGTTATGGTCGGAAAGCAGCTGCTCCAGGCGAACCTTTCGGTAGGTTTGCAGACGTTCCGTATTGGTATCAATAACCATTCCCGGTTGAATCGGAGTCTGGCAGGCCTTAACGTCTTGCTTGGTGGTATCTCCCACTTCCACAACACATAAGCCACAATTGCCATTAGAGCGCTCTAGGCGGATATCATAACATAGATGGGGGATGTGAACTTCTTCTTGCAGTAACGCTTGAAGAATTGTCAGATTATCGTAGACTTCCATTTCACGGCCATTAACCGTAACTTTAATTCGCTGATGCTTTTTCAATTCTTTCATGTAACTTCCCCTTTCAAATTTTCCAGACCCTATAATTATACACAAAACCTTGAGAAATCAAACTGAATTCCTTTCATTTTCCTTTCATTTATTTGCAAAATATTCCACATTGACCTTTTCAGCTTTCTTTTAGCTTTGTTTCATCACAACCCAATCTTTTCCGGGATTTTTTCAGTAAACAAGTATATTGGAGAAGGCAATCTAAAAAATGTCCGTTTCTAATGAATAAAACCATATACTTTAGCCTTATCAGGAGACGGTTTTCCCTTGCTGCCTCCATTCTTTTGCAGTTCGTTTACCGCATTTTCTAAATCTCGCAAAAAGTTCTCTGCCATTACTGAGGAGAAATCAGCTCGGATCACTAGCCTCTGTATTACCCGGTCTGAAAGATTTTCTGGTAAACAATAGGTAGGCACTTGCCAGCCGCTCATCCTTAAATAGTCTGATAAATCATAAAGCGACCAAGACAAGTTTAGAGTAGGATCAAGTTGATAGCAAAGTATAGGTAAATCCTTTGCGTTATGGACAAAAGTAAAAAGTGCTAGTTTTTCCATTGCTTTTGCCAGACCCTGGGCAATACTCAAAGTATGTTGCTGAATTTGACTAAGCCCTTCAAAACCATAACGCAAAAAGATATAGTACTGTCCAATAATTTGACTTCCGGACCTGGAAAAGTTGATAGCCATAGTGGGCTCTTCTCCACCCAAATAACTGACTTTAAATATTAATTCTTCCGGCAGATACTCCTGACTACGCCATAATATCCAACCAATTCCGGGATATACAAGCCCATATTTATGTCCTGAAGTATTAATAGAGACCACATTCTTAAGCCTAAAATCCCAAACTTTTTCCGAAGAGACAAAGGGCAGGAATAAACCTCCAGAAGCTGCATCTACATGAATGCCTATCGGGACGGTAGCCGTAGAATTATAATTATCAACTGCCTTGTCCAGAGCATAGATATCATCAAGACCACCGGTATATGTGATACCCGCAATACCAATAATCCCAATGGTATACTCATCAACACTGTTCAAAGCCGCCTTAGTATCCAAGGTAATATCCGTGTCACTAATGGGGACTTTTCTTAACTCTACCTCATGATAAACACAAAACTTTTCCCAACAAATTTGATAAGCCGAGGAAATAACTAGATTTGGCTTCTTCTGACTAATATCTATGCCTGCGGCAGAGGCAAGCTTTTTCCAGCGAAACTTTAGTGCCAGTCCTCCTAACATGCAGGCCTCCGAAGATCCTACTGTTGATGTACCAAGGGCTTTATTCTCTTCCCCAGACCATAAAGCGGACAGAATATTAACACATCGATTTTCAACCTCTGCCATTTGCGGATACTCTGTCTTGTCTATAGCATTCACGGCTAAAAAATCGGCCATGATCTGCTGACCTTCCGGCTCCATATAGGTTTGACAGAAAGTCGCTAAGTTTTGCCTGGCTTGCCCTTCGTCCAACATTTCATCGTGAATAAGTCGATAAGCCGTATCAGCTGATACACCTTGGGGGTTGAGTTTGTTCTTAGGCAAGTTAACTTGATTGTCAAAAAGCTCCAGAGTCTCTTCTATTGGGTTATTTTTCCAAAGCATAATGCACCTCTTCTTAAACTATGACGAATCTAGCTTTGATAATAGGATTGAAAATTATACACGAACCAATAAAGCAATATAGACAAAAAGAGATAAAATTACATGGAGTGAAATGGTTTGAAGAACGAATTGTCGATCACGATCAAAACGTCCTTTCATATAAATCGGAATGATGAAGGGGGGTGGAAGCAAAAAGAGTAAATATAGACCGGCTTGATAAACTGAATCTAACTGAAAAACCATTTCCAGTAATAATTTATCAATGGCAAAAGCCAGCAAGAGAGCAATACTCATGCGGGTAATTACTAAGGACAATGGGCGGAGAATCATTTCTTTCTCTAAATGTAGCTCATAACCAAGCACCAAACAGATTAATGGCTGAGTAATACTTCCTAATAGGCCAAGTGCTTCTTTTAGTGCGACACCTCCGCGCAGGGGCAATAATAGGTCACTTAAACCACTGGTGCTAAAGATGATTCCGCCAAGGATCGCCAGAATAACAGGAGTTTTAAAAAAATCAACAATAACAGCCAGCGGCTCTATGGGCTGTCCGTTCTGCCTGCCAATAAAAACGATCAGTACAAAAAAAACAAAAGCCAGCTGCCCTAAGTCAAAAATAGCAATTTTGTATGCCGAGGTTTCTCCAAAAACACTGGTAAATAAAGCGTAACCCATCATACCCATTTCAAAGCCGCTGAAAAGTACAGGTAAATAGCGATTAGGGGTGCGGGTTAGTTTGCGAAACAATAATCCAACAATAAAGAGTAAAGTACAGGCGGCAAAAACGCTTAAGCTCACCCAAATATGATCCCGTTTTAATTTGACAGAAGAAAAGTTTAAAAAGAGCAAAGCAGGCAAAGCTAAGTTTACGATAATTTTCTTCAGGTCATCAACGGTTGAGGCTCTAATCATCTTGCTTCGCCGTAATAGCTGACCAACAGCAATCAAAATAAATATAGGCATAACTTCAATCAAAACAGAGTATATAGCTCCCATTGCTGCTACCTCCTGAATTTACCCTACTATTCTATCACAGATGCACCCGATTCAGCTTTTGCGGCTAAGCCTTCCAGGTCTCTGACTTGGCCGCCTTGATTCGGGCACTAGCGGCTAAGGCCTTATTTCACTCCGGTAGATAGGACAATCCCATACTTAATACTTATCCGTTTTATCATCCGTGCTATTCTTGCTATGTGATTGTCCTATCCGGTAGAGCGCATCCACGAAAAAAGCTTCTCTTGCGAGAAGCTTCTGTGGAGCCTTTATCCAGGATCGAACTAGACCTCTTCCTTACCATGGATGCGCCTGCCTTGCCTTATAGCACCCGACTCGGCGTTGGCTGCAGTTCCTCGCCCTGGCGGCGTACCTCGTACGCCTTCCAGGTCTCTGACTTGGCCGCCTTGATTCGGGCACTAGCGGCTAAGGCCTTATTTCACTCCGGTAGATAGGACAATCCCATACTTAATACTTATCCGTTTTATCATCCGTGCTATTCTTGCTATGTGATTGTCCTATCCGGTAGAGCGCATCCACGAAAAAAGCTTCTCTTGCGAGAAGCTTCTGTGGAGCCTTTATCCAGGATCGAACTAGACCTCTTCCTTACCATGGATGCGCCTGCCTTGCCTTATAGCACCCGACTCGGCGTTGGCTGCAGTTCCTCGCCCTGGCGGCGTACCTCGTACGCCTTCCAGGTCTCTGACTTGGCCGCCTTGATTCGGACACTAGCGGCTAAGGCCTTATTTCACTCCGGTAGAGCGCATCCACGAAAAAAGCTTCTCTTGCGAGAAGCTTCTGTGGAGCCTTTATCCAGGATCGAACTGGAGACCTCATCCTTACCATGGATGCGCTCTACCTACTGAGCTATAAAGGCGGGTGTCATATGTGGAGCGGATGACGGGAATCGAACCCGCGTGGTCAGCTTGGGAAGCTGGAGTTCTACCATTGAACTACATCCGCATCGCTTGATGCACGATAGATTATACAAACAAAATAGCACGCTGTCAATCACTAATTTTTCCTAGATTATTGGATAACGGCTTCAGCGGCTTCCTAGTCGCCATAGCGCTTTAAGAATTGTTGTGTTCTTTGGTTATTAGAAGAAAACACCTGTTCCGGTGTACCCTGCTCCACAATAACTCCCTGATCCATAAAAATAATCCGATCTGATAACTCTGAGGCGAAGGCCATTTCGTGGGTCACAACTACCATGGTCATTTTCTCTTCTGCTAAGGAACGAATGACTTTAAGTACTTCTCCGGTTAACTCCGGATCAAGCGCTGAAGTCGGTTCATCAAAAAAGATGATTTCCGGGCGCATAGCCAAGGTACGGGCAATTGCAGCACGCTGTTGTTGACCACCGGATAGCTGAAAAGGATAGGCAGAAGCTTTTTCTTCCAGACCCAACTTTTTTAACAGCTCCACCCCAGCAGCCTCAGCCTCTTCTTTGGCTTGCTTTAATACTTGGACCGGTGCCTCAATAATATTTTGCAAAATTGAGAGATGGGGAAAAAGATTAAAATTTTGAAAAACTAATCCAACTTGTAAGCGAATAGACTTTTGTACGGCTTTGGAACTATAGATAGTCTGGCCGGAAGTATCATTTTGACATAGAATTTCGCCACCAACCTCGATTAGCCCTTTATCGGCCTTTTCCAACTGGTTAATTAAGCGTAGTAATGTTGACTTCCCTGACCCGGAAGGGCCAATGACTGACAACACCTCTCCTTTACCCACTTCCAGAGACATGTTTTTTAAAACTTCCAGACTGCCAAAACGCTTATATAGCCCATTTACCTTTAGAACTTTCTCTGTCATAAAATCACCCTTAACCCTTGTAGTAATTGGTCTTTTTTTCTAAGCGAGAAAAGACTAAAGCTACCACGCTATTCATCACCAAGTAAAATAAGCCTGCCACAATAATTGGCGTTACACTGCCGGAAGAAGAGGTGAGATTTTTTGCTTGGCGGAAAAGCTCAATTACCCCAATTACCTGTGCCAATGAGGTATCTTTTACTAAAGTCATGCACTCATTGGCACAGGTGGGTAATATCCTTTTAAATAACTGTGGCAAAATAATTCGTCGGAACGCTTGGCTACGGGACAACCCCAGCACAGCAGCAGCCTCGTATTGCCCTACCGGAATAGACTCTAATCCGCCACGGTAAATCTCTGCAAAGTAGGCCGCGTAATTTAGGCTAAATGCCAAGATTGCAACCAGAAAGCGGTTATCGCCTTTAAATCCGAATACCAGAGAAGGAACATACATAAAGAAAAGTAGTTGGAGCATGAGAGGCGTGCCTCGCATGACCAATAAGTAGAGCCGGATAGGCGAACGCACTAAAGCAAACTTTGACATCCGTAGCTTTGCGATTAGCATTCCCAATGGTAAAGAGAAAAGTAAGGTTAACCCAAATATTTGTAAAGCCGTCAGAGTACCCTCTAACAATACGGAGACTTGAGTTTGGAAAAAGTGGTTTATTGCGTCCACAGCTTGGCTCCTATCCAGAAAATTCTCACTTCTTATTTAATAACCGTTACATCCCGACCAAACCAGGTCTCTGAAATTTTGGTAAGAGTACCGTCTTCAGACATGGCCTTTAATTCATTGTTTACTTTGTCCCGCAGAGCCTGATCGCCTTTTCGGAAGCCAACACCATAGGTTTCTTCTGCTAAGGCTTCATCTAAGATAACAAAATCCTTATTATTTTTGGCTATATAGTAGGCCGCAACGACTTCGTCCATTAGCACCGCATCTGAAATCTGGGTTTCCAAATCCAAGAAAGCTGTCACATTATCGGAAAGCTCAACTATCTCGCCTAAAGAATCTTTAACTTCCGGGTTAGCACTCAGAGCATCAGCAGCACTGGAAGCGGCTTGCAAAGCGACTACTTTACCTTCCAGATCAGCCAGCGTCTTAATCGCTGAGTCTCCCCGAACAATAACTACCTGGCGATTCTGCATATAAGGGTCTGTGAAGTTAACTTCTTTGGAACGCTCTTCAGTGATAGTTAAACCATTCCAGATACAGTCAATTTTGCCGGAATTTAGTTCAAGTGACTTGCTGTCCCAATCAATGGGTTGCAATTTTAGTTCAATACCTAAACGTTTGCAAACTTCTTTGGCTACGTCTATATCAAAGCCAACAATTTCATTCTTTTCATCTCTAAATCCCATGGGAGGAAAAGCGTCATCCAGTCCGAGCACCATAGTTCCAGCACTTTGTACTTTTTCCCAAGAGGCATCTTCCGCCGCGCCTGAAGATGCGGAACTTGAAGAGGCACCATTTGATGCTGCTTGGCTTGCTTCTTTTGAACTCGCTTTTGTCTCATTTGCCCCAGAATTACCACAGCCACTCAGCAGCAGTGATCCTGCCAAAGTAAGTGCCATGATTACAGAAATAATTTTTTTCATTATCCAGCCTCCATTTTGTAAAACTCATATCAGATCCTTTGGATGTCTTGAAACCTTTATTAAGGCATCGCTTTAGTATTGTAAAGCATTTTTAGCATAGGGTAAAGGGAAAAGGTTAAATAAAGAGTTTATTTAGCCTTTTCCCAGAGAGTATTTGCCTTGTCTATCTTTTAATGGAAAAGAAACCTGAAAATCTATGGCACTATTTTAGATCTTTTCGATTACTACTACGCTGTTTTGTTGGCTTTTGAGGCCGTTGTGATAACGTTGGCGTAGTCAGGTTTAGATAACGTAAAGCGCCTCTTTTTATATCCTCAGGAGTTAAGGGTTTAAGCCGGGCATTTACTTTGTAAGCCTTTTGCACCCGGGCACTGTCTACCGTATGGGCATAAATATCTTCAATTCTTTCGGCAAAAGTGGTGGCGGCGTAGGGAACTATGCTGCCATAGGCATTACTGGCATAACTTTGGGACTGTTCTTTGTTAAGGAGCATTTCAGCCAGTAGCTTAGGTAAGTCATCATTATCCTCAAATAGCCTACCACTAACTCGGTCAATAATAACCGACTTAATACACTCATCTTGACGGGCAGCGATTGGAATACCTGCCGCCATAGCCTCGTAATAAGTAAGTCCCTGGGTTTCCGTCTGAGAGCAACATACAAAAGCATCTCCCAGCTGATAGTAAAGTCCAATCTGCTTATAGGGAACACCACCGGTAAAAATTACCCGTTTTTCAATTTGAAGTTTCTTCGCCAACAGCTGTAAATTGCTGCGTTCCGGACCGTCGCCTACGATTACCAGGCGAGCTTCTGGTACTAAGGTTAAAATCTTCGGCATCTGCTCTAAAACAACATCTAAACTCTTCTCTTTAGCTATCCGACCAAGACACAAAATAATGGGCCAGGCAGGGTCTAAGCCAAGCTCACCTTTCAGCTTAGCAATGTCTGAAGGTGAAAACTGTTCCTTCATAAAAGGTGCCAAATCAATTCCCGTAGGAATAACAAATATCGGACGCTTTACGCCATACTGCTCCAAAGACTGAGCCGTCTTCTCCGTGGGAACAATAACCGTTGCCGCCATATTGCAAAAGGTTCGGCTGTAAGCTCTAGCCATATCCGGCGTCAAAATTAAGCCTTTAGCTACATAGTGCGTGTAGTCCTCATACATGGTGTGATAGGTGTGAAGCAAAGGGATTCCAAAGGTTTTGGAGATGCTCTTACCCATAAAGCCCATAGCGAACTCTGTCTGGGTATGAATAACATCAATCTTGAGACGCTTAATAATGTTATGTACCCGTAGAGATATAGGTGAAGCGATACGATTGGGTTTTAAGAAAGTAACAGGAATACTGGGGAGGCGAAAAATAACGACTCCTTGCTCTACCCTCCGAATGGCAAAAGCTTTACTCTTATGCTCCTTGTCACGGCAACGCGGCTCAGATACAGTAAAAACATATACTTGATGTCCCCGACGGTTTAGCTCCTTAGAAAGTGTATAAACCGAAGAAGCCACCCCATTAATGCATGGAAAATACGTATCGGTAAAAATTGCGATATTCATTATCCGAGTTCCCCCATTTGTTTTGACCTGTGTCAACTAATATTACAAGTATAATACAAAGCGTCAAGAAAGTCGTGTTTTTTTTGCTGCGTTGCAAATGCAACGATTTTTCTTATTTTTTGGTGTATGATAAGAGCAGAACAAGAGTTTTTTATCTATGTGTATTGTTTAAAATCAAGGAGGTAATTTATGTCAGATATGTTTTGTTTTCAGTGCCAACAGACAGCCCGTGGAACTGCTTGTACCGGTAAAGCCGGTGTTTGTGGTAAAGACGCGAATACAGCTGAAATGCAAGATGAGCTTACGGGCCATCTCATTACCTTGGCTCAGACTCAGAAGCCTTCTCCCCAGTTAGACCGACAGATCATTGAAGGACTTTTCACCACTGTCACCAATGTCAGTTTTGATAGTGACAGAATTAGACAGCAAATTAATAGTTTGCCATCCCTTTCTACTAAAGCCTATGATATGAATCAACTTTGGCAAGGGGACGAAGATATTCGCTCCTTAAAAACGCTAATTTTACTTGGTTTACGGGGCATGGCGGCCTATGCTTATCATGCACTGGCTCTGGGCTATCAAAGTCCTACGGTTAACAGCTTCTTCTATGAAGCTTTGAAAGCCTTAGGCTCTGAGGGTAATTTTGACACACTTTTGGAGTTAACCTTAAAAACCGGTAAGGTCAATTTAGAATGTATGGAGGTTTTGGATAAGGCGAATACAGAGACCTATGGCGATCCCGTACCCACCCAAGTCTCAATGAAAATTGAGCCGGGGCCTTTTATCGTTGTATCCGGTCACGACCTGCACGACCTTAAGTTACTCCTAGATCAGACCCAAGGTAAAGGCATTAATATCTACACCCACTCTGAAATGCTACCTGCTCACGGCTATCCCAAATTAAAGGCTTATCCTCATTTAAAAGGGAACTTTGGTACCGCTTGGCAGAGTCAGCAAAAAGAGTTCGATCATATTCCCGCCCCTATTCTCTTTACTACCAACTGCTTGATGCCCATAAGAGAAAGTTATCATGATAGAGTCTTTACTACTGCGGTGGTAGCTTATCCAGAAATGGTTCATATTGGTGAGGATAAGGATTTCACTCCGGTTATTGAAAAGGCTCTGGCTTTAGGTGGCTATAACGAAGCCAAGCAAATGACGGGAATTAATGGGGGAGAAACACTTACTACTGGCTTTGGACACACCACCGTCCTGTCTGTAGCCGATCAAGTGGTTGCCGCTGTGAAGGAGAAAAAGCTTAATCACATTTTCTTGGTGGGCGGTTGCGATGGTGCTGCCACCGGACGTAATTACTATACCGACTTTGTAAAAAATGTTCCTTCAGACAGCTTAGTTCTGACTTTAGCCTGTGGCAAATACCGCTTTAATGATTTGGATTTAGGCACCATTGGCGGCCTTCCACGTCTGCTGGATATGGGGCAATGTAACGACGCCTATAGCGCTATCAAGGTTGCTGCGGCTTTGGCAGAAGTCTTTGGTTGTGACATCAATCAATTGCCCCTGCATCTTGTCCTCTCCTGGTATGAACAAAAAGCCGTCTGTATTCTTTTAACCCTTTTAGCTCTGGGCATTAAAAACATTCGTTTAGGGCCAACCCTACCGGCTTTTGTTTCACCAAAGGTTTTAGGAATTTTACAGGAAGCCTTCCAACTAACTCCTATTACCACTGCCCAAGAAGATCTGGCTACTATTCTAGCCTAATATAACTTAACCCTTATTCTCAAAGAGGCCGACTCTAACTAAACGTGAGTCGGCCTCTTCTTTGCTTTTTAGGGCAACAATTTTCGAAGGATTTACACCTATAATAGAATTAATTTTAGCTTTCTGGCGATTTCTTATCTTCCCTTTTTAGCTCAGCTACAACAATCATCTAACTTCACTTTTAATCCCTTTGCCAAAGAGACTTTTCTTCATTCTTTGGAACATTTGGGTAAAGACTTGCGACTGTAAGGCAATGGAAAGAAGGATAATTCCACCCATTACCACTTGCTGCCAGGAAGAGGAAAGTTTTCCGGAATAGTTAAAGATTGTATTAATAATAGTAATGATCATAACACCGAAAAACACACCGCTAAACTTACCTTCTCCGCCGGAGAGCTTAACTCCGCCCAGAGCACACATAGCGATGGCGTTGGTTTCCCAGGCATCACCGGCATTAGGCTGTGCCGTTCCTAATTTAGAAACAGTTAGTACACCAGCGATAGCCGCAAACAGTCCGCAGGCCATAAAGGCAAGAATTTTGGTTTTGTTCACCGACAGACCCATCATTCGGGCAGCTTCTTCATTACCGCCGATGGCGTATAGGGAGGTTCCAAAACGAGTATTCTTAGAAATGTGCATACAAAATAGAGTCAAAGCGATAAAAATCACCACCAAGATTGGGATGGTCTGACCGCCTAGAAAAGGAATTTTTTGATTGGCCAGGGCATGTAAGAAATCGCCCTGTAATGGGACAGGCTTTTTGTCTGTGATTAACATCACAACCCCTCGCAAACCCAGAAGCATAGCTAACGTAGTTATCCATGAAGATATCTTTAGCTTAGTGACAATTAGACCATTTATTAAACCACAAAGAAGTCCAGCTCCCAATCCCATCACCAGACCCAGTACTTGATTTTGTCCAGCAAAGAGTGCCATAACTACACCGGAAAAGGCCATAACCGCTCCCACAGATAGATCAATTTGCCCTATAAGTATGACAAAGGCCATACCTAAAGCAACGATACCGATGTCACTGGCTCCCTTACGGATTAAAAGCATGATAGCGGGGAAAGAAAACATATTTTTATCTGAGAACGCCACACTAGCCACGATAAATAAAGCTAGGAAGGCAAGGATTGAACTTTTTGAATAGAACCAGTTCCAAGTCTTTTTCATGCAAGCCTCCTTATTATTTATCTTGTTGGATATAGACAGCAAATACAATAATCAACGCTTTGATGATCTGGGCAAACTCATAAGGAATATTATTCATATGTATAGTCATGGAGAGGCTAATCATAATGAAAGCACCTATAACCGTTCCCATAACCCGAGCTCTTCCGCCGGTCATTTTGGTACCACCAATAACTACTGCCGCAATGGCATCCAATTCTGTAAGTAGTCCTAAATCGTTAGAATTAAAATTGCCAATCTTGGCAGTGGCAAAAATACCGGCTACCCCCGCCAGTAACGCACTAAAGACATAGACAATCAACAAAGTTGTCGTGGTATTGATTCCCGCTAATTTGGCAGAGCGGGGATTATTACCTACTGCCTGAATTCGTCTGCCTAAGACTGTCTTATTCATAATGAAATAAGTAAGAGCAATGCTAAGCAAAATTGGAACAATTTGAATAGGAACAACCCCACCAATTTTATAACTACCCAGAGTCTTGAAAAGTTCACCATAGGAACCAGTAAGATATACGGGTTTAGATTGGCTAATAACAATGGCCAGTCCTCTTAAACCAATTAGTAGTCCAAGAGTCACCACCATGGGCTGAACTTTTAATTTCCCCACCATAAAGCCTGCTAAGAAGCCACTGCTGGATGCCAAAACCACTGCAGCCAAAAGAATCAAGGTCAACATAAAAGCCGATCCCGGAGCCGAAAAATCGATAAAAGCAGTAGCTATTGAGGCCGAAAGTGCCATAACAGCACCCACCGAAATATCAATACCGCCTGTGGAAATAACCATGGTCATACCCATAGCCGTCAGAATGGTAGGGCAAATTTGCGTTAACATTAAGCTGAAGGTATTCACTGCCAAGAAATTGGGCGTGACAATACTGTTAATAACCAACAATGCAATAAACATGATCAGGGCACTATATTTTTTGAGCAGCTCTCTGCTATCTCTTACCCCCAATAATTGGGTCATACTTTCACCTCCTCTTCACTGCCCTGACTTCCGGCGGCAATGGTTTTCATAAAGATCTCTGGTTCAATGTCTTTTCCGGTTAAGGTTTTAAGACTACGTCCATCACGAACAACTACAACCCGGTCGCAGTTTCTCTGCAATTCGTCCATCTCAGAAGAAATCATTAAGATACTGACTCCGTTATCGGATAATTCTTGAATCAACGCCTCTATCTCACTTTTCGCTCCCACATCAATACCACGAGTAGGTTCATCCATAATAATGAGTTTAGGGTTCATACACATCCAACGCGCCAGAAGTACTTTCTGCTGATTTCCTCCACTTAAAAAGCGAATCTGCTGATTGGCACTGGGAGTTTTTATACGTAATTTTTGGATGTAGAAATCAGCCAGTTCTCTCTCTTTCTTTTGCGAAATAACCCCAAAGCGACTAATTTTAGGTAAAAGCGCCAAGGTCATGTTCTCTTTCACCGAGAGCTCGGAAACAATACCTTCTACTTTTCTATCTTCCGTACAAAATCCCATCCCTAAGCGAATGGCTTGACTGGGGTTTTGAATATGAGTTGGTTTCTCCAGCAAAAAAATTCTACCGCTATCTGGCATTGTCTCCCCGAAAAGCACTCGGGCAAGTTCCGTACGTCCAGAACCCAAAAGCCCGGCTAAACCTACAATTTCTCCTTGCTTAATCTCCAGTCCTAAACCATGTAGTCGCATGCCTTGGCGGATGTTTACCATCTTTACCAGCTCAGGGGATTCAGAAAAAGAATATTCACCCTTGGTTCGCTCCATTTTTTTGGCTTCCCTACCAATCATTAAGGACACTAGCTTAAGGGGATTTAGTTCTGAAATAGGATAATCGCCGACAGTCTCTCCATCCTTTAAGACGGTAATGTGCTGGCAAATGCTAAAGACTTCATCTAAACGATGGCTAATAAAAATGATGCTAATACCCTTTTCTTTTAGGTGCTCAATAACCCTAAAAAGCACGGCTACTTCTTTTTGATCCAGAGAAGAGGTCGGTTCGTCCATGATAACTAATTTGGCCTGAATGGAAATCGCTCTGGCGATGGCGACCATTTGTTGAACCGCCGTTCCATAATGCTGTAAAGGCATAGTAACATCAATATTTAATCCCATGTCTGCTAAAAGACTCTTAGCCTTTTCAATCATCTGTTTACGGTTTAAAAGTCCCAAAGCCTTCTTCTCTTCACGGCCTAGATAAACATTTTCATAGACGGTTTGAAAAGGACTTAAATTTAGTTCCTGATAAATAGTGCTAATACCTACATTCTGGGCTTCTAATGTAGAGTGGGGATTAATCTTTTGGCCATCAAAAAGCATACTGCCTTTTCCTGCATCCTTAGCATAAACGCCGGTTAAGACTTTAATTAAGGTAGATTTACCCGCTCCGTTCTCTCCCATTAATCCATGAACTTCTCCACGGGCAACGGAAAAATCTACGCCTTTAAGTGCCTTAACACCAGGAAAGGTCTTTTGTAGCCCCTTAACTTCAAGCAATATTTCTCTGCTCATCCATACCCTCCTTATTCTATTTGTTTTCACTCATCATTTTTAAGTGGATTAAAAAAGTAAGACTTTATTTTAAATCATAACTGCCGGCTCAGCCGGCAGTTTGTCCCGCCCCTATAAGGGGCCAT
>CAZFHA010000034.1:0-16477 GCA_964518595.1 uncultured Oscillospiraceae bacterium
CGGGTGGTTTTTTGTTTCGCACTCTTCAGTGCTCAACTTGCTAAAGCAGTAATAAAAACAAACAGGTACAAAACAAATTGAACCTGTTTGCATTTTACATGTAAATTTTGTTTCTTGTCAAGGACTAATTGCAAGATTTAATTGTTTTTCTTGCAAAATCCTCTATTTCTGTCCCTAGAGGAGTCAGTTCAACATCATCTTGCTTTTGAACAGATAGTGATCTCTTAATGAGAAAGTCAGTCATTGCCGGATTCTTCGGTAAAAAGCTACCATGGGAGTAAGTGCAGAATACATTTTTATAAATTGCACCTTCTGTTTTATCTTGTCCGTTATTGCCAAAACCTTTGACAACTTTTGCAAGTGGATCGACTCTATCTCCCAAAAAAGTCCTTCCACTATGATTTTCAAAACCATACAGAATTTCCGGTTCATCCATGGGAACTTCATCTTTCAAAAGGTCACACTGATAAATAGTATTGCCAATAAAGCGTTCTTCATGACCAATTGTCCAGATGTCCAAAGCTCCCAGACATTCAATCCGTTTGCCCCCATGCTCCTCGTAATATTTCCCCATCATCTGAAAACCACCGCAGATACAGAGAAAAACTTTATTTCTTTCTACAGCCCGGCGGACACTACTGCCCTTTTTTACCACAAAATCATTACGCAGAATTTTTTGTTCATTATCCTGACCACCGCCCAGAAAAATTATGTCATAACGGTCAGGATCAAAATGATCGTTAATAGAAATCCCTTCTACCGTAATCTCAATTCCACGTAAGCTGGCCCGACGTACCAGCGATAATATGTTACCCCTATCTCCATAGAGATTTAATAGGTCGGGATAAAGATGACAAAGACGAATCTTCTCATTCATAGCAATTGATACTCCTTCAAAACCAACTTACTTCCAAAAATCTTTCAAGCCATAGCGCGAAACTAGGATTTTTCGTAATTCCAACATGGAAGTATAATTGGGTAAAATATAGAGACATTGACCTTCCTGGCATTTCTCCAAGGCTTCATCAATTAGTTCACCGCAAAATTCAGCCCCTTTAGGGTGTAAGTTTGAAGGATCAATACCAGCATAAGCCAAGCGAAGATACATATCCCCGTAGCGCTCCCCAGAAACATAAACATGTTCCGGATAATGCTTGTTTTCAAAATCCACATCCCAAATCCAAGAAATATCCTTGCCATCAGCCGCATTACTATTCAATAATAAATAAAGAGCACCCATATCAGAAGCTTGTGATACAAAAGATAAAGCACTTTCCATCCCTACCGGGTTTTTAACCAACAGGATACAGAGAGTCTTATTACCAACCGGAAATTTCTCCATTCTTCCAAAAGCGGGACGAATATTTTCTGAAGCCCGAGCGGCTAATTTAAAGTTTAAATCTCTATCACGCTTCAATTGCCCAATCAAGCTCACGGCCGCTACCGCCGCTATAGTATTGTAACAATTATGCAGACCAGGAATAGGCAGGCCAATTTTTTCCGACTCCAGTTTCCAAGCTAATTTTATTGGAAAACCGGCATCAGCAATGGTCTTACCTTGAACCACTTTACAAGCCGGATCATAATTAATAAAGAACTCCGGACTTTGTCTTTCGTAACCGCAATTTGGACATTTAAAGTCACCCAGATGACCAAAAACCCGACTTTTGTAGACATATTTTGTATGACAATACATACAGTGAGATGCATCCGATAAAGGCTCCGAAGAGTCTGATTCTTCAATCTTTGTAACACTGTTACTCTCTGTAGAAAGAATGTTAATACCAAAGAAAGAGGTTCTATTTTCCATACCTTTCTCTAAAGAGGCTACCAAAGAATCATCACTATTAAGTAAGACCAATCCCTTTGTATTTTGGAGGCCATTAGCAATGAGCTTACGGGTATGGATCAGCTCTCCATAACGATCAAGCTGATCTCTGAAAAGATTTGTTACGACACAAAGTGAGGGGCGCAAAGAACCACTGATCTTAGAAAAAGCAGCTTCATCAATTTCAATGGCATATAAAACTTTTCTTTTGGCTTTTCTAGCCTTTTTATCCACAGACAAACCTTCAATAAAAGTCGTCACAATACCTGTTCCCAGATTAGCGCCAGAAACATTGGTAATAGTAATATATCCAAGTTGACGGGCAATTGAAGTAATCATATGAGTAGTGGTAGTCTTACCATTGGTTCCGGTAACCAAAATAACCGTCTTATCCACAGATAGTTCATTTAATATATCCGGATATAGGGAGAGGGCGACACGTCCCGGTAAAGTCGTTGCGCCCCTTCCCATTTTACGTAAACCAAAAGAAACTGTTCTGGCAACCATCACGGCCATTTTACACTGCAATGTACTCATAACTCACTGCTCCCTTTTGGGAGTCTCTTTTGCATTTTCAATCAAAGAAATGAACTCGCCAAACAGATAGTTATTATCTTCCGGTCCCGGAGTTCCTTCCGGATGATACTGGACGGAGAATACCGGTTTGTTCTTATAGCGTAGGCCTTCAATGGAGCCATCATTCAGATTGATATGGCTTATCTCACAGAGATCAAAATTAATAGTATCTTCTGAAACTACATAGCTGTGATTTTGAGAAGTAATATATACTCGGTCAGCACGTAAATCTTTTACGGGATGATTAGCTCCCCGATGACCGTAACGAAGCTTTAAGGTGTCAGCCCCAGTAGCCAAAGCAATCAATTGATGACCTAGGCAAATACCCATCATCGGAATGCCAGAAGCAAAAAGTTTCTTAATCTCTTCCACGGCAGTCATGCAATCTTTTGGATTTCCCGGACCATTAGACAAGAAAATACCGTCTGGATTGGTCTTAAGAATTTCTTCCGCCGGAGTATCCCAAGGATAAGCCGTCACTTCACAACCTCTTTGCGTTAAATTCCAAATAATATTTTGCTTTACCCCAAAGTCTAAAAGAGCAATTCGGAAGGCAGGAGCTTCATCTTGTTTTGAAAAATCAGGCGCAAGAGCCGTGGCTTGATTATTTTCTTTACCAAAAACTGTAGATTCCTTTGTCCAACCATGACTACCGGCAGGAAAAACAGCCACGGACTTTCGACTAACCATAGGTACAAAAGCACTGGCTTGCTGCTTTTCAATCTTTGCCAAGGCGGCTTCTACATCCAAAGTAGCTTGACTACCGGAAGTTAAAAGACCCATCATGGTTCCCCGTTCCCTTAAGAGCAAGGTCAATCCTCTGGTATCTATACCAAAGATTCCCGGAATATGATTACGCTTCAGATAAGAATCAAGGTCTTCTGCCTGACGCTGATCATTCTCCACATGAGTCAGATCCCTAACAATCAAAGCTCCTACCCAAGGATGAGTTGCCTCGGAGACATCTTCAAAAACACCATAGTTACCCACAATCGGTGATGCCATAGTAACGGCTTGACCCGCAAAGGATGGGTCCGTTAACAATTCAACATATCCGGTAAGACCGGTGCCAAAAACAACTTCACAAATTGTTTCTCTCTTCTCACCAAACCAATTTCCCTCAAATACAGTTCCATCACTCAGTACCAGACAAGCTTTTTCCATAGACCCTCCCAAAGTGTTTTCTATAAATGTAAAATAAGATGCTCTCTTTGTGAAGAGAGCATCTTATAAAAATTTTGCTGAATTTTACTCTTTAATATGGCCGATTGCCAAAATTCTGTGAGAACCTACCCCAACAGGCGTACAAGTGATTAGTGTAATTTGCTTACCTGTACCGGAATCTTTCTCGATATACTTATATAATTCTGTTGGCTCTAACTTAGGAATTACTTCGTCAATTACATAGACATGTTTGGCTTTATCTTGAGTAGTTATAATAACTTCATCACCTACAGCTACTTCATTAAGTCGATTAAATAAACTCCCCGCCTTCTTCATGCGATGACCAAGAACCACTAAATTACCTTCTTCACCGGGCATAGCCGTTCCGGCCAACATACCAGCACCATAGCGTAGGGGAACAATACCTGCATCATCCCATAAAGGAAGATACAGATCAATTTTAGGAATTTTAATGGTGCCTACGGCAGTTAATTTAACGTCAGCTGGTAAATCTACAGAGGGCATAGTCTCTTCGGTAGCATTGGGATCTTGGTAGAGATTCTCATATTCCTCTCCATTAATGGCCAGATCATCACGATTAACAATTACTGTGGGAGAACCATTTTCTACTTCCTTTAATAGATCATTAGTTCTGTTATCTCGAAGAATACTCATTACAGGATCCCACAGGAAAAGAACAGCTGCACCTAAAATTAAACCAATAGCGGCAAAGAGTAAAATTTTATCCAAAAGGGAAAATTTCTTACGTTTCTTTTTAGGTTTAGGCTTATTATCTACAAAAGCAGGAGAAGCCGAATCTTGTTGCTTAAAGGCATCTTGTGTTGAAGAAGAATCTTTCTTGTTATCTTCAAAATTATTGTTCATGTCATTTTTTTTCATGTGCGGACCTTTCTGCTTATTGGTTGATCCAAGCTAATTTCTGTAAATTGGGGATCATGTCACAAAGGATTCTAAGAACCTTACGTTATTAATTATATCAGAAAGAGCTTTAATGTAGGGTTGATTTCTGCTATCATAGGTATACTTTTTGAAAACATTCAGTTAACAGTTAAGTCATTTATTATATACGCAAATGATATTGAGAGATTGAAGAGTGAAGTAAGGATTGTGATTACTATGCAGGAATTCGAGATGAAAGAGATTTGGCACAAGGTTTGTGACCTTTTGGCAAATGAGCTCTCCGAAGTCAGCCTAAAAACTTGGATTATGCCCATGGAGCCTATCTATGCCGATGAAAAAGTATTTATTCTATCGGTACCGGATTCTTTTTCCTATTCTTACGTAATTCAGTGGAAATCTTTGATCACTAATGCATTTTCCGTGATATGTTCGCGTATTTATGATGTTCAGATTGCTGTCAGTGGTTCTCAAGAGATATTGGATGCTCTTCGTCAACATGCCACACCTATTGCCGAGCCTACAGGGGCAGCCGTGGATGAAGCACGTAAAAGTTCAGCCCAAATTAATCCTCAATATACTTTTGAATCCTTTGTAGTAGGTTCAGGTAACCGTTTCGCTCATGCAGCCTGTGTTGCTGTCGCTGAAAAATTAGGTGGACGAAACTATAATCCTCTTTTCCTCTATGGAGGATCAGGATTAGGCAAAACACACCTTATGCACGCTATTGGTAACTATGTTACACATCGACATCCGGAAAAAAAAGTTGTATATGTTCAGTGCGAGCAGTTCGTAAATGAATTTATTTCAGCCATTAAAGAAATATCCTATGATGATTTTAGAGAAAAGTATCGAAGTGCCGATCTTTTATTAATCGATGATATTCAATTTATAGAGGGCAAAGAGCAGATGCAGGTAGAATTCTTTCATACCTTCAATGCACTCCATGAATCAGGCAAACATATTGTTATGACCTGTGATAAACCACCTCAAAGTCTAGCATCTTTAGAAGAGCGGTTACGAACACGTTTCTCTTCAGGATTAATTGTAGATATTCAGCCACCCGACTACGAAACCAGAGTAGCTATCCTTAAGCGCCGCGCTCAACAAAATAATGTCCAAGTGCCGGAAGATGTACTGGATTATATCTCTGCAAACGTAGCCACCAACATTCGTGAATTAGATGGAGCTTTCAATACTGTCTTAGCTTATAGCTTACTTGCCGGCTCTATTGATCTGGAAGTAGCCACAGCGGCTCTAAAAGATATTATCCAGCCACGGCCAAGCCGACAAATTACCGCACCCATGATTATGGATGTGGTTGCTCGCTATTATAATGTTTCTGTTAATGAAATTTTGTCTAATCGACGCAGTAAAGATATAACCATACCCAGACAAGTTTCCATGTATCTTTGTCGTTTTGTCCTTAATATGACCTTCCCAAAAATAGGCGAAGCCTTTGGTGGAAAAGATCATACAACAGTTATGCATGCTTGCAATAAAGTTTCAGTTGATCTCAATAGTGTTAATTCTTCACTTTCTTACGATGTAGAAGAAATCAAAAAGCGTCTTTCCAACACTTAAGTTATCCACAGTTTTTTGTAGATATGTGGATAACTCTCTCTGGATATCCTGTTAATAAGAATGTGGATAAAAAACCTCTGTTGATAGTCGGGAAAAGTCAAAACTTTTCCCCTTTTTCATTCACATCCTATAAACAGGCAAAAGCACTGATTTTAAAGGCTAAAACAGACTTTTCCACCATACCCACAGACCATAATAAGAAGGCGGATATTTTCTTTAATTATTGGTAGTAGGAAATTCCTTCGCCCAAAACCACTAATTCTCAGATTTTAGCTCTATTTAAAATAAAAAAATTTAGGTGTGGATAACTTACATGTCATTTACATTATCGAAATATTACTGAAATGTTACAAAACTAAAATTTATCTTTGTTTTCTATTTTTACAGTTTTATTTCATTAAAGATTCAAATTAAAGAGTAAGTCTTTGAATTAAACCTACTCTTTTTCTAAAATTTCTGTATAATAGTAATAATTAAAAAAACGAATATTATTATAGACGCTACGGAGGTAGTCTAATGAAATTTATATGCTCTAGAGACCGTTTGATGGAAGCTATTTCAACTGTTCAAAAAGCTGTTTCTACCCGCTCTACTTTACCCATCCTGGATGGAATCTTGATTGAGGCAACTTCTACGGAAGGAGTTAAGTTAACGGGATATGATTTGGAGACAGGCATAGAATCTCAAGTAGACTCTGAAGTTACAGAAGGCGGTTCCATTGTTATCAATTCACGTTTAATTGGAGAGATCGTTAGAAAACTTCCTGATGATCAAGTCTCGATTGAAACTAATACACAGATGCAAGTCAGTATTGAAAGTGGTTCTTCCGTCTTCTCTATCAAGGGAATGTCGGCTGATGGATATCCCAAGATTCCTGTGGTATCTGATGCAGAGAAGATTTCTTTACCGCAAGGTTTGTTCAAAGAGATGATTCGTCAGACTATCTTTGCTGTGTCTACAGACGAAAGTAGGCCAACACTTAATGGTTGTTTCTTTTCTTGTGATGGTTTTGCCATTGAAATGGTTGCCATTGATGGTTTTAGACTTGCCTTAAGAAAGCAACTTTTGGGCGATAACCTTCCGGTTATGAAGTTTATTGTTCCGGGTAAGGCTCTTCATGAGGTTGGTAGAATCTTAACTGGTAAGGAAGATGAAGTAGTGGTCTACTCTTCTTCTAACCATATTCTCTTTGATACAGGTAGAGTAAGGATCGTTTCACGCCTAATTCAGGGTGAATATATGAACTATCAAGCCATTTTACCGAAATCATCTAATACCACTATGGTGATTTCTCCCGCTCTGATGTTAAATGCCATTGAGCGTGCATCCTTGATTATCTTATCGGAAGATCGTCGTTGCCCGGTACAGTTTACCATGCCAAACGATGAGACCCTTGTAATCAGTGCAAGTACTGAGTTGGGAACTTTAAGAGAAGAGATTCCCGTTACCATAACGGGGGAACGAGTTGATATTGATTTTAACCCCCGCTACTTTATTGACGCTTTGCGAGTCATTGATAAAGAAGAAATTTCTATTATTTTTAATGGTAGTAATGGACCTTGTGTATTAAGACCAATGGAAGGCGAAGACTTTTCTTATCTGGTACTTCCTTTACGCCGTTGATTATGGATATAGCGCATGTTAATACGATCAATTCATATTGAGAATTTCAGAAACTATAGAAGGCTCGACTTAGATGTTGAGCCTTCTATTAATGTGTTTTATGGTGAAAATGCTCAAGGAAAAACGAATATTATTGAAGCTATCTACCTTTGTACTTGTGCTCGTTCTCACCGAACCTCAAAAGATAAAGATTTGATTTATCATGACGCGGAGGGAAATAGTGATAAAGGCTATCGCATTGCTCTGGAAATTATGTCTTCTCGTGAGGGGACTGCCAGGTATCAAGAAAGTTTAGCTCTTTCTTATCAAGAAATACCAACAAAGGGATTCAAAACAGGTAAAATACGCCGAGTTGCAGAGCAAGACGGTGTTCCCCTAGAGCGAATCAGTGATTTTGTGGGACTTTTTCATGGTGTTATTTTTGCTCCAGAGGATCTTTTACTTATCAAAGAAGGACCTTCAGCTCGAAGACGATACGTAGATTTATTAATTTCTCAAGTAAAACCCAGCTATTTTCATGATCTAATGACTTATTCTAGGCTTTTAATGCAGCGTAATCGGGCTTTAAAGCTCTTGAAGCAGCGTCAGAGTATTCACAGCTTAAAAGAGGAAGAACGGGCTGAAATTGAAGTGTGGGATCATCCTCTGGCACAGGTTTCTGCTCGAATTTTAGTTCGAAGAATTGAATATACTCAAAGAATACAAATAATTGCAGCAGAAAAGCATGGTCAAATTTCCGGTAACAAAGAGAAGCTACGTATTCGCTATCGTACAATCTCCGGTATTATTACTGATGAGAGTCGAGAAAATCCTGCAAGTTTTGAAAAGGATTTCGAACAAATTATAGTAAATCGCTATCGGTCTACTCATCAAGAGGACTATGAGCGAGGGATAACTTCCGTCGGCATTCATCGTGATGATTTAGAGTTATCTTTGGATGGGGATGGGCTACGCTCCTTTGCTTCACAGGGCCAGCATCGTTCGGCTGCTCTAGCCCTAAAGTTAGCCGAGTTAACTATTTTAAAAGAAGATACCAAGGAAATGCCGGTACTACTCTTAGATGATGTCTTTAGTGAATTGGATGCTAATAGAAGAGCTTGTCTCCTTCAAAATATTGAGGATGCTCAAGTTTTTATTACTTGTACTGATAAAAGTTTTATTGAACAAGAATTATGGGAAAAATCAAGTAAAGACCAGTCTTCCCGGCGAGTTAGCTTTTATAAGGTTCAAGCCGGGACAGTAACAAAAGAGTCCTAAATATGGTATAATTAATAGGTATTTTTACTGAGTGACCCTCGGCAAAGGAGCTGACATCATGTATTTGCATATTGGTGGCGAGTATACGATTTCCGAGCATTTTATTGTTGGTATGTTCGATATGGATTCTATCACATTTAGGCAAGGAGACATGTTAGCTTTTTTAAAGCGAGCCGAAGAGGAGGAGAGAGTCGAATACGTTTCAGTAGATATACCGCGTTCGATTATTGTGACATTAGATAGAATTTATTTGTCGCCAATTTCTACTTCTACTTTAAGGAAACGATTTTCTAACAAAAAAGAGACTTTTATGTAGTTATTTATCGATTTTATAGTGCTGTAACATTGTTACAAAGGTAGAAATGGCAAGCTTTTCTGGCTTAGACAAATATATCTACTAACTTAGGAAGGAAAATGAAAATGATTGATGACAAGAACCAAGAGATCCTAAATCAAAATCCTTATGGTGATTCTGAAAACAAGGATGATGTGGATGGACTGGTTAATTTGGCAGCAGATCCTCGGGCATTAACAGAAGACTATCATGAAGAGACTTTGGAAGAGATATCTCATGTTGTATCTGGTCAAGATGAATTTGATACTTCAAATGCGTCCGAATATAGTGAATCCGATATACAGGTTTTAGAGGGTCTGGAAGCCGTTAGAAAGCGTCCAGGTATGTATATTGGTGATACTACCCTTCGTGGCTTACATCACCTAGTATATGAGATTGTAGCTAACTCTGTAGATGAAGCTTTGGCAGGGCGCTGTGATACTATATGGGTTACTGTATCCAGGGATGGTTCTGTTACTGTTCAGGATAATGGATCAGGTATTCCCGTAGGTATCCATCCTAAGATGGGGATTCCTACTGTTGAGGTAGTGCATACGGTTCTTCATGCCGGTGGCAAATTTGGTGGCGGAGCCTACAGCGTTTCCGGTGGATTACACGGGGTTGGAGCATCAGTTGTTAATGCTCTTTCAGCTAAGATGTCTGTAGAAGTTAGAAGAGATGGCAATATTTATTCGATAGAATTCGAGCGGGGAACGACTACGAAAGCTCTGTCTATTATAGGTAGTTGTGATCCGGCAGATACGGGTACTAAGACAATTTTTGTGCCGGATAATGAGATATTCCCGGATATTAATTTTGACTTTGCCTCTATGATAACTCGTTATAGAGAAATGGCATTTTTAAATCGGGAAATTACCATCATTCTAAGAGATGAGCGGGAAGAAGAACCTATTGATAAGACATTGCACTATGATGGGGGAATTATCTCCTTTGTTGAGTATCTAAATCGTCATCGTGAATCTCTTCATCGACCACCTATTTATATTGCTCAAAGATCAAATGATTGTTTTGTAGAAGTTTCTATTCAATATAATGATTCATTTGCTGAGAATGTTTACTCCTATGCTAACAATATTGCTACCATTGAGGGTGGTACTCACCTTACTGGATTTAAGGCAGCATTGACAAAAGTTGTCAATGATTATGCTAGAAAAAACAAATATTTAAAGGATTCAGACAAGAATCTCCAGGGTGAAGATGCTAGAGAAGGCTTAGGTGCCATAATTAGTGTTAAATTACCAGAACCTCAATTTGAGGGGCAGACAAAATCTAAGTTGGGCAATGCTGAAATCAGAACTATGGTTGAGTCTGTTGTCAGTGATAAATTGGCGCAATATTTAGAAGAGAATCCATCAATAGCTAAAATTATTATGGATAAGTGCCTATCTGCTTCTAGAGCTAGAGAAGCCGCCCGTAAAGCTAGAGACTTAACCAGGCGCAAGAGTGTCTTTGAATCAAGTTCTTTGCCAGGAAAATTAGCTGATTGTCAGGAAAAAGATGCTAGTTTGTGTGAAATCTTTATCGTAGAGGGTGACTCAGCTGGTGGTTCTGCTAAGCAAGGTCGAGAGAGAAAATATCAAGCTATTTTACCTCTTTGGGGAAAGATGCTTAATGTTGAAAAAGCTCGAATTGATAAAGTTTACGGGAATGAGAAACTTTTACCGGTAGTTTTAGCTTTAGGCGCTGGAATAGGTGAAGATTTTGATGAAACAAAACTGCGCTATCATAAAGTTATTATCATGGCGGATGCTGATGTTGACGGTTCTCATATCAGAACTTTACTATTAACTTTCTTTTTCCGCTATTTAAGACCTTTAGTAGAAAATGGCTATGTCTATATTGCTTGCCCGCCTTTATATCGTGTCTATCATGGAAATGAAGGTTATTATGCATATGATGAGAAGCAAGTAGAAGAAATTAAGCAAATGACTGGATGGAAAGAGCCTAAGTTGCAACGTTATAAGGGTTTAGGAGAAATGAGTTCAGAACAGCTCTGGGAAACTACTATGAATCCAGCTACACGTAAGTTGCTTCAGGTCAGAATCGAAGATGCTCAGGCATCAGATGAAACCTTTACTTTATTGATGGGTGACAAGGTTGAACCTAGAAAAGAGTTTATTCAGACAAATGCAAAATATGCCGTAACTGATATTTAATCGTTCAATTATTTAATGATATAAGAGGGAGTGAGTTTTTGAAGAATTCATTCCCTCTTTTTGTTTCACGTGAAACAATTATTGTGGCTATTATGAAATTTTTTTATTATTAGTCTAATTTCTATAGTATATTCTTTCTTCTTAACTAAACTGCTTTGTTAATTTGGACTTTCTAATAAATTAACGAGTGAATATTTTGTAGTATATAAACTGGTGTTTGTAAATTGAATTTTATACTTATAATTAGATGAACTATTTAATTAGTGAATTATCTCAGTTGCTTTAGGAGTTTTAGTTTGCTTATTGAGTTTAATTCCCTAATATTCTGTGCTAATTTTATTTGATACAGGTAGCTATAGTCTAAATTTTTTCTCGTAACATCAGATTTGCTAATATATTATTGTATTAGCTAGTTATTTATTATGCTTTTTTCTTTTTTATGTAATTTTCTGTGAGATAAGTTAATCTTTACATGTTTTGTTTCACGTGAAACAAAACATGTAAACTAACCGACATAGTATTTCCTATTATATCTGATACAATTAATGAAGATGCGGTTTACAGAGGGAGAGGAGTATTATAATATGGCGCAGATTTTATCCATTGTAAATCAAAAAGGCGGCGTAGGAAAGACAACAACAAGTGTTAATCTTGCTGCTTTTCTAGCTTACAGAGGTAAAAAGGTTTTAGTTGTTGATCTTGATCCTCAAGGCAATGCAACAAGTGGTTTAGGTTTTGACAAAACAGAACTTAAATATTCAGTTTACGATCTTCTTGTAAATGAAATTGAGGCAAAGGATGTAATTGTACCAACAAAAAGAAAAAATCTAGATATGTGTCCTACAAATATTAATTTGGCAGGCGCTGAGGTAGAATTAGTCTCTGCTATGTCCAGAGAAACTATCCTAAAGCGTGCTTTAGATGCAGTTGCAGAAAATTATGATTTTATTCTAATTGATTGTCCACCTTCTCTGGGGCTATTAACCTTGAATGCTCTATCAGCTTCCACAGGTGTCATTGTTCCTATACAAGGTGAATATTATGCTCTGGAAGGACTGACTCAGCTAGTAGATACAATTAATTTAGTAAAGAAGCGATTAAATCCAGCGATCGGAATTTTTGGTGTTGTGATTACTATGTATGACAATAGAACACAATTGACAAAACAAGTCACCACAGAAGTTAGAAAATACTTTGGTGATAAGGTTTTCAAAACAGTAATTCCGAGAAATATTCGCTTAGCAGAAGCTCCCAGCCATGGAAAAACTATTATTGAGTATGATAAAAATTCCCGTGGTGGTAGAGCCTACAATGATCTGTCTTACGAAGTTGTTAAACGTGTAAAATGATATATATCATAGAAAGGAATTATTATGGGACCAGGATCTAAAGGTTTAGGGAAAGGTTTAGGAGCATTGTTGTCTGTGGAAGGAATACCAGAGCAGCAGATGGATTCCGTTGTTGAGCTAAAAATTAATGATATTAGTCCCAATGGGGAGCAGCCAAGAAAACGGTTTGAAGAGAATGCCTTAGCAGAACTAGCGGCTTCTATTCAGGAAAATGGAATTATTCAACCTATTATTGTAGTTAAAAAGGATAAAGGTTACCGCATTGTTGCTGGTGAACGGCGCTGGAGAGCGGCTAGATTAGCTGGACTTACTGTAATTCCAGCAATTATTAGAGATCTTACTGACCAACAGACTATGGAACAGGCTTTAATTGAAAATATTCAGCGCCAGGATCTGAATCCTCTGGAAGAAGCCTTTGCTATGGAACATTTGATGAAGGTTCATCGAATGACTCAAGAGCAGTTAGCTAAAAAGATTGGAAAAAGTCGTCCTGCTATTGCCAATACTGTTAGATTAACTACTCTTGACCCAACACTACAGGATTTTGTTCGTAATGGTGATTTGACAGCTGGTCATGCCAGAGCTCTTTTGGCTTTACCCTCAGTAGAAGAACAAAAACGTGCTGCCGATTTTATTTTAGAAAAGGAGCTTAGTGTACGGGAGACGGAAGAATATATTAGACGTTTATTACTCCCTAAATTGCCGGTAGACGAGAGCCCAAAAGAAACTGTTAATCCTGCTATTGCTCTTAGTTCACGTGATGTAGAAAGACGATTAACAAAGCACTTTGGCACAAAAGTAAAATTAAAACTTAAAGATCAAATTAAGGGAAAAGGAACACTAACCATTGAGTATTTTTCCTATGATGATTTAGATAGAGTTTTAGAATTAATTGGAGAATAAGGCAGTTCTTGGAATTATACCTAACAATAGCTCAACTCCAAGAATAGATTATTAGATGGCTTAAACTAATTGTAAATAGGATTTTAAATAGAGACCCGGTCAAGCAATCTTGGCTGGGTTTTTATTATCTTATAGCATCGTAAAAGATTCTACTTAGTTGCCGTTAATATCAGCTTGTAAGCCATTTTAAAGCCGCTTAGAGCTCTTGTTTTCCTCTTAATGGGAGTTTAATACTATTTCTCTTTAAAGGTCTTAAAAGCAGTTTTTGAGTCAATAAATAAACCATTAAAACTATAATTATTATAAATTATAATAATTAATAGAATCTATATAAGACTATTTCAATTAATTCTGCTATGCTATTAGCTATGGAGCAAATCATTAAAACAAAAAATTTGAATTATGAAATAGAAATAAATAATATCTAAAAGGAGCACCGGATATGCCAAGTAATCAAATGAGAACAAAAATATCCTACCAACCGGAAGGTTATCAGTTTAGTATAGAGAATCCGGTAAATAAAGGCGATATAACAGTGTTATGCAGCCGAGAACCGAATTTTTCCCAGTCAAATGTCTGTTATGTTGGTGCAGAAACAGACTTTTTAGTTGATTCGCTGGAAAAGAACCGGTACTTTTTTCAAATCAAAGAAGAATTAACTTCTACTTCTATAGCTACCAGAGCAATTGAATTACCCCTAAGTAATTTTCGTGATTTAGGTGGGTATGAAACCATGGACGGAAGAAAGGTAAAGTGGGGCTATTTGTACCGCTCAGGACACTTACATAAACTAACGGAAGAACAATTGCTATTCTTAGACAGAATGGGATTAAAAACTGTCTTTGATCTGCGCAGTCAATCTGAAGTTCAGCGAGAGCCGGATCAATTACTTCCAGACTGGGAATATATTAATCAGCCAGCTCTACCCAATTTAGAAGATCATTTAAAAGGTGGGCCAGCTTCAGGTACCAGCTTAGATCCAGTAGATGTAATTAAGATGCTAGTGCATCAACCCAACATGAAAGAGGGGATGCAAAATTTTTTAAAGGAGGCTTATCGTTCCATGGCAGAGGATTCCACGGCTTTTGCCAGCCTTTTTCAGCAGCTTCTAAAGCGACCTTTAGATCCTTTAGTTTTTCATTGTTCCGCTGGAAAAGATCGTACAGGAATAAGTGCAGCACTCATACTAATGGCTTTAGGAGTCCCAAAAGAGACAGTGATGCAAGACTATTTGGCCTCTAATTATTATCGCCAAAAAGAAAACCATTATCTTGTTAATAAGATTAAAGAGCATATAAAAGATAAAGAATTATTAGTCTTATTTTCCTCACTACTGGGTGTTAGTGAAAGTTTGTTTAACACCACTTTTTCTCTAATTGAGAAAAAGTATAAGAACATAGAAGCCTATTTTGAAAAAGAACTAGCCTTATCGGAAAAAGATCGTCTTGTACTACAGGAGTTATACTTGGAATAAATTTATCTGCTTCTTAGCTTAAGATAGGAGAAAATTATGCTAGATATTGAGTGGCTTAATAATCTAAGAGCTCTAAACTTTGAATCTATGATTATCCGATTAATTATGGCTATGCTAATTGGTGGCATCTTAGGCATTGAGCGTGGACGGAAAAATCGACCAGCAGGCCTACGTACCTACATGCTAGTAAGTGTTGGATCGGCTTTAGTCATGATGACGAATCAGTATGTCTTTGAATATTTTAAAGTCTCTGATCCAGTACGCTTAGGGGCGCAAGTCATCAGTGGAATTGGCTTTCTAGGTGCCGGTACAATCATTATGACCGGTAGAGCTCAAGTTAAAGGTATAACCACTGCTGCGGGACTTTGGACAGCGGCTTGTAGCGGCCTAGCCATAGGCATAGGCTTTTATGAGGGAGCACTTCTGGGTGGGATCGCCATATATGCCATTATGGTCTTCATGCAGCGGTTTGATGAATATAGTCGCAAAAAATCCCAAAGCCTGGAGTTCTATGTAGAACTGGAATTGGGCTCTACTCTGGGACCATTTCTTGATTATATGCGGGGCTTAGATTTCACCATTCTAGATATGCAGATAAATAAAGTAAAAACCTCTTCCGATATAAGTATGACTGTTTTGGTCTGGACCAGAAGTTTAGTAAAGCGTACCCATGAAGAGATGATTGAAATTTTAAGTAAAGGACCCGGTTGTCAGTGGTTGGAAGAGATATAATTTGGTAAAAAAAGCACTTAAAGCAACTGTAACACTGTTACAAATCCTTTTATATAAGGAAATTTCCTATAAGACTGAGGAAATTAATTAAATGACTATGCAATAGGAAAAACATCCTGAACTCCGACTAGAATAAACGCCTAAAGTAACTAGAATGACAGAGTACAAACTAGATATAGATTAAAAAAGAAAGCCCCAATTCCTTGTGATAAACTGTTTATTTCAGTGTACAGGGCAAACAAAGTCGCAGGAATTTTGGTGGCTGTAAGTATCCAAGGATTGCGAACAATTGACAAAACATGTCATTGCCATTAAAATAATCAAGCACATCTTCCTCTGGAAGGTGATTTATATGGAGAGATGGTCGAGTTGGTTTAAGGCACCGGTCTTGAAAACCGACGAAGGTGAGAGCCTTCCGTGGGTTCGAATCCCACTCTCTCCGCCACAAGACCTCCGAAAACCCTTGATTTTCAAGGGTTTTTGGCATTTTAGGGGAACTTTTCCTAAACTGTACCCTATAGAAAGGACAGCATCGGTTTTCAAAACCCTATAAATCTG
>CAZFHA010000035.1:0-15482 GCA_964518595.1 uncultured Oscillospiraceae bacterium
CTCTAACATTAAGTCTTTTAGCCGGAGTCTTGCTGATTGTCAGAAAAAGAAAGTTTCGCGAGGATGCTAAAGAAAAAACAGCCTTGTAATGCTTTTGACTTCTGCATAAGTTAGTATATAAGCTAAATTTTTCTCTTTATTTGCGCTACGCCTCCCTTCCAATCGGAAGAGAGGCGTTTGTGCATTGTGCAAGAAATTTTTTATCTATTTTGTTTAAAATATCGGTTTTATAAAAAGCTTGTCTTAGGTGATTGACTAAGGAGTCTTGCTCCGGTAGTATTGTCTAAAAATGGAGTTATGCTCCAAAGTGGTTTAGAAATGGAGATTACCATGGATTTTGATGTGATTGTTGCGGGTGGTGGTACCGCTGGTGTATTCGCGGCTATTGCTTCTGCCCGGCAAGGAGCCATGACCCTGTTGTTTGAGGCACAAAGCTTTCTGGGTGGAACTCAAACGGCCTCGCTGGTACAACCGAATATGGCCTTGGGTCTTTCAGATAATGAATATGCTGGTAGCATCAATGCCGAACTAATTACACGACTTCAGAATTGTGGGGTAGGGCAAGGGTACTGGTTTGATCCTGAGCAATTAAAAATCCTACTGGAAGACATGTGTATAGAGAGTGGTTGCCGACTCCTTTATAACACTCAAGTAATCCGTGCGGAGGTTGATCGGCAGTGCATTCGTAAAATTTGTGTCAATACCACTACAGGGGTGCAGGAGTTCTCTGCTCAGGTCTTTATTGACGCTACCGGTAACGGCGATTTGGCCTTTATGGCTGGAGCACAATACCGTTTAGGCAATCAGGGGAAATGTCAGCCTGTATCTCTGCGATTTGAAATGGGTAATATTGATATTGCTGCTTTTTCTCGTTATTTACAAGAGAAAGGACAGACAACCTATTTAGGTGAAGAGGCCTTTGAAACAGCCTGTACTGCGGACAGACCTTGGCCTCTGAGTTCACTTTTTGCCCAAGGGTTGGCATTGGGACAATTAACCAAGCAGGACTGCGCCTATTTTCAGGCTTTCTCCATTCCGGGGAGGAAGGGTGTTTTATCTTTTAACTGCCCAGAGGTGGGAGTCTTGGATGATGTGCTTGATCCTTGGGATCAAACTGAGGCTTACATCAAAGGCCGTCAGGGGATTAGGCGTTTGGTAAATTTTATGAAAAGCACTTTTCCCGGCTTCCAAGACGCTTACTTAGGGGCAGTAGCTCCGCTATTAGGCATTCGTGATAGCCGCAGCATTGTGGGTAGAGAGACGCTAACCATTAATGACATTGTTACTTATCGCAAATTTTCTGACGGAATCATGGGCTGTAACTATTATGTAGATGTTCATGGGATGCCGGAAGAGGATATACAGTTTACCAAGGAAAGAAGGGAGGATGTGCCAAAAGACAAGCGGTACTACACAATACCTTTTGGTAGTTTAGTGCCAAAAGGGCTGGACAATTTGTTGGTAGCCGGACGCTGCATCTCAGCCGATTTTTGGGCTACCGCGGCGGTAAGAATTCAATTGGTTTGTCGTGGTGTAGGTGAAGCAGCCGGTATTGCCGCTGCCTTAGCTGTGAAACAAAGGGCTATGGTTACTCAATTGGACAGCCAAGAAGTTATTACTCTTTTTCGAAAGACAGATACAGGTGAAAATTAAGATGGAGGATGAAAAATGAAAAAGAAACTTTTACAAGTTCTGGCAGTTTTGACCCTGTCAACATCCATACTTTTAGGGGCGTGTGCTCCAAGTCAAAGTTCAACTACCACTGCTGCCGCTAATAGTACTCAGGGTAGTGGTTCTGAAGCTAGTGATAAAGAAACTACTGCCGGCAGTGGTGAAGCTGTTGAAATTAGTTTTTGGACGATGCAGTTGTCTCCTACCTTTGACGATTATATTAAAGGTGTAATTACTTCCTTCGAAAAGGAGAACCCCAATATTAAAGTGAATTGGGTTGATGTACCTTGGGGCGATATGGAAAATAAGATTTTGTCCGCTGCTGCTTCCAGTACTATGCCGGATGTAGCCAATCTTAATCCTCATTTTTCGCAAAAATTAGCACAGTTGGGCGCTTTGGCTGACATGGACGAACTGGCTGGGGACGTAAAAGCAGATTATGTAGAAGGGGCTTGGATGGCTTCTACCTATGACGATCAAAGTTTTGGTATTCCTTGGTACTTAACCACCGGTATTACTTTCTACAATAAAGCTCTTTTTGAAGAGGCTGGACTTGATCCGGCGAAGCCACCAGTATATTTTGAAGACATTTATGAGGTAGCTAAGACTATTAAAGACAAAACCGGCAAATATGGTTACATGCCGATGTTCTCCGATAGCCACATGTTGGAGGATTTTGAAAAGGGTGGCGTAGAAATTTTTAATGATGATCACACTGAAGTAGATTTTACCAGTGAGAAACTAGTAAAAACCATCGAAATGTATAAAAAAATGTTCGATGAAGGTTTAATCCCCAGAGATGCCTTTACGAAAAATTTTGGTGAATTGATTCAATTCTATTCCTCCGGTGAAGTGGCTATTTTCCAGGGCGGAACTTCTCATGCCAGCATGATTGAAACCAATTCAGCTGAGGTATATGGTAACACCGGTGTAGGGCCTCAGCTTCTAGGTAAAGACGGCGGAAAAGTCAACGTTGCTGTTATGAATTTGGTTATTGCCAAGAGTAGTACCAAGCAAGACGCAGCGGCTAAATTTGCTATTTATCTTACCAATGCTGAAAATCAGACAGAATTTAGCAAGGTATCCGGAGCTATTCTGCCTTCAACCTTAGCTTCATTGAATGATCCTTTCTTTGCTCTAAATGAAACGGTTAAGGATCAAGCTCGTTCCATCAGCGCAGTGCAACTGCCTGAATCAGAAGTTATTTTCCCGCCTATGACCAACTGGTCGGAAGTCAGTAAGGTATTGGTTGATGCTGTTAGCCAGATCATTCTGGATAATGCCGAGATGATGCCTACTTTGGAAGCTGCCCAAGAGGAAGCTAATAGTCTGCTTCAAGGTTAAGAAGAGATGATTGTTCCGGTAGAGCTTTTTGGCTCTGCCGGAATATGAAACTTTAGTAAGAGAAGCCGCTCATGGTGAAAACCATCCGGCACATCCTTAGTGGCTTTTAATTCCATTGTTAATGAGGAGGGTTTATGAAAGCGCGTTCCCTGGGACAGAAATGGTATTTACCTTATCTGTACTTATTGCCGGCCATGGCAGTAATGGCAGTCTTTGTTTTTTTTCCTTTAATTCAGGCCTTCTATTATAGTTTTCATAATTATAATCTTGTTACAGCGCCGGAGTTTATTGGTCTGGACAATTACGTCAAAATGTTTGGCGATAAGAACTTTGTCAAAACCTTACTAAATACGCTACTTTATTTTGTTTTGGTCGTGCCGCCCTTGATTTTTATCCCTCTATGTATTGCTATTTTGGTGAATAAAAAACTGCGTTTTGTAAAAGCCTACCGGGCGGCCTTTTATGTTCCGGTTATTACCAGTATGGTAGTAGCTGCCATAGCTTGGAAATGGATCTACGATGAGACTGGAATCATTAACTATCTCCTGACGGATGTTTTGCATATTGTAAAAGACCCCATCCCTTTTCTAACCTCGAAAACCTGGGCGATTTATGCAGTTATGGTGGTTACGATTTGGAAGGGTATCGGCTATTACATGGTAATCTATCTGGCTGGTTTACAGAGCATTCCGGTGGATATTTGGGAAGCGGCAGAAATTGATGGAGCCAGAGGCATAAAGAAGCACTTCTGGATTACCCTACCTATGAGTTCCCCCTATATTGCGGTAGTTACGGTAATGTCGGCTATTGCCGCTATGAAGGTTTTTGAAGAGATTTATGTTATGACCCAAGGCGGCCCCTTCGGTAGCAGTCGTACTTTGGTGTATTACATTTACGAAACAGCCTTTGATAAATTAAAAATGGGCTACGCCAGCGCCATGGGCTTTATCCTATTTTTACTGCTCTTGGGTTTTTCCGTTGGTAATGAAATTATCTCTAGTCGCAGAAAGGGGGCATAAATTATGTTTGGACGGGATTCTATACGCAAAAAAATCTTTCTTTATATTATATTTACACTTATCCTCATCATATCTATCGGACCTTTTTTGTGGCTTATTTCTACCAGTCTTAAGTCCCCTGGAGAAAATATTTACAGTTTCCCACCCCAGTTTATCCCGGCTCAGTCAACTCTTCACAATTGGCAATATGTTTTAACTAATATACCCTTTGGAACATACTTTTTTAACTCTTTATGGATTGCTATTGTGACGGTAATTCTTAATGTGGTTCTATCTGTAATGGCAGCCTATCCTTTAGACCGTATGGTATTTCGAGGGAAGAAATTTATCTTTATGGCAACCATAAGTACCATGATGATTCCCTTTCAGGTTATTATGATTCCCATATTTGTAACTGTGGTAAAATTAAATTGGAAAGACACATATATTGCGGCGATTTTGCCCTTTGCGGTAACGGCTTTTGGCATATTTTTGCTCAGGCAAGCCTTCAGCACCATACCGCAGTCTTTAGACGAAGCCGCCAAGATTGACGGTTGCGGCAGTTGGCGCCTTTTATGGGTTATTCTCTTCCCCTTACTTAAGCCCTCAGTGGCCACGCTGGCAATCTTTACCTTTGTCAATTCCTGGAGTAATTTTCTCTGGCCACTGTTGGTTTTGGAAAGTAAGAGTAAGTATACCCTGCCTTTGGGGCTTTTGGATCTGCAGGGTACCTTTGCCACGGACTGGCGCTTGGTCTCGGCGGGAGCAGTTCTGACCACCATACCAATCATAATCTTTTTCCTTTTTACCCAAAAATATTTTATCGAAGGCGTTACTGCCGGAGGGGTAAAAGAATAAGACAAATCAGACAATAAGGAAGTAATATCTATGCGAATTATGCTAATACCACTGGATGAAAGACCATGCAATCTTCTTTTCCCTAAGATGCAGGCCTCTGAGCTTGTCGAACTGGTAACCATACCGGAGCAGCTTTTGCCTAGCAAGAAACTAGCGGGAAATACAGAAGGCATTTGGCAATATCTGGAGGAAGAAGCTGAAACTTTGGATGGCTTGGTGGTTTCGGCGGAAATGCTATTTTTGGGCGGACTTCTACCTTCAAGGCTCCACGAAAAGAGTCTGGAGTCCTGTCAACTAGGTTTACTTCGCCTTAAGGGTTTAAAGCAGCGTTTTCCTAATCTAAAACTTTATGTATCAGCTCTGATTATGCGTTCGCCCTCTTATAATAGCAGTGAAGAGGAGCCGGATTATTATCAGGATTATGGTAGAGCCCTTTTCCGGATTGGGGCTTTGCAAAATAAAGCCGGACGGGTGGGCTTATCTCCGGAAGAGAAGGCGGAACTGGAAGCCGTTGTTAGTCTGGTTCCTAAAGCGGTAAGAGAAGACTACGAATCTCGGCGCAGGGTTAATTTAGGGTTGGTTCTGGCACTTTTAAAGCTGGTAGCGGAAAACCTGATTGATTTTATGATTATCCCTCAGGATGACTCGGCACCCTTTAGCTATGCGGCGGAAGATCAAGCTAAGGTGTATCAAGAAATCAGGAAGCTCCAAATCCAGGAATCGGTACTTCTATACCCCGGTGCTGACGAATCAGCTCTTACACTACTGTCGCGGATGCAGCAAGTTCTTCTAAAAGAAAATCCAGCCTTTGCCATTCACTACGCTTCTGTGTCCGGAGCCCAGGTGATTCCTAAATATGAAGATCGGCCTGTGGGTGAGAGTATTACATCGCACCTACTGGCGCAAGGCGCTAGAATTCCACTCAATCCTAATAGCTCCGAGCATCTTTTATTCGTTAACATTGCCGATGCTCCCATGGCCGAGGCCTGGGATCAAGATAAGCGGGATATTATGTATGATACCCGACGCAATTTGCAGGTCTTTATCCAACAAATAGAAGAGGCTCTGGCTGAGGGGAAGAATTGTATAGTGGCCGATCTGGCCTATAGCAATGGGGGAGATCAAGAACTATTACGGTCTTTGGCTCAAAGGGGTCTGCTGTCTCGGCTGGGAGGCTATGCCGGATGGAATACCAGTGGCAATAGTCTGGGAACGGCGATTTCTATGGGGCTCTCACCGATGGATCAAGTAACTCGCTGGGAGAATATTGCCTATCATCTCTTAGATGACTATCTTTATCAAGCTCTGGTCAGGCAGGAGGTTATTAGTGAAGTTTTACCTCTGCTGGATGCTTCCTACTACGAGCTATTGCACTGCAAGGAACAGGTAGAAACCGAAATTGCTCGGCGGCTGAATGACTACTGGCAAAGAGAATTTTCTTCCAAGTTTCCACTGTCAGTTTTTGTAAAAAAAGTCTACTTGCCTTGGAATCGAATGTTTGAAATTTCATTACAGTTGTCCTGCAAGTTGAAACAGGAGAATGCCCATGAGTAAGAAAGCTGCGCCAATACCATTAAAAGCGAATAATCAGGATCTGCTGATGATTATCTCCAGCCTTCAAAATACCTTTACCAAGTCTGAACAGAAACTGGTAGATCTGATTCTTAAGTCACCAGAAAAAATTGTCTATATGAGTATTGCTGACTTAGCTGATGAAATTGATATTGGGGAAGCTACGATCATACGCTTTTGTCGTAAAATCGGTTGTGACGGCTATTACGCATTTAAAATGTGTTTGGCTAAATCCCTGCCCTCAGAGACCCAGTCAGATATTCTGACCCCTTCTTCTAAAGCAGAGCAGCCAACAGATTTATTAACAGGGATTTCCGCCGAGATTCAGCAGGGTATTCTTGAGACCATGGCAGTGTTAGATTATCCGGCGCTCAAGGAAGTGGTTACCTGGCTACTCGCTGCTCGACGCATTCGTGTCTATGCCGTGGGTGCTTCTGCCACAGCAGCGATTGATGCTAAAAATCGTTTTCTCCGTATAGGTCTGGATATTGATTATTTTATTGATGGTCATGGAATGGCGATTGATGCTTCTTTATCCCAGCCAGAGGATGTAATTTTAGGCATTTCTTATTCCGGTGAGACCATTGATTTGGTGGAGGCTTTTCGAATTGCTCGACAAAGTGGGGCTAAGCTGGTAGCCATAACTCACTTTCAAAAATCATATCTAGGAAAATATGCCGATAAAGTTTTATTGACCGGATCAAGGGAAGGCCCCCTTCACGGTGGTGCCTTGCAAACAAAAATAACCCAGCTTTTTGTCATAGAGGCACTTTTTCGCGAGGTTTTTGCCAGCGATCCGGAGGTCTATTCGCAGCGGCATAATCTGACCAGCAAAGGGATTTCCGGAAAAATACGATAAGAAGGTGACATTTTGGATAAAAATCAACTTATACAAGGATTTAAAAACAAACTGATTGTATCATGCCAAGCTCTGCCTCACGAACCGCTTTTTGGGTCTGAGGTTATGGCCAAGATGGCCGTAGCGGCTGTGGCCGGAGGCGCCGTAGGTATACGTGCCAATACACCAACGGATATCATGGCCATAAAAAAAGCTGTAGATGTACCGGTGATTGGGCTTTATAAAGTAGAATATCCTGATTCAGATATCTATATAACTCCTACCCTGAAGGAAGTGGAAGCCTTGGTAGCAGCCGGAGCTGACTTGCTTGCTTTCGATTGCACTGATCGTCTGCGTCCGGGCGGTATGACCCGGGAAGCCTTTGTTCAGGAAGTGAAGAAAGCTTTTCCCCAGCTCATTCTAATGGCGGATATCTCTACTGCTGAGGAGGCTAAGATGGCTCAAACATTAGGGGTGGATATAATTTCTACGACCCTGTCAGGGTATACGCCCTATAGCCTGCAACAGGAGAAACCGGATTTAACCTTGGTAAAAATGTTAGCCGAAGAATTAACTCTGCCAATCATTGCCGAGGGTCGCATTGCCAGCCCGGAGGAAATGCGCCAAGCCTTTGATAGTGGTGCTTTTGCTGTCATTGTGGGAGGAGCCATTACCAGGCCTCTAGAAATAACCAAACGTTTTGTTCAAGCATTGCCATAGGAGACGAGTATGTGTGTCTTAACTTTTGATATAGGGGGTACGAGTCTTCTTTGTGCTCTTTTCAATGACCAAGCAGAGATAATCTGGGAACAGACTTTCCCCAGTCCGGGGCAGTATGGTGGTGAAGCCGTTACTGCCGAGATCATCACCTTAGCGCAAGCGATTAAAAAAGATTACCCCTTTCAGAAAATTGCTATTGTCTCTGCCGGTCAAATTGACCCGCAAAAGGGACAGGTGGTTTTCGCTACCGATAATATTCCCGAATATAGTGGTTGCAAGCTGGCTGAAAAACTTCAAGGAGCTCTTCATTGCCCAGTTCTGGTAGAGAACGATGTTAATGGGGCAGCTCTAGGGGAATATTATTTTGGCGCAGCTAGAGGCGAAGACTATTTTTTGACTCTAACCTATGGCACGGGCATTGGTGGTGCAATTATTTATCAAGGGAAATTGCTCCATGGTAGAAATTTTGCCGCCGGAGAGTGGGGGCATATCGTTACTCATGGTGGCGGACTGCCATGTACTTGTGGGGGGCAGGGCTGCTATGAGCAGTATGCCTCAACTAAAGCTCTGTTACGTGAGGCAGAAAAACTACTGGGAACTACTGTGGACGGCACTACTTTATTCTCCGCTTACCAAAATAATCTTCAGATGGCGGCTCTTGTAGAACAATGGCTGGAAGAAATTACTTTCGGCTTGATTTCGCTTATTCATATATTTAATCCACCACTTTTGGTTCTGGGCGGCGGTGTAATGGAAACCCCCGATCTAACCCAAAGAATCGCGGATAAGGTTATGGGCAAAATCATGCCTTCCTATAGACCGGTCAGCATTGTTCCGGCCGCCTTGGGAAACAGAGCCGGTATTTATGGTGCCTATTATTTATCACTGCAGCAGGGCTAAATCTATTCTAAAGGAGTCATAAATCTATATGCTATTTCGCAAGGAACGGGTTCAGGTTATTCTGGATTATATTGAAACGTTAGTTTTGGCACAGCGGCAAGAGCTTAGTACCCTTAGCTATAAACCGGGCTTGTTTTTAACCCCGGAAGCAGCAGAAGAGGAGACGACTCCTTGGGAAATTTTTTCCTGCCAGAATATGCACTGGTATGGCCCAGACCGTCACTATTGGTTTCGGGGTGAGCTAAAGGTTCCAAAAGAGTGGGCAAATCAGGAGCTTTGGCTTTGGGTTACTACGCAGATTGACGAGTGGGATGATTCCCGTAATCCGCAATTCTTGTTATTTGTGGACGGAGAAGTTCGCCAAGGGCTGGATATGTATCACCGGGAAGCCAAACTATCCGCTGGGCTAAACTCCGGAGAAGAATTAGTTTTTGACTTGCAGGCCTATAGTGGTACTCGTCACCAAGAATTTGCTCTGCAGATCAAATTTGGCGTAGTAGACCAGGATTGGAAACAACTCTACTATGATATTAAAACCATCCTGCTGGCTTTGAACCGAATGGAGAGTAGTCTTAAGAGTAACTACGAAAAAATTTTAAACCAAGCCATTAACCTACTAGCACTAGATCACCCGGATCAATTGGTAGTGAAAGCCTCTTTAGAGGACTGCCGGACGTTTTTACAGCGGGAATTATATCAACGGTTCTCAGGACAAAGCGATTACCTTACCGCTTGTATCGGACATACCCACATTGATGTAGCCTGGTGGTGGACAGTAGAGCAGACCAAAGAGAAGGTTGCCCGGAGTTTTTCCACCGTCCTGCGGCTAATGAAGGAATATGACGACTACAAATTTATGTCTAGCCAGCCTCAGCTTTATCAATTTTTAAAAGAGCGTTATCCTGAGCTATTCTGTGAGATAAAGGCTAGAGTTAGCGAAGGCCGTTGGGAGCCGGAAGGGGCTATGTGGGTTGAAGCTGACACAAATTTGCCGGATGGCGAGTCTTTAGTACGGCAATTTCTATGGGGGAAAGCTTTCTTTCAGCAAGAGTTTCAACGGGATAGCCAGATTCTTTGGCTGCCGGATGTCTTTGGCTATAGTGCAGCGCTGCCGCAAGTAATGAAATTAGCCGGAGTAAAGTATTTCATGACCACCAAAATATCCTGGAATCAGTACAACCGGATGCCCAATGATTCTTTCTATTGGAAAGGCATTGATGGTTCAGAAATACTGACCCATTTTATTTCTACCGTGGAGCTTGGGGTGCAGAAGAGCGATATTTTCACTACCTATAATGGTATGCTTCATCCGGAAGCCCTGATGGGGGCTTGGGAACGCTATAGTAATAAGAGCCTCTTGCCGGAGATTTTGGTGGCCTATGGCTATGGCGATGGTGGCGGTGGACCTACCAGAGAAATGCTGGAAATTTCGGAGCGAATGAAGGTGGGACTAAAAGGTCTGCCCCAAGTGGAACAAAAATTTTCGGCTGATTTTTTTGCCGATCTGGAGCAGGGAATGGCGGTTGAAAAGGTAAGTTCATTGGCTGTACCTTATTGGGAAGGTGAATTATATTTGGAGTACCACCGGGGAACTTACACTTCCAATGCCCGTATCAAAAAAGCGAATCGAAAGACAGAACTGCTATTGGGCGAAGCCGAACTTTTAGCCACAAAAGCCTGGCTAAAGGGTATGGATTATCCTAAAGCCATTTTTGAAGAGCTTTGGAAACTTTTACTCTTACATCAATTTCATGATGTAATTACCGGTGTCTCTATTAAGGAAGTCTATGACAAAGCCTACAAAGACTATGACTACATTCAGCAGAAGGTTCAAGAGATTAAGGTTAGGGCTTTGGACTGGCTTACTCTGGGAGAAGAGCCGTCGGTATATAGGGTATTTAATGGGACTAGCTTTAGGGGAAGCGGCTTAATGCCTTGGCCGGAAGACGCTGTAAATCAGGTCTTTTCGGGGCTTGAGTCATTGACCAGTCAGCTTTATGAGGGCAAGAATTATGTTTGGCTTACAGATGTACCTGCTAAAGGTTTTGTAGCTCTGGAGAGGCAAGGAAATAAAGCCCTTTCTACGGAAAAATGTCCTTTTCAAATAAACGAAACTCGTCAGGGCTATGAAGTGGAAACACCTTTCTATTCTGTTGTTTTGGATCAGGCGGGAGGACTTCTGCGGCTCTGGGATAAAGAAGCTTGTCGGGAAATTTTAAAAGGACGGGGCAATGATCTACGGGTGTATGAAGACCGCCCGATGCACTATGATAATTGGAATATAGATGAATACTATCTTGAAAAATCTTGGGGATGGGACAGGGTTCTTGAGCCTCTCAAAATAACGGCTCAGGGAGACCTTTTTATTGAACTAACAGCTACAATTGCTTTTCGCCAGAATACACTGGTACAAAAATGCCGCTTCTATCAATTTGACCGAACCATTACGTTTAAGACAGAGGTGGATTGGCAGACCAACCGACAACTTCTGCGAGTACTCTTTCCCTTAGATATTCACAGCAGTGAGGCAGTCTTTGATATTCAGTTTGGTAACGTAAGCCGAAAAACCCACAATAATACCAGCTGGGAACAGGCGCAATTTGAAACTTGTGCTCATCGTTGGGCGGATATATCAGAACAGAACTATGGTGTGGCTTTGCTTAATGACTGTAAGTATGGCTACTCTGCCAAAGATGCGACCTTAGGACTGTCCTTGATTAAATTAGGTACAGAGCCGGAGGCGAGCCTAGACCAAGGCAGGCATAGTTTTACCTATGCCTTATACCCCCATATCGGAGGATGGAGAGCGGCAGAAGTTCCAAAGCACGCAGGCCTATTAAATCAGCCTCTTAATCTAATCAAGACCGGGAAAGACCTAGCTGAAGGTTCTTTCCTATCCTGTGGGCAGCGCAATATTATTATTGATGGGATAAAAGTTGCGGAGGATCAGAAGGGTGTAATTATACGGCTGCATGAAAATGAAAATTGTCGTACCCATACAGAGCTGTCTTTGGATTTTGAGCCCAAAGCCTTTTATCTTTGTGATTTACTAGAAAACAGATTAGAGGAAATTCCGGCGAAAGGAAATTCTATCGCCCTTACTTTTAAACCCTATGAAATTATTAGCCTCTATTTAGAGGTAAAGGAGTAAGAGTAGTAAATTTCTATCTATTAAAAAGACTTTGGCAGTTTTTGCCAAAGTCTTTTTACATACCTACATCTTGGGTCCATGATCCATGATTATTTGAGAATATTTATCCAGCAGTATCTCTCCCTTAGGGGTAATGCGATAACGCCTTAGGGTAAAGAGTGATGCTAGCTTTGCCTCTGCCAGATTCTGATTTACTCGCTCCAGCAGCTGGTTTTTTTTGCCCTGGACGGGTAAATTGGCTTGCAAGAGTAATTTTTTTAGACGTGGAATAGTAAGGCAGTCCAAGGATTCCTGAGCGCTGCAACGCTTAATATAGCCTTTATCTATTAGGGTCTGTATGGCCTCTTGGCTGTCTACACCATAGCGATATTCAAAATACTCCGGGATAATTGACTCCGTAGTAAAGTTATCAAAGTGAATCCGCCATAACATGACAATATGGCCGGGTAGTACTTCTTCCTCTAGACGCTTCATATTCTTCCTAGGCACAATTCCATAGGGAAAGGATTCTGGGCTCTCTGACCAGGCCTCAAGATCACGCTTAGGGGAGATGTAGGGTATTTCAGGATAATCTTTGTAGATGGGGGGCGTAATTTTATCCATAGAAGCCTCCTGAGAATTTTTCTTAGTTTCTATCATAAACTTTGATTGAGAGAAAGTCTATGGGAGAGTTGTTTCTCTTAATCGGATATGTAGTAGATTGTTTAAAGTTTGTTTAAATGTGTTTTAAATGTGAAGAATAATTGAAATAGAAGTGGAATTGGCGTATAATTAGAGTGTATTTAATGGTTGATCTACGCAAATTCATAATTTTTTCATAAATTTGTCTTTGGAAAGAGTGGGTTAAGAGTTGATAGTATAGCCTACAAGTATTTTTTGATACGGGGAGGGGAAAGTAAAATGAAGAAGTTTATTAGATTACTAACTGTATCCCTACTTATCTTTTCAATTGTGTCATTGCCGGTAAGGGCCAGTGACCAAGATACCACCCCGTCTGAACAACAGGCAGAAGAATCGCTACCGCCCGAAGAGGAGGGGAACGCTTCTGCGGATTTTAGTGCTACAGATTTTGTAGTATTTACAGATGATTTACAGTCTCTGACAGCAGAGGCTGTGATTAAATTGGCCAATGCTACTGCACCTGAGGGGGTTATAGTAGGTGTAGACCAGGCCATGTTGGAAGCGCTTAAAAATGCCGAGGGTGTAGGCGAAAGAAAACTTAATTTCTATGCGGGCGACAGCATACTTACGGTAAGGGTAACAATTAAAGATAGTACTACCCTTAATGATCCGACCAATGTCGTTACAGATGGAGTAGTAACCATTGATATTCCTGATTATAATCCGGTAACAGGTATGGTTGCTGGGCAGACATATGCAGTAAAAGTATCAGTATCATTTGGAGATGTGACAAGTAGTGGCAAACAAGTTAAGATACAACTTCCGGAGGGACTTCGTTATCATGTTATACCGGTAACTGGAACCCCTGCCCCTGGTACACCGCAACAAATTGCCAGTAGCCCATTTTATGGCTTTATTGAAAGCTTTGTAGCACCAAGTAAGCAGCCGGTGTATCAGACTTTTAATGGTGATTTGATATATAATCTTTTCCCCACAACGGGTGGAGTTGAAATTGATTTTGTTATTGCCGTGGATCAAAACTTATATTATGGTCCCAAATTGTTTACTCAAGATGCTGTTAGGGGCTATGAAGGTATTACCGTGTCGGCTCAGAAAGCCGGCTCACAAATTGGCGAAGCTAAGATGGATATTAATGCTGTGGGAGCTGCGACTTTCCCAGCCAATAGCACGAATTGGGGCGAAGTAAGTGCTATAGAGAATTCAAACATTAAAGTGGCCACCCCCAACTCGCAAACCTATCGTACAGGAATATTATATAGCGTTCTAGCTTATAGTTATGTAAAACAAGCTGAGCATACCTATTACTTTCCGAAAGAAGTAAATTATGTAAATTCAAATATTGATTCTCGAGTGAAGGAAGTGAATCAAGCCGAAGGGTATGTGGTATTTCAGTCAAATAATATTTTTACTCCCGCCTTCGGTGTAAGTGCAAACTTGTACATTGACACCCAGGGTGTCAATCCCGGCCGCTATCAAGCACCTGAAAATAATTTTATTGTTTTAACGATGTATGATGGAACGGTACAACAAGTTTTGTCTAATTTTAAATTAGTAGTGAATGTTTTAGATAGTAGTGTTTTAACCAACAGGCTAACGGTTGTTTCAAGAAATGGAAAATATTTTGAACTTGCAAGCAATCATACCACGGCTGTCAGATTCGGTATTATTAATGACAATTTTAGTGTGAAAAAAGGGCAGTATTTAGAATATGAAATTGATGAAACCTTTTTAGCAGACGAAATTGTGTTACCGGTAAACAAAGCAACAACTCCGCTTATTGAATATAAAACAAATAAAAATGGTACCCTGCAATCGGCTACAGGAGCGCAAATAGAAGTAGCATATGGCACTGCTACGTCAAAAATTACCAAAACTGGTTTAGGATTGGCTGCAGACGAATATATTATATTTGCAAAGGTAGCTTTACCCGATATAGCAGCCGGTTGGAACTCCGGGGCTCTGAGTGCTGATCTAAATCGATTAAACTATCCTTATTCGCCGCAAATTAGAGGCAAACTGGCAGAGGGCATACAGGAATCAAGTATTACGGTTCGTACCTATGCCCTTGAAAATGATTCAGTGGATGCAAACACATTGTCTGAAGCAAAAGCTATTGTGACCAGAAATACAAATCTAAATGCAAAGGTTGCAATAGCACCGTCTACGACTTCCTTTTCTGTAGCCGCTGGTGAAACCAAGATAGGCGTGAATTTCAAATTAGCTGGACTCTCGTACTTCTATGGCGAAACTTTGGCGATGAATAATCCGTCACTGTACATAAGAATACCAGAGGGGGTATTAATTAATCCAAGTTCAATTAAAGCGGTGGATACAGAGGGAAATGAGGTGCCATTTACTGCCAGTAATCCTTATATATCTGCCATTAGCGGAGAGAAATTTATAGAGATAAAAGTCCAAGGGGCGTATGGTTCTCTTGTGAATGGTATAACCAGGAATCTGGATATAAAACTAGATTATAGTACTACTTTAGCGTCTGGTGGAAACTATAATTGGGATAATTATGCTTTCTGGATGAACTCGGTAACGGTATCCTATGGAACGGTTACTGGTGTAACTGCACCAAGAGCAGACACGCTAGATGTGAATAATAATGGAGATATCACCGAGAAAGTGTTGCCATCCACTACCTCCAGTTTTTCCATTACGAAGAATGAAAATTTAATTATTGATACCTTTATCACGCCAGAAGGAGAAGGCCGAAGAGCCCCTTTCGATGGGACGGCTTCGACAGCCATTGGGTTCACACCGGGAACCAATGCAGATTATA
>CAZFHA010000036.1:0-10078 GCA_964518595.1 uncultured Oscillospiraceae bacterium
AACAGAGCCTTATAGGCTCAGAGCAAACCACCCGTTTGACGGGTGGTTATGATTTCATATTATATTCCTCACCATATTAATCCCACATTCCTAATATGTGTTGATTGGATTTCAGAATATAGCCATCTTTTAATAATGTGGCATATTCTCCTTGTTCATATTTTTTAAAAGCAATAGCGTTGAGCCGACCTTTATGAAATATAAACTCCGCACCATAGCCGAAATTATCAAAGTAGTAGAGTAGGCGGGCTACAGGAATCTCAATAGAATAGAGATTATTTCTGACTCTTTGACCCTTTCCATAGGCCATTTCTATTCTGCCATAGCTATCCCCAAAAATAATACCTTGCGGGAAGTTAATACTGGTTCTTATCCAGTATGCCTCGGTATAAATTCCCACACATTCGCAGCGGTCATAGGGCAACGCTTTCGAGCTAGTATTTTTAATATATAAATAAATCATGTTCGAAGAAGTGGGAATTCCATCAACTGGTTTGAAGTTTATATATTTTATGGTGATATCTTCCCCAGGTTGAACCAGTTTGGAAACCAGATCGGTGTAATTCCATTGATCATCACGCTCATCAAACTTCCAGCCGTTTTCCTCAAACTCTTTAACAGTTAAGTCTTCGGTAAAGGAATATTTTATTCCATCTAAGGTAAGACTTAAAGGGACTTCTAATTTCTCCGCGGCGGTGGTAAATCGTCCTGAAAAAAGCGGATGGCTAAAAATGATGGCAGCAATAATTAAAATGAGTATTCCTAGTCTTAGATATTGTTTCTTTCTTTCTTTCACCGCTTGTTCTCCTCTCGCATTTTGTTTTTGCTGCTTTAATATTTGTTCAATCGGACTTCTTTCAAGTGCCCGGCTGAGAACCTCAATTCCATCTCCGCTTGTGGATTATTGAATTTATACAGGAGGAACTCTTCCTTATAAACTGGAGGCATAATAAAATCCTTGCCATAATATTCCGGCTTGCGCTTAGAGCCTTTTCCGTAAGTCCTTTCAACTTTACCATAAGTATCTCTAAAAGCTATGCCATTTGGGAGAGTCATGTAGGTATAAATGCCTCCGTAATCGATGATAGTGATGCCTGTACATTCAGCTTGTCCATAAGGCATCGTGGTAGCGCTGTTATTCTTATATCTAATTGTTAAATAAATATTATATGTATCAATTCTTTTAGAATACTGAATAATACCTTCTTCGCTTGGCGCAAGAACCGACTGAAATTTTTGGCTAGACTCTGCACTTAAAGAATTTCCTTCTGAAACTTCATCAGTATTACGCCAGCCATTTTTCTCAAATTCATTAGGGGTTAATGTTTCAGAGAAGGTATAGTTTATACCATCCAAAGTTAATACAAGAGGAGACTGCAAGTTATCTGCGGAAGTAAAAATTTGCCCCGCGGAAATTGGCTTATAGAGAATAATTACGGCAATAAGTATAAGCACGAGAAGGCGTATTCTCTGTTTGTTTTTTTTCTTCATCACTTGTTCCCCCTTGGCAAGAAGACGAATTTACTGTCTTATAAGAATGTAATTTACGCTTAATCTAAGTAGTTGAATCTATTTCAGTTATTATAACATAAAAGGCAATTCTTTTTATTTGCTGAGCAATATATTTGCTTGACTTTTTAGTTGATTGCCAAGATAATTGGAATTGAATTCGCATCTATATGTACAATATCGCCTAGAAATGAATTTTTTTGAAAGGGAGGATAAGGGGAAATTTGCATTCTTATAATTAATTATTTAGGGGGAAAGAAATATGAAAAAAAGAATACTATCTGTTATTTCTGTTTTTCTGTCTGTAGTTTTAATTGCACCTAATGTAAGTGCTTTTGGACTATCTAGTTCTTCAGAGACTGAGCAAAGTGCCATTGCGGCTATGGGCGAATTGGGTGCATTGGATATTGAGCCAGTTGAAAGTATACCTGTTATTGATGAAACAGTTGAATCCCAAGCTTCTAATGAAGTTGAGACAGAAAGTAGTTCTGAATCTAGTATGCCCATATCTACTGAAGAGAGTACGGGTATGGAAACGAGTCAAGAGGAATTAGAACTAACCACTACTGCAGAGACAAGCACTGGTGAAAGCTTAACAACACCATCAACTGAAGTGGATGAAGAAGTTATCCTTGAGGCAGAGCCCCATACAGATGATGCTCTAGTTGCAGAGTATGCCTATCTGGATTTAAAAATGCCTGGAAGACAGGCTTGTTCTGCTACAACTGTAAGACCTTATGATGTTTTAGCTGATGTAGCGTCTAAGAGTGAGATTATAGGTCAAGTAGAACTTAAAATAGGAACCTCTTTAATATTCGATAGCTCTTTGATCAAGACCTATTACCCTTTAGCTCAGACAATAAGCTTTGAGCAGATTGATACTACATATTTTGTTACATATACTACGACTACTCAGGATTTAATTATTCTTGGTTATTACGAAAATGGTACAGTTCATAAATCAATCGATTTGGAGGATGAAAATAATCTAGTTTACATAGATGAGAATGGCGGAATAATTTACCCTGATAGCTATTTTCAAAGTAAACATATTTCAGCTGTGACGGAAGAAAAAATCAATCAGGCAATGGCAAGCAATGATATTGCCGCACTTCAAGCAATTCCCGAAATTAGTGTTACGCAAGAAGAAAATTTTGTCATTATAGATAAAACTACAACTCAGTCAGAAGCTTCTGATTATTCAAGTGAAATTAATTATCAGCAGATAATTGATGATTTTTATAATAACGAAGCGTACAAAGATTTAGCACCATACACTAATAAAGTTCTAGGGAGCAAAACCTCTATAACTAACGGAAAGATTATCCAATTGACTGTACTCGAAACACGTGATCGCTATTTCTTTTCCATTGATGAAAAAGCAGATTACAGACCGGGAACACCAGTTGAAATAGTTGCCAAGACTGTAGTAGAGCTTGGTTTAGTTGCAGTGGGATTAGTTACCGGTTCGTCCCTATTAACTTTTGCTTTAGCTGCTTTAGACGCTTGTCTAATTTTATATGAGGCAACAGACGAAGGCTTCGTATTAATGAACAAGGCTGAATTTGTTACCAAAAGTACCTGCTATTACAATTTTGGAAGACAAGTATTTTACAGTACCTTTTTAAATACAGGTACTCCTGCATTTGATGGGCCTGCTACTTTTTTAATGCATGAAGAATGGGAGATTCCAGACCCAAGTTTTGCGCGTGTTGTTAAATCTGAAAAAACTGAAGCAATTTATGAAGAACGATTTATAGACGGTGAAAAGATAAGTCAACATGTTGCCGATTGGAAAATTAAAACATTTGAGTGGAAAAAATATGCTGTGCCTAAATTGGAAGATATCCCATATACTGTCGGACTTGATGAAATTGCAGAGCGCGCAGCATGGGCAACAGATGGTTATCTTATGAATCATTTTAGCTGGGCGAGTAGTGAAGTTGAAAAGAAAATTAATGATTATGTGAAGCTAATGGGCACTGACTTGGATATTACTGGCTCAGATGTTGGTGATACTTGGCAGACGGCGACTTCCATTATGCCTGAATACACTTATTATCAGAATATTGATCGTTCCAATGACTATGACTATTACAAGTTTGTAGTGCCAGAGAATCCAGGGAATTTGAAATCTTTGTATCGAATTGAGACAACAGGAGATATGAGTAAAACAGGCACGCTGTCAAATTTAAACGCTAATGGAACTAAGTTATCTTTAATTGGTGGTCTTAATAACTCTCAGACAATTAGAAATATTGACCGTACTTTAGTTCTTGACCCAGGAACATACTATATACAAATTTACCGATGGAATGAGGGATTTGTGACCCCCGTAGGATATTCCATTAAAGTCTCTCTTCTATCAACTGATAAAGTTTCAAATGAATGGCAGGCGGGCATGGAATTAACTGACAGACTAGAATTTGAAGAATTTATTAATTTCGAAGGTGATAATGATTACTATAAGTTTGTAGTGCCAGCAAATAATGGAAATCTGAAATCCTTATATATGATTGAAACTACAGGAGAGATGAATAAATATGTTCACTTGTACCGCTATAATGCAGTCAACAATTCTACAACCTATATTGTCGGTCACTTACCAGCATCAGGTCAGAATAATATACATGCTCAACAGCCCTTGGAACCAGGCACATATTTTTTAAATGTAGGAAGGTGGAATAGCACTATTGAGCAGCCAACATCATACTCCATTAAAGTCTATTTTGTCTCCCAAGATAAGGTTTCAGATACCTGGGATAAGACGAATGTAGAATTAAAAGAGAATGTGGCATTTGAGGAAAATATTGATTACATAAGTGACTACGATTATTACAAGTTTGTAGTGCCAGAGAATCCAGGGAATTTAAAATCTTTGTATCGAATTGAGACAACAGGGGATATGAGTAAAAGTATTTTATTATACCGATATAATTCGGCAAATAATTCGGTAGTTGGTATTACTGACTTTAACCCAGTTTCCGGTCAAAATAATATTAACAGTGAAAGGATAATGGAACCAGGTATATACTATTTGCGTGTCAGCAGGCATACTGGTAGTTTTGAAAAGCCAACTCTCTATTCCATTAAAGTCTCTCTAATCTCACAAGACAAAGTCACCAACGACTACAAATCCACTGACCCAAGTGCTGAACCAGTAACAATACCCTCAACAAGTGTACAGTATCCTTGGTTCTCAGAAGCCTTTAACTATAGTGGCGACATTGACTGTTATAAATTTACCTCTTATGGTACAGACAGTATTCGCACGCTGATGACCAGTGGAGATGCTGACACCTATGGCACTATCTACAAGGTGGACTATGATCTGCTTGGAAATCCAACTTATAAGTCTGTTAGATCAGTAGATAATGGTGGTGCAGGAAAGAATATTAAGACAACAATTGATTTGCCAGTGGGAAATTACATCTTGCTACTAAAAACTCGTTCACCAGCGCCCATCAGCTATGGTATCTTTATTGATGACTTTGGTGTATTTGATTAATTTCTGCGGCTGTCTTAAGGTAGGATGGATTTCACCTTTACCTTGAGACGGCCTCTCAACTTTCTTAACAATTTGATTTTCTTCCTTATCCCTTCCACCCTCACCCCCCAAATCTATCCATCTCAAAACACTCTTACGCCTCTTTACCACACCGCTCTTAAGCTTTAGCCCACAGGAGGAGAATTCTATGCAGCAGATGACTCATGCCGAACGTATACTGGCAGCTATCCAGCATCAACCGACTGACCGTATTCCCTTGGACTATTGGGGAGTGCCGGAAATTACCCAAAAGGTGATGAAGGCTATCGGGGCGAAAGATGACCTAGAGATGGCAGAGATTCTGGATATTGATCGGATTATGCAGGTTGAGCCGATACTTAAGCCAGGGCGGCAGAGCACCTGGGATATTCCTATGAAGTTAGTGGCGGTACATGATGGTCTGGGCTGGTATGAAGAGCCGGTTCGCCACCCTTTGGCTGATTTTGAGACCATTGATGAGGTGGAAGCTGGTTATAACTGGCCCACTACGGAGATGTTTGATTACTCTACGATTGCTCAGCAGTGCCGCCGCTATCGGGAGGCAGGCTTTGCGGTAGAGGGGGGATATATTTCTTTATCTTGTTTTTATGAGATGCTACGGGGAACCGAGAATATGCTGCTTGATTTGGCCGCTGATGAGGAACTCAGTAGACATATTCTTTTCCGCCTTAATGAGTTCGCAGCAGCTCATACCCAGAAGATTCTGGAGGCTGGGGAGGGCATGATACAGTTGTCTCAGGTCACGGATGATTTTGGGGCACAGAATGGACTCCTATTGAGCCCAGAGATGATTGAGAGCTATTTTGGTAACTATTATCGTCAGAATATGGCTATGGTGAAATCCTATCAGGCTCATGTCTTCCATCATGATGATGGTGCCATTCAGACTTTGGTTCCTTGGCTTGTGGAGCAGGGGGCAGAGGTGTTGAACCCACTACAGTGGCATTTGCCGGGCTGGGATTTAGCTAAGTTAAAGAAAGATTTTGGCGGTGAGCTTTGTTTTCATGGGGGCATTGATAATCAATTCGTTTTGCCCTTTGGCGATGTAGAAGCGGTGCGGCAGGAGGTCAGAGACTGTATGGATCATCTCTACGTCGACAAGACCGGCTATATTCTTGCCCCTTGTCATAACCTTCAAGTGATTACGCCTTTAGAGAATATTTTTGAAATGTATCGTTTTGCCAAAGAGTACTCAAAGGAATTCCACTAAGTGATGCTAGGGTTGGACAGATAGTTGATGCAAGCTGATTAGGTGAATGGAAAAGCTAACGCAAAAGCCGGACTGCTTCTCGAAAGAGAACTGCCCGGCTTTTCTGTAGTGCCTAGTGTCGTACAAGAATATTCGACGGAATAAGACTAGTTATTTTGCGGATGAAGCGGTGATGCTCTCTTGGCTTTCCTGCCCGGCTACTATACTGGTCTCTGCCTGTGTGGCTTGGACTGTGGTAGTAGGAACGAGAGCGGCACGCAGCCCATTAGGCACAATCTGAAGCTTATAGTAATAGTAGCCGTCAGTATTGGTGCTGAGCATGAGGCTAAAGCCATTTTTATCTAAAGCTTGATCTGGCTTCTCATAGAGAGAAAGGATGAAATTAACGGCCTCTTCGGTAGACATACCTGGGGAGATTACCTGCAGATAAGGGGCAAAGACAGTAAAGACGGCCTGACGTGAAGCCGGGTCTTCTGTTATGCTGGGACTGCTAAGTCCTAAGGTGACTTGTAGACTTTTCAGCTCACCGGTGCCGGTAGTATTACCTGTAATAAAAAGCTGATAGTTAAGGCTATTGGCGATATAGTCGCTGTAAAAACTACGGCTCTCAGTGGGCGCCGGGGATACTCCGCTGCCTAAGACTTCGTCGGTGAATTGTACGGTGGGGAAAGCAAATCCGTAGGTGGAAAGGCTCTGAAAAGCTGTTGTGGTGGAATATTTTTCACCAAATTGATCGATGGTCATGGCAAAAGTATCATTCATACCCAAGAGTTTATTGAGGCCACCGCTAAAGAACAAGATAAAGCCCAGAAGCATGACCCCGGCCAGAGCTAGGGCGAGAATTACTACAGGATCTTTCTTGCCCTTGGAAGGTGCGTCCAGGGTGCTGTCAGATTCTTCAGGCGCAGATTTTGCTTCTTCTAATAAAGATTCTTCAATAATGGCTTCGTCTGTATCGGTACGCGCAAGATCAGCCGCCGCTACTTCAGGACTCTCAGTAAGGGAATCCTCTTCAGTTGCTTCCGGTTCCTCCGCTACGATTTCTTCCTCAACTTGTAAAATTTCTTCCGCTGGAGCTGCTTCTCCTATGGAAGTATCGGCCTGGTGCGCTTCTTCATCTTGTAAAGAATCTGTAGCTTCTTCTTCCGGCAGGTTCTCCTGAATAACCTCGTCTAGGCTGCTGAGATCCTCTTCTTCCAGTCCTGTTAGTTTGACTGTCAGTGCTTCCGGATCGATTTCGGGTACATCCATATTACTTTTGGTAAATTTGGCCATAGGTCACCTCTATACATAGATTTACTACTATTAATGGGTAGCAGTGATTTGTATTACGTTTTATTAGAAAATCATAATCCTAATCCATAAAATCTGCAACCTTAATTTTCTATTTCAGGGATAATTTATCTGCGAAGAGGTCTGGAGCTTACTTATCTAACCTTCCTAGCTGTGATATAATTTTCTTGTTACCTCAGGTTATTCATACTATCTCTTTTCTTTAGACATGCTGTTATACTAGGTGTGCTTTGACAAATAGTTAGAAAATAATTTTTATGGAGGAGCTATCATGATTGCTAAAAAGAAGCAGCATGCTTTGATAACCGGGGGCTCCGGTGCTATTGGCAGTGCTATTGCCAGAAAATTTGCCAGTCAAGGCTACAAGGTTAGCCTTTTCTATCACAAGAATAAAGCTTCGGCAGAGGCTGTGGCAGAAGAGATTCGTCAGCAAGGTGGAGAGGCTCTCGCCTTGGAGAATGATATTCGTAATCTGAAAGCTGTGGAGAAGAGTATCAATCTGGCTGTACTGGAGCATGGCTGTGTAGATGTTTTGGTCAGTAATGCCGGAGTTTCCAACTGGAAACTTTTTACTGATTTAGAGCCGGAGGAATTTCGCGATATTATGGATGTTCATGTCACCGGCTTATATAATGTAGTCAAAGGCGTTTTACCGGGGATGATTTCCCGTAAATCTGGTCGAATTATTACTATTTCTTCGATTTGGGGGATAACGGGTGCTTCTTGTGAGGTTGCCTATTCCACAGCTAAAGCGGCGATGATTGGCTTTACTAAAGCCTTGGCCAAAGAAGTCGGACCCTCTGGTATTACCGTTAATTCTGTAGCTCCCGGCGTGATTGAAACAAAGATGAATCAATTTTTAGACTCGGAAGCTTTGGCGGCACTATGTGAAGAAACACCTGTTGGGCGGCAGGGGACTCCGGAAGAAGTGGCTGAAACCGTAGCCTTTTTAGCTGGGGAAAATAGTGGTTTTCTTACAGGGCAGGTTATCAGTCCCAATGGTGGGCTGGTTATATAGTTGGGAGGCATGTATGCTTAAATGGTTGGCTGCAATTCTTATGTTAATTGATCATCTGGGTTATTATTTGGACTTTATGTTACCCCAAGAGGTGATGACCCTTATGAGGCTGGTTGGCAGACTGTCCTTTCCGCTTTTTGCTTATTTGGTGGCTCTGGGAGCTTGTCGAACCCGTAGTATGGGGCGTTATTGGCTTCGGATGACTTTTTTTGCGGTTCTTACTCAACTGGCATTTTGGTGGGCCAGTGGTGTTACACAAATAGGAACTTTTATCAATGTGATGTTTACTTTTTCTTTGGCACTCCTTATGGCTATCGGCTGGGAGTTTATGACTGATCGTATTGAGCTTTTGGTCAAGAACCCGGATAATAAGGCCGATGGTAGAAGTATTTATGCCTTTTTAGCGGCCTGGCCACGGAGTGTTCAAGTTATTGTTGGTGGCCTTTTTCTTCTGGGAGCACCGCTACTGGCAATAAGATTTAATCCGGATTATGGTTTCTATGGAGTCATAACGGTTTTTCTCTTTTATCTGGTACTGAGAGGGCGTGCTAGGGGCAGTTTTACTATTCGGCAACAGCCTAAGCTGTTTTGGTGGCTGCTACTGGTAGTTATTCTTGTTAATGCCGGTCGTCTAGGGATTCTAATGTTGGAGAATCGCTCACTGAGTATTTGGAACACTATGCAGGCTTTTTCGGCCTTTGCGATTCTGTTCTTATGGTTGGAGAAACCCCGGGAGAAGGGGAGACCAAGACTGGTTGAGAAATATTTTTTCTATCTCTTCTATCCTTTGCATATTGTGGGACTGATGTTTCTGGCCTCTTATCTTCAGACAGTTGTCTAATGCTGCTGCCTGTATTTGAAGGCAGGGGGATAACAAGACTTTTCGATTTATCAAAGGTGGGTTTCATAGTGCTACGTAAATAACTGATTCCTATCTTTGGTCTCTTCACAGTGCTCGATATGGGTAGTAAGATTTAAAATTGTAATGTAAAAAGGAGCCATCTTCAAAACGAAGACAGCTCCTCTATATTTTATTGTCAATTACAACGCTACAGCCTTACTCTAGAATGCTGGAATACATAAAGTATCTGAATCCAAGCGCATTGGTGTAGGCCCCTTGTAGTTTAGGTGAGAGCAGGAACAGATCAACTTGATAGAAGAGAGGAGAAAGAATCGCATCTTTAAACAGCATAGCTTCTGCCTCATGCATGAGCTTCATACGCTCCTCTTGATCAGAACTCGCCTTTACCTTTTCGATTAAGGCATCGTATTCGGCATTCTTCCATTGGGAATTGTTATTACCACTGGTGCTGATATACATATCCAGGAAAGAGATTGGGTCATTGAAGTCAGCGATCCAGCCGTCACGGGCGATTTGATAATCACCGTTCTTACGGGTGTTCAAGAATGTAGCCCACTCTTGTTGGACTAACTCAACATTAACGCCCAGTTCTTTCCACATGTTCTGGAGTGCCTCACCAATTTGTTGGTGTTTGGTGTT
>CAZFHA010000037.1:0-9989 GCA_964518595.1 uncultured Oscillospiraceae bacterium
TACGAGCCAGATATTTCTTCATAAACAGTCCCCCATACGAAAAACAACAACAACAACAAAAGTCGGACGTAAACCGACCTTCTACTACCTGCGAATTATTTTTACGGAGAAGGGGCGGAGCTTAACAAAAAATGGACATAATTATACATCTACTTCCCACCCTACTACCTTAAAACAATCCCTTCCATTAGAGCGATAACTATACTGCGTATACATAAACAACAGGGCGATACCCTCAACTAAAATAAGCCGCTCTTATTCAGATCTATTTCATACCTTCCACATAAACTATTATAAAGATACATAGAAAGTATTTGAAATATTACCATCTTATGACAACGATGTCAAACTGGTCATGTTTACAATAGCTTATCAGTCAAAAATTTACTGCTGGATTTACTTACTCCACGTAATCCTCAGCGATTAACAAAATATAAAAACATAAAGATAATCAACAGACAGAGTAAGACAACTGCCCCGACCCGTAGTATGGAGACCGGAGTTTTACCGGAAACTTTGCCCGTTTGGCCATTAATAACAATCTGGTACTGCTGCCCCTTGTATTGATAGGAGGATAGCCAGATAGGAACCAGCACGTATTTGTAGGTGATCTGATCGTATTCCGTAGTAAAAGATTCCACCCGCCCTTGATCCGCTGACCAGGCTGTTCGGATATGCCCCTCAAGATAGAATTGTAAGCGTTCCTGGATTAGTTGCTTCCCATAACTCCAGCCATCGTCTAAACCTACAGAATAACGCTCCGCTACGAACCCAGCCAATAGTTCCGGATGGTAAGGCATCATTTTAGCAAAATCAAAGGGCTCAGCCGCCCGAAGATTATAATTACCCTGCCTTTTACTGGCGGAAACCAGTAGATCGTCGATAAAGCGCTCATAAGTTCCGGAAACGGAACGCCAAGTGGTACTTGTTACATAGCGGTCACCTCGCCTGACCGTCTTGTCAAAACCGGCCGCCCCAGAAAATGTAGAAACCGTCCGAGTATCAAAAGTCCAATAGGGTAAATAGATACCACGAAAGGTGTCGGCTCTACCACTAACTTTAGCCGCTCTTGGGGCAAAGATTTGGCTTCTGATCCAATGCTTAAAAGCTTGACCAGCCTGCTGCGAGGATAAGGAAAAAGGACACACCCCTCCGGGGGCAATAGAATTCTGGTCAGCAGCTGGCATAACACTGGTTGAACCGCAAAAGGGGCAAGTTGAAGCAGTCTCTAATGCATCATAAATGCTCTCACCGCCACAGTTGCTACAGATAACTTGCTTCTTATCTTTTCCCCAAGTAAAGCTTTGTCTGTTCTTAGCAGCCAAAAAATCCTGTTCCGATACACCCTTGAAGGCTTCTTCTGCAGTCAACTTACGCTCATAGCCACAATACTCGCAGAGCAAGCCTTCAGTTTGCGGATTATAGGTTAAAGTGGCACCGCAACTGGGACACTTTTTGTCTGTTTCCTCCGCAGTAGATGTTAGTGGCAAGTTATTTTCATCCAATGAATTAAATTCCTTTCATACAAAACCTTATCTTACTCCAATATATAGAGCTGAAAAGCCAAGGGTAACAGCGTACCCTGAACTGGTGTATCAACTTCTAACCTAACTTCGGCAGCAGTCGTACCTCCGCCCACACTACTGGTAGAAGGTGCAAAGCGAGATTCTTTTCCATTACATGCAAGGGAAAAACTGAAGCTATATTGAGCACTCCGGTTAATGGCTACAATAACTCGCTTAGGACCGGAGCAGGACTTCCCAAAGAAATCTAAACCGGCTTCATCCAAAAACCGTTCATAAATAATAGCATCACCGGTAGCCCAGATAGTCCGGTAAGCTCCAGTTTTTAGAACCGGAAAGCGCCTTCGCCAAGTGGTTACTTGACGGAAGAAAATCAGTTGTTCTTCCTGAAGTGTGCTCAGTCTATCCCAAGGGTATGTACGGCGATTAAAGGGATCGCGATACCCTTCCATGCCAATTTCATCACCGTAATAGATACAAGGCGAGCCAATATACGTCATCTGAATTACCAGCCCCAAACGTACCAAGGCCATACCTCGACTAATTTGTTGCTCATCCATGTGGATCTGAATCTGCTTAGCTCGGTCTCCCGGATCAGGTGCTCCGGCAATAACCGTCATTGCACGCGGAACGTCATGGCTGGAAAGCAAGTTCATAATACAGTAATAGGCCTCAGCCGGATAGTTTTCCCGAAAAGACTCCAGACGATAATTCAAACCCTGAGCCGATAGAACCCCGGTTAAGAAACCCAGCACAGCATCTCTAAAGGTATATCCCATTACAGAGTCGTGGGTGCTGCCTAAAAGAAAATCGCGGTAAGCACCATAGCTGATTTTGTTGCTAGCATCTTCCCAGACCTCGCCAAGAATTACCCCTTCACCATCACTTTCTTCCTTGATGGCGCTTCGGAGTTCCCGCAAGAAAGAATCCGGCAATTCATCCGACACATCCAGACGAAAGCCTTGAGCACCACGCTTAAGCCAGGTGCGAACCACACCATCTTTGCCCATAATAAAGTCTCGATAGCCCAGGTCATTTTCATTGACGTTAGGTAAATCCGTAAAGCCCCACCAAGAATCATAAGCTAAATGACCTTCACTATCCCGAAAAAAGGAATACCATGATCCGTAAGGACTCTTACCCACACCGGCAGCGGCTTGATACGCGCCATGCTCAGGATAACGCCCCAGCTTATTAAAATAGCGGCTGTCTGCCCCTGTATGGCTAAAGACCCCATCCAAAAGTAGACGAATTCCATTATCGTTAAGCGTTTCGACTAGGCGAAAAAATGCCGGATTGCCCTTGAGCATCGGATCAACTTCCATATAATCAGCCGTATCATAGCGGTGATTAGAACGTGCCTCAAAAATCGGATTCAGGTAGAGACAGTCAATGTGCAAAGCCTGCAAGTAATCAACCTTTTCTCTAATTCCATCTAAGGTACCACCGAAAAAGTCGCAGGCCAAATAGCCGGTCTGAGGCTTTCCCAGAATATCAACCTCTTCATACCAATCCTCGTGATAGATACGTTCGTCGGTAACCTTGGCCTCCTGCATTTGTCCGGTTCGATAATCCTTACCGCGGTAAAAACGATCCGGAAAAATCTGGTAGAGCAATGCGCCTTTAAACCAATCGGGAGTTTTAAAGTCTTTCCGATAGACGGAAATCTGGAAAGCCGCCGGATAACGATCCTCATGAGCACTAACTTTAGGGGGAATATCGCTGATTCGCCCGGTACCGTCAGCTTTACTTCGAGAGCAAACATAGTAGGCCGGGTTTTTCAGCACAGGTTGGATGGTCTTGATTTCCTCTGCCTCCCAGGCCTGGTTATCTGCCCACACACTAAACCAGTAAAAAAACAGCCCCGGTTCTCCCGGCAAGCGTATGCTAACGTGAAAGCGGCCGGGCTGGTCAGACACTTGCCGCATCTCGGTCTCACAATAGTTGAAACTATAGAGTCCATAGGCATAGCATAGCTTTACCTCCCGGCAACCATAACGGACATCCACAGCCAACTCAACATGACTACCGGTTGCAAGTGCTCCAAAAGGAGACCGATACTGCAGCAAACGGGAATTGTGTAAGATGTATTCCTTTTCTCCGGGCATATTAGCATCCATATGTTATTTATCCTTTTTTTCTGCTGTCTTGGAAGGGGTCTTCCCTTTATCCGTGGTCTTAGCCGTAGTATTCTTTCCGGTAGCAGTCTTTTTGACTGGGGCTTTCTTCTTGGGCTTAACCACCACAAGGTTTTCTTCTAAGGAAAGATTAACTGCAGGCGAAGACTTTTTCTCCGCCACAGCCTCTTCCAACGCAATCCCAGAGATCAACGAATAGAGCCCCAGATACTCTCTAGCGGAACGCTGCCAGCTATAGTCACCCTGCATGCCCTGAGCAATCAGTTTCTCCCAGATCTCCGGGTGATGACGATATAGGTCACAGGCATATTTAGTAACAAAAAGAAATTCATGGGCATTAATATTAGCAAAGGTAAAACCATTTCCCTCTCCGGTATACTCGTTATAGGGGATAACCGTATCTTTTAGTCCTCCGGTTTCCCGGGCTACCGGAACAGTTCCATAGGCCATAGCGATCATCTGAGAAAGGCCGCAAGGCTCAAAAAGAGAAGGCATCAAGTAAATATCTGCGCCTGCATATAGACGGTGAGCCAGCTGATTATTAAAATCAATCACTGCACACATCTTCTGGGGATTGCGTTGAGCAATTTCAGTTAAGGAGGCTTCATAATAGGCATCACCTGTTCCCAAAATAACCACCTGCATCCCGTCAAACAGCATTTCATCTAGGACATGAAGCAACAAATCTAAGCCCTTCTGGTCAACCAAGCGAGAAACCATTACACACAAAGGCGCTCCTGGATTAATCTCTAAGCCCAACTGCTGCTGCACGGCTTCCTTACAAACAGCTTTACCTTCCGCATAAGCAGGAAAGGAATATTGTAAAGGAATCAGCGAGTCCTTAGAAGGATTGTATTCTTTCTCATCAATACCGTTCAAAATACCGCTAACTTTATAGGCATAGCGCATCAAAACTTGATTGAGACCTTCGCCATAATAATCAGTCATGATTTCGTAAGCATATGTAGGAGAAACCGTGGTAACGGAATTCGCATAGACAATTCCGGCCTTGACAAAATTAGCCGCTCCAGCAGTTAAAGACAGTTCTTCGGTCAAAAAATGTGCCGGTAAATCAAGTAAATCCCGAATTACCTCTACATCATGGATACCTTGATACTTTAAGTTATGAATGGTAAATACGGTCTTGATGTTATTATGAATGCCATTCACTTTAAAATGTGCATCCAAAAGCAAAGGCATCATAGCTGTCTGCCAGTCATGACAATGGAGGATATCTGGGTCGAACTGCATAAAATCACCCAGAAAATCTAATACCGCCCGTTGAAAAAAACAGAAACGCTCAATATCAAAAGCATAGTCCACATAGACCTGTTCGTAATTAAAGTAGTATTCATTATCGACAAAATAATAAACAACTTGATCAATCTCCATTTGATAAAGCCCGGCATATAAAGAGCGCCAGCCCATCTTCACCATACGCCAACCCAAGAAATTCAACTGTCCGGCTTTTTCCGCCTTAATCTTGCGATATAAAGGTAGAACCACCCGAGTATCACAATCCTCTTGCACCAGTCTTCTCGGTAAGGCACCTACCACATCGGCCAGACCTCCCACTTTAACAAAAGGAGCGACTTCCGAGGATGCCATCAAAACTTTGATCTTACTCATACAATTGCCTTCTTTCCAATCAATACAGGATAATCCTTGTGACCAACTAATTTAATCCCCGGACGAATAACCGAGTTTTTATCCAGTATAACATTTTCCAATTCACAGTTTTCGGATATGTGCACGTCCTGCATGATAACGCAGTTGGAAATACGGGTATTCCTGGATACCGTTACCCCACGGAATAGAATTGAATCTTTTACTGCACCCATGATCCTACAACCGTCCGAAACCATAGAGTTGGAGACTTTGGAACTCTCAAAATACAGCGCAGGAGCCTCATCCTTAACCTTGGTATAAATAGGCATGCCCTTCCAAAATAAGTCGGCCCGAACTTGGTCGTCCAGAAGACGCATGGAGGAATTAAAATATGTTTGAATATTATTAATTCTTAAAACCAAACCCTTATACTCATATCCCCGAATGCGTAGCGTGTCATAGCGCTTGATAATGGCAGACAGACTAAAGCCTCTTTCACCTCTAGCCAACATCTCGGCAACTAAGTCAATCAGCAATTCCCGACGCATGACTACAAGCCCCAAACTACACCGGTTAGAAGAAACTTTATCTGGATTTTTAAGCATATCTTTAACATAACCCTTACGGTCTAAGTCAAAAATCAAGTTCGGAGTGCCGTATTTTGTCCCGTCACGATTGTACATTACTGTGATGTCGGCTCCTGACTGTTCATGATTGTCCACAAACTCATTGAAAGTCGTGTTCAAAATCATATTACTGGTAGAGATAATCACATAGGTGTTCGTGTTAGAACTTAGATAATTCAAAAGTCCGTCCATCTCGTCAGCATCATCCAGACCCACCGCTTCGGAATTCACGTAGGGTGGTAAAATATGCAGACCATAATTCTTACGGTCAAGATCCCAAGACGCCCCTGTACCCAAATGATCCATCAGAGATTTATATTTATTCTGGGTCAAAACACCCACGCTCTTAATTCCGGAGTTAACCATATTTGAGAGCATATAATCGATAATGCGGTAACGGCCTCCGAAAGGAACGGCAGCTAGAGCTCTAGGTTTCGAAAGCTCTCCTAGTACGATTTTTCTGTTATCTGCTAAAATTAATCCCATGGCATTTATAAACATATTGTATCCCTCCGCACCTTTCTATTATGACCGCACTCGAAAAACTTCTTCAATAACATTTTGAGAAGCCTCTACCTGACTGTCGGCATCAATCTGGCAATTAGCTGGTATAGTAGATCCGGCACGAATTTTTAGCCCACGTTCAAATACCACAATGCCCTCAGAGCATATTTTTTGATTAAGATACGGGCTCTCTCCTTCGATGGAAGCTCCAGCCTTAACCCCCTCACCAATAATCGTTGACATGCCCACAATGCACTTATCTAAAAAAGCTCCGGCCTTAACAACTACGCCTGGCATTAGGACACTGTTTTTAACAACCGCACCTTTTTCAACAATAACAGAGTTAGAAAGTACCGAGTTCTCCACTGTACCGTAAATCTGGCAACCATCTGTCAAAGCCGCATTCTTAACACTGGCACTTTCGGAAATATAATGCGAAGGCTTAACTGGGTTACGGCTGTACACTCTCCAAGAACGATCCATCAGATTCAGCTCCTCCGGATGTTCCAATAAATCCATATTCGCCTCCCAAAGGCTGGCGATGGTACCCACATCTTTCCAATAACCGGAAAATCGATAGGCACATAATTTCTTATTCTCTCTTAGGAGTAGCGGCACAACATCTTTGCCAAAATCATTATTTGACTGAGGCGTATTTTCATCCTCAATTAAAGCCTTACGCAAAACTTCCCAGGTAAAAATGTATACTCCCATAGAAGCCAAATTGCTCTCAGGCTTCTTCGGCTTCTCCACAAACTCTGTAATCACATCACGGCTATCGGTGTTAAGAATACCAAAGCGAGACGCCTCTTCCCAGGGCACCTCCAAAACTGCCAACGTAGCATCAGCGCCTTTTCGGATATGTTCTCGGAGCATTAAAGCATAATTCATCTTGTAGATATGATCACCAGAAAGAATTAAAACATACCGGGGCTCACAATCATCAATAAAATCCATATTTTGGTAAATGGCATTAGCCGTACCCTTGTACCAATCACTCTTTCCAGAGCGTTGGTAAGGCGGCAAAATATACGCTCCGCCATTACTTCTGTCCAAATCCCAAGGATGCCCGTTTCCTACATAAGTATTCAGAGCCAAAGGTTGGTATTGGGATAAAACACCCACCGTCTCAATGCCGGAATTGGCACAATTGGATAAGGGAAAATCAATGATCCGGTATCGGCTTCCAAAGGGTACCGCCGGTTTGGCGATATGCTTTGTCAGCACCCCCAGGCGAGCCCCCTGTCCGCCTGCCAAAATCATTGCCACTACATCTGTTTTTGCCATCTTGTCTTCCTCCGTTTAGCTTTTTCGCTTTGTACTGGTATCACCGGTCTTCTTCTGCCGGTTTGAGGGTCGTTTCCCAGATGTCTCCGACGACTTAGCAGTCGACACTTTTTCTATGAACAAGCCAGCCAAGGGTGGCAGACTTAGTTGTAAATAATAGGATTGGCCTTTTACTTCACCGGCCTTGGCCAAAAGCTCCCGTTGGTTCTCCGCTAAAACGGGATAGCCACTGCCGCCAAACTCCATATCGTCAGAGTTAACGGTGATACGGTAACGGCCGGGTTTCTCTACCGGAATTTGATAATCAATCAGGGGAGCAGGCACCATATTTAGTGCCACCAAAACTTGCTCCCGCGTCTGAGCACCCCTACGCACAAAGATAAATACGCTATTCTCCTTGTCAGAAGTATCCAGCCAAGTAAACCCGTCCCAAGAACGGTCATGAATCCACAGTGCCCGCTTTTTCAAATAAAAATGATTAATATGTGCCACAAAATCTTTAAACAAACGATTTGATTGGCTAGTAGAGAGATTCCACTCTAACTGCTCGTAAAAACGCCATTCAATACCTGGAGCCAGTTCAGTTCCCATAAAGGTCAATTTTGCCCCAGGATGAGCAATCATGTATAACAGTAAAAGTCGTAGGGAGGCAAATTTCCTCCAAGTATCACCGGGCATCTTTTCTAAAAGACTCTTCTTACCGTGAACCACTTCATCATGAGACAGGGACAAAATAAAATTCTCCGCAAAAGCGTAAACCATGGAAAATAAAAACTGATCATGATGCCATACTCTGGCGTAGTAATCGGTCTGGAAATAATCCAAAGTATCGTGCATCCAGCCCATATTCCACTTGTGGGTAAAGCCCATCCCCCCTTCCTCCACCGGGTGAGAAACTTTGGCCCAGGAAGTAGACTCCTCGGCAATCATCATAACCTGCGAATAGCGCTCCCGCACCAGTTGATTCAGGTCTTGCAAAAAAGACACCGCTTCAATGTTATCAATTCCGCCATTAACATTGGGAATGTACTCTGAACGGCCATAATTGCGGTAAATCATGCTGGAAACGGCGTCCACCCGAATACCATCCGCATGAAATTCGTGTATCCAATAGATAGCATTCGATATCAAAAAAGAGCGCACTTCGGACTTACTATAATCAAAAACATAAGTGCCCCACTCCCGATGCTCGCCAATTCGCGGATCAGCATATTCGTAGCAAGGCGTTCCGTCAAATCTAACCAAGCCTTCCAAGTTACGAGGAAAATGGCCGGGAACCCAATCAAGAATTACACCAATTCCGGCCTGATGTAGATGGTCAATCATATATTTCAAGTCTGCAGGTGTTCCGAAACGGCTGGTAACGGCAAAAAAAGCCGTAACCTGATAACCCCAAGAATCATCCAAAGGATGCTCCATAACGGGCATTAGCTCCACATGAGTATATCCCATTTCTTTACAATGAAGTGCCAGTTCTTCGCCGATTTGACGATAGTTCATAAAATTCCCATCGGCATGGCGTCGCCATGAGCCCAAGTGAACCTCATAAATATTAATTGGGCGAATAGACAGAGCCTGAGGTCGGTGCTTCATGTAACTGCTATCCTGCCAATGATAGTCATCGGGATCATAGAGAATCGAGGCATTGGCTGGTCTTGTTTCACAGTGACGAGCACAAGGGTCGATCTTTTCATAAATTCGACCGTCAGCCCCATGAATATAATACTTATAGCGATCCCAGAGTAGTGCCTCAGGAACATGGGTCAACCAAATACCGGTATCACCGTGCAGATGCATGGGATTAGCCTCAGGATCCCAGTCATTGAAATCACCAATTACACTTACCGCTTTAGCATGAGGAGCCCACACCGCGAAGCGATATCCTGCAATAGCGCCAGCTTCATGATAAGGCTTCGAACCCAACATATTGTAACAGTGATAATCATTCCCTGTGTTAAACAGATAAGCTTGATCCATAATCACCTCATTACTCAAACATGTAAATGCGAGCACATTATTATTTATAGTCTAATTATACCCAATTGTTAGGCGCAAACAAGCTATTCTGTCTAAAATAGACAGCAATACTTGTGCGAAATTGTAACTGCGTCTCTATTCTTCCGTCGCTTACCCTTCTAGTTGGCTAAAGACTTTAATAAGATAAGACAAAAAAGCCGTAGGAAACAGCTAAAATGCAGCTGAATCCTACGGCGTAATAAAGCAAACTAAAACTTATTCTTGAGTAAACTTTCTACGTCTAACCAGTGACATAGTCGCTACAAATGCACCGCCCAGAATCATAA
>CAZFHA010000038.1:0-8389 GCA_964518595.1 uncultured Oscillospiraceae bacterium
ATCTTTTCTGTGCTGGTATAGGCTGTAGTTACTTGGCCGGAAAGTACATCCTCTGCGGCAATAACATTCCCTTCTTCGTCAAGATATTTGACGGTAACATCTCCACCCTCCTGTAGCTTATAGATATAAGTTACGCTCTGAGGTGACAAGGTAAAGGTACCAGAGGTTGCACCAACCGTTTGATCCAGTTCATAATTGGTAAAGCTCTTTTCTTCACTGCTATAAGCGGTAGTTACCTTACCGGTCAAAACAACTGCGGTAGTCAAATCCTGTCCGGCTTCATCCTTATAATTTACGGTAACATCTCCACCAGCCTTCAAGCTATAAACATAGGTGACAGTTTGGGCGCTATAGGTAAATGTACCGCTGCCACTGCCCTCCACTCGCAGAAAATCGTAATTAGTAAAGGTCTTTTGTTCACTGCTATAGGCTGTGGTTACTTTACCAGCTAAAAGCACATCAGCGGAAATAGCTGTGCCCAAATCATCCACGTACTTGACCGTTATATTCGCTCCTGCCTTCAGTCCATATTCATAGGTAACTGTTTGAGGCGTGAAGGAAAAGGTGCCTTCATCTGTGCCAGTAATCTTAACGAGCTCGTAATCAGTAAATGACTTTTCCGTGGTAGCATATGCGCCACCGTTGTTACCGGTCAGAATAGCTTCATCAAAGACGATGGTGTCACCCTCAGCATCTACGCCGACATACTGCACCTTAACCGGCGCAGGGATGGAGGCGTTTGTACCAGCAGTTTCTTGTTCCGGATCTTCACCAGGGTATCCGCCGTACTCGACATAGTATCCGGCGAGATAATTCGCAGGATTATAGGGCAAATCATTCCAACGGGGTGAATTATTATAGGCAAATTGCATACAGTATTCAGGTTGGTTACCTGTATAGGCATTATTAGGCTCTGTCGGTGTCCAAAAGGAATACTGCCCGGGAGCGGTAACACCGCCTAAAGCAACTGTCGCCCCATTATAAAAAACTGTGCCAGCTTCTGGTCCATCTGCCCAATACCAATTGCTGGCCACTGATGGATTATAGTTATAAGAAGCAAGGACATTAGAGATAGATGCTTCATCATTAATCATACTATCCGTACCACTAACCAACATCCGAGTAGCGCCTAGCCAGCCCGGCTGCTTGGCAATCGTATTATAGATATAATCTTGTTCTTCTTGACTTGTAATAGTTGCAAGATAACCTGTTAAGCCATTATAAGTTCTAGATTTAGCCGCATTATAGGCGTCCATCCAAGGGATTTTCGTGTTTATATATTCATAATAGTGAACATTACCACTTCCATCCACCCGTGAAGAAATAGGATTCTCACTTAGGCTCACTGTTACATTTGCAAGTGCACTGGGAAAAGTATCAGCCGTTTTCAGGGTAAAGTAAAAATTATTGGTTAGAAAGTTCTGAATTGCCGCTGGGGTACCATTGGTGGCAGGAGCAGTAATGATAAAGGTTAAGATATTACCACTAATAAACTCTGCCCAGCTAGCCGGTTTCGTATAAGTAGACTGATATTCCTCTGGCAAAGTTATGCTTATAGAACCGTAACCAACGCTGGAAGGGGATACAACTACATTTGTAGGTGTATAGCGAATCTCATTATTAGCTGTAGGGTCGCTTACAACAGAGATATCGTAAGTTAATTTGTCTGTAGCGGCAGCAGCGACAATATTTCTTGGTACTCTCGGATTGGCTACGGAAGGCGCTTGAGTAGTGGGAACAGTATTACCCTCAGTGCCCGTTGTCGCAGTTGTCTCTATACTCTCAGAACTCACTGCAGTAGTTTCAGTTACTGCGGAAGAGGCTAAAGAATTCTCTGTGGACTCTGGATTAACTTGTAAAGTATCGTTATTTATACTTTCAGCCGTCACAGACTGGGAAGATATGGCCACCTCTGTAGTTGCATCCGCCATTGCTCGTAACGGAGAAACAAACCACGTAAGCGCAAGGGCGAGAGATAAGAGTGGTATTGCACCTCTTTTAATAATCTTTTTGGAATTTTTTTTCATAGTAACTCCTTACTCTGCCTAAAAACGGCAGATAATTGCTTAGATTTTATTCAAGTAATGGAAATTGGAACTCTTTGATGTAAACCTCACAAGAAAAAGTATTGGTTCATAGCTGAAAAATTATCTATTAGCCCTAGATGTGTGATTTTAAGAAAAAGTAAGACTTCTACTCCTACAAAACAATACCCAGCATACCATATATAGAATGCAAATGCAATGTATTTGTTACAGTTCAAATTTTTTCGTTCAAAATCCTTCAAGGGTTTATAAACTATCATGTCCAAAATTTAATTTTCATACGCATAAATATTATAAAACTATATAAATCAAAGAATATTTTACGACGAATTGTCGTGCTGGTGAAGTTTAAATCTTTTAGAAAACTCTTTATTTCACCCTATATACGTGCTAAACTTAGTTCAAGTTAGGATAATTCAATGGTGGTTATTATATGGATAACAAAGGGATATTCCCGAAACTAATCATACCTTCCTCTTCCTCTCCGACACTTGCAAGACCAGACTTAGAAGCACGGCTGTCTCAAGCTCTGATTACTAAGAGTCTTGTTTTTGTTGTGGCAGGAGCAGGCTACGGTAAAACCGAACTACTTTCGAAGCTTTTTCAAAAGCAATCCGGCAAGGTAGCTTGGACGCAGTTGTCTTTTTTAGACAATATTGTTGCGCGCTTTTGGGATCACTTCTTAGAGGGATTTCGTCAGATTAGTCGCAACGGTGCTGAGCGTCTGTCCTCCCTTGGCTTTCCTGACGGTGTGATAGCATTTGAATCTTTTTTAACAATTTTGACTGATTGTCTGCGTCCGGGTAGTCGCTATTTCTTAATCTTTGATGATTTTCATATCATAACCAATCCTGTTCTTTCCCAATTTTTTAATAATCTTCTCGAAGCACTTCCGGGAAATATTACCCTTATCATAATTAGTCGCAAGCTACCTAATCTTCAGATTCCCAGGGGCAGTATGGATGATAAATCTATCGAGATGGTTTCTGAGGAAGATTTACGTTTTAACCGCCAGGAAATTGATGACTACTTCACCCTTCACGGCATCCGACTTACGGAAGAATATTTGGATGAAATTACGAAAGAAACCAATGGTTGGATTCTTTCCCTTTATCTTATCAGCCTCTATTTGAAAGAAAATCAAGTTGCCTCAATTCCCATGGTAGCACTTAAGCCAGATATTTTTATGCTCATTGATCAACAAATATTTGCACCTCTGGAGGCGGAGCTTAAGGAACTATTAATTAAGCTATCTCTCCTGGAAACGATTCCAGATAAGCTCTTGCTTGATCTCACTAATAATAATTTGACAGTCATCAACCAATTGCTGGAAGCAAGTTCTTTTATTCGTCACGATAAACTGTCTGGTGCACTTCAGATTCATCATTTGTTTCTTGAATTTTTAACTGCCAAACAACATGCATTGGCGCGCGACGAATTCCTTAGTTTTTATGCTCAGGTAGCTGAATGGTATGATCAGCAGGGAGCTTTATCCGACGCTGTAGGCTACTATATGCTGGCAGAGAAACATAAGGAAGTTATCAATACATTCTTCACCATCTCCTGTCGTTATTCTACCCGAACTGCAAATTGGGCTATAGAGGTGCTGGACGAAATTATTAGTATAGCGCCCCAGCTCTTGCCCCTTTGTCATCTTCTCCAAGGGCGCTTCCATCTTAACAACTTTATGATAGCTGAAGCTTTTGAAAAGTTGGCCTCAGCTCTCCAGCAATTTTCAGTTCTTGAAGATACATCCCAGAACCAAGAGCTGTTGGGGGAAGCTTATTTACTTTTAGGCATTACACAATTTACCATATACGCCATTACTTTTGATGATAGCTTTTTAAACACCTTCCAAGAAGCCGAGAAAAGACTCCCCCAGGGAAGCAAGATGTACAGGAAGCACTCTTTACAGCTAAACGCTGGAAATTATCTGAACCTTACCCAATCGGTCAAAGAAAATAGTCTCTATGATTTTGAGCAAGTTATGAAAGAGGCTCTTCCCTATATTTCCAAGCTCACCCACGGAACCGGTACCGGAGCCTATGAGCTTTTGGTGGCTGAACGTAGCTTTTGGCAGCGCGATTTTGAGACCACAGAAATTATGGCTTTTGACGGGATTGCAAAAGCTTTCCAAAAAGAGCAGTACGATATGGAAAACATGGGTATCTTCTATTTAATACGAATGTATTTTGCTCAAGGTAATTACCAGAAGATTCCCGATCTATTAACGAAACTTAAAAATATCTCCGAATTCTACAGCGCTGCCGACGCATACATGGCAAGTGATATTATCGAGGGATGGTTTTATGCTATGACAGATCAGCCGGAGAAAGCGGCTAAATGGCTGCTAGAGGATGCTCTGTTAAGTAATGATTCCCCTGTAGACTTTACCCCAGATTTTCTGATTCGAGCTCGCTTATTGATGTGCCAAAACCGCTTGGCTGAGGCAGTTTCTGTACTTAATAACCACACCAAATTCCTGGAAAAATCCCAGCAAAGTGAAGATTTTTTGCTCTATCGTATTGAACAACTTACCCTATTAGCAGTAATGTATTATCAACAGGGTAACAAGAATGATAGTTTAAAATATTTGGAAGAAGCCTATAACTTATCTTACCCGAATCAATTAGTTATGCAGTTTATTGAGTGTGGTAATGCGATGCGCAGCTTAAGCAGTTACGCCCTTCGCAATTATAAGCAACATGCTATCCCCCATGATTGGTTAGACAAAATCCATTCCCGCGCCTCTACCTATGCCAAAAAACAAGCCACCATTATAAAGCAACTCCGGCAGGTAAACCAAAATGGTACCCTAAACGAGAATCCATCCCTATCAAAACGCGAACTTCAAGTCTTATCAGATCTTTGCTTTGGCCTTTCCAGAGAAGAAATTGCCGACAATTGTGATCTGTCCGTTAATACTGTACGTAGTATTCTTAGCTCGATTTTTACGAAACTTGGGGCAACCAATAGCCTAGATGCTGTACGTATCGCCACAAGACTGGGACTACTTTAATTTCATCAATAGGAATCGCATTAGAGAATTTCGTCAGGAAAAAAGTGCACCTCCAAATGCTAGTGATATCCAGCACTTGGGGTGCACTTTAAAGGTGCGCTTTTTATATAGGAAAATTCTTATGGGAAGATCCTTGTCCTTTTAATCCTGTAGTAAGATTTTTAAAGACTGATCTTCTTCAGTTACTTTCTATACTTGACAGCTTTGTAGATTTCGCTGGCGGCAAAGGGGATAATTGCTAATCCCAGGATTGGCAGCCAGAGAACCGGTGCCAAGGGAATATTATTAAATACACCATTTACCCCTGGAACATAAACTACAAAAAGCAGTAGTAATAAGGAGAATCCCACAGCCATGTTCATAAAGCGATTACTGAAGACACCCAACTTAAAGACGCTGGAAAACTCTGACCTCGCGCTGTATGCGCGGAAAAGCTCTGCCAAAATCAAAGTAGCGAAAGCCATTGTTCTCGCTCCGGTAAGGGGGTCAGCATCATTTACAAAGAAAACCTTCAGCCCCAGTAAGTAAGAAGTAAATACCGCCGCAAAAATAGCTAGACTCTGTACCGCTATACTGATCTTCATTTTATTATTAATAATAGATTCAGTTTTCTTACGCGGGCGCTGACGCATAACATCTGGCTCACCCTTCTCCCGGCCTAAAGCAAGTGCCGGAAAACTATCCGTTACGAGGTTAAGCCACAATAGCTGGATTGCAGTTAAAGGCGATGCCAAGCCCACTAGAGAGGCAATAAAGATAATAAGAATCTCACCCACATTACAGGACAAGAGAAAACCAACAAACTTACGGATATTACTGTAGATGATACGACCTTCTTCAATCGCATGAACAATAGTCGCAAAGTTGTCATCAGTAAGAATCATGTCTGCTGAATTCTTGGCCACATCGGTACCGGTGATGCCCATAGCTACACCTATATCTGCAGTTTTTAATGCCATAGCGTCATTTACGCCATCTCCAGTCATTGAAGTAATATGCCCATCCTTTTGGAGAGCCGATACAATACGCACTTTATGATCAGGAGACACCCGGGCATATACTGCTGTATTCTCACAAACGGTAGTTAATTCCTCGTCAGAAATTTTATCTAGTTCTGCTCCAGAGAGGCTCTGATAGTTTCCATCCATAAGCCCTAGATCCTGAGCAATCGCCACCGCAGTATCCTTGTAATCTCCGGTGATCATAACCGCACGAATACCAGCTTCTTTACAGACCTTGATTGCATCTTTTGCCTCAACACGAGCCGGATCAATCATACCGACCAAACCAATAAAGACCAGCTCTGTCTCATGAGCTGCATCAGCTTGTTGATTACTGTCTCCGGCAGGGTGATGACGGAATGCCAAAGCCAATACACGCAGAGCCCGGCTGGCTAAACTATGATTAATTTCCAAAATTCTTTGGCGTTTATCCGCCGTCAAGGGAACAATCTTATCCCCATCATAGATACTTGTACAGCGATCAATAATAATATCCGGTGCACCCTTGGTAAAGGAAACCACTCCCACCTCTTCAATCCCTGGATGATAGGTGGTCATCATTTTACGATCAGAATCAAAGGGAAGCTCTGCGACTCTAGGGTAGAGCTCATTGGCTTTGTCCCTGGTTATTTGAGCCTTAGCACCCACGGCTACAAGGGCCGCTTCCGTAGGGTCACCAATGCAGCCATAGCGTCCATCTTCTTTAGGCATGGTAATAGCGTCGCTACAAAGCACCGAAGCCAATAGCAAGCGCTCTAACCGGCCTTCAATAGGCACTAAGCTTCCGTCTTCTCTGGTAATTTGCCCTTCCGGTGCATAGCCGATACCGGACACGGAATAGAGTTCTTCACCATCAAAGATAGTCGTTACTGTCATTTCGTTCTGAGTCAGAGTCCCTGTTTTGTCAGAGCAAATTACATCGACACAACCTAAGGTCTCTACAGCTAACAGTTTACGCACAATAGCATTTCTGGCAGCCATTCTGGTCATACCAATAGCTAGAACAATAGTTACAACTGCTGCCAATCCCTCTGGGATAGCCGCAACGGCTAAACTAATGGCGGTCATCAAACTCTCCGTTACAGGAGCCTTTTGGATTAACACATCTACAGCGAAGACGATAATACAAACCGCCACACAAACAATACCTAGAACCTTACCCAAGCTATTAAGATTTTTTTGTAAGGGGGTGACGGATTCGTCAATATTTTGCAGTCTTTCCGCGATACTACCTAATTCTGTCTTCTCCGCCGTTCCAACTACCACACCTCTGGCTCTACCATAGGTAACAGCCGTTCCCATAAACAGCATGTTTTCTCTATCACCTAAGCCAGCATCTTCCGGCAAAACAATATCAGCATTCTTCTCTACTGGAACAGACTCGCCTGTAAGAGATGCCTCTTCCACTTTTAAAGAACTCTGCCAAACAAGGCGAATATCAGCAGCTACTAAGTCACCAGCGTCTAATATAACTATGTCTCCCGGAACTAATAACTCGGAAGCTATAAGCTGCTGCTGTCCATCCCGAATAACCTTTGATTGAGGCGAACTCATCTTCTTCAAGGCAGCAATGGCTTGATCAGCCTTACCTTCCTGATAGACACCTAAAATTGCATTAATGATAACAATGGCCAAGATAACGATAACATCTATCCATCCCTCAAAACCACCCTCTTGAATGGCCATAACGGCCGACAAAGCAGCTGCACCAATTAGAATTAACACCATTACGTCAGCAAGTTGCTGGAAAAATTTCTTCCAAAGGGGAGTCTGTTTCTTCTCTCCTAATGCATTTGGACCATATTGTGCTAGGCGAAGCTCCGCCTCAGATACGCTCAGCCCCTTCTCGCTATCGACCTCTAATGAGGCCAATACAGCGTCTTTGCTCTCGGCATAGGCTTTTTGTGACATGGTAACCTCCTCGTACTCCTATTACTTTTGCTCTCACTGTCCCTAGTCATAAAAAAAGTATGACACCCAAGATAAAGTTAGATCAAACTAGATAGTTATTATACACGAAAACCCGTGAACTGCACACACAAAAAAAGAACCGCACTACTGCGATTCTTTTGGTGCCCAGAGTCGGAATCGAACCAACGACACGAGGATTTTCAGTCCTCTGCTCTACCGACTGAGCTATCTGGGCATATATGAACCGGCCTCTATGGACCGGTTCTCTTTGGCGACGCAGAAGGGGCTCGAACCCTCGACCTCCAGCGTGACAGGCTGGCATTCTAACCAACTGAACTACTGCGCCATTTGGTGGGAACAACAGGGCTCGAACCTGTGACCCTCTGCTTGTAAGGCAGATGCTCTCCCAGCTG
>CAZFHA010000039.1:0-7715 GCA_964518595.1 uncultured Oscillospiraceae bacterium
GTCAAGTCTGTAGTGGACTTTCACCACCAAGTTATCGACCATGTCGGGCACACCGCAAAAGGAGGGCTATTCGCCCTCCTTTTTACCGTCTCGTATTAAGAAAGAATGTGCTGGAATCGGTTCTTTAACCGGCAAATAATATAAGGCTCCGGCTTTCTTCGTAGACTCTACTGGCTGGAAATTTTCATCCAGTAGCCCCGAAACCTGTAGCGGTTCTCTATAGCCCAGGGGCTGCATTACTAACAGCTGATCACCTTCCAGAATCTTATTCTTTTGCCGCAAAACTAATAGGGCTCTTTCTTGATCGTAGCCCTCCACCTGAGCCGCAACAAAGGCTGGTTGGATATAGGTATCGGTAGAAAAAATCTTCCCGTCTTCTTGAGGTCGATCAAAATAAAAACCTGTATCAAAGACCCGGTGAACGGTACGTTCAAGATCCTGGCGCCAACGGGGGTCAGGACTATAGGCTTTGGGGTCTGCTAAGTAACTATCTAAAGCGGCACGATACGCCTTTACCGTGGCAGCGGCATAAAATGCCCCTTTCATGCGCCCCTCAATCTTAAAGCTATTAATACCGGCTTTAACTAACTCTGGGATATAATCAATCAGACACAGATCGCGAGAATTAAAAATATAAGAGCCACGCTCATCTTCCTCCACCAACAGTGGATGCTCCGGACGTTTCTCTTCGTAGACTTCCTGTACCAAAGGCTCTGGTTTCTCTGCTTTGTAGCCCCATCGGCAGGGCTGGGCACAAGCACCCTTATTAGCGCTTCGTCCGGTATAAAAATCAGATAAGAGGCAACGACCGGAATAAGCCATACACATAGCGCCGTGAACGAAAGCCTCTAATTCTAACTCCGCAGGAATTTTCCTGCGAATAGCAACAATTTCCTCTAAGGTAAGCTCTCTGGCGAGGACAATCCGCTTGGCACCTAATTCGTACCAAAATAAGCAGCTTTCTGCATTGGTTACACTGGCTTGGGTACTAATATGAATTTCCATTTGTGGGCAAAGCTGACGAATACGCCTAAACAAACCGGCGTCGGACACAATTAATGCATCCGCTCCCGAGGCTTCGTAAGCCAAGACGGTCTCCTCTAGACCGGCAAAATCCCCTTCATGAGCAAAAATATTCATAGTAATGTAGCAGCGCACACCATGGTCATGAGCAAAGGCGATACTCTCCGCCAACTCCTCCATGGAAAAATTACCGCTTTGCGCACGCAACCCAAAATTTTTCCCCGCCAGATAGACAGCATCTGCACCGTATAGCACAGCCGCCCGAAGCTTCTCGCTGTCACCAGCCGGAGCCAAAAGCTCCGGTCTCCCAAATTCCATCTTATTCTTCATATCTCGAATTACTCCTTTGTAGCAGCAAAACACCAGCAAATTCAGCTTACGTAGCTACACCAGGAACCACACTGGGAACGGCTGTAGGAGTAGGCGTCGGTGTAGGAAGTACCCAGTTCTCTCTATACTTCTCTACATTGGCATTTTGCTCTTCTACACTAGCGGCAAAGGCCGTTCCACCATCTATGCCTGTAGCACAAAAATACCAGTAATCACCTTTGTTATTAGGATACAATGCAGCCATAATGGCATCCATCCCCGGCATGCAGATTGGTCCGGGGGGCAGCCCTTCAGATTCATACGTATTATATTTATTCTCCTGATAATGAGAAATATCCTCAGAACTTGCATACCAGACCCTTGGTAAGCCATCTCGGCTGCGTAAATAGTTAATGGAGGCACAGGACTGTAGTAGCCTTAAACTGGGATCACTACTCTTCAAACGTCGATGAAAGACCGCAGATATGAAAAACATATCAGTTTCCTCGGTCGTCTCACTCTGAATAAGGGAAGCTAAGGTGATCACTTCATCCATAGACATACCAATCTTTTCAGCCCGGTCATAAAAATCCTGATATAAACGATAATTCATCGTTCTAAGAAAGGTATTAATGATTTCTTTCTCCGAAGCATTCACGTCAAAATTATAGGTATCAGGAAAGAGATAGCCACTTAAGAGTAAATCACGATCAGGGCTACCATTAATCTGTGAGATAAAGGGATAGTCATTAAACATATTGGGATCATTCATGTAAGCATCAAGTTTTTCGGGGTCAAATTGCAGGCCTTCCGCAATAAGCTTGGCCTTAATCTGTTCATAGGTCATTCCCTCAGGAAAGGTAATCTGGATAGAAACCGGCTCTTGGCAGAGCAGGTACATCATTTCATCATAGGATAAACCCGGAAGCAAATAGTGAGTTCCAGCTAAATAGCCGCCATCAAAGCCATTGAACTTGGACATGATGGTGAAAAGAAAAGGATTATCAATCAGGCCCTTATCCGCTAAGTTCTTAGCAATCTTACCTGTATCATCGCCACTCTGAATAACTACCATAACGGCACCCTTCGTGTCCGCATTGAGTTGAATGGCTTTATTCTTCTCCGCTTCTTTCAAATTATCAAAACGTTGGTTTTGAGAGATGACGTAGTTATAACCAACTACGACACCCACAACCCCAAAAACTAATAACAAAACAATGACTACTAAGATAGTAGCAATTCTCTTAACTTTGTTCGACAAACTGGACAGGTCTCCTCTCAAAACAACTTAGACTTCTCATCTGAAAAAATCTAAGATAGCTGCTTTGCTATTACTTCTTATTGCGCTGCTTCATTCGGAGATCAGAGTTCAAAATCTGCTTACGCAGGCGAATGGACTGAGGAGTAATCTCACAAAGCTCATCGTCTGCCAAAAATTCCAGACACTGTTCCAAACTCATCTGCACCGGCGGTACGAGACGAAGTGAATCATCACTACCTGAAGCTCGCATATTGGTAACTTGCTTGCGCTTGCAGACGTTTACGGAAATATCTTCGTTCTTGGGATTAAAGCCAACAATCATACCTTCATATACAGGAGTACCGGCACCAATAAATAGACTGCCTCTTTCCTGAGCATTATATAGACCATAGGTCACAGCTTCACCTGTTTCAAAAGCTACTAGGACGCCATGGGATCTGGTCTCAATATCTCCAGCATAGGGCTCAAATCCACAAATAACACTATTCATTATACCATTGCCCTTAGTGTCGGTCAAAAACTCTGAGCGATATCCAATGATACCTCTGGAAGGAACTTTAAACTCTAAGCGGCAATAACCCTTCTCCGGAGGGAGCATATTGATCATTTCGGCTTTCCGGCGTCCCAGCTTCTCAATAACTGCACCAACAAAATCTTCCGGTACATCTACCAGTAGCATTTCTACCGGTTCGTTCAAAACGCCGTCAATCTCCTTAACAATAACCCGAGGCTTAGAAACCTGAAATTCATAGCCTTCCCGCCGCATGGTCTCAATTAAGATTGATAAGTGGAGTTCTCCACGACCTTTAACAATAAAAGCTTCTGTTGTATCCGTCTCTTCCAAACGCATCGAAACATTAGTCTGCATCTCCCGAAGCAAACGGTCTCTCAAATGACGTGAAGTAACAAACTTACCTTCTTTTCCTGCGAAAGGACTGTTATTAACAGAAAAAGTCATAGCAATTGTTGGTTCATCAATATTAACAAAGGGAAGCGGCTCCACCTTGGAAGGATCACAGATGGTGTCTCCAATGTTGATTTCCGGAATTCCGGCCACGCAAACAATCTCACCGACACCGGCTTCCTTTACTTCTTGGCGTCCCAGCCCTTGAAAGCACATGAGCTTGACGACTTTAGCCTGCTTGCTGGTATTATCATCATAACCACAGACCACTACCCCTTGCCCTTGGCGCAAAGTTCCCCGAACAATACGGCCAATGGCGATTCTGCCAATATAGGTATCTGAGTCAATGTTGGAGACCAATAACTGTAGCGGAGCTTCATTATCGCCCTCGGGACAAGGTACCGACTCAATAATAGCTTCAATGAGAGGGGAAAAGTCTAATTCATCACCACGCTGATATTCCTTTAGGTCTAAACAAGCCACCCCTGCCTTACCGGAAGAATAGATAATAGGGAAGTCAAGTTGATCGTCATCGGCGCCCAACTCAATAAAGAGTTCTAAAACCATATCGACCACTTCCATAGGGCGGGCATCAGGACGATCAATTTTATTGATACAAACAATGGGGCGTAAGCCCATTTCCAAGGCCTTACGCAAAACGAAACGGGTCTGTGGCATAGGTCCATCATAAGAATCTACCACTAGCAGAACCCCATCAACCATTTTAAGAACCCGCTCAACTTCTCCACCGAAATCAGCATGTCCAGGGGTATCAACAACATTTATGCGATAATCCTTGTAGGAAATAGCTGTATTTTTAGCCAGAATGGTTATTCCTCTTTCACGCTCTAAAGCATTAGAGTCCATTACTTGCTCTACAATCTGCTCGTTTTCACGATAAATACCGGCTTGCTTTAACATCGCATCAACGATAGTCGTTTTACCATGGTCAACGTGGGCAATAATCGCAATATTTCTTAAATTCTCAATCTTTGTCATATAAATCCCCTTATGTCTTTAATTTTTGTCTTTCGCTCTGAGATAAAATCGAATCGGCGTTCCCACAAAACCAAAATTTTTCCGGAACTGATTTTCTAGGTAACGTTCATAGGAAAAATGCATCAGCTCCTTGTCATTCACAAAGAGGACAAATTGCGGCGGATGGGTGGCAATTTGCGTGCCATAATATATCTTTAAATGGCGACCCTTATCCTGTGGTGTGGGCACCATCGCCACGGCTTCGCCAAGTAAGTCATTTAACATGCCGGTAGACAAACGCTTCCCGGCTTCTTCATAGACGCTTTTGATCAAAGAGAATAATTTGCTTACCCGCTGTCCGGTCTTGGCAGATAAAAAGATAACCGGTGCATAGGACATAAAAGCGAAACGTTCTTCGATCCGACGCTGGTATTGCTCTAGGGTCTTAGTGGTCTTATCAACCAAGTCCCATTTATTCACCGCAAAAATACAGGCTTTTCCGCTATTGTGAGCGTAACCGGCCACTTTGGTATCCTGCTCTGTGACGCCTTCTGCACCGTCAATCAATATGACACAAACGTCGGCTCTTTCAATGGCGGCAAGGGAACGAATCATGCTATATTTCTCAATAGCATCATCTATGCGGCTCTTTTTGCGCAGTCCGGCCGTATCAATGATAGTGAATTCTCCAACCTCATTGGAGATCTCCGAGTCAATAGCATCCCGCGTAGTTCCAGGAATATCTGATACAATTGAACGCTTCTGTCCAATCATCTTGTTTGCCAAGGAGGACTTTCCGGCATTGGGCTTACCTATCAAGGCAACCTTTATGGAACCACCTTCATCAGAATCCTCAGCCTCCGCGGGGAAGTAACTATAAAGAGCATCCAAGAGTTCGCCTATTCCTAAACGATGAGAGGCGGAAATGGGGTAAACATCGCCTAAGCCTAAATTATAAAACTCATATAACTCAGGAGGCGCTTCCCCTACATAATCAGCCTTATTGACTGCCACCACTACAGGGCGTCCGGCTTTTCTAAGCATAATCCCGATTTCTTCATCTGTAGCGGTAATGCCTGTCTTGATGTCACACATAAACAAGATAACATCTGCAGTCTCTATGGCAATCTCTGCCTGATCACGCATACCTTTAAGGATGGTATCCTCTGTCTTAGGTTCTATACCTCCCGTATCGATCAAGAGAAAATCTCTTTCCCGCCATCTTGAGGTGGCATAAATTCGGTCTCTCGTTACACCGGGTGTATTGTCGACAATTGAAATTCGCTCTCCAATTAAGGCATTAAAAAAAGACGATTTCCCTACATTGGGGCGACCAATTATTGCTACCACAGGTTTACTCATATGCCATTTCCTTTCTTACTAAATGCTGAGTCATCCGTTTCTCTGAACTCTTGACCCAGCCAAGCTATAAAATCTGCTCCTGATGCAGGAACCAAAACAATAGTAAGGTCTAGTTTCTCCTCTAACTCCTCAATTGTCATATCATCTAAGAAAAGTGTTGTATCCGCCTTTACACAGCAGTCAGGAATCAAAACTGCCTCTGGCTTGCTGCCGGAGGACTGCTTTTTCTTTTCGAGCTCACAAAAAATATCTTGCCCTGTCAAAAGTCCAGCCACAGTAATAAGCGGACCAAAAAAGATATTTTCCACAGGAACAACTTCCATATGGAAGGGATAAAGAGCAGAAAGATCCGTAAGGTTCTTTTGCAGAAACTCAGCTGCATCAACTCCGGTAATTGCCCAGTAGTTTTTTCGTATTACCGCTTCAATCTCTGGATTACTTCTACTTTTCAGATGATTTTGCACCTGAAAAGAAAAGTCACTAAGCATACCAACACCATTCTCAAGCTGCGGATATTCTTCATATTCCTCGGCTGCAGGAATCTGTCGCTCGGCCCGCAAGTAAAACTCATCGGCAGCGAATAATCCCCGCCGTCCCCAGGCTTTCAGAAAAACTTGCTGCCAGTTATGAACTTGCTCCAACAATGCTAAGGCTTTCTCATAGTCATAGGGAATTAGTTCCGGCAAACGTCGTTCCTCACGGTATTTAGTAAGACCCACTGGTACTACCGCAATAGAGGAAACTCCCTGTCCTAAGGAAAATAAATCCTGAAGGGTATTATCCAAAATTACCCCATCATTAAGAGTAGGACAAAGTACAATCTGACAGTTTAAACTAATACCCCTATCAAGAATCATCCTTAACCTTGGCATCAGATTCCCCGCCTGAGAATTGCCGATCAGTTGCTTTCTTACTTCAGGATCTGTCGCATGAACAGAGACATTCATTGGCGAAAGATGATAGCTTAAAAGGCGCTGAAACTCTACATCAGATAAATTAGTAAGGGTTACATAATTACCGGAAAGAAAGGACATCCGCAAGTCGTCATCTTTAAAATATAAGGTAGAACGCATACCCTTAGGCATTTGATCAATAAAGCAAAAGACACAACGATTATGACACTGTGTACAAGGGTCTAACAGCGGTTCAACAAAGGTAAGACCTAAATCGTCTTCTTCATCCTTTTCAATCTCAACTTCCAGCTGGCTTCCGTCAGTCAACTGAAAGAGGACTGTCAGCTCTTCCGCCATAATCCTGGTGCGGTAGTCAAAAATATCTTTGACCTCTTGCCCATCAATGGCCAAGAGCAGATCGCCTGCCTTAAGTCCAAGATCTGCAGCAATGGAATCTTCAGCCACTTGGCTGATTTGACGGTACTTGTCTTTTGCAGAGTGCAAAGATTTGCCCCTTTCTCTCGTTTACAATAAAAAAGCAGCGCGCCCTAAACTGGAGATACGCACTGCCATTCTTGAAATCTGTCTTTACGACCTTAGGCCGTTACATCAACTTTGACAATTTCCTTGCCACCCAGATAACCGCAAGTCTTACAGACCTTGTGGCGCAACATCTTCGTGTGGCACTGTGGGCATTCTACCAGTCCAGGAACACTGAGCTTCCACGCACTTCTATGACGAGAAGTTCTTGCCTTTGACCATTTACGCTTTGGATTTGCCATGTCTCCACCTCCATCACCTAGTTCTCGGAAAGTGTCTTTCCGACAAATTGTCGCCACACACATCTACTTGAGGCGCGAATGATATTATCATACATATACGAGATAATGTCAATAAGGGCGAGCAGAAAATTTACAATTTAGTCGGAATGTTCAATTGCAAAAGTAAATTCCAGTGTAAGAAGGAAGTGGGTGGAAGTAAGTTT
>CAZFHA010000040.1:0-7322 GCA_964518595.1 uncultured Oscillospiraceae bacterium
AGAAAGCAATTTGGCCGTAGGTAGCTACTCTGCCTACAGGGATACAGGCAGTCACTTGGTAGACTGTGCGAAAAAAACCGTCTTTCATCTTTTTCTATACTACTGTTCTTGTTTCGGAGTATTCTTTTCCGACACATCTTTGGGAGGCTGGGGCTGGGGTGCAGTGACCCGGGAAAGATTGGGCTGGGATGGTGGGGGAACCGGAGTAGAAAAAACTACGCCACTGGGAACAGGTCTAACTTTGTCTTGCGGAGTGCTCTTGGCAGCTTGAATTTGCTTTTCTGCAGTCTGATCACCGAAGTATAATTCGGTTTCCGGTGCATCCCCAAAATAGAGTTCCTGATTGTCTCTGTTTTCTTTGGGAGGAAGACTACTTGCCTTATCTTTGGGTTGCGGCTTTGTAATATCTAAAGCTCCGCTGCCAAAGGGATTAGGAACATTGCCCCCTGTTTTCGGCCCTCCCCCACCGGGACGACGATTTATCCATAGTAGGATAGCTAATATGATCAATGTGATACAAAGTAATGCCAGAATATAAATAAAGATAGCAACCGGATGGGTATAGTCCTTTAACAAAGCAATAATATCCTGATCCATAGTTACTTCACCGGAAGGAACTATGCTAGCTTCTGGAGTTACCGTTGGAGCTGGACTGGTCACTGCTAAAGCAGCATCTTGGTAGCCAACAAAGAGTTTCGTCCGAGTATCATATAGATAGAATCCTGCCTCTCCTTCGGAAGGTTGCAAGTAAAGTAAAATCTGAGGATTTTCTGGATCAGCCGCCAAGCGATAAGCGGTAATGATTCTATCTTCATAAGTAAAATCGAAGGCCTCATATCCCAAAGGAATATCCTCCGCCGGTGATTGGCTCAAGACTTGAAAAGCTAGTTGTTGCGGGCTAAGTAAAACATAAGGATAGAAAAGCTGGCTTGCCTCATCGAAAGCGAACCATAATCGCTTCCCCTCACTCTCCAGTAAAACAAGAACCTTGGAAAATGCTGGATTTGCCTCACCCTCTCGGACAACAGCTGGGATACTCTGACCACTGTAGGAAGCCGTTCCCAGAACAAACCCTTCCGGAATCGTATCCCCATCTCCCGGCGTCATAATCTGCCAGTTTTGATTCCCCAGAGTTAATTGGGGAAGCGTAGCCGTGGCTTCCGTGCTGGTTTCCGCAGGTGTAGGGGTGTTCTCTCCGCTTTCGCTGGTGGCCGTGGTAGATTCTGAAGGGGAACTGTTTCGTGTTACGTTAATGGTATATGTCTTAGTGGCTCCACTCTCGGCGGTTACCGTTACTTTGACTGTATTAGCACCCACTTTAAGATTGTTCTGGACACCGTTTAAAGCCACGGAGGCTTTTCCATCTTCCGCTGTGGCACTAACTGTCATTTGACTCTGACTAACAGTAGCGGAGTAATTCTGTGTACCGGTGGAGAATTTCGGTGACAGACTACCGGGGGATATCTGTAAACTACTGAGATTAGCATTGTCAGATTTGGGGGTAGGAGCAGATATTTTTATGGTGGTACTGGCGCTGCTGCCGCCAAGTTCATTACCATTAATGTCACCAAGTCCGCTTAAAGAACTGCTGACTTTTGCAGAACCTGCTGCTATACAATTGAAAGTTGCCGTTACAATTAAAGTTCCATTCGGAATAGTAGCATTGTATTCCAAAAAATTGTTTCCGCTACTATCAAAATTTACTTTTGTATAATTTCCGCTACTTATGCTCTGCAGACTTAGCAAACTACTATCATAGGAAAAAGAACCATCAAAACTGGAGAAAGGGCCTCCTCCTCCCACGGTAACACTAACTGAAACTGTCGATCCTACGGTGGCGCTGCCAGGACCAGAAACAGAAATCTCACCAGCAGCTTTTACCGTTCCTAAAGAAACAAAGCCCAGAAGAAGACTAAAACAAAGAACAGTCGCCAGAAAAGTCTGAATTATTCTAGCCGTGGTCGAAAGGCTGGCCTTTACAGTTCGGGGAATCAATACAAGTTCAGGAATATTTTTCATTTATTCTACCTCAATATTTATGTCTATCCGCTTTATGTTAATGCTTTACTGGGACAAGATGCTCTGCTTTAGTACATGCCGGGCAATCAAGGTTAAATCGGAAGAACTCAACTTTCCATCATGATTAACATCGGCTGCAGTCCTACGCTCCGGTACAATTTCAGCTTGTTTTAGTACCTGCCTGGCCAAAAGTGTCAGGTCAGAGGAAGAGATTTTACCATCCCCATTAATATCCCCATAGATAATCAGATTTAGCTCAATGGTAGTTTTCCCGTCGGCTGACGTAAAACGAACCTTCGTTCCGCTGCCTACCAGAGAGTCGTTGGTTGAAAGAGCCTGCCCAGCTGCGTTATAGAGGCTCAAAGCCGCACCATTTTTCAGACTAAAGGCACTCTTTAATCCGGCTACAGTGGTTCCCGGCTGAACCCCAGCCAAGGTTTTGCCATTAAGGTCAGCCCGCAGGGCGGTCTTAAATAAATCGCTGTCAACCTCAGCGGCACCTTGCCGAACAATCTTAAGTTTATAGACCCGCTGGCTGCCGTTTTGAGCGGTAACCGTAATGGGAAACCAATTGTCCCCCACCTTCAGGGTAGCGGCTCCTGTTCCGGCAATCTGTGAGGTTGTGGCCACAGTTGAAGCACTAAGGCGAACCGAAGTTAAGCTATTAGGAACGATCAAAGCATACCCGTCAGTAGTAGCCGGATTGAAGGTCGGTGTAAGAGAATAACCATCCACTGCCAAAGTCTTGAGCCAATTATTAGGATTACCCTTCTGTGCCGGCTTGGGTACAGCGGCTGCTGGCATATTTTGGTAGACCGGAATAGAGAACACCAGTGGCACATCAAGAATTCCGGCATTGGAATAGATCTGGTACATCGTTGAAGACTCACCATTCATTGCTCGGATATTCGTCATATACTGATGCCAGTAAACCCCGTTACCATCATCCATTACATCAAACTTCTGTAGATATAATGTGTACTGTCCGGCATTGATATAATTTTTGGCCACATACTTTGAACCACCAACCAAGGAGCGATATGGCGAGTTCCAAGGAATTAGATAGGTTGCTTGGCCACTGGCAGACATAGGACTAGAGGGATTATTTGAACCATAGCGAGCAAAGATAAGACCCAAACGCACGGGATCACTGGAGGAATATGCACCAATATTAAAGAAGTTGTAGTAACCTTTCAGGCTACTATCTGTCCCGGCTACTCCGGCATAGACACCACTGGTTGAATTACTCCCATTTCTACCAACTTCCTGCAAAACTCGTGAGGCCAAAAAGTATGGGCTGGCCTTGGCGGCATTAGCAGCATCCATAAACGTTTGAGCATAACTAACACTTTGATTGGAAGAGTTTTTTATTTTTGTAGTGGCCATAAAGGAATTGTTAAGAATCGTCTGAACTGCAGCGGCAGTTTGGGTAGAAGAATCGAAAGAAAGATTTAAGAATTGAAAAATATAAGGCTCACCCATTAGGTTTCTTGGGTCAAGGTAATAAGCCACTAAATCTGAGGAAGCATTTACCCAAGTACCGCTATCATAAGGGGTATACGTATTTGTTAACCAATTATAGGCCTTGCTCTCCGTAGACTTCCAAGCATCATTCACACTATTCTCAATAAGGCTCATACCTAATTGGGATTCAGCCGCCACCACAGAAGACCAATTTGCCGAGACATTAACAGGTTTAAACACCCAGTTGGGATGTTTTTGTAAAAGTGCCCGAAGACCCGGACGATAGGATTCCGGAAACGCAGCTAACATAGTATCCACAGACTGAACTTGGGCAGCTGGGGCGATGGGCTGCATCTCTGGGGTGACAGTGGGTGCTACAGTTGGGGAAGCTGTAGCACTAGGCACCGGAGTGGCTGTTGGTGTGGGCGTCAGAGTCGGTACAAGGGTGGGTGAACTCTGGCCACTCTCGGTAGGCGTTGTCCCCCCGTCCGTTTTTTCTAAAAAAGAAGCAACGACAAAACCTGAGAGGGTTTGCCCATTTCTTTCGAAATCAATGGCAACCCATTCCTTATAGAGGGGATCAGAACTCTGGACAAGCTCCTTCCACTTAACCTTAGTGCCTTTGGGCAGGCTGGTAATCACTTGTGCCGTGGTACTAGCCGCAACTCGGACATTAACCTGATCCCGAAGGAGTATGGCATTACTATCAAAAGCAGCATTTACCCCTATATTACTAAGCCAACCAAAGCAAGAAAAACAAAAAACTACACTCATCACCAGTGTAATCACTCGTAATCTATCTAAAAAAAATGCCGGTTTACTTGGATTTTGTATTGTGGAGCTATTTTGTTTGCGATTCATTTTGTCGATTCCACCACTTCGAAGATTATACATGTTTGGTATTAGTTTAACAGATAGAGCCTACAACCTTGTTACAATTCCTTTGCAGATTCCCCTAAAGTGCGTTCCATACAAAAATGAACTAACATCAGATACAGTACACATTCAAAGGAAAAATAATTTTTTTCTTGATAAACAAAGAATTTCGCCGCCTATCTTCGAGTAATTCTTACGATTTACGCCATTTTTGCCTTAACATTATCTTCTGCAAATAGTATACTTTAAGAAAATAATAAATTTCGGAGGAGATATAAAATGAATCAAAAAGTTATCATCATGAAGTTCGATTCTGAGAGTAAATCATTCCAGGCCTTTTCTGCCATTAAACAATTACATGCCACCGGAAAAATTAAGGGAGAGCAAATGGCTGTACTTGAGCACCGTAGCAATCACCAATTAGAGCCTAAAGATTTCATTGATTTTACCGGAGCTAATAATAATGTTAAAGGCGGCCTGATTGGTATGTTTGTCGGCATTTTAGCTGGTCCTTTGGGCATGCTTCTGGGCTGGTTTACCGGAAGTCTGATCGGAGCATCTAAGGATGTCAAAGAAGTTAAAGGTGCTATGTCAGTTTTTGATGCCACCATTAAGGCCATTCCTGAAGGCGAAACCGGTCTGATGCTGATTGCCGAAGAGCCAGCTGTTGGCCCAATTGATGACTTGGTAGTGGGAGAATTAGGTGGTACAGTAATTCGCTTTGACCGTTCAGAAGTTGAAACCGAGATTCGCGAAGCCAAAGAGGCCGAATCAGAAGCCACCGAAACAGCCAAAAAGAAATGGTTTAAGAAATAATCCTTAAGACCGGTCTTTAGTTCGATTTTGGTATAAACAGCTTCCGAGAACTTATGAACTTAGCCATCAAGGTTAAAACCTAATTGGGCTAAGAGGATAATCTCGGAAGCTATTTTTTGTTTGCGCGCTACAAAAATGGGAACTCTTTCACCTTACTACAATCTTATCTGAGCTCACCGACTACTAAGAGCCCGAAACTCGAACCAAATCTGTCTCGGTCATAAGCCACTCCCTCAGTGAGGATTTTCGATACCAGTCCCCTCTTCCACATTGAAAGGAATATCTACAGAAAGGCCAGCCTCTTCATCCAAAGGCTTTTCACGAAATCTAACAATCACCAGTAAAGCCGCAACATAAAGAACAATACTTAAAATAAAAGGAAAGCGCCGATTCTGTTCTGACAAAAAGCCGATAATGGAGCCAAAGGGTGCCGCCACTAAAATCATTAAAGCCGTAAGCATACTGACAATTCTGGCTCTTTCCTTTGGGTCAACATAATGAACCATCATAGAATCTTTGCCGGGAATTACCAAAGCAAAAGCTACCGCTTCCAAAAAGGTAAACAGAAAAATAAAGCCTAAAGAAGCTGGAGGGCTGAATAAAAGGATGGCTTGACACAAAATATAAAGCCCAAACCCCACTCCCATTGGAACCTTAAAGGCAAAACGATCTAACCAGTGTTGCACCCCAAACATAAACACTAGCATCACCGCTGCGCGAAGAATAGGAAAGAGCGCAATAAAAGCTTCAGAAATCTGCAGATTCTTATTTACATACAAAGCAAAAAAATTACTGTTAATCATAGTTGTAATATAAAGCACCACCATAATGCTAAAAGTCTTCATCGTTGCCCGAGTACGAACAATCCTGGGAAAGAGCTGTTTATACTCTTTCAGCATATGTAAAACCCCTTGGCCTTTCGTTTCCCTCTTTCTCACTTTACCCTGCTTCGTTTCTTTTGTGAAAAGCAAAGTAATAATACACTTAATTGCCATGGTAAAAGCAAACAGAAAATATAGACCACGCATCACCGGCACAACAGAATACTGCTGTATTAAGGAGCCGGAAATTGGCGCAAAAAACACCGTTAGTAACCCTGCGATAATTACCCACTTAAAAACATGTAGAATAGATTTGGAAGGAGCATCTTCTACCAGAAGGCAAGTCCAAGCCGTTTGGTTCACCTGCTCAAAACTGTTCATTAGCATGGCTCCCAGAAAAAACCAAAAATTTTGCGAAATTGCCCAAATGATACAAGGTACCACCCAACCAAAGAAATCCCCTAAAATTGTAGTAGTCTTGCGTCCAAGCTTATCCGTTATCACTCCGGCACTAAAGGCAAAGAAAACTTGAACCACCATGGCAATCGAGAGCAGAATACCGATCTGAAAATCTTTGACTCCCAAAGCAAACATATATAAGGTAGCAAAGGGGCCGATTAGATTATAAGGAATACCCCAAAGCGGCTCAATCAAAATACAAACCTTCGGATTCCCCTTCAGTTCAACAAGAGTCTTAATCAGTGGATGTTTGGCAATAACAGATCGGACAGCGCTAATATTCATTTCTCTACTCCTATCTAACAAACAAAGGTTATTATATCATCATCCCGTAGTCTTAATTATCCAGACAGAAAAGATTCTTGAGGAAAGAAAGCAGATAAAATAAAAAGACCTTGAAGAAGTTACTTCAAGATCTTCTTGGTGGCTCACCGGAGGTTCGAACTCCGGACCCCCTGATTAAAAGTCAGGTGCTCTACCGGCTGAGCTAGTGAACCAAATATGGCTGGGGTGGCAGGATTTGAACCTACGGATGCGGGAGTCAAAGTCCCGTGCCTTACCGCTTGGCGACACCCCAATGCAACTGCGTATACCAAAACCTCTGCCGCCTCTATCAAGGCTTAGGTGAAATAGTGGGGTGGAATATGGGAATCGAACCCACGACCTCTAGTGCCACAAACTAGCGCTCTAACCAACTGAGCTAATTCCACCATCCGCTCTCCTCGGTATCCCGAAGGCACGATGAAAATTATATGTGTAAGCAGACTAAATGTCAACCACTTAGAAGAAAAAACATCTAAAAATTTCAAAAGGTTCAATTGCAAAAGTAAATTCCAGTGTAAGAAGGAAGTGGGTGGAAGTAAGTTT
>CAZFHA010000041.1:0-7076 GCA_964518595.1 uncultured Oscillospiraceae bacterium
ACAGAGCCTTATAGGCTCAGAGCAAACCACCCGTTTGACGGGTGGTTATGATTTTAAGGAGGCAAAAACGTAGCTTTGGAGGGGACTTGGATGAGACCAAAATAAAAAATTTTAATGGTAATACTAATTTTAGATGGACAATAGAGACTTGACAATTTGCGACAGTACTATACGATAGAAAGTAACAACTTGTTTTTTTTATCAAGTTGTTACTTTTATGGAGGCGGCGAATGATACGTTTTGAGGCCATTACAAAAAAATATGAACAAAAAACCATTATTGATTCTTTAGATTTAGAGATTAACCAAGGGGAACTGGCGGTTTTGATCGGGCCTAGCGGTTGTGGCAAAACCACATTGCTAAAAATGATTAATCGGCTGATCCGACCCAGCTCAGGACGAATTTTTATTAAAGATGAAGACATTACCAGTAAAAATGAGATTGATTTACGTCGAAACATTGGTTATGTAATTCAGCAAACGGGACTTTTTCCTCATATGACCGTGAGAGAAAATATTGAAATTATTCCGCGCCTAGAAAAGCGCTCTGCAGAACAGATTGCCAAGAAAAGCCTTGAGTTAATGGACATGGTGGGGCTTGATCCTATGGAGTTTTTGGATCGCTATCCCTCTCAGCTTTCAGGTGGTCAGCAGCAGCGGATTGGTGTAGCTAGAGCTTTTGCTTGCGATCCGGATGTCATTCTAATGGATGAGCCTTTTTCAGCTCTTGATCCCTTGACTCGTTCTCAGCTTCAGGACGAGTTGGCTGATCTGCAAGCGAAGGTACAAAAGACAATTGTTTTTGTGACTCATGATATGGATGAGGCAATTAAAATCGGCGATAGAATTTGCCTTTTAAATCAAGGCAAGGTAGTACAGTATGATACACCGGAGGAAATGATGAAGAATCCGGCTAATGATTTTGCCGCAGAATTTATCGGCCGCAACCGAATCTGGCTATCTCCGGAATTTATCCGTGCCAGGGATATTATGGTTCATAATCCTGTCTGCGGTTTTGCAGATATGACAGCTTTGCGCTGTATTGAACGTATGCGTAGCCGAAAGGTGGATCGGCTGTTTATTACCGACCGGCAGATGAATCTTTTAGGGGTAATTTCCGCCCAAACCATACAGGGTGTCTCAAACAAGAATTTACCGGTAAAAGTTATTATGGGTCCTGCGAATCATAAGATTCATCCTGATGAGAATATTATTGAAATTTTACAGTTAGTAAATCGGGAGCAGTTATCGGCTGTTCCGGTGGTTGATAATGAAAATACGCTACTGGGTCTTATCACTCGTAGCAGCCTTGTTACCACCTTGAGTCAACAGTATCTAGAAACGCCGGAGGTTGTTTGATGGATTTTTTACTCTATTTAAAAGATAATCAGGCTGAGATTTGGCAGAGAATTGCCGAACATCTACAACTTACTCTGCTTTCAGTTAGTTTAGCTATTTTGATAGGGGTGCCGCTGGGTATTCTTATCAGCTATGTGAAGCCTTTTAAGAAGCCGGTACTCGGTTTTTCTAATGTTATTCAGGCTGTTCCCAGCCTGGCTCTGCTAGGCTTTCTTATTCCCTTTCTTGGAATAGGAACAGCTCCGGCTATCTTTATGGTGGTGGTGTATTCTCTTTTGCCCATTGTTAAAAATACAGCTACCGGTATTGATAGTATTAGTCGTGAAATGACCGAAGCTGCCAAAGGCATTGGAATGACCCGACTGCAGGTACTGACCCGGGTAAAACTCCCACAAGCTTTGCCGGTTATTATGGCCGGTGTACGCATATCCGCTGTTACTTCTGTGGGGTTGGTAACCATTGCCGCTTTTATTGGCGCAGGCGGCCTGGGCTATCTGGTCTATTCAGGGATACGAACAGTTAATACCTACCAGATTTTAGCAGGAGCAATTCCGGCTTGCCTCATGGCATTATCAATTGATTTCCTGGCGGCTCTGATCGAAAAAGCTGTGACACCGCTGTGCTTTACTGATAAAGTTAAATCGGCTGATTGCCGCATGATCCGTCATTATAAAATTCGTCGTCGCATCACTTTGAGTCTGACAGCGGTTTTCTTAGTGCTAATTTTTGCCGGTAATATGTTGCCTGCCTCTGCTTCGGAAAAAAAGATTGTTGTGGGTGCCAAAGACTTTACTGAGCAAGCCATTTTAGGCAATATTTACGCCACTCTAATTCGGGAAAATACCGACTTAACCGTTGATTTGAAGACGGAACTGGGCTCTTCTGTGGTATTTTCGGCGATTCAGAGTGGCGATGTAGATCTCTACATTGATTATACCGGTACAGTATATGGAAATATTCTTGGTTATAGCGAAGCTAAGCAGCCGGAAGATGTGTATCAGATTGCAGTAGAAGAGCTGGCAAGCCGTTACAATTTAAGCATGTTAGCACCTCTGGGATTTAACAATACCTACACATTATCTGTGCGGCGGGATACAGCAGAAAAGTATGGACTAAAGACTTTTTCGGATTTAGCCAAAGTCTCCAAGGATTTAAAATTAGGAGCAACTTTTGAAATTCTGAATCGACCGGATGGAATTCCCAATCTGGTTAAGGCCTATCAAATGGCTTTCAAAGACACTGTGGCTCTTGATGGTACTCCCCGCTATACAGCAATTAAGAGCGACGAGATCCAGGTCACGGATGCTTTTTCCACTGATGGTATGCTGTTGGAGTTTGATTTGCAAGTGCTGGAGGATGACAAAAACTTTTTTCCACCTTATTACGCTGCACCGATTATACGCCCAGAGATTTTGGAGCGCTATCCGGAATTAAAAGCGGTGTTGGATAAAATGAATGGACTTTTGGATGATGAGACTATGCGCAACTTGAATTATCAGGTTGACGTGGAGAAGAAGAATCCTCAGGTTGTGGCAGAAATATTTCTTACAGACAAGGGGCTTATTTAGCTGTTATAGCTATAGGAATTGGGCAGTATAGAGGTTGTTTTGATAAGGTCAGGAGGTGGTTGATACCCCCTGATCTTTTTGATTGACAGGCTTTTTATCAAGTTGTATATTAGAAGTTGCTAATCTTCTAATTTATTCTGGGCAGTTTTACGCGCACTAATGTAAGACCTGTATTTTTGGAGCCATAGCCTAGATAAGAGTAGCCAGAGGCATGCCAAGACCTTTGGATGAAAGGGAATGTCGAATGAAAGAAAGTAAGGCACAAAAAATTGCTACACTCCTTAAAGTTTTAGCTAATGAAAATCGGCTACTCATCCTCTGCGCTTTAGAACGAGGCGCTCAGAATGTAACTGATCTTCAGCAAAAGATTCCAACTATTTCCCAATCGGCTTTATCTCAGCATCTGGCTTTACTGCGAGCACATCAGATTATTGCTTTTCAAAAAAAGGGACAGTATGTAACGTATCACATTGCGGATCTTCGGGTTAAAGAAGTCCTGAAAGTTTTGGGCGAACATTATTGTGAAGAGAACTAACCAAACAGACACAGAGTGCGGCCCAAGGGCTATTAAAGAGAGGAAAGGGATTTTATATGGCTAAGATTATAATCGTAGGTGGTGTAGCCGGAGGTGCTACGGCAGCAGCAAGATTGCGACGCTTAAGTGAAAAAGATGAAATTATTATTTTGGAGCGCGATGAGTTTATTTCTTTTGCTAATTGTGGCCTGCCCTATTATATTGGCGGTGTTATTGAAGAGCGTAGTCATCTTTTGGTACAAACGGTAGAGGGCATGTCCCAGCGTTTTCACTTAGATATTCGAAATTTCAGTGAAGGGGTGGCCATAAACCCTCAAAATAAAACCATTACAATTTATGATAAAAAAGGGGAGAGAACCTATGCAGAAAGCTATGATACCCTAATCTTATCTCCGGGAGCCAAGCCGATTTTGCCAGCCTTCCCCGGTTTAGAAGAGGCTGAGGGGATTTTCCCTTTGCGAAACATTCCCGATACGGACAAAATTAAATCCTATTTGCAAGATCATAAGCCTCGACGGGCTGTGGTTGTAGGTGGTGGATTTATTGGCATTGAAATGGCTGAGAACCTTGTGGAGCAGGGGGTGGAAGTAACTCTGGTAGAGAAGTTGCCTCAAGTCCTTAGACCCTTGGACTTTGAACTGGCCCAATTGGTTCATGAGGAATTAAATGCCCACGGGGTAGACCTACGCCTAGGAGAAGGGGTGGCAGAATTTCGTCAGCATGGGCGAGAGGTAGTTCTGGAAAGCGGTATCCGTTTAGAGACGGACATGGTTATTCTGGCTATTGGTGTTACCCCAGAAAACGCTTTGGCTAAAAGTGCCGGACTAGCCTTGGGCACTCGGGGACATATTGTAACTAACGATACTTTGCAAGTTTTTGATCAACAGACTGGCGAAGTTATTCCGGATATTTATGCGGTTGGGGATGTTATTCAGGTGACGGATCGGATTGATGGTAGCCCTACGGCTATTCCTTTGGCTTGGCCGGCTAACCGGCAGGGGCGCTTAGTTGCAGATCATATCCATGGACACCAGGTAAGTTATCCTGGTAGTTTGGGTTCTTCGGTAGTTAAAGTTTTTTCCTTAACTATCGCTGCTACAGGGAATAATAGTGCGACCCTTTCCGCAAAAAAAATACCTCATCAAGCCATTAGCGCCCATCGGGCTAACCACGCGACTTATTATCCCGGGGCTTCTAATATTGCTTTGAAGCTGTTGTACTCTCCTGAGAGTGGTCAAATTCTGGGCGCTCAGGCTGTGGGCAAAGAAGGTACCGAAAAACGCATTGATGTATTGGCCACTGTCATGAGTCTTAAGGGTTCTGTATATGATCTCTCAGCCCTAGAACTTTGCTATGCACCACCCTATTCCTCGGCTAAAGATCCGGTGAACATCTTGGGGTATATTGCTGAGAATGTCCGAGATGGCTTATTTACCCCTATTGGTGTGGATAAAATTGAAAATATTATTGCCCAAGATGGCTTGGTACTAGATGTCAGAACTGCGCTAGAGTTTTCAGTGGGACAGATTAAAGGTAGCATCAATATACCTTTGGATGAGCTCAGGCAGCGAGTAGGTGAAATAGCTGTTAGCAAGGATACTCCTATTTATGTATTGTGCCAGGTGGGACTACGAGCTCATAATGCCTGTATGATTTTACATAACCTGGGTTTTACTCAGCTGTTCAATGTGGCAGGGGGATATTTGAGCTATAAAGCTTTTCGTTACCTACCAAAGCAGATCCAAACCGGTAGTAGATCACCCTCTATGGATGTGGATCAACAAACCCTTACTCCCTCAGACAAAACAACGGATTCCGGAGCTGGGGCGATGATAAAAATTAACGCCTGTGGCCTTCAGTGTCCCGGCCCCTTAATGGCTCTTTATCAAGGTATTACAAGTGCTAAAATCGGTGATATGATTCAAATTAAGGTAACGGATTCTGGGTTTATTAAAGATGTAAAAGCCTGGTGCGAAACCAATGGACATCAGCTGGTATCAATTGAAAGTGATAAGAACATCCATACGGCGACTGTGCGCAAAGGTCAAAAAGATAGCTGCCTCAATCTGTCTCCCAGTCAGGAAAATGCTACGATCGTAGTTTTTAGTGGCGAACTAGATAAAGCTCTTGCCACTATGATTATTGCCCAAGGGGCAGCAGCGGCGGGGAAAAAAGTTACTTTGTTCTTTACTTTCTGGGGACTTAATATTTTGCGCCGTCAAGAGAAAGTAGCTGTAAAAAAGAACTTTTTGGAAAAGATGTTCGGAGCTATGATGCCACGAGGCGCCAAAAAATTACCTCTGTCCTCCATGAATATGTTGGGAATGGGGTCTAAAATGATTAAACATATCATGAAGACCCATCAAGTAGATGATATTGAAACGCAGATTCGCAAAGCCCAAGAGGTAGGAGTGACTTTTATTGCGTGCACCATGAGTATGGATTTGATGGGAATCAAAAAAGAAGAACTGATTGATGGGATTGAGTATGCCGGCGTAGGCAGCTACATTGCTAGCAACGAAAATGCAGGTACGACTCTCTTTATTTAAGTTCAACAGAATTCTAAAAGCAAAGCTCTTTCCCAGGTCGTAAGAGACAGCCTGGGAAAGAGCTTTATAAATTATTTTAGCGGGAAAAAGTGGGAAGTTTTGGAAATCTTGACATCGCTATCATAAGGTGGTAATATTCCAATACTTTCTATGTATCTTTATAATAGTTTATATGGAAGGTATATTTTTCTCATCGTAGACTTTGGTGCTTGGTTATTGTCCTAATCCCAACACAGGGATATCGGAGTGCGCTCGGGAGGGTGCTATGACTTTAAAATGGCTTCGTAACTTACCGCTACCATTGATTTTTTCCGCTTTTGGTCTTAGCTTTCTTTATGTGTGGCTGAGTCAACAGTTGATACCACTTCTTAATCCGCAGGGTTTTGGCGATTTTTCTCAGCTTACGTTGACGGCACTCCTGCTACTGGGGACGGTTCTACTTGTAGTCCTTTTTTATTTCTATTGGAGTCAAGTTGCAATGCACTGGCGTGATGGGAAGACTAGGGGAAGAGGCCTCTTCGGGCGATTAACTCTTTCCGTTTTAGCTCTGGCAGGCTTCTTTCTCATACTTAGTTTTATTTATGGTCTTATATCGGTAGCACTTTATACCTTGTTGGCTTCGCGATTTTCTTTAGGGGAGATCAAGGGATTTATCAGTATGCTAACCAATGTGATAAGTTTAATGCTTTTACCTTTAGCGGCGTCAGTTTTTTGTGGTGCGGTCTTTGAAGAGGGTACTCTTGTTCAGGGCTGGTATCGGGGCTGGAGAAAGCTCAATAAAGTATATCCGGCATTTTTAGCTTTACTCATATTTGTCAGTGGATTAGGCTGGCTAATGTTACTGCCACTTCGACTATTGGAGAATAATTTATTAATTTCTCTTCTTGAAGGGATTGTGTTGACGGGTTCGGGAGGGCTGGTTCTTTTAAGTATACCGGCTTTTTATCAGAGTCCACCACAGTTCTTTAAGGGGGTAATTCGCAGGTGGTAGAAGGTCGGTTTACGTCCGACTGTTGTTGTTGTTTTTCGTATGGGGGACTGTTTATGAAGAAATATCTGGCTCGTA
>CAZFHA010000042.1:0-419 GCA_964518595.1 uncultured Oscillospiraceae bacterium
AATCCGTAAAAGTCTTTTCTTCTGCGGCATAGGCAGTGGTTACTTGTCCCTGCAAAGTCACTGCGGTTGTGAGTGCTACACCCTCTTCATCGACATAATTGACAGTCACATCTGCTCCTGCTTTTAGTTTATATACAAAGGTTACCGCCTGAGACTCATAGGTAAAAGTACCGTTAGCACTACCATCAATACGCAAAAGTTCGTAATCCGCAAAAGATTTCTCTTCCGCTACATAGGCAGTGGTCACTTGTCCCTGTAAGGTCACTGCGGCTGTGAGTTCTGTCCCCTTATCATCTACATAGTTTACAGTCACATCTGCTCCTGCTTTTAACTTGTAGACGTAGGTCACTGTCTGCGGTTCATAAGTGAAAGTACCGCTAGCACTACCATCAACACGAACAAGCTCATAATCTGTAAAA
>CAZFHA010000042.1:519-3064 GCA_964518595.1 uncultured Oscillospiraceae bacterium
GTCTTTCCTTCTGTGGCATAGGCAGTAGTAACTTGTCCCTGCAAGGTCACTGTGGCTGTAAGTTCTGTCCCCTTATCATCTACATAGTTTACAGTCACATCTGCTCCAGCTTTTAACTTGTAGACGTAGGTCACTGTCTGCGGTTCATAAGTGAAAGTGCCGCTAGCACTACCATCAATACGAACAAGCTCATAATCTGTAAAAGTCTTTCCTTCTGTGGCATAGGCAGTAGTAACTTGTCCCTGCAAGGTCACTGTGGTGGTAAGTGTCGTTCCCTTATCATCTACATAGTTTACAGTCACATCTGCTCCAGCTTTTAACGTATAAACGTAAGTCACGGTCTGGGACGAGTAGGTAAAAGTACCAGTAGCACTACCATCAATACGAATAAGTTCATAATCCGTAAAAGTCTTTTCTTCTGTGGTATAAGTAGTGGTTACTTTCCCCTGCAAAGTCACTGCAGCCGTGAGTGCCGTCCCCTCTTCATCAACGTAGTTGACGGATATATTAGCTCCAGATTTTAATGTATAAATGTAAGTTACGCTCTGCGGCTCATAAGTAAAAGTACCATTTGCGTTGCCGTCAATACGTAAAAGTTCGTAATCCGTGTAGCTATTCTCCAGTGTGCTATATCCGGTGGTAGCATTTCCGGTTAAAATCTCTTCATCAAGGATAACCGTCTCCCCACTAGCATTTGTAGCAGTATATTGCACTTTAACCGGCGCAGGTACGGAGGCCTGATAGCCAGCGGTCTCTTCTTCCGGTTCCTCACCAGGATAACCACCATATTCCACATAGTAACCTACCGCATACGCATTTGAATTGTATGCCTGATCATTCCAGCGCGAACCACTAAAAGCAAACTGCATAACAGTCTCATTGCCTGCGTTATTAGGTTCGTTAACCGTCCAGTAATTATACTGGCCATTGACGGCAGTTCCACCCAGACCAATAGTCGCTCTGGAAAAAAAGACCGTTCCAGCCTCTGGACCATCGGCCCAATACCATTCTTTAGCATTATTGGTATCAATGGCGTAGCTACCAATGGAAGTAGGTATGCTGGCTTCATCATGTATCATAGTATTTGTGCCAGAAAAAACTAATCGAGTAGCCCCTAACCAACCACCTTGTCTGGCAATAGAATTATATATAAAATCTTGCTCTTCTTGGCTGGTAATAGTAGCTAAATAACCTGTCAATCCATTATGAATACGAACCTTGGCAGCGTTATAGGCCGTCAACCATGAAACTCTGCTGGAAATAAACTCGTAGTAGTGTACTGTACCATTATCATCGACTCTTGAGGACATTGGATTTTCACTAATGTTTATGACCACTTTTGACAGATCGGTTGGAAAACCATTTGCTGCTTTTAAGGTAAAATATAGATTTGTTTCCAAAAAATTCTTCACAACAGTAGCAGAACCATTGGTAGCAGGTGTTGATATAATAAAGTTTACAATATTGCCACTAACCATGGCTCGCCAATTAGCAGGAATTGAGTAGTGGACATCATACGCTTCAGGCACCGTAACAGTTAATGAACCGTAGCCTACTGTTGAAGTTGATACAACTGCATTAGTAAGGACATACTTGATTCCATTGTTATAATTACTATCCTCTGCAATTACAACCTCATAACTTAGCCGATCTACCGTTGTTGAGGAAGCTATTGGGAGTATGGGCCTGTCTATTGATGTAGGTGCTGTAACTACAGGTTCAGTAGTAGACGGCCAAGTTTCAGATAAGGTCTCAGAAGCTATAGGCTGAGATAAATCGCCTGAACTATTACTCGGCTCAGACGCATTGCTTTGAAATGTAGAAGCACCCTCTGTGATGGATGACGATTCAAAGGTGGTAGGAGCAATACTTACCTCTTCAGATGAGGAACCTGTTACTTCAGCTACTAAGCTACTAGTGGACAACTGTGCACTAACAGCATTTTCCAAAGCGAAAATAGATAGCAGAAGAGCAATACTAATTGCCAATGTTAAAGCAAAGACCTTTCTTTTTTTAAACCGTGAAATACTTCTTTTCATAAAAATACTCCTTATGCGCAGGCTTTAATGTTCTAAAAAGCACCATAATTATCAGGTCAATTTGCATCAATCTATTAACGAAATGACATTTATTTAAAAGGTAAGAAGGTATAATCTCTGTCCTATGTTGATCGCTGTAAGCAGTTAATCGGAACAGGCACATCTATTTGTAAAAGGGAAAGACACTCTTTGACTAAATAAACTATGCCTTCAGTCAAAACTTTTGTAGTCAGAGGCACAGAAGCCAACCAACACAAAACAAACTATTTCAGGACAGTATAACATAGTCCTATAAATCTGCCAACAAAAACCGTGCCGCTCTACCTGTGCTCTGATGCAAATACTATATACTACAATCGGCAACAAACTCTTATAAAGAAATTGCTGCCGATCGTATACTAATTAATTATTCTATTTAAGAAGCCAAATTAAACTTTATTCCTGAGCAGATTTTCTACGTCTAACCAGTGACATAGTCGCTACAAATGCACCGCCCAGAATCATAA
>CAZFHA010000043.1:0-2683 GCA_964518595.1 uncultured Oscillospiraceae bacterium
TATAATCTGCATTGGTTCCCGGTGTGAACCCAATGGCTGTCGAAGCCGTCCCATCAAAGGGCGCTCTTCGGCCTTCTCCTTCCGGCGTAATAAAGGTATCGATAATTAAATTTTCATTTTTGGTTATTGAAAAAACAGAGGTAGCGGATGGCAATACTTTCTCGGTGATATTGCCATTATTGTTCACATCTAGCGTATCTGCCCTAGGTGCCGTTACAGCATTAACCGTTCCATAGGATGCTACTGCTATCGAATTCATCCAAAAAGCATAATTATCCCAGTTATAAATTCCACCTGCTGCCAAGGTGGCTGTGTAGTCTAAAGTCACCTTCAGATTTTTCATAATTCCATCGACGAATGTGCCATAAGCGCCCTGGACTTTTATCTCGATAAACCGTTCTCCGCTAATCGTAGATGTATATGGGTTGCTTACCACAAAAGGAACTGCGTTACCCTGGGAATCCACCGCTTCAACTGAGCTCGGATTAATTAATACCCCTTCCGGAATTCTGATATATAGTGACGGATTATTCATCGCCAGTGTTTCACCATAGAAATAGACTGGTCCTTCAAGGGTAAATTCCACATTATTTTTCGTTTCTCCAGCTGTAATCACAAAAGGCGTGGTAGTAGGTTTCATCGCCACATTAGTAGTTGTATTTATTGTTCTTGTTACAGTGGCAGTAGCTTCTGACAGTGTTTCCATATCCACCACCGCTGTATTGTCAAGGGCGTATGTGCGAACTGTCACAGTCGCGAGCTGCACGCCATCTGCCAGTTTACCCCTGACTTGAGCAAAGTTCCTCTGATCGGCATAACCCATGTTCGTTCCAGAATTCCATCCTGTAGCTATGTCAGGTAAGGCAACTCTTGCTAATGTAATATACTCATCCACCGCTAATCCTAAACTTGCTTTTGTAATCTTCGAGGACTGAGTACCATTTGCTACTACGATTTGGCTTCCCGTTGCCAAACGAATCGTATTGTTCGTGTTAGTTTTATACTCTATATTCGCGGTCGTGGCTTTATTCACCGGCAAAATGACTTCATCAGCATGAAAGCCTGGTTCAATCTCATACTCTAAGAATTGCCCTGTTTTCACACTTAAATTATCATTAGTCACTTGTAGTACTACAGATGTGGTGTGGTTTTCTGCCACTTCAAAATATTTTGTTTTTCTGGCGGCAACAGATAATTTATTTACCACGGTACTGCTGTCTTGAACATTTACCACCAGCTTAAAAGTAGATAATACTTGTTCTACGGTTCCATCATACATAGTTAAAACAATAAAATTATTTTCAGTTGCTTGATACCGACCTGGATTGACCCCCTGAGTATCAATGTACAAGTTTGCACCTATACCAAAGGCGGCAGCAAAAATATTATTTGACTGAAAAACCACATACCCTTCAGCTCGATTTAATTCTTTTACTCGTGAGTCATTATTTGAATTTATATAATTTATTTCTTTAGGAAAGTAATAGGTATGCTCAGCCTGTTTTACATAACTATAACCTACAATACTATATAGACTTCCTGCACGATAGGTTTGCGAGATGGGTGTAGTCACTTTTATATTTGAATTCTCTACGGCATTTACTTCTCCCCAATTGCCGCTATTGGCTGGGAAAGTCACAGCTCCCACAGCATTAATATCCATTTTAGCTTCGCCAATTTGTGAGCCCGCCTTTTGAGCTGACACGGTAATACCTTCATAGCCTCTAATGGCATCCTGCGTAAATAGCTTGGGACCATAATATAAGTTTTGATCCACGGCAATAACAAAATCAATTTCAACTCCACCCGTTGTGGGGAAAAGATTATATATCAAATCACCATTAAAAGTCTGATACACCGGCTGCTTACTTGGTGCTACAAAGCTTTCAATAAAGCCATAAAATGGGCTATTGGCAATTTGCTGTGGGGTACCAGGAGCTGGCGTTCCCGTAACCGGAATAACATGATAACGAAGTCCCTCAGGAAGAGTAATTTTAACTTGTTTTCCTGAACTGGTTAAGTCACCAAAGGAAACAGTCACCTTAATGGCATAATTTTGCCCAGCAACCATACCTGTTACTGGATTATAATCGGGAATATCAATGGTTACGGCTCCGTCTGTAACGATATTGGTTGGGTCTTTAAGGGTAGTACTATCTTTAATTGTTACCCTTACCGTAAGTGTGCTGTCACCTGCATAGAAAGTAAGTTTTCTTTCGCCTACACCCTCGGCATTTTTAAGCGCCTCTAACATGTCCTGGTCTACACCTACTATAACCCCCTCAGGTGCAGTAACATTGGCCAATTTAATCACAGCCTCTGCTGTCAGAGACTGTAAATCATCTGTAAATACTACAAAATCTGTAGCACTAAAATCCGCAGAATCGTTCTCTTCCTCTTCAGGCGGTAGCGGTTCTTCTGTCTGCACCTCAGACTGATCCGGCTCCTGATTAGTTGCACTTACCGGCAATGACACAATTGAAAAGATGAGTAGGGATACAGTTAGTAATGTAATAAACTTCTTCATTTTACTTTCCCTCCCTTGCGACAAACGGACACTGCAGCATGTGCTATTTACTTTCAATCCACTTCTGCCCGGTTTTCTTTCTTCTCTTGTACGCGAATAACACGACTACTGCTGAACTTCCCACGAATAATAGCAATGCACTTACGCCCAAAATAC
>CAZFHA010000044.1:0-2670 GCA_964518595.1 uncultured Oscillospiraceae bacterium
CTGGGCAAAGAGAGTAATATTTCTTGAAGGCATCCGATCCAGATCAAAGTTCCAGCTTTGTCCACTGCCATTTTGCAGTGTATTCCAACCGATAAATGTGTGTCCCAGTCGGGTAGGATCGCCAGGATCAGTGGCAAGCGCTCGAAAAGGAACCAGCTGGTTGCCGGGAGTAGGGCTATCTCCATCATTAACATTGAAGGCTACCGTATAAATATTAATCGACCACTGGGCGAAAAGCTTTGTATTGACTGCTGGCATCCGGGTGGTAGCAAAGTTCCACGCCGTACCACTGCCATTAGCGGCAGTATTCCAACCAGTGAAAGTATAACCTTCACGCTCGGGAGGGACTGGTTCTGTAGCCAAGGTATCAAAGACTACCAGTTGATTGTCTGGAGCATCCGTTTCACCTTCATTTACATCGAAACTTAAGGTATAACTGTTAATTGACCACTGGGCAAAGAGCTCTGTATGCGCTGCTGGCATTGGGGTAGTAGCGAAATACCAAGTCATACCACTACCATTAGCCATAGTATTCCAATTCACAAAAGTGTGTCCTAATCGAGTAGGAACAGCCGGTGCGGTAGCAAAGGTATTAAAAACTACACTCTGGGTGATTGGCGGAACACTATCTCCACCATTTACATTGAAGCTAAGATCGTAGCTATTAATTGACCACTGGGCATAAAGGGTTAGGTGATAGCCGGGCATAGTAGAGGTACTGAAATTCCAAGTAGTGCCTGTTCCGTTGGGCAGTGTATTCCAACTATGAAAAGTATGTCCTAGCTTCGTCGGAGCAGTTGGTTCCATACCCAAAGTTCCAAATACTAGGGTCTGGGTGGACGGCGTAGTACCTGTATTTCCCCCATTCACATTAAAGCTCAAATCATAACTATTAATCGACCACTGAGCAAACAATTCTGTATGAGCCGCTGGCATTCGGGTAGTAGCAAAATTCCAGGTTGTACCACTACCATTTGCTGCCGTATTCCAACCAGTAAAGCTGTAACCTACTCTAGTTGGTATAGCAGGTGCTGTTGCTAAAGTGTTAAAAACTACACTCTGGGTGATTGGCGGAACACTATCGCCACCATTGGCATTGAAGCTAAGATCGTAGCTATTAATTGACCACTGGGCATAGAGAGTTACATGATATCCTGGCATAGTAGTTGTGTTGAAATTCCAAGTAGTTCCTGTTCCGTTGGGCAGAGTATTCCAGCTTTGGAAGGTATGTCCTAGTTTAGTAGGAGCGATTGGTTCTGTACCCAAAGTTCCAAAGACCAAATTTTGGGTAGTGGGTGTCGTACCTGCATCTCCCCCATTTACATTAAAACTTAAATCATAACTGTTAATCGTCCACTGGGCGAAAAGCTCCGTATGAGCTGCCGGCATCCTGGTAGTAGTAAAATCCCAGGTGGTACCGCTGCCATTGGCGGAGGTATTCCAACTGCTAAAGCTATAGCCTACTCTGGTAGGAATCGCTGGAGCCGTTGCCAAGGTATTAAAGACCACACTCTGGGTCGTTGGTGGCACGCTATTCCCACCATTGACATTAAAACTCAAATTATAGCTATTAATCGTCCACTGAGCGAAGAGCTCCGTATGAGCCGCTGGCATTCGGGTAGTAGCAAAATTCCAGGTTGTACCACTACCATTTGCTGCCGTATTCCAACCCGTAAAGGTATAACCCAGCCGAGTTGGCACAGCTGGAGCAGTCGCTAAGGTATCAAAAACTACACTTTGCGTCGTTGGTGGCACACTATCTCCACCATTGACATTGAAACTTAAATCATAACTATTAGTTGACCACTGGGCATAAAGAGTAAGGTGATAGCCGGGCATAGTAGAGGTACTGAAATTCCAAGTAGTGCCTGTTCCGTTGGGCAGAGTATTCCAGCTGTGGAAAGTATGTCCCAGCTTAGTGGGAGCAGTTGGTTCTACACCCAAAGTCCCAAATACTAAGGACTGAGTAGGCGGCGTGGTACCTGCATTTCCCCCATTAACATTAAAGCTTAAGTCATAACTATTAATCGACCACTGGGCAAAGAGCTCAGTATGAGCCGCTGGCATCCGGGTGGTAGTAAAGTTCCAAATAGTTCCCGTTCCGTTGGAAAGAGTATTCCATCCACTAAAACTGTAACCCACTCTAGTAGGGTTAGCCGGTGCCGTTGCCAAGGTATTAAAAACTACACTCTGGGTGGTTGGCGGAACACTATCTCCACCATTCACATTGAAACTTAAGTTGTAACTATTGATTGACCACTGAGCATAAAGGGTCAGGTGATATCCAGGCATGGTTGAAGTAGCAAAATCCCACGTGGTTCCTGTCCCATTGGGCAGTGTATTCCAACTTTGGAAGGTATGTCCTACTTTAGTAGGAGCAGTTGGTTCTGAACCCAAAGTTCCAAATACCAAGTTCTGGGTCTGAGGTGTCGTGCCTACATCACCACCATTCACACTAAAGCTTAAGTCATAACTATTAATCGACCACTGAGCAAACAATTCTGTATGAGCCGCTGGCATTCGGGTAGTAGCAAAATTCCAGGTTGTGCCACTACCATTAGCTGCCGTATTCCAACCAGTAAAGCTATATCCCACTCTGGTAGGAATGGCTGGTGCGGTAGCCAAGGTATCAAAAACCACACTTTGGGTCGTTGGTGGCACACTATCTCC
>CAZFHA010000045.1:0-2635 GCA_964518595.1 uncultured Oscillospiraceae bacterium
CTCTAACATTAAGTCTTTTAGCCGGAGTCTTGCTGATTGTCAGAAAAAGAAAGTTCCGCGAGGATACTTAAGAGAATAGTGGAGGAGAGATAAATCGGCTGTTAAGATGTAGCTGAAATCTTGGGTAAGATACTATTTTAAAACCAGACTCATACTGCTATATGAATCTATTTGTAAGTTTGTGTCTAAATAGTGTTTTTAAGATGGCGTTGTAGTATAATTATTTCACATACGTTGCTAGATGTATGATTGCGTGGTCTTGAAAATCGTTCCTTGTTCATAACTTTAGTGGAGCGTAGATGACTAAATTTACTATATAGGCAGGGGGGATAATAGATGAAAACCTTGCGTAAACGGCTTATGGCTTTACTCCTGATTGCAGCTATTCTGGTTGTAGGGCTACCTAGTTTTCCGGCCAAAGCCACCACGGCTAGTGGCGAGTTTATGGTGGCGCCACCTAGCGGAGCCAATATTTCTAGTCGCTTTGTAAGTGTGGGATCTTCGTATATAGACTCTTCCTTACCCCAAGTGGTTGTAATTACAGATAATTTAGCTGACCGCACTGGTGGTCTCTGGACTACCGGTCGACTAGATTTGCGTTTTAGTTTTTCGGTTAATCTTTTTGTCTATTGGGGAAGATCTCAATCTCAGCCTATGGGTTCCTTTGCAGGGCAGACCGGTGGCGATGGTATGTCAATTAGTTTACATAATGATCCTAGAGGTACTTCAGCCTTAGGTGGTCGTGGAGGTGCTGTTGGTTCCTATTTGCGCCCGGGTGAACCGGCTGTTGTGCCCTTGAGAAACGCAATTTCTTTTGAACTAGATCCTTTTGTAAATAATAGCGCCGGTGATTTCGATGAAGGTATGTCTGTAAATACGACTACTCCTAATTTGTCCCGTCATATGGCTTTTGTGGTACCTAATAATCCGGTTGGTTCTGCTAATCATAACTCTTTATCCAGTTTTCAAGCTATGGGCTTTTCTGATTCTGTCTGGGTGCCTGTCACGGTAAGCTGGACGCCCTCTGGAGCAGCTGGTACTTTAAGTGTTAATGTGAATGGAAATACACGAAATTATCCCATTGCCAACTATAGCACCTTTTTTGGCGGCAATTTAGCCTTCTTTGGTTTTACCGGTGCTACCGGTGGTGTAACAGCCTTGCAAGCGATTGCCATGCAGAATTTGCCATTATTTACCTATAATATGAGTTTTAATCTTAATGGCGGATCGGGAACTACACCAGCAACCCAAACGGTGCAAGAAAATTCTTTGGCTACTGCGCCTACCACCACTCCCACTCGAACCGGTTTTACTTTTGCCGGTTGGAATACTGCGGCCAATGGTACAGGTACGACGTGGAATTTTTCCTCTACCAGAATGCCCCAAAATGATGTGACATTGTTTGCCCAGTGGACAAGAAATAATTATAATTTAGCTTTTAGTGTAAATGGTGGAAATAGTGCCACCCCAACAACACAATCAGTTCCCTTTGACAGCCTAGCTATCAATCCCGGTAACCCTACCAGAGTTGGTTATAATTTTACTGGTTGGAATACGAATAGCGTTGGAGGGGGAACTACTTGGAATTTTGCTACGACTAGAATGCCAGCCTCTAATACAACTTTATTTGCTCAGTGGAGTCTTGCCAGCTTTTTGTTAAGTTTTAACTTAAATGGAGGCGATGGTTCCGCACCGACAGCACAATCTGTTCAGTATGGTAGACTGGCTACAGAACCGCCGCCCCCAAGCCGGCTAGGACATACTTTTACCAATTGGAACACACTAGCAGGTGGGAATGGTACGGTATGGAACTTTAATGTAAATACTATGCCCGGCAATGCGCAGACTCTATTTGCTCAATGGTCGGTGAACAATTATGATTTGAATTTTAATGTGAATGGTGGGGATAGCCCTGCCCCAACTTCCCAATCGGTTCCTTTTGGAACCTTGGCAAGTGCACCGGCAATTCCAACAAGAGTGGGACATACTTTTGCGGGTTGGAACACTGCTTCTAATGGCAGTGGTACAGTCTGGAACTTTAACACGACTACTATGCCTGCGGTAAATACGACTTTATTTGCTCAATGGGATATTAATACCTATGATTTGAGTTTTAATGTCAATGGTGGGGATAGTGGTAGTACACCTGCTACTCAACCTCTGACCTTTGGTAGTTTGGGCATAGAACCGGCGATTCCGACCAGAGTAGGACATACCTTTCAAGGGTGGAACACTCAGCCTAACGGAACGGGAACAACATGGAATTTCTCTACCTCTACTATGCCGGCTAATAATTTAACTCTATTTGCCCAGTGGTCAGCGAATTATTATGATCTTAGTTTCAATGTTAATGGTGGAGAGAGTACTCCTCCAACGACCCAGAGCGTGGTCTTTGATGGCTTGGCAATCGCTCCTTCTGCACCAACCCGGCTAGGCTATACTTTTACGGGGTGGAATACGGCAGCTAATGGTAGCGGTACGGTTTGGAATTTTGCTACTACCCGAATGCCAGCGGCTCATACAGAGCTCTTTGCTCAGTGGTCGATTAATAGCTACAACTTAAGCTTCAATGTTAATGGCGGAGATAGTGTGCCACCAACGACCCAAAGTGTGGTTTTTGATACCTTGGCTACCG